>NZ_CP059557.1:4800000-6000000 GCF_022828475.1 Saccharopolyspora gloriosae | reverse complement strand
AGCCACTTGTTCCTGCGGAATATCTTGAACAGCGTGATGCAGGCCAGCAACATCACCAGGAGCGTTGCCGGATAGCCGAACCGCCAATTCACTTCCGGCATGTTCGTGAAGTTCATCCCGTAGATCCCCGCGATCATCGTCGGCGTCGACACGATCGCGACCCACGCGGAGATCTTGCGCATGTCGCTGTTCTGCTGGAGCGTGATCTTGGCGAGGGTCGCGTCGACCAGCGTGGTCAGCAGTTCGTCGAAAGACGCCACACGCTCGGACACCGTCGTCAGGTGGTCCTCGACGTTGCGGAAGTAGGAGCGCACCTCCTCCGGCACTATCGGCGTGTAGCCCTCGGACAGCCGCTGCAACGGCCGCGCCAACGGCATCACCGCCCGGCGCAGCTCCATGACCTCGCGCTTCATCAGGTAGATCTGCTCGGCCTCGATCTTCGTGCGCGGTGCGAAGACGGCCGCTTCCATCTCGTCGATGTCGTCCTGGATGGCCTCGGTGACCTCAAGGTAGGTGTCCACGACGTGGTCGGAGATGCCGTGCAGCACCGCGGCAGGCCCCAGCCGCAACTGCTCCGGATCGGTCTCCAGCTGAGCCCGCACCTGCCCGAGGCTGGCGTGCTTGCCGTGCCGCACCGTGATGACGAAATCGCGGCCGACGAAGGCCATCAGCTCGCCGCTCTCCACGATCTCGCTGTTCGCGGTCAGCTTCTCGTTGTCGATGTAGCGCACCGTCTTGAGGACCATGAACAGCGTGCTGTCGTAGCGCTCCAGCTTCGGCCGTTGGTGCGCGTGCACCGCGTCCTCGACCGCGAGCTCGTGCAGCCCGAAGGTGTCGGCCAGCACGTTGAGCTGAGATTCGTCCGGCTCGTGCAGGCCGATCCAGACGAATCCGGTGCCGCGCCTGCGGACCTCGTCGATCGCCTCGGCGTGCGACCAGGTACCGGCCAGGCGCACGCCGTCGACGTAGACGCCGCAGTCGACGACGTAAGCCGGGGAAGCGGGGGAACGGGCGTGACGCGACCGTTGTTGCGGGCTGCGCGGTTGCGCAGGCCGAGCGAGGGAAGGCTGGGCACGGCGACCTCCAAAGGCGGGGAATCGGATCTGGGGCGATCTCGCACACCTGGATCGCGCATCCCCGCCGGCGCGGCTGGAACCCGAAGGGTCCGGCGCCTGGATTCGGCCTAGCCGCAGGCCTTCCAGGCGGGGATGCGGTTGGTACTACTCGGAAGCGCGCTGTCGGCACTGCCGCTCACAATCCCTCACCTCCTTCTGCCCGCCTCGCGCTGCGGCGAGTTGGTCCGGACCGGCCAACGATTCACGATACTCGCCGTTCCCCGCGTGCTCGGCGGCGGTGCCGGGTGTGATGAGACACGGCGAAATGGGTGATTTCCGGTTCCTGGTACGCGCGAAAGCTCCCGGCTGTCGTCCGAATCGCGCCGATTGTTCGGAGTGTCGTATCGGCCGGTTTCACTGCGGCGGAAGGGAATGCGGGAGTCGGCCCACGCGCGGAGGGCGCCCGCGAGGACGTCGGTCAGGCGGTGCTCGGCGGCAAGTGTGTCGAAGGTCGCAGTATCCGCCCGCATCGCCTGGGACGCGTCGTCACCAGGGAAAAGCACCAGATCATTGATCCGGCATGCGTAGCCGTGAATGTCGTGGGTGCCCGCCGACGCGGGGCGCGGCACCCGCCCGATCCACTCCTCGACGATCACGGAGAGTCCGGTTTCCTCCAAAAGTTCCCGGTGTACCGCCGAACGATCGGTTTCTCCGGCCTCCACTCGGCCACCGGGCAGGGGGCACCGTCCCTTGCCGGGGTCGTTGGCCCGTCGTACCAGCAACGTCCTGCCACCGGCGTCGTGAACGACCCCACCGACGCAGCGAATCACTGGGCCGTTGGGTATGATCATGGATACGGAGGGTAGTTGATCCGGACGGTTCGGTTGGCGACTGACCCAAGTGCGGGACAATGCTGCCCTAACGCCGCCGAGTGCGGTACAACAGATCGGCAGGCGCCAGCGTGTTCAATGGCATTTCGGACGGGGTGTATCGCAGTGAACCTTAAGAAGATCCTGACCTGGGCCGGGGTCGCGTTCCTCCTTTTCTTCCTCTTCTCCGCCCCTCAGGAAGCCGGTAACCTGGTCAACAACATCTTGGCCAGTCTCGAAGGGGCTGCGCAGGCGGTCATCACCTTCATGCAGAACATCTTCGTGTAGTGCCGAAGGGCGGTTGACGTGTTCGCGCCTAGGGATCCCGACGAGTACCTGCTCGACACCGAACGCCGGGTCATCCGGCTCCGCAGACACTGGGCGAGCCTGGTCTGGGAACTGTTCGAGGCGATCGGGCTGCTCGTCGGCGTGGTGATGGTGTCCCAACTACTGCCGCAGGACACGGCCCTGCCGCAGAACGTGCTCTGGTACGCGGGCCTGGTCGTGCTGCTCCGGTTCACCTATCAGGTGCTGGATTGGTACGTGGAGCGCATCGTCGTCACCGACAAGCGGTTCCTGATCGCCGAAGGCATTTTCACCACCAACGTGGCGATGATGCCGATCGGCAAGGTCACCGACCTGACCTTCCAACGGACCCTGACCGGGCGCATGTTCGGCTACGGGACGTTGGTGGTCGAGTCGGCCGGTCAGATCCAGGCGCTCAACCGCATCGAGTACGTGCCCAGCCCGGACGAGGTGGAAGACGCGATCTCCTACCTGGTCTTCGGGAGAAGAAGGCGCAGCAGGAACGGTTCTCCATGCTCAAGGCCCGTCGCGCCGCGGTGGGCAAGAAGAAGGCCAAGCTTCCGAGCTGACCGGTTGCTCTCGGCCGGGGTCGCAGGCATTGCCTGCGGCCCCGGCCGTGTTTCGTGGGCTGGTGCGGGAGTTCCGGGCGCCATCGGTGAGACTGTGTCCAGCGACGGTCGGTCCCCCGAGCGCCGGTCGAGCACTCGGGAGGGTTCTCGCCGGGTTCTCCGCAGGAACGCCGGGAGCAACGCCCGGCTCGTCCGACTGCCGGGTTCCGAACGGAAAGGCCACGCTTGCGCATCGACCTGCACGCCCACTCCACCGAGTCCGACGGCACCGATACGCCGACGGAGCTCGTCGCCGCCGCGCTCGACGCGGGACTGGACGCCGTCGCGATCACCGATCACGACACGACGGCAGGCTGGGCGGAAGCCGCGGCCGCAGTCGCGGCCTGCTCCGGCCGGCTGCAGGTCGTTCCGGGAGCCGAGCTGTCCTGCACCTGCCCGGACGGCAACGGCCGCACCATCACCGTGCACATGCTGGCGTACCTGTTCGACCCGACCTCGCCCGCGCTCGTGGCGGAGCAGTCGCGGCTGCGGGCGGAGCGGCGCGGCCGGTTGCGGGAGATGGCCGAGCGGATGGCGGCCGAGGGGTTCCCGGTGGATCCGGAGGCTCTGATGGCCGGGCTGCCGCCGGACTCGCCGGGCGGGCGGCCGCACCTGGCTCGGCAGCTGGTCCGCGCCGGGCTGGTCACGAGCGTGGACGAGGCTTTCGCGCGTTATCTGGGCAGCAGCGGCCGGTACTACCTGCCGCGCACCGACACCCCGGTGCTGCGGGCGATCGAAATGATCGCCGACGCGGGCGGTGTGACGGTGCTGGCGCACCCGTTCGCGCGGGCACGCGGGCGGGTGATCAACCCGGAGGTCGTGGCGGAGCTCGCCGGGCAGGGACTCACCGGCGTCGAGGTGGACCACCCGGATCACGACGAGCCGACCAGGCAGCAGCTGCGGGATATCGCGACCGAGCTGAACCTGGTGCCGACGGGCAGCAGCGACTACCACGGCACCAACAAGACGATCCGGATCGGCCAGGAGACGACCGCGCCGGAATCCTTGCGGCGGCTGGTCGACAAGAGCAGCGGGAGCGAGGTCTTCACCGCCGGTTGAGCAGCTGGTGAAGTGTCCTGACGCGGTGGATTCACCATGATCGTGTGAGTTTTCGGCGCCGTGCGGGGTGAAACTCGACGCGACGATTCGGCTGCGTAGGGTAGGGCGAGTGCAGGGACAGCTCGGCCTCGAAGGCATCCCCGGCAAGCTCGTCCGGGTCACTCCGGCGAAGCTCGCCAACTGGGACGGTTGCCCGCGCAAGTTCCGCATGACCTACCTGGATCGTCCGACGCCGTCCCGATCCGGTGCCCGCGCCAACGCCACGCTCGGTGCCGTGGTGCACAACGCGCTGAAGGCCTTTTTCGAGCTCCCGGTCGCCCAGCGGACCCCCGAGAAAGCGGTGCTGCTGGTCCGGCAGTGCTGGAAGAGCGACGGTTTCGCCGACTTCGAGCAGGCCGACGAGTACCGCGGGCGCGCACAGCGGTGGGTCGCCGACTACGTCGAACGGCTCGGGCCGGACGCGGACCCCGTCGCGGTGGAGCGGTGGGTGTCGGCTCCGACGGGCACGATCATCGCGGAGGGCCGGGTGGACCGCATCGATCGGCGTAACGGCGCGCTGGTCATCGTCGACTACAAAACCGGCAGACGCGCGGCTACCGACGAGGACGCGCGGAATTCCAGAGCGCTCGCGCTGTACGCGGTCGCCGCGCGCAAGACGCTGCGCGGGAAGACCGGGCGGGTCGAACTGCACCACCTGCCCACCGGCCGAGTCGGGGTGTGGGAGCACACCCAAGCCTCCCTCGACGAGCACGTGCGAGCGGCGGAGCGTTCGGCGGCGGAACTCCAAGCCGCCTCCGACACGTTCGACGAGGGGGACGGACGATCGGCCTTCCCGCCGAAGCCCGGCGCGCAATGCGCGTGGTGCGAATTCCGGGCGCACTGCCCGGAGGGGCAGCAGGCGGCGGAGGCCGCCGCGCCGTGGGCCGGGTTGGCCGAGTGAAGGACCAGAGGAACGACATGGACATGCCCCGACGAGGGCCGCAGGACGCCGCGCGCGGAAGCTCCGACGCCCGGCACCGGCAGCCGCCGCAGACACTGCGGCAGCCTCGCCGAGCCGCCGGATCCGGAACCCGGACGGAAGCCGACGCTCCGGCCGACCAACCGGGCACGGTGCCGTTCCGCTCCTCGCGCGCGCCGCGGCAGTCGGTCGAGTGGTACCAGGAAGAGGAACCGGACGAACGCCCGACGACCCGCCGTGGTGGCGCGGCGCGCGGCACCCTGGCCGGGACGTGGCTGCGCGGCCTGACCGGTTCGCTGGCGTTCGGCCTGCTGCTGGTGACCCTCGGCCTGATCGGCGTGCAGATCTGGTCCACCCGCCAAGGTGAGGCGGGACCCGGCACGAGCATGATCGTCACGCATGCGGTCGGGGTGGTGCTGGCGCTGGGACTGCAGTCCTTCGCGGACCGGCATCGAGACCGACAGGGGGCAGCGGCGCTGCTCGGCGTCTTCCTCGCAGTCTTCGGGGCGCTTTGGTACTGGTGGTGGCTCTAGGAGCCGGTCGTTTTTCTTTGGTGGTCGGGTGGCGGAACCTCAGTTGGTCTCTCGCTGCGGGATCTTTTTCCCTAGTGGCTCCGCCACGAGGGAAAAAGCTGTCCTCGCGAGAGACCAACTGAGAACCCGCTGGTGAGCGGCTTTTTGGCGTGGGCTATGCGCTTCGCGCATACAGGCACGGCTTCGCCGCAGGGCAGGCTTGCTTCGCAGCCCAACTGCACGGCTTCGCCGCAAGGCAGGCTTGCTTCGCAGCCGCGAGGCACGGCTTCGCCGCGAGGCACGGCCTTTGGCCGCAGGGCACGGCTTGCTTCGCTGCCGCAAGGTACGGCTTCGCCGCGAGGTACGGCTTTGCCGCAAGGCACGGCTTGCTTCGCAGCCGCGAGGCACGGTGTCGCTTCCGGTTGAAGACTGACCCTCTGGTTCCGGGCGAGTTTTGACCCACCCATGAACGATCATGAGGTGTTGAGCGTGGAGGACTGGGCGGAGATTCGTCGGTTGCACCGGTCGGAGGGGATGGCGATTCGGGCCATCGCTCGTCGGTTGGGGATCTCGAAGAACACGGTGAAGAAGGCGTTGGCGTCGCATGGGCCGCCGTTGTATGAGCGGGCGGCGCGTGGGTCGGTCGTGGATGCGGTCGAGCCGCAGATCCGTGCGTTGCTGGCGGAGTTCCCGGAGATGCCCTCGTCTGTGATCATGGAGCGAGTCGGCTGGCAGCGCGGGAAGACGGTGTTTTTCGAGCGGGTCGCGCAGTTGCGGCCGCTGTTCAAACCGGCTGATCCTGCGTCGCGCACGGAGTATCAGCCGGGCGAGCTGGCGCAGTGTGATCTGTGGTTTCCACCGGCTGATGTGCCGCTCGGGTTCGGCCAGATTGGCCGGCCGCCGGTATTGGTGCTGGTCAGTGGCTATTCGCGGGTCATGACGGCGGTGATGCTGCCGTCGCGGCAGTCGGCGGATTTGCTGGCCGGGCACTGGGCCTTGATCAGTGGCTGGGGCCGGGTTCCCAAGGCGTTGGTCTGGGATAACGAGTCCGCGGTCGGGCAGTGGCGTGGCGGGAAACCCCAGCTCACGGAAGCGATGCACGCATTCCGGGGAACGCTGGGCATCAAGGTGATCCAGTGCCGTCCAGGCGATCCAGAAGCGAAAGGGCTGGTCGAGCGGGCGAACGGGTATCTGGAAACGTCGTTTTTGCCCGGACGTTCGTTCACTGGCCCGGCGGATTTCAACACGCAGCTACAGGGCTGGCTGTTGCGGGCGAATCAGCGTCAGCACCGCAGGCTGGGTTGCAGGCCGGCCGACCGTTGGGGCGCTGATCGCTCGGCGATGCTGGTGCTGCCGCCGGTCGCGCCGGTGACCGGATGGCGGCTGAGTACCCGGTTGCCGCGGGATCACTACGTCCGACTGGATTCCAACGACTACTCGGTGCACCCGAGAGCGGTCGGTCGCCGCGTCCAGGTCGCTGCGAACCTCGACGAAGTGACAGTGACCTGCGATGACACCGAGCTGGCCCGGCATGTTCGATGCTGGGCCGATCACCAGAGCATCACCGACCCGGTCCATGCCGCCGCGGCCGTCGAGATGCGCCGGTCCCGTCGTCTCGCTGCGCCCGGCAAGACCGATACGACGGTTGAACACCGGGAACTGACCGACTACGACCGCATGTTCGGCCTCACCAGTGCTGAGGAGATCGCCTGATGGCCGCCACGACCACGACCAGTGGCCGCAACGTCGCCGGCGAGATCGCCTATCTCACTCGCGCCCTCAAAGCGCCCTCGCTGGCAGGCGCGGTCGAACGGCTCGCGCAACGAGCCCGCGATGAGGGCTGGACGCATGAGGAATTCCTCGCCGCCTGCCTGCAACGCGAGGTCGCCGCACGGGAGTCTCATGGCGGTGAGGGCCGCATCCGCTCCGCGAGGTTCCCGTCGCGGAAATCCCTGGAAGAGTTCGATTTCGACCACCAACGCTCCCTCAAACGCGACACGATCAACCACCTCGGAACCTTGGATTTCGTCACTGCCAAAGAGAACGTGGTGTTTCTCGGGCCGCCCGGCACCGGGAAGACACACCTGTCGATCGGGATCGGCATGCGCGCTTGCCAGGCCGGTCACCGGGTCGCGTTCGCCACCGCCGCCGAGTGGGTCTCCCGCCTGGCCGAGGCCCACCACGCCGGCAACCTGCAAGCCGAACTGGTCAAGCTCCGCCGGATCCCGCTGATCATCATCGACGAGGTCGGCTACATCCCGTTCGAGGCCGAAGCGGCGAACCTGTTCTTCCAGCTCGTCTCGTCCCGATATGAACGAGCGAGCCTGATCGTCACCAGCAACAAGCCCTTCGGGCGCTGGGGCGAGGTCTTCGGCGACGACGTCGTCGCAGCAGCCATGATCGACCGCCTCGTCCACCACGCCGAGGTCGTCTCCATGAAAGGAGACAGCTACCGACTCAAAGACCGAGACCTCGGCCGCGTCCCCGCAGCCACCAAGACCAACGACTAACAACCAACCCGGGTGGGTCAACATTCACCCGGAACAACCGGGTCACGATTGAACCGGAGTTGACACACGGCTTCGCCGCGAGGCACGGCTTCGCCGCGAGGCACGGCCTTTGGCCGCAGGGCACGGCTTGCTTCGCTGCCGCAAGGCACGGCTTCGCCGCGAGGTACGGCTTCGCCGCGAGGCACGGACTTTGGCCGCGAGGTACGGCTTCGTCGTGAGGCGGGTGGGGCACTTCCCTTTGTGGCTTGGCTAGATGGCTTCGTCGCCTAGGGGCGCAGGCCTGGTCATCCCAGGGCGACCAGGGTCGGGCCTCGTTGTTCCAGGAGGGTGGCGCCTGCGGAGTTCAGGGTGATCGGGCCGTTGAAGCCCTGCCGGTCCACCGGGATCACTCGTTTCTGAGCGCCGGTGAAGCGGTCCACGACGGCGATGCCGTCGGGGACGGGGAGCAGCAGGTCGTCGCCGAAGAACGTGCCTGCCCCAAGGTGTCGGGAACGGTCCACCGGGGGGCGAACGTGGCGGCGTCCAGCGCCATCGTCGTGGCGCCGTTGTGCCAGTACAGCAGGCCGCCGAAGGTGGCTCCGGCGATGTCGCCGACCTTGTCCTTGACCTGCTGGTACTGGTCGTCGTCGAGGACGGCCACGCGAAACGGCCGATCCGGTCCCGCGTCGGCCAGCCCGGCGCGAACGCTCTGCTCGGTGATCTTCGAGTCGAACCGGTGCAGCGTCGCGGCGATCGACCGCACGGCGCGGTCCTGCTCCGGTTCGGGGACGGGACGCAGGTTGACCGTCCACACCCGGTCCGTCGCGACCGCCTCCACACCGGACTCGGGAACCTCGGTTCCCCCGGCGGGCAGCGGGTACTCGGCCTCGATACCGCCGGTGGCGTTCGTGTAGACCACGACCGAACCGCGATCCCGCAGGTAGACGACGGTCTGCTTGGTCGACACCGCCACCACGGTCGCCTCGGAACCACCGAGCACGGTGGACGTGACCTCTTCCGGTTCCTCGTCGTCCTCGGGTTTCGTCTTGAGCACGGTGAGGCGCTTGTTCGGGTCGCCAGGACAGTCCTCGATGACCGCGACCCGTTCACTGCCCACTGCCGTCGAGGTGTAGGTGCATTCCGGCCGGCGCAGGTTGTTCACGGCGTTCTTCAGCGCGGGCATGATCCCGTACTGCTGGGTGCGCACCAGGTCGGAACGCCAGCTCTCCAGCACGCGATCACCGGTCGCGGTCAGGTATTTGCCGTCGCTGATCAGCCGGGTGCCGAACTCGGTGTCGGAGTTGCGCGCAGGACCGCGCACACCGGTGTCGCCGTGCAGCGAGCTGACCTCGCTGCAGTTCGCCGCCTTGCGGTACACCGCCACCGCGCGATCCCACTCGGTGCCGATCGTGCACAGCGGCAGATCGCGAGAGTAGCGCCAGTGCTCCCGTCCGGTCTCCGGGTCGTGGCCGACGACCGTGCCGCCGTCGCCGGTGACCACGGTCGAATCGGCGACCACCGGGCTCGGTGTCGCCGGGCTGGGCGCCCGCCACGATTCCCGCAGCGTGGCGGGGACTTCGGCCGGTGCGGCGGCCGCCGGAGGCGGCTCGGCCGCGGGCTCGGACACCGTCGCGCGGGCATCGCTGCGCCACCAGATGACGGCGGCGGCCGACAGCACCGCCACCAGGATCAGGGCCACCGCGACGAAATCGGACCGCGTCCGCCGTTCCGGCCGTACCACTGCACTCCTAAATGGCGTTCGTTGGTCAATCGGCGTTCGTCGGCGAACCGGTGCTGATCAGTGCGGCGAGTATCGACGGGGTCGTTCACGTCGGCGATCAGGCCCGGCGCCTCCCGGCCACCGAGCCTAGCCACCCTGCACGGCCAACGGGCCGCCCGGTCATCGAGCCGCCCGTCGCTCGTACGTCGGAACTCAGTCGGCGGCCGACTCGCCGCCACCGGAGCCGGAACCGCCGCCACCGCCGCGACGCCTGCGACGCCGCTTGCGGGGAGCCTCGGCCGAGTCCGCCGCGCCGTCGCCCTGCGAAGTCGACTCCGCGGGCTTCGCGCCGCTGTCGGCGCCCACACCGCCACGGGTGCGCCTGCGCTGCCGCGTCCGGCCGCCGGGACGCGTGTCGTCCGCGGACTCACCGGAGGCCTGCTCACCGTTCCCGTTGCCACGGGTCCGGCGGCGCGGCTTGCGGGAGGAGGCGGAACGCTTCGAGTCCTCGTCCGGCTCGGCGCCCAGTCCGGCGCGAGTGCGCTTCGACAGCGGCAACCGGCCGGTCGCGTCCGCGGGGATGTTCAAGTCCTCGTACAGGTGCTTGGAGGTGGAGTAGGTCTCCACCGGATCCGGCTTGCCCAGGTCGAGGGTGTCGTTGATGAGCTTCCAGCGAGTCTCCTCGTCCCAGTCGACGAGGGTGATCGCGACGCCCTCCCGGCCCGCGCGGCCGGTGCGGCCGATGCGGTGCACGTAGGTCTTCTCATCATCCGGGCACTGCAGGTTCACCACGTGCGTCACGCCGGAGACGTCGATGCCGCGGGCGGCGACGTCGGTCGCGACCAGGGTGTCGACCTTGCCGGAGCGGAACGCGCGCAGCGCCTGCTCCCTGGCGCCCTGGCCGAGGTCGCCGTGCACCGAAGCGGCGGCGAAACCGCGTTCGGCGAGCTCGTCGGAGAGCTTCTGCGCGGTCCGCTTGGTCCGCGTGAAGATCATCGTGAGGCCGCGGTCCTGCGCCTGCAGCGCCCGCGCCAGCAGCTCCGACTTGTCCATCGCGTGCGCGCGGTAGACGAACTGCTTGGTGCGCTCGTGGATCGCGTTCGCGTCGGCCTCTTCGGCACGGATGTGCGTGGGCTGCTTCAGGAACGTGCGGGCCAGCGTGATGATCGGACCCGGCATGGTCGCGGAGAACAGCATCGTCTGGCGCTGCTCGGGAACCATGTTCAGGATCCGCTCGATGTCCGGCAGGAAGCCCAGGTCGAGCATCTCGTCGGCCTCGTCCAGCACCAGTCCGCGGACCTTGCCCAGGATCAGGTGCTGCTGCTCGGCGAGGTCCAGCAACCGGCCGGGCGTGCCGATGACCAGGTCGACGCCCTGTTTGAGCGCGTCGATCTGCTGTTCGTAAGGCCTGCCGCCGTACACCGCGAGGGTGCGCACGCCCAGGTGCTTGCCCGCGTCGGTGAGGTCGCGCGCGACCTGCACGCACAGCTCACGGGTCGGCACCACGACGAGCGCCTGCGGGGTGCCGTCGCCGGGCACCTCCAACCGCTGCAGCAGGGGAACGCCGAAGCCCAGCGTTTTGCCGGTGCCGGTGCGGGCCTGCCCGATCAGGTCCTCACCGCGCAGCGCGAGCGGCAGCGTGAGTTCCTGGATCGCGAAGGTGTGCTCGATGCCCGCCTCGCCCAACGCGCGCACGATCTCCTCGTGCACGTCGAGCTCGGCGAAGGTCGGGGTGTCCGGGACGGTGCTCTCCGCGTGCAGCGGCGGCACTTCCTCCACGTTGGGGGCGCCGCTCTCGCTGTGTTCGAGCGTGCGCACGTCCTCGGTTCTGTCCGTTGTTGCGGGGGTCTCGGGGACCCGCTCATTGCTGAGGGTCAGAGTGATCGCCTCTCTCAGTACCGGCGCGCTGCGGCCGATTCTCGGCCGATCTCGTGGTGACACCCTCCGGCATGGTCGCCGCGTCTGATTCGCGGTCGGCCGCGTTGTTCGCGTGCCGCATGCTCGTGGTCACCAATGCGATGGTCGCGCGCCCCTGTTCGATCAGCGGAATTCCGCTGCTGGTTCGGTTGGCATCGTGGCGAGGCTCACGCCGTCGCCCGCGCCCCCGGCTTCATCGGCCGGTCGCCGGGCACAGGTGGCGCCCACGCCCGGGCCTCCCGCACGGACCCTGGGCGACCGGCCGCTCACGGGGTGGGACCGTGGCCCGCTTCGAGCCCTGAGCGCCCGTACGGGGAGAGGGGTCCACTGCCGGTTGCCTGATGCCTCATGGCTTCTGCGTCCGCCAGGATACCTGGTCGACAGCGGATCTAGGTCGGCAATGTGCGATGAGCTTCGTCGAACGGTCCGCACGACCAGCGCCGAGGGCGGGTGCCGTGGCGGAGCAGTGCACGCGCTCCGCGCGTGTCGCGCCGGCACGCACCCGTCGTCCGAGGCCCGCTGCGGATCTCCGGTTGTCCGGACTTCACGGTTTCGGACCCCTTAGGCTGCCGGTTATGAGCGAGCTCGACCCCTCCGTTGCCGGATCCGACGATTCCACTTATGCCGAGGGGGTCGTGGACCTGCTGGCCGCGCTCGCCTACGGCGAACTCTCCGCCTTCGACCGGCTCGCCGAGGACGCGCGAACCGCGCCCACCCTGTCCGGGCGGGCCGCGCTGGCCAGCATGGCCGCCGCCGAGATCGGGCACTACCGGTTGCTGGACGACGCGCTCGCCGGCCGGGGGGTGGCCGTCGACGAGGTGATGGCGCCCTTCGTGGAGCCCTTCGACGCGTTCAACGCCTCCACGGCTCCGCACTCCTGGCTGGAGTCGCTGGTCAAGGCGTATGTGGGGGACGGGCTCGCCGCTGACTTCTACCGCGAGGTCGCCGAGTGGCTTGATGACTCGACTCGGGACTTGGTGCTCAACGTCTTCGCCGACACCGGGCATTCCGCGTTCGCCGAGCGCGAGGTGCTGGCCGCCATCGCCGACGACCGCTCACTGCGCGACAAACTGACGCTGTGGGGGCGACGGCTGCTCGGAGAGGCGGTCACCCAGGCCCAGCGTGTCGTAGCGGAACGAGACGCCCTCTCCGAATTGATCATCACCGGTTCCGGTGATCTCACCGGTATCGCAGCCCTCTTCCGCCGCCTCCAGAACAACCACACAAAACGAATGGCCCGCCTAGGCCTGGGCTAAAACCCACCTGCAAAGCAGAGCAAAGGCGGGCGAAGCCCCGCCTACCTCACGGCCGAAGGCCGTGCCTGGCGGCGAAGCCGTGCCTTTTAGCGGCGAAGCCCGCGAAGGGCGGGCGAAGCCCCGCTTGCCTCGCGGCCGAAGGCCGTGCCTGGCGGCGAAGCCGTGCCTTTTAGCGGCGAAGCCCGCGAAGGGCGGGCAAAGCCCCGCTTGCCCCGCGGCCGAAGGCCGTGCCTTGCGGCGAAGCCGTGCCTGGATGCGCGTCAGCGCATAGCCCACGTCACAAAGCCGACCACCGGCGGGTTCTCAGTTGGTCTCTCGCGAGGACAGCTTTTTCCCTCGTGGCGGAGCCACTAGGGAAAAAGATCCCGCAGCGAGAGACCAACTGAGGTTCCGCCACCCGACCCCAAAGCAGCTCAAGTTCGAACCACCTCCACGTTCACCCACGGCGAAGGCGGGGCTGTGGTGGACTGGGATAACCTCTCGGGCGTACGCATCGGTTGCGAATTACGGAGGTCAAGCGTGGAGGTCAAGATCGGCGTCGTGGACAGCCCGCGCGAGCTCGTCGTGGCCAGCGGTCAGTCCTCGGCCGAGGTCGAGTCGCTGGTCGCCGACGCGCTGAAGACCACCGACGGGGTGCTGTCGCTGACCGACGAGAAGGGCCGGCGCTACCTGGTGCCCGCCGCCAAGGTGGCCTACGTCGAGATCGGTCCTTCGGAGTCCCCGCGGGTCGGTTTCGGAGTTCAGTGATCCATCGCGATGCCCCCGGCCGGAGATCTCTCCGCCGGGGGCATCGTCGTGTCCGGGGTCAGAACGGCGGGCGGCCGAGTCCGGTGATCCGGTAGCGCTGCCACGGGTCGGGATCGGCCAGCGTGCCCACCGCCTCGCCGCGGGTGGTGCGCAGCACCACGTCGGTCTTGCGCCCGCCGGCCAGTTCGGCGACGCCGTCGTGCGCGGAAACCCTGCCGTACCAGTGGAAACGGCCGTCGATCGGTTGGAAGTGCCCGCGTAGCAGCACGGTCACCGCGACCTCGTGGTCTTCGGTGAACAGCACCGCCTCGCCTTCGTACTCCTCTTCCGGCCCGTGTTCTTGTTCGGCGCCGGTCGTTGATTCGCGCACGTCGGACATGGTTCTCCTTCTGCGGTCAGCCTTCGTCGGCGTCGGGTTCGCCGTGCTGTTCGGTCATCAGCCGCAGGCCGGTGCTCAGCTCCAGCGGTTCGTCGGGGTCGATCACGATGCCGCCGGAGCGCAGCACGCCGTCGATGGCGTGCCAGATGATCCTGGCCAGGTAATCGGTGAGGTTGTCCCTGCTCATCGACTGGCGTTCCAGCCACCAGTCGCCGCTGGCCTGCACCATGCCGACCAGTCCGTGCGACCACGCTTCGACTCCGCCGGAGTCCAGGCCCAGCGCGCGCAGGTATTGGCCGAGCAGCCGGGACAGCGAGTTCGCGATCTCGGTCTTCTCGGCGGTGACCGGGTCGTCGCGCACCGGCTTGTCGGCGAAGGTGCGGCGCACGACGAACCGGTACAGGTCGGGGTACTGCTCGATGACGCCGAGGTAGGTGCTGATCATCCGTCGGATGCGTTCGTTCGGGCTGCCGTCGGCGGCGATCACGGGGGCGAGTCGCTGCATCAGCAGTTCGGTGCCCCATTCGCCGACCGCGACGTACAGGTCGCTCTTGTCGTGGAAGTGGCGGTAGAGCACGGGTTTGCTGACGCCCGCCTCGGACGCGATCTCGTCCATGCCGACATCGGCGCCGTGCGCACCGATGGCGCGGACGGTGGCTTCGACGAATTCGGTGCGGCGAGCCTGGCGGTGTTCGCGCCAGCGTTCCCGGCGTGCGTCGCCGCGTTCCGGTCGGTGTTCCGGGGAGACCGCCTTGACAGGCCGAGTGTGGTGGCTCACGCTACCCAAGGTAGCTGTTACTTGAAGTAACACGCAATCTCGCGGGTCGGTGAGGCCTCGCGGAGGTCGAAGGGGAGCGCCGTCATGGTCAGGACCTTGCAGGTGAACGATCGGGAGAAGACAGCGGCACGGCTGCTGAAGTCATCGGCGAAGAACAGCTACGACCCCGACGTCGACATCGACTGGAACGCGCCGCTGGTGGAGGACGCGCCCTACATCCCCTTCCACCGCAGCAGCCTCTACGGGACGCACCTGTGGGATCGGCTGGACGACGCGCAGCGCGTCGAACTGACCAAGCACGAATTCGCCAGCATCGCCTCGAACGGGCTGTGGTTCGAAGTCCTGCTGATGCAGATGCTGCTCAAGGAGTTCTACGACTCCGACCCGCGCACCGAGCACGCGCACTACGCGCTCACCGAGATCGCCGACGAATGCAGGCATTCCACCATGTTCGGCAAGGCGGTGCGGCGCGTCGGAGCTCCGGCGTACGGGCCGGTGCCGCTGCTGCGCCAAGGCGGCCGGGTGCTGCCCGCGATCCTGAAAGGCCCCTCCGCTTACGCGTCGATCCTGGTGGCCGAGGAGATCCTGGACCGGTTCCAGCGCGACCAGATGAACGACGAGGCCGTGCAGCCGCTGGTGCGCATGGTCAACCGCATCCACGTGCTGGAAGAGGCGCGGCACGTCACCTTCGCCCGCGAAGAGGTCATCCGGCGGATGGAGAAGTGCAACGCCGCGGAACGTGCCTGGCACCAGTACTGGACGGCGCTGGTGTCCTACGCGATCTGCTTCAGCCTGATCAACCCCCGCGTGTACAAGGCAGTTGGATTGCGGCCGAGGGACGCGCACGCCGCCGCCTGGGCGAACCCGCACTTCCAGGACACCTTGCACTGGGGCGGCGAGAAGATCATGAGCTTCCTGGACGAGGCGGGTCTCATCGGCAAGCCCGGCATGACCTTCTGGCGCAAGTCCTTCCTGATCCGCTGACCACCCTTCCCAGAACAGGAACCCCGCACCGCCATGACGACCACTCTGGACACGGACACCCTCACCACCAGCGACGGCGTGCGGCTGCGCGTGTGGGAGCACGGCCCGGCCGACGCCGCCACCACGCTGCTGCTGGTGCACGGCTGGACGCTCACCACGCACACCTGGGACCGGGTCATCGACGCCGTGCTCAGCGGGTCGAGCGTGCGCATCGTGCGCTTCGACCTGCGCGGACACGGTGAATCAGCGGCCGCACCCGCCGGGTCGGCCACCATCGAACGCTGCGCCGACGACGTCGCCGAGCTCATCGCGCAGCGGGTGCCGACCGGGCCGATCGTGCTCGCCGGTCACTCCATGGGCGGCATGACGATCATGGCGTTGGCGGAGCGGTACCCGGAGCTGTTCGCCGCACGGGTCGCGGGGGCGGCGCTCGTCGCCACCTCCAGCGGTGACCTGGTGGCGCCGACGCTGGGGCTGCCCGCCCCGATCGCCTCCGTCGCGAACCGCGTCGAATTCGGCGTGCGCGGCGCGCTGGCCAATGCCCGCGGGAAGCGGCTGAGCGGGAATTCCCGCGCGCTGCGGCCGGGAATGCGCTGGCTGCTGTTCGGCACCGGCCCCGAATCCCGGGACGTCGCCGACACCGCGGACTGGGTCGCGGCCTGCAACCCGTCGAACATGGCCGGATTCCGCACCTCGCTGGCCGCGCACGATCGCGCGCACGCGCTCACGGCGCTGCGGTCGATCCCGGTGGTGGTGCTGGCGGGCTTGAAGGACCGGCTGTGCCCGCTGCCGCACGCCCGCCGCATCGCCGACGCGCTGCCGGACGCGGAACTCCTGCTGTACTCGGGTGCCGGGCACATGCTGCCGCTGGAACGCACCGGTGAGGTGGCCGATCGGATCACCGAACTCGTCCACGCCGCCGAACCGGTCCGGCACTGAGCTACGCAGCACGAACGGGCCGCGCCTCCACTGGGAGGCGCGGCCCGTTCGTCGTGCCTGTTCAGCCGTTCTGCAGCGGGAACCCCGCGAGGCCCTTCCACGCCAAGGTGGAGATGAGGCTGATCGCCTCATCGCGCTGCACCGACTCCGTCTCGTCCAGCCAGTAGCGCGCCGTGACCTGGCTCAACCCGACCAGGCCGAACGCCAGTAGCCGGGCGCGTTCCGAGTCGAGTCCCGCATCGGCGGTGACGGCCTCCGCGACCGCGTCCACGCAGTCCGACAGCGCGCCGTCCACGGCCTGGTCGACGGCCGGCTCACCGCGCAGGTCCGATTCGAAGACCAGCCGGAACGCCTGTCCCTCGCCGTCGACGAACTCGAACAGCGCACCCACCGCGGCACGCACCCGGTGCTTGTTGTCCGGGGTGGTCTCGATGGCTTCGCGGACCCGGCGCACCAGCTCGCCGCCGTGCATCTCCAGCAGCGCCAGGTACAGCTCCAGCTTTCCGGGGAAGTGCTGGTAGAGGACGGGTTTGCTGACCCCGGCGTGCTCGGCGATGTCGTCCATCGCGGCCGCGTGGTAGCCGTTGGTCACGAACACGTGCTGAGCCGCCGTGAGCAGCTGTGCTCGGCGGGCGTCGCGGGGCAGCCGAACGCCTCTGCTCGGCTGCGCGGTCTCCGTCATGCCTGCCTCCACCCGTCCTTCCGTGACACTCGCTGGGGGCTCCAGTCGGGGAAGCACAACCTTACTCGCCGGTAAACAAGGTCTCGACCTTATCCGGCGTTCAGTCGCCCTCTCGGGGCATGCTGGGGCCATGCGGACGAGAACACGACGCCTCGACGCATCGCGGCCGGGAGGCGAGCTGACCAGGGTTCCGATGCCCGTCGACGCCGTCGCGGCCGACCTCTCCGGCGTTCCCGCGCCCGGTCGGTACGTGCCGCTGATCACCGGATTCGGTCCGGTGACGGTGCACGTCCGGGACACGCCCGGAGCAGGCGACGGGACCGCGGTGTACCTGCACGGGCTCGCCGGTTCCGCGGCGAACTGGACGGACCTCGCGGAGTCGCTCGCGCCGAATCTGCGCGGACTCGCCGTGGACCTGCCGGGGTTCGGCCGCTCCGAGCCGCCGGACTGGTTCGACTACGGCTGCGAGCAGCACGCGCACGTGGTGATCCGGTTGCTCGAGGAGTCCGGCACGGGCGCGGTGCACTTGTTCGGGAACTCGTTCGGCGGGTCGGTGGCGGTGCTCATCGCCGCGCGTCGACCGGACCTGGTGGCGTCGCTGACACTGATCTCCCCGGCGATGCCGGATCTGCGGCCCGATCCGCGGCGGCTGTCCGATCCCCGCATCCCGCTGGCGTGGCTGCCGCTGCTCGGACCCGCGGTGCGGCGGCGGCTGGCGGCGATGCCGCCGGGGGAGCGGGCGCGGAAACTGCTGGCGCTGTGCGTCGCCGACCCGGCGGCGATACCGGACGACCGGCTGCTGCTGGCCATCGAGGAGTTCCGGGAGCGGGCGGATCTCGCCTGGTCCGAGGTGGCGCTGGGCCGCACCACGACCGGGCTGATGTGGTCCTGGCTGTCGCCGCCGTGGCGATCGTCGTGGCACCTGCTGCCGGAAGTGCAGGCACCCGGGCTTGTGGTGTGGGGCGCGGAAGATCGAGTCGTCAGCGTCCGGAAGGCGCCGCGGACCGCGCGGGAACTGCGGCGGGGGCGACTGCTCGTGTTGCCGCGCACCGGTCACGTAGCGCAACTGGAGCGCCCACGAGTGGTCGCCGCCGCCGTGCTCGGCATGCTCAGGGAGGTCGAAGTCGACCGTTGGTGATCACGCGAAGCCGAATCGGGTGATCTTTGTCCAGTGTGTCGGACGCTGCAGGCCACAGCCTCGATGGGCACGCTCGGGCTATGGCACGCTTAGACCGTGCCGCGCCCGCCGAGACGACCCCGTGACGCCGCCCCCGGCAACTCGGATGAGGCGGACGGAGCCGCCGTTCCCCGCGCCAGGCGCAGTCCGCGTCCGGACGAACCGCTCGCCGCGTCCTGGCGGCCGTTCGACGAGCGCGACTACGACATCGACGAGCCCGAGCCTCCACGGCGTGAGCGGCGTAATGCCTGGTCGCTGTACGGATGGCGCATCTACGCGGTCCCGTTGCTGATCGTGATCACCGCGCTGGCCGTGTTCCAGTCCGTGGATCCGCAGTCCGAGCAGCTCGGTGACGGTGGCTCGGGCACGCACGTCCAGGCGCCGAACGTGCCGGAGGCGCCGGTGGTCACCGAGGCGCCGCCGGGGCAGACCTACGACGCGAACCTCTTCTCCGCGGAACTCCCCCCGGGATCCCCGGTTCCGGAGGTCGGCGGGCGCACCTTCGACGTGCTGCCCGGCGGCTCGCCGAAGGTCGGCACCGGCGACGACCTGTACCGCTACACGGTCGAGGTCGAGGTCGGGGTGAAGCTGGCGGAGGGCAACGACTCGTTCGGCAAGCTCACCCAGGACACCCTCGCCGACCCGCGCAGCTGGACGAATCCGGAGGCGGGGGACATCGCGCTGCAGCGCGTCGAGGGCTCCGCCTCCCCGGATTTCCGGGTGACGCTGGTCAGCCAGAACACGGCACGGGAGATCTGCGGTTACGGCAGCGGGCTCCCGTTCGACACCTCGTGCCGCATCTCCGACCGGGTCTACATCAACGCGGCCCGCTGGGTGCGCGGCGCGGTGGCGTTCGAAGGCGACATCGGCACCTACCGGCGTTATGCGATCAATCACGAAGTGGGCCACGTCTTCGGCAACGGGCACGTGCCGTGCGGGAAGCAGGGCGGTCTGGCGCCGGTGATGATGCAGCAGACGTTCAGCACCGCGAACAACGAACTACACGAGCTGAACAAGGCCGTGCCCCAGGGCACGGAGATCCCCTCCGACGGCTTCGTCTGCAAGTACAACGCCTGGCCGTTCCCCGTGGGCGGCAGCGGCAGCTGAGCCCCGCGGTGATCCCGCGCGGCCCGGCGTGCGCCTGCCCGGACCAAGATCATTCGAAGCCGGGACGTGGTAGCGGCCACTGCCTTCTCGGAGTGTGGGAGTAATTTGGGAGGCGGGAAGACGATCCGCCACTCTGGCGTTGCACCTTTCGCGACGGTTCGGCTCAGCCGATTCCGGGCGCGGACGCTCGTCGTCCCCGCGGTGTCGGGTGAACGACGAGGTGAGGACCACTGAGGAGGAGCTGGGAGATGTCCGGCGATTCAGCCCAGGCAACGACGCTACCGCCGCTCGTTGAGCCGGCGGCGGAGTTGACCAAGGAAGAGGTCGCGCGCTACAGCCGCCACCTGATCATCCCGGATGTCGGGATGGACGGGCAGAAGCGGCTGAAGAACGCGAAGGTCCTGGTGATCGGTGCCGGTGGGCTCGGCAGCCCGGCACTGCTGTACCTGGCCGCGGCCGGGGTCGGCACGATCGGCATCGTCGAGTTCGACGCCGTCGACGAGTCGAACCTGCACCGGCAGGTCATTCACGGCCAGTCCGACCTGGACAGGCCCAAGGCGGAGTCGGCTCGCGACTCGATCGCCGAGATCAATCCGTTCGTCAAGGTCAACCTGCACCAGACGTACCTGTCCACGGACAACGCGCTGGGCATCTTCGCCGACTACGACCTGATCCTGGACGGCACGGACAACTTCGCGACCCGGTATCTGGTCAACGACGCCGCGGTGCTGGCGGGCAAGCCCTACGTGTGGGGCTCGATCTTCCGCTTCGAAGGCCAGGTCAGCGTGTTCTGGGAGGCGAAGGGTCCGAACTACCGCGACCTGTACCCGGAGCCGCCGCCGCCCGGAATGGTGCCGTCCTGCGCCGAAGGCGGCGTGCTGGGCGTGCTGTGCGCCTCCATCGGTTCGATCATGTCCACCGAGGCGATCAAGCTCATCACCGGCATCGGCGAGACCCTCGTCGGCCGGCTGATGATCTACGACGCGCTGGAGATGAGCTACCGGACGGTCAAGATCCGCAAGGACCCGAACGCGGACAAGATCACCGAGCTGATCGACTACGAGGCGTTCTGCGGGGTCGTCTCGGACGACGCGCAGCAGGCCGCGGTGAACAGCACGATCACGCCGCGCGAGCTCAAGGACAAGTTCGACCGGGGCGACAAGTTCCAGCTGGTCGACGTCCGGGAACCGCACGAGTACGAGATCGTCAAGATCGACGGCTCCACGCTGATCCCGAAGGACCGCATCCTGTCCGGCGCGGCGCTGTCCGAACTGCCGCAAGACCGGCAGATCGTGCTGCACTGCAAGTCGGGCGGACGATCCGCCGAGGCCCTCGCAGCACTGCACAAGGCAGGCTTCGCCGACGCAGTGCACGTCGGCGGCGGCGTCCTCGGCTGGGCGAACGAAGTCGACACCAGTTTGCCTACTTACTGAGTCTCCGGTCGTTTTGCTCGGGTGGTCGGGTAGCGGAACCTCAGTGGTCTTCTCGCTGCGGGATCTTTTTCCCTAGTGGCTCCGCCACGAGGGAAAAAGCTGTCCTCGCGAGAAGACCACTGAGAACCCGCCGGTGAGCGGCTTTTCGACGTGGGCTATGCGCTGCGCGCATACAAGCACGGCTGCGCCGCAAGGCAGGCGGGCTTTGCCGCCCAAGGCGTGGCTGCGCCGCGAGGCAGGCGGGCTTTGCCGCCCAAGGCGTGGCTGCGCCGCGAGGCAGGCGGGCTTTGCCGCCCAAGGCGTGGCTGCGCCGCGAGGCAGGCGGGCTTTGCCGCCCAAGGCGTGGCCTTCGGTTGTAAGGGACGGCAATTGCCGCAGGTGGGTTTCGCCGTGCGGAGGCACGGTTCTGCCGGCTGACAGGGTGGTTGTGGATTTGTTGGCGCGGATGGCGAATGGGTTGTCGTTTTGCGTTGTGGTGGCGTTGTGCGGTGGTCATTTCGGCCCGGTTCCCGTTCGCGGGGGTCGGGCCGGTCGTCGTTCGTCGGGGTGCGCGTGAGATCACGATTCGCTTCGGGTCATGATCTGCGGAGTGCCTGACCCCCATTCGGGGATCTCCGAGGTAGCGTCTGCGCCGTGACTGGAACTCCGGAGCCGCCCCCGCCGCACGTGCGCGCGGCGTTCGGTGCGCGCGGGGAGGACGCGGAACTGCTCAACGGCGGCGTTGCCTGGCGTTGCGGTGAGGTCGTGCTCAAACCGGCTGCGAACACCGCCGAAGCCGCCTGGGTGGCTCAGACGCTTGACCTGCTGGAACCGGACGAGGTGCGAGTGGGCAGGCCGGTCCGCTCCACCGACGGTCGCTGGGTGGTGTCCGGTTGGTCCGCGAGCCGCGACATCACGGGACGTCCGGAGCCGCGCCACGACGAGGTCGTGGCCATGTCGTTGCGCCTGCACGCGGCCAGCAGCGTGCTCACCCGGCCCAAGTTCGTCGACGCGCGCCAGGACATCTACGCGCTGGCGGACCGGATGTCCTGGGGCGAAGAGGACTACCCGCTGCCGCTGGACAAGGGCGGCAGGCTCTACGACGTGCTGGCGGGTTCGCGGCGCCGCACGCAGTTGCGCCCGCAGGTCGTGCACGGTGATCTGTTCGGCAACGTGCTGTTCGCGGGCAACGCGCCGCCCGGCATCATCGACTTCGCCCCGTTCTGGCGACCGGCGGAATGGGCCGCGGCGGTCGCGGTGATCGACGCGCTGTCCTGGGGCGGCTCGGACGCGGCGATCGTGGAGCGCTGGTCGCATCTGACGGACTGGCCGCAGGCGCTGCTGCGAGCACTGCTGTTCCGGCTCGCGGTGCACGCGCTGCACCCGCGTTCCACGACGGACTCGCTCGGTGGCCTGGAGCACGCCTCGCAGATGGTCCTCGAAGTCCTCTGACCTCCCCGGGACCGCTCGGGGCCGTCCGGGTGTGACGATGGGCAGGTGACTGTCGACGACACCGAACCGCTGCGCGGGTTCACCGTGGGGATCACCGCCGAGCGCAAGGCGGGTGAGCTGGGGGCACTGCTGGAACGGCGCGGCGCCCAGGTGCGCTACGCGCCTGCGATGCACACGGTTCCGGTGCACGACGACGGTGAGCTGACCGCGGCGACGGAGGCGGTGCTGGCGCGGCCGGTGCACCACGTGGTCGCGGTGACCGGAACCGGATTCCGCGGCTGGATCGAGTCGGCGGAGGTTCGTGGCCTGGGGGAGCGGCTGCTCGAACAGCTGCGTTCGGCCGAGCTGCTGGCGCGGGGCGCGAAAGCGCGCGGAGCGGTCCGCGGGGCGGGTTTGCGCGAGTCGTTCACCGCGCCGACGGAGGAGGTCGCCGACATCCTCGCCCGGTTGCTGGAAGTGGGCGTCGAAGGCCAACGGGTCGTGGTGCAGCTGCACGGTGACCCGATGACCGACTTCCGGGAGCGGCTGCGCGCGGCGGGCGCCGAAGTGCTGCCGATCGTGGTGTACCGCTGGACGGATCCGGAGGACCTGCCCGCGCTGGACCGGCTGATCGACGAGGTGATCGCCGGTGAAGTGCACGCGTTGCCGCTGACCAGCGCACCCGCCGCGACGAACTTCCTGGCCCGCGCGCAGCGATCCGGGCGCGGCGAGGCATTGCTGGAAGCGTTGCGGGACAAGGTGTTCATCGCCTGCGTCGGCCCGGTCACCGCAGCACCGATCGCCCGTGCCGGACTACCGCACGCCATGCCGGAACGAGCCCGCACCGCCGCACTGGTGAAACTGGTCGCGGACGAACTCCCCACCTTCGCCCGCTGACCCCTGCCCCGGTCACGGTGTGGAGGTGAGCAGGGGGGTCAGGATTCGGAGCCGGACCAGCGGTAGCGGCGCATGTTGATGCGGGCTCCGTCGGCGAGGACGCCTTCGCCGCGGAGGAGTTCGAGCTGGCGCTGCCGCAGGTGTTCGGCGATCGTGCCGTCGGAGCGCAGCACTCGGTGCCAGGAGATGTCCGCGCCGTCCTCGGCGAGGATCCGGCCCACGAGTCGCGCCGAACGCAGCCCGGCGAGTTCCGCGACGTCGCCGTAGGCGAGCACCGATCCGGGCGGGATGGCGGCGACCACTGCTCGAACCCGTTCCAGTGTTTCCTCGTCCACGGATGCAGTGTCCCAGAGACCCGAACGTCGGTGACGGCAACGGATCACCGGGTGAGCGGGAACGGGACGGCTCGTCCGCATGGCTTTGGGATTGCTCGCTATTACAAGCGGCGGATGCCATCCAGCACTGCCTGCAGCAGGGCGTAGTCGGGTTCGCGAAGTGGGGTCAGCGGCACGCTGAGGTCGCCGCTGTCGAGCAGGTCGGACACGAGGACCTTCGTCACCACCAGCGGAATCTCCAGCTCGGCGGCCAGATCCGCGACCGATTTCGGCTGCGCGCACAGCATCAGGATTCGTTCGCGGTCGGCGTCCCACTCGTCCGAGGCGGCGGGTTCCGGTGCGGCCACGACGAGGGTGGCCCGGTCCAGTTCGGCGGCGGCGGCGTGGGTTCGGCCGCGCGTCAGCGCGTACGGCCGCACGAGTGGGCCGGCCGCGCTGTCGCGCCACCCGTCCGTCGCCGCCCGCCGCGAGGTCACGTCGCCGTCGGAGTGAGCCGGGAGCGCGGTGCGGCCTCGATGGCGTGGCCCGCTTGCTGGACGAACAGGTTGATCTCGTAGGCGATGAGTCCGACATCGGCGTGTTCCTCGCCGAGCAGCGCCAGGCAGGAGCCGTTGTCGGCGGCGGTGACGAACAGGAACGCGTGGTCCATCTCCACCACGGTCTGCCGGATGGAGCCGCCGCCGAAGCGGTGCCCGGTTCCGCGGGCGAGCCCGTGCAGCGCGGAAGCCGTCGCCGCCAGCGCCTCGGAATCCACTGTGGACAGTTCAGGCGAGCATTCGACCACCAGGCCGTCGGTGGACAGCACGACCGCGTGGCGGGCGCCCGCGACGCGATCGACCAGGTCGCCCAGCAACCGGCCAAGCTCGAATTCGGTCGTGGTGCTCGTGTGCCGCACTGTGCGTCCCTTCACTCATCGGTCGTGCCCGCATCCGGGTCGGCTGGTCTGCGTCCCCGGTCGGTGCCGCGCTGGATCGCCGACATCAATGCCCGGATCTCCTCCGCGGAGCGGGATCCGGATTCGGTTCGGTGTTCGTCCTCGGCCGGTTGGTCGCGGGCGAGCTCCGGGGCGAGGTTGGCCTGCTTGCGGCGGCGGGGCAGCGGAACCATGGATTCGCCGGGCTCCACCGCCGGATCGCCGTCCGGACCGTTCGTGCTGTTGTCGCTGCTGTCGTTCGTGGTCTGGTCGTCGTCGGCCGCGGGCGCCGCGGTGTCGGTGATCGGCTGGTGGCCGTTCGGATCGGTGATCGCCGGATCCGAGTCTCCCGGCCAGGCGACCGATTCCGCGTTCCCGGCGGGATCCTCGGTCGGCCATGCCGCGTCGAGCACGGATTCGCCGTGAATTCCGGGCTCGAACGGTTCCCCTCCATCCGAACGGTAGCTGTGCTCCGCCGACGAGTCGTCGCCCGAAGCGGTGACGTCGGTTGAACGCTCGGGTGGCAATCGTGCAGCGTCAGGAGCTGCGGGAGCCCCGTCTTCGGCGAGGTCGTCCGTTCGGTCCGAATTTTCCGTGTCGGGCGGCCAGGAGTGGTCGTCCGCCGTGGGTTCGCCGTCGGGCGTGCCGGATTCCGGGGCGGGGTCCTGCGCGGTCCCGGGTTCGTCGGAGCCGATCGCCTCGAGCTCCGGATCAGTGGTCTCGGTGCTCGACGCCACCGACGTCGCCGCGGTGGAAATCTCGGTCGCGGGATCCACGTCGAGCTCGAGAACCGCCGAGCCCGCGGACGGGCCGACGGCATCGAACTCCGCCGCCGTGGATTCGCCGGTGGTGTCCGCGGCTTTCACGAGGTCGACCGATTCCGCCGGAGCAGCCGGGAGCGCCGCCGCGTCCTCGTCCGGCTCCTGCCGCGGATCGTCGCCGGAGGCGGAGCGCACTCGCGGGAGCTGCGAGGTGTGCGCCTCGCCGGGGCCGGGCTCGATGGGCTCCACGATCAGCTTCGCGGGCAGCAGCACGGTCGCCCGAGTGCCGCCGTAGGCGGAGGTGCGCAGCTCCACGCCGATGCCGTGCCGGTCGGCGAGCCGCGCCACCACGAACAGCCCGAGCCTGCTGTCGGAGCGCAACGCCATCGCGTCGAACTCGGGCGGTCCGGCCAGCATCGTGTTCGCGGCTTCTCGGTCCGCGTCGGCCATGCCGAGGCCGCGGTCCTCCACCTCGATCACCACGCCGCGGGCGACGGTGTGGCTGTGCACGTTCACCCGCGATTCCGGCGGGGAGAACGAGGTCGCGTTGTCCAGCAGTTCCGCCAGCAGGTGCACGGTGTCGGCGACGGCGTCGCCGTGCAGCGCCAGGTCCGGCGGCCGCTGCACCCGGATTCGCGCGTAGTGCTTCGTCTCGGCGACCGCACTGCGCAGCACGTCGGCGAGTTCGATGGGGCGCGACCACCGGCGTCCGGGTTGCCCGCCGCCGAGGATGATCAGGTTCTCGGCGTTGCGGCGGGCGCGGGTGGCGAGGTGGTCGAGGCCGAACAGCAGCGCCATCCGGTCCGGGTCCTGCTCTTCGCGTTCCAGCCGGTCGATCATCGTCAACAGCCGGTGCACCAGGGCTTGGCTGCGTCCGGCGATGCCGAGGAACACCGTGTGCACGCCTTCGCGGGCCTGCGCTTCCTGCACGGCGGCGGACACGGCGGTGCGCTGCGCGGTGTTGAAGGCTTCGGCGACCTGGCCGATCTCGTCCCGGCCGTAGTCCAGGTGCGCGACTTCGCGGTCGATGTCGACGCGTTCGCCGCGGCGCAACCGGCCCACGATCTCCGGCAACTGCCCGCCGGCGAGCAGCAGCGTGTCGTCGCGCAATCCGTTGAGCCGCCGGGACAGGCCGCGGGACACGCGCAGTGCGACCAGGATCGCGAGCAGCACGATCAGCAGGGCCACCACGCTGCCGATGGCGACCTGGATCAGGTTGCGATCGCCCGCTTCCAGTCCGGCTGCTGCGGTGCGCTGCGCCTGCGTGGAGGCCAGCGTGGTGAGGTCGTCGGTGACGAGGTCGCTGGTGGTGAGCCAGTCGGTCGCGTCGACCGGGGGCGCGTCGTCCGCGGACGTCCACGAGCCGTTCTGGATGATCTGGTTCTCCAGATCGGCCAGGTGCCGGAAGTGCGGCGAAGAGATGATCTTGGTGTACTGCGCCCGCACATCAGGCGGCGCGGACGCGGCGCTCGACTCCAGCTCCAGGTGGTAAGCGCCGGTCAGCTGCGCGAACGCCAGGTGGTCGGCGTCGGTGAAGGTGCCGGTGCGCAGCCCGTCGGAGGCGAGCGACGCGGCCCGGGCCATCCGGTCCGCGGCGGTGAAGAACGCGTCGGCCCGCAGCCCGCCCTGCGCGACCGCGGAGTCCGGGAACAACCGGGCCTGCGATTCGAACAGCGCGGAGCCCGCGTCGACGAAAGCGTTGTAGTGCCCGTGGATCCGGGCGCGGTCGGTCTGCATGCCGTCCACGCCCGCGCGGATCACGGGCAGTTCCGCGATGACTCGGTTGAGGGCGCGCATCCGTTCGGCGACTTCGTCCGGGGCTTGCTGCAGCGTCGGGTCGGCGGCATCGCGCATCGCGGTCAGCGCCCGGTCGGTGGCCTCGCGCTGCCTGCCGAGCCGCTCTCCGGCGGAACCGGGTGAGGCGAACTGGAGCAGGCTCAGCGTGCGTTCTTTCTGCGCCGAGGCGAGCACCCGCATCGCGGGTAGCGACACGTCGCGCACGCCGGAGGCGATGCCGCGCAGGTGGATCCCGTTGTAGAGGGTGACTCCGCTGATGATCGACCAGAGCACCAGGAGCGCGATGCCGGGTATCAGGACCACGCCGTAGAGGCGGTCGCGGATGCTGCGGCGGCCTTTGCGCCAGTCATCGAGCTTCTGCACTACGTCCCACCCGTGTGTGCCGGTGCACGCGACGAAGCGCGTCGCGGCGGTCTCGGCGGCATGCGAAACGCCAACGCCGTCAGGCGTGGTGTTGTGCTGAGGGAGACGGGTTCGCGGGGTGTGGCGATGATCGGACGCTCGCGTCCCGGTTCCCCCCGATTCGCTTTTCCCGCATGAAACCGCCGGGATCTTAGCACGTCAAGATCAACTGATGATACGGCGGATCACCATTGCGCCGTATGCCCTAGAAATAGCTAGGACATACGGCGCAACGCGAAAGATGAAATTGGAAACGGTGTCCTCGGCCATTCCTGGCCTCGTCAGCGGCGAACCCCCGCAGTAAGACGGCGACTCCGACAAAGGACAGGCAACGCCCCACCCGCCTCCCGCCGAAGGCCGCGCCTCGCGGCGAAGCCCAATCCCAGCGGCCAAAGGCCGTGCCCTGCGGCGAATCCGTGCAGTCGGCGGGCGAAGCCCCGCTTGCCTCGCGGCCGAAGGCCGTGCCGTGCGGCAGCGAAGCAAGCCGTGCTTTGCGGCCGAAGGCCGTGCCGTGCGGCAGCGAAGCAAGCCGTGCTTTGCGGCCGAAGGCCGTGCCGTGCGGCAGCGAAGCAAGCCGTGCTTTGCGGCCGAAGGCCGTGCCGTGCGGCAGCGAAGCAAGCCGTGCCTTGCGGCCGAAGGCCGTGCCGTGCGGCAGCGAAGCAAGCCGTGCCTTGCGGCGAAGCCGTGCCTGGATGCGCGTCAGCGCATAGCCCACGTCACAAAGCCGACCACCGGCGGGTTCTCAGTTGGTCTCTCGCGAGGACAGCTTTTTCCCTCGTGGCGGAGCCACTTGGGAAAAAGATCCCGCAGCGAGAGACCAACTGAGGTTCCGCCACCCGACCACCAAAGCAAACCGACCGGAGACTCAGCCAGCAAACCCAGCAACGATGGAGGAGAACTCCCAGGGCTGCTGCTCGGCGCCGCTGCAGCTGCTGACGTCGCCGCCGCCGTCGCAGGGGCGGTCGCGGTTGACCGACCAGAAGGTGAACCGGCCGAGGCCCTTCTCCTTGGCATAGTCGGCCATCTTCTGGAACGCGGCCACGTCGACGTGCTCGCCTTCGACGTCGGTGTTGCCGTTCATCGAGGAGATGCCGACGTGCGCGTAGGCCGCCGCGTCGTCGTAGCCGAAGGTCGTCTTGACCTGTTCTTTCAGCGCGTCGGTGGTGTTGATCGTGTCCTGGGCCATGTCGGTGCCGTTGAAGTCGAACGGCATCTGGGTCCACACGTCGATGTCGGCGCCGACCTCGGCGGCCTTGGCGAGCATGGCCTTGCCGTTCTCGTTCGGCCCGGTGGTCGTGGTGCCGAAGGTGACCACGGTCTTGATGCCGGGGTTGGCCTCCTTCGTGATCTTCAGGGCCTCGATCACGCGGTCTCGTGAGGCGGGGGTCTCGAATTCGGTGGATTCGATGTCGATGTCGATGGCCGTGAGGCCGTACGCGTCGATCACCTTCTGGTAGGCGCCCGCGAGGGACTGCGCGTCGGTGCAGACCTCGCCGAGCTTGTTGCCGCTCCAGCCGCCGATCGAGGGGATCACGTCGCCGCCGCCGGCGCGGATCTCGTCGATGGTGGCCTTGTCCTGGCCGTCCAGCGGACGGGTGCCGTCCCACGCCGGGTTGCAGGTGCCGTCGGCGTTGATGAACGCGAGCGTGAAGTCCTTGACGCCGGCGGCGTTCTGCACCTCGCTCGGCGCCGGCGGGTTGCCCCAGCCGTTGTAGAGGTACGGCGAGGCCGCGACGGGGCTCTCGGCTTTGGGGGCGGCGTCGTTGTTGGCGCTCAGCGCGGGAACGGCGGTCAGGGTGGCCGCGCAGGCGACGGCGGCACCGGTGCCGGCCAGGGTGAGCATGTTCTTGCGGAGCTTGCCCACTGGTCCTCCTTCGGGGATCTTGTTCGCCACGGCGGGGCTCCGTGGCACAGCGGGACCTTCCCAGAACCTGAAATTGGTTCGTACCACCAAAAGGAATATTCGCGTGCCCCCTCCGGGGTCTTGGCGTGTTTGCTCTGTCGCTTTCTGTATCAGCGCTGGCCAGCGATTTGATGAGTCCATAGAGGAGTTTTTCGCTCGCGTTCACAGCAGAATGGGAAAAGGGTGGGAAATTGCCGTTATTTTCGCCCGATCGGCCCGGCCTGCGCGATCGGTGTCGGTGCGGCGTGATTCCATCGTCGCCGTGCCCGCCCCGAACAGGACCTCAACGCGCGAGCAGACCCGAGCGGCTCAGCGCGCCGCGCCGCTGCTCGTCCGCCGCCCCGGCGGCGATCGACGGCTGGACTGGGACGAGCCCGCGCGGCGGGTGCTCCACGCCGACGGTGGTTTCCGGCGCGTCCTCGGCGGCCCCGGCACCGGGAAGACGACTTTGGTGGCCGAGGTGGCGGCCGACCGCATCCTGCGCCTCGGCGTGCCGCCGGAGAACGTGCTGGTGCTGACCTCCGGCAAGGCGGCGGCGGCCCGGATGCGGGCGCAGATCACCAAGCGGCTCACCTCCCGTCAGGGCCTGCGCACCGCGCAGGAACCGCTGGTGCGCACCGTGCACTCCTACGCGTTCGCGGTGCTGCGGCTGCAGGCCGTGCTGGCGGAGGTACCGCAACCTCGGATGCTCAACGGGCCGGATCAAGACGCGCTGATCCGGGATTTGCTCGACGGGGACCTGGAGCACGGCGCGCTGAACTGGCCGGATTCGTTGCGCGCGGCGCTGCCGGCGGAGGCGTTCGCCGGTGAGCTGCGCGACCTGCTGCTGCAGGTGGCAGAACGCGGCGTGGATCCGTCCCAGCTGATCGAGCAGGGGGAGCGCCACGGCCGTCCGGAATGGGTGGCGGCGGGCAAGTTCGGTGTCCAGTACGAGCAGGTCACGTCGTTGCGGAGCGAGGGGCGAGGCCCGGCGGAGCTGGACGCGGCGGAATCGGTGGCCCGGGCACTGCAGGCGTTCGGAACGGACCCGAAGCTGCTCGCGGCGGAACAGGACCGGGTGCGCTACCTGCTGGTCGACGACGCGCAGCAGCTGGATCCGCAGCAGTTCGATCTGATCAACGTGCTCGGCAGGACGGCGCGTGAGTTCCTGCTGGCCGGTGATCCGGATCAGGCGGTGCACTCGTTCCGCGGCGCCGACCCGAGCGGCCTGACCGAGGCCGAACCGGACAGCACCGAGGTGCTCACCACCGGCTACCGGATGTCGCCCGCCGTGCACACCGCCGTCGGCAGGTTGATCAAGGGCCTGCCGGGCGCGGGGCCGCAGCGCGCGTTGCGGCCGCCGGACGGCGACGGCGGCTCGGTGCAGGTGCGGCTGCTCGGCACGCAGGCGCAGGAGGCGGCGTGGGTGGCCGACCAGCTGCGCCGCGCGCACCTGCTCGACGAGGTGCCGTGGTCGGACATGGCGGTGATCGTGCGCTCCACCGGCCGGTCGCTGCCGGTGCTGCGCCGGGCGCTGCTGGCGGCGGGGGTGCCGTTGGCGGTTCCGGTGGACGACGTGCCGCTGGCGCATCGCACCGCGATCCGGCCGTTGCTGATGTTGCTGCACTGCGCGGCGAGTCCGGCCGCGCTGGATCCGGATGCGGCCGAGGCGTTGCTGTCCTCCTCGCTGGGCGGTGCGGATCCGTTGGCGTTGCGGCGCTTGCGGCGCGGCCTGCTGCGGTTGCAGAAGGCCACCGGTGAGCAGAAGTCGAGCGGCGACCTGCTGGTGGAGGTGTTGCGCGACGGCGACCGGCTGGCGGGCCTGGAGGACGCCGCCGCGCGCCCCGCCCGGAGGCTGGCGTCGTTGCTGGCCACCGCGACCGAGGTGATCGGCAAGGGCGTCGAAGAGGCGTTGTGGCGAGTGTGGAAGGCCTCCGGGCTGGAGCAGCGCTGGGTCGCGGCGTCCGAACGCGGCGGCGTCACGGGCGCGCAGGCCGATCGGGACTTGGACGCGGTGGTCGCGTTGTTCGACGCCGCCGCGCAGTACGCGGACCGCAAGCCCGGTTCGGACGTCGTGGGTTTCGTGGAGGAGCTGCGCAAGCAGCGCATCACCGGCAGCAGCCTCGCGCCGACGGCTCCGGCGGGCGACGCGGTGTCGGTGCTGACCGCGCACGCCTCGGCGGGCCGGGAGTGGGGGGTCGTGGCGATTCCCGGTGTGCAGGAAGGAACGTGGCCCGACCTGCGGTTGCGCGGTTCGGTGTTGCACACCGGTCGGCTGGTGGACGCGCTCTCCGGGGTGGACGAGCAGGATCGCGTGTCGGCGACGGCGCCGCTGCTGGCGGAGGAACGGCGGCTGCTGCTGGTCGCCGCCGGTCGGGCGCGGCGTTCGCTGCTGGTGAGCGCGGTGCGCGGGGAGGACGAACAGCCGTCTCGGTTCCTCGACGAGTTGGAGGGCATCAGCACCGACGCGGAGCAGCAGCGGCCGCTGCTGCGTCCGGAACGCGGCTTGGTGCTGGGCGAACTGGTCGCCGAGCTGCGCCGGGTGGTCTGCGACGGCGAGGCGAAACCGGGCCGCCGGGAGCGGGCCGCCGAGCAGCTCGCGCGGCTCGCCGTCGCCGGAGTTCCCGGGGCGGATCCGGATGGCTGGTACGGCCTGCCGGAGTCCTCCACCGACGCGCCGCTGGTGGAACAGGACGAAGCGGTCAAAGTCTCGCCATCCACTGTGGACGTTCTGAGCAAGTGCCCGCTGCGCTGGATGGTGCAGCGCCACGGCGGCGAGGACGCGGCGGAACTCGCCTCGGTCACCGGAACCCTGGTGCACGCCCTGGTGGAGAAGGCGGCGGAAGGCGCCGACCGCGAGCAGCTGCGGGTCGCGCTGGACCAGGCGTGGCAGTCCGTGGACGCCGGAGCGCCGTGGTTCTCCCGCCACGAGCGGCGCCGGGTGGAGGGCATGCTCGACGCGTTCCTCGGCTGGCTGGAGAGTTCCCGCGCCGAGTTGACGCAGCTCGGCGTGGAGCGGGACCTGGACCTGGAGGTGCCGAGCCGCGAGGGCGGCCCGAAGCTGCGGTTGCGCGGCCGGGTGGACCGCCTGGAGGCGGACGGCGACGGCAAGCCCGTGGTGGTCGACGTCAAGACCAGCAAGTCCGCGGTGAGCGCAGGCGACGCGCAGGAACACCCGCAGCTCGCCGTCTACCAGCTGGCCGCCGCGCTCGGCGCGTTCCAAGGCGGCGAGACCTCGGCCGACGCGCTCACCGAACCCGGCGGCGCCCGCCTGCTGTACGTGGCGAAGTCGTCCCGCCAGGGGCCGTGGACCGAGCGGGCGCAGGAAGGCCTCGACGAGGACCGGCTGCGGGTGTGGCTGGACGTCGTGCACGACGCCGCGGCCTCCAGCGTCGGCCCGGCTTACGTCGCCGCGGAGAACTCCGACTGTCCCCGTTGCCCGGCCCGCCCGTCCTGCCCCATCCACCCCGAAGGCCGCCAAGTCGGCCAGTGACGGGAGCGGTGCCGGTATGGCTTGCGTCACCATCGCCTCGCTAGCCTGATGATCCAGGGCGGCGATCGGCCGCGCGCAGGTCGTTACCGCGAAGAGGTGGTCGTCATGGCCGATGAGCTCGCAGGGAAGACCGTCGGCGAACGCATCCAGATCCTCCGGGAGCGTCGCGGCAAATCCCGTCCTGTCGTGGCGGGTCTGGTCGGCAGATCGCCGGAGTGGCTCAAAGCCGTCGAGAAGGGGCGTTTGCGGACGCCGCGCTGGGAGAAGCTCGTTGAACTCGCCGGTGCGCTGGGCGTGCGCGACGTATCCGAACTCACCGGGGGACCGCCGCCGCCCGGCTCGACCGAGCGCTGCTCGCACGACGTCGTTCCCGTTCTGCGCGAAGCCATTGAGGAAACCGCTCTGGCGGTGTCGGCGGAGGCCTGCCCGACTCCGGCCGCGTTGCTGGATCGGACGGCTGAGGCCTGGGCGCTGTGGCATTCCTCGCCGACGCCGCGCAAAGCCGTGGGGGCGGTGCTGCCGCAGATCATTCGCGATGGACGCAGGGCGGCCCGAGTGCTCGACGGTTCTGAGCGGCGGGAAGCGCACATCGCGCTGTCGGCCGCTTATGCGCTCGCTGAGCAGGTGCTCGCCTGGGTGTCGGATTCGGCGCTGCTGTGGTTGGCGGCGGATCGGTGCATGACGTCGGCGGAACTGGCCGATGACCCGATCGCGCTGGCCGGATCCGCGTGGGTGCTGGGCAATGTTTGGCGCGCGACCGGCCGCGAGGAGGACGCCGTGCGACTCGTGGACGACGCCGCCGCGCTGCTCGAACCTCGACTGGACGCGGCCGAAGATTCGGTTCGCGCACTGTGGGGAGCGTGCCGGTTGCACGGCTCGATCACCGCCGCGCGGCTGGGACGTGAAGGTGATGCGCTGCGCAGGCTGGATCAGGCCGAGGCGATGGCGAACAGGTTGCCTGCGGATTACGCGCACCCGTGGACCTTGTTCGGCCGCGCCAACAGTGCGGTGACCTCGGTGTCCGTCCAGGTGGACCTGTACCGCTCGGCCAGTGCGATCGACGCCGCCGAGCAGGTCGATCCCGAGTCGGTGCCGTCGGTGGATCGCCGGGCTCGACTGTGGCTGGAAACGGCGCGCGCTTACCACCAGCGCAAGGACCGCGCCGCGACGTTGCACGTCCTGCAGCGCGCGGTGCGCGCGGGGGAGGAGTCGATGCGGTGCCACCCGGTGGCCAGGGAGATCGCCGGTGAGCTGGTCCCCCGGACTCTCCGGAATCGGGCCGAACATGACGGCATGAGTGATTCCGCAGTCCCCTGCCCCCGTCCGGTCCGCGTCCCGATCCGGTACCGCGCCGGTGAAGTCGGCGAGGCGAGCCGGGTCGTGCACACGGCGGTGTGGACGTCCTCGGCTGTCTACCTGGCGATGTGCGGTGCGGAGATCGACGGGCATCGGGCCGAGGTAGTTGTGAGTGGAATGCCTTGCGTGCCCTGCGTTCGCGAGCTCGCGCTGCGCGATGACCGGCCGGATCGAAGCGATCGGGTCGTGGCGACTTCCGAAGAGTTCCGCCTACCGAGGTAGGCGGAGTGAGCCCGGTTCGTCGTCGTGACCCCCGACCCGGCGGCGGGCCGCGCCCGGCCGGTGACCGCACCCCTCCGCGGTCCCGGCCGGGCATCCACCCTGCGAACTCGGAGTGATGTTCACGATCGGCGCAGGCGGGTTCTCGAAAGATGACGCAGCGTGCGGCTACTTTGGTGAGGGTCCGGAATTGAAAGGGGAGTCATGGCGCAGCACTCGAACGGCCTGCACCACCACGGATACGTCGAACGCTCCACGCTGTCGCACGCGTTGAGCGCGCCGGAGCGGCGGATGCTCGATCCCGATGAGGTGATGCACTCCCCGGAAGAGGTCGCGGCGTGGCTCGCGGGCACCTTGCGCGCGGCGATGGGACTCACCGAGGACGAGGTCGGCTTCACCGACGAAACCGAGATCTGGCTGACCGAATCGCGCCGTGGCGAGACGATCGTGACCGGCCTCAACGACGGTCCGACGATCACGGCGGAAGCCGTCTACGACAACAACTGCGAATGCGAGCGCCAGCTCAAGCCGGTCCCCCGGCCAAGAAGCGCCGCTGACCGCACCTCGACCGCGCCGCCTCCCACACCGCCCCCGCGAGGTGAACGCCACCTCGACCGGTCGAATGGGCCATTGATCTGATCGGCCCCGCGGGGTGAGCGCCTCCTCGGCGGGAGCGGTCGGGTGGGGTGTTGATCTGAAGCGGTGGGGTGAGGGCGTGTGCGCGTGTCGGGCGGCGGGCCGGACGGTCGTGGCGGCGTGCTACAACCGGCGCTGACCTGCCCGGAGCCGCCTGGAGTGGAGCGACGCTTGCCTGAACGGATCAGTCCGCATCGCATCGCGCAGGGGCTGGGGCTGCACCCGCCGACTCCGGAGCAGGCCGCGGTGATCGCGGCGCCCGCGGAACCGGCGCTGGTCGTGGCGGGAGCGGGCGCGGGCAAGACCGAGACGATGGCCGCCCGCGTGGTGTGGCTGGTGGCGAACCGGATCGTCACGCCCGAACACGTGCTGGGCTTGACGTTCACCCGCAAAGCCGCCCGGCAGCTCGCGGATCGAGTGCGGGCTCGGCTGCGGCGACTCGCGGGATCCGGGCTGCTGGACGAGGTGGACCCCAGCGGGGAACTGCGCAACCAGGTGCTCGCGGAAGAGCCGACGGTGCTGACCTACCACGCCTACGCGGGCCGGCTGGTCGGCGAGCACGGGCTGCGGATTCCGGTGGAGCCCGGCGCCCGGCTGCTCACCCAGACCGCGTCCTGGCAGCTCGCGCACCGTGTCGTGTCGACGTGGACGGAGGACCTGGACACCGAGAAGGTGCCCTCCACCGTGACCGGCTACCTGCTGTCCCTCGCCGGTGAGCTCGCCGAACACCTGGTGCGGCCGGAGCAGCTGCGGGAACACGCCGAACGGCTGTGCCGGGCCATCGAGGACGCGCCGCGCGCGAAGCGGCAGCGCGCCGAACTCCCCCAAGACCTCACGAAGATCATCGCGGCGCAGCGGCTGCGGGCCGCGCTGCTGCCGCTGCTGGAGAACTACGCGCAGCAGAAGCGCCGCGAGGCCGCGATGGACTTCGCCGACCAGATGTCGCTGGCCGCGCTGCTGGCCACCGACCATCCGGAAGTCGTCGCGGGCGAACGGGAACGCTACGGAGCGGTGCTGCTCGACGAGTACCAGGACACCGGCCACGCGCAACGGGTGCTGCTGCGGGCGCTGTTCGGCGGAGCCACCGCGGGCACCGACCCGCTCCCGGTCACGGCCGTCGGCGACCCGGCGCAGGCCATCTACGGCTGGCGCGGGGCGAGCGCGGCGAACCTGCCGCGCTTCACCACCGACTTCCCCCGCGCCGAGAACGGAGCACCGGCGCCCGCGCAGCGGTACGGGCTGCTGACGAGCTTCCGCAACCCGCCCGAGGTGCTGAGCCTCGCCAACGCCGCCTCCGAACCGTTGCGCGCCGCCGGACTCGAAGTCGACGAACTCCGCGCCCGCGACGGCGCGGGAACCGGAGACATCCGCGCCGCGCTGGTCGAGGACGTGCGGGTGGAGCGCGACTGGGTCGCCGACCGGATCGCCGAGCAGTGGCACGCGGTGCTCGACGAGAAGGGAGCGCCGCCGACGTCCGCGGTGCTGGTGCGGCGCCGCTCCGACATGGCGGGGCTGGCGGGCGCGCTGCGCGAACGCGGTCTGCCCGTGGAGGTCGTCGGTCTCGGGGGGCTGCTCGACGAACCGGAGGTGCGCGACCTGGTGAGCGCGCTGCGCGTGCTGGTGGAACCGCTGGCCGGTTCGGCGGCGATGCGGTTGCTGACCGGTGCCCGCTGGCGCCTCGGCGCCGCCGACATCGCCGCGCTGTGGGACCGGGCGCGGCGGCTCGGCCCCGCGGCGGAGGAGACCGAAGCGGACTCGGTCGACGACGTGCTGCCGGGGGAGCACGCCGAACAGGCCGGTCTGGTGGACGCGCTCGACGACCCCGGCCCGCCGGAGCCCTACTCCGCGGCGGGATACGAGCGGATTCGGTCGCTCGGCAAGGAATTGGTGCAGCTGCGGCGCAGGCTGGATCAGCCGCTGCCGGAACTGGTGGCCGACGTCGAACGCACCTTGCTGCTGGACATCGAAAGCCTCGCCCGCCCCACCGGAGCCGGCCGCATCCACCTGGACGCGTTCGCCGACGTCGTCACCGACTTCGCCACCGCCAGCCCCTCCGCGCCGCTGTCGGCGCTGCTGGACTACATCACCGCCGCCGAACGCGCCGAGGACGGCCTGGAACCGGGCGAGGTCGAGGTCGCCGAGGACCGGGTGCAGGTGCTCACGGTGCACGCCGCGAAGGGCCTGGAATGGGAGGTCGTGGCGGTTCCGCACCTGGTGGATCAGGTGTTCCCCGGCCGCAGGCATTCCGGTTCCTGGCTGACCTCGGTGACCGAGCTGCCCGCGACGATGCGCGGTGACGCCCAGGACCTGCCCGGTTTCGACTTGGACCGGCTCAACGGCATGGACCGCAAGGAGATCAGCGACGAGCTCAAACGTCACGACGGTGAGTTCGAGGACCGGCGGCTCACCGAGGAGCGGCGGCTGCTGTACGTGGCGCTGACCCGGTCCGAGCGGGTGTTGCTGCTGTCCGGGCACTGGTGGCAGGAAGGTGGGAAGAAACCGAAGGGGCCGTCGGACTTCCTCACCGAGCTGGCCGACGTGCTGCGCGGGACCGGAGCGGGCGACATCGGGCAGTGGGTCGATGAACCGGTGGAGGACGCGGAGAATCCGCTGGCGGACGCGCTGCGCACGGTGCAGTGGCCCGTCGATCCGCTGGGGCCGCGACGCAGCGCGGTGGTCGCGGGCGCCGACCTGGTGCGAGCCGCGATGGTCACGGCGCGAAATCATTCGTCCACTGTGGACTCAAGTGTGGCACCGGACGCGGTGGCGGTCACCGCCGCGGAAGTCGTTCCGCCGCCGGGCGATGCCGACGCGCCCCCGGAGGACGAAACCGACCTGCCGCCGGACGACGTGGACCTGCCGCCGGAGGACCCGTCCACCCTGCCGCCCGGAGACGCCGGCACGCCGCCGGAAGGCGAGTCCGTCCCGCCGCCGGACGACGAGACACCGGACCCGACACCGGACGAAACCGCCCAGGCGCCGGGCGAAACCGACCTGCCGCCCGACGCCGAGGACGACGAGCTGAGCTGGGCGCGCGACGTCGACGTGCTGCTCGCCGAACGCGAAGCCGCCGCGCAGCGCCGCGAACAAGTCGAACTGCCCGGCCACCTCTCCGTGAGCCGCCTCGTCGAACTCGCCGCCGACCCCGAATCCCTCGCCCGAAGGCTCCGCCGCCCGCTGCCGATGCCGCCGAACCCGATGGCCCGCCGCGGCACCGCATTCCACGCGTGGCTGGAACACCGGTTCACCTCCAGCGCACTGCTCGACCTGGACGAACTGCCCGGATCGGCCGACGAAACGGCGCCGGCGCAGGACGATCTCACCGGGCTGCAAGAAGCCTTCCTCCGCGGCTCCTGGGCGGGCCGGGTGCCGCACAAAGTGGAGGTGCCGTTCGAGACCCAAGTGTCGGGAATCGTGCTGCGCGGCCGAATGGACGCGGTGTTCGCCGACGCCGACGGCGGCTGGACGGTGCTGGACTGGAAGACCGGCGCGGTACCCGCCGACGACCAGGTGTCCGCGCTCGCCGTGCAGCTCGCGGCCTACCGCCTCGCGTGGGCCGAACTGGCCGAAGCTCCGCTGGAGAAGGTGCGCGCGGCGTTCCACTACGTCCGCCACGACACGACGCTGCGCCCCGCCGACCTCTTCGACGCCGACGGCCTCCGCCAGCTGATCGACTCCGTTCCGGAACCCGGCGCCTGAACGGGAGCCCGCCTCTGATGCACGGCGGTGGCAGCGAGGTTGGCGACATGGGCTAGATCCACACCTTCGGGTGGAGGATCTTGTGGTAGCCCGTTCGGACGCATGACCATGCTCGGGATGGAGCAGAACACGGAGTGGAAACTCAACACCCCGCCCGAGGCCGAAGTGCTCGTGGACACCGACGTGCTGTCGCTGCGCGCGCCACTGGTCCGCGTGCACCGCGACGACGGGGGCACCTGGTCGTTCACCGGACCGGACGGTGACACCCGGCCCACCAAGCGCACCATGCTCAGCGCCGTCGTCGGAGCCTGGCCGCACGTGGCCGCGCTGTCCGACCTGGACGCGGGCGGCGGCGTCGTGTGGTCCTGGGCGAAACACGGCTGGGCCGGTGAGTTCGACTGCCGCTGCGGCAACTGCGACCAGCCCGTCGCCGCCGACCTCGACCGCCGCACCTGGCCACCGGACCTGCACCCCAACACCCTGATCAGCGTGGAGAAGACCACGCTGTCCGGGCAGATGCCGCTCACCGACATCCTGTCCACACCAGGCGGAATCGCGTTCCTGGGGCCGGGAAACCACCGCCGCACCAGCGAACTGATGACCCCCGTCGCCGTCGCCAACGTGATCCGCCGCTGGCCGCACACCATGCAGGCGCTGCGCGCGGCCAAGGAAGGCCGCGGACTCGGCTGGAACCCCCACGGCATGAATTGGCATGAGTACGTTCTTGCTTGAGGGCTCGTTTTGCTTGGGTGGTCGGGTGGCGGAACCTCAGTTGGTCTCTCGCTGCGGGATCTTTTTCCCTAGTGGCTCCGCCACGAGGGAAAAAGCTGTCCTCGCGAGAAGACAGCTGAGAACCCGCGGGTGGTCGGTTTTTTGACGTGGGCTATGTGCTTCGCACATCCAGGCACGGCCTTCGGCCGCAAGGCACGGCTTCGCCGCAGGGCACGGCCTTCGGCCGCAAGGCACGGCTTCGCCGCAGGGCACGGCCTTCGGCCGCGAGACGGGCTTACTTCGCAGCCCAGCGGCACGGGTTCGTCGTGAAGCGGGTGGGTCAGGAACCTGTTGGGTTCTCCGCCAGTTCGGGGTCTCGTTGGAGGACCAGGGAGTAGAGGACTTCCTGGAGCCAGCGGCCGAACAGGGAGGCGCCGAACTCGGGGGAGCGGTCCTCGGGGGAAGCAGCACTTCGGACGGTGCGGACTCGTGGTCGGCCACTACGCCGATTCCGTAGTAGTCCAGTTCGGTCATCGGCCACGGCCGGTACGGATGGCCGCGCGGCAGCACCACGCTGCACGGCGCCAGCGTCATCAGGTTTCCGCACGCCCGCAGGCCGTACTTCGCCTTGCGCACGGGAACGAGGATTCCCACCACGTCGACCGCGGCCAGCGGCAGGTGGTCGTGCATGGACGGCTGCGACCAAGACCGGAACCACATCGGATCGTCCTCCGGTGCCCAGCCGTGCTCGCGGCGCCACAGATGCACATCGCGCCGCACGCGCGTGACGGCGGCGAAACGGGTTCCGAGCACCTCGACGTGCGGGACGAGGAGTCCCTTCCAGCCGAGTGCGTCGGCGGCGTGCTCAAGCTGCTGCACTGGGAAATGGTAAACCTGCCGCCCCGTCTCCGACTACGTCCGGTGGCTATTTCCTTGCGGTGGAGCGAACTCGCCAAGCCCACGCGATCAACGGCAGCTGCAGCGGAAGCCGCCCGTAGGCGATGGCCCGCTGCGGCAACGGTTTCCGGCGGTAATCCACCGCCATCTGCACGTTCGCCGGGAAGACGCCGATGAACAGCCCGGCGGTGAGCAGCCCGCCGAGCCGGCGCAGCCGCGGGTGCGCCACAGCCGCCGCGCAACCGAGCTCGGCGACTCCGGACACGTAGGTCCAGGTTCGCGCCGAACCCGGGAGCTGCTTCGGAACGATGCTGTCGAACGGCTTCGGCTGCACGAAGTGCAGCACGCCCGCGGTGGCGAGCACGCCGGCGAGCAGCTGGGCTGAACGGGGGGAGGCCATGCGTCGCAGCGTTGCACGATGCGGCGCACGACGGCAATGGCCCGAGCGACGCGCGGCGCGGGAGGTCTTGCGGTGCGGCACCGCCGAGCGGGTTATGTTCAGCGTCGTCGTCAGCATGCTCGGCCGGAATCGGGGGAATCGTGTCCGCAGGCGCGAAAACCGAGGAGTCACCGTGGTGAGCCCGAACCGGGCTGGTCACCTGATCGGCGGGCGGATGCGGAATCCGATCGACGAGCGGCTCACCGACCGCCCCGACCACACGCTGGTCGGCGTGATCCGGATGCCCGAGGTCACGATCAGCCCGGTGCGCTCGATCGTGCGCCGGATCATCGGTGCCGTCCTGGCGCTGGCGGCGACCGTCGCCATCGTCTACGTGGGCCGCGACGGCTACCGCGACAGCGCCGGCGGCGAACTGAGCCTGCTCGACGTGGTCTACTACGCCACGGTGTCGCTGTCCACGACCGGATACGGCGACATCACCCCCGTCAGCCCGCTCGCCCGGCTGGTGAACGTCCTGGTCATCACCCCGCTGCGGGTGCTGTTCCTGATCGTGCTGGTCGGTACCACGCTCGAAGTGCTCACCGAACGCTCGCGGCAGGCACTGAAGATCCAACGCTGGAGGACGAAGGTGCGCGACCACGTGGTCGTCATCGGTTACGGGACGAAGGGCCGCTCGGCGGTCACCGCGCTGCTCGGTGACGGTGCCGACCCGCAGCGGATCGTCGTCGTGGACACCGATCACGCGGCGCTGGAAACGGCGTCCTCACTCGGCCTGGTCACCGTCAACGGATCCGGGACCCGCTCCGACGTGCTGCGCGTCGCGGGCGCTACGCGGGCGCGGGCCATCGTGGTCGCCCCGGCCCGCGACGACACCGCCGTGCTAGTCACGCTCACCGCGCGGGAACTGGCACCGAAGGCGCAGCTGGTGGCCGCGGTGCGGGAAGCGGAGAACGTGCACCTGCTGCGCCAGTCCGGCGCCGACTCCGTGGTGGTCTCCAGCGAGACCGCGGGCCGGTTGCTGGGGATGGCGACCACCACGCCCTCGGTGGTGGAGATGTTCGAGGACCTGCTCACCCCGGACGTGGGACTGGCCATAGCGGAACGGGAGGTCGACCCGAGGGAGGTCGGCGGCTCACCCCGGCACCTGTCGGACATCGTGCTGGGCGTCGTGCGCGCGGGCGAGCTGTACCGGGTGGACGCTCCCGAGGCCGACGCGATCGAGGACGGCGACCGGCTCCTCTACGTCAAGAAGGTCACCCCGGCCGAATCGTGACCTCGAGGTCGACGCTTCCTTCCCGGTCCTGCCGGTCGAATGGGCCGTTCGCTCCGCGAAGCTCACGGGGTGACCGGCCCCTTCGCCCACGCCCATCGGTCGAGCGGGCCATTCACTTGACGGGGCTCGGCGGGTGTCCGGAGTCCGGAAATCCGCTCGTCAAAGCGAAACCTTGGGCCATGGAAGCCTTTTCCGGTGTTCTGGGACCATTGCCGTGTGAGGCGACGAGGCGGTTCGGCATCGGTGGCGGTGATCCTGGTGGCGCTCGGCCTGCTCGGGGTCGTCGTGGTGGCGCTGTCCTGGTGGCGGCTGCCGAACTTCGGCTTCGCCGACGGTGAGATGCAGTCCGCGACGGCGACCGTGATCGAGTCTTCGCCGTGCGGCCGGGAGGCGCGCGGCGACCTGGTCGAAGTCCGCATCGACGGCGAGGTGCGCCGATTGCGGTTGGACGGCTGCGGGCACACCGCGGGCCAGACCATGCCGGTGCAGGTTCCCGCGAACGGTGGCGACCACGCGGTGCGCGCCGGCGAAGCCGACAGCGGCGGCGGCATGCACACCCGAGCCAGCTGGGTCCTATGCACCCTCGCCGCAATAGCCGGCGGCGGCTACGCCCTCCTGATCACCCGCCCCCGCGCACTGAGCTGACAAGCCAGCACACAAAGCCCCGCCTACCTCACGGCGAAGCCGTGCTTTCGGCGGCGAAGCCCGCGAAGGGCGGGCAAAGCCCCGCTTGCTTTGCGGCCGAAGGCCGTGCTTTGCGGCGAAGCCGTGCAGTTGGCGGGCGAAGCCCCGCTTGCCTTGCGGCCGAAGGCCGTGCTTTGCGGCGAAGCCGTGCAGTTGGCGGGCGAAGCCCCGCTTGCCTTGCGGCCGAAGGCCGTGCCTTACGGCGAAGCCGTGTAGTTGGCGGGCGAAGCCCCGCTTGCTTTGCGGCCGAAGGCCGTGCTTTGCGGCGAAGCCGTGCAGTTGGCGGGCGAAGCCCCGCTTGCCTTGCGGCCGAAGGCCGTGCCTTACGGCGAAGCCGTGTAGTTGGCGGGCGAAGCCCCGCTTGCTTTGCGGCCGAAGGCCGTGCTTTGCGGCGAAGCCGTGCAGTTGGCGGGCGAAGCCCCGCTTGCCTTGCGGCCGAAGGCCGTGCCTTACGGCGAAGCCGTGTAGTTGGCGGGCGAAGCCCCGCTTGCTTTGCGGCCGAAGGCCGTGCTTTGCGGCGAAGCCGTGCAGTTGGCGGGCGAAGCCCCGCTTGCCTTGCGGCCGAAGGCCGTGCCTTACGGCGAAGCCGTGTAGTTGGCGGGCGAAGCCCCGCTTGCTTTGCGGCCGATGGCCGTGCTTTGCGGCGAAGCCGTGCCTGTATGCGCGTCAGCGCATAGCCCACGTCAAAAAGCCGCTCACCGGCGGGTTCTCAGGTGTCTTCTCGCGAGGACAGCTTTTTCCCTCGTGGCGGAGCCACTTGGGAAAAAGATCCCGCAGCGAGAAGACACCTGAGGTTCCGCTACCCGACCACCCCAGCCAAACGACCGGCGTCAGTCCACCTGATCAGGTACAGCAAGCCACGTATTGCATTCGGTTACTCGGTTCTTGTAGAAGCCCTGGTCGATCCATGCCGTGTTGGTGGCGATGCTGCCGTGGTCGGGTTGGGCGTTGTACTCGTCGCCGCGGCCTCGTGAGTCGGTGAGGGCGGCGAAGATGATGTCGTTGTGCACCCCGCCGTTCTGCAGCGAGGCCAACGCCATTCCTTCGTAGCAGGTCGCCTGCAACTCCGAGCGCCGCGTGAGTTCGAGTCCGGCGGGGCTGGTGCCGTTCGCGTCGTAGGAGGCCGCCGTGTAGGCCTGGTTGATGCCGCTCATGCTCTGAACGGCGTGCCCGAATTCGTGCGCGAATTGGCCGAGGAAGACGCCGGCGTCGGTGCGGCCTTCCTTGTCCGCGTAGTAGCGCGCCGTCATGTAGATCGTGTTGTTGCCGGGGCAGAACATGGCGGTCTGGTCCCAGGTCCGGGTGCCGCAGGGGCTTGCGACGGTGCCGTCGATGGTCTGCACGTCCGGCATCAGGACGGGAAGGTTGGCTTCCTGCAGCGCGGGTTCCCACATCGCCATCAGGCAGGGCAGCGCGGCTTCGTAGAACGCGGACTGCGAGGCCGTGTCGGTGGCGAACGGCGGCAGCGGGCAGGGCGTGTTCACGGCGCCGTTGCCGGGAATGTTGATCGGGTTGTCGCCGAGCGCGGCGACGGGGCGTGCGGCCGGCGTGTAGTCGTTGCTCGTGGCGGTGGGTGGTGCGCTCGACGAGGGGCTGGGGCTCGGTTCGTTCGACGAGTTCGGTGCGGCCGGGGCCTGCGATTCGTTCGCCGAACCGTCGCCGGTCTCGTTCACCGGCGTCTCGTAGTCGGACGCGTCGCTGCCGGATCGGGACAGCGCGGTCACTCCGATGGTGCCTGCGCCGAGCAGGAATAACCCGGTGATCACCAACGCGATGATCATTCCGGATGCGGTCTTGCGGGGCTGCGGCGGCGGAGCGGCCGGGTTGTTGTAGCCCTGCTGCCACGGTGGTGGCGCCCCCCACTGCTGCGGCTGGGCGGGCGGCGGCAGTTGCGGCGGCAGGTAGTGCGGCGGTTCCTGCCCAGCCTGCTGGTTCACCTGCTGCTGCGCCGAAGGGTCCTGGTACTGCGGCTGATTCTGGTACTGCGTCGGCCCTTGGTACTGCGACGAACCCTGGTACTGCGCGGAACCCTGGTGTTGCGTCGAACCTTGGTATTGCGACGAACCCTGGTACTGGGCCGGAGCCTGGTACTGGGGAACCTGCGGCAATGGTTGCGACGCCGGTGGCGGGCCGACCGGACGCTCACCCCACGGGGGTTGCGGCTGCGGCGGTGGCTGCGTCATTTACCGATCTCCCGGCTTCGCCGACGAATGGAGCGCACCGAGCTTAGCGGTGCCGGAACCACCGTTGGCCCACCGATCAGTCCACATCGGAGGTGCAGGTGAACCACGTGTCGTGCCGGAAGACCGCCGCCTGCCCGCCATCGGTGACCGCCCCCTCAAGTCTTGTGCCGATGTGGCCGCAGCTTAGCCAGGTCCGGCTATCGTTCGGGCCGTGTTCCGGAAACCGGGTCCCGTCGTCCTGCTGGTCGCGGCCGCAGCGCTGCTCGGTCTCCCCGCGACCGCTCCAGCCGCACCCGAGCAGGCGCCCGCGCCGCCGGTCAACGTGCTCCCCGGCACCATCGCCACCGACGTGCAGGCCAAGCTGCAACGCGACGGCACGCTCACCGTCACCGAACGGATCACCGTGCCCGATGGTCCGCCGGTGCACCGCACGATTCCGCTGCGGCAGCGCACCGGCGAAGGAGCCGACCGCGTCTTCACCCTCACCGACGCCCGGGTCGACGGCGGCGAGATCGCGGTCGGGCCGGACGCCGCCCGGCTGACGGTGCTCCCCGGCGAGGCGACTTTCGACTACACCGTGCACGGGGCCGTCGCGGAAGCCGGAGACCTGCAGGAGATCCGCTGGCAGCTCTCCGGTGGCTGGGACCTGCCGGTGGACCGGGTGTCGGCGTCGCTGCTCGCCCCGCAGGTGCCGCAGGACATCACCTGCCTCGCCGGACCGGTCGGTGGCCAGGAGCGCTGCGGCAGGTTCGAGATCGGGCGCACCCGGCAGGTGCATGTCCTGGAGTTCGGCCTCGCCGCGGGGGAACGCCTGGACCTGTCGATGCGGGTTCCGGCCGGGGCCGTGCCGTCGAACGCGATGACCGAACGGCGCTTCGACCCGGCCTACGCGTTCTCGCTGACACCCGCGATCGGGGTCGGCCTCGCGGGGATGGGGTTGCTGCTGATCGGCGGATTCGGCGTGCTCTGGCACTTCCGCGGCCGGGACGTCCGGGCATCGTCGGCGCCGCCCGGCCCCGTCGAGGTCCTGATGGTCAGCGCGGACGGCACCACGGTCTTCGCGTCACCGGACGGCGTGCTGCCCGGGCAGATCGGCACCGTCGCGGACGAGCGGGTGGACCTCGTCGACGTCGCCGCCACCGTCGTCGACCTGGCGGTGCGCAACTACTTGTGGATCGAGGAGCTGGCCGGAGACTGGCGCATCGTGCGCCGCAACGATCCGGATTCGGCGCTGCGGGAGTACGAACGCGCCGTGCACGACGTGCTCGTCGGCGACCGGCGGCAGGTGCTGCTCTCGGAACTCGCGGGCCGCGACCTCGCACCGGTGCGCGAAGCGCTCTACGCGGAGGTCGTCGCGAACGGCTGGTTCGGCCGCAGGCCGGACGCCGAGCGCAACCTGTTCTGGTGGGGCGGTGCCGGGCTGGCGGCGGCGGGCGTACTGCTCACCGCGCTGCTGGCGCTCACCGGGCCGCTCGGTCTGATCGGTGTCGCCGTGGCCCTCGGTGGAGTGGCGTTGAGCTTCGCCGCCCGGCTGATGCCCGCGCGCACGGCTCGCGGGAGCGTGCTGGTCGGGCAGATCCAGGGCTTGCGCAATCACCTGCGGAAGGTCTCCGTCGACGCGATTCCGGTCGCGGATCGGGAGACCGCGTTCTCCCGGTCGCTGCCGTACGCGCTGGTGCTGGGCGAAGCCGGGCCGTGGCTGGAGAAGTTCGCCGCGCTCGATCCCGAGGCGGACGGCGCCCCCGGTCTCTACTGGTACGGCGCGACCTCCGATCTCGAGCGTTTCCGGGAGACCTTCCCCGCGTTCGCGGCGAGGCTGTGCGCGGCGCTGGGAGCACGCCGAGGTTCGTCGGGTTCGCCCGAACCGGTGACCAATTCGGTGGCGCCACGCTAAAGTGTTCGCGGTTCACCGGGGGAGATCAGCGGAGTCCAGAGGGGCCTGGGGATGACGAGTGCGGACGCCGGCGGGTTCGCGGCGGCGAAGGAAGGTCTGAAGGCGGTCAGCGCCCAGACGCAGACGATCAACCAGCAGGTCGGGGCGGGCATGCTGTCCTTGGACCCGGAAGTCGCGGAGAAAGCCGCGAAGCGGGTCGAAGAGGAGATCGAAGCGCTGAGGCAGCTGTACATGAAGGCGCAAGGCCTCGGTTCTGTCAGGGGACTGGGGGACTATCCCGACGGGCAGCAGCTTGCGAAGCGGTTCCAGGACAAGGCGACGGATCCCGATTCTGGTGCGCTCGAACTGATTCGTACGCTCCAAGATGAGTTGCAGAAGCAGGCGGATGCGTTCCGCGGGGCAGCGCGCGACTACCGTTCCATGGACGAACAGAACGCCGACGATCTCAGGCGAGGTTTGCAGTGATGAAGTTTTCCCGATCCCTGGTTGCGATGTCCGCAGGGCTTGCCCTGTTCGGTCTTTCATCGTGCTCGCTCGGTGATTCGAGCGCTGGCGATGGTGGCGCGGATGGCGGGTCGCCGACTTCGGCCGCACAGGGGAGTGGCTTGGAAAGCTTTGATCCGTGCACGTTTTTCAAGCCGGATGAGCTGACTTCGTATGGCGTTTCCACGCAGGCGAAGGACTTTACTCAGGTCAGCTTCCAGCCTGGTTGCTCATGGGATGGCGAGCGGCTGAGTGTTGCTTTGCAGAAGAATGCCGACGATACTGTCGAGAGCCTTGAAAAGGGCGGCTCGTATGATGAATTTACGCGAATCAATGTCGCTGGTCGGGATTCTGCTCGGATGATTGTCGCAGGTGGAACAGGGACGGGTGGCTGCATCACGGTCGTGCCGGCGGGTGGTGGAATCGTGCTCTACCAGCTCAGCGGCTACATGCGGGACTCCGTTGCCGATCCGTGCGGTGAGATCGAGAAGATCGCCGGTCAGACCGCGTCTCGTTTGCCTGCTTGATTTGGGGGAATCATGGGGATACTCAGCACGCTCGACAACGCGGGCTCGCGGATCTTCGGCTACGAGAGCGACGCCGAGGAGCAGCGCCGCGAGCACGGCGAGGAAGCGAACCGGATAGCGCAGCAGCAGCAAGCGCAGCTGGCGCAGCAGAACTCCGGGCTGACCGTCAACGGTTACGACAACCCGGCGATCACGGAATGCGTGAACTGGTCCGGTTTCGACCACGCGCAGATCTTCCGGACCAACTCGGATTCCATCGAACCGGGCAAGGTCGGTGAGGTCGCGCAGGCGTGGCTCGACTTCGCCGAGGGACTGCGCGGGCGCGGCGAGAACTACGGCAGGGATCTGCAGCAGATCGTCGAGGGCGGTTGGCAGGGCGCGGCGGCCGACAGCGCGAAGGAGGTCGGCAAGCCGGCTTCCGAGTGGATGACGGCCAGCGCGGACGCCTTCGCGGCCACCGGCAACAACCTCAACGCCGCCGGTGATGCCGCAGGCCAGGCCAGCAAGATGGTCGACCAACCGGCGGGCTACAGCTGGGGTTCCACCGCCGCGGCCGCCATCCCGTTCGGGGCTGCGGGGGCCGGTGTCAACGCGCTCTCCCAGATGGAAGAGCAGGAGCAGGCCGAGAAGGCCGCTCAAGAGACGATGAGCCGGGTTTACAGCCCGGCGCTCCAGCAGATCGACGCGAAGATGCCGCAGTACACGGCACCGGACGGCAGCACCAAGGAGCCGCCACCGGCGACTCCGCCGCCCGGCACCGACTGGGGCGGCGGCCCCGGCGCCAACGGACTCGGCAACGGCCCCGGCTCTGGTATCGGCGGGGGTGCGGGCTCCAACCTCCCCGGCGGGGGCTACGGCGGCTCCCACCTTCCCGGTGGCGGGTACGGCAACGGTTCCGGTGGACCGGGCAGCACCACGCCCTCCACGCCTTCCGAGAGCGGCAGCCAATGGGCCGGACATCCCGGCCCCGGCGGCCTTCCCGGTGGCGGCGGCCCCGGAGCGGGCGGTCCCGGCGCGGGCGGAGCCGGCGCGGGCGGCGGCATGGGCGGCATGGCGGGCGGCCTCGCAGGCGGTGCGGGCGGAGCAGGTGCCGGCGGCATGGGCCGGGGCGCGGGCGGCCCCGGAGCGGGCGGACGAGCCGGAATCGGCGGCCCGGGCGCGGGCGCGGCAGGTGGCGGAGCCGGAGCACGCGGAGCCGGTGCCGGTCGCGGCGGCATGGGCGGTGGCATGGGCGGCGGTGCCGGTCAGCGCGGCCAGGGCGGCGAGGACGCCGAGCACGAGCGCCCGTCGTGGCTGGAGGAGCACGACGACATCTGGATGAACGACATGCCCAAGACGGCACCGCCGGTGCTGGGCGAGTGATTCACCGCCGACCGGCCATGGGGGACCGGTCGGCCACCGGACCGATCGGGGCCGGGCATCTGCATTTCACAGGGGAGAGAACGCAGTGACCGCTTTGGGGTCTTGGCAGCTGCCGCCGGTGCACTTGGACGTGGCGCTCAAGCACCTGCGGATCGAACGGCTCACGTTGCCGCTGAGCAGCCGCTCGGCCGGATACACCGCGGAGCAGTTCAGCCGCGTGGCGAAAGCCGAACTGGACCGCATGTACGCCAGCGGCGTGATCGTCGACGACGAGATCGCGCCGCCGCTGGCAGCGGCGCTCAAGGTGCTCGCCACGCCGTACCTGTGGGTCGACTCGATGTGGTTCCCGCAGGTCGGTTCCGATCACTGCTGGCGCGCGCTGGCCGTGTTCACCGACGGCAACCGGGTGGTGCTCGGCGTGCAGTCCCCCAGCGAGGACCCGAAGCGCGGCGGCCTGGTCACCGTCGAAGTGCACCAGAACGTGCCGCTGCCGCAGGTCTTGCTGGCCACCCTGCCGCCGGCGCGGGTCGGCGGCCAGGGACCGGTGCGGATTCCGGCGAACTCGCTGCGCAAGCAGCAACAACCGGACGACTTCGGGCAGGCGAGCATGATGCGGTCCGCCACCGAGGAGCGCGGCAGCACCGGAGACCGGCAGGTCCGGCTCTACGAGACGATCGGCAACGCGCCGCACCACCGCATCGGGCAGCTCGCGGCGAACATCCGGGATCAGCAGGGCCGCAGGCGGCGCTCGACGGTCGTGTCGTGGTTCGACAACCCGGAACCGGACGGCCGGTACCTGAACCGGGTCGAGCGCGGCAGCTCGGGCGAGCAGGTCGTGGCGCTCATCCCCGCCGACGCGCGCGTCATCGGCACCGAGATCGACGCGCTGATCGCACAGGTCCGCGCCTGATCGCGGGTGTTCGCCGAGCGGCGAACGTCCTCACCCGGAGTGCTCGTCCGAGCGGCGGCACGTCACCGGTTCCCGGCCGACCGGCCTCGCCGAAGGGCGCCCGAACAAAGGTGTGGCCTGCGACGGCGCACCTCCGCGCGTCCTCCGGCGGGGCCGGTGAGCCGCGTTCGCGGCCCCGGACGGTGAGCACCTAGCGCAGCGAAGGGGGTACGCACAGCGTTACGTTGCGCACGTAGGCTGCGAGGCATGGTCGAACCCCCACTGCATCGCGTTACCCTGCCGAACGGGCTGCGCGTCGTGCTCGCGCCGGACTCGGCGCAGGGCGCCTCCGGTACAGCCCCCGTCGTGGGCGTCAGCGTGCACTATGACGTGGGCTTCCGCTCCGAACCGGAAGGCCGCACCGGCTTCGCTCACCTCTTCGAGCACCTCATGTTCCAGGGCAGCGAGAGCCTGGAGAAACTCGCCCACTTCCGCCACGTCCAAGGTTCCGGCGGCACCTTCAACGGTTCGACGCATCAGGACTACACCGACTACTTCCAGGTGCTGCCGTCGGCGGCGCTGGAACGGGCGCTGTTCCTGGAAGCCGACCGGATGCGGGCACCGAAGCTCACCGAGGAGAACCTGCGCAACCAGGTCGACGTGGTGAAGGAGGAGATCCGGCTCAACGTCCTCAACCGCCCGTACGGCGGCTTCCCGTGGATCCTGCTGCCGCCGGTGCTGTACTCCACCTTCGCCAACGCGCACAACGGTTACGGCGACTTCACCGACCTGGAACAGGCGACGGTCGAGGACTGCGCCGCGTTCTTCGACACCTTCTACGCGCCCGCGAACGCGGTGCTCACCATCGCCGGTGACTTCGACGTGGACCGCGCCACCGAACTGGTGCACAAGCACTTCGGTGACGTCCCGGCCCGCGAGGTGCGCCCGCGCCCCTCGTTCGCCGAGCCGCTGCCGACCGAGCAGCTCACCGGCGTGCACAACGACCCGCACGCGCCGCTGCCCGCGATCGCGCTCGGGCACCGGCTGCCCGACCCCATCGGCGAACTCGACCAGTACCTGGCGAACATCGTGCTGGCCGCGGTGCTCACCGACGGCGACGCCTCCCGGTTGCAGCAGCGCATGGTCTACCAGGATCCGCTGGTCGTCGACGTGCACGCGGGTTGCGGCCTGATGGGCGCTCCGCTGGACGCCCGCGACCCGGACACCTTCACGCTCACTGCGATCCACACGCCCGAAGTGGAGTCGGAACGCGTCATCGGCGCCGTCGACGCGGAGCTGGAAGCGCTCGCCGCGACCGGCCCCACGGCGGAGGAACTGTCCCGCGTCACGTCCCGCTGGGCGGCTTCGCTGCACCGCGAACACGACCGCGTCGTCTCCCGCACGCTCGACCTGGGCAGCACCGAGCTGATCCACGGCCGCGCCGAACTCATCTCGGAGCTGCCGCGGCGGATCGCCGAGGTCAGCGCCGAGCAGGTCGCCGCCGCCGCGAAGGCGCTCACTCCGGACTCCCGCGCGACCCTGCGCGTGCAGCCCGACTCGAACTCCGCCGGAGGTGCGGCATGACTCAGGCCCCTCACCGCAGTGCCGAGGAGATCGGACGCACCGAAGCGGGTCCGCGCCCGCTGCCGCCGCTGGGCGAACCCCGCCCGCTGCGCACGCCCGAGGTCGTGGACACCGTGCTGCCCAACGGGTTGCGCCTGATCGCCGCCCGGCACGGCGTGGTCCCGATGGTCGAGGCCCGGCTGCGGGTCCCGTTCGCAGGCGAGGACGCCATGCACTCGGCGAGTTCCGAGGTGCTCGCCGAGACGATCCTGACCGGCACCGCCGCCCGCGACCGGGTGCAGGTCGACACCGACCTGGCCGCCGTCGGCGGCGAACTGCACGCCGTGGTCGACCCGGAACGCCTCAGCTTCATCGGCAGCGCGCTCTCCACCGGGCTGGGCACGTTGCTGGAGGTGCTGGCCGACGCCCTCACCGGCGCCGCCTACGCCGCCGACGAGGTCGCCGGTGAGCGGGACCGCCTGGTGGAGCGGCTCGCCGTGGCCCGTTCGCAGCCGCGCGTCATCGCGCGGGAGGAGCTGCAACGGCACCGCTACGGCGACCACCCGTTCGTCCGCGAAGTGCCGCAGGCCGACGACGTCGCTCAGGTCACCCCGGAGGGCGTCCGCGAGCTGCACGGCAAGTCCGTGCTGCCGCGCGGATCCACCTTGGTGCTCGTCGGCGATCTTGATCCGCACACCATCGTCGACGAGGTGACGCGCATCCTCGCGCCGTGGGACTCGGCGGCGGCCGCCACCGAGCTTCCCGACCTGCCGAAGCTGCGCGGCGGCGACGTGCGGCTGGTGCACCGCGACGGGGCCGTGCAGTCGCAGCTGCGGATGTCCGCGCAGGGCCTGCACCGCACCGACGAGAACTACCCGGCGCTGCAGATCGCGAACCTCAGCTTCGGCGGCTACTTCTCCTCCCGGCTGGTGGAGAACATCCGCGAGGACAAGGGCTACACCTACGGCGCCCACTCGTCGTTCGAGTTCACCCGCGGGAACGGCACGATCCTGGTGGACGCGGACACGGCCAGCGAGGTCACCGCGGCCGCGCTGCTGGAGATGCGCTACGAGTTCGGCCGCATGGCGCTGGTCCCGCCGACCGAGGCGGAGGTCGAATCGGCCCGGCAGTACGCCATCGGCGGGCTGCTGACCTCGACGTCGTCGCAGTCCGGGATGGCCTCGATGCTGCTGACCCTCGCGGTCGCCGGGGTCGACCACAACTGGCTCACGGCGCACCCGGACCGGTTGCGGGCCGTCACCGCCGAGCAGGTGGCCGAGGCCGCGCTGCTCTACGCGCCGACCCGGTTCACCGGTGTCGTGGTGGGTGACGCGGCCAAGATCGGCGACCAGCTCGGCGCGCTCGGCGGGGTGGTGCTGCCGTGACGGAGGCGTGGGCGTCGCCGGTCGCGGTGGACGGCGGCTTCCTGCTCGACTCGGCCCCGCTGCTGTCCCGGTCCACGGTGGACCGCACGGAGCTGTTGCGGGAAGGGCCGGTCACGGAGCTGTGGTCGTCCGGCCGGGTCCTGCTGGTCGACGGCAAAGGCCGCACCCAGGTCGGTCCGGACGGGCGTCTCGTCTACGAGGACACCGCCGTGTTCGGTGAGCAGCCCACGCCGCACGCGGTGCTGCTGGGCCGTCAGCAGGACACGGTGTACTGGGCGCTGCGCACCGAACGCGACGGCTCGCAGGAGGGTTGGCAGGACCTGCGGATCGCCGGCGGGCAGCTCGACGACACCGACGCGGGCCTGCTCACCACGGCGGTCGGGCTGCTCAACTGGCACGACCATTCGCGCTACTGCGCGGTGTGCGGCGCGGCGACGAACCGGGTCAAGGTCGGCTGGGCGCGGCGCTGCTCCGGCTGCGACCGCGAGGAGTACCCGCGTACCGATCCCGCGGTGATCTGCCTGGTGCACGACGGCGCAGACCAGGTGCTGCTGGCCCGGCAGCCGGTGTGGCCGCCGGAGCGGTTCTCGGTGCTCGCCGGGTTCGTCGAGGTCGGCGAGTCATTGGAGGCCTGCGTGCAGCGCGAGGTGGAGGAAGAGGTCGGCGTGCACGCCACCGAGGTCCGCTACCTCGGCAGCCAGCCGTGGCCGTTCCCGAGGTCGCTGATGCTCGGTTTCGCCGCCATCGCCGACCCGGCGGTGCCACTGCTCCCCGCCGACGGCGAGATCGAGGAGGCCCGCTGGGTTTCCCGAGCGGACGTCCGAGCCGCCATGAGCACCGACGACGGAGCCATCCCCGGCTTACGCCTGCCGCCGAACGTCTCCATCGCCCATCGCATGCTCAAGGGCTGGGCCTTCTGGTCCTGAATCCGCGTCACCGGTGAACGCCCCATCCGCTCCTGGAACGGGTGGGGCGTCCGCTCGCGCGGCGCGCGGTGGGGTTGCCGCCGATGGGGAGGGTGCTTCTGCGAGGATGCCCGGCATGGCCGATCAACCGCGACTTCTGGAAGGACTCGATCCGGAGCAGCGGGCGGCGGTCACGGCGCCGCGTGGTCCGGTGTGCGTGCTCGCGGGCGCCGGGACCGGCAAGACTCGGACCATCACGCACCGCATCGCGCACCTGGTGCAGCGCGGCCTCGTCGTTCCGCAGCAGGTGCTCGCGGTGACGTTCACGGCCCGCGCGGCAGGTGAGATGCGTACCCGGTTGCGCGCCCTCGGCGCCGCCGGAGTGCAGGCGCAGACCTTCCACGCGGCCGCGTTCCGGCAACTGCGCTACTTCTGGCCGCGGGTGCACGACTCCCAGGTGTGGCCGCTGGTGGACAACAAGTTCCGCCTGGTCATGCAGGCCGCGAACCGGGTCGGCCTGTCCACCGAGAAGGAATCGGTGCGCGACCTGGCGGGTGAGATCGAATGGTCCAAGTCCTGCCTGATCTCCCCGGACCAGTACGCCACCGCCGCCGCCCGCGCCGGGCGCGACGCACCGGTGGTTCCGCAGCAGCTCGCGAAGGTCTTCGCCACCTACGAGGAACTCAAGAACGACGCGCGGATGCTGGACTTCGACGACCTGCTGCTGCACACCGTCGCCATCCTGGAGGAGCACGCGGAGGTCGCCGAGGAGTTCCGCGGCCGCTACCGCTCCTTCGTCGTCGACGAGTACCAGGACGTGAACCCGCTGCAGCAGCGCGTGCTCGACGCGTGGCTCGGCGGCCGCGATGATCTGACCGTGGTCGGCGACGCGAACCAGACCATTTACTCCTTCGCCGGGGCCGCCCCGAAGTGGCTGATCGGATTCCCGAAGCGCTTCCCGGAGGCGGCCGTGGTCCGCCTGGAGCGGGACTACCGCTCCACACCGCAGGTCGTGTCGCTGGCGAACGGGGTGATCGGCGCCGCCCGCGAACGTCCCGCGGGCACCCGGCTCAAGCTGATCGGGCAGCGCCCGGACGGCCCGGAACCGGACTTCGCCGAGTACGACCACGAGCCCGCCGAAGCGGAGGCCATCGCTCGCAAGATCGCCGCGCTGGCGGGCAAGGGCGTGGCGTTGTCGGAGATCGCGATCCTGTTCCGCGTCAACGCCCAATCCGAGGTGTACGAGAAGGCGCTGTCGGACGCCGAGATCCCGTACCAGGTGCGCGGCGGCGAACGGTTCTTCAACCGCCCCGAGGTGCGCCAGGCCGTGGTGGCGCTGCGCACCGCCGCCAACCGCGGTGCCGATCCGGGGTCCGACCTGCCCGCCTCGGTGCGGGCCGTGCTGGCCGAGGTCGGGCTCACCGAGGAACCTCCGGCCGGTGGCTCGGCGCGGGAACGCTGGGAGTCGTTGATCGCGCTCGTCGAACTCGCCGAGGAGCTCGCGGCCATCGCCGACGAAGCCGACTTGGCCCGTTACGTCGCCGAGCTGGAGCTGCGCGCCGAGGCGCAGCACCCGCCGACCGTCGAGGGCGTCACGCTCGCCTCGCTGCACTCGGCGAAGGGCCTGGAATGGGACGCGGTGTTCCTCGCCGGGCTCGCCGAAGGCACCCTGCCGATCCAGCACGCCGACGACGACGCGGGCATCGAGGAGGAACGCAGGCTGCTCTACGTCGGCGTCACCCGAGCTCGCGAGCACCTGCACCTGTCCTGGGCGTTGGCGCGGGCCGCCGACGGGCGTCGCTACCGCCGTCGCAGCCGGTTCCTCTACGGGCTCATCCCGGAACGCCACCCGGCCGCGCTGACCGCGAAGGGCCGCACGCCCGAACCCGGCCCCACCCGCAAGCAGGCCACTCCGCGCTGTCGCAACTGCGAGTCGGTGCTGGTGAGCACGATGGACATCAAGCTGGGCCGGTGCTCGACCTGCCCGTCCGACGTGGACGAGGGCCTGCTGGACCGGTTGCGCGCCTGGCGCGGTGATCGGGCGAAGCAGTTGAAGGTCCCCGCCTACGTGGTGTTCACCGACGCGACGCTCACCGCCATCGCCGAACAGCGCCCGTCCGATGAGGCGGCCCTGGTGGCGATCTCCGGGATCGGCGCCAGCAAGGTCCGCAGATTCGGCGATGACGTGCTGGCGTTGATCCAGCGCGAGAACGACCGGAACTGACCTCGCTGAGCAGGAACTTCGCCTCCATCGGCGGAATCTCGAAAAATCGGTTGCGGCACCCTTCCGGCGCCTCATACTCTGCAATAGCGCAAGCCGTGGTGTACGGAACCCGGCGTGATCCGGAGGGGAGGTGGCAGCGATGACCGGCATTCAGAAGCTCGGTACCCCTGGCCACCCCATGTCCGGGGGTATCGCGCTGTTCCGTGGTCGCACAGCGACCCAGCCTGGCTATGAGCGTGTCATCACTCTGCCGCGTCCGAATGACGGCGGCCTCCTGGTTGATGGCCGTTTCGTGCCGGTTCGCGCGGAGCTTGATCCTTGATCTCCTGACCGAGGACTCGCTCCAGGCTCTTCTTCAAGGCCGCGGACCCGCACCAGCCGGGTCCGCGGCCTTTTTTGTATCTCCACTTAGAGAAGAAGCGCCATCCGAATGTGTTCCTGGGGAAATACCGACCGTCCGTGCGGGCACGTGCACTGCCCCGAACAGACAGGAGGAGAGATGTTGACCACCAGCGTCCCGATACAGCCCGAAGGCAGGGCTGTCGACGCAGGAAACGACGGCGCCGTCGGAGCTTTGCTCGACGGCGCCACCGACCGGGCGGACGAGGTGCCCTGTCGACGGGACCCCGACCTGTGGTTCGCCGAAAACCCGGGCGACCTGGAACGGGCGAAGAACCTGTGCGCACGGTGCCCGCTCAAGCAGCGCTGCCTCGAAGGCGCGCTGTCCCGCGGCGAACCCTGGGGGTCTGGGGCGGCGAAATCTTCGAACGCGGCGCCGTGGTCGCCCGCAAACGTTCCCGCGGCCGCCCCCGCAAGAACCCCGTACCGGCCGAGCCCGCGGTCGCCCGGACCGAAACCGGCGACCGAACCGCGCAACCGAAGGAGCGAGCGGCATGAACCTCGTCGATTTCACCCGGATCCACCAGAACGCCCCGAACGGCACGAACGGCTCGAAGGAAGCGATTCGAATGTTGATGCCCGAAGACATGGCACGTATCCGACAACGCGACTTGCTGGTCGAGGCGCACCGCGACCGGCTGGCCCGGCAGGCCACCGCCGGTCGCTGGTGGCGCCTGCTGGCGCATTACGCGCAGCAACGTGCGGACCACGCGGAGGGGCAGATCACCAGGCCGTAAAGTGCACGCTCGTGGCTCACTCGCACGATGGAATCGACTGGGACGCCAAGATCGCGCGGCTGCGCGAAGGCGACGAGCTGGCCGCCCCGGAGACCGCTGATCTGGTGCGCGACCTGCTCCGCCCGCAGGACCGCACGGTGATCGACGTCGGTTCCGGAGCGGGCGGTGCGGCCACGGCGTTCGCGGACGCCATGTGGGACACCGGGGGGACGATCATCCTCGTCGACTCGGCACCGGAGCTGCTGGCCGTGGCGGCGCGCAACACCGCCGCCACGGCCGGCCCCGATGTCCGGGTGCTCTCGGTGCAGGCCGACGTGGCTCGTGGTGACCTTTCCGCGGTGGGCCAGGCGGACTTGGTGTTCGCCTCGTTCGTGGTGCACCACCTGCCGGACCAGCTGGCGGGGCTGCGGCGGCTGCTGAAGCTGGTGCGCCCGGGCGGCCGGCTCGCGCTGGTCGAGTCCGGCCTGGAACCACGGGTGCTGCCGTGGGACGTCGGCGTCGGTGAACCCGGCCTGGAACCACGGCTCGCGGCCGCACGGGCCGAATGGTTCCGCGAGATGCGGGCGGAGATGCCGAGCTCAGTGCGGTTGCCGTCCGGCTGGGCGAAGGCCATGGCCGAGGCCGGGCTCGACGACGTGCTGTCCTGGACGCAGCTGGTGGACCGGCCGGCGCCGGTGTCCGGACCTGCGATGACCGCGGTGCTGCGCAGGCTCGAATGGTTGCGCAGGGGAGCCGAGGGCCGCGTCGCCCAAGACGACCTCGACGCCGTCGACGCCCTGCTCGACCCGAACGGCCCGCACTACGCGGGCGCCAGGGATGACGTCTACTACCTGCTCGCCCAGACGATCCACGTCGGCACTCGCAGGAGTTGAGCACCGCGGCGGCAAGAGCTCAGTCCGTCGCAGGTTTCGCGAAGCCCGGTTGCCAGCGGGTGATGATCTCCGCGGCTTCGAACTCGGCGTCCAGCTGGCACAGGATGCCCGTCGCGCCCAGCGTCACCCGGTGGATCAGCAGGTAGTCCGGTGGCAGGTTCAGCGACCGGCTCGTCCGGAAATCGGGGCTGCGCAGGTCGCCGACCCGTTCGGCCTGCCGTTGCAGCCACGCCCGGGTGAAGTGGAACCGCGGCTCGCGGACCGGATCGACGAACGGCCCCAGGTAGGCCAGCACGTCCTCGGCGCGCAGCGTGCTGCCCGGGGGCACAAAACCTTCGGTGCGCAGCAGCTCCAGCAGATCGTCGGCACGATCCTCCGCCGCCAGCCGCAGCATCCGCCCCAGGTCGGCGGGCACTCCTTCAGGCAGCCGGGCAACCGCGCCGAAGTCCAGCACGATGAGCCTGCCGTCGGGCGCCATCAGGAAGTTTCCGGGATGCGGATCGGCGTGCAGCAGCCCGGAGCGCTCGGGTGAGGAGAAGTGGAACTCGGCCAGCAGCCGGCCCGCCTCGTCCCGCTGCCGCTGATCCCCGTCGGCGATGATCGTGGAGAACGGCGTGCCCGCGACCCATTCGGTGACGATCACCTGCGGTGCGCTGGCGACGACCTTCGGGATCAGCACGTTCTCGTCGCCGTCGAAGGCGGCGGCGAACGCCCGCTGGTTGTCGGCCTCAGTGCGGTAGTCGAGCTCCTCGACCATCCGGTCCTGCAGCTCGGCGAGCAGCGGTTTGATCTCCGCGCCGGGGGCCAGCGATTGGAACAGCCGGGAGAACCGGCTCAATTGGCGCAGATCCGAGCGCAGGGCTTCACCGGCGCCCGGGTATTGGATCTTGACGGCGACGTCCCGGCCGTCGTGCCACACCGCGCGATGGACCTGCCCGATGCTGGCGGCGGCGGCCGGAACGTCGTCGAACTCGGCGAAGCGGTCCCGCCAGGCCCGCCCCAGCTGCTGCTCCAGTACCCGCCGCACGCTCTCCGCGGACATCGGGGGAGCGGCGGCCTGGAGCTTCGTCAGCGCCTCGCGGTACGGCTCGGCCATTTCGTCGGGTACGGCGGCCTCGAACACGCTCAGCGCTTGGCCGAACTTCATCGCACCGCCCTTGAGCTGTCCCAGTACCGCGAACAGCTGCTCGGCCGTGCGTGCGGAGAGCTCCGCGTTGATCTCGTCGGCGGATTGGCCGCTGAGGCGCTTGCCCCACCCGGCGGCAACCCGCCCCGCGACGCCCAGCGGAAGGCTGGCGAGTTTGGCGGTGCGATGCGCCGCCCGGCGGGGAATGTCGGTCACGAGGGCTCCTTTGCCGCGCGCAGGAGAACCACCCCGGCTCCGAAAGCTCTTCGGATCTCCGGGGCCGGAGCACATCGTAATGCTTCACCGACCTGTTGTGGGACGCCCGAGCGGCGTTGTGGGCGTGTTCCGTTCCGGAACTCACTCGTGGCGTGTGCGGTGGAGCCGGTTTCCGGGCGGACATCACCTGAGGTGCCGTCGCCCGGTCACCCGAGTCGCGCGAGCTCCGCCCCCAGCCTGTCAGGCCTTCCCGAGGATTCGGGTCATGCGAGTACCGCACACCGGACAAGTTCCCTTGGCCATCCGGCGGCCGTTGGTCTCCGTGATCTCGCCGGGGAAGTCCCGCTTCTCCCGGCATTTCACGCAGTAGCCGTTGTAGGTCTCGGCCACGGCGTCCTCCTTGGTGTTGTGATCGCTACGGCGCGTGCCCGTTCGGGCTGCGCTGGAGGAACCGTACAGGTGGCCGTATCGATATGACTGCATTCAGCTGATCGCATGTTAGGGGGAATGGAGTAATGCTTTAGGTGATCACGCGCAGTAGGCATGTGGAAAAGCGCACTGTTATGTCCCCATGTCGGTGCCACTCGCTAAGGTCAGATCTCGTGGCAGAACCGCAGGTCGAGGTGCGTCGCAGCAAACGCCGACGCCAGACGGTCAGCGCGTACCGGGACGGCGACAAAGTCATCGTGCTGCTCCCGGCTCGGATGAGCAGGGCCGAGGAGAAGAAGTGGGTGGCGGAGATGCTCAGCCGCCTGCAACGCAGTGAGACCCGCCGGAGGTCACCCGCTCGGGACTCGGACACGGCGTTAGCCGAACGCTGCCGGGAGCTCTCCGAGCAGTACCTCGACGGCCGCGCCGAGCCCCGCTCGATCCGCTGGGTGCCGCCGATGCGCACCCGCTGGGCGTCGTGCACGCCCAGCACCAAAGCCATCCGGATCAGTGACCGGCTGAAGGACGTGCCGAGCTGGGTGCTCGATTACGTGCTGGTGCACGAACTCGCGCACCTTCTCGTTCCGGGACACGGCGCCGAGTTCTGGAAGTGGGTCAACCGGTATCCGAAGACCGAGCGCGCCGTCGGATACCTCGAAGGGCTCTCCGCGGCGGCGAACCTGGGCCTGAGCATGGGCGACCAAGAAGACTGACCGCCTCGACGCAAACCGCGTCAGGTGCGTCCGTTGGTGAGCGCGGGCAGTGCGAAGTCCGGCTTCGCGCCGCCCGCTCGGCTCACTTCGTGTCGGAGTCGTCGCCCTTGTCGTCCGAATCCTTCGGGTCGTCGGCGTCCGTCGAACCCGAGTCCGTCGAGCCCGAGTCCGTCGGTTCGCCTTCGCCGGATCGGGCGGCCCGCTCCGCCTCCTCAGCGCGCTTGATCGCCGCGATCGGGTCGTCCAGGTCCGAGGAACCGCCCCAGCGGTCGGCGAAGTCCAGCGGCTCGTCCAAGTCCGAGGCGTCCGGCAGCAGATCGGGGTGGTCCCACACCCGGTCCCGGCTGTCGGTGCCGTGCCGCTCGGTCATCAGCCGCCACAGGTTCGCCGCGTCCCGCAGCCGCCGCGGCCGCAGCTCCAGCCCGATCAGCGTGGCGAAGGTCTGCTCGGCCGGCCCGCCGCTCGCCCGGCGCCTGCGGATCGTCTCGCTCAGCGCGCCCGAGCCCGGCAGCCGCTCGCCCAGCGCATCGGCCACGACCACGTCGACCCAGCCCTCGACGAGCGCCAGCAGCGTCTCCAGCCTGGCCAGCGCCGCTTCCTGTTCCGGGGTGGTCTTCGGTTCGAGCAGGTTGGAGCTCATCAGCTCCTGCATCGAACTCGGATCCGCCGGGTCGATCTTGCTCGCCAGGTCCTCCAGCGAGGACGTGTCCACCTGGATGCCGCGGGCGTACTCCTCGACGGTGGCCAGCAACCGCTGCCGCAACCACGGCACGTGGCTGAACAGGCGGTGGTGCGCGGCCTCGCGGGCGGCGAGGAACAAGGTCACCTCGTCCAGCGGGCGGTCCACGCCCTCCGCGAATCGCGCCACGTTCGCGGGCAGCAGCGCCGCGGTGCCCTCCGGGGCCAGCGGCAGGCCGACATCGGACGAGGTGAGCACTTCGGCGCCGAGCTCGGCGAGGCTGTTGCCCAGCTGGGAACCGAATCCCAGTCCGCCCATCTGGCCGAGCATGGACAGCAGCGGCCCGGCGGCCTGCTTGGCCTCCTCGGGCATCGCATCCAGCCACGCGTTGGACATCCGCTGCGCCACCGGGTCGCACAGCCGCTGCCAGGTCGGCAACGTCTGCTCCACCCAGTCGACCGACGACCAGACCCGTGCCGTGCGCACGCCCGCGGGCAGCGCCGTCGTCGGATCGAGCCACAGCTCCGCGAGGTGGACGGCGTCCTCGACGCCCTTGACCTCCTGCTGGCTGGGCCGTTCGGTGCGCTGGTTCGAGTGCAGCTGCTGCACGGCGAGCTGCTTGGCGAGGTCGTAGTTCACCGGCCCCGAACCGCCGCTGCCCGAGTGGCTCAGCACCTGGCCGAGCTGGGAGAACATCTGCCCCAGCTGGCCCATGTCGAAGTTCATGCCCCCTGGCATGCCGCCCATGCCGCCCGGCAGGGCGCCGCCGAAACCGAAGCCGGGCTGCTGCCCGGAATTGCCGGCGCCACCCTCGGAGCGCCCTTCCGACGACTCCCCTTTGTTGCGGTCGTCGTCGGGATCCTGCGGGCCGAACCCGAACGGCATGTCATTCATGCCTCCACCGTACGCGGATCGCGCGCTCACGGATAAGTAGCTCGACGCCTTCGCCGGTGCGATGTCCGCAGCTAGTGGCTCGATCCGGCGATCACCCGCCCGAGGATCTCGCCGAGGGCGAACACGTACCCTGTCGCCTCGTGAGCCGTCGAACCTGGACGTTACTGACCAGCGTCATCCTGGTAGCCGCTTTCGGGCTGCTCGGGGCATTCGTCCCGGTGCCGTTCGTGGCGCTCGGCCCGGGACCGACCTACAACACCCTGGGTGAAGAGGCGGGCACGCCGGTCATCCGGATCGATGGGCAGCGGACCTTCCCGACCGCCGGGAACCTGAACATGACCACGGTGTCGGTGACCGATCACCTGTCGATGCTGGGCGCGCTCGGGCTGTGGGTGAGCGGTCGCTACGCGCTGGCCCCGCGCGAGGTCTACTACCCGCCGGAGAAGTCCGAGCAGCAGATCGAGCAGGAGAACACCCGGGCGTTCAACGACTCCCAGACCTCTGCGGAGACCGCGGCGCTGAACCACCTCGGCTACCCGACGAAGGTGCTGGCGGGGCAGGTCGTGACCGGCAGTCCCGCCGACGCGGTGCTCGAACCGGGTGATCAGCTGATCGCGGTGAACGGGAAGCCGATCACCGATCCGCCCGCGTTGCAGGCCGCGGTCGCGAGCAGCAAGCCGGGCGATCAGGTCCAGCTGACCTACCGCCACGGCACCGAGCCGGAACGCACGGTCCCGGTGGCGCTGGGCGCGAACGACGACGGGCGCCCGCAGGGCTTCCTGGGCGTCGGCGCGGTCGGCCGCCCGGACGTGCCGTTCGACATCGAGATCAGCCTCGCCGACGTCGGCGGTCCCTCGGCCGGGTTGATGTTCTCACTGGCCATCGTGGACAAGCTGACGCCGGGGGAGCTCAACGGCGGCCGTTTCATCGCGGGCACCGGGGAGATCGATGAAACCGGCAAGGTCGGCCCCATCGGCGGCATCCCGTTCAAGATGATCATGGCGAAGGAAGCCGGGGCCACCACGTTCCTGGTGCCCGCAGGCAACTGCGCCGAGGCGAAATCGCAGGCACCGGACGGACTCCAGCTCGCCCGAGCAGGCACTTTGGACGAGGCGACGCACGCCCTGGACGTGATCCGCGAAGGCGGCGTCCCGCCGAGCTGCTGAGGTCTCTCCAAATGCCCGGGTAGGTGTCCGGGTAGCGGAACCTCAGCGGCTTCCTCGCTGCGGGATCTTTTTCCCGAGTGGCTCCGCCACGAGGGAAAAAGCTGTCCTCGCGAGGAAGCCGCTGAGAACCCGCTGGTGGTCAGCTTGCTTTGGTGGTCACTGCTCAGCGGCTTCGCCGCTGACAGGACACTGATCAAACGATCATCAGGGCGCCAAAGAGCCTCCAGCGCGCCGCCCCAGAGGTCGTCCGGTGCGCCGACCTGAAGGCCCGTCTTGCGCAGCGATCAAAAGGTCATTCGGGGGGTGGCCGTCAGGCGGCGAAGGTTTCGTGGAGGGCTCGGAGGAGGTTCGGGGCGAGTGTCGGGTCCTGGACCCGTTCGCCGGCTTCGCCTTCCTCGCCGCTCGCGCGCAGGCGCAGCACGCAGGTTTCGTGGCCCGCCCGCAGGACCGCCGCGACCAGCCGTGCCTCCTGGCGGTCGGGGTGCTCCGCCGCCGCGTTGCGGGCCTGCTCGTCCTCGGTGGGAAGCGAGGCCTCCGCCTCCGGCGGCAGCACCACGATCTCCTGCACCAGCGCGCAACCCGCGACCTGTTCCGGCCACTCGATGCGGGACAACGCCTCCGCGAGATCCTCCGCGGGCAGCGATTCCTGCGCGATCGGCGTCAGCGGGGAGTTCACGTCCACCTCGTCGGCCAGGTTCGGCTCGGCGACCAGCAGCTGCTCGGTCGGGACCAAGGCGAACACCTGAGTGGGCTGATCCCAGCCCGCGGCGGACACGAACTCCTCGATCTCGCGTGCGGCACCGGGCAGGGCGGCGGCGAGGTTCTCGCCATCAGCGGCTGACATGGGCTCATCGTCGCACCCCCGTCCCGATCACCCCGGACCGGCTCCGAGCGCACCGGACCCGCCACGACCAGGCGATGTGATGTCGGATTCGCCGGAATTCGAGTGCGATCGGGGGAACCTCGCAAGGCATCGTAGAGTTGAACATCGCGAGGGGTGTACAACGCCCCGGCCCGTCGATCGTCGCCTGGAGTGTGCCCTGTGGCCATGCGGCCCCCGGTTGGAATGCCGAAACTGTCCCGGCGGAGCCGGATCCTGCTGATCATCGGCGTGGTCGTGCTCGCCGCCCTGATCATCTCGTCGAGTCTGGTCGGCGCCTACGTCGACTGGCTGTGGTTCGGCGAAGTCGGGTACCGGGGGGTGTTCACCACCCAACTGCTCACCCGGATCGGTCTCGGCGCCGCGGCAGCCGTCTTCCTCGGCGGCGTGCTGCTGCTGAACCTGTGGATCGCCTACCGGAGCCGACCGGTGTTCGTGCCGATCAGCGGCCCCGATGATCCGCTGGCCCGCTACCGCACGGTGATCAGCGCGCGGCCGGTGCTGCTCGCCGTCGGCATCTCGCTGGCGGTCGGCGTGCTCGGCGGACTCGCCGCGCAGGCCGATTGGCAGACGTTGCAGCTGTTCCTCAACAGCGTGCCGTTCGGCCAGACCGACCCCGAATTCGGCCACGACGCCAGCTTCTACACGTTCGAGCTGCCGTTCTACCGCTGGTTGCTGTCCTGGGCCTTCGTCGCGGTGACCGTCGCCTTCCTCGGCTCGCTGGTCACCCACTACATCTTCGGCGGCGTGCGGCTCGCCGGGCGTGCCGGGCAGCTGTCGGCGCCGACCCGGGTGCAGCTGGCGATCCTCGCCGGGCTGTTCGTGCTCCTCAAGGCCGTCGACTACTTCTTCGACCGGTACGACCTGCTGCTGTCGCGGCGGAACTCGCTGTTCACCGGTGCCACCTACACCGACCTCAACGCGGTGATGCCCGCGAAGCTGATCCTGCTGTGCATCGCGGTGTTCTGCGCCTTCGCGTTCTTCGCCGCGGTGTTCCTGCGCGACCTGCGGATCCCCGCACTGGCCACGGTCCTGCTGGTGCTCTCCAGCGTGCTCGTCGGAGCGGTCGGACCGGCGCTGCTCGAACAGTTCTCGGTGCGGCCCAACGCCAACCAGCGCGAGGCGGAATCCATCCGCCGCAACATCGCCGCCACCCGCCAGGCCTTCGACATCGGCGAAGACAAGGTCGAGGTGCACGACTACCCGGGTGTCACGAACCTGCGACCGCAGCAGGTCGCCGACGACACCGGAACCATCCCGAACATCCGGCTGTTGGACCCCAGCGTCCTGTCCGACACGTTCACCCAGCTCACCCAGCAGTACAACTTCTACGGCTTCCCCGACAAGCTCGACGTCGACCGCTACCGCGACGAGAACGGGCAGTTGCAGGACTACCTGGTCGCCCTCCGCGAGATCAACACCGCCGGGCTGGCCGAGAACCAGCAGTCGTGGATCAACCGGCACATGGTCTACACGCACGGCAACGGCTTCGTGAGCGCACCCGCCGACCGCGTCGACTCCACCCTCGAAGACGGCCGCACCCAAGGCGGCTACCCGGTGTTCTCCGTCAGCGACGTCGCCAACGACGGCCAGGGCAAGATCCCCGTGGACCAGCCGCGCAGCTACTTCGGTGAACTCGCCGACACCTACGCGATCGTCGGCGGCAACCCCGGCGAAGCGCCCCGCGAATACGACACCGACCGCAGTGCCTACACCTACGACGGCCAGGGCGGCGTGCCGATCGGGAACTGGTTCAACCGGCTCGTGTTCGCCGCCCACCACGCCGAACGCAACATCCTGTTCAACCAGGCCATCGGGGACAACTCGAAGATCATCTACGAGCGGAACCCGCGAGACCGGGTGCAGAAGGTCGCACCCTGGCTCAAGGTCGACGGCGATCCGTACCCGGCCGTCGTCGACGGCCGCATCAAGTGGATCATCGACGGCTACACCACGCTGAACAACTACCCGTACTCCGAGATCACCGAGTTCGGCGAAGCCACCAACGACACGCTGCGCGGCGTGCAGCGCCAGCCGAACCAGCAGATCAACTACATCCGGAACTCGGTCAAGGCCACCGTCGACGCCTACGACGGCAGCGTGGACCTCTACGAAACCGACGACACCAAACCCGACCCCGTGCTGAAAGCCTGGGAAGGCGTATTCCCCGGCGTCGTCAAACCCAGCTCCGAGATCAGCCCGCAACTGCGCGAACACTTCCGGTACCCGGAAGACCTGTTCAAGGTGCAACGCTCACTGCTGACCAAGTACCACGTGGACAACCCCGCCGACTTCTACTCCACCCAGACCTTCTGGGAAGTCCCGCCCGACCCCACCAGCGGCGGACAAGGCGGCGCGGCAGAAGACGGCAACCAGCAGCCGCCGTACTACGTCGTCGCCCAAGTCGAAGGCCAAGAAAACCCCACGTTCCAACTCACCAGCGCCCTCACCGCGCTGCGACGGCAGAACATGGCCGCCTGGGTCTCCGCGTCCTCCGACCCGAAGGACTACGGCAAACTGCGAGTCCTGCGGCTGCCCACCAACACCCAGACGGCCGGCCCCAACCAGGTCCAGAACCAAATGGAGTCCACCCCGGAAGTCACCGAGAACCGGACCCTGTTCAACAACCCCAACGTCAACGCGATCTTCGGGAACCTGCTGACCCTGCCCGTCAAGGGCGGCCTGCTCTACGTCGAGCCCATCTACATCCAGCGCAACGAGCAGGACTCCTACCCGCAGCTCGCCAGGGTGCTCGTGTCCTTCGGCGGCAACGTCGGCTTCGCCGAAACCCTGCCCAAGGCCCTCGAACAGGTCTTCGGCGCCGGAGCGGGCGACGCCACCGGAGAAGGCGGCGACCAACAGCCGCCGACCCAGCAGCCCCCCGGCCAGCAACAACCCGGACAGCAGACCACACCCGAACTCCGCAGCGCCGTCAACGACATCCAAGGCGCCCTGGAACGAGTGCGGACCTCGCAGCAATCCGGCAACCTCGGTGACCTCGGCGGCGCACTGCAACAACTGGAACGCGCCGTCGGTCGATTCGAACAACTCCAAGGCAGCGGCGGCTGACCTTCCCCCGGCCGCGGATCGGCCCTGACCAGGGCCGATCCGCGGACCGTCGAAGGCGGACCGCGTTAAGCGACCCCCGGTGTCAGGCCGCATTCAGCGTCACGTAGTCTTCTGCACACAACGAAATACAGCGCAGCGAACAGTTGCGCAGCGGCGCGGGGTGGAGCAGTTCGGTAGCTCGCTGGGCTCATAACCCAGAGGTCGCAGGTTCAAATCCTGTCCCCGCTACTGTGGTCGTGTTCGAGGCCCCCTCTCTGGCGAGAGGGGGCCTCTTTCCGTTTCCTTGTTTTTTGTACGGGGGCCGAGCCCCCGTAGGCCCCCACGGTGCGGTGGTTGCGTGTGGTGGGTGTGGTCGGGGTTGGTTTGTGGGTGGGCTGGGTTTAGGGGGACTGCTCGCGCTTTGCGGTTGGGGGCTCGCGCTTTGCGCATCGCGGCTTTGGGGTGGGCTTGCTGTATGTGCTTCGGGGCTGGGGCTGGGGCTGGGCTTGCTGTTGGGTGTGGTGGGTGGGGGTTTGCTGGTGTTGAGGGGGGTGTGTTCGGGAGGGTTTGGGGGAGGTGTAGAGTTCTCATTACAACGAAATACAGCGCAGCGAACAGTTGCGCAGCGGCGCGGGGTGGAGCAGTTCGGTAGCTCGCTGGGCTCATAACCCAGAGGTCGCAGGTTCAAATCCTGTCCCCGCTACTGTGGTCGTGTTCGAGGCCCCTCTCGCCAGAGAGGGGGCCTCTTTCCGTTTCCTTGTTTTTTGTACGGGGGCCGAGCCCCCGTAGGCCCCCACGGTGCGGTGGTTGCGTGTGGTGGGTGTGGTCGGGGTTGGTTTGTGGGTGGGCTGGGTTTAGGGGGACTGCTCGCGCTTCGCGCTTTGCGGTTGGGGGCTCGCGCTTTGCGGCTCGCGGCTCGCGCGTCGCGCGTCGTGGTTGCGGCTCGCGCTTCGTGTCTTGTGTCTTGTGGTTTGTGGTTGTTTTGTGCTTTGTGGGGGGTGGGGGGTCAGGGTTTTTGGGTGGGGCGGGTCCAGATTTTTGCGCAGGCGGGGGAGCAGAGGCGTTCTGCTGGGGGGACGCCTGGGACTGGGGGCATGGTTCGGCCGCAGACGGCGCAGGCTTGGCCCGGTAGGCGGATTTTCTTGCTCGCACAACTGAAAACTCGAGCCACCGGCTCATTGCGACGCATCATGACCTCCGTCCGAATGCGACCGTCGGAAGCGCCGATCGCCGCTCACAGCATGCGAGTCACTCCCGGTAATCGGGGGCTTCGGCGCGCGACCGAACCGTTTCGTGCAGGTAGATCGCACGATCAGGTAGCGATCCGGGGCGTCCGGGACACCCTGCGCGGGTGTCCCGTCGAGTCCTGCCGCCTGCCGTTCCCCTTGATGGCAGAACGATGTGCGCCAAGCCACGCTGAGTCGGCCGCATCCGCTTACGCAGCGCCAGCAGCGGATGGTCCACTCGGACCAGCCCATTGCAACCACAGTGGACAGAGTGGCCGACCATTGTGGACAGCCTGCGAGGGTCATGGCACGGTGGATTCCGTGACTGAGCTGAACTCGACATCCGCCGCCCTGCTGGGGCTGCTGCACGACGGCCCGAAGACCGGGGGGCAGCTCGTCGCTGCCGCCACCGAACGATTCGGTGGATTCTTCAGCGTGACCCGCAGCCAGGTGTACCGCGAACTTCCCGCGCTCACCGAGTCCGGACTGCTGCGCCTCGGCAAGCAGGGACCTCGGTCGAGCCAGCAGTACGCGATCACCGCGGCAGGCAAGCGGGCCTTCAAGTCCTGGCTGAACACCGAACCCGGCCCCGACAACGTGCGCAGCCCGCTGATCCTGCGCCTCGTGCACGCCGGATCGCTGACGCCGAAACAACGCTCCGCGCTCGTGGAATCGGCAAGGGAGCAATACACCGCGCGACTGGACGAGGCGAAGAACGCCGCGAAGGCCACCGCGGACCCGTACGAGAAGGCCGCAGCCGATTTCACCGTCGCCCACAACCGGGCCATCGTCAAACTGCTGGACAGCATTCCGGAGTAAGCCAACGGGAATGATCTGAAGCTCCGTTCCCGGCGGCATCGCCGCCAGAGCGGTCGGCATCAGCGGCGGCCGGGGCCGTCCTCGTGGGCGGCCGCCCGCCGGTGAAGTACCCTCGAACATTGTGAATCCCGACGTCGCCGCAGATATCAAGGACCTGTCCACCACGCTCGAAGGCATTGAGAGCGTCATGGGCCTCGACGAGTTGCGGGCGAAGATCGCCGAGCTGGAGACCGAGGCGGCCAAGCCGAACCTCTGGGACGACGTCGAGTACGCGCAGAAGATCAGCAGCCAGCTCGTGCACCGCCAAGCCGAACTGCGCAAGGTCACCGACCTGCGCCAGCGCATGGAAGACCTCGAAGTCCTCTACGAGCTCAGCGAGGACGAAAGCGATCAAGCCGGACTGGACGAGGCCGACACCGAGCGCAAGCGGCTGAAGAAGGAACTCGACGCGCTCGAAGTCCGCACCCTGCTCTCCGGGGAGTACGACGAGCGGGAAGCCGTCGTCACCGTCCGGGCCGAAGCGGGCGGGATCGACGCCGCCGACTTCGCCGAAATGCTCATGCGGATGTACGTGCGCTGGTCCGAGCGCCACGAATACCCGGTCGAGGTCTACGACACCTCCTACGCGGAAGAGGCCGGCGTCAAGCAGGCGACCTTCCGCATCAACGCCCCCTACGCCTACGGCACGCTGTCCGTCGAGCAGGGCACGCACCGGCTGGTGCGGATCTCGCCGTTCGACAACCAGGGCAGGCGCCAGACCTCCTTCGCCGGCGTCGAGGTGCTGCCGGTCGTGGCGGAGACCGACCACGTGGAGATCCCCGAGAAGGACATCCGCGTCGACGTGTTCCGCTCCTCCGGTCCCGGCGGGCAGAGCGTCAACACCACCGACTCCGCGGTGCGCATCACGCACGCGCCCACCGGCATCGTGGTGTCCTGCCAGAACGAGAAGTCGCAGCTGCAGAACAAGGCTGCCGCGCTGCGCGTCCTCCAGTCCAAGTTGCTGGCCCGCAAGCGGGAAGAGGAGCGCGCCGAGCTCAACGCGCTCAAGGACAGCGGCTCCAGCTGGGGCAACCAGATGCGGTCCTACGTGCTGCACCCGTACCAGATGGTCAAGGACCTGCGGACCGAGTTCGAGGTCGGCAACCCGGACGCGGTGCTCGACGGGCAGATCGACGGCTTCCTGGAAGCCGGCATCCGCTGGCGCCGCCAGCACGACGCCTGATCGTTCCGGCTCTTGAGCTACGTGGGCGTTCGGACAGCGGAACCTGCCGGGCTCCCTAGCGCATCGGGACCACTCGTGCCCGCGAGACCGGTCGAGACCGCTCACCCGGGTGAAGCTCGCGAGGCCTGGGCCGGGCGCTCCGGTTTCTCGCTGATCATGCGGTGACCTGCGGATAAGGCGGCGATCGCGGACTCGGCATCAACTGGTCTGGGTGAGCCGTCATCCCCCGAAAGGTCGCAGGTAAACTCACGCCCCGTGATCCGGCTTGAGCACGTGTCCAAGGGATACAAAACCTCGACCCGCCCCGCGTTGGACGATGTCTCCGTGGGCGTCGGAAAAGGCGAATTCGTGTTCCTCATCGGCCCTTCCGGCTCGGGGAAGTCCACGTTCCTGCGGCTACTGCTCCGCGAGGACGTGCCGACCCGCGGCCGGGTGTTCGTGGCCGACTGGAACGTCGCGAAACTCCCGCGGCGCCGAGTGCCGCGGCTACGACAGCGAATCGGCTGTGTGTTCCAGGACTTCCGGCTGCTCACCAACAAGACCGTCGCCGAGAACGTCGCGTTCGCGCTGGAGGTCATCGGCAAACCCCGGCACACCATCCGCAAGGTGGTGCCGGAGGTCTTGCAGCTGGTCGGCCTGGACGGCAAGGCCGACCGCATGCCGCACGAACTCTCCGGTGGTGAGCAGCAGCGCGTGGCGATCGCGCGTGCGTTCGTGAACCGGCCGCTGGTGCTGCTGTGCGATGAGCCCACGGGCAACCTCGACCCCGACACCAGCCAGGACATCATGTTGCTCCTGGAGCGGATCAACCGCACCGGCACCACGGTGATCATGGCGACGCACGACCATTCGATCGTGGACTCGATGCGGCGTCGAGTCGTGGAACTCAGCCTCGGCAAAGTGATCCGCGACGACGCCCGCGGCGTCTACGGCGTCGGTCGCTGAGCAGCCCCGCACCCCCGAACCCAGCCAGGAAGCACACACCAAGATGCGCGCGAGCTTCGTATTCAGCGAGGTCGTCAACGGCCTTCGGCGCAACGTGACGATGACCATCGCCATGATCCTCACCACGGCCATCTCGGTCGGCCTGCTCGGTGGCGGTCTCCTGGTGGTCCGGTTGATCGACCGGATGCAGGAGGTCTACCAGGACCGCGTCGAGGTCGTGGTGTTCATGACCGACGATGTCAGCGCCAACGACCCGGACTGCACCCAGCAGCCCTGCGCGAACCTCAAGTCCGAACTGACCCGCTCGTCCGGCGTGGACTCGGTGAAGTACGAGAACCGGGACGCCGCGTTCGAGAACTTCAACAAGGTCTTCGAGACCATGCCGGAGCTGCGTGACGTCGCCCGTGTCGAAGCGATGCCGGCCTCGCTGCGGGTGAAGCTCACCGACCAGGAGCGGTTCGGCGCGATCCAGCAGAAGTTCGAAGGCCAGCCCGGCGTGGACAGCGTCGTCGACCAGGCCGACTACCTGGACCGGCTGTTCAGCGTGCTCAACGGCGTGCGCAACGCGACCTTCTCGATCGCGCTCGTGCAGGCGGTAGGTGCGTTGCTGCTGATCTCCAACACCATTCAGCTCTCCGCGTTCACCCGGCGAACGGAGACCGGCATCATGCGGCTGGTGGGGGCGACGCGCTGGTACACCCAGCTCCCGTTCCTGCTGGAGGCGATGGTCTCCGGTCTGATCGGGGCGTTGCTGGCCATCGTGGGGCTGCTGATCTCGAAGGCGGCGTTCATCGACAGGGTCATGTCGCCGGTGTTCGGCACCGGCATCATCCCCGAGATCGGCTACGGCGACATCGCCGCCGTCTCACCGATCATGCTGCTGGTGGCCGCGGTGATCTCGGCGACCACCGGTTATGTGACGCTGCGCCTCTACGTGCGGCTCTAGCGAATCGTCCTGCCGAGCGGCTGTGCTCGCGTGTTCCGCACGCGGGCGCAGCCGCTTCGTCATGTCAGGGCCGCCTCCGTCATGTCACGGACAGGGTGTGAGAACTCGGTTGACCCCGGGTCTTAAAGTGCAGGCATGGTGAAGGAACGCGGGCGCAAGCCGATCGCGCAGAACCGCAAAGCGCGGCACGACTGGTCGGTGCTGGACACCTACGAGACCGGGATCGTGCTGACCGGTACCGAGGTGAAGAGCCTGCGGCAGGGCAAAGCGTCCCTGGTGGACGCGTTCGCCACGGTCGACGACGGCGAGGTGTGGCTGCGCAACGCGCACATCCCGGAGTACACCGAAGGCACGTGGACCAACCACGAACCGCGGCGATCCCGGAAACTGCTGCTGCACCGCGGTGAGATCCTCCGCCTCGTCGGCAAGATCAAGGAGACCGGGCTGAGCCTGGTCCCGCTGTCGATGTACTTCTCCGACGGCAAAGCCAAAGTGGAACTCGCCTTGGCACGCGGCAAGAAGGCGCACGACAAGCGGCACGACATGGCGAAGCGGGACGCCGACCGCGAAATGCAACGCCACATCGGGCGGATCCGCAAAGGACGGCGGGTGTGAGCCCGCTGCTCGGCCCGGCCTCGGACGCGGAGGTGCGTCCCTGGCTCGACGAGCTCGGCATCCCCGGCTTGGTCGACCTGCACACCCACTTCCTGCCGGAGCGGATGCTGCAGAAGGTGTGGGCGTACTTCGACCAGGCGCACACGCACTACGGCATGGACTGGCCGGTGCACTACCGCCACGACGAGCCAACCCGGCTGCGGCTGCTCGACGAACTCGGAGTGCGCACGTTCGCGCCGCTGGTCTATCCGCACAAGCCGGGCATGGCGGAATGGCTCAACGAGTGGGCGCTGGAGTTCGGGCAGCGCACCCCCGGTGCCGTGCCGACGGCCACGCTCTACCCGGAACCGGGCATGGCGAAGTCGTTGCGCGCCGCCCTGGACGCCGGCGCGCGATGCGTGAAGGTCCACGTGCAGGTCGGCAAGTTCGACCCGCGCGATGAACTGCTGGACGAGGCGTGGGGCCTGCTCGCCGAGGCCGCGGTGCCCGTTGTGATCCACTGCGGGCACGGTCCGATCCGCGGCGACCACACCGGACTGGACGTGTTCGAGGAGGTGCTTCAGCGGCACCCGCGGCTGACGGCGGTGCTGGCGCACGCCGGAATGCCCGAGTACGACGTGGCGTTGCGGCTCGTCGAGACCTTCGAGCGAGTGCACCTGGACACCACGATGGTCGGCGTGGCCTTCACCGAACGATTCGCCCCGCTGCCCGCGGACTGGGCGACGCGGCTCGTGCCGGTGCGGGACCGGATCGTGCTCGGCACCGACTACCCGAACATCCCGTATCCCTACGCCGAACAGCTCGCCGCGATCGCCGGTTGGGCCGCGGCCGACGACCGGTTGGGAACGGATTTCCTGCGCAGCGTCCTGCACGACGCCCCGTCCCGGCTCTTGAAGCTCTGACCTGCGAAAAACTCGAAGGTCGATATTGGAATGATCGGCGGGGGCACGGACGTTATGCTGTACGGACCTAACGGCCGGGAAGGTACGGCCGTGGACGAGGGGGTGAACGGTTTCGACTCCGTACGTCGATCCAAGGGAAGCGTGCCGGTGCAGGCGGGAGACCACCGAGAGCGTCGCCGCAACTTATAAGCGCCGACAAGAGTCAGCGCGAGTTCGCCCTCGCTGCCTGAGCGAGGAGCAACTCTGTCGGACCGGGAACGCCTCCGTCCCGGAATCCGGCATCGACTAGGAGGCTCTTACCGCCAGACCCGGCCGCGGGGCCTGGTGGGACATCGAACAGCGGCTGGGCTCGTCACCTCGGCTAGTTCGCGAGACCGAGGGAGCCAAGCAGAGGCATAGCGGACTGCGCACGGAGAAGTCTTGGTGAAGCGACGGAGGACCCGGGTTCGATTCCCGGCACCTCCACTTGGAGCCTGGTTGACGCCTTTGGCGTCTTCCCGGCTCCTTGTTTTTTGTACGGGGCCGAGCCCCCGTAGGCCCCCACGGTGCGGTGGTCCGGTGGGGGAGTGCTCCTTGCGGGGGTGGGGGGTTGGGTTGGGTGGGGACCAGCCTGAGCCGGTGAACGGCGTGGGGGTGGGCTCGGCCTGCGGCCTTCGACGTGTGGGGGCTCGGCCTGTGGCCTTCGACGTGCGGGGGCTTGGCCTGCGGCCATCGACGTGTGGGGGGCTTGGCCTGTGGCCTTCGGGGTGGTGTGGGCTTCGATTGGTGTGGGCTTGGCCTCCGGCCTTCGACTTGTTGGGGCTCTGCCTGGGGCCTTTGGGGTGGTGGGGTTTGGGGTTGTGGGCTTTGTGTGGTGTGTGGGTTCGGGTTTTTGCTGTTGGGTGTTGGGACGGGTGGTGTGGGGTTGCTGTTCGTTGGTGGGCGAACTGATCGTGGTGGGGGGTTACTGGGGGTGCAGTTTTCGTTGCGAAGTGGTTGCGGAGTTACTTTCGGGTAGTTGTGGTGATTGTCAGGGGTCGGTGTCGCGGGTCACTATCGGATCGGCCTACTCGCCGGTAGGTTCGCTCGGTTCGGACTCAATGAGGAGTTGCCCGTGAGCCTTCGTCCGTTTCGTCGGGCGGGTGCGATGCTGCTGACCTCCGTGGTCGGGGTGTCGCTCGCTGTCGCCACCGCATCCGGCGCGTCCGCTGAGGAGCGGCCGCCGTTCTACGAGCCGCCGGCCGAACTGCCGTCGGGCAATGGAGACGTCGTCCGTTCCGAGTCGTCCGAGTACTTCCTCGATCCGTTGAAGGTCGTGCAGGTCGATGCCGATGTGCAGCGGGTGATGTACCGGTCCAGTGATCGCGGTGGTGCTCCGATCGCGGTGACCGGCACCGTCATCACGCCGCGCGGCGAATGGGCAGGTGAGGGGGAGCGGCCCGTCATCGGCTACGCGCCGGGCACCCAGGGCATCGCCGACCACTGCGCGCCGTCCCGGCAGCTGGCCAACGGCACCGAGTACGAGGGCTTCTTCGTGAAGGCCATGCTCAGCAAGGGCTACGCGGTCGCCATGACCGACTACCAGGGCCTCGGCACGCCGGGAGTGCACACCTACACCAATCGCGAGGTCAGCGGCAACGCGGTGCTCGACGTGGTGCGCGCCGCGCAGCGGCTGCCCGACGCTGACGTGCCGGACGACGGTCCGGTGGTGCTCTACGGCTACTCCCAAGGCGGTGGCGGAGTGGCGGGAGCGGCCGAGCTGGCCTCGGACCACGCCCCGGAGCTCGACATCCGCGGAGTCGCGGCCGGTGCCGTGCCCGCCGAGCTCGGCGGAGTGGGCGAGAACCTCGACGGCGGCTTCTACGCCGCGTTCCTCGGCTACGCCGTGGCGGGGATCGCCTCCGGCTACGACATCGACCTCGCGCCCTACCTCAACGACAAGGGCGAGCAGTTCCGTGAGGGCGTCGAGAACTCGTGCACCGTGGACGGGATCGCGCAGTTCGCGTTCGCGCAGTCGAAGGACTTCACCGAGGACGGCAGGCCGCTGACCGAATACCTGACGGAGGAGCCGTTCGCGAGTGCGGTCGGCGAGCAGCGGATCGGCAACGGCAAGCCCGACTTCCCCGTGCTGCTCGCGCAGAGCCGGTTGGACGACGTGATCCCCTTCGAGCAGTCCAAGAACCTCGCCGACGAGTGGTGCGGCAAGGGTGCGGACGTGCAGTTCGCGCCGAACCTGGGGCCGACGCACATCGGCGGGGCGATCGCGTCCTTCCCGCGCGCGTTCGCGTGGATCGACGACCGCGTGACCGGTGAGCCGACCACGCCGAACTGCGGCGACACCGACCAGGCCCCGGTCGACCCGGAGATCCCCGTCGACGAGCGGCAACCGCTGCTGCCGCAACTGTCCGAGCGGCTCGACGTCGAGTGAGCCGAAGGCCGGGGCGTCGGTGGGCGCCCCGGCCTGGCCGGCCCCTGCTCGCCGTCGCGCTGTTGCCCCTCGGAGAGGGACAACAGCGCCAGGGACGGGACTGATCAGCCGTCGTCCTTGAGGTAGACCTTGGCGGTGCTGCCCTTGCCGGTGGCCTTGAAGTTGACGGACTTCCCCTTCGGGCAGGCCTTCCCGCTCTTGAAATCGTTGTTTCCTACTTTTCCGTAGGCCCAGACGCACTTCCCGTTCGCGGCGGTGTCCAGCACCCAGCCCGTGATCGTGATCTTGCCGCCCTTGCAGGTGAGCTTGAAGTCGGCCCTCCCGCCGGGGATGTCGATCGGCCCGTGGTCACCGCACTTGCTGAGCGGGGCGACGTCCTGCGCCGGAGCCGCGTTGTGCGCCGCGCTCGCGACGGGACCCCCGAGCACCGATGCCAGGCTCGCCGCCATTGCGGTCGCCACCATCGCCCGTTTCGCTTTGCCCATGTTCGCTCCTTTTCATCCGTTCCGTTGATCGCTGAAATCCATCCCGCGAGTCGCTTCGGCAACGGATTCCGGTCGAGCGGTCACTCGGTGCGGCCGGCACCTCGTGACCGCTCGACCTCACCCCCAGCGACCCCCAGTGAGCGGTGTCGAACCGCGTGGACACACCTTCACCGGGCGAATTCCGGTGGGACAACGCGCTGGGACGATCTTGGGACGATGGGATGAAATGTCTGTTGCGACCAGGCTTGATCGGGCCGTCTTGAGATGAATCGGGGCCGCTGGGACGGCGTCCCGTGGGAGACTCCCCGGCCATCGGAACGCGAGGGGAGCGCGAGATGGCGCCGGGACGCGGCAATGCCGTTGCGGAACTGCTCGACGACCTGAAACGGCGGAGCGGGTACAGCTATGAGCAGATCGCGGCGCGAACTCACCTGAGCAGATCCACGGTGCACCGCTATTGCAGCGGGCAGGGAATCCCGCAGACCTTCGGGGCGGTCGAATCGATCGCCACGGTGTGCGGGGCGAGCAGGGCGGAGCTGTCGAAGCTGCATCGCTTATGGGAAGGGCCGGACCGCGACTCCGGACCGGACGGGACCGCGATGCAGGGCGACGCCGTGATTCCGGAAATGGCGGAACGTCCCGAGGGGCCGGGCGATTCCGGGGTGGTTGAGCGGCCCGTCCCGCGTCCGCAGGACGGGCCGGCCGCGAGAGCGCGGTGGTGGTGGTTCCCGGCGGCGGTCGCTACTTTCCTCGCGACGTTCCTGCTGGTCGCGTACGTGCTTCGCGCCGGCCCGCCGCCGACCTCCGCGCCGGCCGAGGTCTCCGCGCCGGACTGGACGCTGCAGCCGCAGCCGATCGACCCCGCGTTCGTCGGTGTGACGATGAACAGCGCGACCGGCATGATGCCCGGATTCCCGGTCGGATCAGCGCGGTTGTGGGAATCCGAGACCCGCTGGCAGAGCCTGGAACCCGAGCGCGGCAGGTACGACTGGACCACCTTCGATCGGCTGGTCCGGGCCGCGGGCAACGCGGGGCTGCCGCTCGTGTTCACCTTCGGTGGCACGCCGGGCTGGGCGGCTCCCGAGGGCGGGACGTCGGCGTACAACGACGATTCGCGGATCGGTCCGCCGGACGACCTGGACGATTGGGAGCGCTTCGTGCGCGCCGTGGCCACGCGCTCGGCCGGGCGGGTGGAGGCCTTCGAACTGTGGGACTTCGGGCCGCCGTACTTCACCGGGTCGGTGGAGACGCTGGTCGAGATGACCGAGATCGGCAGTCGCGTGATCCGGGAGGTCGCCCCCGGTGCCACGGTCGTCTGCCCCGGGTTCGGGGAGCTCTGGGAGCCCGCCAACCACGCCTTCCTGGCGCGGTTCGCCGAGCTGCGCGGCTACGACCACTGCGATGCGGGCGGGGTGAAGCTGCATCCGCGGAAGGCCGCCGACCCGCCCGAGACGATGTTCGAACTCGGTGCCGACATCGAACGAACCCTGCACAACGCCCACGCGAACCCGTCGATGTGGAACACGGGCGTCAGCTTCGCGGACCCGTTCGATCCGAAGGTCGAGCCGGAACGGGCCGCCGACCACGCGGTTCGCTTGTACCTGGTGAGCTTGTGGCTGTGGTACGACCGCGTCTACTTCTACAGCTGGGGCGGTGGGCGGGTGCCGATCCCGTTGCAGGCGGCCGGTTTCCCGCCGACCAAGGCCGGTCGGTTCGTCGGTGAGTTCCAGAACTGGCTGCGCGGTGCGCGGATCAATTCCTGCGGTCATGGGGGTGGGGCGCTGCTGCCGGAGAACGTCTGGCAGTGCCGGTTCGACCGGGGCGGCGAGCGGTTCGTCATCCGCTGGACCCACGAGGGCACCGCGTGGCTACCGCCGGAACCGGGCTCCGAGGTGGTGCAGCGCTTGGACGGCTCCTCCGAGATCGTGGACCAGGATCAGCCGATGGAGATCACCGGCAGGCCGGTCCTGCTCCGCCCGTCGTGACCCGGCGCGCGCCCGTGCGAGGTCAGGTGGGGTGGACTTCGGAGACCTGGAGGGGGTGGCCGGGCAGTTCGGAGCGCGAGGTGCGCAGGCCGTCCAGCATGATGATCAGCGCGCGGTCCGCGGCGAGCCGGTTGGCGGGGGACGGGCTGTTGGTGCGGCGCAGCAGCAGCGAGTAGGTGGCCGCCACATCACCGGCACCGACGTCGGTGCGCATCGAGCCTTCGGCCTGGGCGGCGTGCACCACGTCCTCCAGGACGCTCAGCAGGGCCGCCCGCAGTTCCTGGGTGACCTCGTCGCTTTTGAGGATCTTCCAGGCGGTGGGGGACAACATGGCCAGGTGCACGCTCAACTGGAGTTCTTCGGAGCCTTCAAGCAGGCGCACCAACGCCTCCCAGCCGGTGTGCTCCGCCGCCGCTGCTCGCGCGTGGGCCAGCGCGTTGGCGAAGTTGTCCCTGGCGACGGCGCGGATCAGCGCCTCGCGGTCGGGGAAGCGCCGGTAGAGGGTTCCGACGCCGACGGCGGCTCGGCGTGCGATCGCTTCCATGGGGGCGTCCGGCCCCTCGGCGGCGAAGATCGCCTTGGCCGCGCTGATGATCTGGTCGCGGTTGCGGCGTGCGTCGGCGCGCAGCGGCAGTTCACCTTCCTGCGCCGAAATGTCCGAGCTCACGGGGGGATTCTCGCATCCACCCGTTAGCAGGTGGACGGAACGCTTCCGGTTCAGTACGTTCGGAGATAAGCGGAAGGTTTTCTTCCATATTGGGAGGCTGAGTCATGCCCGATGTGACCGACAAGCCAGTGCAGGACTTCCCCGTCGCGCGGCAATGCCCCTACGCGCCACCCGAGGAGTACGCGCAGCTGCGCGAATCGGCGCCGGTGTCCCAGGTCAGGACGCCGGTCGGCACAACGGCGTGGGTGCTCACCCGGCACGAGGACGTCCGCTTCGCGCTCTCCGATCCGCGGTTCAGTTCCGACCGGCGCAACCCCGGGTTCCCGTTCCTCGTCGCCGGCCAGCAGGAGTCGATCAAGAACTTCCGGCCGAACATGCTGTCGTTGGACGCGCCCGAGCACGGGCCGGTGCGGCGGTCGGTGCTCGGCGAGTTCACCGTGCGGCGGATGCAGGCGCTGCGGCCCCGCATCCAGCGGATCGTGGACGACTGCCTCGACTCGATGCTCGCCGGTCCGCGACCCGTCGACCTGGTCGCGGAGCTGGCGCTGCCGGTGCCCTCGCTGGTGATCTGTGAACTGCTCGGCGTGCCCTACGCCGACCACGACTTCTTCCAGGAGCGCTCCGCGGCGATGCTGCGGCGCACCACCTCGGCCGACGAGCGGCTGCGCGCCGCCGGTGAGGTGCGGGGCTTCCTGGCCGACCTGATCACCGCGAAGAAGTCCGCGCCCGGCGACGATCTGCTGAGCAGGCAGATCGCCAAGCAGCGCGAGGACGGCATCGAAGACGACGAGGGCCTGGTCGCGACGGCCACGCTGCTGCTCGTCGCCGGGCACGAGACGACCGCGAACATGATCTCGCTGGGCACCCTCACACTGCTGGAGAACCCCGGTGACATCGCGGCCATCAAGCACGATCCGCAGCGCACGCTGGGCATGGTCGAGGAACTGCTGCGATACCTCACCATCGTCGAGACCGTGACCTCGCGAGTCGCCACCGCCGACGTCGAGATCGGCGGCACGCTCATCCGCGAGGGCGAAGCCGTCATCGCGCTCGGGCACACCGCCAACCACGACCCGGCGACGTTCCCCGAGCCCGCCGAGTTCGACATCGATCGCGGTGCCCGCCAGCACGTGGCGTTCGGCTACGGGCCGCACCAGTGCCTCGGGCAGAACCTGGCGCGGCTGGAACTGCAGATCGTGTTCGACACGTTGTTCAGCCGGATCCCGTCGCTCGCGCTGGCCGGGCCTCGCGATGAGCTGCCGTTCAAGGACGACGCCGTCATTTACGGCGTGTACTCGCTGCCGGTCACCTGGTAGCGGTGTTCCGCCAGGCCCCGCGCTCCAGCGGATGCGGATCCGAGACCACTGCGGACGGTCGAGCGAATCGTCGAACGGGGCGGCGGGGCGTGGTGTAGCGCTCCCAGCCGGGGTCCCCGTCGGTGGCGAAGCGCACCCAAGCGGAGTGCACCTCGGCGCCCAGCTCGGGATCGTATTCCGTGCCCAGCAGGGAGTTCGGGCCGTGCGACCCGGGGCCGCGGGCGGAGTCGAAGACGAAGGGCAGCTCCACGCCGTGCGCCGCTCCCAGTGAGCCGCCGAGTGCGGTGGAGCGCCAGGCGAACTCGTAGCGGTACGTCGTCGCGTGCGCGGAGTGCGCGTCGGCGAGCGCCCGGGTGCCCGCGCCGAACAGGGCGTCGCCGAGCACGGCCGAGCGCAGCTCACCGGCGGTGGCCGACGGGCGTTGCGCCCGGTACGCGGCGACGAGCCGATCCGGATCCGGGTGCGCTCGCGCCGCGACCGATCGCACATCGTCCAGTGTGGACTGATCCAGGTCGCAGTTCGGGGCCAGGTAGAGGTTGCCCTCTTCGGTGTTGTTCCCGACGAGCAAGGTGATCTCCGCGCCAGCCCCGGCGGCGACGGACACGGCGGGCTGCCGTTCCAGCACGAGGCCGAACGGGGTGAGCCGCAGCAGCGGGTCGAATCGCCCGTCCACCGCGAGGTCCATCCCGCGCAGCTGCGGCGTCGCCGCGATCAGGCGTTCATCGGGCACCTCCGCCAGTTCCGCCACCGGCACGGCCAGGACCGAGCCGAGCCGGTTCGCTACGAGCTCGGCCTGCGCCGGCACGAACGCGCCGAGCCCGTTGCCGCTCTGGCTGATCACCCGCCGGAACAACCCGCTGTCGGCGTGCTCGGCCAAGGCGGCGTCGACGATGGTGGCTCCGGCGGACTGGCCGAACAGGGTGACGTTGCCCGGGTCGCCGCCGAACGCCTCGATCTCCTCCTGAACCCAGCGCAGCGCGGCCAGCACGTCCAGCAGCCCCCGGTTGTCCGGAGCTCCCGGCACCGAGAGCCATCCCGGGGCGCCGAGCCGGTAGTTCAGCGTCACCAGGACCACGCCGTCGCGGGAGAAGCCGGTGCCGTCGTAGAGCGCGGCCTGCGCCGAACCGGACACGAATCCGCCACCGTGCACGAAGACCATGACCGGCAAGCCGCGGGCGGCGGTGTCCGGCGTCCACACGTTCACCGTCAGGTAGTCCTCGCCGCGGACCCAGCCGGGGCCGAAGAACGGGGCCATGTCCAGCGCGCCGAACGCCCGTTCCGGCGATGGGGCGGTCGGGCCGGGCCGCGTCGCGTCCCGCACGCCGTCCCAGCGCGGAGCAGGCCGGGGAGCGGCGAACCGGGCGGGACCGACCGGCGCTGCGGCGTAGGGGATCGCGGAGAACACCAGGCCGTCGCCAGTTCTCCTGCCCTGGACCCGGCCCTTCGCGGTCGGCACGGTGGTCATCGGTTGCTCCGTTCCGGGCGGTCGAACGCGGCCCAGTCCTTGATCTCGAAGCGGTCGCCGGAGCGGCCGACCTCGGCCGCGCCGTGACCGCCGAAGTGGGCGGGCACGACCAGGGCGGTGTTGTCCGCGGCGAAGTCGAGCAGTCGGCGGCGGGACGCGCGGGCGGTCGCCGGGTCCTCCTCGAAATCGCAGTTGTGCGTCGGATCCTGCATTTGCAGCGGGGTGTGCAGCAGGTCGCCGATGAACACGGCGCGGTCCGAACCGGAACTCAGGTGCAGCACCGAGGAGCCGGGCGTGTGACCGGGCGCGGGCAGCAACCGCAGGTTCTCGTCGATGACCCGCTCGCCCTCCCACAGCTCGGCGAGCCCCGCCTCGTGCACGGGCGCGACGCTGTCCTCGAACACGTTCTGGTGGCTGAGCGCGCGCTTCGGCCGGTGCTCGCCCAACGGGTTCCAGTAGTCGAAGTCGAGGCGCGGCAGCAGGTAGGTGGCGTTCGGGAAGGTCGGCACCCAGTCCCGGTCGACGAGCCGCGTGTTCCACCCCACGTGGTCCACGTGCAGGTGCGTGTTGATCACGATGTCGACGTCCTCCGGGCGGACGCCCGCCGCGGCCAGGTTGCCGAGGTAGCCGGTGTTCAGGTGCCGCCAATGCGGCGAGTACGGCCGTTCCTTGTGGTTGCCGACGCCGGTGTCGACGAGGATCGTGCGGCCCGCGCTGCGCAACACCCAGGTCTGCACGGCCGAGATGAACCCGTTGTCGGCAGGTGACCAGAAGTCCGGGGCCAGCCAGGACCGCTCGGCCTCGAACAGCTCGGCGGGGATGTCGGGGAAGAACTCGTCCATGCCCATCGCGCGCCCGTGGAACTCCAGCACTCGCGTGACTTCGACGTCTCCCAGCGTGATGCTCTGCATGCCCCGAAATATGCACCGCGCACCAGGTCGCGGGGTATCCGTCACGTGACTGCACCTGCGCCGGGAGGGCTACAGTCGGCGGACGGGAGGCTGCTGTGCAGGAGATCATCGGCCGGGACGCGGAGCTCGCGCAGGTGCGGCGGGCGGCCCGCGAGACCGGGCAGGTGCTGATCGTCACCGGCGATCCGGGGATGGGCAAGACCACGCTGCTCGACGCGGCGGCCGAGCCGGACGCGCTGCGCGCCACCGGCAGCGAGACCGAGACGAATCTGGCCTTCGCCGGACTGCACCAGCTGCTCGCGCCCGTGCTGCGCCGGGCCGAAGGGCGGCCGGAGGCGGCGCGGCTGTTCGCCGCGTTCGGCGTGGACGAGGACCCGGTCGAACCGGACGTGATGCGGCTGGGACTGGCCGTGCTGAGCCTGCTGTCCGACACCGGTGGACTGCTGATCGTCGACGACGCGCAATGGCTGGACCGCGCCAGCCTGGACGTGCTCGCCTTCCTGGCCCGCCGGATCGACGCCGAGCCGCTGAGCCTGCTCATCGGTGCCCGTGAAGACCAGCCGCTGCCCGGAATGGACCGGCTGCCGACGCTGCGCCTGGAGCCGCTCGGCGACCTCGACGCGAACCGGGTGCTCGACGCGCGGCCGCAGCCGCCGACCGGTGCGCGGCGGTTGCGGGTGCTGGCGGAGGCCGGGGGGAATCCGCTGGCGCTGACCGAACTCGCCGCCGTGCCGGAGGAATCCGGTCCGGGACCGTCGGCCACCACCGAACGGCTGGAGAAGATCTTCGCGGCGCGGGCGCAGGAACTGCCGGAGCACAGCCGCGAATTGCTGCTGGTGCTCGCCGCCGCCGACACCGCCGACCCGGTGCGCCCGCCCGGCGCGGGCTGGGAGGCCGCCGAACGAGCCGGGCTGGTGCGCTGGACGGGCTCCCGGTTCCGGTTCCGGCATCCGCTGGTGCGGTCCGCGCTGTACCACTCGGCCCCGTTCGAGCAGCGCCGCCGGGCGCACCTCCGGCTGGCCGCTGCGACGGAGGAACCGGATCGGCACGCCTGGCACCTGGCGGCCGCCGCGGGCGAACCGGACGAGGACGTCGCCGCGGCACTGGAAGCCACCGCCGAACGCGCCCGCCGGCGTGGTGGCTACGCGGCCGCCGCGACCACGCTGGAGCGCGCCGCCGAGCTGAGCCCGGACCGCGCCGAACGCGCCCGGCGACTCGTGCTCGCGGCGAACTCCGCGTTGTTCACCGCCCAGGCCGGGTGGGTGGAGGACCTGGCCGCGCGGGTCGTGGGCCTCACCGACGATCCGGAGCTGCTCGCGATCGCCGCGCTGCGGACGGGGCAGGCGCTCACCGTCACCACCCGGCACGCGGCGGCGTTCACGCAGTTGTTCCGCACCGCGACCGCGCTGGCGCGGCGCGATCCGGGCACCGCGCTGGACGTGCTGGCCACCGCCGCCGTCGTCGCCTACTACTCGGCCGAACCGGGCAGGCGCGATGCGGTGCTCGCGGCGCTGCCGGAGATCCCCGGCGAACAGAACCCGGTGACCAGGGCATGGGTGTCGGCCGTCGCGGACCCGGTGGGCAGCAGGGCGGAAGTGCTGCCGCTGCTTCCCGCGCTGAGTTCCGCGGAGTCCGGCCCGGGACACAGCGTCGCGGTGGCGACGATCGCCTGGCTGCTGGACGAGACGCCGCTCGCGGTTCGCCTGTTCGAGCAAGCATTCGAGCGCTGGCGGGTGCGGGGACCGCTGCCGGAAGGGCTCGGCTGCGCCCAAGGCTGGGCGCTGTTCGAATCCGGTGCCTGGACGCAGGTCCGGGCCATCGCGGGAGACTCGCTGAACAACGGTGCCCGCGCCGAACTCCCGCACGTCATGGCCGGATCCAAGACGATGGACGGCGCCGTCCTGGCGCTACGAGGGGAATCCGCGCGAGCCGCGGAACTCGCCACCGAAGCACTGTCCATGGTGGACCCGGCGGCGAGCCGGATGGTGGCGGTCCGGGCCAGGTACGTGCTGGGCATGGTCGCCGCCGGGGCGGGTGATCACGCGACCGCCTACGCGCAGTTCCGCCGGATGTTCACCGCCGACGGGGAATTCGAGCACTACCACCAGTCCGCGGTGGCGCTGCCGGAACTGGCCGCCGCCGCGGCACGCCTGGGAACACCGCACGACGCCGAGCGCATCGTGCGGGCCGCCGCGCACCGACTCGACGACGGCGCGTCGGTGCGGCTGCGGGCGCTGCTCGACCACGCCCGCGCGATGCTGGCCGCCGACCCGGAACCGCTGTTCGCCGCCGCGCTGGCCGACCCCCGCACCGAGCAGTGGCCGTTCGAACGCGCACGAACCCTGCTGCACCAGGCCGAATGGTTGCGTCGCGCACGCCGCATCGCCGAGTCCCGCGCCCCGCTGGAGGCGGCGCTGGAGACGTTCCGCAGGCTCGGTGCGGCTCCGTGGACCGCCAGGGCCGAGGCGGAACTGCGGGCCTCCGGCGGCGCGGACCCCGGCACCGCCGCACCCGACGTGCTCGACGAACTCAGCCCGCAGCAGCAGGAGATCGTCCGGCTGGCCGCGCGCGGACTCACCAACCGGGAGATCGGGGATCGGCTCTTCCTGTCACCGCGCACCGTGGGCTCGCACCTGTACCGCTCGTTCCCGAAACTCGGTGTCAGCAACCGGAACCAACTGCGCGACCTGCTCGAGCCCGCCGCAACGGTTCCACCGGAGTGAACGCCCCTTTCGCCTGATCACGCCGGTCAAGGGCCATTCACCTGATCGGCGCCGCCGGGTGAACGGCCCGTCCGACCGGGCGAAGGAGACAGTCACCTGAGCAGGTGTGAACGTCACTCGTCGGCTTCCTCCAGCGCTCCGATCCACAGGTAGTCGCGGGCTCGGGTGGTCGCGACCAGGAGTTGCCGTTGCAGTGCTTCGAGTTCGTCGCGGTGGAAACCGATGGGCCGGTGCTCGTCGGGCAGGAACACCGCGCGGAACTCGAAGCCCTTCGCCTCCGCCAACGTCCCCACCCGCACCGGCTCCGGATCCGCCGACCAGGGAGCGATCCGATCGGCGGGGAAACCGTTGCGGCGCAGCACTTCCACCCACTCCTCAGCGGCGGAACGGGTGCGGGTGAGCACGGCGGAACCGGTTTCCGCGCCGAGCTCGCGCAGTGCCGTGAGCACCGCGTCCTGCTGCGCGGCTCCGTTCCACCGCACCACTTTCCCGCCACTGAGCACCGGCAGCGCCGACCGCAGCGTCGCCGGCGCCCCGCCGTCGATGTCGTCGAACCGGTTCACCGCGTCCAGCTCACCGGCGGCCTCGACGATCGCGCCCCGGTTGCGGTAGTTGCGGCGCAGCACCTCGCTGCGGCCGCGCAACGAGATCCCGGCTTCGGACAGCCGCCAGCCACCGGCGAACACCTGCTGCTGACCGTCGCCGATCAGCAACAACCGGTTCGGTCCTTCGCCGCTGACGGCGTGCACGAGCCGCAAACCGACCAGCGTCAGGTCCTGCACCTCGTCGACCGCCACCACCGAATAGCCGCGGCCCAACGGTTTCCGCCCGAGCTCGTCCCACGCGCGGATCAGCACATCGTTGCGGTCGTAGATGCCGCGTTCGCACAGTTCCCGCTCGTATTCGCAGTAGAACTCCCAGACGTGCGCCCGGAAAGCGGGGCTGAGCTGTCCACCGCGACCGCGCCGCGGCGCGGACTTGTACGACTCCAAGGTGCCCAGGCCACGGCCTTTGATCACCCGGTCGATCTCGTCCTTCCAGTAGTGCCGCGATGGGCGAGCGCCCGCCAGCGGTCCCCGACGCCCGGAGCGTTCCCACACGTCCGCGAACGCCGCGTCCACCCGCGGTTCGTCCACCACCGCGTCCCGGCCGCGTTCGGCGAGCAGGTCGGCCGCCCACGAATGCAGGTTCCGGAACTCCACCCGGTGCGCCACCTGCGGCGCCAACGCCCGGAACTGCTCCCGCGCGAGCTCCGGCAGCGTGTTCAGGTGTGTGGTGAACAGCAGCTTGCCCGGGCTGCGCCGCGCCAAGTACGCCAGCCGGTGCAGCGCGAGCGTCGACTTCCCGGTGCCCGCAGGCCCCGAGATCAGCGCGGGACCGCCGTATTGCCTGCGCACCGCGCCGAGCTGGGGGTCGTCGAGGAACAGCCGCCAGTCCAACGCGGAGTCCTGCGGCGGATGCTCGGCCCGCTCCTCCCGCAACCGCCGGACCTCGAACAGGCCGGAGGAACGGTCCGAGGAACCCACTTCGCCCGCGCCCCTCGGCTGCGGAATCCGGTACGGATTCCACGCGATCGGAGTCAGGTCGAACGTGCGGTTGTCCAGGTGGCGGGCGGCGGCCAGCGCGTCCGCCGCGTCCAGCAGCGGCTCGTCGCGCACGAGCACCCGGTCCAGTTCCGACTCGGTCACCACCAGGTGCTCACCGTCGCCCGCGGTGCCGCGCCGGCCTTCCGGGAACACCGCGACGGTGCGCAACGCGGCCTCCGTGAGCAGCCCGTGCGGCGTGGCCAGTCCCGCCAGCAGTTCCGCGGTCCACACGAACGCCGCGCGCGTCGCCTCCGCGTGCGGCTCGTGATCGCACAGCAGCACCACCAGCACTCCGCCCGGGCCGATGAGCACCACGTCCGGCCGGTTGTCCGGGGTGTGCGGGGCGAACTGGTTCAACAACGTGTACCAACCGGTGCCGCGCTCCACCGCGAACCGCTCCACGACCCGCTTCTGCCAGGTCGGCAACGGGGGGCGTGCGCGGAGCTGTTCGTCGGCTTGGCGCCGCAGCCGCTCGCGGTGGTGATCGTATGTCCCTGTCACGGCGACTCCCGAGTTCGCACGCAGGTGCTCTAGCGACATTACGGTCTTCTGGCGCGATTTCGAGAGTTGCGAACTGGGATCACCTTAATGTCGCAGGCGGATACGAAACTTGGCCGGAGACCTCCACAATGGACGTGTGGACCCGCTGCACGATCCTGACGACGACGCCCTGCTGCACCCGCGCCAAGCGCGGGAACTCGCAGGGCTGGTCGAAAACGCCCGCCTCGCCTCCGGCGCCGTCCGGTACGGCCGCATCGGCCGGGTCGGCGCGGCCACCCTGGTGCTCAACCAGGACAACCCGTTGCCCGCCGCGAACCACGCCTGCGGCCTGTGGGGAACGCTGGCCGAAGTGGCCACCACGTTGCTCACGCTGGAGCAGTCCTTCGCCGACGCGGGACGCTCCGAAGCCGTCGTGTACGCCTCGCCCACCACCGTCGGGGAGATCGAAGGCATCGCCGACGACTCCGGCTGGCGCGCGGTGGAGGAGAACATGGCGCTGCTGCACCGCGCCCGCAAGACGGCCACCCAGCCCGTGCGGCCGGCCACCGACGACGACCTGCGCGGCATCGCCGAACTCATCGGGGACGACGCGGGCCTGTCCGACTCCGGCGAACGACGCCTGGTCCGGACCTTGGCGCACCGGGGCGACGACCCGCGCTGCGTGCTGCGAGTGCTCGACGACCCGGAGGCCGATCGGCTCGCGGGCTTCGCCCAAGGCTTCGTCGAACACGGCGTCGCCCTAGTCGAACACGCCATCGTCCGCCCCGGCCGCAGACGCCGCGGAGCAGGATCGTCCCTGGTCGCAGACGTCGTGGACGACCTCTACGCCCGAGGCGCCCGCCTGGTCGCGGCCTACGGCGACGAGGGCGGAGCAGCGGAACGCTTCACCGAAACCTGCGGCTTCGAACCCGTGTACCCCGTCACCGCCTACGCCAGACGAGTCGACGAACTCCTCGACTGACGAGAACACCCGACCCGCACCGGCACCTCTACGCGGCGAAGCCCGCGAAGGTCGCAGCGAAGCAAGCCTGCCTTGCGGCCGGAGGCCGTGCCTGTATGCGCGTCAGCGCATAGCCCACGTAAGCAGGGTGACCACCGACGGGTTCTCGGCTGTCTTCTCGCGAGGACGGGTTTTTCCCTCGTGGCGGAGCCACTAGGGAAAAAGATCCCGCAGCGAGAAGACCGCTGAGGTTCCACTACCCGTACGCCTCAGCAACAAGAGCCGTGGAAGCAATCCTTAAAGCCGACCTTCCACGCACCACAGCAACCACACGCCAAGCCGGGGAAGGTTCTAAACCCCCGCCGACACGCCAAGCCGGGCAAGATTCCAAAACCCCCGCCGACACGCCAAGCCGGACAAGATTCCAAAACCCCCAGCTGACGCAGGTGTCCGACGTCCCCTAACCGGGTATGTCGTCGTTGGTGCTGACAACCGCAGTGCCCGAGCCCGTGGCGAGGTGGTGATCACGATGACGGCGACTATGCGGCTGCCCAAACCGGTGGCGGAGACCTGGGAGTGGCAGTTGCAGGCTGCTTGCCGGGACTTGAGCACGAGCACGTTCTTCCACCCGGAGAACGAACGCGGCAGCGCCCGCAGCAATCGCGAGGAGCAGGCCAAACGGATCTGCCACTCCTGCCCGGTGATGCGATCCTGCCGAGAGCACGCGTTGGCCGTGCAGGAGCCCTACGGCGTGTGGGGCGGACTCAGCGAGCGGGAGCGCCAGGAGCTGCTGGCGAAGCGGGTGCCGAAGCAGCGCGCCGCGGCCTGAGGAGGGTGGCGATGAGCATCGGCGTGCCCGGCAACGACCTCACCGAGCAAGACTTGCTGCGGGAGATCCACCAGCTGCACCTCACCCGGAACGAGACGTTCCTGCACGGCTCGCACGACGCGTTGCGCGAGCACACGGCCCGCTCGTTCGCATTGGAACAGGAGTACCTGCGCAGGCATCCGGACCGCGAGGTCGACCCGCGGCGGACTCGCGCGGGCGCGAGAGGAGACCCGGTTCATGGCCAGTGAAACGGACCAGCAGACCCCCGAACAGCAGTCCACCGGCTCGACCCCCGGCCCGGGCGGCCGTAAACCGAGGATCGTCATCGTCGGTGGCGGCCACGTCGGCCTCACGGTCGCCATGCGGCTGCAGAAGCAACTGGAGCCCGGCGAAGCACGGATCACCGTGATCGACCCGCAGTCGCACATGACGTACCAGCCGTTCCTGCCGGAGGCGGCCGCCGGTTCCATCGAGCCCCGGCACATCGTGGTTCCACTGCGCCAGACGCTGCGCCGCAGCGAAGTCCTCACCGCACAGGTCACCTGCATCGACTACGGAAATCGTGAACTCACCGCGACGCTCGCCGACGGCACCGAGGAGCACGTGACTTACGACGTGCTGGTGGTCGTGCCCGGTTCGGTGTCGAAGGCGCTGCCGATCCCCGGCCTCAGCGAGCGAGGCGTCGGTTTCAAGACCATCGGCGAGGCCATCTACCTGCGCAACCACGTGTTGTCCCGGCTGGACATCGCAGCCAGCACCTCGGATGTGAAGCTGCGGCGGCGCCTGCTCACCTTCGTGTTCATCGGCGGCGGCTACGCGGGCATCGAGGCGATGGCCGAGCTGGAGAGCATGTCCCGCGAGGCCGTGCCCAGCTACCGAACTCTGGACACCGGCGACATGCGCTGGATCTTGATCGAGGCCACCGGGCGCATCATGCCCGAGGTCAGCGCACCTATGGGCGAGTACACCCGCCGCATCTTGGAGGAGCGCGGCATCGAGGTGAAGACCGACACCACCGTCAAGACGCTCACCGACGGGCACGTCGTCCTCTCCGACGGCGACGAGTTCGACGCGGACACCATCGCCTGGACCGCAGGGGTCAAACCGCACCCGATGCTGGAGGACTCGGATCTGCCGCGCGACGCCAAGGGCCGCGTCGAATGCACCCCGAAACTCCAGGTCCGCGGCACCCAGGAGGTGTTCGCGGCCGGTGACTGCGCGGCCGTTCCGGACTTGACCAGCGACGACGAGGACGCCATGTGCAGCCCGTCGGCGCAGCACGCGGTGCGTCAGGCCAGGGTGCTCGCCGACAACATCGTCGCTTCGCTGCGCGGCCACGAACTTCGCGACTACCGGCACCGCCACGCCGGCTCCGTCGCGGGCCTGGGTTTGTACCAGGGAGCCGCCGAGGTTTACGGGATCAAGCTGAAAGGCCTGCCCGCGTGGGTGCTGCATCGCGTGTACCACTTGGCGAAGCTGCCGACGGCGCGTTTGAAGGCCCGCATCCTCGGTGACTGGCTGTTGGAACTGCCACTGCGCCGCCAGACCGTGGCCCTGGGCGAACTGCACGATCCGCGCGCCGAGTTCGTCAGAGCCGCCAACACCCGAGGCCTCCCCAGCGAGCACGGCCGAGCAGGTTGACTCCGACGGGCGGCCGCTGAGGATTCCCAGCGCAAAGCCTCAGCGGTCGCCCGCGCGGCGGATTCTCGGTCGCGTCGATGATCCAAAGGGGACCCCCTTCGCGAGCCCCTCAGCGACCTGTTGTACGGTATGCAGGCACGCGATGAACGGGACCGGAACACCGGAACCGAACACCGCAGAAGTGAATCAGGGGCTGTGGCGCAGCTGGTAGCGCACTTGACTGGCAGTCAAGGGGTCAGGGGTTCGAATCCCCTCAGCTCCACATTGAAATCGCAGGTCACAGGGCCGATGTTCTTCGGAACATCGGCCCTGTTTCCTTTCTGAGGGACTAACTGCGTGACTACGGCTCTCTGCGCTGGGTGGGGAAGAGTCGATCCATGGTCCCTGAGTCGTCGACGAGGACCGGCCTGATCTGGTGCCGGTAGATCAGCTCGGTCACCCTGGTGCCGCTGTGACCGACCAGCCGCGCGATGTCTTCCAGCGGTACCCCGGAGTCCGACATCAGTGAGACGAAGCTGTGGCGCAGTTCCCGCGGAGTCCACTCCTTCGGATCGAGTCCGCAGGCTGCGGCCTTGATGACTTTCCGGAACTCGCGGCGCACGTTGTGCGAGTCGAGTTCAGTGCCGACCGCGGACGTGAACACGAGGTTCGTCGCCTGCCAGCTGCTGGCGGCGATCTGCTTCGCCCGCCGTTGCCGGATGCGGTGCAACCGCAGCGCGACGACACAGCGCATCGGAAGCGCGAGCGTCCGGCGTGACTTTCGCGTCTTGGTGTCGCCACCTTCGCGAACCGAGCGCCACACCGAGATCGAACGAGGCACCGGAGGTTCTGCCGTGACGGCACCGTCCAGGTCGACGTGATCCCAACGGAGCGCGCGAAGTTCTTCGGTACGGGCTCCGATGAGCAGTGAAAGCACGATGTAGGCGTGCAACGGAGACTTCTCCGAGGCTTTGAGCACGGCCCTGGCCTGTTCCAGGTTGAGGGACTTCGACGGCCTTCCGTCCAACCCCGTTGGAATCTCGCAGAGGGATACGACGTTCCGTTTCACCTTGTCCCTGGCTTGCGCGTGCTTGACGATCCGGCTCAAGAGCGAATGCAGCAGGCGTACGGTTCGCGTGCTCAGCACGCTGGCCCTGTCGGCCAACCATTTGTCGACCTCTTCGACGGACAGCTCACGGAGTTTTCGCTTTCCGAGGCGGGGGAGGATGTGGCCTTCGACCTGGAAGCGGTAGTTGTCTACTGTGGACTTGCTTCGGCCGCTCAGCCCGTAGGCCAACCAGCTCTGGGCCGCATCAGCGACGGAGTAGGCGGTGTCTTCAGCCGGTTGACCATCTTCCTGGTCGCGCAGGATCTCGCGGAGTTTCGCATGGGCGGCGGTCTTCGTCTTGCCGCTCGCCTTCCGGACGATGCGCTTTCCGCGTGCGTCGAAACCGACCGTCACCGACGCGATCCACCGCTGTCGTTCCTCGGACCAGTACAGGCCGCCGTCACCTCGGCTACGCCGCTTTGCCATCGGTGGCCTCCTTCGCCTCGTTCTCCAGCAGTTCCACGTACTCGTCCAGCGCTCGGACGGGAATCAGCCGTGAACTGCCTTGGGACACCGAACGCAGCCGTCCACTGCGCAGCTGTTCGTAGATCGTTGAGCGGCTCATGGAGAGCAGAACCATGGCTTCGCGGACCGGGTAGAGAAGTCGAGCGGGGACGTCCTCGCGCCGGAACGGGGTCGATTCGGTGCTGACGTTCTCGGTCACGCTGCTCCCCTCTCGGTGGTGTTGGCGGGGTTGTCCGTCCCAGCCGTCCCAGGCGTTGCGATGCTGGTCAGGCTGGGACGGTTTGGTTCGGTGGGACGCTTTGATCCGTCCCAGGGGTGCAAGGCGTCCCGCGTTGAGCTGGGCGGCGACGCTTGGGACGGCCGGGACGGCTCACCCCCAGGGGGCGGGCAATAGCGGGTCCAGGCGTCCAGGAAGTCCGCCCGTCGGTAGCCCTTGGACTGGCTGCCGTCCGGGAAGCGAACGTTTCCCGAGCGGATGTCGAACTCTCCGAGCAGCCGGGCGAGCTTGGCCTGAGTGAGCCCTTGAGCCCCGTAGTCCCGCCACGGCGCTTCTGGGTCGGCATTGAGCTGACGGATGAGTTCCCCGCTGGCGATCTCGTACTGATCACCGAACGCGGTGCGGCAGTCCACCAGCAGCCGAGTGCGCAGCGTTCCTTCGTTGTCGCCCTGGGACTCGGCGATCAGCGTCAGGGCCGCTTGCCGTGCCCGGTCGGGCCAGTCACCGCCCGCGTGATCGGCGACAGCGATCAGCGGTTCCCAGGTGTCGGCGGCGCGGTCCTCGATGGGCATCGGGGGTTCGGCGCGTTCGAGTTGGGCCAGGTCGGTGCGGAGCCAGTCGCTGATCCGTCCGGCGAGTTCCACGAGCGCGGGGCGGTCGCGGCGGTGGCGGTAGGGGGCGACTTTTTCGCCGGGTGCTCGGCGGCGCATGCGGATGATGACGGCGCGGTCTTCGATGGTGTCGGGCATGGTGCCGATTCCGGCGAGTGCGGCCATCGCGAACGTGGCGATCGACTCGACCCGGTTGGTGGAGGCGTCGTAGCGCTTGGCCGGGCGGTTGCGCTGGTGCCCGGCGTTGAGCAGACCGCGAAGATCTTCGTTGCCATCGGCGTTCGGGCCGAAGATCGTGTCTGCTTCGTCGACGAGCATCGTGGGCGGGTCGTCAGTGATGGAGCGGTAGACGGCCGCCGGGCTGGCGTTGACGGTCAGGAACGGGTCATGGCAGGTCGCCTCCACGACGTCGAGCAGTCGGGACTTCCCGCAGCGCTTCTCCGGTGCACGGATGACCAGGCGCGGGGCGTGTGCCCAGGCGAGTTGTGCATGGCTGGCGGCGGTCCAGAGCACGACGGCGTCCAGGGCGTGCGGGCTGGGCAGGATCACGTAGCGGGTCAGGGCGGCGTGCAGTTCGTCGAGCAGTGCGGCGCCGGTGCGGGCGGGCTGGGATGTCATCGGGCTGTCTCCGGTGGAGTCGGGAGTGGTCATGCGGTGCGGCCGAGGCCGAGCAGGGATTCCGGGCCGTCGTGGCTGCCGCGTTGCCAACCGCGTGCGGCGTTGCGGCGGGCGGTGGCTTCTTCGAGCGGTTTGCCGGTGCGCTGGCGGCGGCGGATCGCGGAGGCGACCAGGGCTTCAACGGCGTCGTGCTCGGACCACGGCGCGGCGTCGTGGACGGCGAGATTCGCCAGCCGACGGGCAGAGGCGTAGACGAGTCGCCACCGCTCCCCTTCGCGTGTCTCGACCTTGTGCAGCTCGGCATCCCAGATCCGGCGCCAGTAGGCGGGAGCGTGGTCTCCGATCGGACCGGCGGGGACGTTGGGAGCTTCCACCGGCTCGACTGCCGGAGTCGGAGGAGCGACCCGCGGCCTCAGCCACTCGGGCAGTGGGGCGATCTCGATCCCGAACGACACTCGCTCGTAGCGGCCGAAGAGGTCTTCGGGTGGCGCGGTGATCCCGCAGCCCGGTGCGACCACGTAGCCGCCTTGTGCCCGGATGTCGATCTGGTGGCCGACCCGGCCGGTGGCGTCGCTGCTGACTTCCAGCTCGTCAGGGGAGCGGAAGTACAGGTGACGTCCTTCGCTGGGGGTCTCGACGGTCAGCGTCTCCGGCCAGGCCACGTCTTCGGCCGCGGTGATGGCGTGCAGTGCTTCCAACCCGTCCGCGACCGAGGTGGGCACGTCGTGTGCGGCGGGTGCGGCTGGCTTGGTCTTGCGGTCCAGGTCGAGCACCACGAGTCCGGACGGACCGGTACTGATCGCGACGTTCGCTCGTGGAATCCGCGACCACCAGCGCCGGATCTGGTCCAGGTCGGTGGTCGCCGAGAGGTAGCCGTGGCACGGACGCTCGGCTGCCAGGCACCCGCATTCAGCAGGGATGCACTGCTCGGCCCTGCACCCCGAGCAGTTGCCGAACGGGCGTTTGCTGTTCGGCCGCAAGGGAAAGACGTGCAGCTCGTGGCGCGCGAGCCAGGTGGCGAGTTCGAGGGAAGTCGTCATGGTCTCCTCCTTCATGCGGCGTGGTCGGGTGGCGACAGATCGCGGGTGCGCCGAGGTCTGCCGGTTCGGATCGCGGGCATCCGGCGGGCATGTTTGGCCCGGTACATGCGGCGATCGGCCGCGCCGAGCAGGTCGCCGAGCGGAGTGCCGGCTGCGGCGACGGTGAGCCCGAGGCTGCCGAGCGCGGTGATCTGATGGCCGCGTACGTCGAGGGGCTCGGCGAGAGCGGCTGTGATCTCGTTGGCCCGGCGCACGGCGTGGGTGCGGGTGGTCCGCCCGAGGTGCACGGCGAACTCGTCCCCGTGCAGCCGGACGGCTCGCTCACCCGGTGCGGTGTTATCCGCGAGGCGGGCGGCGACGGCGGCCAAGACCTCGTTGCCGAAGTCGTGCCCGTGGGTGTCGTTGATGACCTTGAAGCGGTCGAGGTCGATCAGCAGCACTCCGACCAGTCCCGCTCGACGGGTGCGGCGTGCGTGGCGGCGGAGGGCGGAACGGTTGCCGATGCCGGTCAGTTCGTCGGTGTGGAGACGTCGGTGGAGCGTGACGGCCGTGGCGGTGGCGATTGCCGCCCAACCAGCGGTAGCCAGCGGCAAGGTGATCTCTGCGAACATCAGGTGCGCCTCCTGCGCAAGGGGGTGAAGTGGTCCCGCCCGGTCGGTGCTCCGGCCAGAGACAGCCGGGCGGGGCCGCGGTCTTCGTCAGCGGTTGCGGCGGTTGCTGTGGTGCAGGCGCCGGTAGGCGTTCCACGCCTTCAGCCCGATCCGCGGGCGCAGCCCGGTGGCGCGGCAGCGCGGGCAGTGGCGGATGGCCCGGATGAACGGGGAGCGGAGCTTGCCCGTGCCGCCGCAGGTCCGGCAGGCCTTGAACGGCCAGATCTTGCAGCTCGCCGCGTAACCGAGAGTGACGATCAGTAGGGCGGCGAACAGGAACGCCGTTGCCGGTTCGGTGGGGGTCATGGATGGCCTCCTGGCGGTTTTTGGCACGCGTCGGCCCAGGCGCCTCTAGGGGCTAGGGCGCTGGTGAGGAAAGAGAGAGGTGTCTAGCGGGGTCTCTAGGCCTAGAGGCGGCACCGTCTAGGGCTAGAGACGTGCCGGGGGCTATCCGGCATCGCGATGACGGTTACGTTCCGTGACTTCTTCGGTGATGTCGGCGCGGGTGATGCCGATGCGGCTGGCGCCCTTGCCTTCGTCGGTGGTGCCCCAGACCTGAGCGGTGCGGATGCCGTGTCGCTTCAGTGCGGCGGTGAGGTCGGCGGCTTCCCGGTAGGTGCCGTAGACGTCGGGTCGCAGTTCGTAGAGGCGTGCGATGACGCGTTCGTTCCAGACCTTCTTCTCCGCCTCCGGCACCACCGTGAGGACGTCTTCCAAGAGCGTGTCTCGGCGGGAGTCCTCTTCGGACTCCAGTCGCTCGCCGATGGCGTGACCGGTCAACGTCCCCGCCTGCTCGCGCAGGTTCCGGGCGTAGGCAACGACCTTCTCCGAGGCGGGTCCGTCGAGTCCGGCGACGCTGCGCACGATCTGCGCTTCGCTGCCTTCGCCGACGAGGTAGCCGATGCCCTTGTCGTCCCACGCGAACGTCGTGGCGCGCACGCCTTGCTTGTACTTCGAGGTGCCCAACACCATGTCGTTTTCGGTCTGTCCCTGGACTTTCAGGCAGAACCGGGTCGAGACGTTCGCGCTGATCCCGGTCGGCAGGCTCTTCGCGTCGGGGCGCTGGGTGGCGAGCATCAAGATGATGCCCAGCGCCGGACCCCGCTTGACCAGGTCCGTGCAGATCGCCTCCAACTCCTCGCCGAAGTCCGGATGCTCGAACCACACCTGGCACTCATCCACCCCGATCACGATCGGATGCAGCCGCAAGCTCTTCTTGCTGGCCAAGTCCGGGGTGACCTTGTTCTCCGGCGCCTTTCCGCTCTTCGCCAGATCGCGGATCAGCTTCGCCCGCCGCCGCAGTTCGTCGCGCAGCCCGCGCAGGTCGGTCACGGCCTGGTCGATCTCTTCGGGCTCGTCCCCGACCCCGTGGACGTGGGTGACGGGTTCGAGGGGGTCGAGGTCGCCGGTGCCTTTGAGGTCGTAGGTGTGCAGCTCGGAACGCGGATCGAGTGCGGCGATCAGCAGCAGCTCACGCAGCGCGAACGTCTTACCCATCCGCGGAATTGCCCCGATGACCACCGAGGTGAACATCAACCGCACATCCACCCACCGCCCACGCTGATCGGTGCCGAACGGCTGCGACTGGAACAGGTCCACCCGGTGTCCCTTGCGCAGCGCCCATGCCGGTTGGGTGGCCTTGCGCATGTCCTGATCCCCGACCCACAGCACGAGGCGTCCGGCGTGTTCGGTGTTGTCGGCTTCGGGCCACACACACCCGAGCGGGCGCCGGAGTCCGGAGGCGAGCTTGGCGCGGCGTTCCATGATGTCGCCGGGCGTGACTCCGGGCGGCAGGTCGATGTCCGCGCGCCAGCCCTTCCCGTCGCGTGCGATCGGCCGGGGGAACCCGACCCCGGTTCCGCCCTTGCCCAAAGCCTGGTTGACCAGGGAGATGCCCAGCGACGCCAAGGCCGTTTCGACAGCACCGGAGGTGAGCTTGGGGACCTTGGTGGACTCCACCGCCCGGCTCGCGATCGGCTTGTCAGAAGGCGCTCCCAACCAGCCCAGACCGGCGAGAGCAGCGGTGACGAAGACCCACTGCGCGATCTCCGGCAGCAGCTCCCGCACCAGGAAGATCGCTACGACGCTCGCAGCGCCGAGGCCGGTGGCGATCACAGCTCTGGCCCGGACTCGGCCGTCCCGCTGCTGGGAGAGCTTCAGGTACTCGGCGGCGTCCTCTCGTCGGGCCGAGGCGTACCGGACCGGACGACCTTCGGCGTCGGTGACCCAGTTGAGCAAGGCGCGCAGCAGCCGGAGGGTTCCTTGCGGAACTCGCGCGAGGATGCGTCCGAGGTAGAGCGGGCAGCGCACCGCGTGGTACCCGGCGGTGTGTCCGGTGTAGCCGAGCGCCCACCGCGCGGTAGCCCGGAATTCCTGCGGGTCCTTGGCCCAGGCGGGGAGGATCGGCAGCCGCTTCTCCGGTCGCACCAGCGGCGACGTGGTCTCGGATTTCTGCTCGGTCTGGTCGACGGTCTCCGGCTCGACGATCTCGCCCTCGACCACCTCCGGCTCCGGCGCTCCGGGCTTCCCAGAGTTGGGAGCTTCGACCCTCTCGGAGTGCAGGTGCAGGACTCGTGCGGTCTGCTGCTCGTCCTGGTCTTGGTGCTCGTTGTGGTTGGTCATGGGGTCACCTCCGTGGGGTCGGTGTGCAGCAGGTGAGTGAGGGCCGCGCCCATGCCGAGCACGGCAACGGGCAGGCAGGCGACCAAGGTGGTGATCCACCAGGGAGCTGAGGTCATGCCCGCGGCGGTCATCAGGTGGTAGGCGATCTGCCCGAGTGCGCCGAGTCCCAGCGAGCCCAGCGCGGAGATGCGGGCGAACCGGCGTGCTCGCTGCGGGACCTGGCCGGAGAGCCAGACCCGCAGTGCGTAGGCGGCGTAGGTCTCGACTCCGATGGGGAGGGTGATCGCGGTGTTGAGTTCGAACCCGTCCCAGATGCCCGGAAGCGGGTGCACGATGCCGAAGCCGGTGAGCCCGCCCAGGCCGACCCAGCCGGACCAGATCGCCACGAACGCGGGCAACGCCAGCAACAGCACCGGCCATCGCGGAACCGGCCGGGCCACTGGAGGCAGCTCCGGGCTCGCGATCTTGCTGGCCTGCTCGTGCTCGGCAGGAACGGCTTCCGTGTGAGTGCCTTGTTTCTCCGGTCCACGGCCCCTTGCGGAGACGGGCTCGGTGGGTTCCGGCTCCGGGGTCAGCTGGTCTTCGTCGTCCTCCGAGAGGGGCTCGGCCGGGTCCTGGCCGGAGTCGTCCGGCTCGGTCTCGGCGACCAGGTGCAGCCGGACCGGACTCGCCTCCTCGGCCTCCGCATCAGCTTTGCCAAGGAATTCGAGGACCGTGTTTGCCTTCTTCGCCCCGATCCGCAGTTCCGACATCAGCCGGTTCCGCGACGGCAACTCGCCGAGATCGGTGGCCAGCTGCCGGGCTTGCGGGATCAGCTCGTCGATCGGAACCGGGTAGGCGCTCTTGGCGGTGTTCATCGGGCCACCGCCCCACCCAGCCGCGGCGCCGGTGTGCGCTCGGCCAAGTAGTCGACGGTGAGGATGGCGCCGCGCAGCAACGCGACCACGGCGAACGCGCACAGCGCGGCCGTGCGCACCAGCCCGGAGGCCAGCGACAGCGCGATCAGCAGGGCGATCGGAAAGACCAGCCCTCGCAGCACCCGGAACGTCACCCGCACGGACGGGCTCACGAACCTGAACAGGCGCACTAGCATCGGATTCCTCCTGGTTGATCAGGGATTGGTCGGGAGCCCCGGCCCGGCGGTTCTTGGCGGGATCGGCCGGGCCGGGGGCACCGCTAGCTGAAGGTGCGGACGTCGTAGACGACGGTCGTTCGGCTGACGCTGATCACGCGGCCTCGTCGTGCAGGACCGTCGGGTCCTCAACTGCGGCGGTGACACGTCGGAGAACGGTGTTGTCGGCCCGCCGCAGGTGGCGCCGAGCTCGCACCCGATCGCCGGAACCCAGGTTCGAGCTCCCGGAAGGCGCTGCGGGAGGCTGCGGCGCTCCCAACTCTTCGGCGATCACGGCATCCCAGTGGTCCCGCACCCGCAGTCGGTCCCACTCAGGCAACTCGGCTTCGATCGAGGCCAGATCGGCAGCGCTCGGAACGTCGAGGTCAAGCTCGTACATGACGCCTCCATGGTGTCGTTTCACGCTCATATTGGTAGTGAATTGATAGTGCATTGTCAACGGGTTCACCAGTGATTTGGCAGTGAAGTGATCGGCTCAGCTAGGCTTGCCGCAGGTCACGACGGGCAGGAGGCCCCTTGAACGAGGACTGGCGTGCGGTCGGCCAAGCCATCGGCGAGCGGCTGGACGAACGAGGCACGACGATGACCGATCTCGCGACGCAGGCCGAGGTCTCGCTGACGACGGTGCGCGAACTCGTGCACGTGCTGAGCACCCGCCGGCGCAACCCGCGGACGCTGAGCCGCATCTCGAAGGCCCTCGGCTGGCCGGAGGACCACTTGCAGAAGGTCTTGCGCGGTGGCGAGTCGTCCACTCCGGACGCTGGCAGTGACGATCTCCAGGCGGTCCGCGCCGAGCTGCGCGCGCTGCGGAAGCGGGTCGAGCAGCTGGAAAAGCGGTTGAGCTAGCTCAGAACGTTCTGCAAGAACGTCGCCATCCCGGTCACCACCGATCCGAGGAATCCCGCGAGCTGCCTCGCCAGGTTCGCGGCGCTGACCGGGTCCTGTACCACCAGCGTCACGACCGCCAGCGTCATCAGCGTGCCGAGCACCTTCGGCAGCACCCCGCCGCCGTTCGAGCCGGGCATGGGGAACGTCTGCTTGGCCATGGCTGTGTCCTTTCGTCGCGGTGGTCGCGGAGTGGCGGGGCGTCTGGTCGCTCCCGGTTTCCGTTTCCGTTGCCATGACTCAAGAGTCCGTGTTCGGACGCCGTTACGGCAGCGCACACGAGGGGGCGCATTGGCACAGAGGGGGCACACGCCACAAGTCGCGTGTGCCCCTGTCCGGTTGGCCCGCATGTTTTACTACTCGGCGGAGGCATTCGGATCATGGCTGAGCGGGAACCGAACCGGCGCCTAGCTGCGCTGATGAGCGAAGCGGGCCTGACGAACAAGGGCCTGGCCAAGCGCATGAGCGACTTGAGCAAGCTCGACGGTTCCGAGCCGATCGCCCCGTCCCACACCAACGTCGAGAAGTGGCTGAGCGGCGCGACCAAGCGGCCGAAGGCTCGTACCTGCCACGTGCTGGTCAAGGTGCTCAGCCACGTGCTCGGCCGCCCGGTCACGATGGACGACGTTGGCTACGGCGAAGTGTCGGCCGAGAACGTGGACGACACGCTCGAATACCCGGAGACGATCAGCGACTCGATCACGTCGCTGACGCAGCTCGCCTCGTTCGAGCTCCGCCCGTCCGGGCAGTCGGACCGGTTGCTGGTTGTTCCGGCCGCGTGGAGTTCGTTGCTGGTCAAATGGATGTTCGGCAGCGACGGTGAGCGTTCGCGGCCGGTGGAGCCGCGGCCGATCGGCGAGTTCGACGTCCAGGCCGTGCACGACGCGACCACGATGTTCGCGGGCTACGACTACCGCTACGGCGGAGGTCGACCGAAGCCGTTGGTAGCGCAGTACCTCGAAAGCGAAGTGCTCCCGCTACTGCCGCACGTCTCACCGGACAACGAGCTGGGGCGCAGGTACTTCCAAGAGGTCGCCGCGCTGACCCGGTTGGCCGGATGGACCTGCTACGACACCGGTCAGCACGCGCTCGCGCAGCGCTACCTGCACCACGCGTTCCGCCTCGCGCGGGCGGCCGGGGACCGGGCGCTAGCCGGCCGAATCCTCGCGGGCATGAGCCACCAGGCGAACTTCCTCGGCTACTACGAGCAGGCCGTCCACCTGGCCCGCGCAGCCTCGCAAGGAGCACGCGGGCAGGCGACGCCGACAGCGATGGCACTGTTCCACTCGATGGAGGCCCGCGCCCTCTCCTCCCAGGGCAATGAGCAGGAAGCCACCACGGCAATGCGTGAAGCTGAGAAGTCCCTCAGCGCCAGCAACCCTGCGAACGATCCGAACTGGATCCGCTACTTCGACCTCGCCGAGTTGAACGCCGAGTTCGCCCACTGCTTCCGCGACCTCGACAAACCCGACCTGGCCACCGAACACGCCGCCAGGTCCATCGAGTCCTCCGACAGCCTCTACGTCCGCAGCCTCTCCTTCTGCCGTACGGTCTTGGCCACGTCGTACCTCCAGGCGAACGAGGTAGAGCAGGCGGTCACCGTCGCCCGCGAGGTCGTCGATACTGCCGCCGGGCTGAAGTCCTACCGCGTCAACTCCTACCTCGATGAGTTCCGCGACCGGCTACGCCAGCACTCCGACTCGTCGGCCGTCGCAGCGTTCGAGGATTACGCGGCTGACTCGATGCCGTCGAGTCTGCTCAGGGTTCTGTAGACCTCAGTTTTATCGTGTTTCAGAGTTTCTTTTCTTCATCAAGGGCGGTCTCTGCGGGGCCGCCTGCCCGCTGTATCCGAGCCCGGCCAAGCCGACCCGCCGGGCGTGCGGCTGGCGCCGACCCGGCGGCCAGCGGCCGGGCGCAAAGCGGAAGGCAATATCTTCAAGCTCAGGCACCAGCGATGTGATTCGGTTATCTATTCGGACTCATTGACGGCAGCGAGGTGGTCACGAAGCCTAGTATGCCGAAATTGATATACCGAACCTGCTTGGCGCAGCACGCCTCGCTGGTAAGCGTCTTCAAGGAAACGTTTTGGGCGCCACGGAAATCTGCGAGCAAGCGGAAGAAGCAGGCGCGCAAAGAGCAGCCAGTTCCCCCATGCCGAGAAGGCTAACTGAAGTGCTCCGCCCATGACCCCGAAGAAAGATGCGACTGCGATAGCGCCTGAGGTGATGGGAGCAGCAAGGAGATAAGCGACGAGCATTATTGTTACTACAGACACAGTTATTCGGAAAAGCGTAACTGTGCGGTCAGTACTTAAGAGCTGCCAGGGCGTGGTCCCCTCTCTCGGGGACAGGATCTCCCCGAGAGATGAGACAACGGCGTTCGCGATTCCCATCATGACTCCGACCACGAGCCCGACCATGAGCCCGAATAACATGCCTCCCATGATCCCCCAAGCGGGCTTAGTAAAAGTATGACCGCGATCCCATCCCCGTCCGGATGGGTGAGGCCAAACACCAGTCCGTACACTGGCCCGTACGCTAGGCCCCCCGCGAGGCCGAGTGTGATCCCGATTCCTAACCCGAGTACGAACCCGCGTGCCGCTTCTTCACTTGAAGTCAGGGCAGAGCGTTTTATACTGATTCGGCGTCGCAATCGTATTCGTTCCGGCTCGCGTCTGCTGATTCGCTTTTCGTTGATAAGCGCGAGCGTAAGCCCCAGCCCTAGTCCTAGCGCGAGCCCTAAACCCAGCCTAATCGGCAATGCAACTGCGAAATCGCTCCCCCCGCGCATACGTCCGAACTTCAGAAAGTCTGTGAGCCAGTCCTCGAATCCGTAGGCGAATGACTCTAGCACTAAATACGCGAGCCCGAGCATGAGCCCATAGGCGATGGTGGTGGCGAAAATTCGAGTGCGGCGGTGTAGAAGAGTGGGAAGTCGCCACCAGGTAAGATCATGGGTTCCGTGACTTTGGAGTCTGGTGGCGAGGTATCCGAGCCAACGGCGGACCTGTTCAGGATCCCAGACTAGGACTGTGGATCCGGATGGTATGGCGTGGTGGTCGGTGTAGACGGTGTCCACATAGCGACCCAACAGATGCTGTTCCAGATCATCACGGGCAGGGAAGCGTGTGGTATCAAGCAGTTCCCGGGGGAGTTTTCGTTGACGTCGTTATAGGTGGTGCGAGCGAGCATGACCATTAACGGTGTAGTCACTACCGGTGCGAGGTTGCGGCTTGCTATCGTCGCGGGCTCAGTGCGCAAATACTCAAAGATGCATTCCCATTCCGTGGCGCGCGAGGGGTTACTGCTCCGGCGCAAATATTGTTCAGTTTGTTCAAGGGTGAGGTCTTCGAGTTCGATGGCCGCTGCCCGGCCGACGGCCTTAACTTCCCGAGCAGCCTGCGCATACTCAGCTGGGCGGCTGGTGACCATCAGCGGCCATCGAACACGGCTAATTTCGGATATTGCGGCGCGGCGGTGCTGTTCGGGAAGCTCGTCGAACCCGTCTAGTACAGGCAGGACCCAGTCCCTATCGACGAGCAGCTCGGCGCTTCGTTTTCCCGTGACGTCGTGCTTTGCCAGGAAGGGATGATCGCGCACAAGCCGGTTGGCCATCCAGTCCCGCAGCCCGGTTGTGATGGGGTTCCAATCACTTAGGCTGAACAACACCGGTACCGGCGCGCGGTGGTCCCGGTGTTCGATTAGGTCGAGAACCAGACGGTGGGCCAGCACGGTCTTGCCCGCCCCTGCACGTCCGAGAACCAGCAACCGTTGCGAACCAGTGGCCTTGAAGGTCTCCCGGATTGTCGTGAACTCACCCGACAGCGACACCGGATCCGCCCGTTGCGGGCTGGCTTGAATGTTCTCCCAATAGTCGAACAGATCCTGCTCAGCCGAATGCCAACGCACCGACAACGGAGCAGGATCACCGATCCGCCAGTGATCCTCTTCCTTTCTACTGAGTTCTCGCACCGCATCTGCCAAGTACCCGGCTAGCAGCTCGTCTGCACCGGCAGCCCGGTGCTGCAACGTGACATTGCCGTGCACGTCGCGAGCTTGGAAAGAAATCCCGCTGACCTTACCGCTATTCTCGTTGTGGACCCCACCACTCTCTGTCACGCCCGTAGCGTCCCACACACACCTCTCAAGTTGGCCCGATGTCGAAACTTTGCCGCGACACACCCACCCGCCGCGGGAAGCCAATCCGTGGGGCACTAGCGGCTAACAGATGTCGAAGACCACGACAACTAACAGATATCGGCAGCTGGCGAGCCCACAGGTAGCCAGCTGCGTGGCCGGTACACGCTGCGGCCGGAACGCCCTCCGGAGGCAGGTGGCAGGGTTGAGAGGCACCCCCGTTTTCCCGCAGATTAACGGCAAACGTTGACAGGTGTCCGTCCACAGTGGCTATTCGTAGTCGCGAAGCGGCGAGTGTACGGGAGGTATCAATGAACGTTGTCGAACAGCGAAAACCCACTTTTCCTAAAGGCCGGTTTAGAAGGTGGCCCATCGACGCGGGCGGTCGCCGGTTTGTAGGTCTGTGATCCGCTTGTGGACTTCGGCGTCGACGTCCGTAGCTTGCCCGAGCTGCTGAGCGAGCCAGGTGGTCATGTTTAGCTCGCGGATGGCTCGGATGGTGGGGAAGCCGTCCCATACCAGCGGGTCGAAGCCGTAGGCGCCGGTGTAGCTGGCGTAGGCGGCGTCGCTGACCCAGCCCATCGCTTGGTAGCGGACGGCCTCCACACAAGCATCCCACTCGCGTGGTCCCCAGCAGAAGTCTTCGAGGTCGATGACCCGGATGGTGCCGTTGTGGTCCCGCATGAGGTTGCCCTTGTGGTAGTCGCCGTGGACCGGGCCGAAGCCGAGTTCGAAGGTGAGGTCGGCGAACTGCTCGTCGAGTTCCTTCTTGCGGTTGCTGAGGAAGGCCCGGTCGTCGTCGGGTAGGGCGGAGCCGATGTTCTGGAGTCGGCTCTCCACCTTCGGCATGGGCTCGAAGAACGGCAGCGAGAGGTCCGACGGCTCGGGGATGGAGTGCAGCCGCCGCAGCACGTCGCCCAGCTCGCCGGAGCTGATCGGCTGCTCGCTCTCCTCGATGAACTCCCAAAAGGTCACCGCCAGGTCGCCGACGGGAACGAGCTCGCGGTCGACCGGGGCGAGCCGGACGGCGGGGAACTGGTGGGAGGCGAGCCAGCTCGCGATCCGTGTTTCCTTGCGGCCGGCGGAGACGGAGCGGCCGACCCTGGCGATGATCGGAGCAGTGGCGAGCCGAAACATGGCGTTCTCGCCCATGCGGACCAGCTCAGCGCCGCGCGGGTCGACTCCGGCGGCTTCGCTGGCGGTCTCCAGGACTTGGCGGGTGGTCTGCGGCGTGAACGTCGCGTTCTCCATCAAGCGCTGCTCCTCTTCGGCTCGCCTCAGGCTACGGGGAGTCCGAGCGGCTGCCTATGCGGTGCCCGGACCGGGTGGATGGATGGAAACCGGTCGGCGGTGCGGTATCGGGGCCTGCACCGCCGACCGGCGATCAGGGAGCTGAGACAGCTGCCGGGTGGCGAGCCGTGCACTCAGCTGGTGGGGCGTGTTCAGGCGGCTAACCGGGGCTCCCACTGAGTTCGCCTGACCTGACTTAGGGCGTCGAGGTCTGTCGATGGCCACGACGGGTCCAACCGAAGTGCTTGGGTCAGCTCGACGTTGCGGGCTGTCTCCGCTTCTCGGCTCAGGGGCTCGATCACTGCGGTGGTGTCCGGTTCCAGCGTCGGGATGTGGTGAGAGCTGAGGTGCCCGTGTTCGACCTCCAACGCGGCGCGACATGCTGCGCACCACGAGCGGCCCGCGCCCGCCGGTGGCAGGACGCTGCGGCGGCCGTGCACCTTGCCCGGTACGACGTGGCCGCACACGGCGACCGGTCGAGCGCCGTTCCACTCCCAACGAGCCGCGGCGTGCCATTCCGATTCCGCGACGCTCGCGATCCAGATCAGCGGGCTGTCCATCAGCGAACCCCACGACGAGGAGAAGTCGGCTGCTGCGGGTGCTCGGGAGGCCAGGCGAGCACACCGAGCCCGATCGAAAGTAGGAGCAGTAGCACGACAGCGCCCGTCATTGCTCCTCCCGCCCTTCATCGGAGAGCACGCCCGATTGGAGTTCGGGGGAGAAGCCTGCCGTCGCCGTGGCGGCTCGCCCCGCGCAAGGAATGCACGGCATCCCGCAGCGTTCGATCTGCTCGACGTCGTCGAGCACGAACTCCCGGCGGCACAGCGACCAGACCGAGCCCTGATCGGCGAATACCGCTAGGTGGACGACTCGTTGGGACTCGCCGACGACTCCGCGCAGATACCGAAACCGGTAGCTAACCGGACGAAATGTGCCCTCTGGTCTCGCTTCGGTGGACCGGTGTTCCTCGAATGACATGGACCGACTACCTCCCCTTCATCGGGCGAGAGCCGCACGACGCGGCGTCACTGCTCGCGCTATGTCCACAGTGGCGCTGAACGGCCTCATGCCGGGACGTCGGATAACCGGGCTGTCAAGGGGAACGCAGGGGGAGGATTGAGGGAGGATCTGTCCCGGTGATCGCGGTTACTGTTTGGAGTAGCGAGCCTCCAACCGTGGATGAGGGGTCGGCCATGCCCGAGGCCAATGAACCGCTGCGTCGTGCTCGGGAGCGCGTCGAGTCGCCGAACGCGTCCGGGGAATCGTTGACGCGCCAAGAACTCGCCGAGCTCGTCAACGCGTGGATCTACGAGAACACTGGCGCCACGAACGTCGCGGAGATCGACGCGAACTACATCGGCAAGCTCGAACAGGGCAAGATCCGCTGGCCGCAGGACGAGCAGCGCCGCGCTGCGCTCCGCGTCGTGCTTGGCGTCGCCACCGACAGCGAATTGGGGTTACGTCGTCCCCGCCGTGAGCCTCCGCGCGAGATGGGCGTGAACCGGCAGACGTTCTTGCGGACCGTCGGGGCCGGCGCGGCTGCGGTCGGCAGTGCACGCGTCATCGACATGTTCGCGTTCAGCGAGCCGACCCCTGTTCCGTCGGTGGTGGGAGCGAGTGAAGTCGCCGAGGTGCGGGCTATCGCGCAGACCTTCGGAACCTGGGATGCCCGCTACGGCGGAGGCTTCGTCCGCGAAGCGGTGATGGCGCAACTGCGGTTCGCCGTGCAGCTGCTCAACGTCCGGTGCTCCGAACGAACTCGGGGCGAGCTGTTGTCCGCAGTGGGCTACCTCGGGCACGTCACCGGTTTCATGGCGTTCGACGCCTACGCCCATGACGATGCGCGGCGGATGTTCCGGTTCGCGCTCTCGTGTGCGGAAGAGGTGGGGGACTGGCACCTGCGGGCAAAGATCCTGTCGTCGATGGCGCGACAATCCATCTGGTGCGGCGATCCGGATTCGGGCCTGACTTTCGCGGAGATGGCCTTGGTGCGGTCCGACCGGCTCACCGGAACCGAGCAGGCGATGTTGCACACCGCCCGAGCCCGAGCACTCGGCAAGCTGCGGCGCTCGCAGGACACCGTGATGGCAGTGGGCAACGCGGATGACGCATACGCCCGCGCCGAACCGGCGAACGATCCTCCGTGGATGGCGTACTACGACGGCGCCCAGCACGCGGGCGATACGGGCCACGCTTTGTGGGAGTTGGCCATCCAGGGTCGTTTCGTCACTGACGCAGCGACTCGGCTGGAGACGGCCGTCCGGCAGCACGGAGAAGCCGCAGCTCGTTCGCGCGCGATCAGTCAGACCAAGCTCGCTTCCCTCATCATGGTCACCGGCGACCCGCTCGAAGCGGCCACCCTCGGAGGCGGGGCGTTGGAAGCGGCTACCCCGCTGAAGTCCCATCGGGCCGCCGACGACCTCCGGGCGCTGAGCGGGTACGCGAGTGCTCACCGGGATCTCGGAGAGGTAACCGCGCTGCGCGGCCGGATCGAAGCGGCGGTCGCGACCGTATGAGCACCGAGACGGCTGCCGTGCTGCGTGGGGCGTGTGAGCGGGTTGGCTTGGACCACGGGGCCGCAAAGCTCATCAGGGCAGGGGAGAACGACCTTTACCGACTGCCCGGCGGCGTGGTCGCGCGCATCTCCCGGCCCGGCCAGGTCTCCGCGGCGGCCAAGGAACTACAGGTGACCCGATGGCTGGCCGGTACCCAGGTTCCGGCGGTGCGTCCGTGGGGTGAGCCGGACGCCCCGGTTGTGGTCGGGGAGCAGGGGGTGACGTTCTGGCACGAGCTTCCGCCGCACGAGCAAGGCAGCACGACCGACGTAGCCGGGCTGCTGCGCGAGCTGCACAGCCTTAACGTCCCGGACGGGATGGACCTGCCGGAGCTGGCGCCGTTCGTGCGCGTGGCCGAACGCATCGACGGTGCCACCTGGCTCCACACCCAGGACCGGGACTGGCTGCGCAAGCGTCTGACCGAACTCCAAGACGCTTACAGGGAGCTCCCTGCCGGTATCCCGTGGCGCCTGGTCCACGGCGACGCCTGGCGCGGCAACGTCGCCGCCACCGCAGGCGGCCCGATCCTCATGGACTTCGAGCGCTGCGCCTACGGCCCACCGGAATGGGACCTCGTCTCCACCGCCGTATCCCATGTCACTACCGGCTGGCTCACCGCCGAACAGTGGACCGACTACTGCCGCACCTACGGCTACGACGTGACCGCATGGGACGGCTTCGAGATCCTGCGCGACATCCGTGAACTACGCATGACCACCATGGCCGCCCAAGTCGCCGAGAAGGACCCGTCAGCCAGCACCCAGCTCGCTCACCGGCTTGCCTGTCTTCAGGGGCATAAAGGCCCACGCCCATGGGGCGGGTGGCGTGCTGTGCCTTGATCGCACCCTGGCGCCGGGGGGCGGGCGCCCAGCCAACCGGCGGGACCCGGTTGATCCTGTCTACGCGGCTCTCCCAGCTCATGGTCCGACGCTATGCGGGCAGAGGAACCTATGCCTGATGAGATGCAGAGGCGTCGCGACCAACTAGGCAGACTGCGGAGCAAGCCTCCACAAAACCGACACCAACGTAGATCAACAGACTACGATTACGCTGTGCCGTTTAGTGATCTAGTTGGTAAGTTTTTCGCGATAATTGAGCATTTCAAGCCTCCGGTTGTCAGCGCAAGCGCTTCACTTCTCTCGGTGCTTGTCTCGAGCATCGTCGCGTTCTTCGCCTATCGTGCATACCGAAAGCAGGCAGCCCAACTCTCTCTGGCGCGAAGCCAGGAGCTCCGCCAGCAATCGTCAAAATTCACCGCATGGCTAGAGGATGATCCTGGGCTCAAACACATTCCCGGAGAAATGCTAGTTGGAACAGCGTACTTAGCGTGGGACGTACTGCGGTACATTAACGCCAGCGATCTACCAGTCTACAATGTTGCACTGGTGTACAAGGATCAAACTAGGCGACTTTCGATCGTCCATCGAATCGTTCGAATAATGCCGACGAATGAAGACCACGGGTCGAATTCAGTGAAAGTCAAGGATGCTTTTCCGAGATCTATTAAACTGGCAAGCGAGCTGCGCGCTTCACTTCCGGATGAGGCGGCAGGCCTAGACGCGGCTGAATGGTACGAAGCAGCAATTGCGGACGGGGGTGTGCGATCAACAATAGCCGAGGCGAAAGTGAAAATCAAATCCAGTATTCAGGAAGAGTGGTTCCGAATCCTAGATACCGGGGCGGTGCATTTCGATGACTGCGAAGGCAATCGCTGGCGCAGGCAACTTGACGGAAAACTTCGACTCCTGGGGTACGCCCGAGGGGGCCTTCTCCGCTGATTGCCACTCGTTACGGCCAGCAGCGCGACCAGGCTGGCGATCTTTCGAACACGCATTCTAGTGTGCTTGGAAGTCGGGTCGGGACGATGGGGAAGATCTCCCGGTCCGATGCGGGCTGGTCGACTGCACCCCATTCGGCCGGCCCGCCGCGGCCCTTAACGCTGCTTCTAACCCCGTCGCAGTTCTCGTCTCATTCGCGTCCGTTCGCCAGGGTTCGGCAAATGCCGAAAGCTGCGCTCACCAGCAGCTACGGCCAGCCCCGTACAGTACGAACGTCGGGTCGCTGACCTTGAAAGCGCGCGTCTCTGGCCCCCGTGCGGTACTAACCTCCCTGAGGCAGCGTCCGTTGGCGCAGGCGTAAGCACTGCCCGTGAGATCCGATGGGTGACTAACTGGGTGACAACCGGTGCTGTCGTGTGTGGACTCATGTGGACCGTTCCGGACAGTGGATGCAGGTCATTGCGGTGGGCTGTCCACGTCGATCGACAACCCGAAATGCCTGGCAGTCAAGGGGTCAGGGGTTCGAATCCCCTCAGCTCCACTCGGAGGAGTCTGGTTGACGCTGTTGCGTCTTCCCGGCTCCTTTTTGTTCGTACGGGGGCCGAGCCCCCGTAGGCCCCCACGGTGCGGTGGCTGGGGTGTGTGGGTTTGTTCCGTTGGGGAGGGTTCCCGGTCTGCTCACTGATCAGCGGTTCGGTGTTCGAGTAAGCTCCCTCAACCTCTATTCGGAGGAGTCTGGTTGACGCTGTTGCGTCTTCCCGGCTCCTTTTTGTTCGTACGGGGGCCGAGCCCCCGTAGGCCCCCACGGTGCGGTGGCTGGGGTGTGTGGGTTTGTTCCGTTGGGGAGGGTTCCCGGTCTGCTCACTGATCAGCGGTTCGGTGTTCGAGTAAGCTCCCGACCTCCACGTAAGAAGGCTCGTGCTCGCGGAGAGCGGGGGCCTCTTTGCGTTTTCATCGTGGGGGCGAGCCTCCACGATGCGGGGGCCGCTTCTCGTCGGATTTTGCGGCGGGGAGTTCCCCGCCTGGTCGTGGAACGGCTTGTCGAGGTGTGAGCGATCACGGTGGTGAGACCAGCGATGCCTGAGCCGGTCGTGCGCCTGGTCTACGAGCGCACCAGCCCGCGCGGTGTGGATTCCGGCGTGGAGCCGTTGATCGCAGTGTGCGCCGGGGTGGACGAGGCCGAGCGGATCAAGGAGCGGAGCTCCGCGCGTGGTCGGTACGTCTCGTGGGAAGAGCATCCGCTCGCCGGGTCCGCGGAGAAGACCGCTGCGCTGGTGGACGGCGAGATCATCCATGTGGTGTTGCTGGGTGGTGGGGACGTCGACGGGGGACCGGACGATCCCATCGGCATCGCCGTCTACGCGGGCCGGGAGGCCGCCGAGCTGCGTGCCGTCGAGGAGCACCGGAGGACCGGCTCTCCCGGGTATCACGCGGTCTCGCTGCCCATCGGGTGGCGAGCCGACGGCTGATCGAGCCGATGAGTTTCGGCGTCGGCGGGCCGGGAAAAGCGTGGATTTCACAGATCACTTCGTCGCGGTGATCGCTGCGAGGATGGGGTTCCGCCGCCGATCCGCGGATCGCCGACCCCGCAGGGAGCCGACACGTGATCGCCAATGTGCTCGCTACTGTGCTCGCCGCGTCGTTGCTGGCCCCGGCACCGTCGGCGGCGGTGCAAGAAGAAGTCTCCTGGACCGGGCCGTTGCACACCGAGGGGCGCGACATCGTCGACGCCGACGGCGACCGGTTCAAGCTGAAGTCCGGCAACTGGCACGGGGCCAGCGGCACGTGGAACGGCTCCGGTGACATCGAAGATCCGGCCAACCACCACGAAGGCGAGAACAGCCACGGCATTCCGCTCGGCCTGGACCGGGCCTCGATGGACGACATCATCGGGAGCTTCCAGGAACTCGGGCTCAACAGCGTCCGGCTGCCGTTCGCCAACGACATGATCGACGACGAGGCGGTCCTGCCCGACGAGGCGGTCGCCGCGAATCCGGAGCTGCGCGGCAAGACGCGGCTGGAGATCTACGACGCGGCCGTGCAGGCCCTCACCGACAGCGGCCTCGCCGTGATCCTCAACAACCACACCAACACTTCGCGCTGGTGCTGCGGAACCGACGGCAACGAACGCTGGAACAGCGCCCAGAGCGACCAGGAATGGGAAGAGGACTGGCTTTTCATGGCCGGTCGCTACGAGGACAACACGCGTGTCGTCGGCGCGGACCTCTACAACGAGGTGCGCCGCGACGTCCTCGACGACCCGAACTGGGGTCTCGGGGACGAGCACGACTGGTTCGCCGCGTCGCAGCGCGCCGGTGACCGCATCCTCAACGAGGCCAACCCGAACCTGCTGATCATCATCGAAGGCATCAACTGGACCGGCATCCCGGTCGACGGGTTCCCGCACGAGCGGCCGACGCTGGAACCGGTGCGCGAGTTGTCGCACGAGCTGGCCGAGCCCGGGAAGCTCGTTTACTCGGCGCACTTCTATGGATACACCGGCCCCAACCACAGCGGCGCGACCGGAACGGGGGAGACGACCGACCCGCGCTACCGGGACTTCAGCCGCGAGGAGCTCTACGAGGTGCTCCGCAGACAGGCGTTCTTCGTGACCGAGGAAGGTCAGCCGTACACCGCGCCGCTGTGGATCAGCGAGTTCGGCGCGGGACGCGGCGAGGAAGATCCGAAGGAGCGCGCGTGGTTCGAGAACTTCGTGGACTTCCTCGTCGACAACGACACGGACTTCGCCTATTGGCCGCTGGTCGGCTGGCACGAGAACGGCGAGGGCAATGGCTGGGGCCTGATGAACTGGGACGCGGACGGCAACCGGCAGTCCCTCGACGATGACGACTGGCGCGCGGCGGCTTGGCACCGCTTGACAGGCGGCTGATCAACGGGGGGCGTTGAGGAGCCGTCCGAACGCCGAATCGGCGGTAGCCGGTGCGCCGGCGGTCAGCCGGGCGTGATGCCCGAGGTTTGCGCGAAGGTGTTGTTCGGACCGTAGTGCCGTAGGCCGTGTCGGTGCGGCCGGGCCGCCCGCCGGTGCGCAGTCCCATCGAGATGCGAGTCTGTTTTGGTCTCGGGTTCGTGGCGAACGTGTCGATCCAGCGGTCGATGCCGGACTGCACGGTCGCCAGGGCGGCCCTGACCACGGCGATCCATTCGCTCGGCCCGATCGTCTGACCGGTGTTCTGGTCTCGGGGGAGGTTTCCCTGCACGGAAGACGCGGGCTGCCGGAAGCACCGGTTCCTCCGTCGAAGGCAACGGGGGAACCGGTGTCGGGGCGTCAGTCGCGGACGAGGTTGTTCGGGCCGTCCTGGTCGTCGGCGTTCACGGGAACGCACATCAGCGGGCCGGGGTCGCCGTGCTCGGCGAGCTCTTCGAGTTTGTCCGAGCAGGCTTGGGCGGTGGGGTATTCGCCCACTACTTCTTCGGCGAGCGCGGTGCCCGCGCCTGCGACGGACAGTCCCGCCGCGCACAGTGCCAGAGCCGTGATGGTTTTGCGGATGCTCATGGGAGTTCCTTTCCGAACGGGTATCACGAAGCGGCCGTGGATGGCCGTTTCCGGGAAATGGATGTTCACTGTTGGTCGATCGAAGCCGAGGGCGATGCCGGCACGGGACCGTGCGTGGACCGGCCCGCGAGTGGCAGGCCGGAGCCTCAGGCCGGGCCGTCGATGGTCAGCGCGCAGGTGACCGCCCGGCCGGGCTGCCCGGCCTCGGTCACCCGCTCCTCGCCTTCGACCAGCACCTTGCAGGTGAGGGCCGAATCAGGAGAGTCCGGCGTGACGACGATCTTCGCCGGGCCGCCCATCGGAACCCACGTGTCCTTGTGCGGGACGCTGAACTGCACCGGAGGCTGGTTCTGCGAGTCCGAAGTGGACTTCTGGATGGTGCCGGTCGCCCCGGCGGGACCCGCGACCTCCAGCGTCACCTCGTAGGCGGTCTGCTCCGGCGGACCGCCGCACGCGGTGAGGCCGACGAGGGCGAGTGCCGGCACGGCCAACACGAGTGCACGCTTCATGGGGATTGAGCTCCTTCGCGCAACGGCGTTCGATCTTCCGAGACCGAACGCTATTGGCCACCCGCTCGGTCGCGGATCGGTCGGACGACCGGTTCGCGCGGGAATCCCTATGACTATCGGCCTACCCCTTGCGACTGCCAGACCCACGCGGCGATCTCCACCCGATTCCGGAGGTCCAATTTGGACTGGATGCTCGACAGGTGGGTCTTGACGGTGCCGAGGGACAGGAACAGCTGCTCGGAGATCTCGGCGTTGGTGGCGCCCGTGGCGACCAGCTGGGCGACCTCCCCCTCGCGCGCCGACAGCGGGTTCGGCCGGTTCGCGCGGGGTTCGGCGGGGGAGTGGTTGCGCAGCAGCTTCACCGTGATCGCGGGGCTGACCAGCGCTTCACCCGAGGCCGCCGCGCGCACGCCTTCGAGCAGCAACGCGGAGCTGGCGGTCTTGAGCAGGAAGCCGCTGGCGCCGCCGTTGAGCGCGCGGTGCACGTACTCGTCGTCCTCGAAGGTGGTGACGACCACGACCTTCGGCGGGGCGACCGCGCCCGTGGCGTTGATCCGCTGCAAGGCGTCCAGACCGTCCAGCCGGGGCATCCGGATGTCCATCAGCACCACGTCCGGCCGGTGCAGCGCGACCATCTCCAGCGCTTCCACGCCGTCGGACGCCGTGCCGACCACCTCCATGTCGTCCTCGGCACCCAAGATCATTTCGAATCCGGTGCGGATCATCGCCTGGTCGTCGGCGATGAGCACTTTGATGGTCACGCGGTACCTCCGTTCGATGGCAGCGGCATGCGGGCTGCGAGGACCCAGCCGCCCGTCCGGGCGGGCCCGTCCTCGAACTCGCCGCCGACTTCGGCGACGCGGTCGCGCAGGCCTCGCAGACCGAATCCGCTGCCGGAGATCTTGCCAACCTCGCCGTCGTCGCCGACGCGCACCACCAGCTCGGATTCGGCGCGTTCCACGTCGATCCGCACCGTCGTCACGTTCCGGCCGTGCTTGCGGACGTTCGTGAGCCCTTCCAGGGCGACCCGGTGCGCGGTGGTGCCGACGTCGGCGGGGATGCCGTCGGTGGAGTCGGGCAACCGGAGCCGCGCCTCCGGTCCCGGCCCGCGGTTGAACCGCTCGACCATGGTGGAGATCTCGTCGATGGTGATCGGCGGCGCGGTGGTCCCGCCGTCGTCGGCGCGCAGCAGCCCGACCATGCGGTGCAGCGATTCCATCGCCTCGGCACCGGCCTCGGCGATGCTGTCCAGCGCGTCCAGCGCCTGCTGCGGCGACCGCTTCGCGATCGCCTGCGCGCCGCGCGCCTGCACCACCATTCCCGTCACGTGGTGGCCGACGAAGTCGTGCAGGTCGCGGGCGAAGTCGGTGCGCTGGATCAGCCGTTCGTGCTCGATCTGGCGCTGCCGCGCCCGGCGGGCCAGCCGGGCGGCCAGGCCGATCGTGCAGGACAGCGTCACGCAGCACACCAGGAGGAATCCGATCACCACCTCGGTCAAGCGGCCGCGCCCGATCGCGGGCTGGGCCACGACGACCGCGGACACGACCATCCCGGTGGCGATCGCCCAGCGCTTCTCCGCCCGCCACACCACGAGCCCGAGCAGGATCAGCAGCGCCGCGGTCGGCGTGAGCAGCAGCAACCCGAGGTCGGGGCGTTCCTTCCAGCCCTCGGCGTCGTAAGCGGGGTAGTACACGGCCGCCGAGATCACGGCGGCGCCGATGGCGGCCGCGGGCAGCGCACGAGGTCCGAGCCGCGGCGCGATCAGCAGGACCACCGCGGCCACCGACCCGCCGGTGAACATCACGGCCGGCGGCCACCGCGTGCCGTCGAAGCCCTCGAAGATCACGTACTCCAGCAGCATCGTCACGGGCGTCGTCACGAGGATGCCGAACAGCCAGAGCAACGACTGCCATGCGGGCTTGCCGGGGAACACCATGCGCCGACCCTAGACAAGCGGGGTCAGCCGCCGGGATCAGCCGAAAGGCAGAGTTCTCCGCAGGCGAACCGGTCGGCGGACGGAGGTGGACCGCACCCGCGACTCGGCAGGGTCCGGGACATGAACCAACACAGCCGACCCGCCGACGCCGCGCGTCCCGGCGCGTCCTACGCCGTCGAAGCGGTCGACCTCGTCAAGACCTACGGCACCGGCCCTGCGGAGGTCCGCGCGCTGGACGGGCTGTCCGTCCGGTTCCCCGCCAGGAGCTTCACCGCGGTGATGGGGCCGTCGGGCTCCGGGAAGTCGACGTTGCTGCAGTGCGCGGCGGGCCTGGACACCCCGACCGGCGGGAGCGCGCTGATCGGTGGCGTCGACCTGGCCACGTTGGGCGACGACGAGCTCACCCGAATCCGGCGGGAACGGATCGGGTTCGTCTTCCAGCAGTACAACCTGCTTCCCGAGCTCACCGCGGAGGAGAACATCGTGCTGCCGGTGCAGCTCGCCGGGCGCAGGCCGGAACGCGGCGCGGTCCGCGAGCTCGCCGAACGGCTGGGGCTGTCGGGCCGGTTGGGGCACCGTCCCGCGGAGATGTCCGGCGGGCAGCAGCAACGGGTGGCGTTGGGCCGGGCGCTGCTCACCCGGCCTGAGGTGATCTTCGCCGACGAACCCACCGGGAACCTGGACACGCGGTCGAGCGGCGAGATCCTGGACCTGCTGCGGACGTCGGTGCGCGAACTCGGGCAGACCGTCGTGATGGTCACCCACGACCCGGTGGCGGCTTCGTACGCCGACGGTGTCGTGCTGGTCGCGGACGGGCGGCTCGTCGACACGCTCGCCAAGCCGGACCCCGCGCGGATCGCGGAGGCCATGCGGCTGCTGGGGGAGATCCGATGAGCGCCGTCGTCCCGCACCTGCGCACCGTCCGGCGCGCTCCGGTGCGACTGCTGCTGTGCGGCGTCACGATCGCCGTGGCCGCCTTCTTCATCACCGCCACGCTGCTCGGCCGGGACATCGCGCTGCGCACGATCACCGATGATCTGACGTCGATCCCGGAGGCGGCGTCGGCGGTCGTGCGCTCCCCGTCCGGGTTCGGGCCCGCCGAGCTGGATCGGGCTGAGGGACTGGCGGGCGTGACCGGATCGACCGGCCGGGTGAGCGGATCGGGCCTGGTCGGAGCCGTGGAGGTCGACCTCACCGCCGATCCCGGAGCGGGGCCGCTGAGCCGGGTCCAGGTGGACGAGGGCGCGTATCCGCGTTCACCGGGGGAAGTGGCGGCGTCCGCCCGCGCCGCCGAACGGCTCGACCTGCGCGTCGGCGACGAGGTCGAGTTCGCGGACCCGGATGGTGGCCCACCGCAGCCGCTCACCGTGACCGCGCTGGTGGACTCCCCGTCCGCGGACGGGCTCGCGCTCTACGCCCCGGACCGGGAAGTGCTCGCCCGCACCGGTGCGGAGCTGGCCCGCGTTGATCTCACCGGCGACCTGCCCACGATCCAGCGCAGCGCCCAGCCCACGACGTTGGCCGTGCAGTCCGCAGAGAACGCGCGACAGGCCGAGTTGAGCGAAAGCATGGAAACGGTCGACAAGGTCTCGGCGGTGCTCGGCGCGTTCGTGCTGGTGGCGTCGCTCGCGTCGACCATGGTCGCGGTGTCCGCCTTCCGGATCGTGTTCGCGCAGCGCACCCGGCACCTCGCGATGCTGCGCGCGTTGGGCGCCACGAGGGGCGGGCTGCGCCGGGCGCTGGTCGCCGAGGGCGCGCTCACCGGCCTGCTCGCGGGAGGTGCCGGGACGCTGCTGGCCGTCGGAGCCGGGCTGCTCGTGCCGCTGGTCGCGCCGGTCTCGGCGGTGACCCCCTCGCCGTTGGTGCTGGGTTCGGTGGTGGTGGGCGTCGTGCTCGCGGTGGTGCTCGCCGTGCTGGCCCCGGCCCGGGACGCGGCACGGGTGTCCCCGCTGGAAGCGCTGCGGTCGACGACGCGGGCGAGCGAGCGCGCGGCCAGGACCGCGCTCCGGACCGCGCTGGGTGCCGCGCTGCTGGTCGCGGCGGTGCTGCTGGTGGTGTTCGCCGTGTCCAGTGGGCTGCTGTCGCGCTACCGCCCGGCCGGGAGCACCGAAGATCTCATGCTGTACGGCGTGCTGGCCGTCGCCGCGTGCTTCTGCGGATATCTGGCGTTCGCGCCGGCGCTGGCACGTTCGGTGCTCGCCGGTGCGCACCGGTTGCTGCGGCGGTTCGGCCCGGTCGCGACGTTGGCGGTGCGCAGCGCGGGCGGGATGCCGCGTCGCGCGGCGTCGGTGTCCTCGGTGGTGGCGTTGGCCGCGACGCTGCTCATCGCGGCGCTCACCGCCGGAGGCACCTTGCGCGATTACAGCGAGGCGAGCTCGGCCGCGCAGTACCCCGCCGACATCGAGGTGCGCGCACCGGAAGGGGAGGTGCTGCCCGCCGACCTGCCCGCGACGTTGGCGGCCGATCCCGCGTTGCGCTCGGTCGTCCCGTTCCGCGCGCCTCGGCTGCGGCTGGAGGTGCCGAGCGGGCCGACGACCTTGGAGGTGTCGGACCTGCCGATCACCCGGCTGTCCGGCTCGGCCGGGAGCACCGCCGCCGACGGGTCCCTGCAGGACGCGGGACCCGGCACGATCGTCGTGTCGGACGCCTTAGCGAGCAAGACCCGGCTCGCCGCGGGCGATTCCGCCCGGCTCGGCGACCGGGAGGTGCGGGTCGCGGCGGTGGTCGTCGGGTCGAGCCTCGGCGGCTCGCTGGTGCTGGCGCACCCGTCCGACCTCGACGCCCTCGGCGTCGCCCCGGCTCCGACCGGCGTCGTGCTCGACGCCGCCCGCGGGGACCTGGCGGCGGCGCAGTCCGCGGTCGCCGCGCACGGGAGCACCGGGCCGGAGCTGGAGGTCAGCGTGCTCGACGACTTCCGCGCGAAGCAGTCCGACCTGGTCGGGCAGCTCACCGGCAGCGCGTTGGCGCTGATCGCGCTGACCGTGTTCGTCGCCCTGGTCGGCGTCGGCACCACCGCGAGCCTGTCGGTCGTCGAGCGCGGCCGGGAGAGCGGCATGCTCCGCGCGGTGGGCCTGTCCCGCAGCGGGCTGCTGGGCGTCCGGGTCGGTGAGTCCGCTCTGTACGGGCTGCTCGGTGTCGTCTTCGGGGTGCCGCACGGGATCGCGCTGGGCACGCTGCTGATCACCGCGCTGGTTCCGGAGGCGCCGCTGGCGATACCGGTCCCGGCGCTGCTGGCGGCCTGCGCCGGACTCGTGGTGGTCGCCGGAGCGGCCGGCCTCCTGCCGTCGTGGCGTGCCAGCAGAACACCTCCGGCCATCGCGACCCGCCAGGACTGACGGTCCGGGCGGTGGTGGTCGCCGGCCCGGAAGCATTTCAACTTTTGAAATGTTGGATATGCTCGTCAGCATGATGGCTTGGCGAGATTCGTTGCAGCGGAGAGCGTGGCGCCCGTACATCGAGGCGAGCTTGCTGCTGGAGACGCGGCTCGACGAGGACCTGCGAGCGTCCGCCGGGATGAGCCTGATGGACTACAACGTCCTGCTCATCCTGTCGGAGAGCCCGGCGCACCGGCTGCGGATGGGGGAACTGGCCACGCGCATGGTGTTCTCGCCGAGCCGCTTGACCTATCAGATCAAGGTGATGGAGCGGCGCGGCTGGGTGCTGCGGCAGGTGTCGCCGGAGGACAGGCGCGTTCATCACGCGGTGCTGACCGCGACCGGGCTCGAAGCGCTGCGCGCGGCGGACCCCCCTCACATCGACACCGTGCAGCGGTTGTTCACCGATGATCTGGACGAGGAAGAGCTGCACGTGCTCGCTCGCGTGTTCACTCGTCTGCAAGACCGCCTGCACGCCGCACCAGGGCAGGCGGACGCCGAATCCGGTGCCGCCGTGGAACCGGACAGGAGCGACCGATGAGCAACATCGAGAACGATCCGGCCGAGCAGACGGTGTGCTCGGCGGACACCGCCGTCGCCGCCGAGCCCGACGTCGAGCTGCTGCATCCGCGCGACGTGCCGCTGGGCGGGCCGCGGGCGATGCGGGTGCGGCGCGCACTGCCCAACCGCGGCAGGCGGATGGTCGGGGCCTGGTGCTTCGCCGACTCGTACGGCCCGAGCGATATCGCCGGGCAGCCGGGGATGCAGGTTCCGCCGCATCCGCACATCGGGCTGCAGACGGTGACCTGGCTGGTCGAGGGCGAGGTCCGGCACCAGGACAGCGTGGGCAGCCGCAGGCTCGTGCGTCCCGGGGATCTTTCGCTGATGACCTCCGGGCACGGCATCGCGCATTCCGAGCAGTCCCCGCCGGATCACTCCTCGCGCCTGTACGGGGCGCAGCTGTGGGTGGCCCTTCCAGAGCGGTCTCGGCAGATCTCACCGGCGTTCGAATTCCACTCGTCGCTGCCGAGGCACGAACTCCGGGAAGGCGCCATCACCGTCCTGGCCGGGGAGGTCGACGGTGCGATCTCGCCGGCCACGACGTACACGCCGCTGGTCGGCGCGAGCCTGGAGATCTCCGCGGGCGGGCGGCTGGATGTCGTGCTGGAGCCGGAGTTCGAGCACGCGATCCTCGCCTTGTCGCCCGGACTGACCGTCGAGGGCGTCGCCATTCCGGTGGGAGCGATGCTGTACCTCGGTCGCGGCCGCGGCGAGGTGGGGCTGAACGCGGAGGTGGCGAGCCGGGCGCTGTTGCTGGGCGGGGAGCCGTTCACCGAGGACCTGGTGATGTGGTGGAACTTCGTCGGCCGCAGCCACGAGGACATCGTCGACGCCCGCGCCGCCTGGGAACGTGAGCGCGACAGCGATCTCACCGACCGCCGATTCGGCCCGGTGCACGGCTACGACGGGCTCACGTTGCCCGCGCCGACGCTGCCCAACGCGCGGCTGAAGGCCAAGGGGCGCTACCACTCGCGACCCTGACCAGTGCGCTGCTGTGCGGTGCGCCACCTTCCTCGAACTGTCGGGAATAGGTGCCAGGGGGCCTTCGTTGCCGGTGGTAGTTCAAATCTGAAGCAATACGTCAGGGGTGGTCAGGATGCAGTTCGGGGTTTTCACCGTCGGGGACGTCACGCCCGACCCGACGACCGGTCGCACGCCCACCGAAGGTGAGCGGATCAAGGCGACGGTGGCCATCGCGCGCAAGGCCGAAGAAGTGGGCATGGACGTGTTCGCCACCGGTGAGCACCACAACCCGCCGTTCGTGCCGTCCTCGCCGACGACGATGCTCGGTTACATCGCGGCGCAGACCGAGCGGCTGATCCTGTCCACGTCGACGACGCTGATCACCACCAACGACCCGGTCAAGATCGCCGAGGATTACGCGATGCTGCAGCACCTCGCCGACGGCCGGGTGGATCTGGTGCTGGGACGCGGTAACCAGGGGCCGGTGTACCCGTGGTTCGGCCATGACATCCGTCAAGGGATCCCGCTGGCGATCGAGAACTACCGCCTGCTGCACCGGTTGTGGCGCGAGGACGTCGTGGACTGGGAGGGCAGGTTCCGCACGCCGCTGCAGGGCTTCACCTCCACCCCGCGGCCGCTGGACGGGGTGGCGCCGTTCGTCTGGCACGGCTCGATCCGCAGCCCGGAGATCGCCGAGCAGGCCGCCTACTACGGCGACGGCTTCTTCCACAACCACATCTTCTGGCCCGCCGAGCACACCCGGCGCATGGTCGAGCTGTACCGGAATCGGTTCGAGCACTACGGTCACGGCAAGGCCGACCAGGCCATCGTCGGACTGGGAGGGCAGACGTTCATCCGCCGCAACTCCCAGGACGCGGTCAAGGAATTCCGCCCGTACTTCAACGACGCGCCGGTCTACGGCGGTGGTCCGTCGCTGGAGGACTTCATGGCCCAGACCCCGCTGACGGTCGGCAGTCCGCAGCAGGTCATCGACAGGACGCTCGGTTTCCGGGAGTACGTCGGCGATTACCAGCGCCAGCTCTTCCTGATCGACCACGCGGGCCTGCCGCTCAAGACAGTGCTCGAACAGCTCGACCTGCTCGGCGAAGAGGTCATCCCGGTGCTGCGCAAGGAATTCGAGGCGCGGAAGCCGGAGCACGTGCCCGACGCGCCCACCCACGAGTCCCTGGTTCGGCAGAAGGAGGCAACGGCATGACGCACGTTCTCGTCATCTCCGCCGGGTTGTCGCAGCCGTCGAGCACCCGGATGCTGGCCGACCGGCTGGCCACGGCCACCGGCGACGAGCTGGGCGACGACACCACGATCGAGGTGGTCGAACTCCGCGACTACGCCCACGACATCACCGACAACCTGCTCACCGGGTTCGCCAACCCGCACCTGCAGGAGGTGCTCGACCGGCTCGGCACCGCGGCAGGACTCATCCTGGTAAGTCCCACGTTCACCGCGTCCTACAGCGGCTTGTTCAAGTCCTTCATGGACATCGTCGATCCGGATTCGGTGCAGGACAAACCGGTGCTGCTCGCCGCGACCGGTGGCACGGAGCGGCATTCGCTGGTCCTCGAGCACGCGCTGCGGCCACTGCTGGCCTACCTGCGGGCACGCGTGGTGCCCACCGCCGTCTACGCCGCCAGCGGTGACTGGGGCGGCGACACCGAACTCAACCGGCGCATCACCCGCGCCGCGGGTGAACTCGCCGCAGTCGTGCGAGGTCAACCGGCGGCGACGAAGGCGGATCCGTTCACCGACCCGGTTCCGTTCGAACAACTCATCCGAGAAACCGCGACGCGCTGAAGGAAGCCATGTCTGACGAATCCGAGGTGGCGGTCGCCCGGTCGACCGACCGGGACCGCTACGAGATCACCGTTGACGGCACGCAGGCGGGATTCGCCGAATACCTCGACCGCAACGGGAAACGCATCTTCTTCCACACCGAGATCGGTGCGGACTTCGGCGGTCGCGGGCTCGCCGGCACGCTCGTCGGCCGCGCATTGGCCGAGACCGCTGATGCGGGTCTGCGCATCGTGCCGGTGTGCCCGTTCGTGGTGAAGTACCTCAAGAGCCACCACGAGGTCGACGAGCTCGTGGACAAGGCCACGCCGGACGAGCTCGCCGCGGTACGCGAACGGACGGGGTGAACGATGTCCGATCGGGTTTTCCTCGACAAGCGGACTCCGACGGTGTTCAAGGCGCTGAACGCGACCGCGGCGGAGGTCACCGCTCAAGCTCGCGAGATCGGCGTGGAGCGGGTGCTGCTGGAGCTGGTCAACATCCGCGCCTCGCAGCTCAACGGGTGTGCGTTCTGCCTGGACCTGCACACCCGCCGCGCCCTCGAAGCGGGTGAGACGATTCAGCGGCTGGGCGTGCTGCCCGGCTGGCGGGACACCGACCTGTTCGGTCCGCGCGAGCGCGCGGCCCTGGAGCTGACCGAAGCGGTCACGCTGGTCGCCGGTCGGCACCCCGACGACGCCGCCTACGCGCGAGCACGGGAAGCCCTCACCGACGAAGAGGTGTCCCTGGTGATCTGGGCGGCCATCACCATCAACGCGTTCAACCGCGTGTCCATCCTGTCCCAGCACCCGGTCCGGCGCCGCAGCGTCGCGGAGTGAAGCGGAGGCGAGGCGGCCGGACCGATTCCGGTCGTCTCATCAACCGGCGCAGGAGCCCGCCGAGCGGGAGAACGTGGTGATCCGGCAGGAGCTCATGTTGCTCTCCGCCGCGTAGCAGGGTGACGTCGGAGGAAGTGGAGCCACTTCTCCGGTCAGCCCGCCAGGAGGTGTTCCCGGCCGAACATCTTCGCGGCGTCGCGGGCCGTCGGAACGCCTGCGTCCAGGTCCGCACCCGCCGCGAGCAGCACCGCCACCACGTCGTCGGCGCCCTTGAACAGCGCACCCGCGATGGGGGACTGGTCGCGCGCGTTGCGCAGGTCAGGATCGGCGCCGTGGTCGAGCAGCGCGCGGACCGTCGCCGCGTGACCGTGGTACGCGGCGAGCATCAGCAGCGTGTTCGCGTCCGAGTCGGTCACGTTGACGGGCAGCCCGTGCCCGACGAACTCGATCAGCTGCTCGGTGTCGCCTTCCCTGGCCAGATCCATCGCGATCGCCACGACACGCTCGACCTGCTCCGGAGTGAGTTCCCCGTTGCTCATGCCCTCTCCCGATCCGAAAGGAAATTCCCCGGCACGGCGCGCTGGATCGCGCACCACACCGGGGAACCCCAGCCCTCCACCTCGCGGCCAAAGGCCGCGCCTTGCGGCGTAGCCGTGCCGTACGGCAGCGAAGCAAGCCGTGCCTTGCGGCCGAAGGCCGTGCCTTGCGGCGTAGCCGTGCCGTGCGGCAGCGAAGCAAGCCGTGCCTTGCGGCCGAAGGCCGTGCCTTGCGGCCGAAGGCCGTGCCTGTATGCGCGAAGCGCATAGCCCACGTCACTAAGCCGCTCACCGGCGGGTTCTCAGTTGGTCTCTCGCGAGGACAGCTTTTTCCCTCGTGGCGGAGCCACTCGGGAAAAAGATCCCGCAGCGAGAGACCAACTGAGGTTCCGCCACCCGACCCCCAAAGCAAAACGAGGCCGAGTACCAGAACGGAATCAGAGCTCGCCGTCCGCCAAAGCCTTGATTGCCTTGCGGACGCCCTCGCCGTAAGCGGGGTCGGCCTGAGTGCAGTTGTGGATGTGGCGCTCGATGGTGGCCTGGGAGGCTCCGTCGATGGCTCGCGCGGTGTTCGCGAACAGCACCTGCTGCTGCTCGGGCGACATGTTCCGGAACAGGTTGCCGGGCTGCTCGAAGTAGTTCGCGTCGTCCTCGCGGTAGTTGAACCGGTCGGCGACGCCGCCCACGGCCTGCTGCGGCTCGCGGTAGGAGGGCTGCTCCTGCCAGCGGCCGTAGGAGTTCGGCTCGATGCCGGGGGTGGCGCCCTGGTTGCCGTCGACGCGCATCGCGCCGTCGCGGTGGTAGGAGTTCACCGGGATCTTCGGCGCGTTGACCGGGATCTGGTGGTGGTTGACGCCGAGGCGGTAGCGCTGCGCGTCACCGTAGGAGAACAGCCGTCCCTGCAGCATCTTGTCGGGCGAGTAGCTGATGCCCGGCACCAGGTTGCTCGGCGCGAACGCGGCCTGCTCCACGTCGGCGTGGTAGTTCTCCGGGTTGCGGTTGAGCTCCCACTCGCCGACCTCGATCAGCGGGTAGTCCTTCTTCGACCACACCTTGGTGAGGTCGAAGGGGTGGAAGCGGTAGTCGTCGGCGTCGGCCTCCGGCATGATCTGCACGTACAGCTTCCACTTCGGGAAGTCGCCGTTCTCGATCGAGTCGAACAGGTCGCGCTGGTGGGACTCGCGGTCCTTGCCGACGAGTGCTTCGGCCTCGGCGTCGGTGAGGTTCTTGATGCCCTGCTGGGTGCGGTGGTGGAACTTCACCCAGAACCGCTCGCCGTCGGCGTTGATCAGGCTGTAGGTGTGCGAGCCGAAGCCGTGCATGTGCCGGTAGGAGGCGGGGATGCCGCGCTCCGACATGATGATCGTGACCTGGTGCAGCGCCTCGGGGAGGTTGGTCCAGAAGTCCCAGTTGTTCTCCGGGTCGCGCATGTTGGTGCGCGGGTCGCGCTTCACCGCGTGGTTCAGGTCGGGGAACTTCAGCGGGTCGCGGAAGAAGAACACCGGGGTGTTGTTGCCGACGAGGTCCCAGTTGCCCTGGTCGGTGTAGAACTTCAGCGCGAAGCCGCGGATGTCGCGCTCGGCGTCGGCCGCGCCGCGCTCACCGGCGACGGTGGAGAAGCGGGCGAACATCTCGGTCTTCTTGCCGATCTCGGAGAAGATGCTCGCCGAGGTGTAGCGGGTGATGTCGCCGGTCACCGTGAAGGTGCCGAACGCGCCCGATCCCTTGGCGTGCATCCGGCGCTCGGGGATGACTTCGCGGTCGAAGTGGGCCAGCTTCTCCAGGAACCACAGGTCCTGCAGCAGCATCGGTCCGCGCGCGCCCGCGGTCATCGAGTTCTGGTTGTCCGGGACCGGTGCGCCGGCCGCGGTCGTCAACGGCTTCTGGTTGTTCTCGGGCAAAACGTGCTCCTGTTCGGGATCATTCGCCGCGTGCGAGGCAATCCGGGCAACTTCCCCAGAAGATCACCTCGGTCTCGTCGAGGTCGAAACCTCGCGAGTCCTGGACGGCGAGGCAGGGTGCCTCGCCGACCGCACTGCTGACGTCGGTGATGGCGCCACAGGCGCGGCACACCAAGTGGTGGTGGTCATCGCCCACACGGGTTTCGAACCGGGCGGGCGAGCCCGCCGGTTCGATGCGACGGACCAGGCCCGCTTCGGTCAGCGCGCGCAGCACGTCGTACACCGCCTGGGTCGACACCGATCCCAGGTCGCGGCGGACGGCCGTCGCGATGGTGTCGGTGTCCGAGTGGGGGTTGTCGGCGACCATCGACAGCACCGCGACCCGCGGACGAGTCACCCGAAGCTCGGCTGCCCGCAGGAGTGCGGTGGCATCGATGGCCGACATGACACGAGCCAAGCAGCGTTTCTGGAATTAGTCAAGTTTAGGGGCGGTGGCGTGTCGGATGCCCTTCGCGGTGCCGGACCGCAGGGCGGGAATCGTTTTCGCAGTTCAGTTGGGCGGATGCGCCACGTGCTCACCGGTTCAGGTAGGCGGTCTCGGTCCACAGGTGGAACACGCCGTACGCCCGATAGGGCGACCACGCGTGCGCACGGGCGTGGGCCTCGGCGGCGGTGTCCGCGCCGAGAGCGCGACGCAGCACCAGGTCTCCCGCCGGGCACGCATCACGGTCCCCGAAGGCGCGCAGCGCGAGGTACTCCACCGTCCACGGCCCGATTCCGGGCAGCGCCAGCAGCTCGCGGCGCTGCCGCTCGGTGTCGCCGCCCGGGTGCAGCACGAGGCCATCGGCGAAGGCTTCGGCCAACGCGTGCAGCGTGCGCGTGCGCGCCCGGGTGATGCCCACGGCGGCGCGGAGTTCCTCGCCCGCGACGCCCGCGAGAACCCCCGGACCGGGGAACTCCGTGAGTCCGCAGGGATGCGGCGTGCCGTAAGCGGCGATCAGCCTGCCCGTGAAGGTGCGGGCGGCGGCCAAGCTGACCTGCTGGCCGAGCACGGTGCTGATCGCAGCCTCGAACCCGTCCACGTGGCCGATCACCCGCAGGCCCGGCCTGGCGTGGACCAGAGGGCGCAGCGACGAGTCGGCGGCGAGGACGGCGTCGATCCGTTCCACGTCGGCGTCCAGATCCAACCGGTGCCGCGTGACCCGCGCCGCCACCGCCACATCGTCGGCGGTGGCGAAGTCGGCGGCGAGCTCCACGTGATCGTCGGCGAGCGTCGCGGTGACCTCGGTCGGACCGCCGGGCAGTTTCAGCAGCCGGGTGACGGTCCGCGCGTCCCGATCGACCCGCTCGGCACCCGGCACCGCGTGCGCGGCGAGCGAAGCCATCGCGGAATGGACCGCGAACGGGCCTGCCGTGTCGAGCCGCACCGTTCCCGTCACGCCTGCCAAACCCCGGACGAGCCGCGGCGATGGCTGTCGACGAGGTGTGTGTCGACGATGCCCGCGGCCTCCATCAACGCGAACATCGTCGTCGGCCCGACGAAGCGAAAACCCCTGCGGCGCAACGCCTTCGACAACGCCACCGACTCCGGCGAAGTGGTCGGTACTTCGGCGAGCGTGCGCGGCTCCGGGGTCGTGTTCGGCTGGAACGACCACACGAATGCGTCGAGGCCGTCCTGCTCGCGCAGCTCGATCGTGGCGCGGGCGTTGGCGATGGTGGCGCGGATCTTGGCCTGGTTGCGCACGATTCCCGTGTCCGCGAGCAGCCGGGTCACGTCGTCCTCGGTGAAGGCGGCCACCGCGTCCGGGTCGAAGTGGCGGAACGCCTCCCGGAAAGCGGGGCGCTTGCGCAGGATCGTCGCCCACGACAATCCGGCTTGGAAACCCTCCAAGGAGATCCGCTCGAACAGCGGCTGCTCGCCGCGCACCGGCATGCCCCACTCGGTGTCGTAGTACTCCCGCAGCAGGGGATCCCGCGCCGCCCACGGCGGGCGGGCCAGGCCGTCCTCGCCGATGACCACGCCGTTGTCGGATTCGATGGGGCTCACGTTCGTTCTCCGCGCTCGTCGAGTTCAGGCCAGTCCGGTGACCCGCAGGGTGATGTTGATGCGTCCGGTGCTCAAGCCGGTGTCCGGGTTCGCCGTGCCGGGGCGGACCGACGGAACGCCGTGATAGGCCAGCCGTGACGGGCCGCCGAAGACGAACAGGTCGCCCGAACTCAACTCCACATCGGTGTAAGGCCGCCCGCGCGACTCCGGATTGCCGAAGCGGAACGTGCAGGTGTCGCCGATGCTCAGCGACACCACCGGCTCCCCGGAACGTTCGTCCTTGTCCTGGTGCATGCCCATCTTCGCGTGCTCATCATAGAAATTGATCAGCGCGGTGTCCGGGCGGTAGCCGGTCGCGTCCTCCCGGTCGTAGGCGGCGGCCAGCGCCGCACGGCCCAGCTCACCGAGCCACTCCGGCAACGGCGCCACCGGGGCGCCGTCCACGTCGTCGGCGGTGCGGCTGTAGGCGTACGGGTACCAGTGCCAGCCCAGGCACACCGTCCGCACCGACATCCGGTGACCGCTGGGCAGCGCCGCCGCCCGCATCGGCACCGGGCCGCGAGCCCAGCCACGGCAGGCCTCCACCAGCTCCCGCTGCCGCCCGACACCCAGCCACCCCGGCACGTGCACCGCGCCGGGCGCGACGGTCCGCGGCGGCAGGTGGAACAGAGGGGAGCTCACCGGGCCGATCCTCCTCCTCGCGGTGCACGGCGGAACAGCGGTGGCCCCGCGTGTCGGCGCTCCCCCGCCGGAAGCCCGCTGTACCCCTGCGCCCCGTCGAACGCGCCCACTCCCCGGTCTGGGAGTGAGTGAACGGACCGTTCGTCTAACAGGACTGGGCAAACGGTCCGTTCACCCAAACCGGCTCTCGACGATCAAGCTGACTCTCCGCCTGCACCGGGCGCCCGATCGGGAAGTGAGTGAACGGACCGTTCGTCCAACAAGACTGGGCAAACGGTCCGTTCACTGGATCCCGCTCCGCCGGTGCTGCTCGGGCAGGCACACTGCGCACGGGCGGTATCCGGCCGCGCGGGCCGTGGCTTCGTCGGCGAAGAACACCCGCTGCGTCACGTAACCGCCACGGGCGATCGCGCGCAGCGCGGCCCGGCAGTCCAGTCGCCCGTAGATCCGACCCCGCCGATGCCCGCCGACCGCCCCGGCACCGCGCTCGAGTACGGCTCCCCGCGCACATCCAGCAGCGTGTACATCCTGCTCACCAACCCTCGCCCTCCCCTGTCGCACAGCCGGCTCCCACCCGCCCCGCGCCAGAGGTGGGTGGGAGTGAACGGACCGTTCGTCCAACGGGATGGGACGAACGGTCCGTTCACCCACTCCCGATCGGGCATGGCCGCCGAGCGCCCCGGGTGCTCGCCGGGCGGTGCCGCTCGGGTTCCCCGAGTGAACGGACTGTTCGTCCAGCCTTGTTGGACGAACAGTCCGTTCACTCCACCCCAGGCTCTCGGTGGCCGAGCGGAGCCGTCGCTCACCCCAGCCGAGCCTGGCCCCCGTGGGGGAGTGAGTGAGCGGACCGTTCGTCCAACTAGATCGGACGAACGGTCCGTTCACTCCATCCCAGGTGCTCGATCGAGCGGCGGGCGCCTCTCAGCAGACGTTCGGCTCGGGTGGAACGTGAGGTGGTCGCTGACGCCTGCTCACCGCCGGAGGGGGGTGGAGGCTGTGACCAGGGGGTGTGCAGCCGCCGCGTGCGGTCGGCAGAGCGCCCTCAGGAACCGGCGCGGCCAGGTGTCCCAACGGTGATGCTCCGTTCGCCGAAACCGATGAACACCCCAAGTGATCAGTCCAGTACGGTGCGTCCTGTTTCGGCGCCCGCTCGGGCGTCCCACGCCGCGTGAACTGGAGCAGCAGTGCAGGATTTGGTCCCCTTCCTGGGGTGCGGAGGCCTGGGGCTGATGCTCTGGGGTGCCTGGTACGGGTTTTTCCACCGCGGCCAGGGAGATCCGGCCGTGACGCGGCGCTTCTGGGTTCGCTTCGGGATCGGCTACACGCTGTTCGCCCTCGCACTCACCGTCGATCCTGGGCCTCCGCTGGCCGAGGCGTTGATCGGCTTGGCGTTCCTGACGGGTGTCGGCGTGCTGAGCTGGGGCGTCGTCTTCGGGGCGCGGCGGGTGGGAAGGCGGGACAACGTCGCGGTTCGCGGTTCCTTGGCGCGAGCCGGGGCAGGGGTCGCGCTGATGGCCCTCTCGTTCGTGTTCGCCCCGTTCACCACGACGGACGCGCCGGAGGACAACTCGCGGCAAGCCGCCGCCGCGCCCGCGACACCGGTGCCGGCTGCGCCCGCGTCGATTCCGCCCCAGCCGTCACCGGTCGCCCCGGCGGGCGCACCGAGTGACGCGCAGCAGGCCGTGGTCGTGTCGGTCGACGACGGCGACGAGATCCAGCTGTCCCCGCCCGCAACCGGAACGATCTTCCCGAGCACCGCCACGGTCCGCGTGCGCTTGCTGAACATCGAAGCCACCGATCCCGGCCAGTGCTCTCACCGGGAAGCCGCGGATCACCTGCGGGAGTTGGCTCCGGTGGGGAGCGAGGTGTGGGTTCGGCAGGACCGGCAGCTGCAGGACTCGGACGGCCGATTCTTGCTGCACGTCTGGAACGAATCCGGCGTGTTCACGAACAAGTCGATGGTGGCGGACGGGTTCGCCAAGTCCCGGGCCGACTCCCCGAACACCACGCGCTGGGCCGAGATCTCGGCCGAGCAGTACCAGGCGCAGTCCCGGAACGTCGGCGTTTGGGCCGGGTGCCCGTACTTCGGTGCGCCGGAATCGGGAGATCCGAGCCCGAAACCGCGCCCGAAGCCGCAACCCGACCCGCAGCCGAACCCGAGCCCGGAATCGAGCCCGGAGACTTCGGAATCCGAATCGGACTCGTCCGACGACAGCAACAGCGCCTACTACGAGAACTGCACGGCGGCCAAGAGCGCCGGAGCCGCCCCGCTGCATCGAGGTGAGCCCGGATACGGCTCCCACCTCGACCGAGACGGCGACGGCACCGCCTGCGAAAGCTAGCCATCACAGCGGGGTTCGTGCGCACCGACTCGGCGCGCACGAACCCCGGCCCGTTCAGTACCGGTAGTGGTCCAGTTTGTACGGCCCCGCGACGTCCACTCCGAGGTATTCGGCCTGCTGCTTGGTGAGCTCGGTCAGCTCCACTCCGAGCGCGTCCAGGTGCAGTCGCGCCACCTTCTCGTCGAGGTGTTTCGGCAGCAGGTGCACCGATTTCCCGTACTCACCGGGCTTGGTGAACAGCTCGATCTGCGCCAGCACCTGGTTGGTGAACGAGCTCGACATGACGAAGCTGGGGTGGCCGGTCGCGTTGCCCAGGTTCAGCAGGCGCCCTTCGGAGAGCACGATGACCGCGTGCCCGTCGGGAAAGGTCCACTCGTGGACCTGCGGTTTGATCTCCTGCTTGCGGATCCCGGGAGTCGCGGCCAGTCCGGCCATGTCGATCTCGTCGTCGAAGTGCCCGACGTTGCCCACCACCGCGTTGTGCTTCATCGCCGCCAGGTGCCAAGCCGTGATGATGCCGAAGCCGCCGGTGGTCGTGATGAACACGTCGGCGGTGGAGACCACCGAATCCAGCGCCGCGACCTGGAATCCGTCCATCGCCGCCTGCAGCGCGCAGATCGGGTCGATCTCGGTGACCACGACGCGGGAACCTTGGCCGCGCAACGCTTCCGCGGCGCCTTTGCCGACGTCGCCGTACCCGCAGACGACGGCGGTTTTGCCGCCGAGCATCGTGTCGGTCGCCCGGTTGATGCCGTCGGGCAGCGAGTGGCGGATGCCGTACTTGTTGTCGAACTTGGACTTCGTCACCGAGTCGTTGACGTTGATCGCCGGGAACAGCAGCTCACCGTCGGCGGCGAGCTTGTACAGGCGTTTGACGCCGTTGGTGGTCTCCTCGGAGACGCCTCGGATCTGCTCGGCCATGGCTGTGAACCGCCGAGGATCCCGCTCGATGCTCGCGGCCAGCGTGGCGAGCAGGAGGCGGTGGTCCTCCGGATCTCCGGCCACGGGCCGCGGCACCGCGCCGGCGCGTTCGAACTCGACTCCCTTGTGCACGAGCAACGTCGCGTCCCCGCCGTCGTCGAGCAGCATCGTCGGGCCGCGACCGCCGCTGAACCGGAACAGCTGGTCGGTGCACCACCAGTACTCGGCGGGGGTTTCGCCTTTCCACGCGAACACCGAACTGCCCGTGGGGGCCTCGGGGGTGCCGGCGCCGACGACGACCGCGGCGGCCGCCTCGTCCTGGGTGGAGAAGATGTTGCACGACACCCAGCGCACTTCCGCGCCGAGCTCGACGAGGGTTTCGATGAGCACCGCGGTCTGCACGGTCATGTGCAGCGACCCGGCGATGCGCGCCCCGCGCAGCGGTTTCGCGCCCGCGAAATCCCTGCGCACCGCCATGATCCCCGGCATCTCGTGCTCGGCGAGCCGCAGCTGGGTGCGCCCGGAGGCGGCCAGGGACAGGTCGGCGACGGCGAAGTCGATGCCGTCGAGGGTGCGGAACTTGTCGTTCATGGTTTCCTCTCGTGTTGAGATCGGTTCCGGGAACAGCGCCTGAAAGAAGTCGAATGGGCATTCGCTGAGATGTGGACGTGTTTCATCGCCGGAAGTGGATCGCCTTGCCGGGGCGCCCAGTATCGCGGCAGCGCGATCGAATTCGCGCAGCCCGAAGAATCGCCGGTAGTTATTCGGTGCGGCCGCTCTGGAACGGTGCTGAGCCAGTTCGATGAACGGCTTTCACGGCAGGGGACGGCTCGTCGGCGTCCGCGATCGCCATCGAGGACGCGGAATCATGCCGTGTCGGAGCCGGAGACGTGCCGAGGGCGAAGTTCCAGTTCACCTCCCTTGTGGAGGCGCCCTTGCGTGGTGAGCCAAAGTCGAGCGTGGCGGACCGAATCCGTCGCAGCGCCTCTCGGCGATGACCGCGCCGATGATCGGCGCTCGCACGTGAATCTCAACAGCGAGACCAACTATGCCAAGAACTTTCGAGCCGTGTCAACGCGGGGTAATGGCTCGATCGAAGGAAATCGAAAATCGCCTTCGAAGAAGGTTCCAGATCGGCGGAAGCGGTTCGCCGAGAGTTCCGTTCGGCGCCCGTTCAACGCGGTGCAACGTTCCGGCAGGATCGGCGAAATTCGTTTGCCGCCGCCCAACTCGCCCGGAGATCATGCCGACATGGACACCTGGGGAGAGGACGGTCCGCCGACGGAGGCGTACGGGCGGGTCACCAATGCCGAGCGCTTCCGCCCGCTGCACGAGTTCGCCGACGACCTGCTCGCCGACCACGAGCGCCGATTCGCCGTGCGGCGAACGGAATCCACCGAAACCGACCCGCACGGCACGGACCCCGCCCGGGCGGTGACGTTGACTCCCGACGATCCGTCCGCGGCGTCGGTGACGGTCGTCTTCGACGCCTTCCCCGGGTTGCGCGTGCTGGTCGCGGGAGGCAGTGACGGTCACCTTCCGGTGTGCGGATGCGATGCCTGCGAGGAGTCGTTCGAGAGGTGCGCGGACGAGCTCCGCTGGTGGCTCACCGCCATCACGGCCGGAGCCGTGACCGAGCGCCTCATCTACGACGACGGCTGGTGGTACGAGACGTCCCGGTCGATGGACGGTCGTTCGAGTCGCAGCCGGGGCCGAGTCGACGGCGACCGCCTCGAATCACTCCGCACCCGACTCCCGAACGGCGAGCTCACCTGGGCGCCCTGGCCACCACGAGTGTGATCAGCGGGCGAGTCAGGTGAATGCCGCCGTTGACCGGACCCGCCGGTCAAATGGGCATCTCCACCGGTCCTGCGGGTGAGGTCGATGTCGCCTTCGCCCGGTCCTACCGGTCGAATTGGCCATTCACCCGGTGCTGCCGGTGAGGTGGGTGCGCTGGCCGTCGTGGTCGAGGATGGTGAGGATCTCCGCCGGGCCGCCGTGGGCGCCGAAGGCGTGCGGAGTCATCGTGGAGAACTGGGCGGCCTGGCCGGTTTCGACGAGGATGGTGCGCTCGCCGAGCACCAGCATCACCGTGCCGGACAGCACCGTGAACCAGTCGACGCCGGGGTGCACGCCGAGTTTCCCGGAGTCCGGCGCCGGTGCGGGCTTGGTGAGCCGCATCTTGGCGACGGTCATGCCGTGCGGGCCGGAATCCTTGCTGAGCAGCCAGGAAGTGGCGCCCCGATGTTCGTCGTGCACCGGCCGGATCACGACGTCCTCGTCGGTCGCGGACTCTACGAGCTGGTCGAGAGTCGTACCGAGGGCACGGGCGAGCGGCGCGAGCTGGTCGAGGCTGATGCGCCGATGCCCGGTCTCGATGCGGCTGAGCGTGGACGTGCTCAGGTAGCAGCGCGTCGCCAGCTCGTCGAGCGATAGTCCGCGTGCCGTCCGCAGGCTCTTGAGCCGCTGTCGGACAAGACCGTCCAAATCTCCTTCTTGCGTCATTCGCAAAATAGTATGCCGTTGGAGCAAGATCTGGCTAGTTTGGGGGTATGGCACACCACGAACACCAGCACTCCACCGAAGCCGACGAGTCCACGCAGATCGCGATGCTCGACCTCGACGCCGAAGTGCTCCACGAACACCTGTCCGAGATCATCGCCACGCTGCGGGACCTGGCCGAACCGCCCGTCCGGCGCATCCTCGACCTCGGCAGCGGCTCCGGTACCGGCACCTTCGCTCTGCTGGACCGCTTCGAGCAGGCGACGGCGACCGCCGTGGACGCCTCCGCTCCGATGCTGGAACACCTCGCCGCGAAAGCCGCCGAGCGAGGCGTGGGCGACAGGATCGGCACCGTGCAGGCGGACCTCGACGAATCGTTCCCACAGCTCGATGACCCCGTTGACCTGGTGTGGGCCTCGGCGTCGATGCACCACCTGTCCGATCCCGCTCGCGTCCTGTCCGAAGTGTTCGCCGCGGTGCGGCCGGGTGGCCTGCTGGCGGTGGCGGAGCTCGAAGGCTTCCCGCGCTTCCTGCCCGACGATCTCGGCTTCGGTCGTTCCGGACTCGAAGCGCGCTGTCACGAACTGCTGGCCCAGATGCGCGCCGAACTCCTCCCGCACATCAGCGCGGACTGGGGAGAACTGCTGACCGAAGCCGGTTTCACCGTGGCGGCGCAGCGGACGTCCGACATCCACCTGACCGCACCGCTCCCCGCCGGAACCGCCCGCTACGCCGAGGCGGCGCTGAGCCGCATGCGGCCGTTCCTGGCTGCTCGGCTCGACACCGACGACGTGGCGGCGCTCGACACCCTGCTCGCCGACGGTCCCGGCGGACTCGAGCACCGCGACGACCTCACGGTCCGAACCGAACGAACCTTCTTGGTCGCCAGGCGCCCGTGAGCACGGTCGGCTGGAGCGGTGTGGAGTGAGCGGACCGTTCGTCCGATCCCGTTGGACGAACGGTCCGTTCACTCCGCTCGCGTCGGCTCGGTCTGGGTGCCTGTTCTGAGTGAGCGGACCGTTTGCCCGATCCGGTTGGACGAACGGTCCGTTCACTCCGATCCGCTCTGCGGCAGGGCGGGGTGTGCCGCGTGCAGGGGTTTGCTGCCGCCGATGGCCGGGTTCAGCCGAGCAGCGGGCGGACTTTCTCGCCGAAGTCGTGGACGCCCTGTTCGAAGTCGTCGAAGGTGAACATCATCCCGGTCACGCCGGGGATCGCGGCGGCTTGATCGAGGTGGCGGGCGATCGTCTCGTGCGAGCCGACGAGCGTGGCCATGTTCAGGTTCACCGCACCGTCGGGCAGGTTGATGGTGCGCACCGTGGTGCCGGCATCGTCCCTGGCGCCTTCGCCCGACATGTAGCCGAGCGCTTCGACATCGGCCCCCTCGTGGTAGGAACGCCACTTCGCCCAGGCCTGCTCATTGGTGTCGGCCATGATCAGCATGAACAGTGGCATCGTGCCGACGTCGCGTCCGGTCCGTTCCGCCGCCGCCGCGAGCCGCCGGGCGGGTTCGACGTAGGTCAGCGGTTCGTTGATGCCGGGGTTGAGGATGAAGTTGTGGTCGCCGAGTTCCGCGACGAGCCGCATGCCCCGGTCGGACTGCCCGGCGCAGACCACGTCGACGTGGCCGGTGGGGCGTGGTTCGAGGCGGCAGTCGTCCATCTGGAAGTACTCACCGTCCATCGTGCACGTGCCGGTGGTCCAGAGGTCCCGCAGCACTCGCACGTATTCGGTGGAGTAGTCGTAGCGGTGGGCGAAGTAGTCGTCACCGGGCCACAGGCCCATCTGGTCGTACTCGTTCTTCGACCAGCCGGAGACGATGTTGATGCCGAACCGGCCGGGCGCGATGGAATCGATGGTCGTCGCCATCCGCGCGACCAGCGCGGGCGGCAGGGTGAGCACCGCCGTCGACGCGTACAGCTTGATCCGTTCGGTGACGGCGGCCAACCCGGCCATCAGGGTGAACGATTCCAGGTTGTGGTCCCAGAACTCGGTCTTACCGCCGAATCCCCGAAGTTTGATCATCGAGAGGGCGAAGCCGAACCCTTGGCGCTCCGCTTCCAGCACGACCCGCTTGTTCAGCTCGAACGACGGTTTGTACTGCGGGGCGTTCTCCGAGATCAGCCAGCCGTTGTTGCCGATCGGGATGAACACGCCGAAATCCATGTGAAGCCCCTCGTCGCGGACGCGGCCGATGATGATCACGGCCTGGTCGCCGACGATGATCGCGGGGACCCGTCCGGGCCGGAACCCGCCATCGGGGGAACTTGCGCGAAAGTCTCCCGGCTCAGCCCGTCCGTTCGAACGAGCACTGGCCGTTTCCTATTGCCTCGAAGTATTGCTTCGAAGAACTGCCGCACCGAGTTCGAACCGCGCGGCGGACTGCTCCGCGAGCGCCGTTCATCCGAGTCCGCTCGGCATCAGGCCCGCGAGTTCTCCAAGGCGCGGCGGACGAGGACCCGGGCGAGGTGGCGGCGGTAGTCGGCGGAGGCGGTGGGTTCGTCGGCGGGGGAGGTGTCGTCGGCCGCGTGCTCCGCGGCCTCGGCGGGTGACGCCCCGGCGGCCAGTGCGGACTCGACGGCCGTGGCTCGCAGTGGCGTCGCGCCCATGTTCACCAGCGCCACCGCGTCACCCGCGACGGCGGCACCGACGACGGCCCAGTCGATGGCGCGGCGGGTGAACTTCTGGAAGTCCCACCCGGCGGTCTGCTTCGGCACCCGGATCTCGGTGAGGATCTCGCCCGGTTCCAGCGCCGTCTCGAAGAAGTCCACGAAGAACTCCCCGGCGGGTACCTCCCGGGTCCCGTCGGGTCCGCGCAGCACCAGCACCGCGTCCAGCGCCAACGCCACCGCGGGCAGGTCCGCCGCCGCGTCGCCGTGCGCCAGCGAACCGCCGAGGGTGCCGCGGTGTCGCACCTGCGGATCACCGATGGTGCCCGCCGCGTGCGCCAGCAACGGCACTTCGCGCGTCAGCAGCGCCGAATTCGCCAAGTCGTGATGCCGGGTCAGCGCGCCGATCCGCACCGCGGAGTCCGCGTCGTCGATGAACGCGAGCTCCCGCAGCCCGGCCACGTCGACGAGCAGCTCGGGCACCGCGAGGCGCAGTTTCATCAGCGGCAGCAGTGAGTGCCCGCCGGCCAGCAGTTTCGCGTCGTCGCCGTGCTCGGCGAGCAGCCGCAGCGCTTCGTCCACGGACTCCGCGCGGCGATAGGTGAACGCGGCGGGAATCACCGGGCGGCCTCCTCGCGCGATGCCGTGAGCACCGAATCGACGATGTTCTGGTAACCGGTGCAGCGGCACAGGTTGCCTTCCAGGCCGTCGCGCACCTCGCGCTCGGTCGGTGAGGGGTTCTCCTGCAGCAGCGACACCGAGGCCAGCACCATGCCGGGTGTGCAGAACCCGCATTGCAGGCCGTGGCGCTCCTGGAAGGCCCGCTGCACCGGGTGCAGCTCCTCGTCGGCGGAGAGCCCTTCGATGGTGGTCACCGCGTGCCCGTCGGCCTGCGCGGCCAGCACGGTGCAGGACTTCACGGACTCGCCGTCGAACAGCACGGTGCACGCGCCGCACGAAGTGGTGTCGCAGCCGGTGTTCGTGCCGGTCAAGCCGCAGTTCTCCCGCAGGAAGTGCACGAGCAAGGTGCGATCCTCGACTTCGTGCCGTTGCTCGGTGTCGTTGACGGTGATCGTGACGCGCAACCTGTGCTCCCTCGCGAAGACTGGCCGAAGCGTACCGGGAAGTTGTCAGATTCGATCAACTTTTCGTCCGTTGGTCATGCCCCGGAACGGCTGTGGCGCATGCCTATACTGGTTATGACAGTGCAAGTGTCATAACCGCTGCGAGGTGTTCGATGTCCGGTCGCCCCGGTGTCGCTCCCGTCCGCCGAAGCCGGTCGTTCGCAGATGAGGCGTCGGACTCCGCGACCGGGCCGCTGGACATGCGCCGGCTGAACACCAGAAGTCCCAGCGTGGCGCGTTGCTTCGACGCCCTGCAGGGCGGCAAGGACAACTACGCGGTGGATCGCGCAGTCGTCGACGCCGCCGTGGAACTGTCGCCGGGTCTGGCCACCGCCACCCTGGATCACCGGGCATGGCTGATGCGGGTGGTGCGCTACCTGGCGGGAACCGTCGGCATCGACCAGTTCCTGGACATCGGTTCCGGTCTGCCCGCCGCGGAGAACACGCACCAAGTGGCGCAATGGGCCAATCCGGACTCGGTCGTCGTGTACGTGGACCACGATCCGATGGTGCTCTCGCACGCTCAGGCGCTGCTCGCGGACAACGACCACACGCACGTCGCGTTCGCCGACCTGACGCGCTCCGCGGAGCTGCTGGCGATGCCCGTCATCTCCCGCAACATCGATTTCTCCCGGCCGGTCGCGCTGCTGCAGGCCGCGACGTTGCAACACGTTTCCGACGGGACGAACCCGCACCGCGCGATGGCCGAGTACGTGGACGCGCTGGCCCCCGGTTCGTACGTGGCGGTGAGCCACCTGCACCGCCCGGAGGAGCCCGCGCACGCTGAAACGGCCGTGCGGCTGGAGAAGCTGATGCTCGCCGAACTCGGTACCGGTTGGTTCCGGGACCGCGACGAGATCGCCGCGCTGTTCGACGGGACCGGTCTCGTCGCCCCCGGCCTGACCCGGCCCGTGGACTGGTGGCCGGACGGTCCGCGACTGCGTTCGCGCCTCTCCGCGCAGGACCTGACGCTGTGCGGGGTCGGCCGCAAATTCTGACCGGCGCTTCTCGCGCGAACGCGGGCGAGGAGTCGCTGCGGACTTCTTCGGCCGGTTTCGGGGATCTGGCAGGATTTCCTCGTAGCACCGCAGCGCAGAGGTGAGAGGCTGACCCGTGTTCGTTCTCGGCATCGACAGTTCGACCCAGTCCACCAAAGCCGTGGTCGCCGACGCGGAAACCGGCCGGGTCGTGTCCGACGGGAAAGCGCATCATCCGGCGGGCACCGAAGTGGACCCGTGGGCGTGGTGGACGGCGGCGCAGCGGGCCGTTGAGCAGGCCGCCGCCGACACGCCCGGCAAGATCGAAGCGGTGTCCGTCGCGGGCCAGCAGCACGGCATGGTCGCGCTGGACGACGCGGGGAACCCGGTGCGGGACGCGTTGCTGTGGAACGACACCCGTTCCGCGCCGCAGGCCCGCGCGCTGATCGAGGAGCACGGCGCCGCGACGCTCGCCGAACGCACCGGACTGGTGCCGGTCGCGAGTTTCACCCTCACCAAACTGGCGTGGCTCGCGGAGCACGAACCGCACCACGCCGACCGCGTCGACCGGGTGCTGCTGCCGCACGACTGGCTGACCTGGTTGTTCGCCGGCCGTCCCGAACGTGCCTGCACCGATCGCGGCGACGCCTCCGGCACCGGCTATTACGCGCCCACCACCGGGAACTGGCTGCCGGACCTGCTCGGCAAGGCGATGGGCGGCCGCAGGCCGCGGCTCCCGGACGTGCTGGGGCCTGCCGAATCCGCCGGGCGCGTGTCCGGTTTCGCTCCGCTGGACGGCGCGCTGCTCGGCGCGGGCACCGGCGACAACATGGCCGGGGCGCTGGGAATCGGCGCGGGGCCGGGCGATGTGGTCGTGTCGCTGGGAACCTCGGGCACCGCGTTCGCCGTCGCCGACCGGCCGTGCGCCGACGAAACGGGGCTCGTCGCGGGATTCTGCGACGCCACCGGCCGGTACCTGCCACTGGTGTGCACGCTCAACGCGGCCAGGGTGCTCAGCGGTACCGCGACCATGCTCGGCACCGACCTCGCCGGACTGGACCGGCTCGCGCTGGACGCGACGGCCGGTGCGGGCGGGCTCACGCTGCTGCCTTACCTGGAGGGGGAGCGGACCCCGGACCTGCCGGACGCCACCGGAACGCTCACCGGCCTGCGCGGCACCAACATGACGCCGGAGAACTTGGCGCGGGCCGCGGTCGAGGGCATGCTGTGCGGCCTCGCCGACGGAGTGGAGGCGCTGCGCCGGGTCGGCGTGGACGTCCGCCGGGTGCTGCTGATCGGTGGTGCGAGCGAATCCGCCGCGGTGCGCGCGGTCGCTCCCTCGCTGTTCGGGGTGCCGGTGGAGATCCCGGAAACCACCGAGTACGTCGCGCTCGGCGCCGCGAAACAGGCGGCGTGGGCGGTTTCCGGCTCGGTCGCTCCGCCGGACTGGGAGCTGCGCTCGGAGGCGTGCCCGGCGGCGAACGTCTACCAGGGCGAAGCGGTCCGCCACGCCTACCGCACCGCCCGCGAACAGATCCACGGCTTCTGACGGCACTCTCGGTCGGCCATGAGGTGAACGCCGCCTTCGCCCGATCAGACCGGTCAACGGAGGCCGTTGGGTCTGGTGCCACCAGGTGAATGTCTCCTTTGAACCGGCGGGATCGGGCGAAGTGAACGTTCACCCATCTTCTGGCCGGGGGGACATGGCAGCGGAATATGCCGCTGTGGCAGGTGAAAGCGGATTCGTCCCCTGTGCGGAGCAGTGCCTGCTCCGGCGATCGGGTGGTCCGTTCGTTCGGTCGCTGACCTGGTCGGCCCCGCGCCGCTACGTTCGATCTTGAGTCGGGTTCGTTCGTAGGAGAACGCGGAGGTTCGCGAGCATGGGCACCGATCATCGCGCGGAACGACTGCGCCGCGCCGCGGAACGCACCGTCGCTCGCTTCCCCGAACTGCCGGGCTGGAAGCGGCAGGTGCTCACCCAGTTCCTGGTGGTATCCGGCCGTGGCTGGCGAACCTTCGCGCACACCGCGTTCCCGGCCACCCCGCCCGGGCGGGCGGACGTGCTGCTGATCGGCCCGCAGGGCGTGCTGGCCGTGGCCGTCCGCGACAGCGAACCGGAACTCGGTGAAGCGGCCAGGATGCTGCGCAAGGCCGGAGAGCTCTTCCTCGGAGCCCGCTTGCCTGCAGGCGTGGTCAGCGAGGCCGTGGTGCGTCCGGTGGTGGTTCTGCCGCTGGGACAGGAACCCTCCAAGCAGTCCCGAGGGCACCACCTCACGGTGTCGGAGGCAACGCTGGGGCAAGTGCTGGAACGCGGCGATCGGCGACTGACCAAACGGGACGCGGAGTCCCTGATCGCGCACCTGACCACCGGCGACGCGGACTTCACCGAGCTCGTGCCGTCGCAGGAGTCGGCGCCGGAAACCGAGCCCGGCGCCGAACTGTTCGACCTCGCCGACCTCGCTCGGGATCGGTTCGACAAGGCGCTGGAAGGCCCGTTCGAGTCCTGGCTGACCTTCCTCGACGACTCCCAATCCGCGATGGTGCGACGGGACTACAACGGACCCGCGCGGATCAGCGGCCCAGCGGGTACCGGCAAGTCCGTGGTCGCGCTGCACCGGATGGTGCGCTTGGCTAGGAACAGCGTCGGACCGCTGTTGTTCACGACCTATTCCCGCAACCTGCCGCCGATCGCACAGCGTTCGTTCGAGCGGCTCGCGCCGGAGGTCGGCGATCGCGCCGAGTTCAGCACTGTGCACCGCTGGGCGAGACGGTTGCTGCGGGACCGCGGCCAGAACATCATCGTGGACACGAAAGCGTGCGACAACGCGTTCTCCCATGCGTGGTCGCAGGTCGGCAAGCGCAGCAGGCTCGAAGAGCTGCACTCCGGTTACCTCTACTGGCGCGACGAGATCGATCGGGTCATCAAGGGACGTGGCATCACCGAACTCGCCGACTACCAGGACGTGCGGCGAACGGGACGCGGATTGCGAGTGGAACGCGGCTCCGATCGGGAGCTGGTGTGGCGGCTCTACCAGACCTACGAGCGGTTGCTCGCGGACAAAGGAGTGCACGACTTCAACGATCTGCTCATCGCCGCCTACGACGAACTTCAGCGGGCACCGCTGGACCCGCCGCTGGCCGGGGTCGTCGTGGATGAGGTGCAGGACATCACCCTCGTCGGACTCCGGCTGCTGGGCAGCATGGCCGGTGAAGGCCGGAATCGGCTGTTGCTGGTCGGCGACGGGCAGCAGCAGATCTATCCCGGCGGCTGGCGCCTCTCCGATGCGGGACTCGTCATCAGCGGGCGTGGTGAAGTGCTGCGCAACAACTACCGCAACGCCTCCCGGATCCTGGAGTGGGCCAAGCGGTTCGACGCCTCGAACCAGGTCGACGACCTCGACGGTGCCGCGGGATTCTCGTTGCGCGAGGCCGTGGCCACGCTGCGCGGAGGCGAGGTGATCCCGTGGAAGGGGCCGAAGGAGCAGCAGGCGGACGCTTTGCTGGCGGCGCTGCGCAGGTTCGGTGATGTGGAACCGGACGACGTCGCCGTGCTCACCTTCGACAAGGGTGAATCCAGTCGCTGGCACAAGGCGTTGCGAGGACAGGGGTTCGGCGTGCGCGACCTGGACGACCACTTGGGGGAGCGGGACGGGACGGTCAAGGTGGGAAGCGTGTTCCGGGCCAAGGGGCTGGAGTTCCGCGTGGTGTTCGTGCCGGAACTACCCCTGGAGCGGGGCGAACAGGAGCGGTTTCGGGAGGCGCGGGAGCGGGACGAGCGGATGCAGCTGGTCGCGTTGACCAGGGCCAGGGATGTGCTGTGGATCGGATTTCCGTTGCGGGAAGAGGAGAACGACAACGCTGCCGGGTGAGTTGGCTTGGTGGTGCACTCGCGATCATCGGGTGCCGGGCTCTGGTGGTGAGATCCGGAGACGGTGGAGGTTGATCGTCGTGGCCGTTGTTCGCGGTGCTGATCGTGATCGCGCTGATCTCGACGATCCCGTCGCGCCACCGCACCCGGGCGATGCGCGGTGGTACGAACTCCGCGACGTCGATCAACGGTGGCTTCGACATCGCCCCGACGGCGAAGATCGAGGGCGAAACGATCGTTCGGGAACCTTCGGACTGGTAACTTTCGGAGACGCCCGCGCGCATCGGGAAACGGGCTCCCGCGGGCGGCACTGAGCCCGAGACGATGGGGGTTGATCGTCATGATCTCAGCAGTGGGGCTTTTTGTGCTCGTCGCAGCGGTGATCGCCTTCGCCGTCCGACGCCGACGCCCCGCACGTCGTGGGGGCCACACCGCAGCCCCGTTCATCGGGGCCGGCGGCGCTCACCACTCCACGTACGGCCATTCCGTGCACGGCGGTGGCTTCGACGGAGGCAACGTCAGCGGCGGCTTCGACGGCGGTGGCAGCGGTGGTGGCGGCGACGGCGGCGGTGGCGGTGGCGGCGGGGCCTGATCACCCCGACAGCAACAGCAACAATCCCGTTCCGGTCAGCAGCACCATCGCCAGCACCACCGGCAGCTGACCGAGGCGGGCCTGCCGCGCCTCGAACAGCCGCAGTGCCTGGTCGTGGGCCGCGGCGGTGCTCGCGAGGTGGCCCAGCACGATCGCGTTGATCTGCACCATCGCCACCGCACCGGGGGAGAGCACCGAGTAGTCCGGCACGTTCCCGCCGGACCCGAACAGGTCCAGCCCGGTGCCGAACGGATCACCGGCCAGGATGAACGGCTGCTGCCCCTCGATCACGAAGAACGAGAAGTAGTGCGCCACGCCGTAGCCCACGGCGATCGGCAGCAGTGTCGCCGCGAACCGGGCGGGCAACGGCTCGGAGCTGCCCGAGACGATCGCGCTCAGCCGCATCGAACCGAAGTACAGCACCGAGATCCCCGCGATCGACACCATTAATCCGCAGGTCGCCGCCAGCACGTCCGGCAGGCCCGTCGCGTTCAGCAGCGCCTGCCACCAGCTGGTCCGGGTGAGCCCGTCGAACGCTGTCGACCCGATCAGCACGCACGCCAACCCGGCCAGACCCGGCACCGGATCCGCCCGCACCAGCCCGGCCAGCGGGTTGCGCAGGATCAACGTCCCGTCCGACCGCCTGCCCAGCGGCGCGAAGCGAGCCAGCAGCGTCGAGTACACCTCAAAGCCGTCGCCCCGCTCGAACCACGCCGGGCCGTAGCGGGCGGCGGCGGCCAGGTTCAGCAGCGCGTAGCTCACGATCAGCACGGCGACCAGCCGCGGATCGGCGCGGTTCGGCGCGACCAGCTCCAGCCACACGAAACCCAGCAGCCACGCCGTCGCCACCCGGTAGCCGAGCCACGCGGGCATCGGTTTCGGATCGCGCCCCAGCCGCAGCGCGCGCAGCACGGTGCGCAGCGGATTCACCGCCCGCCACACCGGACCCAGCAGCACGCTCGCCGGGATCAACCCGACCCAGAACGTCACGAACAGCACCCACGGGGCCAGGTTCGCGTTCGTCTCCGCCGGGCCGAACAAGCCGACGGCCACCACGAAGACCGCGAGCAGCAGCACGACGATCCGGGCGGCACCGCGCAGCCGAGGGGACTCCACCGCGGCGAGCCGGACGGGGCGGCCGGATTCCGGGTTCAGCCAGGGCTTCGACCACAGCGCGAGCAGCGCGGCGAACGACACCGCGACCGCCAGCGCCCCGCCGACGACGGCGGCCGCGCCGTTGAGCGGCAGGTCGGTGCGCCCGCCGAGCCCGTGGGCGAGGAACTCGGTGCTCACCGCACTTCCAGGCTGGGCAGCGACAGCCCGGATTCGTGCAGCTCCGCCTCGAACACGCCGGGTTTGTCGGCGGTGAACTCGACCGCGGCGACCTGGCCGGGGTTCAGCGGCGCCGACTCGTCGTAGCCGTGGACGTGCAGCTCGTCGCGCTGGTCGCTGCGCACCTGATAGCGCACGTGGCCGCCGAGCGGCACCGCCACCCGCTCGGTGCCGGTGCGGACCTGGCCGTCCGCGACCTCCGCGTCGACCACCACCGGAGGCGCGTCCGATGCGGCGGGTTCAGGAGGGGGAGCACCGCAGGCCGTGAGCAGCAGGGCCGAGGCGGTCAGTGCGCATCCGATGAGCCGCGCCGTCGTTGTCATCGCAGTGGTCCTCCGTGGTCACCCCGAACGTTTACAACAACTAATGTCACATCAGGGGATGACATTGTCCAGCTTCTGGTGTTCCATGACCGGCATGAACCAGACCGCTGTGGAGTGGCCCCGGGTGCTGCTGACGCAAGAGGCGCGGCCCGCGGGAGGTGCCGCGCTCGACCAGATCTTCATCGCCTCCGGCGGCGCCACCGTGCTCACCTTGGTGCTGCTGCTGCTCGGATACGCGCACCGCACCGGCCGCACCCGGCTGCTCGCCAAGGCGGCCGTGCTCTCCCAGCGGGTGCTGCCGCGCGGACTGCCCGGCTGGGTCGCGCTCCCGCAGATCGTCGCGATGCTCTCGCTGATCACGGCACTGCTCGGCATGTACTGGGACATCTCGCTGCACATCACCCAGGGCCGCGACGAAGGCCCGCTGGCCAACATCGCGCACTACCCCATCCTCATCGGGCTGTTCGGGCTGTTCGCGGCGGGCATGCTCGCCGTGGTGCTGCCCAAGGACGAACCCGTCGGCGGCGCGGCCGTGCGCATCACCCGCGACTGGCACGCCCCGGTCAGCGGCGTGCTGCTCGCCGGAGCCGGGTTCTACGCGCTGCTCGGCTTCCCGCTCGACGACGTGTGGCACCGCATCTTCGGCCAGGACGTGACGCTGTGGGGGCCGACGCACCTGATGCTCATCGGCGGCGCCGGACTGTCCCTGGTCGCCGTCGCGCTGCTCGAACGCGAAGGCAGGCTCGCCCGCTCCGACCTGGGCGAACCGGGAACCCTGGCCCGGTTCGGGCACCGCGGCATGGCCATCGGCGGACTGCTCGTCGGCCTGTCGGTGTTCCAGGCCGAGTTCGACTTCGGCGTGCAGCAGTTCCGCATGGTGCACCAACCGTTCCTGATCGCCGTGGCCGTCGGCTGCGCGCTGGTCGTCGCCCGGTTGTGGGCCGGTCGCGGCGCGGCGCTGTTCGTCGTCGGGTTCTACGTGCTGGTGCGCGGCGGCGTCGCCGTGCTCGTCGGACCCGTCCTCGGGGAGCAGTTCGCCACCATCCCGCTGCACATCGTGGAAGCGCTCTGCGTCGAAGCGGCCGCGCTGCTGCTCGCTCGTCGCGCGCTGGCGCTCGGCGTTGTGTCCGGCCTGCTCATCGGCACTGTCGGGTACGCGGCCGAATACGCGTGGACGCAGGTCGCCTTCCCGCTGCCGTGGACTCCGGACATGGCCGTCGAAGGCGCTGCCATGGCCATCGCAGGTGGTGTCGCGGGCGGTGTGCTCGGGGCGTTGCTGGCGGGAGCGCTGCGCGGTGAGCTGCCGCGCCCCAAGGTCTCGGTGCCGCTGTTCACCGGCGCACTCGTGGTGATCGCGCTCGCGGTGACCAACGCGCTGATCGGCACCGCGCCGGCCGTGCAGGCGACCGTCACGCTCACCGACGTGCGCGGCGGACCGCAGGACCGCACCGGACAGGCCGTCGTGCGGATGAGCCCGCCCGGCGCCGGGCAGGACTCCAGCTGGCTCACCATGACCGGTTGGCAAGGCGGTGACCTGCACGTCGACCGGCTCACCCGGATCGGCCCCGACACCTACCGCACCAATGAGCCGATGCCGCTGCACGGCACCTGGAAGACCATGATCCGGCTCCACGACGGTCGCGCGATGGTCGCCATCCCGGTGTACATGCCCGCCGACGAGGCGCTCGGCGTCCCGGCGGTCACCGCCGACCCGCAGTTCACCCGCGATTCGCAGCCGGAGTGGCAGGTGCTGCAGCGCGAGACGAAGCAGGACATCCCGTCCTGGCTGTGGGTCACCTGTTCGCTCGTCGTGCTGGCCTGCTCGCTGGCGCTGGTGCTCTCGTTGGCCTGGGGCGCGCAGCGGATCGGGCGGGCCGGAGCCGGAGTGCCGGAGCGGCCCGCCGCTCCGGAGCGGGAAGGGACGGCGGTGTGATCGTCGCGGAGACGCAGATCCTGGCCAGCCACCCGATCATCACGGCCGTGCCGTTCTTCGTACCCACCTTCGCGGTCGTCGCCGTCGTCGCCGTGATCGTCTACCGGGACCGCCGCCGTTCCCGCGACGACACCGACGGCGACTGAGCCTTCCCGGTCACCGCGGGTTGCGAAACCCGGCCCGAACTCGCTGCGGGCCGGGTGAAGTTCGGGCTCGGCCGAGGGAAATCCTGGAAGTCGACCGTGTGGCTCTTGTCACAATTGTGAGCTCGGGGCACTCTCGGAGACGTCGATGCGACGACCCGTACGAGAGGTGTTCGCCCATGTCTTCGGCTACCGAACTGACCGATGTGCAGCGAGTTCTGGGGCAACTGCGCAACAGCGTCGGCATGCTCCGATCGCGGTACGGAAACGCTGCGGCCGTGCGCCGCCTGAGCAACGATGTGGAACGGCTCGAGATCGACCTCGCCGAGCTGTCCGCATTGCCCGCCCCGCGCAGGGAAATGACCGGCGGCGAAACGGTGATGGTGCCGGACACGCCCTACGACCCCTCGTTGTGGCGCGACGCCGACGACGAAGGAGTCGGCGGACGGCCACAACACTGAGGCCGACCGGGGTGGCGGCTCCGGCGACGGCGCCGAAACTCCCAGCGGCACCAGTGGACCACCACGCGCACTACCGGCAAGAACGATCGAGCGCCCAGGCCGAACCGGACACCGACAACGAGGTCAGCCATGTCCGCACTCCCCGGTATCGATCCGTCCAACGCCGAACCGGCCCATCCGCCCGGCCGCGCCGACCCGCGCACCCGGCGCACCGACCGGTGGTGGCTCGGACCGCTGGTCACCGTGGTCGGGCTGGGGTTGTTCCTGATCTACGGCCTGATCCGCACGTTCATGAACAGCTACTACTGGGTGCCCGAATACCACTACCTGGCGCCGTTCTTCTCGCCTTGCCTGAGCGAGGCCTGCGTACCGGGGGCGAGCCACTGGGGGCAGTGGCTGCCCGCGATGGGGCCGTTCCTGCCGCCCCCGGTGATCGTGCTTCCGTTCGTGTTCGGATTCCGGCTGACCTGCTACTACTACCGCAAGGCCTACTACCGCTCGTTCTGGGCGGCGCCGCCTGCCTGCGCGGTCGCCGAACCGCACCGCGGCTACACCGGTGAGACCCGGTTCCCGCTGGTGATGCAGAACCTGCACCGGTACTTCTTCTACGTCGCGCTGCTGGTCGCGGCCGTGCTCACCTACGACACCGTGATCGCGTTCCACGGCGCGGACGGCGGTTTCGGCGTCGGTATCGGCTCGCTGCTGATGGTCGTGAACGTGGTGCTGCTGTGGATGTACACCGCGTCGTGCCACTCGTGCAGGCATCTCATCGGCGGGCGCATCAACCACTTCTCCAAGCATCCCGTGCGCTACTGGCTGTGGACCAAGATCAGTGCGCTCAACGCGCGGCACATGCAGCTCGCCTGGGCCTCACTGCTGTCGGTGGCGCTGGTCGACCTGTACGTGCTGCTCATCGCCGCAGGCGCGTTCCCCGATCCCCGACTGTTCAACTGAAAGGCCCTCGATGCAGATCGAGCAGCACGACTACGACGTCATCGTGATCGGCGCGGGCGGCGCGGGACTGCGCGCGGCCATCGAGACCCGGCAGCGGGGGCTGCGCACGGCGGTGGTGTGCAAGTCGTTGTTCGGCAAGGCGCACACGGTGATGGCCGAGGGCGGCATCGCGGCCTCGATGGGCAACGCCAACCCGCACGACGACTGGCAGGTGCACTTCCGGGACACCATGCGCGGCGGGAAGTTCCTGAACAACTGGCGGATGGCGGAACTGCACGCGCGGGAGGCGCCGCAGCGGGTGTGGGAGCTGGAGACCTACGGGGCGCTGTTCGACCGCACCGCGGACGGGCGGATCAGCCAGCGCAACTTCGGCGGCCACGAATACCCGCGGCTCGCGCACGTGGGGGACCGCACGGGACTGGAACTCATCCGCACCTTGCAGCAGAAGATCGTCTCGTTGCAGCAGGCCGACTTCGCCGAGCACGGCGATTACGAGGCGCGGCTGAAGGTGTTCCAGGAGTGCACCGTCACCGAACTGCTCAAGGACGCCCCGGACGGACGGCTCGCCGGGGCGTTCGCCTATTGGCGCGAGAGCGGGCGGTACGTGCGGTTCCAGGCTCCCGCCGTGATCCTCGCGACCGGCGGCATCGGCAAGTCCTTCAAGGTCACGTCGAACTCGTGGGAGTACACCGGCGACGGCCACGCGCTGGCGCTGCGCGCCGGGGCCGCTCTGATCAACATGGAGTTCGTGCAGTTCCACCCGACCGGCATGGTGTGGCCGCCGAGCGTGAAAGGCATCCTCGTCACCGAATCGGTGCGCGGCGACGGGGGAGTGCTGCGCGACGCGAACGGACGCCGGTTCATGTTCGACTACATCCCCGACGTGTTCAAGGACAACTACGCCGACACCGAGGACGAGGCCGACCGCTGGTACGCCGATCCGGAGCGCAACCGCAGGCCACCGGAGCTGCTGCCGCGCGACGAGGTGGCTCGCGCGATCAACAGCGAGATCAAGGAGGGGCGCGGCTCCGAGCACGGCGGCGTGTTCCTGGACATCGCGTCCCGGCTGACGCCGGACGAGATCACCCGGCGGCTGCCGTCGATGCACCACCAGTTCCGCGAACTGGCCGATGTGGACATCACCGGGGAGATGATGGAGGTCGGCCCCACCTGCCACTACGTGATGGGCGGGGTGGAGGTCGATCCGGACTCCGGGGCCTCCGGAGTGCCGGGCCTGTTCGCGGCCGGTGAGGTCGCGGGCGGGATGCACGGCTCGAACCGGCTGGGCGGGAACTCGCTGTCGGACCTGCTGGTGTTCGGCAGGCGTGCCGGGATCGGCGCCGCCGAGTACCTGGACGCCGGGCATCGCCCGGAGATCCGCCAGTCCGATGTGGACGATGCGGCGAAGCGGGCGGAACAGCCGTTCGCCGCCGTGAACTCGGGGGCGGAGAACCCGTACACCCTGCATTCCGAGCTGCAGCAGGTGATGAACGACCTGGTCGGCATCATCCGCGTCGGCGAACAGATGCAGGACGCGTTGCGGCGCCTGGAACAACTCCGGGACCGGTCCCGGAACCTGGTCGTCGAGGGCAACCGGCAGTTCAACCCCGGCTGGCACCTGGCGCTGGATCTGCGGAACATGCTGCTGGTCAGCGAATGCGTGGCGCGAGCGGCGGTGCTGCGCACCGAGAGCCGCGGCGGGCACACCCGCGACGACCACCCCGGCATGGCCCCCACCTGGCGGCGCACCCTGCTGGCCTGCTCGTTGAGCAGGGACGGCGTCCGCGTCGACGAGCAGCGCCAGCTCCCGGTGCGCCCGGACCTGCTGGAGCTGTTCGCGGCCGAAGAACTGCGCAAGTACTTCACCGAAGAGGAACTAGCCGCCACGGCGGGCTGAGGAGGCCGACGATGAGCTACCTGGCGCATCTTCGCGTGTGGCACGGCGACGCAGACGGCGGTGAGCTGCGAGATCACGTCGTCGAGGCGGCGGAGGGCGAGGTCGTGCTCGACCTCGTGCACCGCCTGCAGGCCACCGAATGCCCCGACCTGGCGGTGCGGTGGAACTGCAAGGCGGGCAAGTGCGGCTCCTGCTCGGCGGAGATCAACGGCAAGCCGAAGCTGCTGTGCATGACGCGGATGTCGACGTTCGCCACCGACGAGGTCATCACCGTCACGCCGATGCGCACCTTCCCGGTGATCAAGGACCTGGTGTGCGACGTGTCGTTCAACTACGTCAAGGCGCGCGAAGTGCCCGCGTTCGAACCGCCCGCCGACCTCGAACCCGGCGAGTACCGCATGCAGCAGGTGGACGTGCAGCGCTCCCAGGAGTTCCGCAAGTGCATCGAATGCTTCCTGTGCCAGGACGTCTGCCACGTGATCCGGGACCACGAGGACAACAAGGAGGCCTTCTCCGGGCCGCGGTTCTTGATGCGCATCGCCGAGCTGGAGATGCATCCGCTGGACGCCCGCGGCGAGACCCGCAAGGATCGCGCCGACGAGGGACGCGAGGAGCACGGACTCGGGCTGTGCAACATCACCCGCTGCTGCACCGACGTGTGCCCGGAGCACATCCAGATCACCGATAACGCGCTCATCCCGTTGAAGGAACGCGCCGCCGATCGGTACTACGATCCGTTGCTGAGGCTGTTCAGGCGCAAGCGGGACTGACCGTGCCGATCCGGGAAATGCCACCGCACGGGCCTGCGCGGCTCGGTGCGGCCGTGGCTGCCGGGCGGGTCAAGGTTCTTCTCGGACATTTCAAATAGCGGGAATCATTTACGCACCGTGCCGATGGTGTGTTCGCAGTGTTACTCGCGTTACGGAACCGGCCATTTCGGACCATTGGGGTCATTGCTCGGCATGGGGCCGAGTGTGCGGCGCTCGTCTTGCGCTCCAAATCACTCCGATTTCGGACGGGGCGCTGATGATCGTGTTGGAGTGTCCACGTCGCACACTGCTTGAACTGGGCCATCGTCGGCTTAACCGGGACTTCCTCCACGTTTTTCCCGCACTTTCCCGAGTTGAACAGCGCAAACTCGATGTGGGCCTGTGAATGATGGCAAAGTCCCATTGGGTGTGTCCTGACACTCCCGTGCGAATCGCTCCCAATTCTCGGGAAAACAGCAGCTAAGGCCTGTCAAGGTGGGGATCTTGGAAGGCGTCGGCGCACGTCGGGAAGGGGTGGCGGGTTCTAGCCATGCCTTTGTTCCGAGCGGATCCGGTAGATACGTTTTCGGCATCCGAGTCAATTAGAGCAATCGACTCCAGTGCCGGGCGGTGCGTCCGCCGGAAACTTGTCGGTTCGTGACGGAGGTAATCCCGTGAAGAAAATGCTGTTCGGTGCCGGCGCCGGTCTCTCGGCCGCGGCACTCGTGGTCGCAGCGGTTCCCGCACTCGCCGCCGCCCCGCAGGACCTTGCACCGCTGACCATGCACACGGCGAACGCCGCCGGTGCCGGCGACTCGTTCGTGGTGAACCTCAAGGACGGCGCCAACGCCGCCGAGGTCGCCAAGGAACTGGGCGTGCAGACCAAGCACGTCTACAACAACACCCTCAACGGCTTCTCGGCCACGCTGAGCCCGCAGCAGCTGCACGACGTCCGCGCCAACCCGGCGGTCGACGGCGTGTCGCAGAGCTTCAAGATCCAGGTCGAGAACCCGCACGCCGCGGCGACCGGATCCTGGGGCCTGGACCGGCTCGACCAGCCGGAACTGCCGCTGGACGACACCTACGCCCCGGCTCAGACCGGCGCGGGCGTCACCGCGTACGTCATCGACACCGGCCTCGCCGTCGACCACCCCGACTTCGAGGGCCGCGCCAAGTTCGGCTTCGACGCCACCGGTGGCGACGGCGGCGACGTCCAGGGCCACGGCACGCACACCGCGGGCACCATCGCCTCCAAGACCTACGGCGTGGCCCCGCAGGCCGAGGTCGTCGGCGTGAAGGTCCTCGGCGACGACGGCAGCGGCACCACCGACGACATCATCGCCGGCCTGGACTGGGTCGCTCAGAACGCCAACGGCCCGTCCGTGGCGAACATGTCGCTCGGCGGCAGCAAGGACCCGGCGCTGGACGAGGCCGCCACCGGCCTGGTCGACCAGGGCGTGTTCCTGGCCGTCGCGGCGGGCAACGAGTCGCAGGACGCGGAGAACGTCTCCCCGGCCAGCGCGGAGGGCGTGTTCACCACGGCGGCCTCCGACGAGACCGACACCTCGGCCGAGTTCACCAACTTCGGCGCCACCGTTGAGGGCTACGCCCCCGGCGTGGACATCACCTCCACCGTCCCCGGTGGCGGCACCGAGGCGATGGACGGCACCTCGATGGCCAGCCCGCACGTGGCCGGCGCCGGTGCGCTGTTCCTCGAAGCCAACCAGGGCGCGGCCCCGGCTGACGTGATCAAGGGCCTGCAGGGCGGTGCCTCGGTCGGCGTCATCCAGGGTGCGCCGCAGGGCACCATCGCCGACCTGCTCCAGGTCGACGCGGGCTGACGCTCCGCAAGAAACCGGTGTGGCCGGGTATCGACCCGCGAGGCGATGCCCGGCCACCTTCTTGACCCCCTTCTTGATCGGTCAATGCCGACCGCCGACTCCCCGCGCGACGAGCGCGGCAGGTGGTCGCTCGCGGTGCGTCCGCCGCACCGCACGGAACCACCTGATGCAGACATTGGTTCGCGGTCCTGGCATAGACCAGAGGAAGTGCGGCTGAGGTGTATCAACTCTTTCTGGCCTTCGACGGTTTCGTCCCGGCTCTGACGGTTCTGTTCCCGCTGGCGGTGCTCGTCGCCGCGGTGTCCGGGACGGTGCGCAGCAACCGGCTGCGGTCGGTCTCCCCGCTGCACGAACCGCTGATCGACGCGGTGCTGGTGTTCGCGGTGATGTTCACCGCCTACCTGGTGTTCTACCCGCAACCGGAGATCGCCGAGCGGGTCCGGATGGAGATCGGCAACGATCTGTTGACGGCGTTGCGCGCGGCCCCCGGCGATGTCCGGCCGTGGGTGCAGCTGGCCGGGAACCTGGTGCTGCTGCTGCCGATGGCGACGCTGGTGCCGATGCGGGTCCGCTGGTTCGACGGCTACGGCAAGATCGTCATCGGCGGGCTGTCGACGGCCCTGACGATCGAGGCGGTGCAGTTCTTCTGCATCCCGGGGCGAGTCGCCTCCACCGACGACGTCGTGCTCAACACGCTCGGCGCCTCCATGGGCGGGCTCGTGGTGTGCGCGCGCTGGTGGCGTGCCGAGGGGCAACTGCCCGGCCCGAACCACCGCAGCGTGGAACCGGACGAGGCGCAGACCACGGTGTGGCGGATCATCGAGAAGATCGAACAGGAACGCGTTCCCGGCGCCCGGCGGAATTCGGACGCGGCAACGGCGCGAGTTCCGGCCCGGCAGAGCGGCGAGCGCAACGCGGTTCCGGTGCGCAGGCCCACTGACGGGCGGATGCCCGCCGCGTCCGGCCCGCCTGCGGCGAACGTCCGCGCTCCGGTGAACGTTCCGGCCGAGCGGCCGGGCAAGGGCGTGCCGGCCACTGCCGGTCGCGCACCCGCACGACGGTCCTGACCTCGACGGGCCGGGTGGCCCGCGCCCGGTCACCCGGCCCGCCCCGAAACCACTTGGCCGGACGCGCCCTCGGCCAAGTGGAGCTCAGCTGCGCGGTTGCTCCGCGGCCGGAGTCTTCGGCGTGCCCTGCAACGCCTGGTTGCGGGCGCTGAACGAGCGGCCGAGCGCTGCGACCTCCCGCTCCATCTGCGGCATGATCTTGCGCACCGTCGGGGCCATGATCCGCGCGACCAGCTTCGAAGCGGGCAGGTTGCGCAGCCAGTGCATCACCGCCACCGAGCGCGGCACGTAGACCCGGCGGGAGCGGCGCTGCACGGCGTCGGCGAACGCGGTGGCGCACTTGTCCACGGTGGTCGTGGAGTGCATCGGCCACGGCAGGATCTCGCGCAGCTTGCGGAAGCTCGGCAGGTCGTTCTTCGCGTCGCGCACCAGGTCGGTGTCGATCCACGACGGGTGCGCGCTGCCGACGGCGACACCGAGGTGGGCCACCTCGGTGTTCAACGCGCTGGCCAGGGCCTCCGCGCCCGCCTTGCTCGCGGTGTAGGCGGCCATGCCGCCGATCGGGGCGAACGCCGACAGCGAGGACACGACCAGGATGTAGCCGCGCTGCTCGATCACGTGCGGCAGCGCGAGGCGCGCGGTGTGGAAGACGCCGTTGATGTTCACGTCGATGGTCTTGGTGAACGAGTGCGGGTCGCCGTTCTGCACGGTGCCGAACGGTGCGATGCCCGCGTTGGCGATCACGGCGTCGATCCGGCCGTGCGCGGCGACGGTGCCGTCGATGGCGGCTTGCAGGGAGTCGGGGTCGGTGACGTCGGCTTCGAACCAGGTGTGGTCGTCGCCGAGCTCGGCGGTGACGGCCTTGAGCTCATCGGGTTCGAGCCCGGTCAGCGAGAGCGTGGCGCCGCGGCGCGCGAGCTCCCTGGCGGTCTGCGCACCGATGCCGCGCGCGGCTCCGGTGATCAGGACGACTTTGCCGGACATCGTTGACGGCATGCGCACTCCCGAGCTTGGTTCGACATCACCTACTCCGAAGTAGCCTACCGGCGGTAGCTTACTTCCGGTAGGTCTAGTCGTGCCGAGTCCCGCCATCCTGTGGACAACTCGTCCACCTGTGGACAACTCCTGCGATTTCGCGAGAAATCGACCGAGCCCGACCGCGCCCGGACGCAGCACAGGCCGGTCGAAGTGTTCGTTCACCTGGGGTTGCGCCGTAGGCGAGGGGTTGGGGCGAGTCGATTTCTCGCGAAATCGAATCGGGACGACCAAGGTTCGAGTGGGTTCAGAGGGCGGTGAGGTCGGCCCGTTCGGTGTCGTGACCGTCGAGGACCCGCTCCGCCAAGGAACGCATCTCAGGCGCCGAGCCCTCCTCCAGTTCCGCTTGTGCCAACTGCTCACCGCCGTCGTAGAGGCCCGTCATGGCCTCCTTGAACGAGGCCGTGAACTCCGCGCCGCGAACCTGCCGCAGCCGCGCCAGCAGCTCGGCGCTAGGCATCCCGGGCAGCTGCGACGGCTCGGCGACCAGGTCCTCGGGCGCGCTGCCCGAAGGAAGCCCCTCGGTGGCGGTGAGCCACCCGGTCAGCTCGTCGGCCTGGGCCTGCCGGTCCTGCCTGAGCCGCGCCGCGAAGGCGGCCACCTCCGGATCACCGGACTCCGCCGCCAAGTCGGTCAGTTCCAGCAGCTGCTGGTGGTGCGCCAGCAGCTGACTCGCGAACTCCTGATCGGTGCTCGTGTGCGACCCGTCCTCCAACTCATCGAGGTCCGCGTCGTCCGTGCCGGGCGCCTCGGAGGTGTCCGTGGCGGGAGGCGGCGCGGGCTGCGGAGCGGGACCGCAGCCGGTGAGCACGAGTCCGCAGGCCAGCGCCGCGCCGATCAGCATCCGTCGCGGCGCGCGACCGCCGCTGTCCGGCGAGCTCCGGCCCGCTCGATGGGGACGGGGTTCGGCCGCCGCCGGGCCGCCGGGCGCGGTCCGCGACCACGCGCGGCCGGGCGGTGCGGTCCGCGTGGGCCGGTGCCGGTGGAACAAGGCTCGCTGCACGTGACCGCCCTCTCCCAGGGTGGTGATCGTTCCGGTCGGGGTGCCGGCCGGGGCTGTCGGACTCCAGGTTATCGATCGAGACGCGCTCAACCATCAGGGTGCGCCGATCCGGAGGGGAACGCGCGGTGTCGCCTCGCTCTCACCACTGATGACCTTGCGCGAGTCGATGACTAGGGTGGCTACGGCCCGGCCGCAGGCACGCGCGGCGGCCGGACTACTATCCGCAGACGGCAGCGATCGTGCCGGGCGCAGGCCACCTGGTACCTGGGCGCGTCGCAGCCGACGCGCCGACCCGTCCGGGTCGGGCGGCCCCGTCCACAGCGGGTCCGCGCAATCACGAGGAACAGTGCAGGAGGCACCGTGACGGCCGTCGCGCCACAGCCGATAGCCACGCGCCCCTATCCGGCGCGGCAAACGGTCAAGGGTTCGTTCCTGGCGCGGATGTTCCGCACCACCGACCACAAGCAGATCGGCATCCTCTACCTCGTCACCTCGATCGCCTTCTTCATCGTGGGCGGGCTGATGGCGATGCTGATCCGCGGGGAGCTGGCCGTTCCCGGGATGCAGTTCCTGTCCCAGGAGCAGTACAACCAGCTGTTCACGATGCACGGCACGATCATGCTGCTGCTGTACGCGACGCCGATCCTGTTCGGCTTCGCGAACTACATCCTGCCGCTGCAGATCGGTTCGCCGGACGTCGCGTTCCCGCGGTTGAACGCGTTCGGCTACTGGCTCTACCTGTTCGGCGGGATCGTGGTCGTCAGCGGGTTCCTGCTGCCGGGCGGTGCCGCGGACTTCGGGTGGTTCGCCTACACCCCGCTCTCGGACGCCCTGCACTCGCCGGGGCACGGCGCGGACTTCTGGGTCGCCGGCCTGGCAGTGTCCGGTCTGGGCACGATCCTCGGTGCGGTCAACATGATCACTACCGTGGTCTGCCTGCGCGCACCGGGCATGACGATGTGGCGGATGCCGATCTTCACCTGGAACATCCTGGTGACGAGCGTGCTGATCCTGATGGCCTTCCCGATCCTGACCGCGGCCCTCATGGGCCTGCTGGCGGACCGGCAGCTCGGCGCCCACGTCTTCGACCCCGCCAACGGCGGCGTCATCCTGTGGCAGCACCTGTTCTGGTTCTTCGGGCACCCCGAGGTCTACATCGTCGCGCTGCCGTTCTTCGGCATCGTCTCGGAGATCTTCCCGGTGTTCAGCCGCAAGCCGCTGTTCGGCTACACCGGCCTGGTGTACGCGACGCTGGGCATCGCGGCGCTGTCGATCGTCGTGTGGGCGCACCACATGTACGCGACCGGCGCGGTGCTGCTGCCGTTCTTCTCGTTCACCACGTTCCTCATCGCCATTCCGACGGGCATGAAGTTCTTCAACTGGATCGGCACCATGTGGCGCGGCCAGTTGACGTTCGAGACGCCGATGCTGTTCAGCGTCGGGTTCCTGGTGACGTTCCTGTTCGGCGGTCTGACCGGCGTGCTGCTGGCCGCGCCGCCGATCGACTTCCACGTCTCGGACACGTACTTCGTGGTGGCGCACTTCCACTACGTGCTCTACGGCACGATCGTGTTCGCGACCTTCGCGGGCATCTACTTCTGGTTCCCGAAGATGACCGGCCGGATGATGGACGAGCGCCTCGGGAAGATCCACTTCTGGCTGACGTTCATCGGCTTCCACACCACGTTCCTGGTGCAGCACTGGCTGGGCAACGAGGGCATGGTCCGCCGGTACGCGGACTACCTGGAATCGGACGGGTTCACCGCGCTGAACATGCTGTCCTCGGTGGGTGCGTTCATCCTCGGCGCCTCGATGCTGCCGTTCCTGTGGAACGTGTTCAAGAGCTACCGCTATGGCGAGATCGTGAACGTCGACGACCCGTGGGGCTACGGCAACTCCCTGGAGTGGGCCACGTCCTGCCCGCCGCCGCGGCACAACTTCACCGAGCTGCCCCGGATCCGTTCCGAGCGCCCGGCCTTCGAGCTGCACTACCCGCACGTCGCGGACCGGATGCGCCTCGAAGCTCACATCGGACTCACCGGTAAGTCGCTCGCGCACGCCGCTCCGTCCGAGAAGGCGGCGCAGGCGGTGGTCCCGCCGGAACAGGGCGGGGACCGCGACGCCACCGAGAAGTAGGTCGCTCACCGCGAGCGCAACGTGATGTGCGCGCTAGTGCCGCACCGCACGGCTGTGCGAAGGTGAGTCGGCTCTGACGACGAGCCCCGGCAGACCCCGGTCTGCCGGGGTTTCTCGTGTTCCCCACCGGAAAGGAGTGCCGGCAGCCGTGAGCACGCCGAATCCCACCACCGTGCTGATCACCGTGACCGGGAAGGACAAGCCAGGAGTCACCTCCGTGCTGTTCGCCGCCCTCACCGCACACGGGGTGGACATCGTCGACGTCGAACAGGTCGTGATCCACGACCGGCTGGTGCTCGGTGTGCTGGTGTCGACCGACCGAGACCCTGAACACCTGCAGGAAGCCGTCGAGCAGGCGATGGCCTCGGTCGGGATGACCGTGGACGTGCTGATCGGCGCCCCCGACGGCGACCCGGCGAAACTCGCTTCCACGCACGTCGTGGTGGTCCTGGGGCATCCGGTGTCGGCGCGCAGCTTCACCGAGGTCGCGCGCAGGCTCGCCGCGATGAACGTGAACATCGACTCCATCCGCCGCGTCGCGGACTACCCGGTGACGGGACTGGAGTTGCAGGTCACCGCTCCCGACTCGACGGAGGAGATGGGCGCGAAGCTGACCTCGGAAATGGGCGAGCTCTCCGCCGGGCTCGGCGTGGACGTGGCGGTGGAACGCGCCGGCCTGACCCGGCGAGCCAAGCGCCTGGTCGTGTTCGACGTGGACTCCACGCTCATCCAGGGCGAGGTCATCGAGATGCTCGCCGCGAAGGCCGGATGCGAGGAGGCGGTCCGCGAGGTCACCGAGCGCGCCATGCGCGGCGAACTGGACTTCGCCGAGTCGCTGCGAGAGCGGGTCGCGGTCCTGGAAGGCCTCCCCGCAACGGTGCTCGACGAGGTGGCCGCCGACCTGGAGCTCACCCCCGGAGCCCGCACCACGGTGCGCACGCTGCGCAGGCTCGGCTTCCACACCGGTGTCGTCTCCGGCGGATTCAGCCAGATCATCGATCACCTGGTGGCCGAACTCGGACTGGACTTCAGCGCCGCCAACGAGCTGGAAGTCGTCGACGGCAAGCTCACCGGCCGGGTCATCGGGGAGATCGTTGACCGACCCGGCAAGGCACGTGCGCTGCGGCGATTCGCCGATGAGTTCGGCGTTCCCTCCGGGCAGTGCGTCGCCGTGGGCGACGGCGCGAACGACATCGACATGCTCTCCGCCGCCGGGCTCGGCATCGCGTTCAACGCGAAACCCGCACTGCGCGAGGTCGCCGACACCGCGTTGTCGCACCCCTTCCTGGACGCGATCCTGTTCGTGCTGGGCGTGACCCGAGCAGAAGTGGAACTGGCCGACGCGGAGGACGGCGTCGTGCGCCGCGTTCCGCTCGACGCGTGAGGCGCAACGGTGACCGGCCCGCGGTCGTTGACGTTCCGGTAAGTGATCACGACAGGGCAGTGGGAGCGAACATGACCGGGCAGGCCGAAGTGGACGAAGTGTCGCTGCGCATCGAGGCGACGCCGGAACAGATCTGGGACCTGCTCTCCGACATCACCCGGATGCCGGAGTGGAGCCCGAACCTGGCCCGCTGCACGTGGCGCGGCCGCGTCCGGGAACCGGTGGCGGGGGCGCGGTTCATCGGGTTCAACAAGCCCGGGATCCCGACTCCGAACGTGGTGGAGCGGGCCGAGCGAGGGCGTGAGTTCACGTTCCGCACGACGCTGCACAACACGGTGTGGCGCTACCTGCTCACCGCGGACGGCACCGGGACGCTGGTCACCGAGCAGCGGGACACCTCGCGGACGAAGCACGGGATGTTGCGGCCGCTCTACAAGCTCACCGGTGGCCGCGAGAAGTTCGCCGACATCTTCCGCACTGGAATGGAGCAGACCCTCCGCCGCCTGAAGACGGTCGCCGAGGCGTAGCGAGCCGCGCACCGCAGCTTTTTCGGAGTGAACGGACCGTTCGTCCGATCTCATTGGACGAACGGTCCGTTCACTCCGCCCCGGCTGCTTCGGGGGTCGGGATCGCGAACAGGTCGACGTGGCCGTTGGAGATGAACGACGGTCGTTGCTCCAGTTCGCTGAACGCCGCGGTCAGCCGGGGGAAGCGGTCGAACAGCGCGGACAACGCGATGCGGGCTTCCAGGCGGGCGAGCTGGGAGCCGACGCAGAAGTGCACGCCGTGGCCGAAGCTGAGGTGCGCGGTATCGGCGCGGGCCGGGTCGAAGAGGTCCCCGTCGGGGTAGTGCGCGGGGTGCCGGTTGGCCGCGAGCAGGCCCGCCACGATCGGTTCGCCTGCCCGGATCGTGCCGCCACCGGGCAGCGCGACGTCCTCGGTGGCGAAGCGCAGCGGCAAATTCGCGAGCGGTGGTTGCCAGCGCAAGGTTTCTTCGACGACGGCGTCCCAGCTCAGCTCGCCCGCTCGGAGCCCGGCCAGATGCCGAGGTTCGGTGAGCAGTTCGGCGATGGCGTGTCCGAGCAGGTTCACGGTCGTCTCGTGGCCCGCCGAGAACATCAGCATCAGGGTGTCGGTCAGCTCACCGTCCGACAGGCGCGTGCCGTCCTCGTCCCGCATCGCCAGCAGATCGCTGGTCAGGTCATCGCCCGGGTTCCGCCGGCACGACGCGACGTGCTCGCCGAACAACCGGTACAGGGTCTCCATCCCGGCCACCATCTGCTCCGGTGACGTCGTGGTGCTGAAGAACGTCTCCACGAGCCGGCGCATCTCGTCCAGGGCGTCGCGGTCGGTGATGCCGAGCAGCGAGCTGATCACCGCGACGGGCAGCGGGTTCGCGAAGTGCTCGCGCAGGTCGATCGCGACCCCCGGTCGCGCGGCGGCGACCTCGTCGAGCAGGCCCGCGGTGATCCGCTCGATGTGCGGGCGCAGGCCGCGGATGCGTCGCGTGGTGAACGCAGGCGCGATCAGTGCTCGCAGCCTCCGGTGATCGGCGCCGTGCGAGTTGAACATGTTCCGCATCGAGACCCAGGTGTGCAGCGGCCAGTCCGGCGGCAGGTCGCGGTACCCGGGCCAATGCCGGTGCGGGTCCTTGGAAACGCGAGGGTCGGCGAACAGGGAGCGGAGCACTTCCGGGTCGGTGACCAGCCACGCCTCCACCTCGCCGGGCAGCGACACGCGGGTCGCGGCACCCCGCGCGCTGAGCCGCGCCGCCTCCGCGTGCAGTTCGCTCCCGGTGGGATCGAGCGGATACGGGCAGGTGGAGGGTTCCATCGATCGGCTCCGTTACGTCGTTCCCGCGCGCCGTGGTGGCGCGCACCCATCATGCGGTGATCACGAGACGTCCGGTGACCAGCGTCGGGGTGAAGCTCGCGCTCCGTTCGGACGCGTCGTTCGCCCACCCGTCCGGAGCGGAGTGAACGGACCGTTCGCCCAATCCCACTGGACGAACGGTCCGTTCACTCCCATCGAGTCCCGCCGCGCGGTCGGTGCGGGGGTTGCGGTGCGCCGGTGCGGGGGTGGTTCGGTTTCGGAGTGAGCGGACCGTTCGTCCAACGGCATTGGACGAACGGTCCGTTCACTCCGGCCTGGTTCGAGGTGTGAGCGATTCCCTTCGCCGGGGGCGGGGGTGCGGTGGGTGGTGCGGGGATAATCGGGGTGTGCTTGATGCCGCTGTGCTGAATCCCTTGCTGACCCGGTACGCGTCTTGGCTGGCGATGCCGACGGAGTTGACCGCGGACACCTCGGACGAGGATCCCGAGCAGGTCGTGCTGATGCCGATGGTGCTGCGCATCGAACGCGCCGAGCCGCCGCGGCGTTCGGCGTTGCTGGAGGCAGCGGCGGCGGCCGCGCTCGCGGTGTGCCTGGACGAGCGGGCTGAGCCCGGCGGCGAATGGCACGAGTCGGTGCACCACTGGACCTCCGGTCGCATCCGCAAGGTCTCGCGGCGGGCGCGGGGCGCGCATTGGGCGGCGGTGCAGGAGTTGCCGGGCCGCACGGTGGAGGTGGACGGCGCCGAGGTGCGGGCGTTCCTGCCGTCGCGGGTGGCGGACATGCCGAAGGAGCTGACGCGGCTGCAGATCTCCGGCAGCGAGCTCGACGCGGACGAGCCAGGCCCGCCTGCGGAGTCGGCGCCGGCGCTGTGGCTGAATCCGGATGTGGCGATGAGTGCGGGGAAATCCGCTGCTCAGGTCGGTCACGCCACGATGTTCCTGGCGGCGTTGCTGCACGGGGAGGGGCGCGCTGACGAGGTGGCGCGGTGGTCGGCGGCCGGTCTGCCGTGTTCGGTCCGCGTCGCCGACGGGGCGACTTGGCGACGGTTGCTGCCTGGCGATGACGCGGAGACCGCTTGGCGCCGCAACGGTGTCGCGGCGGTTCGGGACGCGGGTTTCACCGAGATCGACCCGGGCACCGTCACCGTTCTCGCCCAGTGGCCGGACCCGTCCGGAACCAGGTGAGCTCGGATGGGCGTGCAGAGCGAAGCCGCTGAGGTTCCGGCCCGCATTCCGAAGTGATCCGCCGCTCAGATCGTGGGCATCGGTGCGGAGGGGTTCGTCCGGTGCGCGTTCAGGACGGCGTCGAGCAGGTCGAGGATCTGCCTGCGCAGCTCGGGCAGATCGCCCAGCGCTTCTTCCTCGATGGCGACCAGCACTCGTTCGTTCACCGACGCGAGCAGGGACTGCCATTGCGCCGCGGTGAACTCCGCGGCGGCCGAGTCCGGCCGGGACCGGGAGTTGCGGGCGAGCATCTCGGCCCACTGCCGGTACGCGTCGCGGCGCCGGCGCATGCCCGCCGACCCCACGCGGACGATCTCGACGAGGAACACCCGAGCCAGATCGGGATCGCCGGTGACGACGCGCAGGTAGGCGTCCATCCCGCTGAGCATCCGCCGATGCCCGTAGGACTGGCCGCACACGGCGTCGTTGATCACGTCGATCAGTCTCGCCGTGGCGGCCTCGTAGGCGTCCAGGAAGCATTCCTGCTTGTCGGCGAAGTGTTCGTAGAAGGTGCGCCGGGAGATCTGCGCTTCCCGGACGATGTCGGCGACCTTCGTGCGCTCGTAGCCGTTGGCGGCGACCGCGCGCAAGGTGCCGGTCCGCAGCTTTCGGCGGTGGTGCTCCCACGCCCCTTCGGTACGCGGGCCGGGCGGTAGCCGCGGCCCGCGCTCGGGCACCAGGTTCGGCGGGTCGACCTCAGTCATACCTTCAAAATATCGTCCGGCCCGGACCGATATGCCGGGTTCTGGAATATTCTGTCTGGGCCGTGAAACCGAGATCGCGTCGTCCGCTCTGAGGCGGCGGCACCAGCGCACGAGGCCGCCCAAGAGCGTCGGCGACGTTGCGTCGCGAAAGTCCGGCGGCGAGGCCGGTTGCTCTTGGGCGGCTCAGGGCGATCCCGGCAACGCCGCTCGTGCCGCCGCATGCGCCAGAGGTGACGGTCCCGTCCGCTCAGTCCGCCGGTTCACGTCCGATGCGGGGATCGGACGATCGTTCCATGCCCGGTGCGAGTCGTATCCATCGGGGTTTTTTCTTGACAGACAAGGGAATCCCGCTGACTCCTTGGGTCTCGGCCAAACGCTTGCTAGGGTCGATGGTCGCAGCGAGGAGCGTCGATCTCAGCCAGGTTCTTTCCACGCATCGCCGCCGCGGGCTCGCCGAACCGCGGCGCGGAGAGGAAACCCCTTGCGACACGGCATCGTGCTGTTCACCAGCGACCGCGGGATCACACCGGGACCGGCCGCGCAGGCGGCCGAGCAGGCCGGTTTCGACACCTTCTACGTCCCCGAGCACACCCACATCCCGATCAAACGCACGGCCGCACACCCCGGCACCGGCGGCGCCGACCTGCCCGACGACCGCTACCTGCGCACGCTGGACCCTTGGGTGAGCCTGAGCGCGGCGGCGGCGCTGACCACGCGGATCCGGCTGGCCACCGCGGTGGCGCTGCCGGTCGAGTCGGATCCGATCACGCTCGCCAAGACCATCGCCTCGCTGGACTGGCTCTCCGGTGGCCGCGTCGTGCTCGGGGCCGGGTTCGGCTGGAACACCGATGAGCTCGCCGACCACCACGTGCCCGCGCCTCGGCGGCGGACCGCGCTGCGCGAGTACATCGAGGCGATGCGCGCGCTGTGGACGCAGGAAGAGGCGTCGTATTCCGGCGAATTCGTCCGGTTCGGGCCTTCGTGGGCGTTCCCGAAGCCCGCGCGGATCCCGATTCTGATCGGGGCGGGAGCGGGACCGAAAACGTTCGCCTGGATCGCCGCGCACGCCGACGGCTGGATCACCACGCCCGCCGACACCGATGTGCCCGCCAACGCGGAACGATTGCGCGCGGCTTGGGCGGAGGCGGGAAGGTCCGGATCCCCGGAGATCCATGTGCTGGCGAACCGGAAGCCGACCCCGGAAGCGCTCGCGGAGTGGGAGGACAGCGGCGTCACCGAGGCGATCTGGGGCCTGCCGGACAAATCCGCCGACGAGGTGCGGGGATTCATCGCGCGCCACGCCGAGCGGCTCGGCATCGGCGGCCCGCCCGTCCCCGCGCAGTGATCTGTGCAGCGGACCCGCTACCGGCAGGCAAGGATCGAACTCATCGCCCCGTTCAGTCGTCGCCGACGCCGCGGGCCGCCAGAGCTTCGCCCAGCTCGTCGGAGTGGCGCAAGGTGCGCACCAGGAACGGGACGGCGAACGCGGACACGGAACGTTCGGCGCTGCGGGCGCGCTGCGCCTCGCGGGTCTCGGTCGCGATCGCCGACAACGCCGCCACGGCCTGCAAGGTGAGCCCCACCAGCAACCCCACCCGTTCCGGCCGGACACCGAACCGGCGCAGCGGCGAGAGCCCGCGCTCCACCGCCGTGACCAGGTCGTCGACGCGGGTGGTGAGGGTGAACAGGTTGGCGGCGCCGATCGCGGCGAGCAGCCGCAGCGTCACCACCGAAGCCTGATCGAGCCCGAGCATCCACCACTGCAACAGGAAGATCACCGCGAGCAGCGGCAGCAGCAACCGGAACGCCCGCACGCAGCGCCGTGGCGGAATCCGGGCGAGCACGTAGGCCAGGGCCACGATCGCCGAGACCACGGCCAGCGACAACGGCGAACCGAGCAAGAAGATCAACACCGCGAAGCCGAGCAGCAGCACGAACTTCGCCCCGGCTCCAGTCCGGTGCACCGGGCTGGAACCCGGCTCGTACAGGCCGATGAGGCTCACTCGATCAGCTCCCGGTAGTGCGACAGCGCCGCGGCGGGCGCGTCGTCGGCCGCGATCCGGCCCTGGTCGAGCACCACGACCCGGTCGAACCCGTCCAGCAAGTGCAGATCGTGGGTCACCAGCACCACCTGCTGCGGCAGTTCCTGCAGCAGCTCCATGAAATGCCGCTTGTTGCGCAGGTCCAGCAACGTGGTCGGCTCGTCGCAGACCAGCACGTCCGGTTCCAGCACCAGCATCGAGCACAGCGCCAGCAGCTGCTTCTGCCCGCCGGAGAGCTGGTGCGCCGGGTGTTCGGCGTAACCGGCCAGACCGTGCCGGGCCAGCACCTCGGCGGCCCGGCGTTCCCGCTCGGCCTTCCGGATGCCATGCCTGCGCAGCGAGAACGCCACGTCCTCACCCGCGGTCGGCATCACGATCTGGCTGTCGGGGTTGGTGAACACGAAGCCGACGCGCTTGCGCACCGCCCGTCCATCGCGCGCCGGGTCGATCCCATCGACCAGGACCCGGCCGCTCGTCGGCGCCACCAGGCCGTTGATCATGCGTGCCAGCGTGGACTTGCCGGAGCCGTTCGCGCCGACGAACGCGACCCGCTTCTCACCGAGCCGCAGGTTGACGCCGTCCAGCACCGAGTGCTCGCCGTAGGCGTGCGCGATGTCCTCGAACTCGATCAATCCACTCGCTCCCACACCGTCGCCACGCCCAGCCCGCCACCGGAGGACAGGGCGGCCACCCCGGTGCGCGGCCCGTTCTCGCGCACCATGCGGCTGAACAATCGCACCACCAGGACCGCGCCCGACGCTCCCCAGGGGTGTCCGAGCGCGATGGCACCGCCGTCGAGGCTCACGCTGCGCTCGTCGATCCCGGCCGCGTCGGTGCAGGCCAGCACCTGTCCGGCGAAGGCCTCGGTGAACTCGACGAGCTCCGGCGCCGGGTGGTTCCGCAGCACCTGGCGCAGCGCGGGCACCGCACCCAGCCCGAGACGATTCGGGTCCACGCCCGTCGTGGCCTCGGCGACCAAGCGCAACCCCGGCACGCCCAGCAGGCGACGCTCCCGCTCCGTGGTGATCAGCACCGCCGCGGCTCCGTCGCTGACACCGCAGGAGTTCGCGGCCGTCGCGGTGCCGTCGGAGGTGAACGCGGGTGGGAAACGCGCCAGCCGCTGCACACCGAATCCGCGCCGGGGCCGCTCGTCGCGCCCGCCGCCCACGTCGACCAGTTCCGCGTCGAACCGGCCCGCGTCCTGCGCAGCGACAGCGCGGGCGTGGCTGCGCGCCGCGAACTCGTCCTGCCGCTCGCGGCGCACTCCGGCCTCGGCGGCGATGAGGTCGGCGGCAGGCCCCATGTCCGGATCACCGAGATCGGCGGGCGCGAACGGCGCGCGGGAGTAGAACCGCGGCGGTTCACCCGCCGAACGCGGCCGATGCGCCCGCCACGGCGCGGTCGATGCGCTCTCCACTCCACCCGCCAGATAGCGCTCACCGGCGCCGCCGCGCAGCATCGCGGCCGCCGTGATGATCGAACTGAGGCCGCTGGCGCACTGCCGGTCCACCGTCATGCCCGGCACCTCGAACCCGAAATCGGCGCGCAACGCCGCCACCCGAGCCGGATTCCCGCCAGGCCCCATCACGTTGCCCAGCAGCACGTCGTCCACCGCGTCCAGCCCCGAGTCGGCCACCACCGCAGCGAGCACGGGCGCGGCGAGCCGTTCGGCGGTCAGGTTCCGCAGCACACCGCCGACCTCGCCGATCGGGCTGCGACGGGCGGCGATCACCACGGGAGCACGATCGTTCACGCCAGCTCCTCCGCGTCGAGCGTGCCGTCGCGCAGTCCCTCAGCGATCTCGGCGCGCGCGGGTTTGCCGGAGCCGGTGCGGGGCAGGGCGGGCATCGTGAGCCAACGTCGCGGCCGCTTCGCCGGTTCCAGATGCCGCGTCCCGGCGCGCAACTCCGCCCGCGTCAGGCAGGCCCGGCGGTCGACTTCCAGCACAGCGGTCACCAGCGCCCCGAGCCTCCGATGCGGGGTTGCCGCCACGACCACGTCCCGCACACCGGCGGAACTTCGCAACGCGGATTCGACCTCCTCGGCGACGACGAGGCTGCCGCCGGTGCTGATCGTGGAACCGGTTCGGCCCAGCACGCTCAGGGTGCCGTCCTCGTGGCGCACCGCGCGGTCCCCGACGCTGGACCAGCCCTGTTCCGCAGCGTCGAGCACGCCGTCGCGCAGGTAGCCGTCGAAGGCGAGTTCTGAGCGGACCCACAGCACACCCACGTTCTCCGCGGGCAGCGAATTCCTTGCCATGTCCCGAACGTCGACGTCCACCAGCGGCCGCAGGCGCGGCTCGCCGCGGCGCGAGGCGATCAGCGAGTGCTCCGCCGAGCCGTAGTACTCCAGCAGTTCGCAGCCCGGCAGCAGCCGCCGCAGCCGCTGCTCCAGGTCGCCGTCCACTCCCGCCCCACCGCAGACGACCAGCCGCAGACGGCAGGCCGCGCGCAGCTCAGGCCGGCGCTCCCACACCGACACCAGTGCGGCGAGCATCGCGGGAACGAGGTGCACCACGGTCGCATCCCGGCAGAGCTCGGCGGCTGCGGTCGCCGACCACTTGGGCAGGAGCCGCACCGCGCGGTCCTGGTGCAGGGCGTGCAGCGCTCCGAACAGGAACAACGAGGAGCTCAACGGGCCGGGGATCAGCACCGAGTCGTCCCGGCGCAGCTCGACCTCCAGCGCCGTGAAGCTCAACAGCCACGACCGGCGGGTGCGCGCCAGCACCTTCGGTGCGCCGCCGCTGCCGGAAGTCGTGGGGAGGTAGAAGGGCGTGCGGTCGTCACCTCGCGGCTCGACGGGATCCGCCTCCGGGGGAGCGCCGGAGACGGTCGCGGCAGGTCTTGCTTCGGCCAGGACCGCTTCTGTTCGCGACCACTCCGGATCCACGATCAGCGTCGCCGCGCCCGCCAAGTCCGCGCCCAGCAGCCAGCACAGCCGATGCACCGGGTCCGGTTCGTCCACCGCGACCCGCGTCACTCCCTCCAGCCGCCGCGCGGCACCGTGCGCGCGGGCCAGCACCTCCGCGCCGGTGAGCGTGGTCCCCGCGGCCGCCACCTCGGCCGTGAGCGGACCGTCGCCCAAGATCGGCGGGATCATTCGGAGTCCTTTCGGGGTGATTCGCGTGGTGCCGCCGGGTTTCAGGCGCGTGCTCAGCTCCCGGCCGGGCGGGAAGTGGCCGCCGGCAGCGCACGGTGCACCGCCACCGCCACCAGCGACACCGCGACCAACTTCACCGCATCGCCAGGCAGGAACACCAGCGACTGCACCGCCGCCGCGCCGAGATCACCGGTGAAAGCCGCCCAGTAGGGGATGCCGACGAGGTAGTCCGCGGCAATGCCCGCCAGGTTCGCCAGCAGCAACAACGGCAGACCGGGACGCGGCAGCCCGCGCTGCACGATCAACCCCACCACGACCGCCGACAGCAGCCAGCCCAGCACGAACCCGCCGCTAGGTCCCGCGAACGGGGCGATGCCGCCGCGCCCGCCCGACAGCAGCGGCAGGCCGATCGCCACCAGCGCCAGGAACAGCAGCACCGACATACCCGCCCGGCGGGCGCCGAGGATGCTGCCCGCCAGCAGCGGTCCCATGTTCTGCAGCACCACCGGCACCGCCGCTCCCGCGATGAACAGGCCAGGGAACAAGCCGAGCACGGCGATGAACGCCGCGAACACCACTGTCCTGGCCAGGTCAGCGGCCGGTTGGGCGGTGCGTTGTCCAGGCACGACGACTCCTCACGCCGATCACAGGTCGCTGCGAACGTACCCGGCTCACCGGCAGGAACAGAAAGACTCCCACCACATTGTGGACACCGAACAACCCCTGCCCAGCGCGAAGTGACCCCCGACTCACCCCCGGCAGCCTGCTTCCGGAGTGAACGGACCGTTCGCCCAATCCCGTTGGACGAACGGTCCGTTCACCCGGATCAGCTTTTCGGCGTGGACAGGCTGCGGTGAAGCCGCGGTGATCTTGGCGGGAGCGGAGCCAGTGGAGTGAGCGGACCGTTCGTCCAATCTCGTTGGACGAACGGTCCGTTCACTCGGATCGGAGCCGGAGCAGGTGCCGCGATGGGTGGGCGTTTTGAAGTGAGCGGACCGTTTGCTCAATCTCGTTGGACGGACGGTCCGTTCACTCGGATCGGCTTTCGGCGTGGGCAGGCTGCGGTGATCTTGGTGGGGGCGGAGTCAGTGGAGTGAGCGGACCGTTCGTCCAATCTCGTTGGACGAACGGTCCGTTCACTTGAAACCTGAGTTGGGCGGCGGCGCGTTGCGGCTCGGGGGCACCGGCGGCTCGGTGGGGCGGGGCGGTGAGGCACCTCACCAACACCTGTCGGAAAAACGCGAAGCCCCTCAGGTGAGGTGAGCGGACCGTTCGCCCAAGCTGTTTGGACGAACGGTCCGTTCACTTGCCGAAGGTGGGTGTTCAGCCGGCTGCGTCGTTGAGGCGGGTGAGGGCGCCGCGCACGACCTGCGGGTCGTAGGTGGTCCAGAACGGGGGCAGCGAGGCGCGCAGGAAGCCGCCGTACCGGGCGGTGGCCAGCCGGGGGTCGAGCACGGCGATGACGCCCCGATCGTTCGAGGACCGCAGCAGCCGCCCGGCGCCTTGGGCGAGCAGCAGCGCCGCGTGCGTTCCGGCGACGGTGAGGAACCCGTTGCCGCCGTGCGCCGAAACGGCCTTCTGCCGCGCCGAGGCCAGCGGGTCGTCGGGCCGGGGGAACGGAATCCGATCCATGATCACGAGTTGCAGCGAGTCCCCGGGCACGTCCACGCCCTGCCACAGCGACAACGTCCCGAACAGCGAGGTTGCCGGATCGGCTGCGAATTTGCCGACGAGCTGCGCGGTGTTGTCGTCGCCTTGGCACAGCACGGGCGTCTTGAGCCGCTCCCGCAGCTCCTCGGATGCCTGCTTCGCCGCCCGCATCGACGAGAACAGTCCGAGCGTGCGCCCACCGGCGGCTTCGACGAGCGCGGTGAGTTCGTCGAGGTACTCCGGCGGCAGCCCGTCTCGTCCGGGCTGCGGCAGGTGCCGGGCGATGTAGAGGATGCCGCTGCGCTGGTGTTCGAACGGCGAGCCGACGTCGAGCCCGGTCCACTTCGGCCCGCTGGTGTCGTGCGGCGTTTCCTTGCCGCTGGCCATGTCCGGGGCGGGCGCGGCTTTGCGTTCCGGCGGCAACCCCCACTGGCGGGCGAGCGTGTCGAAGGAGCCGCCGAGCGCCAGCGTCGCAGAGGTCAGCACCGTGGTGCGTTGCCCGAACAACCGCTCCCGCAGCAGTCCGCCGACACCGAGCGGCGCGACTTTCACCGTCGGCGGCCGGTTCGGTTCGCTGCTGATCCACACGACGTCGCGGCGTTGCCCTTCGGGTTCGTCGAAGGCGTCGAGCAGTCGGACGGCGTTGTCGTGCAGTTCTTCGGTGAGCGCGAGGGCGAGTTTCCGGGCGCTGCTGCCCTCGGGGTCCTCTTTGCGCTCCGGCCCGAGCGCGGTCATGCACGCGGCGGCGGCGTCGCGCAGCGCGGTGAGCGACCCGCCGAGCGCCTGCGGCATCTCTTCGAGCCGTTGCGGCCGGGCGTCTTGGAGGACGAGTTCGATGCCTTCGGCGGCTTCGTCGAGCCGGTCGGCGACGCCTTGGTCGATGGCCCGCCCGCAGCGCCGCGCGGCGAGTTTCGCTTGGTTGGCGGACAGTTCCCCGGTGGCGGCGGAGGTGACCCGGTCAACGAGGTCGTGCGCCTCGTCGACCATGACCACGTCGTGTTCGGGCAGCACGGTCCGGTCGTCGAGGGCGTCGATGGCGAGCAGCGCGTGGTTGGTGACGACGACGTCGGCACGTCCGGCCTCGCCGCGGGCGCGTTCGGCGAAGCAGTCGGTGCCGATGGGGCAGCGGTGCACGCCGAGGCATTCCTTCGCGGTCACCGACAGCTGCCGCCACGCCTGGTCGGTCACGCCGGGGACGAGCTCGTCACGATCACCGGTCTCGGTTTCGGTGGACCATTCGCGGATCCGCTTGATCTGGCGTTCCAGCGCGGACGCGGCGAACGGGTCGAACAGCGCGCCCTCTTCGGGTTCTTCGGGGGCGCCGCCGTGGATCCGGTTGAGGCACAGGTAGTTGCGGCGGCCTTTGAGGATCGCGAACGTCGGCGGCCGCCCGAGCGCTTCGGTGAGGGCTTTCGACAGCCGGGGCAGGTCGCGGTCGACGAGCTGGCGTTGCAGCGCGATGGTCGCGGTGGAGATCACGACGGTGGTCGCTTCGACGACGGCGTGCCGGATTGCGGGCACCAGGTAGGCGAGCGATTTCCCGGTTCCGGTCCCGGCCTGCACGGCGAGGTGCTCGCCGGATCCGATGGAGTGCTCGACGGCCGAAGCCATCCGCGACTGCCCTTCGCGTTCGGAGCCGCCGACGGACTGCACGGCGATCCCGAGCAACGTCGCCAGGTCGGGGATCTGCTCCGGGGATTTCGCGGTGATCGGCTCGTCCCGGCGCCGCTTCTTCTCGCCGGGAGCCCCCTTCAACGCCAGGTCGGCGGCGATCTCAGGTGGGAGCTCGTCGGTCTCGTCGAGCTCGAACACATCCGGATCGGACCACTGCGGAACAGAACCTGGCACGCCGGACAACGCTACCGGCCACCCCTGTCAACCCCACCGGCCGCATCCCCCGGCGAGTCGTCACGGGCGCGGGCGGCGCACCGGCCCCCGCCTCGGCGATGCGCTGATCAAGCCTGGTCGAGCGCACGTCCCGATCTCAGCGGAGGACGCGCGGCAGCGGCACGTGAATTCCCGCTGACCGGGCGGCGCCCCAGCCGGCCGTCCCCGACTTCGACGGCTGGGAGCCTCAGATCACGACCGGCGTTCCGGTCACCGCGACTCCGGCGGCGCGCAGGTCGCTGAGGGCCGAATCGACCGTGGCGCGGGAAACGCCGGCGGTGAGGTCCAGCAGGACCGTGGTGCTGAACCCGGCCTTCGCCGCGTCCAGCGCTGTCGCGCGCACGCAGTGGTCCGTGGCGACGCCGACCACGTCCACATCGGTCACGCCTCGGGAGTTGAGCCATTCGGTGAGGGTGCGCTCGGTGCCGTCAACGCCCTCGAAACCCGAATACCCGTCGCTGTACTGGCCTTTGGAGAACACCGCCTCCACCGGCCCGACCTCCAGCTCCGGGTGGAACGCCGCGCCCGCGGTGCCCGCCACGCAGTGCACCGGCCAGGACCGCACGTAATCGGGCTGCGAACTGAAGTGGGCGCCCGGGTCGATGTGGTAATCCCGCGTCGCCACCACGTGGGCGTAACCGGAATCCGCCACGTGGCGGGAGATCGCGGCCGCCACGTCGGCCCCACCGGCCACGGCCAGCGCACCGCCCTCGCAGAAGTCGACCTGCACGTCCACGACCACCAGTGCCTTGCGCCCCTCTGGGCTCATGCCTACTCCTCAGCGTGGAAGACCGTCGGGATCGCCGGGTCTCCGCTGGACAACTTCAGACCCTCCCACGGCAGGCTCACCAGTGCGTGGCGCAGCCGCTGCCGATTGTCCTCCAGCGACGGCACGTCATCGACCCGCTTTCCGCCGCGCATCAGCGGAATCGGCACCACGCGGTCGTGCGGTCCGGCTTTGGGCTCCACGAAATCGGAGCCGGTGCGGTACACGACCTCCTCCAAGGCGGTGCCGGTGTCCTTGTGCCTGCGCAGCGCGGACTTGGTGCCGCCGCGGGACTCCTTGTGCGTGCTGCGCTTCGCGACGGGGCGGCCCTCCACCTCGGTGAGCTTGTAGACCATGCCCGCCGTCGGCGCCCCCGAACCCGTCACCAGCGAAGTGCCCACGCCGTAGCCGTCCACGGGTTCCGCGCGCAGCGAGGCGATCGCGTACTCGTCCAGGTCGCCCGACACGACGATGCGGGTGCCGGTGGCGCCCAGCGAATCCAGCTGCTCGCGCGCCTGCCGGGCCAGCACGCCCACATCGCCCGAGTCGATGCGCACCGAGCCCAAGCCGGTCCCGGCGACCTCCACGGCCGTCGCGATGCCCCGCGAGATGTCGTAGGTGTCCACCAGGAGTGTCGTGTCCGCGCCAAGTGCGGCGATTTGTGACTCGAACGCGGCACGCTCGGAATCGTGCAGCAACGTGAACGAATGCGCCGACGTGCCCGCCGTGGGAATGCGGTAGCGGCGGCCCGCCTCCAGGTTCGACGTCGCGGTGAAGCCCGCCAGGTAGGCGGCACGGGCCGCGGCGACCGCGGACTCCTCGTGGGTGCGGCGCGAGCCCATCTCGATGATTCGGCGGCCGTTCGCGGCCGACACCATCCGGGCCGCGGCGGCGGCGATCGCGCTGTCGTGGTTCATGATCGACAACAGCACGGTCTCCAGCAGCACCGCTTCAGCGAACGTGCCGCGCACCGTCAGCAGCGGCGAGCCGGGAAAGTAGAGCTCACCTTCGGGGTAACCGTCCACATCGCCGCGGAACCTGTAGTCGCGCAGCCACGTCAAGGTGGTCTCATCGACCACATGATCCTCGGCAAGGCGCTCCAGCTCGGACTCGTCGAAGCGGAAGTTCTCGATCGCCTCCAGCACCCGTTCGGTGCCACCGACCACGCCGTACCGGCGCCCGTCCGGCAACCGCCGGGTGAACGCCTCGAACACGCACCGGCGCTCCGCGGTCCCATCCCGCAAGGCGCTGGCCAGCATGGTCAGCTCGTAATGATCTGTGCGCAGCGCGGTACTGGAAGCGGCCGTCATGGATCAGAGGTTACGTGCCCGTGCCCGCCCGCTCCGCCCGCAGGTCGTGCCCGATTTGGCCGTGCGGTCGTCACCGCCCCCCTGGCCACGTGCGAACATGGGGACATGACCTCGCCCGCTGAACTGGAGCGCGCGCAACTGGAACCGGCCGAGCTCGGAGACGAGGACAAGCCGTGGGTCACCGTCGTCTGGAACGACCCGGTGAACCTGATGTCCTACGTGACCTACGTTCTGCAGAAGATCTTCGGTTACAGCCGGGACCACGCGACCAAGCTCATGCTCGACGTCCACAACAAGGGCAGAGCCGCGGTGTCCTCGGGCGCCAAGGAGAAGGTCGAGGGCGACGTCGCGAAACTGCACGCCGCAGGCCTGTGGGCCACGATGCAGAAAGACTCGTGATCACGTGAACGGCTGGACTCGCAAGAACGGGCACGTGGTCGCCGAGCTGTCCCAGCAGGAAGCGGCCGTGATCCGCGGGCTCGTCGGCCAGATCAAGGACATGCTCACCGCGCGGGCCGAGGAAACGCCGCAGGACGAACTGGCCGAACTCACGGGGATCCGCACCGGGCCGTCCACGCCGCCCGAAGATCGGGTGCTCGGGCGGTTGCTGCCGGACTTCTACCGGCGCGATCCCGACACCGGCGAAACCGACGAGGAACAGCCCGAAGCCGCGGGCGCGATGCGTTCCCTGTACGAGCCGGAGCTGCTCGAGACCAAGACCGGCGTCGCCGCCGTCGTCCTCGACACCTGCCCCCGCGAAGGCGGACGGGTCGTGCTCAGCGGCGACCAGGCGGACAACTGGATGGCCGCGCTCAACGACGTGCGACTCGCCCTGGGCACCGCGCTCGACGTGCAGGACGAGATGCCGGAGGAACCTCCGGAGGACGATCTCCGGCGCGAGCACCTCGGCGTCTACCAGTGGCTCACGTGGGTCCAGGACAGCTTGGTCGACGCCGTCTCCTCCTGACCTGCACCGTTCACGCCGCCGTGCGGCGCACGCACCCCACTCGTGCTGCCCACCTGACGACGATCTTCGTCAGGTGAACGCCTCTTCAGCCCTATAGGACCGGTCAAAGAAGCCGTTGACCCCAGTGGGCTCGCCGGGTGAACGTCCCCGTTGACCGGTGGGACCGGGCGGATGGGCCGTTGACCCGGTGCGGGCAGGATGGGTGCATGGTTTCCGGGGTGCGGGATTCGATCGTCGACGTCGGTGGCGTGCTGGTGGGGCATCACCAGCGGCTGGATGAGCGATGGGCCACGGGGACGAGCGTGGTGCTGGTGCCGCGCGGGGCGGTCGCCGCCGTTGACGTGCGCGGAGGCGGTCCCGGTACTCGGGAGACCGATGTGCTGGAACCGACGCACCTGGTCTCGCAGGCGCACGGCGTGGTCCTCACCGGTGGCAGCGCCTACGGGCTCGCCGCCGCCGACGGGGTGATGCGGTGGCTGGAGGAACGCGGGTGCGGGATCCAGGTGGGCGCCCACGCCCACCAAGTGGTGCCCGTCGTGCCCGCCGCCGTGCTGTTCGACCTGCCGATGAGCGACTGGGGGAACCGGCCCGACGCCGAATTCGGCCGTCTCGCCTGCGAAACCGCCACCGCGCACGACACGCGGGAAGGCAACGTCGGCGCGGGCACCGGAGCCGTGGCGGGAGCGCTCAAAGGCGGCATCGGCACCGCGAGCGCCGTGTTCCACAGCGCCGCGCTCGACGTGGACGTCACCGTGGGCGCGCTGCTCGCGGTCAACTCGCTCGGCTCCGTGATCGACCCGGAGACCGGGCTGCCGTGGGACTCGCATCCCGGCCTCCGCGCCCCGGCTGAAGCGGAGATCGCCGCCGCCCGATCTCGCAACGACCCCACCGCGGGCCGCCCGGGGCGCCACGGCCTAGTGCCCCGCCCGTTGAACACCACCATCGGATCCGTCGCCGTCGACCTCGCCCTGACCAAGGCGCACTGCCGCCGGGTCGCGGTCGCCGCGCAGGACGGTCTGGCCAGGGCGATCCGTCCGGCGCACTCGATGCGCGACGGCGACACCGTGTTCGCCCTCGCCACCGGGGAGCGGGATCCCGGTGCGCAGTGGGTTCCGGTGCTCGACGAGGTGTGCGCGGTGGCCGCGCGGGTCGTGCAGCGGGCCATCGTGCGGGCCGTGCTCGCGGCCGAACCGGTCGGTGAGGTGACGTCCTACACGCGCCTCTACCCCTCGGCGCGGGAATGAACCATTGTGGGCGAACGTTGATCCCGCAAACGGCACCGGACAGCGGAGTTCCGCATGTTGGACACCGGTGCCTCACATAGTAGGATGGTGCCTGTGCTGGTGATTCGACGTGACCTCGTGGACGCGATGGTCGCGCACGCTCGACGGGACCACCCGGACGAGGCATGCGGCGTCATCGCCGGTCCCGACGGGTCGGACCGCCCCGAGCGGCTCATCGAAATGATCAACGCGGAGCGCTCGCCGACGTTCTACCGGTTCGACTCGGGCGAGCAGCTCAAGGTGTGGCGCGGGATGGACGAGGCCGACGAAGAGCCGATCGTCATCTACCACTCGCACACCGCCACCGAGGCGTACCCGTCGCGAACCGACGTGGCCTACGCCTCGGAACCCAACGCGCACTACGTTCTCGTGTCCACCAAGGACCCGGAGACCCACGAACTGCGCTCGTACCGCATCCTCGACGGCGTGGTGACCGAGGAGCCGGTGGAGATCGTGGAGTCGTACATGTTCGCCCACACCGGCACCGACGAGGTGCCCGACCAGGGCTGAGCCGCACCTGCCGCCCCGCACGCGGCGGGTCTCGGCGTGCGAAAGTTCCGTTCAGTAGTCCTTGTGGACAGGGAGGTTCCTCAACATGGCAATCAAGGTCTCGATCCCCACCATCCTGCGCACCCACACCGACGGTCAGAAGTCCGTCGAAGCCAGTGGCAGCACCGTGGCCGAGGTCATCAACGACCTCGACAACAAGCACAACGGCCTCAAGGACCGCTTGGTCAAGGAAGGCTCGTTGCACCGCTTCGTCAACATCTACGTCAACGACGAGGACGTCCGCTTCTCCGGTGGCCTGGAGGCCAGCGTCGCCGACGGTGACAGCGTGACGATCCTGCCCGCCGTCGCAGGCGGCATGCTCTGAGCAACCGCAGGCCCGGCACCGGGCTCTGAGACTGGAGGCATGTCGTGGCCCGCTACGACTCGCTGCTCGACGCACTCGGTGACACCCCGCTGGTGGGGCTGCCGAACCTCTCGCCCGCCCCCGACGTGCGGTTGTGGGCGAAGCTGGAGGACCGGAACCCGACCGGTTCGATCAAGGACCGCGCCGCGCTGTCCATGATCGAAGCGGCGGAGAAGGAAGGCAGGCTCACCACCGGCTGCACCATCCTCGAACCCACCTCCGGCAACACCGGGATTTCGCTGGCGATGGCGGCGAAACTCAAGGGCTACGGCCTGGTCTGCGTGATGCCGGAGAACACCTCCGAGGAACGCAGGCAGATCCTGCAGGCGTTCGGTGCCCGCATCGTGTCCTCGCCCGCGGCGGGCGGCTCGAACCAGGCGGTCGCGGTCGCGAAGGAACTGGCCCAGCAGAACCCGGACTGGGTGATGCTCTACCAGTACGGCAACTCGGCGAACGCCGACGCGCACTACCGGGGGACCGGGCCGGAGATCCTGCGGGACATGCCGGGCATCACGCACTTCGTCGCGGGGCTGGGCACCACCGGCACCCTCGTCGGCGTGGGCCGATACCTGCGGGAGCAGAAGCCGGGTGTGCAGATCGTCGCGGCCGAACCGCGCTACGGCGAACTCGTGTACGGGCTGCGCAACCTCGACGAGGGCTTCGTGCCGGAGCTCTACGACCCGGACGTGCTGTCCCGGCGGTTCTCCGTCGGTTCCTACGACGCGTTGCGCCGCACCAGGCAGCTGCTGGAGTCCGAGGGCATCTTCGCCGGGATCTCCACGGGTGGCGTGGTGCACGCTGCGTTGACCATCGGCGAGAAGGTCGCCGCCGCCGGGGAGTCGGCGGACATCGTGTTCGTCGTGGCCGACGCGGGCTGGAAGTACCTGTCCACGGGCGCCTACGGCGGCACCCTCGACGAAGCCGCCCAACGCCTCGACGGTCAACTCTGGGCCTGATTCCGGAACCTCGCGAAGGCCCGCCCGAGTCCGCTCGGGCGGGCCTTCCGCGTGTGGAAATCCCGGAAACGGGGTGTTTTGTCAGCGGCGAAGCCGATGAGCAGCGACCACCGAAGCAAAAAGACCACCGGCGGGTTCTCAGCGAGGACGGCTTTTTCCCTTGTGGCGGAGCCACTTGGGAAAAAGATCCCGCAGCGAGGAAACCGCTGAGCGACCCACTGCGCAGGTCATTCGAAGAACCTTCAGCGGTGGGTGAGACCGGCTTCGTGGGCGATCAGGCCGGCCTGGACGCGGTTGGTGCAGTCGAGTTTCACCAGGGTGCGGGAGACGTAGCCCTTGACCGTCGCCTCCGACAGGTAGAGGCGTTCCCCGATCTGCGCGTTGGACAGGCCCTCGCCGATGCCGGTGAGCACTTCCCGTTCCCGTTCGGTGAGTTCGCGGATCGCGGCCAGCGCGCGCTGCCTCCCGCTCTGCTGCCCGGCGGACGCGGTGATCAGCCGTTTCGCCGCCTCCGGAGACAGCACCGTGTGCCCGTCCGCGGCGACCCGCACCAGCCCGATCAGATCTTCCGGCGGCGTCGACTTCACCAGGAACCCGGAGGCCCCGGCGCGCAACGCCCGCAGCACGTATTGATCCGCGTCGAACGTCGTCAACGCCACCACCGCGGGCGGATTCGGCAGCTCACTGATCCGTTCCGTCGCGGTCAGCCCGTCCACCCCGGGCATGCGCAGATCCATCAGCACCACGTGTGGCCGGTGCCGGACCACGGCTTCCACCGCGGCGGCGCCGTCCTGGGCGTCGTCGACTACCTCGATGTCCGGCGCCGAACCGAGAATGGTGCGCAGGTGCGCGCACACCATCGGTTCGTCGTCGACCAGCACGACGCGGATCGGTTCACTCACCCCAGAGTCCCCGTTCGGCAAGGCACTAGCCGGAAACGGCTTCGGCCGTGGGCACGTACCCCGGAAGTATGGCACCGACCTCGAACCCGCCATCCCCGGTCGGGCCGGAATGGAAGGTGCCGCCGACGAGTTCCACCCGTTGCCGCAGTCCGAGCAGTCCCGCTCCGCCGCCGTGTCCGGCGAGTTCACCGGCCGTCTCCGGCCGCGTGTTGCGCACCGCCAGCCGCACCCGATCCGAGCCGTATTCCACGTGCACGTCCACGGAGCTGCCCGGCGCGTGCTTGTGCACGTTCGTCAACGCCTCCTGCACCACGCGGTACGCGGTGCGGCCCACCGACGGGGAGACCTGCGCGGTGCTGCCCAGTTCGGTGAGCCGGACCGGGATGCCGACGGCCTCGGTCTCGGCGACCAAACCGGACAGGTCCGGGGCGGGAACGCTCGCCGTCCGCTCCGCCCGCTCGTCACCGGAGCGCAGCACGCCGAGGAAGTCGCGCAGCTCGTCCAGCGCCTGGCAGCCGCCCGCGCGCAGTTCCTCGGCGGCGGTCCGGGTGGCCGCATCCTGCGAGGTCACACCCAGCGCACCCGCCTGCAACACCATCAGACTCACCCGGTGCGTGACCACGTCGTGCATTTCGGTGGCCATCTTCGCCCGCTCGTCCGCGCGGGCCTGCTCGGCCAGCAGGTGCTGTTCCCGTTCCGCGCGCTCGGCCCGATCCCGCAGCGCCACGACGAGCCGCCGCCGCTCGCCGATCCACAACCCGATCACCGCGGGGAACGCGGTGACCCAGAAGGCGTTGCTGAGCGTTTCGCCGTCCGGGTGCGTCCATAGCCGCAGTGCGGCGAACACGATGAAGGCGACCAGGATCCAGCCGAGGACCCGCCGCCGGGGCCGGGTTTCGAACGCGGCGAACGCGTAGATGGCGAACATCAGGTCGGCGGGCATCCACGGGTCGGTCCGCATGTTCATGGTCAGGAACGGCCCGATGCCCGCCGAGTACGTGATCGCGTGGACGAGCATCGCCGCCGCTCCGATGGCGAGCAGCACCACGGAAAAGCGGCGCCGCGCCAACAGGCTCACCGTGAACAGGTTCGCCAGTACGACGGCGACCCACTCGCCGCCCATCCAGCCGTAGTCCTGCGGCGGCAGATCCGACGGGTACAGCGAAGCCAGAATCGGGCCGAGCGGGAGCAGGACGGCGACCAGCACCACGTCGAACACCGCGGCCCGCGGCGTGTCCCACAGGTATCGCCATAGCGGGCGTTGCACGAAGCACACGGTAGCCGCGGAACCGGGCCGTTCGGCCGCCACGCGCACCGGTCGGCGGCCAGGAACCTACGAAAGTCGCATGGGGAGACGACTTCGGTGCCGCCGGGACCAGACCGATCGCCGTCGCGATGATCCGCGCCGCTGCCGTGGAATGGGCACCGTCCACGGAAGTTCCTGGGGGAGATCATGCAGACGGCGGTGCCGACCACCACAAGACCAGCGGCCGGAGTGGAACCTGCGCCGGCGTTCGCGAGTAGGCCGCTGCTGCTCATCGCCGCGGTGTTCGTCGCGGCGCACACCGCCGTGAGCCTGCTCGGCGGGTACTGGATCGACGAGGTCTACATGCTGGCCATCGGCCGGTACCACCCGGACTGGGGTTACGTTGACCAGCCGCCGGTGGCACCGCTGCTGGCGGGGGCGATGGAGTGGCTCGCGCCGAATTCCATGCTGCTGCTGCGGCTGCCCGCGACGCTGATCTCGGCGAGCGGGATCTTCCTGGCAGGGCTGCTGGCGAAGGAGCTGGGCGGGGACCGGCGCAGCCAGGTGATCACGGGGCTGGCGTTCGCGACCGGGTTGTGGACGTCGCTGGTCGCGCACTGGATCACGCCGTACACGCTGGAAGTGCCGCTGTGGATGCTGTTGAGCCAGCTGCTGGTGCGCTGGTGCAGGCAGCACGCGCAGGGCGTGGCCGACGATCGGCTGCTGCTCGCGCTCGGCGTCGTCATCGGAGTGACGATGCAAACGAAGGTCCACGTCGCCGTGCTGTGCGCGGCGTTGTTGGGATGCCTGCTCGTGTTCGGTCCGCGGGACCTGTTGCGACGCCCGATGTTCTGGGGGTGCGCCGGGATCGCGCTGGTCATCGCGGCACCGACGCTGATCTGGCAGGCGCTGCACGGGTGGCCCCAGCTCGCGATGCGCGAGGTGGTCGTGACGGAAACGCCGATCCTCAGCGGTGGCCGTTCGGGGGCGGCCATCCAGATGATCCTCTACGCGGGTGTGCTCGGCGCTGTTCTGTGCCTGTACGGCACGGCACGGCTGCTGTTCGCCGCGGAGTTCCGTCCGTACCGCTTCATCGGAGCTGCGGCCCTCGTGCAGTACGTGTTCTACATCGCCACCAGCGGGCGGCCGTACTACGTGATCGGGATGTACGGCGTGCTGCTGGCGGCGGGCGCGGTGGCGTTCCAGCGCAGGCGGGAGACCCGGGCCGCCCTCGGCCGTCGCGGCCTGAGCTGGGTGGCTTGGCCCGCAGGTGCGCTGTCGGTGCTCGCCGCCGGCGGAGTCGTGTGGATGTCCACGCTGCTGACCTCGGCTTTCGGAGTTCCCGCGGACCGGATGCTCGCCCACGATGTGTCGATGGCCTACCGGGATCTGCCCGCCGCGACCCGCGAGCACACCGCGGTGGTCGGGGAGAGCTACATCCTCGCCGCGATGCTCGACGCCCGCTCCGACGAGTACGGGCTACCGCTCGCGCACAGTCCGCACCGCGGCTACGGCCCCTTCGGCGCACCGGACTCGACCGCCGAGAACGTCCTGCTGGTCGGCAACGACCCGGCGAAGTGGCGCCCGCACTTCGCGGAAATGCGCAAAGTCGGCCACGGCGGCATCCCGGTCTGGCTCCTCACCGGCCGCCAGGAACCGTGGCAGAGCCTCTGGAACCAGGTCCTCCAGCTGTAGCGCGGACACCGGGTACCAGACCCATCCAACCTGATCTTGCCACCGGCGCCCCCGCAAAGGGCTGCGAAGCAAGCCCGCCTTGCGGCCGAAGGCCGTGCTTTGCGGCGCAGCCGTGCTTGTATGCGCGAAGCGCATAGCCCACGTCACAAAGCCGCTCACCGGCGGGTTCTCAGTTGGTCTCTCGCGAGGACAGCTTTTTCCCTCGTGGCGGAGCCACTTGGGAAAAAGATCCCGCGGGGAGAGACCAACTGAGGTTCCGCCACCCGACCACCAAACCAAAACGAGCCGTGGACTCCCCGCCAACCCAGTGAAAGCTGACACCATGGCGGCAGTATCGACCCACCGAATCGGAGACCGCAAAGTGTCCTCTGGAGACAGTTCGGCGAGTGCACAGGTGCGGTTGCGCCCGCCTCGCCACCGGATCGAACGCAGAGCCATCGGGTGGTGGTCCGTGCAGGCCGCGGCACTGGTCTTACCGCCGTTGATCGCGCTCGCGGTGCTCGCCGCGCTGATCGAACCTGCTCGGCCTTGGTTGGTGCTGGCACTGGTCGTGGTGGCGGTGCTCGGCGTGCCTTACCTGATCGTGATGCCGCAATGGCGTTATCGGGTGCACCGCTGGGAGAACACCGACGACGCCGTTTACACGGCCGCGGGCTGGTTGCGGCAGGAGTGGCGGGTGGCGCCGATGTCGCGGATCCAGACCGTGGACACCGTGCGCGGTCCGCTGCAGCGGATGTTCGGGCTTTCCAGCGTCACCGTCACCACGGCGTCGGCGGCCGGGCCGTTGCGCATCGACGGTCTTGATCACCGGGTCGCCACCGAGCTCGTCGACGTGCTCACCGCCACCACGCAGGCCGTGCGCGGGGACGCGACATGAGCGGGGCGACCGACTGGCGGCGGCTCGACGGCAAGGTCGTGCTGGTGCTGCTGATCCTGGTGCTGGCGCCGCTGATCCCGACCGCGGGCGTGATGCTCATCGCGGGGGCGAATCCGGGCTTGGTCGGCGCGATGTCGGGGATGTGGGCTGGTGCGGCGGCGGTGCTCACCGGAATCGCCGGGGTGGACTGGTGGTTCACCACTTACCGGATCAGTGACGAGCGGGTGGAGCTGCGCAAGGGCGCGTTGTCGCGCAGCCACCGGTCGTTGCCGCGGGACCGCGTCCGCAGCGTCGACCTCACCGCCGACCCGGTGCACCGGCTGCTCGGCCTGTCGGTCGTGCAGATCGGCACCGGAGCTCAGGCCGACGGCGAGCTGAAGCTGGACGGGATCGCCCGGCCGGAGGCGGAACGGATCCGGGCCGCGCTGCTGCTGCGCGAGTCCACTTCGGACTCTTCGGAGCAGGCGGACGGGGTGCTGGCCCGGCTGCGCCCGGTGTGGCTGCTGTACTCCGGCGTGACGATGTCGCTGATCTTGGCCGTGTGGGGCGCGATCGCCTCGGCGTTCGGCTCGTTGTCCGAACTGTTCACGAAGTTCGGCCTGTACCGGGCGATCGAGGAGCAGTTCCTGGCGGTGCCGCTGTGGCTGGGAATCGCGGTTCCCAGCTTGGGCGCGCTGCTGGTCGGGGTGCTCGGGTCGTTCCTGCTGTCGTTGGAACTGTGGTGGAACTTCACCCTCACCCGGGAGTCCTCGGGAACGCTGCGGGTGCGGCGCGGACTTCTGACCAAGCGGTCGATCTCCCTGGAGGAGAAGCGACTTCGCGGTGTTGAACTCTCCGAGCCGCTGCTGCTGCGCTGGACGCGCGGTGCCCGCACCAACGCGGTCGCCACGGGGCTCAGCGACAACAAGGACGGCAGCCAGCCGGACTCGAAGACGCTGCTGCCGCCCGCGCCGCGTGGAGAGGCCCGGCGGGTCGCCGCCGAGGTCCTGGGGGAGGACCGCTTCCCCGGCGACGGGTTCGCCGGGCATCCGCGCGCCGCGCTGCGCAGGCGGATCACGTGGGCGCTGCTGGCGGCGCTGCCGTTCGCGGCGGCGGCGATCGTGTTCGCGGCGCTGGGCTGGATTCCGGTCGGCCTGGCCGTGGCGGTGGTGGTGTTGAGCGCGGTGATCGCCGTCGCGTTCGGCATCGACGCCTACCGGAACCTGGGGCATCGGCTGCACGGCAGGTACCTGCTCAGCAGGCGCGGCACCGCGGTGCGGCGGACCGTCGCGTTGCAGCGCGGCGGGATCATCGGCTGGCGGTTCGAGCAGTCGGTGTTCCAGCGCCGGTCCGGGCTGATGGACGTGGTCGCCACCACCGCCGCGGGTTCCGGTCGCTACGCGGTTCCGGACGTGCGTACCGGGGACGGTCTCGTGTTCGCGGACGCCGCGGTACCGGAGCTGCTCGCGCCATTCCTCGAACCCGTGCCCGCGATTAATACGGGCGACAGATAGGGCCATTCGGGTGAGATGCGTTTCGCATTGATCCGGATGTGACCAGGGGGCGACCGGAAAAGGATGCGAACTGTAGATCAATTAGTGGATTAATCCAACTATTGAAATCGGGGCCGAGCGGGTGCGGATCGTGCCACCCGCTCGGTTCTTCAGTTGGTTCCGCGACGCGGCCGGTGCGCGACGGCCGCGGTCAAGCCAGGGTCAGCGGTCGAACTCGCCGCGCTTGAGGACTCCGAGGAAGTCCTGCCACCGCGCGGGGTCAACGGCGAAGTAGCCACCCGGCCGGTCCTTCGTGTCGCGCACGCCGACGCGCGCGACCCCGAAGCCGACCTCCACGCATTGTCCTTGGTGCGTGCTACGGGTGCTGGTCCGCCAACCCGTGAGATATTCCATCTACAGCTCTCCTATGCGCTCGTGAATCACTTGAATAGACCCTTCCGGGTCGATCGCGTGTGCGCGTAGATGGTCCATCATCGTCACGTATTTGGACAGCTCGTTATCTCGTTCGAGGTAAAGCCCGCCAACGTGGGTTTCCAGATAGACGACATCCGGATCCACGTGATTGGAGTAGCGCAAGATGACGAATGGACCTGCCTGAGCCGGATGCGCGCCGGCATCCAGTGGCATGACCTGCAGCGTCACGTTGGGCAGTTCCGCCAAAGTGAGCAAGTGCTCCAACTGGCGGCGCAGTACGGCCGATCCGCCCACTCCGCGCCGCAACGCGGTTTCGCCGATCACCGCCCACAAGTCCAAGGGCTGAGACCCGGTGATCCGGTCCTGGCGCTGCATCCGCAGCTCCACGCGGCGGCCGATCTCCGGCTCGTTCGCCCGGATCAGGGTGGACCTGGTGATGGCGTAGGCGTATTCCGCGGTCTGCAGCAGTCCGGGGATGGCCTCCGACTCCCAGGTGTGCATCGACGAAGCCTCGGCCTCCAGGCCGACGTACGTCTCGTACCACTCGGGCAGCACGTCGCTGTAGGAGTGCCACCAGCCGCGCTTGCGGGCGTCCCTGGCCAGGTTGATCAACTGTTCGCGTTCGGAGCCGTTGACCGCGTAGAAGTCCAGCAGAGCGCTGACATCGCCGATGGAGGGAGAGCGCTTCGCCGTTTCGAATCTGCCGATTTTCGCCTGTGTGCAACCGAGGTGGGTGGCGGCCTGCTGCTGGGTTACCTCCGCCAGTCCTCGAAGCCTGCGCAGCTCTGCGGCGAGGCGGCGACGGCGCACCGTGGGACTCACTGTCATGTAGATCAGTGTCCACCCTGCGAACCGAGCGTCACCATCGCGTCACCCAACCGACATCCACGACGGCGGATTTGAGACCGTGCCGAGTCCGCGCACCGGCCCTCCGAGCCGCCCGGATCGGCAGTCCGGTGGCCGATTCCGGGAAGTGGCCGGTGTGGTCTCGGCGGCCGGTCCTGGTGCGAGACCTGGATTTCCGTCGCGGAGATCCGATTCAGGCGATCAGCGGACACCGGCCGCGTCGACACCTCCGACCGCCCCGCAGCCACGCGGGATTGTTCACTCTGAGCGACGAACCGGGGCAGAAGGGCGATGCCGACATCCTGAGACGAGTGAAGCCCGCCCCTCCGCCACCGTTCACGGACGGGGAATGTTGCGCAGGTTGCTGCGCGCCAGCTGCACCATCTTGCCCACCCCGCCGGAGAGCACGGTCCGGCTCACGGCCAGCGCGAAGCCCTTCACCTGCGTACCGGTGATCTTCGGCGGGATCGACAGCGCGTTCGGGTCGGTGACCACGTCGATGAGCGCAGGACCCGGATACGCCAGCGCCCCCGCCATGGCGTCGCGCACCTGACCGGGCTTGTCCACCCGCACCGAATGGATTCCCGCCGCCGCGGCGATGGCGGCGAAATCGATCGAATCGTGGTCGGTGCCGAAATCCGGCAGCCCGTCCACCAGCATCTCCAGCTTCACCATGCCCAGCGAAGAGTTGTTGAACACCACCAGCTTCACCGGCAGCCGATGCGTTCGGAGCGTGAACAGCTCCCCCAGCAGCATGGACAACCCGCCGTCGCCCGACATCGAGATGACCTGCCTGCTCGGATCGACCACCTGAGCGCCGATCGCCTGCGGCAACGCGTTGGCCATCGACCCGTGCACGAACGAACCCAGCACCCGGCGGTGCGCGTTCGGCGAGATGTACCGGGCCGCCCACACGTTGCACATCCCGGTGTCCACGGTGAACACCGCGTCCTCGGCGGCCAGATCGTCGAGCACGTCGGCGACGTACTCGGGGTGGATCGGCACCTGGTCCTCGACGTTCGTGGTGTAGGACTCGACGACCTGCTCCAGCTGGTCCGCGTGTTCGCGCAGCATCCGGTCCAGGAAGCTGCGGTCGGACTTCTGGCGCAGCTTCGGCAGCACCGCGCGGATCGTCTCCCGCACATCGCCCTGCACCGCCAAGTCCAGCACCGTTCGCCTGCCCAGATGCGTCGGGTCGATGTCGACCTGCACCGTGTTCGCCTGCGGGAGGAAGTTGTCGTACGGGAAGTCGGTGCCCAGCAGTACCACGCGGTCCGCCTTCTGCATCGCCTGATGGCAGGCGCCGTAGCCGAGCAGGCCGCTCATGCCGACGTCGTAGGGGTTGTCGTACTGGATCCACTCCTTGCCGCGCAGCGCGTGCCCGACCGGGGCGTGCACGGTGCCGGCCAGTTCCATCACCTCGCGGTGCGCGCCGCGGGTTCCGGCCCCGCAGAACAACATCACGCGTTCCGCGGAGTTCAGCGACTCGGCGAGCCGGTCCACCTGCGCGGGCGAGGGCACCACCGTCGGCGGCTCGGAGTGCACCGTGCCGCTGCTGGTGGGGCGCGCGGCCGACTTGTGCGCGATGTCGCCCGGCAGCACCAGCACCGAGACCCCGCGGCGCCCGGCGGCGGTCTGGATCGCGCTGCGCAGCAGCCGCGGCATCTGCTCCGGCTGGGACATCAGCTCGCAGAAGTGGCTGCACTCGTTGAACAGCTCCTCCGGGTGGGTCTCCTGGAAGAAGCCGGTGCCGATCTGCTCCGAAGGAATGTGCGAGGCCAGTGCGAGCACCGGTGCACTGCTGCGGTGAGCGTCGTAAAGGCCGTTGATCAAGTGCAGGTTGCCCGGCCCGCAGCTGCCCGCGCAGACCGCCAGCCTCCCGGTGACCTGGGCTTCGGCGCTCGCGGCGAAGGCAGCAGCCTCCTCGTGCCGGACGTGCACCCATTCGATGCCCTCGGTGCGGCGGACCGCGTCCACCACCGGGTTGAGGCTGTCTCCGACGATCCCGTAGATCCGTTGCACTCCTGCCTGCACGAGCACTTCGATGAACTGGTCGGCCACGGTCGGCATGTGCTCTCCTCGGTCGTCGGATGCTGGTTCCTCCCGTCTACGCGGGGCGGTACCGGGCCGCAACTTCACCGTTCGGCCGGTGAAGCGGGGAGTCGGCGGGCTCCGATCTCGGCGGATTCGGAGACCGGTGCGATCCGTATCGCCGTGTTCACCGCACGTTCGAGGGAAGGGGGTAACGTCTTTCGCTCAGCCGACGATCACTCTGTAGTCGACGTCGACGTGTTCCTCGAAAACCCCTTCATGGAAGGAAAAAACGGTGAGCCTGCGCCTTTACACCGTTTGCGCGCTGTCCGTGACCGCCTCGGCCTTGGCCGGGTTGTTCTTCGGTGGGTTCATCGCCTCGGGCGATCAGGAAGAGGCCGTTTCCGTGAACACCGTCTCGCAGACAGTGCCGGAGACCGCTGCTCGGTTGCCCTGACCCGCGCGGCCTGGGCGGTCGGTGGCCGCCCAGGCGAACGGGTCCTCCGCGGTGCACTAACGTCGAGTCATGAGCGAACAGCAGCGACTCTCACCGGGCGACGCCGCGCCCGATTTCTCCCTGCCGGACGCCGACGGCAAGACCGTGGCGTTGGCCGACTACCAGGGCCGGTCCCTGGTGGTCTACTTCTACCCCGCGGCGAGCACTCCGGGCTGCACCAAGGAGGCCTGCGACTTCCGGGACAGCCTCGCGGAGCTGGACGACGCGGGATTCGACGTGGTCGGCATCTCCCCCGACAAGCCGGAGAAGCTGGCGAAGTTCCGCGACGCCGAAGGACTCACCTTCCCGCTGCTGTCCGATGTGGACAAATCGGTGATGACCGCGTGGGGCGCGTTCGGGGAGAAGAAGAACTACGGCAAGGTCGTGCAGGGCGTGATCCGCTCGACCTTCGTCGTCGGCCCCGACGGCAAGATCGGCAAGGCGCTGTACAACGTCAAGGCCACCGGCCACGTCGAACGGCTCCGCAAAGACCTCAACGTGTGACACTCGATGAAAGGGGACGTCTCCGCTCGGAGACGTCCCCTTTTTTCATGCCCTGTGCGGCACGGCTCGGGATGTGCGGCTCGGCGGACCGCTCCTCGGGGCCGGATGAGGGAAAAGCACGTCAAGCCGCGATGTGGGCGGCCAGCCGGTCGGCGACGCCCTTCGGCTCGCGGCCGAGGAGTTCGGTCAGCAGCGGGTCGGCCTCCGCGAAGTATCCGGCGCGACCGGCTTGGTACCAGGTGAGCATGAGCCGGGCCATCTGCTCCGGGACGCCGTTCGTGACCTGGTCGGCGACCCACTGTTCGTCGTCCACGACGATGCGCTTGATGGTGCGCCCGGTGAGGTCGGAGGCGATCTCGGCCACGTCGTCGAAGGTGACGGCGGTCGGTGCGGTGAGGGTGACCGGGCCGTCGAAGGAGCGGTCGCCGGCGAGGATGATCGCAACGGCCTCGGCCACGTCGGCACGGAGGGTGTACGGGACGGGGCCGTCTTCCGGCTGGGCGATCTCCCCCGTCTGCTGCCACGGGCCGAGCACCAGGTCCAGCGGGCCGTAGGCGCCACTGCGCAGTGCGGTCCAGGCGACTCCGGATTCGGCGAGGAGCTCCTCGGTGGCGACGTGGATGTCCGACGGCCGGTACGGATTGCCGGGGACGGCGGCCTGCTGGCTCGTGTAGAGGATCCGCTGGGAGCCGGCTTCGACGGCGGCCTCGATGGCATTGCGGTGCAGGCCGGTCAGGTCGGCCGTCGGGTCGTTGCCGGACACGAGAAGCACCTGCTCGGCGCCGGCGAAGGAGTCGCGCAGCGCGGCAGGATCGTCGTAGGAGCCGTGCCGCACGCGGACGCCGCGGTCGGCGAAGTGCTGCGCCTTGGTGACATCGCGGACGCTGACGCCGATTCGGTCGGCCGGTAGGCGTGTGAGCAGGTGCTCGACGGTCGCCCCGTTCAGGGCGCCGGTGGCGCCGGTGACAACGATCATGTTCGCGTCCTCTCCCCTGCATTCGTCCTGGTAGCGGACGGAAGCATAAATTGACCTGGCTAGTCAGTTTCGTATGTGTCGGCAACCGTAGGTAAGCTGACTCGGGTAGTCAAATTCGGTGTGGGAGACGGTGAGGACCTTGGCCGGTGCAGTGCCTCCGGAAGCCGGGCTGCGCGCCGACGCCAGGCGCAATTCCGAGCAGATCCGCTCCGCCGCGATCGGCGCCTTCCAAGGGCGAGGCCTGACGGTGCCCCTGGAAGAGGTCGCCAAAGCGGCAGGGGTCAGCAAGGCCACGATCTTCAACCGGTTCGGCGGCCGGGTCGGCCTCATCGAGGCCGTCATCGAAGAGGTCGTCGCGGCGGAGCTGCTCGCCGTCATCGACCACACCCGGAGCATCGAGGACGTCGACGAGCGGATCGCCCACTACCTCACCGCGCTGCGCGACCTCCAGTACCGCCAGCCCGCCGTCAACGACGTCCTGCTGCAGACATATCCGCACTCCCCGCAGCTCATGGAGATCTGCCGGGCCGGGAGCGAGGCCAACGACGAACTCGTCGCAGCGGCACGGCCCTCCGGCGCATTGCGGCCGGAGTTCACGGCGGGCGATCTCCACGCACTCGTCGTCGACAACGCCCTCGCCCTCAAGCACGGCACCCGGCCACCGCGGGCCGACTACGACCGCCGCACCACTTACCTCCTGGCCGGAATCCGCGGACACCAACCCGCACCCGACCGACGATGACCACCTCGGCCCAAAGCACCCACGCCCCGCCGCCCGCCGCAATCATTCGCACTGGTCAACGCCCCCGCCCGACACTGCCACGCGCCAGCGACTTCCGATGAAGTGAACGGACCGTTCGTCCAATCTCGTGGGACGAACGGTCCGTTCACTTCACTCCATCGCCGCGGCCGGGCGAGGAAAGCGCGGTGCTGCGCCGCAGGACAAGAGGTTTCTGGAGTGAACGGACCGTTTGCCTAGTCTTGTTGGACGAGCGGTCCGTTCACTCTCCATCGCCGCGCGGGCTGGGCGAGGAAGGCGCGGTGCTGCGACGCCTGCCGCGGGACGAGAGGTTTTTGGAGTGAACGGACCGTTTGCCTAGTCTTGTTGGACGAGCGGTCCGTTCACTCTCCATCGCCGCGCGGGCCGGGTGAGGAAGGCGTGGTGCTGCGGCGCGCGCCGCGGGACGAGAGGTTTTTGGAGTGAACGGACCGTTTGCCTAGTCTTGTTGGACGAGCGGTCCGTTCACTTCGGTAGCTGCGGGGATGCTCCTATAGATGTCAAGCCGCTGGAGTGAGGTCGTTTTGCCTGGTTGATCTGGTGGGTGTGCTGGTCAGGGTGCGGTGGATTTCGCGGGCGACGAATCGTTTGAGGCAGCGCATAATGTCCTTTTTGGATAGTCTTTCTTTGGTGCGGCGTTCGACGTAGGTGCGGGTGCGTTCGTCGTAGCGCATGCGGACCAGGACGATGGTGTGCAGGGCGTTGTTCGCGGCCCGGTCGCCGCCGCGGTTGAGGCGGTGGCGGTGGGTGCGACCGGAGGATGCCGGGATTGGTGCGACGCCGGTCAGGTGCGCGAACGAGGCTTCGGAGCGTAGTCGTTCGGGGTTGTCCCCGGCTGTGGTCAGGAGCTGGCCGGCGGTGTCAGGGCCGACGCCGAATAGTTCCAGCAGCTGGGGTGCGGCCTGCCGGGTGAGGGGGCTGAGTTCGGCGTCGAGTTCGGTGATCTCGATGTCCATTGCTTGGTGGCGCCGCGCCAGGCGTCGTAGTGCCGCCCGGGTCGCCGCCAGCGGGTGTCCGAGGTCGTCGCCGGGCCGTAGCCGGGCCAGGGTGCGCAGCAGCGTGGCCCGGTCCAGTCCCGCGACCTGTGCGCGCAGCATCGCGGGTGCCGACACCAGCAGGCCGCGGATTTGGTTCATCGCCTGGGTGCGGGCCTTGACGGCACTGCGGCGTGCGACTCGTAACACGCGCACCGACTCGATCACGCCGTCCCGGCTTTTCGGGGTGCCTGTCGCGCGCCCGGAGAGCACGGCGGTGGCGGCGGCGTAGGCGTCGATCGGATCGGATTTGCCTTGCATCCGGCGGATCTTGCGGTCCGGGCGGTCGACATCGGTGACCGCGACCCCGGCCGCCGCGAGAACCCGGGCCAGCTCGGCTCCGTAGGCGCCGGTTCCCTCGACGCCGACCGTGACCAAGGTGCCGTGACCACGCATCCAGTGCAGCAGGTCGCGGTAGCCGTGGACTGTGGCGGGAAATTCCCGGTCAGCCAGGTGCCGGCCGACGGAGTCGATCACGGCCGCGTGGTGGGTCAAGCCGTGGGTGTCGACTCCGCCGGTGATTTTCGGGCCATCATGGGTCATGCTGGTCATGTCCGTCCTTGCGTGTCCGTTCCGAGGGCGGCACGCGCCGGTCGGGCGGGTGGACAAGACAGTGACGGGGCTTCTGGCCAAGCTCCTATGAAGTCACAAACACCCGTCCGGCCGCGTGCATGGTGGCACCCGGCGGGCCGACAAATCCCAAACCAGACAGTCGAAACGTCAGTCAGTCGAAGGGTCAGACCCACCGGAAACGTCACCACGAACATCATCACTGTCAGTCGAGGACGAGGTAGATGGCTACTCCGGCGGCGATGATCACGACCAGGTAGCGCAGCAGCGTGGCGGGCAGCCGTTGGGCGATCTTGCCGCCGACGAAGCCGCCGAGCACCGTCGTGGGCACCAGCATCAGCACCGCGGTCCAGTCGACCGGTGCGATCAGCGCGTACACCACGAACGTCACGGCGCTGCCGATCAGTCCGAGCCAGCTCTTGAGCGCGTTGAGCCTGCGCATCGAGTCGTTCACCGCGAGCACCAGGATCGCGATGAGGATGACGCTGCGAGCGCCGCCGAAGTAGCCGCCGTAGATCGAGGCGAAGAAGATCCCTACGGTGAGCCACATCGTCCGGTCCGGCCCACCCTCGTCCGGGTGGCCTAGCCATCGCTTGATCGTGTTCTGGAACGCCATCAGCACTGCGGACAGTCCCACCAGTGCGGGAACCACCGCGTCGAACACCTCGCCGGGCAGCACCAGCAGCAGCACGCAACCGAGCACGGAGCCGACGCCCGCCGCGATCGACGTCCACAGCAGCCGTCGCTGCGTCCCCTTCAGGTCCTCGCGCTGGCTGATCGCGGCGCCGACGAAGCCCGGTCCTTGCGCTACCGAGTTCGTGACGTTCGCGACCAGCGGCGGCATGCCGGTGGCGAGCAGCGCCGGGAACACCAGCAGCGAGCCACCACCGGCCACGGCGTTGATCGCGCCGGACAGGAATCCGACGACGACCAGCACCACCGGCTCGATCCATTCGCTGAACACCAGCGGAACCTAACCGCCACCGCCCGTTCACCGTGCATCGAGGCGACTGCCGTCACAGCAGGATCTGCGATCGGGGCCGGTGTCCGTCAGCCACGCGCCGAAGCAAGCAGTGCATCGTGCAACGACTCCTGCATCGCCATTTCGCCGCCGTAGACCGGATCACCGGGGGAGGTGTGCCTGCGTGGCGGGGGAGCGCCGAGCGAGTTCGCGACGTGCAGCGCCGTGAGGACGCTGAAGGTGACCGCGGCGGAGGTGACACCGACGGACACGCACACGAGCCAAGGCTTCATCAAAGATCTCCTTCAACGCGAGCTTGGTCGGGCCGGACGGACCACGGGGGTGGAGCGGTTCGTCCGGTCGGGTCTAGGTCGAGAGCGGACGCATTCGCCCCCTCGGCCACATGACCGGCCTGGCGGGGGACGTACGTCGGGGATCTCGGACTGGTGAGGTCGGTGATCCCGCGGCGGCGGGGCTGCGAACAGGGCGCCGCGATCGCCGCACCGCGTTCGTCATAACCGTGTCCGCCTCGACCACAGATGTTCGGGGCACGGTCCCGATTTCCGAGCCCACACGACAATTCGCCTGATCACGCACTGTCGTTACGCCTGGCTTCGAAGATCTTCCCCGCAGGTCACGGAGCCCACAAATCGGTAACGCGTCGTGCCCGACCGCCGATGCGGCGTGGCTTGTGTCGATCGGTCGCCGCGCGATCCCCCCGGCGCTACGCCGCGGTTCCCCGAATCCGCCGAATGAGTGCGGCATTCGAATGACACGGCGCCGAACCCGTGCGTCGAGGGCTCTTCCTGAAGATCTTCTGGTGAAGATCAAGGCTTCCGAAACGAGGAGAATCGGTGGCCGGGCTGGAGAGCGCCGCGCTGAAAGCGGGCAACGCCGTCGTGACGCAGGTCGTCCGCGCCTGACTCGACCCGCCGCAGAGCGGACGACCACCGCGGCGCGGAGCTGACGGAGCTCATCGCGCTGCGCTTCGGCGGCTTGAGCGTGCGTGGACAGCGGGGATCTGCGTCGGAAGCCGGAGGAGACCGGGTATCCCCCCTGGGCGGTCGACCGTAGGAAGTCGGCCCGCGACTCCCCGGAACGAGGTCGGAAATCCGCCCGTCTCGCCTACCGCTACTGACCCGCCAGCTCCCGCAGTCGCGGCAGCAGCAGGCGAAGCGCGCGCCCGCGGTGGGAGTCGGCGTCCTTCTCCTCCGCCGACAGTTCCGCCGCCGTCCGGGTTTCGCCGTCCGGGACGAAGATCGGGTCGTAACCGAATCCGTTCGTGCCGCGTTCCGCCCGGGCGAGGGTCCCCGGCCATTCGCCGCGCACCACGGTCTCGGTGCCGTCCGGCAGCACCAGGGCCGCCGCCGATACGAACGCGCCGCCGCGGCGCTCGTCGGGAACGTCGTGGATCTGGCCGAGCAGCAGGTCCAGGTTGGCCTGGTCGTCGCCGTGTTTGCCGGACCAGCGAGCCGAGAGCACCCCGGGCATGCCGTTGAGCGCGTCCACGGCGAGACCGGAATCGTCGGCGACCGCGGGCAGCCCGGTCGCGCGGGCCGCGTCAGCGGCCTTGGCGAGGGCGTTGGACTCGAAAGTCGCGCCCGTCTCGGGAGCCTCCGGGAACTCCGGAACCTCGTTGAGGCCGATGACCTCCACGCCGGTCACGCCCTCGGCTTCGAGGATGCGGCGCAGTTCGACGAGCTTCTTGGCGTTGCGGGTGGCGAGCAGGACACGACTCACCGGGCGCCGCCGGGAAGCTCGCCGGGGTAGGGAGCGGCCAGCGCCTCGGTCTGCTTGCGGGCCAGCTCTGTGCAGCCGTTCAACGCGAAATCGACCATCGTGTCGAGCGTGGAGCGGGTGAACGTGGCTCCTTCGCCGGTGCCCTGCACCTCGACGAGGGTGCCGTGGTCGGTGGCGACCACGTTCATGTCGACCTCGGCGCGCGAATCCTCCTCGTAAGGCAGATCCAGCCGCACCCGGCCGTCCACCACACCGACGCTGACGGCGGCGATGGAACACGACAGCGGCTTCGGGTCGGACAGCTTGCCCGCCGAGCTCAGCCACGTGATGGCGTCCGCGAGAGCCACGTACGCGCCGGTGATCGCCGCCGTGCGGGTGCCGCCGTCGGCCTGGATGACGTCGCAGTCCAGGGCGATGGTGTTCTCGCCCAGCGCCGCCAAGTCGATGCAGGCGCGCAGCGAACGGCCGATGAGCCTGCTGATCTCGTGGGTGCGGCCGCCGATGCGGCCCTTCACGGACTCGCGCACCCCTCGGGTGTTCGTCGCCGAGGGCAGCATCGCGTACTCGGCGGTGACCCAGCCGAGGCCGGAACCGGAGCGCCAGCGCGGCACCCCGTCCTGCACGCTCGCCGCGCACAACACGCGTGTCCGCCCGAACTCCACCAGGACCGACCCGGCGGGCCAATCCTGATAGCCGCGGGTGATTCGCACTTCCCGGAGCTCGTCGTCGCTCCGCCCGTCCGCTCTCGCCACGCGCTCACCCTAACTGCCGGTCTTCGATCATGTTCTGCACAGGGGTTGGCCGACGGGGCCGTCGGATTGACCACGACGTCGGCCGGGGCGCGGGCGCTACCAGTCGATGTCGCGCCACTCCACTACCTTCGGGCGCCGCCCCGTCTCCAGGAAGTCCCGTAGTGCCGCCGCGAGCACCGCCGGGTCGACCCCGCTGCCCGCGGGGAACTCGGCGTCCTCACCGGCGAAGGCGGGGGAGGACGGGTCGCCGTCGAGAACGGCGAAGTCGTGGTCGGCGTCGACGTGGCTCAGGTAGCCGTAACCCCCGGACACGGCGGCGACCACGTCGTGATCGAGCATGCCGGTGGCCGGGTCGGCCAGGTCCCTGCCTTCGTGCCAGATCGTCGCCGGACCCGCGTTCGGCTCAGCCAGCCGCCGGATCAGGTCGTCGACCTCTCCCGGTTCGGTGACGCTGAGCCCGTCGCCCGCGTTCGCGTCCGCCGCCGACGCGATCGACCACACCGCAGTGATCGTCATCGTTTCCCCTTTCACCGCGAACGCCGCGCTGGTTCAGATCGGATGGCTCTGACCGGCTTCGACGACCTCCACCGGCCCGTCGAACTCCTCGGTCGCCTCCCGAAGGATCTCCTGCGGGTCCGTCCACGGTTGCAGGTGGGTCAGCAGCAGCTGCCGCGCCCCGGCGCGTTTCGCGACGCGCGCGGCCTGCCTGCCCGACAAGTGCACCCCGTCGGGCCGGTCCGGGGAGTCGGGCCAAGACGCCTCCGCCAGCAGCACGTCCACGTCGCGGGCCAACTCCTCCACCGCCGCGCACGGCCCGGTGTCGCCGGTGTAGGCGAGCACCTTGCCGCCGGCCTCCACCCGGAAACCCCAGGCCGGGCACAGGTGGTCCACCGGTAGCGCCGTCACTCGGAACGGTCCCACCTCGGCAGGCTCGTCGAAACCCGCGAAGTCGTACACGTCGGTGAGGTCGGTGTCGGCGAGCTCGGCGGCGTTGGGCGCGTACAGCCGGGTCAGCCGGTCCTGCGTCTCCGGCGGGCCGAACACCGGCAACCGGTGTTGCGCCGGGTCGTACGGCGGGTCCGGGCGGTATCGGCGCAGCACCGTGAGCGCCCCGAAATCCGAGCAGTGGTCCGGATGCAGATGGCTCAGGAACAGACCGTTCAGGTCGAACGGATCCAGGTGGCGTTGCAGCGCGCCGACCGTGCCGTTGCCGAGATCGAGTGCGATCCGTGTCCCATCGGCTTCGACGAGGTAACCGGAGGCGGGTGAGTCAGGACGAGGCAAGCTGCCCGAGCACCCCAGAATCGTCAGCTTCACACCGATGAGCCTGACATGAGGAAGGGCTTCACGGACGCAGTTATCGAGATCGGGCCACCCAAGAAGCGAGATGCCAGCTTCCCGAAACGTTCCGGCTCACCCGTTGCGCTGAATTCGTGCGTCGGATCGGGTTGCCCGCTGAACAGGTCCTGTTCGGTGAGTACTCGGACCACGTCCTTCGCGGTCTCCTCCGCGCTGGACACCAACGTCACCTGATCGCCCATCGCGATCTGCAGCACCCCGGTGAGCATCGGGTAATGGGTGCATCCCAGCACCAGCGTGTCCACATTCGCCCGCTGCAACGGATCCAGATAACCCTGTGCCAGGCCGAGGACCTGGCGGCCACTGGTGATGCCGCGCTCCACGAAGTCCGCGAACCGCGGGCAGGCGGCCGTGGCCAACTGCACCTGGGGCGCGGCGGTGAACGCGTCGTCGTAGGCGCGGGACCGGATCGTGGCCTGGGTGCCGATCACCCCGACCCGGTTGTTGCGAGTGGTGGCGACGGCGCGGCGCACCGCGGGCAGCACCACTTCGATCACCGGGACGTCGTAGCGCTCACGGGCATCGCGCAAGCACGCCGCCGAAGCGGTGTTGCAGGCGATGACCAGTGCTTTCACCCCGTCCTCGACGAGTGAATCGGTGATGGCGAGGGTGCGGGCGCGGATCTCGGCCAGCGGCATCGGACCGTACGGGGCGTTCGCCGTGTCCCCCACGTAGCGGATCGCTTCGCCCGGCAACTGGTCCATCACGGCCCTGGCGACGGTCAGCCCGCCGACTCCGGAGTCGAAGATCCCGATCGGCGCGTTCGTCACGCCGACAGTGTGCCAGGCGCGGCCTTCTCCGCTCCGTCACGAGTGCTGCGCGCCACCAGCCACGCCGCGAACAGTCCGCCGAGCGCGCCGCACAGGTGACCCTGCCAGGAGATCAGCGGCTGGGTGGGCAGCACGCCCCACAACATCCCGCCCCAGTAGAAGAACAGCACCACGGCCACCAGGATCTGCGCGAAGCTGCGCACGAAGAAACCGCGCACCAGCAGGAACACCATCCAGCCGAAGGCGACGCCCGACGCGCCGATGTGGACCGTGGAGCCGGACGCGATCAGCCAAGTCCCGAGACCCGCGACGATCCACACCGTCGCCGTCACCGCCACGAATTGGCGCACTCCGTTGGCCAGCAGCAACCAGCCCAGCACCAGCAGCGGAACCGTGTTCGACATCAGGTGCGGGATATCGCCGTGCAGCAGCGGCGCCCACAGGACGCCGTCCAGGCCGTCGACTTGGTGCGGCACGATCCCGTACTGGTCCAGCTGCTCCCCGTTCAGCTGATCCCAGAGCTCAAGAGCCCACAGCACCGCCACCATGAACGTCATCTGCACCGCCGCGCGAACCGGTCGTTGCGGGAGGACGCGCGGTCGCTGCCGTTCTGGCTGATTCGTCACCTTTTCGAGGTTACGCGGATCAGGGGAGCGCTGACTCGGGGATGACCCGGAACCGTAATCGGCGCCAGCTAAGCTGCCGCACCGTCGAACCTGAGCACTGGAGGTATGAGCGGTGCACACCACCGCACGGGCCGAGCAGGCCGTGCTAGCCGACGCGCTGTTCGGGCACGGTCCCACCTGGGATGCGGGGACCGCGAGCCTGTTGTGGACCGATCTCCGGTCCCGCACCGTGCACCGCTACGCGCCCGACGACACCGACCACTCCATGGAGGTTCCGCAGCAGGTCAGCGCCGCGAAACCGCGGTCGCGCGGCGGGCTGCTGCTGCATTTCGACGAAGGCGTCGCGCTCTACGCCCCGGACGGCGAACGGCGCACCTGGCTCACCTTCTGGGCGCGCGACGGGGTCCGGGGCGGTGAGACCACCGTCGACTCCTGCGGGCGGGTGTGGGCGCACACCGTTCCCGAGGGCGAGCGCGGCGACGGCTGGCTGATCCGGGTCGATGCGGCAGGTGCGGCGAGCGTGGTGCTCAACGGGATCGGCGCGGGCAACGGGCTGGCGTGGAGCCCCGACGACACCGTCTTGTACTTCGCCGACAGCGCGACCCGGCGCGTCGATGCGCTCACCGTCGACCCCGTGTCCGGTGCGGCCTCCGACCGGCGCCCGGTGTTCGAGGTGGCCGGGGAGCCCGCGGGATTGTGCACCGACGTCGAGGGCTGCGTGTGGATCGCCGTGCGGGACAGCGGCGAGGTGCGTCGCTACACGCCGGACGGTCGCCTGGACCGGACGGTGCCGTTGCCGTCGCGGCGGCCGACGGGCTGCTGCTTCGGTGGTGAGGACCTCACCGATCTGTACATCACCACCGCCCGCGAAGGCGTCGCCGACCCCACCTCGGCCGACGGCGCGGTCCTGGTCCTGCCCAACGCCGGAACCGGCCTCCGCTCCCACCCCTTCACAGGCTGAGGCGACACCGACCGCAACCGGAGTGAACGGACCGTTCGTCCAACGGGATTGGGCGAACGGTCCGTTCACTCCACCTGCTCAGCGCCACCGAGCCGGCGTCCACTGGTGCAACGGGTGTCCGAAAAAGTGAAAGGACTATTGTTTTCCTCGTCATCTCGATTTCAGTGATTCGTTCGATAGCTCGTTTGATCAGTATTCTTTCCAGTTTTTCCGATCAATTTTTCAAGGGAATCCACTGGATGTGCTGTGCCAGTGCCGGGCGGTCGTCCGGGCTTGACGGCCCGACTGTGGGTGCAGGGGTGGATGCTCCTGGCGAACCGTGTCCCGCAGGTGCGAAGGCTCGCCGCGCGAGGGTTGCAACCGATCTGTGATCTGAGTCAAAGTGCCTGGTCAGCGCCGCTCTAGCCCGAGTAGTTCAACGGACTGCCGGACAGGCTCCCCCGAACGGGCCTGGAATATTCCATCGGTCGTTCGGTACACCGGAACCAGCGCGCTCGCCGCAGTGGCAGTCGGGGCCAGGTGGGCGCGCTCGCCACGGTCCGGGGACCGGTGGTTGAGCCGCGACCGGCGGGAGTTCTGGTCGCGGTACGGTCCGCGGCCTCGGTGCGTTCGGGGCGTGCCGGGGCCGCGGACCGGTTTCCCCGCATCTTCCCAGTGGGGCACCGGCTCGTGTCCGTTCCATTCCGCACGCCGACGCATCCGCGGAAAACCGCCGACCGGGCGAATCGCGGATTCTCCGACGCGCCTGGCGAAACCGGCAATGCACTGTGAAAACGGCAAATACCGGCACTTTTGGGCCGAATGCCGTTCCGCTTATGGTGCGAACAGTTTCCTCTTGGCAGCGGGGCGGGCACCGGCCCGTTTCGTGGAGGACCCGGGACCGAATCGGCGCGCTCCGGTTCACCCCCGAAAACCGACGACGTCCGGGCCGCCCCATCGCTCCGGACGCGAGATCGAGGAGATCAAGATGGTCGCTGCCCCCCGTCGCATGGCCCGGCTCGCCGGAGCCGTCGCCGTCGCCCTCTCGGCCGCCGCCACCGTCGGCGTCTCGGCCGCGCAGGCCGAGCCGGCCGACGTCACCCCGTACATCGTCGGCGGCCAGGACGCCGACATCGCCGACAGCCCGTTCGTCGTCGCCCTCCTGACCCCGGACGGTCAGCAGTTCTGTGGCGGCTCCCTGGTCTCCGAGACCAAGGTCGTCACCGCCGCGCACTGCACCACCGGCTCGCAGCCCAGCGAGATCAACGTTCTCAGCGGGCAGACGGAGATCAGCGGCACCGGCGGCACCGTCTCCGAGGTCAACGACGTGTGGGTGCACCCCGAGTACACCGACGCGACGCAGGGCTTCGACGTCTCCGTGCTGACGCTCGCCGCGCCGGTCCAGGAAGCGCCCGTCGAGCTCGCCACGGCCGACGACGCCGGCTACGAGCCCGGCACCGAAGCCACCATCCTCGGCTGGGGCACCACCAGTGAGGGCGGCTCCACCTCCGACAAGCTCCAGCAGGCCACCGTGCCGGTCAGCTCCGACGCGGACTGCTCGGCGGGCTACCCCGAGTACAGCCCCGAGTCGATGGTCTGCGCCGGTCTGCCCGACGGCGGCGTTGACGCCTGCCAGGGCGACTCCGGTGGCCCGATCGTGGCCGCCGGCCGCCTCATCGGCGTCACCTCCTGGGGCGAAGGCTGCGCCCGCCCCGGCAAGCCCGGCGTTTACGCCCGCGTCGGCGCTTACAACGACGTGCTGACCGAGCAGATCAACAGCTGATTCGGTCTTTTGCCTGAGGTGTCCGGGTAGCGGAAACCTCAGCGGCCTTCTCGCTGCGGGATCAATCTCGCCAGTGGCTCCGCCACGAGGGAAATTGCTGTCCTCGCGAGAAGGCCGCTGAGAACCCGCCGGTGGTCGGCCTGCGTACGTGGGCTATCCGCTACAGGCAGGGCCTTCGGCCGCACGGCACGGGTTCGCCGTTGGCCGGGAGTTCGTGAGGTGGGGCGGTCCATGTGGGCCGCCCCGCTTCGCGTTGTTCAGGTGGGCTGGTGAACGGAGTGGTCCTCGAACTTCGCGGCATAACCGGCGATGAGGGCTCTGGATTCGGCCGCGTCGAGGGCTACGCGATTGAGGTCGTCGACCGCGTCGCGGAACGACTCGACTCGTTCCGGGCCGTCCAGCAGCAGGCCGCAGTCCTGGCTTTCCAGCAGGACCGTCGCGACGTCATGGCTGAACTCGATGAACGTGAACGGGCCGCCGAGCCCCGCGTGCACTCCTAGGTCCGTGGGCAGCACCCGCACGGTGATGTTCGGTTCCTGGGCGCAGCGCAGCAGGTGCCGCAGCTGGCCGCCGGTCACGGCGGCGCCGCCGACGGGACGGGTCAGCACCGACTCGTCGAGGTAGGCGGCGAGTTCGACCGGGCTGGCCTTGTGCAGGATCCCTTGCCGCACCTGGCGAACGTTGACCCGCTCATCGATTTCCCCGGTGCTGCCACCGGAAACCGCGCAGACCGCCGTGGCGTAGCCGCGAGTCTGCAACAGCACCGGCACGTAGCCGAGGCTGAGTTCGGTGAGTCGCGTCGCGCGCTGCTCCGCGTCGATGCAGGCGCGGGTGTGCGCCGAAAGCCCGGACATCGCCTCCCACCACGACGGTCTGCCCAGTTCCTCGGCCATCGTCAGCAACTGCTCGCGGCGCTTGCCGCGCACTCGCAGCGCCGCCAGCACCGCCGCGAGATCCGGTCCGCCGATGCCGCGTTGCGCTGTTTCGATCCGGCTGATCTTCGCGATGCTCCAGCCGAGCTGTTCGGCGAGCACTCCCTGGGACATCCCTTTGTCTTTGCGCACCTTGCGGACCTCGGCCGCTAACGCTCGGGCGCGGGGAGAGTTCGACATGAGCGTCAGAATATGGTGCGAGAGCGGAAAAATCGTCGCTCGATCAGGTAGTCGTGATCTGCCCGAACAGCGGCATATTCGCGACGCCGCAGGAAGATCCGGCTCGCGCGGAGAACCCGAGAACCCCGCTCGCACTGCGCCGATCCGGTGAAATGATGTTGCGGGGACCCGGAATCCGGGTCCCCGCCTCCCCCAGGTCATCCGACCCCCGGATGCCTCACGGCGTTCCCCCGCGCCGCTGTGATCAGGTTGGCACGACCGGACGACCCGTTTCCAGTGAATCGGCGAACAATCCCGCGGAACATGTGGCGTGCAGTCGAGATCAGTTCCCGGGGATACACTCGCTCCGGGGAGGGCCGTCAGTCGCCCAGGTCGTCATCGGCCCAGCGCGCGCAGCGGTCGAATCACGCCATGGCACGCCATGAGCGGGCGACACCGCACATGTGGAAGGACACATGCCGTTACCCGGATCTTCCGAGATCGCAGTGGCCGAAGGCAAGCACCGGCGCGTGCAGGCCCCGCAACCGCTGCTGGACACCACCCTGGACCAGCTGCGGACGCTGGTGGTCGTGCACGAAACGGGCACCGCGCTGGCCGCGGCCCGGCTGCTCGGGCGCGAGCAGTCCAGCGTGCAGAAGCAGCTGGACACGCTGAACCGCAACTTCCGGGAACTGTGCGGGGAACCGCTCGTGCTGAAGCAGGGCAGAGGCAAGGACGCGCGGTTCACCGCGACCGGTGAGGCACTGGTCGAACGGGCGCGGGACACCTTGGACGACTGGCTGGAGGTCGTCACCGATTCCCGGCGCCGCGTCGGCGGGTCGTTGCGGGTGGGCACCACCAGGTTCACGCTCGGCTTCCTCACGCCCGCGGTGGAGCGGGTCGCGGCGGACTTCCGGGCCGATGGGGTGGATCTGAAAGTGGTGCACCTGCGGACCCGGAACCTGCTGGAAGCGTTGCGCGCCAACGAAGTCGACCTGGTCTGCGGCAGCACCCTCACCCATGTCGGCGCCGACCCGGACGGGCTGGACGTGCTGGAGTGGCGCCGCAGCGGGCTCACCCTGGTCACGAACCTCGATCGGCGCCTGGTGGCAGGACCCGCGGTGCGGGCCGCGTCGTTGCCGAGGTTGCCGCTGGTCATCCCGGGCAGCGGACTCGTCGCGGAGTTCCTGCGCGGCTGGTTCGGCGCGGACTACCGGAGTGCGCTCAACGTGGCGGGCGAGGTGGACGACGTGCGCTACGGGTTCGAACTGCTCAGTTCGGGCCTGCTGCACGGCTGCATGCTGGTCACCCGCGGTGTCGCGGAGGCGGCGATGGACGGGCGGCTGCCCGACGGCCGCGGTCTGCGCACGCTGGACGTGCTCGGTGATCTGGAGCCGAAGCTGGAGGTGCTGGTAGGCGCCTTCGCCAGGCGCGGGGAACGCGAACAGCACGACGGATCGCATCCGCTGAACCGGCTGTGGGAGGCGCTCGCCACGCGGCACTCCGAGTGGAACGAGAGCCGATCAGAATCGTCCACTGTGGATTGACAGTCGTCCTGGGAGGATCCGCGCGGCCAGGTCGGAACAAGAACGTCGACTCCCGACAGTTCGCCAAGTCGTCTTCGTCGCGCCACCGATTCCTCACCGCGGGTGAGTCCGCAGCGGTGATGGTGTTGCGCGTGAGTGAGCGCAGAGTCCGAGCCGTGGCCGGGCGACCGGTGCGCAGCCTGGTCGCGCTGGGCGATTCGACGACCCTCGGCATGGGTGATCGCGTGCCCGGTGGCGGGTGGCGCGGCTTCGCCCGGCTGCTCGCGGACGCGCTGGGCGGACCCGGCCGGATCCGGTTCGCGAACCTGTCCACCTCAGGAGCGCGGGTGCGCGACGTGCACGACGTGCAACTTCCCGCCGCGATGCGGCTGCGGCCGGACGCGGCGGTGCTGGTGGTGGGCATGAACGACACGCTGCGCTCGGACTTCGACCCGGTGCTGCTGCTGCGGCGGCTGGACGTGGTGGTCGGCGAGCTGACCAGGGCCGGGGCCGTGGTGGTGACCGCGCGCTACCACGATCACGGCCGAGTGTTCCGGTTGCCCGCGCCGCTGCGGCGCGCACTGCGCAAGCGGATCGACCAGGTGAACGCGGTGCTCGACGAAGTGGTCGCCCGGCACGGCGCACAGTGCGTGGACCTCGACGCGCTGCCCGGTGCTTACGAGCTCGGCACCTGGTCGGTGGATCGGCTGCATCCCTCGGAGCTGGGGCATCGGCGGCTGGCGCGGGCGATGGGGGAGCGGTTGGCGGCGGCGGGTTGCCGGGTGCCGGAATCGGTGAGCCTGAGGTGTTCCGGCGGTGTCCGGATCACGGCGTGGCACCACCTGGCCTGGCTGGTGTTCCGGGGTGTGCCGTGGCTGGTGCGGCGCGGCTCCGACCTGCTGCCGCACGGGATCGCGGTGATGGCGCGGGAGGTCGCCGAATCGCGACGGGAACGCCGTACTCGACGAGGGCTGCGGCTGGTCGAGCCGATGCGGCAGGCGCCGCAGCCGATGGGCGGGAAGCCGGTGAGTGCCGACGACGCGGTGCTGCGGCCGGATGCCGGATGATCCGGTGCGCCGTTGCGCCCAGCGATCTTTGTCATGCACGTGAGCATTCAGGGCGTCCGGCTCACTCGGACGGCCCAATCCTGCCCTTCGGAGAACGTGAATTGATTTCATTTTCGCTGGTGTTCGATTAGCGTCCGGCCTCGACGTCGATCGAGAGGACTGGCAGATGACAGGGCAGCGGATCGTGGCCGCACTCAGCGTCGGGGCCGTCGTCGGCGCCTTGATCCTCACTCCCGCGGCCGCCGCGGTCCCCGCACCGCACGCACCCGCGCCGGGCGCACTCGCGCCGGGCGCACTCGCGCCGGGCGCACCCGCGCCGGGCGCACCCCCGCCGCACGCACCTGTGCCGGACGCACTCGCATCGAGCTCACCCGTGCCGGACGTGCCGCAGGTGCCGGACTACTGCGGCGGGCAGTGCCACCACATCCTGCCGCCGGGCCAGAACGGCAACGCCACGCTCGCCGAGCTCGCCGGGCACCTGCTGCTCGGCACCACACCGCCGCACGCGGCCGACCAGACCAAGCCCTACGCCGAGCTCGCCACCGGATACTCGGAGCTCACCACCGGCACCATCAACGAGTTCTTCAACGACGATTCCTTCGGCGTCCGGCCCGATGACGTGGAACGCACCTACCGGCCGCGCGAAGACGTCACCGTGGTCCGGGACAAGACCGCGGGCATTCCGCACATCTACGGCGACACCCGCGACGGCACCACCTTCGGCGCAGGCTTCACGACCGCCGAGGACAAGTTGTTCCTGATGGACGCGCTGCGCCGGGCCGGTCGCGGCGAGGTCAGCTCGTTCGCGGGCGGCGCACCCGCCAACCGCGAACTGGAACAGGACTTCTTCGCCACCTCCCCCTACACCGAGCAGGAGCTGGAGCAGCAGATCGAGGTCGCTCGGTCGGCGGGGCCGCGCGGCGAGCAGGCGCTCGCCGACGCGACGTCCTATGTGGACGGGATCAACACCTACATCCGCCAGGCGCACGAGGGTCGCTACTTCCCCGGCGAGTACGTGGCGACCGGGCACGTGGACGCGATCACCAACGCAGGCGAGATCGAGCCGTTCAAGCTCGCCGACCTCGTTGTGCTCGCCTCGCTGGTCGGCGCCCAGTTCGGTGGCGGCGGCGGTAACGAGGTGCAGCAGGCGGTGGCGCGGATGTCACTGCACGAGCGATTCGGCCCCGAACGCGGCGAGCAGGTGTGGCGCACCTTCCGCGCCGAGAACGACCCCGAGTCGATCCCCACCGTGCACAACGGCTCGTTCCCGTACGCGGTGTCCCCGGAGAACCCGAAAGGCGCGGCGATGCCCGATCCGGGTTCGGTGACCGAGCAGCAGCTCGTGTTCGACCCCACCGGCTCCGCCGCCGACCCGGAGCAGAGCCCGCAGCAGCGTCAGACACCGGTGACAAAGCCGAACAACGCCCAGCCGGACTCGAACGACAAGCCCGCCCAAGCGGAAGCGCTGCGCGGCATCTTCAACGACGGCGTCGTGCCCGCCGACATGGCCGAACCGCGCGGCATGTCGAACGCGCTGATGGTCTCCGGCGAACACACCGACAGCGGCAACCCGATCGCCGTGTTCGGCCCGCAGACCGGCTACTTCGCCCCGCAGCTGCTGACCTTGCAGGAGCTCCAAGGGCCGGGGATCTCGTCGAAGGGCGCGTCGTTCGCGGGCCTGAGCTTCTACACCTTGCTGGGGCGCGGCCAGGACTACTCGTGGAGCGCCACCACGGCTGCGCAGGACATCATCGACACCTACGCGGTGGAACTGTGCGCACCCGACGGCGGGCCGGTCACCAGGGAATCCGACCACTACCTGTTCCGCGGCGAATGCCTGCCGATGCAGCAGGTCGAGCGGCGCAACTCCTGGGAGCCCAACCTGGGCGACGACACCCCGGCCGGCTCGTACCGGCTGGTCTCGTTCCGCACGCGGTACGGGCCGGTGACGCACCGCGCCACCGTCGACGGCAAACCCGTCGCCTACGCCTCGGTGCGCTCGACCTTCCAGCACGAAGTCGACTCGATCATCGGTTTCCAGCGCTTCAACGACCCCGCCGAGATCACCTCGCCGGAGGCGTTCCAGCGCGCCGCCGAGGACGTGAACTACACGTTCAACTGGTTCTACGCCGACTCCGAGCACACCGCGCACTTCAACTCCGGCGACAACGTCGTCCGCAACCCCGAAGTGGACCCGAGCATGCCGGTGGTCTCCGACCCCGAGTTCGAGTGGCGGGGCTGGAACCCGGACGGGAACACCGCGGACTACGCACCGTTCGAGGAGCATCCGCGGGCGGTGGACCAGGACTACTTCGTCAGCTGGAACAACAAGCAGGCTCCCGGTACCAGCGGCGCGGACTGGAGCAAGGGCGCCGTGCAGCGCGGCGACCTGCTCGACTCCCGCGTTCGCGGTCTCGTCGCCGAGGGCGGCGTGAACCGGGCCGACCTGACTCGGGCGATGGAGGAGGCCGGGCTGGCCGACCTGCGCGCCGAGCGGGTGCTGCCGGACCTGCTGCGGGTGCTCGACAGCGCGCCGAGCGACGACCCGGAGCTCGCCGCCCGGATCAAGCTGTTGCGCGACTGGCTCCACGACGGCGGGCTGCGTACCGAGACCGAACCGGGCAGCCGCGAATACGCCCACGCCGAGGCGATCGAGCTTCTGGACGCCTGGTGGCCGCTGCTGGTGCGCGGCACGTTCGAACCCGCGCTCGGGCCGGACACCTACCGGGCGCTGACCGGGGCGGCGCAGATCAACGAGTCGCCGTCGGGCTGGCAGAACGAGGAACCCGGCGAACACGTCGGGCAAGCGCACCAGGGCTCGGCGTTCCTGGTCGGCTGGTACGGGCAGGTGTCGAAGAACCTGCGCGGCGCGCTCGGCGAGGACGTTCCCGGCGGATTCGGGCAGGGCGACCCGCGACCGGGCAACTCGTTGTGCGGCGACGGGGATCTCGGCGCCTGCCGTCAGGCACTGGTCGACAGCCTCGCCGCGGCCGACGCGACCCCGGCCGAGCAGACCTACCCCGGCGACGCGGACTGCGAGCCCGGCGACCAGTGGTGCGCCGACGCGATCATCCAGAACAAGATCGGCGGCATCGCCCACGACCCCATCAGCTGGCAGAACCGCCCCACCTACCAACAGGTCGTCGAGTTCCCGTCACACCGCTGACGCGAGCTCACCCGAGCAGGGGTCAGGTGCACTGCGGGGTGGAGTGAACGGACCGTTCGTCCCATCTAGTTGGGCGAACGGTCCGTTCACTCCACCCCCGCTTCGAGCCGTCGGGCCGACACGCCCACGCGCCGGCAGACTCAGCGGGATTTCTCCGAGGGTGAACGGACCGTTCGTCCGATCCTGTTGGGCGAACGGTCCGTTCACTCGCGAAACCGCTCCCGGTGCGCGGCGGATCCGTGCTCACCGCCACGGCGACGGATCGGTGTGAACGGACCGTTCGTCCAAGCGGATCGGACGAACGGTCCGTTCACCGGCGAAATCAGGCGGGCGGTGGTGCCGTCGTGTCGGTGCGGTTGCTCGAAGTGCCGGAAACGTCGGCATGGCAAGGCATTCGGCGCAGCCGGATCATGCAGTCGTGGTGTTCCGGGGCGGTGTTCGCGTGCACTAGTCTCGCGGCGGCACAATCGACGACCTTGGGGGCACCTTGGCCACGTGGGGCGATATCTCCGCTTTTGTCCGTTCCGAATATCGAGTCATCGAGGACACCGGTGACGAGATCCGGATTCTCATCGAATACGAGGACGATCGAAGCCAGGTCATCATGGTCTGCCGCGAAGTCCTGGACCAACGCGAGGAGTGGGTCCAGGTCGCCTCGGTCTGCGGCCTGGTCGCCGACATTGACCTGCACCTGCTGCTCAAGGAGATCGGGGAGACCTCCGTGGTGTGCGGCGCCGTGGTCATGGGCGAGCACGTGGTCCTGCGGCATTCGTTGCCATTGCTGAACCTGGACATCAACGAGTTCGTGGACCCGTTGCAGTTGGTCGCCGACACGGCCGACCACCTGGAGGAAACCTTCTTCGGCGGGGACGGCTACTGATTTTCCCGGCCGCGCGTTCAACGGGCGAACGCGCCGCGCCGGATCGATTCAACCCGGCAGGATTACCCGATTAGATGCGCCTGAACGTGTCCTAGTCCGGTCGGAATCTTGACTTCTCCGCGGCCTGCCGTGGAAAACAAGAGCATGGCACGTTTCCGCCGCATCTCCGGAACGTCTCGAGCGCTGGCATTGCTGCTGATCATCGGAGCGGTGCCGGCCGCTTGCACCGCCACGAAACCCGCAGCGCAACCTCGGGTGCAGGCGGGCAAACCGAACGTCGTCATGGTGATGACCGACGACCAGTGGCTCGACAGCATGCGGTTCATGCCGAACGTGCAGCGGATCCTCGGGCTCGGCGGCGTGACCTTCGACCGGTACTACGCGTCGTTCCCGCTGTGCTGCCCGTCCCGTTCGACGTTCCTCAGTGGACAGTTGGCGCACAACAACGGTGTCCGGCACAACGCGGCCCCGCTGGGCGGCTACGACAAGCTCGACGAGGACAACACGCTGCCCGTCTGGATGCAGCGCGCCGGATACGTCACCTCGCACATCGGCAAATACCCCAACGGCTACGGCAAGAGCGACGAGACGCACGTCCCGCCGGGGTGGGACGAGTGGCGCGGTTCGGTGGATCCGACCACCTACGACATGTACGGCTACCGGCTCAACGAGAACGGCACGATGCGCACCTACGGAGATTCGTGGGTGCAGGACCCGAACCTGTACCAGACCGACGTGTACCGGGACAAAGGCATCGACTTCATCAACCGGCGCTCGGCGGAGGGCAAGCCGTTCTTCCTCAGCCTCGCCTTCCTCGCCCCGCACGGGGAGAACGTGCACGGCGCCCCGGACAACGGCGACTTCTTCCGCGTCGGCCGCGGACCTCGCCCCGCGCTGCGGCACCAGGGCGCGTTCTCCGCGGAGCAGGTGCCGAACGACCCGTCCTACGACGAGGCCGACATGAGCGACAAGCCGCAGTTCTTGCGGGACTACCCGGCGATCGCCGCGAACACCGACACCGAGATCACCGAGAGCTACCGGCTCCGGCTGGAGTCGCTGCTCGCGGTGGACGAAGCGGTGCAGCGGCTCGTCGATGCCCTGCGGGCGAACGGGCAGCTGGAGAATACCTACTTGCTGTTCGCCTCGGACAACGGGTTCTTCTTCGGCCAGCACCGGGTGCCGACGGGTAAGTTCTTGCCGCACGAAGCCTCCGCGCACGTGCCGCTGCTGATCCGCGGCCCCGGCCTCGAAGCGGGCATGCACGCGCGGGAACTGAGCGCGAACACCGATCTCACCGCGACCATCGTTGACATCGGGCAGGCGGAGCCGACGCTGCCGTTGGACGGGAGGTCCCTGCTGCCGTTCGCGCAGGACCCGCGGCTGCGAACCGGGCGGCCGTTGTTGCACGAAGCCGGGGAGGGCGCGTTCCGGACGCCGGTGCGGCCTGGTGCGCCGGGCGATTCCGGGGCGTCGGCGGAGGACGTGTCGGTCGGGCTCGCGGCGGGAGCCGGTGACCTCGACCAGGACGGCACCGCCTCGCCCGGCCCGGGCAAACCGCGCGACGACCACAGCCAGGTGCTCGACGCGGCTTACGAGGCGATCCGCACCGGGCGCTACCTCTACATCCGCTACGTCAGTGGCGCCCACGAGCTCTACGACCTGGCGATCGACCCGCACGAACTCGCGTCGAAGCACGAGGACGTCCGCTACGCAGAGGTGCGCGCGTTCCTGGACGCGCGGCTCGACGAACTCCAGGGCTGCCAAGGCGTTGCCTGCGGTGAGGACGTCCCGCCTGCTCCGCAGCCGAAGTGACGGCCCGCACGACCGGGGCGTCCTCGGTGATGTCGTGAACGGGCCGTCGTCGCGGGTTCATTTCCGCTGCACGCTTTTCGGCGAGTTCGCACCCTCCCGTTGAGACGGTGTCAGGGTAGGCGTCCAGTGCCGGCACGTGCCCGATTAGGCTCCTGCGCGTGTTTTTCCTAATTCCCGCCGTTGTTCTGTTCGCGGTGTTCGCAGTCAGCTTCGCCTACGACCGGCGGCTGGTCCGCAACGGTATCTACCTCTTCCTCGCCTGCCTGTTCCTGGTCGGCGGACTGCTGCTCTGGCTGGCCACGTACTCGGAGGCGGCCGCGGCGTTCACGTTGATCGTGCTGGTGCTGATGATCCCGCTGACCACGCTGGTGCTCGCGGTGTTCCTGATCATCAACGGCGTGACGATGCTTCGGCGGGAAGGTAAACGGCTCGCGAACTTGTTGTCGTTGGCCGCCGGTGCCGGGATCGTCGCGTTCGTGGTGTTGCGGGTGGTGGCCAACGGAACCCGGTGGTTGCCGCTGGAAGTGGCGATGGACGCCGCGGGCAAGGTGATCGGATACGTGTCGGTGCTGTTCGTCTGCTTCCTGCTCTACTCGCTGGTCTACGGCGTGATGCCGCATCGCCGCCAGGTCGATTTCATCGTGATGCTCGGCTCGGGGCTGCTCGGTTCGAGGGTGCCGCCGCTGCTCGCGAGCCGGCTCGACAAGGGTTTGGCCGCGTTCCACAAGGAACGCGAGAAGGGCCGCGACCCGATGCTGGTGACCTCCGGCGGCCAGGGACCGGGGGAGGACGTTCCCGAGGCGCGCGCCATGGCCGACTACCTGATCTCCAAAGGGGCGCCGGCAGACCGCATCCTGGTCGAGGACCGGTCGCGCAGCACGGAGGAGAACCTGCGGTTCAGCGACGTCATCATGCGGGAGCACCGGCCGGATCACCGCGCCCTGGTGGTGACGAACAACTTCCACGTGATGCGGGCCGCCCGGATCGCCCGCAAGGAGAAGGTGGAGGCGCACGTGATCGGGTCGCCGACCGCGCGCTACTTCTGGCCGAGCGCGACGATCCGCGAGTTCGTGGCGATCTTCCTGGATCACCGGGTGGTGAACTTCGGCGTGTGCGCGCTGCTGATCGTTAACGCCGTGCTCACCGCGATCTGATCCTCTTCACCGCAGGCGCCCCCGGTGCTCGCCCGCCGACGAGCCTGATGCCGTCTCAACAGGACGTGTTGACAAGTGCTGATTCGAAGGAAGGAAGATCATAGTGAGTACCCGGCTGGTACCGGCGTTCATCGGGATCTTGGTCGGCGTGCTGCTGGCCGCGGTGCTGTTCGTTCCGTACATCGCCCGGCAATACCGCAGACGTGGCGAACTCGGCATGGGCAACCTCGCGCTGGCGCTCGCCGCCGTGGTGTACGGCGTCTCCCTGGTCGCCTACGTGCTCTTGCCGTTCCCGCAGCTGACTCCTGATTTCTGCGCCACGTCGGGAATGGGCGGCCCGCAGTGGCTTCCGTTCAACTTCCTCAACGACATGAAGAAGGAAGCCACCGACAGCAGTGTGCTGGCGACCCTGCGCAATCCGGCGTTGATGCAGGTGATGCTGAACGTGGGCCTGTTCGTCCCGTTGGGGATGTTCGTCCGGCACCTGTTCGGCCGCGGCGTGTTGGTCACCACGGCGATCGGACTGGGCGTCTCGCTGCTGATCGAGGTCACGCAAGGAACCGGCATCTGGTTCGCGTACCCGTGCGCCTACCGGCTGTTCGACGTCGACGACCTGATCATGAACACGGCGGGGGCGTTGGCGGGGGCCTGGGCAGCGCCGGTGCTGCGGGCCGTGCCCGGCCAGCGGATCACCGCTCTGCCGGGGGCGCCCCGCCCGGTCACCAGGTCCAGGCGGCTGCTGGCGGCCCTCTGCGACATGACGGCCTACACGATGCTCAGCGCCCTGGGCAGCTCCGGTGGCCTGCTCGTGCTGATGGCGGCGCAAGGAATGCTGTTCCATGGCACCGCTCCGCGCACCGAGGACATCCCCGGATCCTGGGCGGCCGGGCTGTTCGGCGTCTGGTTGCCGTGGTTCGTCCTCGCGATCGTGCTGCCGTTGGTGGGCAGCTCGACCAGCCTCGGACAGCGGATCGTGCAGTTGAAGGCGACGACCGCCGACGGGGCTGCGCCCGGCACCGGGGCGCGTTTGCTGCGCAGCTTGACCGGAACCGGTGGCTACTTCCTGCTGGCGCAGCTCGGTGACGCGTCCGCCGACGTGCCCGCGCTGGAGGCGTGCTCCAGCTTGGCGCAGCTGTTGGCGCTGGTCTCCTTGATCGGCTTGTTCACCACGGCGCAGCACCGCGGCCTGTCCTACAAGTTCGCCGGATTGCGGATCGCCGACGCCCGAACGGACCTGGAGCAGACCGAACTCGTCAAGAACCCGCAGAACTGAGGCGCCTGCCGGGTCGGCCACTCGTGTCGGCCCGGCGGACGCACTCGCGGCGAGGCGGTGCGGTGCCGGGAAACGCGCGCACCGCCTCGACGCGGGTGGGGGTCAGTTCGGCTTGACCATCGGGAACAGGATGGTGTCCCGGATTCCCTTGCCGGTGAACGCCATCAGCATCCGGTCGATGCCGATGCCCACGCCGCCGGTGGGCGGCATGCCGTACTCGAGGGCGCGCAGGAAGTCCTCGTCGAGCTGCATCGCTTCGGCGTCGCCGCCTGCGGCCATCAGCGACTGCTCGGTGAGCCTGCGTCGCTGCTCCACCGGGTCGACCAGCTCGGAGAACCCGGTGCCGAGCTCCATGCCGAACCCGATCAGGTCCCACTTCTCGGTCAGCAGCGGATCGTCCCGGTGCTGGCGGGTGAGCGGGCTGGTCTCCAACGGGAAGTCCCGGACGAACGTGGGGACCACCAGGGTGTGCTCGACGAGCTCCTCGAACAGGTGCTCCACCAGCTTGCCCGGACCCCACGACGGGTCCCACGCGATCTCCTTCGCGTCGGCCAGCTCACGCAGCGACTCGACCGGAGTCCGCGGGGTGATCTCCGTGCCGAGGGCCTCGCCGACGGAGCCGTAGAGCGTGATCGACGGCCACTCCCCGCCGAGGTCGATGTCCCCGTGTTCGGGGTGGCGCACCACGAAGTCGCCGAACACGGCCTTGGCGGCCTGCCGGATGAGTTCCGCGGTGAGCTCGGCGGCCGTGTCGTAGTCGCCGTAGGCCTCGTAGAACTCCAGCATCGTGAACTCGGGGTTGTGCGTGGAGTCCGCGCCCTCGTTGCGGAAGTTGCGGTTGATCTCGAAAACCCGCTCCACACCACCGACGACGAGCCGCTTCAAGTACAGCTCGGGCGCGATGCGCAGGTACAGGTCCAGGTCGTAGGCGTTGATGTGCGTGGTGAACGGCCGGGCCGTGGCTCCGCCGTGCACCTGCTGCAGCATCGGGGTCTCGACTTCGAGGTAGTCGCGGTCCAGCAGCACCGAACGCAACGCCTGCACGGCCTTGCCGCGCTGCTGCACGAGCTGGCGCGACTCGGGGTTGACGATCAGGTCGACGTAGCGCTGCCGCACCCGCGCCTCGGGATCGGTGAGCCCCTTGTGCTTTTCCGGCAGCGGGCGCAGGCACTTCGAGGTCAGCGTCCACTCGTCCGCCATGATCGAAAGCTCGCCGCGCTTGGAAGTGATCACCTCGCCGGTGATGCCCACGTGGTCGCCGAGATCCACATCGGCCTTCCACGCCTCCAGCGCTTCGGCGCCGACCTTGTCCAGCGCCAGCATGATCTGGATGGAGCCGCTGTCGTCGCGGATGGTGGCGAAGCACAGCTTGCCGCCCGTGCGGTACAGCAGCACCCGGCCGGTGACCGACACCCGGTCTCCGGTGGCCACGTCGGCTTCGAGCCCGTCGTGTTTCTCGCGGACGGGACCGATCGCGGTGGTCCGGGGGTAGCCGACCGGGTAGGGGTCGACTCCGTTCTCCCGCAGCCGGTCCAGCTTCTCCCGCCGGATGCGCATCTGCTCCGGGAGGTCCTCGTGATTCTCGTCCACCGCTTCACTCACCGGGCCATGGTATCGGCCCAGCTCACCAGCCTTGCCGGGGTGTCGGCTCGGGCGTTGGGGCTCGGTCGGCTCCCGCCGCGCGGTGCAGGTCGAAGTCGTCCGGGCAGGCTCCTGAACGCGGGGGATCGACAGCCTGTGCCGCCGGTCAGGGCTTCCGGGCGATGCCGCCGAACTCCCAGATCTTGCCTTCCAGCTCCGGGCGGGACGGGATGTCGTGGTCGAACGGTGTCCCGGTGTCCGTCGGCTGCTGCTCGGGCCGCCACCGGGTGATGTCGACCAGTCCGGGTTCCACGGCGTCCAGGCCGTCGAAGTAGGCGGTGACCTCCGCCTCGGTGCGGACGCGGCCCCACGTGGTCTGCTCGGTCATGAAGCGGGTGAGGAACTCCGCGGCGTCCGCGTCGTCGCTGACCAGGTGCGACATCATCAGGTGGCTGCCTGCGGGAACGGCGTCGAGCATGGCGGCGACGGCCAGGTCCGGCCGCGCCTCGTCGGGCAGGCAGTGCAGCACCGACAGGTAGAGCACTCCGACCGGTTCCGCGAAGTTGATGAGCCGCCGCGTCGCCGGGCTCTCCAGCACCGCGGTGGGCTGCGCCATGTCGGCCTGGATGACCGTGGTCCGCTGGTCCTCGGACAGCAGCGCTCGGCCGTGCGCGAGCACCACGGGGTCGTTGTCCACGTAGACGACCCGGCCGTCCGGGTTCTCCGCCTGCGCCACCTGGTGCACGTTGAGCTGCGTGGGCAGGCCGCTACCGAAGTCGATGAACTGCCGGATCCCCGCTTCGCGGGCCAGGTAGCGGACGCCGCGGCCGAGGAAGGCGCGGTTGGCGCGCGCTGTGGCGATGATGTCCGGCACGCCGTCGAGCATCGCGTGCGTCGCGTCGCGGTCCACGCGGAAGTTGTCCTTGCCGCCGACCGCGTAGTCGTAGATCCGGGCCACGCTGGGCACCGAGGTGTCGACCTCGGGCGGGAGCGCCAGCGGATCGCGGAGCTGCTCGTCGGTCATCTTCGTCGTGGCTCCTCGTGGCGGGGCGGCAGGCGCGGGCAAGATCGATGATCTTGATCGAGGGTAGCGCCGCTCGCGGTGCGTGACGAGCGTTCCGATGCGGTGGGCGGCGAAATCGGCCGCTGAGCGCAGCGGCGGCTCGTCACCCGGCTGATCGCCTGCTGCGATATCCGGCGCAGCGCCGGAGCACCACCCCGCGGCCCGCTTGCGGGATCTGTCCAAGAACTCGGCCCGCCCGCCGGCGAAATCGGCCCACCGCCGAGTCCTCGCGGCGCTGACCCACCTGAACACGCGAGCCGCACCCGGCCCAGCTTCGCACCGCGACGATCGGAGTGAACGGACCGTTCGTCCCATCTCATCGGACGAACGGTCCGCTCACTCATCTCGATCAGTCATCGCCCCCGCGGCTGCAGGTTCGGGTTCGGAGTGAGCGGACCGTTCGTCCAAGCAGATTGGTCGAACGGTCCGTTCACTCATTGCCGGGCAGTGCACTGTGCGCCGCTTGGCGGGGGCGTTTCCGAGTGAGCGGACTGTTCGTCCAAGGTGATTGGTCGAACGGTCCGTTCACTCCGGGAGCAGCCCGCAGTGCCGGTAGCCCCGCTTCCCGGTCCCGTCAGTTCGCTGCGGGAACGCGGACGCGGCCGTCGAGGACCTCCGCGACCTGGTCGACCCCGCCGAGGTGCGTGGTGTCGTGGGTGACCAGCACGGTCGCCGTGGCTCGACGATGCGTCAGCGTGGTGAGCAGCTCGATCACCGCGGCCCCGCGCTCGTGGTCGAGCGCGCTGGTCGGCTCGTCCACCAGCAGCACCGCCGGGTCGTTCATGAGGGCGCGGGCGATGTTGACGCGCTGCCGCTGCCCACCGGAGAGCTGGTGCGGCCTGCGGTCCTTCTTGTCCGACAACCCGACCGCGTCCAGCAGCTCCACCGCCCGGCCCCGCGCCTCCCGCGCCGAACGGCCATCGAGGTGCGCCATGACCTGCAACTGCTCGGCCGCGGTCAGCGACGCGATCAGGTTCGGCTGCTGGAAGATGATGCCGATCTTCTCCCGCCGCACCGCGGTCCGCTGCGCCTGGCTCATGCCCGTGACGGTGGTGCCGTCCACGACGACCTGACCGGAATCGGGTGTGACCAGCGCGGCGGCGACGGCGAGCAGGCTGGACTTGCCCGAGCCGGACGGGCCGATCACGGCCGTCACCGAACCGGCGGGCACCTGCAGGTCCGCGCGGTCCACGGCGGTGAGCCGCGAATCGCCGTCGGGGTAGGTGAGGGTGATGTCGCGCAACTGCAAACTCATGAGGGACTCCTTGCTCGGGGTGATCAGCGGGTGGACAGGGCGGTCAGCGGATCGACCGCGGTGATGCGCCGGACGGACAGCGCCGCGCCGAGCGCGCCGAGCACGACCATCACGGCCGCGGGCAGCAGCACCGTGCCGAGTTCCAGCACGAACGGGACGGTGCCCACGGCGACCGCGCCGATGGCCGCGGCGAGACCGGTGCCTGCGACGGTGCCGCCGACGAGCAGCACCACGGCCTGCCCGAGCGCGTCCCGCAGCAGGTAACGGGTGGTGGCGCCGAGCGCCTTGAGCACCGCGATGTCGCCGCTGCGCTGAATGGTCCACACGGTGAAGAAGGCGCCGATGACCAGCGCGGAGATCGCGAACAGGAACGCCTGCATCAGTTGCAGCGAACCGTTCTCCGAGCTGTACGAGCTGATCGCCGACAGCGCCCCGGAGGTGGTCGCGGTGCTGGTGTGCAGCCGCGCGTCGGCCGCAGCCAGGTCCGCGCCGTCGTCGCTGTTCAACGCGATCACGGTCGCCTGCTGATCCGATCCGGGCGATAGGCTCTGCCATTCGGCGAGGCTCGTCCAGACGACCGGGTTGTGGCTGTAGGAGGCGTCGCCGGACACGGCGGTGACCGTCAACTCCCGGCCCGAAACGGTGATGGAGTCCCCGGCACGCGCGTTGAGGTCCTCGGCCGCACCCTCGGACAACACCACCTCACCGGCGCCGACCCGTCCGCCCGCGGGCACCAGCGCGGAATCCGGTTCGACGCCGAACGTGGCCAGCGAGGTGCTGTTCGTGCCGGACTGCGCCTTGGCGGTGTTGATGCCCAGTGGATCCGCCCCACGCACTCCGGGAACTTCCCGCCACTGCAGCCACTGCTGACGGTCCACTTCGGACTCGGTGAAGGTCGGCTGCTGTCCCTCGGCCGGAGCGGAGAACACCACGTGGTCGGCGGGCAGGTCGGTGATGGCCGAGGTGCTCTCCCGGCCCAGGCCCGCGGTCAGCCCGGACAGCAGCCCGACGAGCAGGGTCATCAGGACGATGACGGTCCCCATCAGGGCGAACCGCCCCTTCGCGAACCGAAGATCTCTAGTGGCGACGAACACGGTCGAGTGCCTTTCTCTCACGTTCCCGCCGGGTCGTCCCGGCACGGTGGCAACCCTCGTCCCGCGACCGCCTCGCGACATCGCGCCACGGATCGCATCCGCGCTGTCAAAAGGTGCGGGAGCGAATCAACCTTTCGATCGATGCACCGCTGTGACCAGCACGTAGCCTGGGGAAACCGTGGATCCCATGACGCTCACCCGACCGCTGCGCGCGCTGCGCCTGTGCCTGCACCTGCTGATGGCGGGCCTGCTCGCGCTGGCCGCCGTGCACGCCGTGACCAACGAGCTGCCACGCCCGGCGGCGGTGATCGCCGCGGCGGTCGCCATGGCCGGCGTGTACGCCGCGGGTCCACTGCTGCCGCGGGTGAGCCGGTCGAAGTGGGGCGCGGCGGCGTGGCTGGGCCTGCTCGGCGCGGTGTGGCTGGTGCTGCTGGGGCTCACTCCCGACGGGGTGTGGCTGGCGTTCCCGCTGTTCTTCCTGCAACTGCACCTGCTGTCCGGCCGCTCAGGGCTGCCGGTGGTGCTGCTCACGACGGTGTTCGCGATCGCCGGTTACGCCTGGCACCAGGGCGGATTCACCCCGGCCGCGGCACTCGGTCCGGCGCTCGGGGCGGCCGTCGCGATCGCGGTCGTGCTCGGATACCAGGCCCTGTACCGGGAGAGCGAGCAACGCCGCCGGCTCATCGAGGAACTCACCGCGACACGACACGACCTCGCCATCGCCGAACGGTCCGCAGGCGTGCTCGCCGAACGGGAACGGTTGGCCAAGGAGATCCACGACACGCTCGCACAAGGCCTCTCCAGCATCCAGTTGCTGCTGCGCGCCGCCGAACGTGCCCTGCCCGACCGGCCCGGACTGGCCGCGGATCACGTGTTGCGGGCGCGGGGTGAAGCACAGGACAACCTGGCTGAGGCCCGGCGCTTCGTGCACGCCCTGACCCCGCCCGACCTGGAAGGCGGATCGCTTCCGGCGGCGCTGGAACGGTTGTGCGCCACCACTTCCGCGCATTCCGGGTACACCGTGCGGTTTCACCTGGACGGCGAGCCGGCCCCGATCCCCACCCCGTACGAGGTGGCGCTGCTGCGCATCGCGCAGTCCGCGCTGGCCAACACCGTCCGGCACGCGCAAGCCGAAGCGGCCGAGATGACGCTGACCTACATGGACACTCGCGTCGCACTCGACCTGGTGGACGACGGAATCGGCTTCGACCCGGCCGCGGCGCCGAACTCGGATCGCGTCGACGGCGGATTCGGGCTGGCCGCGATGCGGGCGCGCACCCGTGCGCTCGGTGGCACGTTGAGCGTGGAATCGGCGCCGGAGCAGGGCACCGCGCTCGCGGTGAGCTTCCCGCGCAGGCCCACTGCGGAAGGGCAGGAGTGATGAGCGGGATCATTCGGTTGCTGCTGGCCGACGACCACCCGGTGGTGCGCACCGGCCTGCGCGCCGTGCTCGACACCGAACCGGACTTCGAAGTGGTCGCCGAGGCCGTCAGCGCCGAACGCGCCGTCGAACTCGCCACCACCGAAGCGGTCGACGTGGTCCTGATGGACCTCCAGTTCGGCGCGGGCATGCACGGTTCGGACGCGACCGCCGCCATCACCGCGCTGCCCGACGCGCCCCGCGTACTGGTGCTGACCACCTACGACACCGACGCCGACATCCTCGCCGCCGTCGAAGCAGGCGCCACCGGCTACCTGCTCAAGGACGCGCCACCGGAGGAGCTCGCCGCGGCCGTGCGCACCGCCGCCGCCGGCCAGTCCGCGCTGGCGCCGACCATCGCGCACCGCCTGATGGACCGGATGCGCACTCCGGGCACCGCGCTGAGCCGCCGTGAGACGGAGGTGTTGGAACTCGTCGCGGACGGCCTGTCGAACCAGCGGATCAGCAAGCGGCTGTTCCTCAGCCAGGCCACGGTGAAATCCCACCTGGTGCACATCTACGGCAAGCTCGGCGTCGATTCCCGCACCGCGGCGGTGGCCGTCGCCGTCGACCGCGGACTCATCCGCCGGTAGGGCCGGGCCGTTCGGGGCGGAAGTCCGATCAGGACGTGCGGGGGAGGCTGACCGTCAGCAGCACGACGGCGTCGCTGACCGCGGTCAAACCGTGCCGTTCGAACGGCAGGACCAAGTGATCGCCTTCCTCCGCCTCCAGGGAGCCGGTGGGTGTGGTGACCCGGACCGAACCTCGGAGCACCTGCAACGTGGCTTCGCCGGGGCGTTCGTGCTCGGCGAGCGCGTGCCCCGCGGTGAACGCGAGCAGCACCTGCCGCAACGAGGCTTCCGATCCGCCGTGGACGGTGCTGGTCGCCCGGCCGGCGCGGGACCGCTTGGCCGCGGACAGTCGTTCGGCGGCGAGCTCGGTCAGCGATGTCGTTTCCAACGTTTCTCCTTCAGGCCATGAGAAGCAGGACGCCGCCGGCCAGCAGCGCGGCCAGTTTGCCGAACTCCAACGCGACGTAGGAGAGGTGGGCGTGCGAGCGCGGCGGGATCTGCCCGGCGAGCACCGCGCGGGTGCGGCGGTTCAGCATCGGCCGCACCAGCAGCAGCTGCGCCGCCAGCGACGCGAGGGCGATTCCCAGCGCGATCCCTGCCGCGAGCGGTGGCGCCTGGGGGGCGAAGCAGCTCAGCAGGAGCAGCGCGAACACCAGCTCGACCGCGTTGAGCGCGCGGAACACCAACCGCCCGATGCCCAGGCCGATCCGCACCGTCACACCGGGCGCGCGGAACTTCAGCGGGGCCTCCACGAAGGAGATCGCGAGCACCATGCCGACCCAGGTGAAGGTCACGGCGACCGCGACCGGCCACGCGGTCAGCTCGGGTCCTCGGCGCCGGTGACGAGGTGCGCCACGCACAGGTCGGGTTCCACGAACGCGTCGAGCCGGTCGACGGTCACGGGAGCGTTCAACGCCGTCGTGACGCCCTGCATGAGCCCGAGGTGCACTTGGCACACGACCTGCCGTTGCGCCTCGGCCAGTTCGAGGAAGGGGCAGTGCCGCAGCCCGATCTCATCGCCCCCCGCACGGGATTCAGGGCGGAACCCGAGCTCGTCGAGCAGCCCGGTCAGGTGCCCGACGGCCTGCGTGCGGGTGGGGCGGGGGGAGTCGCCGGGGGCGGCGAGCCGTGCACCCCAGCGCCGCCCGGCGTCTCCCGCGCTGCGCACCGGGTCCGCCGCCTGCGCGACTTCGCCGACGAGGATGCCCGCGAGCAGCCGGTAGTTGCGCGGACCGGTCGGGTCCATACCGGGGCGGGCGCGGAACAGCAGCGGCGGCCGGCCGGGGCCGGACCGCCGAGCGTCGACGCGCTCGACCTGCTCGTTGCCGACCAGGGCGTCCAGGTGGAAGCGGACCGTGTTCGGGTGTACCGCGAGCCGCCGCGCGATCTCGTTGACGTCCAATGCGGTGCCGGATTCCCGGAGCACGGCCAGCACCTCGTGCCGCCGCCCGGACGTTCCCGGAGTCGAGTTCCCACCCATGACGATCGACCTCCTTGTGCGGTGGACGAGCGAACCCCGCGACCCGGGGGCGCACGAGCCGGGAGGCGCCCTGGTTTCCGCCGACCGTCCGGACGTAGAGTTTATACAACCGCGAATTGTGAAAACAGGGTCCAGGAGGACACATGCCCGAGCAAGAGCTCGACGTCCGCCCGCTGCCGAAGCAGGACAAGCACCCCGCGATCTTCGGTGTCTTCCACGCGCTCGCCGTCGGCGAAACGTTCGTCCTGGTCAACGACCACGATCCGAAGCACCTGCACGACGAGTTCGAAGCGGAGCTGCCCGGCGGATTCAGCTGGGAAACCGTGGAGCCGGGACCGCAGGAATGGCGCATCCGAATCGGCAGGCTGCACTCGACGCCGCTGCCCCGGATCCTCTGCGACACCGGCGACCTCGGCGGCGACCCCGACGCGGCGGGGGCGGTGTGGGCGCTGCCGGTCCGCGACCGGGACCTCGACTCCAACGTCATCCAACTGCCTGCGGACGGGAAGATCGACGCGCACGCCGGACCGGACCTGGACGTGCTGATCCACGTGCTGCACGGGTCGGGAACGCTGCGCACCGAAGGCGGCGCCGTCGAACTAGCCCCGGGCGCTCTGCTCTGGCTGCCGAAGCGCTCCCGCCGCGAATTCATCGCGGGCGAAGCGGGCCTGCGCTACCTGACGGTCCACCAGCGCCGCAAATCCCTCACCATCGGCGGCCTCACTCACGCCGACCACTGAGCCCGCATCACCTACCCCGAGGAAAGCGCCGTTGCGCCTTGAACAGCAGGACCGGCAACAGCCGTCGGGGAGGGCGGAGCGGCCGCGACGATCGAATCCGGCCCGCGTTCGGCATTGCGGGACCGGAACGGGACAACGCCGAGCGTCGAAATCGGTGAGGCCGGCGGGACTCGAACCCGCACTGGCTAGGACCTAAACCTAGTGCCTCTGCCAATTGGGCTACGGCCCCCAGTGCGGACCAGCCTAACGGGTGGTGATGTCCGTTGTGTCCCCGGCCGGGTGGTTCGGCGCGCGTTGCGTGCCTCGACTCAGGGACTGGTCGGTGGGTCCGAGCCGAGCGTGTGATCTACGGTGGCACCAGTCAGGTGAACATGGAGGAGGACGGCGTGGCTCGTGATCCGGACGCCATTCAGCGCGATATCGAGAAGGCTCGTGACTCGCTGGCCGTGACACTGGACGAGTTGAGCACCAAGGCGGACCCGAAACGGTTCGTGGAGTCCGGTAAGGCCAGCGTGCAGGACAAGTTGAACGACCCGAGGGTCCGTTACGCGATGATCGGTGTCGGTGCGCTCGTCGCCGTCATCGTCGTGCGCAAGATCTTCCGCTGAGCCGCGCGGCGTGCGTCCGCGGGGTCATGACCCTGCTGGGCGCACGACCGCGGCTTCACCGCGTCGAGCGGTGCCGCTGCGAGTGGCGCGCATGATGGTGCCGAACTTGTTGTCGTAGCGGTCGATCAGCCGGCTTTGCAGTTCCTTCCAGCGCGTCGTGCCGCCGGTGTTCCAGCTGGGCACGACGCAGCGAACGCAGGCTCCCGAGTTCGCCCCGACGATCTCCAGCGTCAGGTCCCCGGTGGTGATCGTCGTCCCCGGCTCCCAATCGAGCTCGGCGAACGGCGCCACATCAAGGTTCAGGTGCAGGTTCGGCCGGAACCGCAGCAGGTCGACCCGCTCGCCCATGTCCGCGCTGAGCGCGTCCACTGTGGCCTGCAAGGTGACGAGAACCGTCGGGCCGCGATCCTGGTTCCCGGCTTCGCTGCGCAGGCTCAGCGGGATGCCCAGCGAGTCCGCGAGCGCCCCGGGCAGCTCCGGGTCGTCCCACTTCCACGCCGAGCCGTCCGGCCCGTGCAACGTCGGCTCCCCGGCCGGTTCGCTGATGTCGCCGCCGTAGTCACCCGCCCAGTGCAGCAGCGTCGGATTCTGTCGGACGGTGAGCACCGACCCGGCGCGCTTCGTCCGCTCATCGATGAGCACGTGCGCACGATCGCCCACCATCCCGCGCTCATCGAAACGAGCAGCGGTGACGGACTCGCCGCGTAGCGACTTCACCGGCCATCGGTACAGCTCGGCGATGGTTCCTTGCACGACTGCGACCTCCACTCGCTCCGAACCGCCTAGCCGGATGGTGCTGCAGCACGCCCCACGAGCCGGAATTCAGTTTTCGCGGCGCAGCAACGGCAGGAGCGCGTCGTGCAGCAGCCGGTCGACGAACCGGTTGTCCAGCGGTTCGCCGGTGAGCATGAGCCGATGCAGCAGTGCTGCCCCGGCGAGTTCGACCACGGTGTCCGTCGGTGCCTGCGGGGTGATCTCACCGCGCTCGATGCCGCGTTCCACGATGCGCCGCAGCACGTTGCGCTGCGGCAACAGGAAGGATTCGCGGAACGCGTCGGCCAGCTCGCGCTCGTGGGGGAGTTCACCGACGAGCGCCTGCGCCGCTTTGCCCACCGGACCGGTGAGGAACGCGGCGAACGCGCGCAGGAACTCGCCGAGGTCCGCGGGCACGCTGCCCAGGTCGGGCTCCGGGATGTTGCGCTGCACCAGCTCGTTGCAGGTGTCGATGACCAGGTCGAGTTTCGATTCCCAACGCCGGTAGATCGTGGCCTTGCCTGCGCGGGCGCGCGCGGCGACGGCGTCCATGGTCAGGGCGCGGTATCCGACGTCGGCGAGCACTTCCATCGCTGCGGTGCGCAGAGCGGTGTCTCGTGTGGCGTCCCGTGGCCGGCCACGTCCGGGGGACCGGTTGGTCCCGTCGGGCAAGCTGCTGGTCGGTGCGTTCACGGCGACCATCCTAGAGAGAGAGTGCGGGCGGCGTGGTTCTCGCCGCTCTTTTCGGGTTTTCCTCCGTTCCCGGGCGCGGTGTTCCGCCCCGGTGGCGGGGTCATCTGGCGGCGTGCGCGCTGGCGGTGTCGGCGGCGGCAGCGGCCTGGCGGGTCGCTTCGTCGGACAGGCCGTGCCGGGCCTGCAGGTACGCGGTGCTGAACGCGAATCCGTCCCCGTTGAGCAAGTGGATCACGACCCGGCCGCTGGGGTTCGGCGCCAAGTGCTCGATGAGCTGGTCCGCCTGATCTCTGGCCGCGATGAGGCCGGGTGCGCGGGCGGTACGGGTGTCCTGTCCGGTTGAGACGGTCACCGACCAGTCATCGCCGTCCGGCACGTAGTTGGCGGTGATGTGTCCGATTGCCATGTTGCCTCCCCGTCGGCGCTGTTTGCGTCCCGGTGACGCGTGCACCGCCCGGGTCGGCACGCCTGCCTGGCGGGCGTCGCAGCCGCGGACGGTGTCGCTAGGCGTCACCTCACGCGTGACTGACGACTCTACGGGTTAGCCACTGCCGAGGTCTGCGGGACGGTCGATATCGAAACCTTCCGAGACGCCGTCGCACCTCACCAGGGTGACCTCATGATCACGAAGGTAACGGCGCGCACCCGCATCTCCGAGCGCGTCCGCCGCAGCCCCTCTCCAGTGCGCACGGCCCAGCAACACAGGGTGACTGCGTTGTTGCTCGAGTGAGGCGGCGGCGAGCGCTTCCGGGGCGGCGTGCGTGGCGACCCTGCGCACCGCTTCGGCGGTCACGCCGGGCATGTCGACGGGCAGGACCAAGGCCGCGGCGACGTCCTCAGATTCGGTGGCGAGGGCGGCGAGACCAGCTCGGAACGAGGAACCCATCCCGCTGTTCCAGTCCGGATTGGACACCACGGTGACGTCGCGCAGTTCGGCTTTCGCCCGCACCTCGTCCGCGGCCGCGCCGAGCACCACGAACACGGGATCGCAGCCACCCTCGGTGAGCACACGCGCCGCCCGGTCCACCAGCAGAGTGCCGCGGTAGTCCACGAGCGCCTTCGGCTTCCCGAACCGCCGCCCCGCACCAGCCGCCAACACCACCCCCGCAACCCGCACCCCCGAGCCTACCCAGCCCACAGCCCCCGCCGACCCCAGCAAGGCGACAGGAGTGAACGGACCGTTCGCCCAATCCCATGGGACGAACGGTCCGTTCACTCACTTCCGGATCGACCAACCGGCGTCCACCACCGCACCGGCGCACGGGGACGGGATGGAGTGAACGGACCGTTCGTCCAGTCTTGTTGGGCGAACGGTCCGTTCACTTCGAAAGCGGCTCAGCCGAAGAGGGCTTCGATGCCTGCGATGCCGAAGTACAGCGCGAACACACCGGCCAGCGCGATCAGCAGCCCGCCGAGTTCGCCCGCCTTCCCCTGGCAGATCCGGATCGCGCAGTAGGCGATGAGCCCGGCGCCGATGCCGTTGGTGATCGAGTACGTGAAGGGGATGACGGCGACGGTGAGGAACACGGGCAGCACGTAGCTCTGGTCCTGCCACGGGATGTGCCTGCATTGCGCCATCATCATCCCGCCCACGAGCACGAGCGCAGGCGCGGCGGCCTGCGCGGGCACCACGGCGGCGAGCGGGGTGAACAGGGTGGTCGCGGCGAACAGGAGCCCGGTGATGACGCTGGCGAATCCGGTGCGGGCGCCTTCACCGACTCCGGCGGCGGATTCGAGGAACACGGTGTTCGGTGAGCTCCCGCTGAAACCGCCCGCGACGGCGCCGATGCCGTCGACGACGAGGATGCGCCCCATGCCGGGCACATCGGTGCCGTCCCCGTCGGGGGAGCTGAGTCCGGCTTCGCGGCTGACGCTGGTGATCGTGCCCATGGCGTCGAAGAACCCGGACAGGATGAGGGTGAACAGGAACGCCGCGCAGGCCACGGCCCCGGCGGAGCCGAACCCGCCGAACAGGTCGACGTGTCCGAGCAGGCTCAGGTCCGGCGCGGAGATCACGCTGTCCGGGAGCTCCGGGGTGACCACGCCCCACTGTTGTTCGGGCAGCGGCCATAACGCCTGCACACCGAGCGACAGCACGGTGCCGGTCGCGATGCTGATCAGGATCGCCCCGGGTACCTGCCGGGTGACCAGCACGATCATCAGCAGCACCGTGACGCAGAACAGCGCGACGGGCCATCCGGTCAGGTTTCCGTCGGAGCCCAGTTGCACGGGCACCGTGGTGTCGGCGGCGTCGGGTTTGCGGGTGACGAATCCGGCGCTGACGAGACCGACGAGCGCGATGTAGAGCCCGATTCCCACGGTCAGCGCGACTTTCAGCGGTTCGGGAATGGCCCGGATGATGCGTTGCCGCACCCCGCTGGCGGCGAGCACCACGATCGCCAGGCCTTCGAGCACGACGAGCCCGAACGCCTGCGGCCAGGTCATGGCGGGCGCGATGGTGAACGCGACCACGGGGATCACGCCGAGTCCGGCGGCCATGGCGAGCGGGGCGTTGCCGACGACGCCCATCAGCACCGTCATCACTCCCGCCGACAGCGCGGTCGCGGTGGTGAGCTGGGTGGTGGTGAGCGTGGCACCGGTGCTGTCGGCGGCGGCGCCGAGGATCAGCGGGTTGAGCAGCACGATGTAGGACATGGCGACGAACGTGGTGAGGCCGCCGCGGATTTCCCGGCTCAGCGTGGAGCCGCGGGCGGTGATGCGGAAGTACCGGTCGAGGGCGTTGGGCCGGTCGAGAGTGGTGGGCTCGGACATGTGGCCTCCGGGCGCGCGAGGTCGCGGGCACTCGCGAGGGACGAGTGCGCCGGGACGCGCGGGTGGTTTCAGGCAGGGGAGTTCGGCACCCGTTTCGGGCGCGGCGGTCAGGTTCGGATCAGAACCGGTGTGTCATCGGGCGAATGAGCTTTGTCTTGCCGGTGGTGAACCACCCGATCGGTATGGGGTTCTGAGCCGTCTCGCGAGGACGGCACCGTCCCTCGCGGCGGAGCCATGGGGGAAGCGGACCGGCCGGGCGCACGGCGAGAAGGCGTCTGAGGTTCCCGCTGCCGCACAGCCGAGCAACTCGGCAGCGGGGCCGTCTCAGTAATCCACGCGGTCGGGTTTCGCGCGCCACCGATCGAACGGCGCGTTGCGGTCCGCGAGTTCGATCTGCTGCACCGCGGTGGGCCAGGGCTGGTCGGGGTTGCGGAACAGGTCGTGGAACGCGCGGTCGTCGAATCCGCCGCGTGCGGCGTCTTCCCGGCCTGCGGCGTAGACGACGCGGTCCACTCGTGACCACAGGGCGGCGCCGAGGCACATCGGGCACGGCTCGCAGGAGCTGATGAGCACGCAGCCGTCGAGGCTGAACGTGTCGAGTCGCAGGCATGCGCGGCGGATGGCGGTCACTTCGGCGTGCGCGGTGGGGTCGAGGTCGGAGGTGACGAGGTTCGTACCGGTGGCGATGAGCCGGTCGTCGCGCAACACCAGGGCGCCGAAGGGGCCGCCGCCGTCGTCGACGCTGCCGGTGGCCAGTGCGACGGCTTCCGCGACCCAGCGGGCCTCGGTCGTGGCGGGGGAGTCGGTTTCGGTGGACACGTGGAATCTCCAGCCGGATAGGGGAATCAGCGGGTATCGCTCGGGCGGTTCGGGAACGCGGGCCGTAGCCGGGTTCAGATGATGTCGTGCGGCGCGACGGGCACGTGGGTGAGCGGTTTGCCGGTGGCGGCGCGGATCGCGGCGACGACGGCGGGAGTGGTGGAGATCGTCGGCGGCTCGCCGACGCCGCGCACCCCGTAGGGCGCGTTGGGGTCGCCGCGCTCGATGATGTCGATCTCCATCGGCGGCATGTCGAGGATGGTGGGGATGAGGTAGTCGGTGAACGAGGCGTTGCGCATCTCGCCCCCGGAAACCTGGATCTCCTCCATCACGGCGAGCCCGAGCCCTTGAGCGCTGCCGCCTTGGATCTGACCGATGATGGCGTCTGGGTTCACCGCTTTGCCCACATCCTGCACGCAGTCCAGCCGCACCACTTTGACCAGGCCGAGTTCGGTGTCGACGTCGACGATGGCGCGGTGCGCGGAGAACGCGTGCTGCACCTGGACGAGCTCGCCGACTCCGGTCTCGTCCATGGGGAAGGTCTGCCGGTGGTGGTATTCCCTGGTCCGCTCGATGGGGCCGTCGCCGAGAACCTCGGCAAGGTCGGCGAGCACACCGGCGGTCGCGGACACGATTTTCCCGCCGTGCAACGACAATGCGGCCGGTGCGGCACCGTGCAGTTCGGCGGCCCGGTGCAGCACCGCGTCCCGCACGGCGCCGCAAGCCGTCTGCACGGCTCCGCCGGTGACGTAGGTCTGCCGGGACGCGGAGCTCGATCCGGCGGCGCCGACGGAAGTGTCGTTGGGATGGATGGTGACTCGTTCAACGCCGAGCTCGGTGCGGGCGATCTGCTGTTGCACCGTCACCAGGCCCTGGCCGACCTCGGCGGCGGCGGTGTGCACTTCGGCGATCGGTTCACCGCCGACGAGTTCGAGCCGGACCCGCGCGGTGGAGTAGTCGTCGGCACCTTCGGAGTAGCAGATGTTCTTGATGGTCACGCCGTAACCGACGCCGCGCACCACGCCCTCGCCGTGCGTCGTGTTGGAGGCACCGCCGGGCAGGTCGCGGATGTCGCGGCTTTCCCGTTGCGGCGGCAGCGGAATCTCCTTGAGCCGCTCCAGCAGTTCGGCGACCGGGGCGGGGAAGTCCAGCACCTGCCCGGTGGGAATCTCGTCGCCCTGCGCGACGGCGTTGCGGATGCGCAGCTGCGCCGGGTCCACGTCGAGCGCGGCGGCGAGCTTGTCCATCTGGGACTCGTAGGCGAATGTCGGCTGCACCGCTCCGAGCCCGCGCATCGCCCCGCACGGCGGATTGTTCGTGTACAGGCCCCAAGATTCGAGGTCAACGTTCGGCACGCGGTACGGGCCGACGCCGAGCGTCGACGCGTTTCCCACCACGACCGGGGTTTTCGACGCGTATGCGCCGCCGTCGAAGTACTGCCGCGCCCGCACGTACACGAGGTCGCCGTCGCGGGTCGCGCCGTGCTCGTAGTACATCTTCGCCGGATGCCGGTGCACGTGGCCGTAGAACGACTCCTCCCTGCCGTAGACCATCTTCACCGGTTTCCCGGTGCGCAACGCCAGCAGGCAGACGTGCACCTGGATGGACAGGTCCTCCCGGCCGCCGAACGCGCCCCCGACCCCGGACAGCGTCAGGCGCACCTTGTCCTGCGGAAGTCCCAGCGCGGCCGCGGTCTGCTTGCGGTCGGAGTGCAGGTCCTGCGTAGCGAGGTACAGGTCGACACCGCCGTCCTCGGCGGGCAGCGCGAGCCCCGACTCAGGGCCGAGAAAAGCCTGGTCCTGCATGCCGACCGTGTACACGCCGGACACCACGACGTCGGCCGCGGCTTCCGGGTCGCCTTTGCGGACCACCTGGTGGCGCACCACGTTGCCGTTCTCGTGCAGCTTTGGCAACGACGTGTCGTGCGCGGCGAGTTCGGCGTCGGTGACGGGCGACAGCACCTCGTAGCCGACCTCGACGCGCTCCAGCGCCCGGCGGGCCGTCTCCGGGTGATCGGCGGCGATCAGCGCGACCGCCTCACCTCGGTAGCGCACCACGTCCTCGGCGAGCACCGGCTGGTCCTGCGCCTTCAAGCCGTACCGGTTGGCCCCGGGCACGTCGTCGGCGGTGAGCACCGCGTGCACACCGGGCAGCCGCAGTGCCGGACCCACGTCGAGGGACGTGATCCGCGCGTACGGGTGCGGGCTGCGCAACGTCGCGCCCCACAGCATGTCCTCCGCCCACAGGTCGGAGGAGTAGGCGAATTCACCGCGCACCTTCAACGTGCCGTCGGGGCGCAACGGGGATTCCCCGATGCCGCCCGCGATGCCGGTGTCGAGGTCCTGCGGAGTGCGCGTCGGGCCGCTCATCGGGCCACCTCCCCGTCGAGTCGTTCGGATCGAGCACGGATTCCGGTGCTCGCGGCGCGCAGATCCCGCGCCAAGTCCACTTCGGACATCGAGCTCAGCAGGCCGTCCCGCACGACGCCGCGCCCACCGCACAGCAGCAACCGCAGCGGCGGCAACGGACCCAGCACCAGCGCGGCGATCGGATCTTCGATTCCCGCGTGCCCCAGCCCGTCGAGGCGCCACACCGCGAGGTCGGCGAGCTTGCCGGGCCGCAGCGAGCCGATCTCGTCCTGCCTGCCCAGGCAGCGTGCGCCGCCGAGGGTGGCGGCGAACAACGCCTCCCGCACCGACAACGCCGCCGCACCGTGCTGAGCGCGGGCCGTCAGCAACGCCTGGCGCATCTCCTCACCGAGCCCGCCCGCCTCGTTCGAGGCGACACCGTCCACCCCGAGCCCCACCGGCACGCCCGCGTCCAGCAGCGCCCGCACCGGCGCGACGCCCGCGCCGAGCCTCCCGTTGGAACTGGGGCAGTGCGCCGAGCCGGTGCCGGTCTCGGCGAGCCGAGCCACGGCCGGTTCCGCCAAGTGCACGGTGTGCGCGAGCCACACGTCCGGCCCCAGCCAGCCCAAGTCGTCGGCGTACTCCACGGGGGTGCGCCCGAACTCCGCGAGGCATTGCCGCTGCTCGTCGGCGGTCTCCGCGAGATGGGTGTGCAGCCGCACCCCGCGCGCCCGCGCCAGCTCCGCGCTCTCCCGCATCAGCTGTTCGCTGACGCTGAACGGCGAACACGGACCCACCGCGACCCGCACCGCCGAACCGGGAGCCGGATCGTGGAACCGGCGGATCGCCTCGTCCGTTCGGGCCAGCGCCGTGTCGAGGTCCTCCACCAAGGAGTCCGGCGGCAGCCCGCCGCGGGACCGGCCGCGATCCATCGAGCCGCGCACCGCGTGCAGCCGCACCCCGATGCTCCCGGCGGCCGAGACGACCGCGCCGAACACGTCGCCGCCGTCGCGGGGGAAGACGTAGTGGTGGTCGGCGACCGTGGTCGCCCCCGACAACGCGAGCCTGGCCAGTCCGGCGGCGGCCGCGGCGTGCGTGCCGTCCTCGTCCAGCCCCGCCCACACCGGGTAGAGCCGCGTCAGCCAGTCGAACAGCGGCGAATCGGCCGCATGACCGCGCGTCGCCCACTGGTACAGGTGGTGGTGGGTGTTGACCAGTCCGGGAGTGATCAAGCAGCCGCTCACGTCGATCCGCTCGCCCTGCGACGAGTCCGCCCGCCCGGGTGAGACCTCAACGATGCGGTCACCTTCGACGACGACGTGGCCTTCGGCGTGCTCCGGGCCATCGACGGTGGCGATCGCGGCGCCGTCGAGCACGAACCGGGCCGCCGGCTCAGGCATGACCCGACTTCCGCCCGGCGGCCAGCCGCACCGCGTCCATGATCTTCTCGTAACCGGTGCAGCGGCACAGGTTGCCCGCCAGCGCCTCCCGGATCTCCACGTCCGAGGGCTCGGCCTGCTTGTCCAGCAGGTCCGTCGCCTGCACCAGCAGTCCCGGCGTGCAGAAACCGCACTGCACGGCACCCGCGTCGAGGAACGCCTGCTGCACGTCGCTGAGCCGGTCCCCGTCGGCGAGACCTTCCACGGTGCCCACTTCACGGCCCTCGGCCTGCCCGGCCGCGACCAGGCACGCGCACACCGCGACACCGTCCAGGGTGACCGTGCACGAACCGCACTCGCCCTGTTCGCAGGCGTTCTTCGAACCGGGCAGCCCGAGCCGCTCCCGCAGCACGTAGAGCAGGCTTTCGCCTTCCCACACGTTGTCGGCCTGCTGCGCCCGGCCGTTGACGGTGAAGTTCACGCGCATTGCCGCCTCCAGGTGCGGTGTTCGTCCCACACGCGGTGCACCGTGCGCCGGGCCAGCACGCCCAGCGCGTGCCGCCGGTAGCCGGCGGTGCCGCGCACGTCGTCGATCGGGCTCGCCGCGGCCGCGACGAGTTCGCCGAACCGGTTCGCCGCCAGGTCCGGCAGGGCGCGGGGGTGTTCCCACTGGTCGGTGTCGGTGAGTTCGGTGGCGAGGAAGTCCTCGGCGGCTCGCGCCCGGAACGGGGTGGGCGCGGCCGAACCGACCCCGGTGCCGACCTGCCGCCGCTGCGGGTGCAACGCGATCGCGAAGGTGCAGACCGCGATCACCATCGCGTTCCGGGTGCCCACCTTCGCGAACTGCTGCGGCCCCGATGCCGGTGCCAGGTGCACTGCCGCGATCAACTCGTCGGCGGCGAGCGCGTTGCGCTTGGGTCCGGTGAAGAACTCGGTGATCGGCAGCAACCGGGTGCCGCGCACCGATGCCACCTCGATCTCCGCGTCCGAGGCCAGCAACGCCGGATGCGCGTCCCCGGCCGGAGAGGCCGAGCCGAGGTTGCCGCCGAGCGTGCCCCGGTTGCGGATCTGCGGTGAGCCCACCGTCCGGGACGCCATCGCGAGTCCCGGCAGCCGATCGCCCAGCTCGTCGATCAGCCGCGTGTACGGCAGGCCCGCACCGATGCGCACCAGCCCGCCGGACTCGGACCAGTCCTGGAGTTCGGAGATGTTCGTGAGATCCAGCAAGGCCTCCGGGCTGCGATGCCCGAAATTGACCTCCACGAGCACATCCGTGCCGCCCGCCAGCACGGTCGCCTCCGGGCGGGCCGCCCTGAGCTCCAGGGCCTCGCGCCACGAGGTCGGACGCAGGAAGTCCACGGCGCCTTCTCTCTGTCGGGGTTCGGTCGGCCGAGTCGCCGAGCGCCACATCACTCGCGGAGCTCACCGCCGGGCCGTTGTTCCAGTACACAACCGGTGAACCCACGTTGACCAGCGGTGGAAAACCCGAAATGCCAGACGGGTGAACGGCCGCAGTTCGTACATTCCTACAAACCCACCCCACCCACCCGCGGCGCCGCCCGGACGGGAGTGGAGTGAACGGACCGTTGGTCCAACGGGATCGGACGAACGGTCCGTTCACTCAGATCCGCTTGTTCGCGGTGCCGCGTCGTCGGGGGTGGGGTGGAGTGAACGGCCTGTTGGTCCAAGGGGATGGGACGAGCGGTCCGTTCACTCAGATCCGCTCGTTCGCGGTGCCGCCTCGTCGGGGGGTGGGGGTGGAGTGAACGGCCTGTTGGTCCGAGGGGATGGGACGAGCGGTCCGTTCACTCCAACCCACCCCGCAACCCCCAGCACTCCCGCAGCACCCCTCCGAGGGTGCAGAGTGAGCGCCGTGCAGCTGAGTGAACTGGTCGCCGACCCGGCCTTGGGCCTGACGCTGCTCACCGGCTCCTCCGACCGCGTCGTGCACGGCGTCTACATCACCGACCTGCTCGACCCCCGCCGCTACCTGCGCGGCGGCGAGCTGGTGCTCACGGGCCTGATGTGGCGCACCGATCCGGCGGATTCGACGGAGTTCGTCGCCGCGCTCGCCGAGGCAGGCGTGGCGGCGGTCGCGGCGGGCACCGCGTGGCTCGGCAGCACCCCGGACGATCTCGTCGAAGCCTGCCGGAAGCACGGCATCCCGCTGGTGGAGGTCCCGGTAGCTCTGAGCTTCGGCACGCTGTCCGAACGGGTCATGGCGGCGCACCGGGCGGCGGGCCGGGAGTGGGTCTCGGCGCTCGCCGCGGGCGCTGACCTCGATGAGGTGCTGGAGCTTGCCGCGGCCGAACTCGGTACCGGCTGCTGGGTGGTCTCCGGCACGGGTGCGGTGCTGGCCGGCACCCCGGGCGCACCCGCGCACGAGGAACTGGTGCACGGTTTGCACGATTCGAACGCCACGTCCGGCACTGTGCGCACCACGCGGGGAGCCTGCCGGTTCCACGTGGTCGGCGGTGGCGCCGATCCGCGCATCGCCCAGTGGTTCGTGGTGCTGCGCGAGGCGTCACCGGAGGCGTTGGCCGAGCTCGCGACCGTGGTCGCGCTCGTGCGCAGCCGAGTCGACCAGGCCCGCAACATCGCGGGCCGCTCGGTGGAGTCGGCGCTGCGCAGGCTGCTCGATGGCACTTCCAGCGCGACGGAGGTCGCCGCACGTCTGGACACCGTGGGGCTCCCCGCAGGCGAGCCGTTGCGCGTCGTGCAGCTGTCGGTGACCCGCGAGAGGCCGGGCGGCTCGGCTTTGGCCGTCACGGTCTTGCGTGAGCTCGCGGCCGCGACCGGGCTTCCCTCGGTCGCGGCACCGCTGGGGGAGGCGGCCGCGGCCGTGTTCGCCGACGACGAAGGGCAGCTGTCGACGTTGCCGGACCGGTTCCGGGAGTTCGCCGCGCTCGCCGGGAGCACGGCCCGGTTGTGCGCCGGGATCAGCGACATCGGCACCGCCGATGGTTTGCGTTCCGCGTTGGAGGAGGCGGGCCACGCCCGGCGCCTCGCCGAGCACGACCCGCGGTCGGCGGTGGTGACGGCGGATGCGCTCGCTTCGCATCAGGTTCTGCTGGCGTCCGTGCCGGAGGAGCTGCGCCGGTCCTATCGGGACAAACTGCTCGGACCGCTCATCGGCTACGACGAGGCGCACGCCACCGACCTGCTGAACACCTTGCGGGTCTTCCTGGAATGTTCCGGTTCGTGGTCGCGCTGTGCAGCACGATTGCACTTGCACGTGAACACGTTGCGCTATCGCATCGGCCGGATCGAGCAGATCACCGGGCGAGAGCTGGGAAATCTCGCCGCCCGCGTTGACTTTCATCTCGCACTGCAACTCATCGACGACCGGCAGTCGTAAGCGCGCCCCTCGGTCGTGGGAGTAGTCACAATCGCCTCCGCAGCCCCGGTCGTTTCACCCGATCGGTTCGTAATCCACTGCGTTGACCGGTACCGTGCTTGGTCGGCACTCGGCCGCCCGCACGGTGGCCCGACGGTGAACCCCACGCGAGGCCGCGCAGAACACGGAGGTAACGGGATTGACCGATCAGTCCGCCACCACCGGTGTGACGGACCGCCCGAGCGACGGAAACGTCGCCGGAACCGCGGCACGTTCCGCTGAACGCATCCAGGACTTCCTGGATCGCGCGGTACCCGGCACACCCTGCCTGGTGATGGACCTGACGGTGGTTCGCGAACGCTACGCGCAACTGCGAACCGCGCTGCCGGACGCGCGCATCTGCTACGCGGTCAAGGCCAATCCCATGCCCGAGGTCGTCGCCGCGCTCGCGGCACTCGGTTCCTCGTTCGACGTGGCGAGCCCCGGCGAGATCGACCTGTGCCTGGAACAAGGCGCCGAACCGGACTCGATCTCCTACGGCAACACCATCAAGAAGCGCGCCGACATCGCCCGCGCCTTCGAACAGGGCGTGCGCCTGTTCGCGACCGACAGCGAAGCGGACCTCACGACGATCGCCGAAGCGGCCCCCGGATCGCGAGTCTTCTGCCGAGTCCTGGTGGACAACAAGGGATCCCGCACCCCGTTCGGCCGGAAGTTCGGCTGTCCACCGCAGACCGCGGTGCGACTGCTGACCCGCGCCGCCGAACTCGGCCTCGACCCCTACGGCGTGTCGTTCCACATCGGATCGCAGCAACACGACGCCGCCGCATGGGAACACGGAATCCGCGCAGCGCACGAGGTGTTCCGCGGCGCCGCCGAACACGGCGTCCGGCCGCGTATGGTGAACCTCGGTGGCGGACTTCCCGCGCAGTACACCGAATCCGCACCGCCGCTGACCGACTACACCGGCCGCATCGAGCAGGCGCTCGACCGCGAATTCGGCGCCGAACGCCCGGAACTGCTCATCGAGCCGGGTCGCCGCCTCGTCGGCGACGCGGGCGTGCTGCACAGCGAAGTCGTGCTCACCACGCCCGAGACCGGCAGCGACCGGCGTTGGATCTACCTCGACGTGGGCCGCTACAACGGGCTCGCCGAAACCGAGGGCGAAGCGATCACCTACCGGCTGCGCACTTCCCGCGACGGCGACCCGGTCGGGCCGGTCGTGCTCGCCGGACCCACGTGCGACGGCGACGACGTGATCTACCAGCACACCCACTACGAGCTGCCGCTCACGCTGCGTGCGGGCGACACCGTGGACCTGCTCAGCGCCGGCGCGTACACGGCCAGCTACGCCTCGGTCGGCTTCAACGGCTTCCCGCCGCTGCCGACCTATTGCATCGACGGGCACGAGCGACCCTGACCGCTGCGGCAGGGCGGATTCCGCCGCAGCGGTGCGCCAGTCGGCGCGAACGAGAACGTTCTCAGCGAAATCTGCGAAATGTTGGGAGGTCGATAGATGTCGATTGATGCCGGAACCCTGCAACCCGTCGGTCTGTTCACCGGGCAGCACGTACTCGCCGAGCTCGACGGCGTGGACGCGGAGCTGCTCGACGACGAGCAGTTCCTGCGGGACACCTTGCACAGCGCGTTGAGCCGCTCGCAGGCCACGGTGTGCCAAGTGATCGCCGAACGGTTCGAGCCGCAAGGCGTCACCGTGCTGGCATTGTTGTCGGAATCCCACGCGTCGCTGCACACTTACCCTGAAGTGGGATCGATTTTCATCGATGTGTTCACCTGCGGGAACACCGCGCAGCCGGAACGCGCGGTCGAGCTGCTGGCCGAGGCACTGCGGCCCGGGTCGGTGAACACCCGCACGATCCGCCGGGGACGGGACTACGACCCCGAACTGGTGTCGTGACCGGCCCGTCGGCTCGCGGGCCGCGGGCCGGCGGGATCCCCTCCACAATGGACACTCAAGTGCGTTCTTCCGCCCATCGAGGGCGACGTTTCGAGGAGGAACACCGTTGATCGAAATCGACGGGCAGCGTTGGGTCAGTGAGCCCCTGGGCGCCGACATGCGGCGGCTGTGGCGGGTCGACGAGGTGGTGTGGGAAGGCGACACCGCCTACCAGCACGTGCTCATCGGCCGCACCTCGCAGGGCGTCTCGCTGTTCTGCGACGACGACAGGCAGAGCACCGAGTTTTCCCAGCTGGTCTACCACGAGGCCATGTTGGTCCCCGGCTTCCTGCTGGCCGCGAACCTGGACCGGGTGCTCATCATCGGCTCCAGCGAAGGCGTCGCCGGCAAGCTCGCCGTCGCTGCCGGAGCGACCCGCGTGGACCACGTCGACATCGACGAGGAATGCGTCCGGATCTGCGCCGAACACCTGCCCTACGGCTACACGACCGAGGAACTGCCCGCGCTGGAACGCGGCGACGGGCCGATCACCCTGCACTACGCCGACGGTATCGGTTTCCTCGACCAGGCCCCGCCGGAAGGCTACGACCTCGTCGTCGTGGACCTGCCCGACGAACGCGCCGACGACGCCGACGGCCAGCACAACCGGCTCTACGGCCTGGAGTTCCTGCAGCGCTGCCAGACGGTGCTCGCGCCGGGCGGGGTGGTCGCGTTCCAGGCCGGCTGCCCCACGGTGTGGCGCAACGAGACGCTGATCCGCGCCTACAACCGGTTCCGTTCGGTGTTCGAATCCGTCACCTACTTCGGCTCCGACGAGCACGAGTGGGCGTTCCTGTTCGGCCGCGCCGAACCGGTCGACGACCCGACGAACCTGATGCTGGAGAACCTGCCGAGCAGCGAATACCAGCCGCGCACCATCGACGACGCCAGCCTCATCGGCTGCACGGTGCCACCGTTCTCGGTGCGCAACCAAGACTGAAGCCACCACCAGAACGAGCGAAAGCCCGCCGGACCACTCGATCCGGCGGGCTTTTTCGCTGTTCGGCGCCTCAGTTCACAGGAACTGCAAATACGGATGCAGCCCGGGGGCGCCGTCGCGCCTGCCGAACCACTGCTCGAACGCCAGCCCGCGATCCCGCAACCCCGTCTCCAGCTCGGAGAGCAACGGCTCCGTCGAGTTCTCGTCGAGCCGGATGTCGACCTCGTAGAGCTCCTCGTGCGCGGTGTCGGTGAACGCGGCGGCGGTGAACTTCGCGAAGATCGGCGTGCTCTCCGCCCACCCCAGCAGGTCAGCGGCCTCCAGCAGGACCTGCGCCTCGTGCATCATCAGCCGCAGCGCCAACGCCTCGGCTACGCACCGGGGAGGTGTCCACACCTCCTCCGACAGCCGAGTCGCCACCGCGGCCGAAGCCAGCAGGAACGCGCGGGCGAACGCGGAGTCGTAGCGGTCGTCGTAGCAGGGCGGCAACTCCTCCAGCACCAACAGCCCCTGCGCCTCGTCCACCGTGGCGTTGTTGATCGACAGCGACAGCTCGTCGTAGAAGATCTCGTCCGTCACCACCCACACCGCGTGGATCAACGCCCCCGCCGCGAGCCGCCCGGCCGATTCGGTCGCGCCCTCCGCGGCGAACGCGTCCGCACCGAACGCGCGCAGCCGCGTCGAGCACTGCAGCAGCGTCTCCCGCCAGTGCTTCGTCTCCAGCGCGGGCTCGACCGAGGAGGACTCCAGCGCCTCCTCCACGGCTGCTTCCAGGGCGCTGGAGTCGTCCGGGGTGCGCACGTCCGCCGCGGCCAGGCTCAAGTTGAACTCGTCCTCGGTGATGCGCACCTTCGAGTCCGCCACCGACCACCCGTTGAGCAGCTCGATCTCGCCGAGCAGCTCGTCGAGCACCGTTGCCGCCGCCCACTCCGCCGAGACCAGGGAGGGCGCGTCCAGCACGAGAACGACGTTGGCGCGGTCCGCGCTCGGCGAGATCCGGTAGTCCAGCACGTCGATGTCGGCCTGATCCGGGTCGGTGACCCCTTCCACGAGTGCGAGCCTGCGATCCAGCAGCGCCACCACGCCCTGCTGCTGCAGTTCGTCGAGCCCCTGTGCCGTCACCGGCGGTTCGAGTTCCGCCGTCACCACGTATTCCACCGCTGCTCGCCCTCTCCTTCCCTGGATGCACGGCATGTTACGGGTCGCCTGCCACGGTGAGCCGCCTGTGTCGCCAGGGCTCATCGGGGATCATGGGTCGCGTGACGACGACGGTGGCCGTGTTCGGCAGTTGCAATATGGATCTGGTGGCCTATGTCGGAATCGCGCCCCGACGCGGTGAAACCGTGCTCGGACGCGAATTCCGCACTGCACCGGGAGGAAAAGGGGCGAATCAGGCGGTCGCCGCCGCGCGAGCAGGTGCTCCCACGCGGTTCATCGGAGCGGTCGGCGACGATGAACTGGGAGAGCGGTTGCAGACCGCATTGACCGAATACGGCGTGAATACCGATGGGTTGCGCACAGTGACCGGAAACAGCGGTACCGCGCATATCGTGGTCGATGACGACGGCGGAAACGCGATCGTCGTGGTGCCGGGAGCCAATGCGGCGATGGATTCACTCGCGCCCGGTGACGCGGAACTGATCGCGGGTTGCGGAGCGTTGCTGTTGCAGCTCGAGATCCCGTTCTCCGGCGTCGAATCCGCCGCGGTCGCCGCTCGTGAAGCGGGCGTTCCGGTGATTCTCACGCCCGCACCGGCGGCGGAACTTCCGGAAGCGTTGCTCGCGAACGTGGACATGTTGGTGCCCAACGAACACGAGGCAGCGGTACTGACCGGTTCCGATGATCCGCGAGCGGCGTTGCGGAAATTGGTGAATCTGGTGCCGGAGGTCGTCATCACGCTCGGTGCGACCGGATCGCTCTACGGGAATCGAGCGGGCGACATCATGGAGGTTCCCGCGCATCCGGTGCGCGCGGTGGACACGACGGCGGCGGGCGACACCTTCGTCGGAGTGCTCGCGGCCACGCGTGCGGCGGGCGGCGAGATCGAGGAGGCGATGCAGCGGGCCTCGGCCGCGTCGGCCTTGACCGTGGGGCGCAACGGCGCCATGTCGGCGATGCCGACGGATCAGGAGATCAGGGAGTTCCGCGACGCAGAACGCTGAGTGCTCTGCGGACGGCGGAACGGGAATGTCGCGAAGCGTCGTCGCGATCGAGCCGGAAAATGTCCGGTCTCGCGTGGACGGCGCCGCGCGACATCCCGATCGACTCACTTGGCCTTGTCGTAGGCGTCCACGATCTCCGAGGGAATGCGTCCCCGATCCGACACCTGCATGCCCTGCTCCCGAGCCCATTCCCGAATGGCCTGGTTGCGTTCCCGATCGGCAGCCGTCGGTGCGGCCGCGGCCTTGTTGGCCTTGCCCGCGGCGCGCTTGCGGCCACCCGTCCGGCGGGCGCTGGAGACGTACGACGCCAGCGAGTCCCGCAGTTTGGCGGCGTTGTCGGAGGACAGGTCGATGGTGTAGTCGACCCCGTCGAGGCTGAACTCGACCGTCGACTCTGCTTCCGACCCGTCGACGTCGTCGACGAGCTGCACGGTGACCTTCTGCGCCACTGGAAAACCCTCGATTCCGGTTCGTTATTGCTGGCCTTCGTGCAAGAGCGTACGAAGAACGTTCAGAACAATAAACCGTTGTTGCGAAAATGTGCCACCCTGGGTCTGGTGAGCACTGCGACGGAGGTCCGATCCGACGGAGAGTCCTCCGTTGTGCGGCACATTACTTTCTCGATTTCGCTGTCGATCGGCTACGGTGGGTCGTGGGTGGTTCCCCCGGTGACCCGGCATCGTGGGTCGACGGTGCCCCCGCACGGCGGTTCTCAACCGTCGGTGGTGCTGTTCTATCGTTGACGCGAGACAACAGCGATGCCGCGTGCTACAACGTGGGTCAGGGTCGCAGGAGTCTCGCCTGCAAGGTGTCGCGGATCGAGACGGGGCACGTTCCCGAGACAGGTGATCATGGCCGAGCGGATTCAGGTCGAACTCGTCGACGACATAGACGGGTCGCCAGCCCAGCAGACCGTCACTTTTGCGCTGGACGGTGTGACCTACGAAATCGACTTGAGTGAACGGCACGCGCAGCGTCTGCGCGGGGTGTTCGCTCGATACATCGAGCGTGCGCGCGCTCCCGAGCGGGAGCAGTCGGCGGCCGCCGCAAAGCGCCAGGAACGGGATGAACGCGATGCCCGGCAGGCGAACCGGCAGCTGACCGAGCAGATTCGCGGCGCCGCGCAACGCAGTAAGGATCGGGTCAGCAAGCAGCAGGATCCGGAACCCGCGGCCGAATCGGCGCCCGAAGAGCCGGCGTCCCAGCCCGAACACCCGGTACTCGATCCGGCGATCTCCGAGCAACGTTCCGAACAGCTCGAGGATCGGCAGAGCTCCACCGTTCCCTCGGTATCGCTGCCGCAATTCTCGTCCGCTGTGGACTGATCCGGTGGCGGTGGTCCCGGCGGGCCACTGGTCCCGGTACCGGTGGACGGTGCCGTACTCCGCGAGCCGTGGCGGAGAGCCGGCAGCCGAGAGACCCGGACCGCGACGACTTTCCGCCTCGACTGGGCACCAAGCGCAAAAGAACCGCATCGTGGTTATCCGCGATGCGGTTCTTCATGTTCACGGGTCGATCGATGTCGTGTCCTGACGTCGTCAGCCGCTTGCGCCTCCCCGCGCGCGGAACGAGTCGGGACTTCAGTCCGCCGCGCGGTGCCTGCGTCCTTTCGCACGGCCGCCGGAGTCGCCTTGTTGCGCGACGGCCACGGGTTCGGCTGCCGCCGATTCGGCCGTCTCGGTCAACGCCGCGGCGAACTCGGGTGGGGCGCTCAGGCCCCAGTTGTTCGCCTCCGGGTCGATCAGCTTCTGCTGCAACTCGGTGTAGATCGGTGTCGAGTCCACTGTTACCCCCTGCCTCCTTGTCGGCGAGCAGGCTACCGGCGGCCCGCCGCCCGGACCCGTGAAACGCACGGTGATCACCCGAAGGAGATCGCCCGTCGACCGCCGAACGAAGGGGTCGGCACAAGCCGCCATCTGAGTGACGGGTGGTGACCTGGTGTTTTCGCGTTAAAGGGGGGTGGTGTTCAAGGGCTTGTGAGGGCCATGTAGATTTCTTTCTGCCAGCACGGAACGGGCCGAAAACGAATCGGGCCGGGTGCGGTGGGGGTCGGACCAAGCTTCCGGGTAGTTCTGGTAGAGTGGGTGGCTCTGAATTCAAAACTCAAAATGCGGGCCGGGTGGTTTCGGTTTGTGGGGTGCGGGTGACCGCGAGGTTGACCCCCCTGAAACGGCCGAAAATCGGGCCTGCTAGAGTTTGGAACATCGCAAGAACGAAAGACGAAAACGACTCCCCGGAGTTCGCGGCCCTGAGTGTGGGGTTGTGGGTGATGGTGTGGGTGTGTTCTTTGAGAACTCAACAGCGTGCCGATGATGGTGAGTGGTAAACTCATCTAGATAAATTTTTGCCTCGGCGATTCTTTGGGATTGCTGGGGTGCCTCGTTTATTTCGGGGCAGGATTACTCTAAAACATTGTTGGAGAGTTTGATCCTGGCTCAGGACGAACGCTGGCGGCGTGCTTAACACATGCAAGTCGAACGCTGAAGCCCTTCGGGGTGGATGAGTGGCGAACGGGTGAGTAACACGTGGGTAATCTATCCTGCACTCTGGGATAAGCCTTGGAAACGAGGTCTAATACCGGATAGGACACATGGCCGCATGGTCTGTGTGTGGAAAGTTCCGGCGGTGCAGGTTGAGCCCGCGGCCTATCAGCTTGTTGGTGGGGTAGTGGCCTACCAAGGCGACGACGGGTAGCCGGCCTGAGAGGGTGACCGGCCACACTGGGACTGAGACACGGCCCAGACTCCTACGGGAGGCAGCAGTGGGGAATCTTGCGCAATGGGCGAAAGCCTGACGCAGCAACGCCGCGTGGGGGATGACGGCCTTCGGGTTGTAAACCTCTTTCGACATCGACGAAGCCTTCGGGTGACGGTAGGTGTAGAAGAAGCACCGGCTAACTACGTGCCAGCAGCCGCGGTAATACGTAGGGTGCGAGCGTTGTCCGGAATTATTGGGCGTAAAGAGCTCGTAGGCGGTTTGTCGCGTCGGCCGTGAAAACCTGCCGCTTAACGGTGGGCGTGCGGTCGATACGGGCAGACTTGAGTTCGGTAGGGGAGACTGGAATTCCTGGTGTAGCGGTGAAATGCGCAGATATCAGGAGGAACACCGGTGGCGAAGGCGGGTCTCTGGGCCGATACTGACGCTGAGGAGCGAAAGCGTGGGGAGCGAACAGGATTAGATACCCTGGTAGTCCACGCCGTAAACGGTGGGCGCTAGGTGTGGGGACTGTTTCCACGGTTCCTGTGCCGTAGCTAACGCATTAAGCGCCCCGCCTGGGGAGTACGGCCGCAAGGCTAAAACTCAAAGGAATTGACGGGGGCCCGCACAAGCGGCGGAGCATGTGGATTAATTCGATGCAACGCGAAGAACCTTACCTGGGTTTGACATGCACAGGATCGCCCCTGAGAGGGGGTTTCCCTTGTGGCCTGTGTGCAGGTGGTGCATGGCTGTCGTCAGCTCGTGTCGTGAGATGTTGGGTTAAGTCCCGCAACGAGCGCAACCCTTGTCCTGTGTTGCCAGCACGTGATGGTGGGGACTCGCAGGAGACTGCCGGGGTCAACTCGGAGGAAGGTGGGGATGACGTCAAGTCATCATGCCCCTTATGCCCAGGGCTTCACACATGCTACAATGGCTGGTACAGAGGGTTGCGATACCGTGAGGTGGAGCGAATCCTTAAAGCCGGTCTCAGTTCGGATCGGGGTCTGCAACTCGACCCCGTGAAGTCGGAGTCGCTAGTAATCGCAGATCAGCAGTGCTGCGGTGAATACGTTCCCGGGCCTTGTACACACCGCCCGTCACGTCATGAAAGTCGGTAACACCCGAAGCCCATGGCCCAACCCTTGTGGGGGGAGTGGTCGAAGGTGGGACTGGCGATTGGGACGAAGTCGTAACAAGGTAGCCGTACCGGAAGGTGCGGCTGGATCACCTCCTTTCTAAGGAGCTAGCTCACTTCCGCAGTCTGGGTGACCGGGTTGTGGGGTGTTCAGGGTTGATGAGGCGCATGTTCTCGTGCTCTGAGTGCTCATAGGATTAGTGGAAATGCCATTCTGTTTTCTGTCATCGGTTCGCTGTTGGGTGTCTGAGAGAACACACGTGTGTGTTTTTTCGGTTGTTGTTTGAGAACTGTATAGTGGATGCGAGCATCTTTGTGGCCAAGTTATGTAGGGCACATGGTGGATGCCTTGGTACCAGGGGCCGATGAAGGACGTGGGAGGCTGCGAAATGCCTCGGGGAGCTGTCAACCGAGCTGTGATCCGAGGGTGTCCGAATGGGGAAACCCAGCCCGAGTGATGTCGGGTTACCGCTTCCTGAATGTATAGGGTTGCGGGGGGAACGCGGGGAAGTGAAACATCTTAGTACCCGTAGGAAGAGAAAACACTGGTGATTCCGTGAGTAGTGGCGAGCGAAAGCGGAGTAGGCTAAACCGGGCGCGTGGGATACCTGGCAGGGGTTGCGTGTTCGGTGTTGTGGGGCATCATTGGAGGGGGCTGCCGGCTCTTCAGCGTGGTTGTGTGTGTTAGTTGAACAGGTTGGGATGCCTGGCCGGAGTGGGTGAGAGTCCCGTAGGCGAAAATGCACATGGCGCGTGTGGTGGTGTTCCCGAGTAGCAGCGTTTCCGTGGAGGGTGCTGTGAATCTGGCGGGACCACTCGCTAAGCCTAAATACTTCCTGGTAACCGATAGTGGATAGTACCGTGAGGGAATGGTGAAAAGTACCCCGGGAGGGGAGTGAAATAGTTCCTGAAACCATGTGCCTGCAATCCGTCAGAGCATGCTTTTTGGGTGTGTGATGGCGTGCCTTTTGAAGAATGAGCCTGCGAGTTGCTGCTGCGTGGCGAGGTTAACCTTGTGTGGGGTAGCCGGAGCGAAAGCGAGTCTGAAGAGGGCGTTGAGTCGCGTGGTGCAGACCCGAAGCGGAGTGATCTACCCATGGCCAGGGTGAAGCGCGGGTAAGACCGTGTGGAGGCCCGAACCCACCAGGGTTGAAAACCTGGGGGATGAGCTGTGGGTAGGGGTGAAAGGCCAATCAAACTCCGTGATAGCTGGTTCTCCCCGAAATGCATTTAGGTGCAGCGTTGCGTGTTGCCTGGGTGGGGTAGAGCACTGGTTGGTTGATGGGCCTTATGGGTTACTGACGTCAGCTAAACTCCGAATACGCCTGGGTTGAGCGTGGCAGTGAGACGGTGGGGGAGAAGCTTCATCGTCGAGAGGGAAACAGCCCAGAACACCGGCTAAGGCCCCTAAGTGTGCGCTCAGTGGGAAAGGATGTGGGATTGCCCAGACAACCAGGAGGTTGGCTTAGAAGCAGCCATCCTTGAAAGAGTGCGTAATAGCTCACTGGTCAAGTGGTCCTGCGCCGACAATGTAGCGGGGCTGAAGTGCACCGCCGAAGCCGTGTCAATCAGGACTTGGTTCTGGTTGGGTAGGGGAGCGTCCTGCATGCAGTGAAGCATCCGGGTAACCGTGGTGTGGAGTGTGTGGGAGTGAGAATGCAGGCATGAGTAGCGAGAGCAGAGTGAGAATCTCTGCCGCCGATTGACTAAGGGTTCCTGGGGCAGGTTCGTCCGCCCAGGGTGAGTCGGGGCCTAAGGCGAGGCCGACAGGCGTAGTCGATGGAGAACGGGTTGATATTCCCGTACCCGTGTGCATGCGCCCATGGTGAAACGGTTGAGACTAACCATCCGCGAGCATGGTGGCTCTTCGGAGTTGTTGTGTGAGTGCATGGGACCTGATTCCGCGGTAGTCAAGTGATGGGGTGACGTAGTGGGGTAGCTGTGCCAGTGAGTGGTAGTACTGGTGTAAGCCTGTAGCCTGTCGTCTAGGTAAATCCGGGCGGCGTGAAGGGTGAGGGGTGATGCGTAGCCGTTGTGGTGAAGTCAGTGATCCCGTGCTACCGAGAAAAGCCTCTAGCGATGTGTGTGCATGGCCCGTACCCGAAACCGACACAGGTGGTCAGGTAGAGTATACCGAGGCGGTCGGGTGAACTGTGGTCAAGGAATTCGGCAAATTGCCCCCGTAACTTCGGGAGAAGGGGGGCCACGGCTGGTGAACACTTTTTCGGTGGGAGCTGGTGGTGGCCGCAGAGGCCAGGGAGAAGCGACTGTTTACTAAAAACACAGGTCCGTGCGAAGTCGTAAGACGAGGTATACGGACTGACGCCTGCCCGGTGCTGGAACGTTAAGAGGACCCGTTAGCATCTTTTGGTGTGAAGCGGAGAATTTAAGCGCCAGTAAACGGCGGTGGTAACTATAACCATCCTAAGGTAGCGAAATTCCTTGTCGGGTAAGTTCCGACCTGCACGAATGGCGTAACGACTTCTCCGCTGTCTCGACCACAGGCCCGGTGAAATTGCACTACGAGTAAAGATGCTCGTTTCGCGCGGCAGGACGGAAAGACCCCGGGACCTTTACTATAGCTTGGTATTGGTGTTCGGTGCGGCTTGTGTAGGATAGGTGGGAGACTGTGAAGCGTTCACGCTAGTGGGTGTGGAGTCGTTGTTGAAATACCACTCTGGTCGTTCTGAGCATCTGAACCTCGGACCCTGATCGGGTTCAGGGACAGTGCCTGGTGGGTAGTTTAACTGGGGCGGTTGCCTCCCAAAGGGTAACGGAGGCGCCCAAAGGTTCCCTCAGCCTGGTTGGTCATCAGGTGTTGAGTGTAAGTGTATAAGGGAGCTTGACTGTGAGACTGACAGGTCGAGCAGGTGCGAAAGCAGGGACTAGTGATCCGGCACTGGCAGGTGGAAGCGGTGTCGCTCAACGGATAAAAGGTACCCCGGGGATAACAGGCTGATCTTGCCCAAGAGTCCATATCGACGGCATGGTTTGGCACCTCGATGTCGGCTCGTCGCATCCTGGGGCTGGAGTTGGTCCCAAGGGTTGGGCTGTTCGCCCATTAAAGCGGCACGCGAGCTGGGTTTAGAACGTCGTGAGACAGTTCGGTCCCTATCCGCCGCGCGCGTAGGAGATGTGAGGAAGGCTGTCCCTAGTACGAGAGGACCGGGACGGACGGACCTCTGGTGTGCCAGTTGTTCCGCCAGGAGCAGGGCTGGTTGGCTACGTTCGGGAGGGATAACCGCTGAAAGCATCTAAGCGGGAAGCCTGTTCCAAGATGACGTCTCCCACCCCTTTTGTGGGTTAAGGCCTCCTAGAGATGATGGGGTTGATAGGCTCGGCATGGAAGCACAGTAATGTGTGGAGTGGACGGGTACTAATAGGCCGAGGACTTGTTCACAAAGATTGCTACGCATCCACTATACGGTATCTGAAACAGCAACCTGGATTGTTGTTGATATCAGAATAAAGGTTTCACCTGCCCGGTGATCATGGGTTCATGGTTTGTGGGTGTGGTGTATGTGGTTTGTCGGTGGTTTTAGCGGAGCGGGGAACGCCCGGTCCCATTCCGAACCCGGAAGCTAAGCCCTCCAGCGCCGATGGTACTGCACTCGATAGGGTGTGGGAGAGTAGGACACCGCCGACAATACTCATCCAGAAACGCCCCACGACCGAATGGTCGTGGGGCGTTTCTGCATGCTCGGGGGCTCATGGAGCGTTCCTGCATTCCCAGGGAGAACGGCCGACCAAGTCGTCGTTGTGGTGTCGGACCGGGTCGACGGGGTTACAGTCGACCAGATGACTAGCGGCGAGCACACCGGACCACGGAACTTGAAACCTCGCAGCCACGAGGTCACCGACGGGATCGAACGTTCCCCGGCCCGCGGCATGCTGCGGGCGGTGGGCATGCGAGATGCCGACTTCGCGAAACCCCAGATCGGGGTGGCCTCATCTTGGAATGAGATCACGCCGTGCAACCTCTCGCTGCAACGATTGGCGAAAGCCGGCAAAGAGGGCGTGCACGAGGCCGGCGGTTTCCCGATGGAGTTCGGCACGATCTCGGTTTCCGACGGCATTTCGATGGGCCATGTCGGCATGCATTATTCGCTGGTGTCGCGCGAGATCATCGCGGACTCGGTCGAGACGGTGATGCAAGCCGAAAGGCTGGACGGCTCGGTTCTGCTGGCGGGGTGTGACAAGAGCCTGCCGGGGATGCTGATGGCCGCTGCGCGCTTGGACCTCGCCTCGGTTTTCGTCTACGCGGGTTCGACCTTGCCGGGCAAGGTCGACGACCGCGAGGTGACGATCATCGATGCGTTCGAGGCCGTGGGCGCATGTGCGCGAGGACTCATCGGCGAGGACGAGGTGGAACGCATCGAGCGGGCCATCTGCCCAGGTGAGGGTGCTTGCGGCGGGATGTACACGGCGAACACCATGGCGTGTGCGGCAGAGGCGCTGGGCATGTCGTTGCCGGGTTCGGCGAGTCCGCCGTCGGTGGACCGCCGCCGGGACGTGAGCGCGCGCGAGGCGGGCCGGGCCGTGGTGGGGATGTTGGAGAGGGGACTGACCACGCGCGACATCTTGACGAAGGAGGCCTTTGAGAACGCGATCGCCGTGGTGATGGCGTTCGGCGGGTCGACCAACGCGGTGCTGCACCTGCTGGCCATCGCTCGAGAAGCCGATGTCGATCTGCGGTTGGAGGACTTCAACCGGGTCGGCGACCGGGTCCCGCACTTGGCGGATGTGAAACCGTTCGGAAAGCACGTGATGCCGACGGTGGACCGGATCGGCGGTGTGCCGGTCGTGCTGAAGGCATTGCTCGATGCGGGTTTGGTGCATGGCGACTGCATGACCGTCACGGGGTGCACACTTGCGGAGAACCTGGCCGAGCTGGATCCGCCGGAGCTGGACGGCGAGGTGGTGCACGAGTTGTCGAACCCGCTGCATCCCACGGGCGGGTTGACGATCCTGCGTGGTTCGCTGGCGCCGGAAGGCGCGGTCGTGAAGAGCGCCGGCTTCGAGTCGGAGTCATTCGAGGGAACCGCTCGGGTCTTCGACGGTGAGCAGGGCGCGATGGAAGCGGTGGAACAGGACACCCTTCGCGCCGGTGATGTGATCGTCATCCGGTATGAGGGTCCCCGGGGCGGCCCGGGGATGCGGGAGATGCTGGCGGTGACGGGTGCGATCAAGGGAGCCGGACTGGGCAAGGACGTCCTGTTGCTCACCGACGGTCGCTTCTCCGGTGGGACGACCGGGCTGTGCATCGGTCATGTCGCCCCCGAAGCCACGGACGGTGGCCCGATCGCGTTGGTTCACGACGGCGACCCGATCCGCCTGGACCTCCGCGAACGAACCCTCGACCTGCTCGTCGACGACGCAGAACTGACGCGTCGCCGATCGGCCTGGACCCCACCCGCCCCGAAGCACCGCCACGGCGTCCTCGCCAAGTACGCCCGCCTCGTCGGCTCAGCCGCCGAAGGAGCCATCTGCTGACCACTGAGGTGCCTCGGAGTTTTCGGACAGGGATCCAATAGGGTATCTTTGTCAAGGGAATGAGGTAGCGAGTTAGTGGGACGCATGAGTTCTTATTCGCCGGAGTTCCGGGAGGAAGCAGTTCGGCTGGCCGTGACATCGGGCAAGCCGATTTCTCAAGTTGCCCGGGAACTCGACATGAACCAGGAGACGCTTCGAACCTGGGTGCGCCGCGATCAAGCAGAGAAAGAGCCGACCGAGGCGGACCTTCCTGTGGATGAACGGGCCGAGTTGAAGGAACTCCGGCGCCGCAACCGTGAACTCGAGCAAGAGAACTCTTTCCTGAAAAAAGCCGCAGCGTACTTCGCGAAGGATCCTCGGTAGCCAGCACGTACGAGTTCATCGAAACCATGCGACTCGACACCGCGGAGTACGCCTACCCCGTCGAATTCATGTGTCACCGTCTCGGTGTGTCCAAATCCGGTTATTATCACTGGCGGAACCGGCCGATTCGGCAACGGCCCGGCGACGCGAGGACTTGGGTGTGCTCGTCACGAAAGCCTTCGAGTCCTCCGACCGCACCTACGGCTACCGACGCGTGGCGGCCCAACTGCACCGTTGGGACGTCGAGGCCAGTCCGGAGCTGGTGCGGCAGATCATGCGTGAACTGGGCCTCCTGCCGTGCCAGCCCCGCCCGAAACGAGTCAGCCTGACCCAAGCGGCCACGAGCTCGGCCCCGGACCTCGTCGGCCGCGACTTCACCGCACCCGAACCCGGAACGAAACTCGTCGGCGACATCACCTACATCGAAACCGGCGAAGGCTGGCTTTACCTGGCAACGGTCTTGGACTGCTGCACCAAAGAAGTCATCGGCTACGCCATGGACGACAACTACCGAACCCCCCTGATCTCCACAGCAATCCGCAACGCCGCACGCAACCGGCCACTCACACCGAACGCCATCTTTCACTCAGACCGCGGCAGCAACTACATGTCCACCGAATACGCCCACACCCTGAAAAACCTCCAACTCCGAAGATCGGCCGGCCGCACCGGGATCTGCTTCGACAACGCCATGGCCGAATCATTCTTCGGAGCACTGAAAAACGAACGCGTAGCACGCATCAACTACCCCACACGCGAAACAGCCCGACGAGACATCATCCGATACATCGAATTCTGGTACAATCGCCAACGCCTGCACTCAGCCGTGGACTACCGCCCACCACGCGAAGTCCACGCCCAACACCAACAACTACGACCAGCCGCGTAACCAAACAGGACCAACACCTGTCCGAAAAACGCGAAGCCCCTCACACACCCCACCGAGCTGAAGTGAACGGACCGTTCGCCCAACCTATTGGGACGAACGGTCCGTTCACTCCAAAAGATCCCGGTGCCGACGCCGCTGCGCAAGATCGGTCAGCCCCCGGCCGCGGCGAGCTCGGTTGAGTGAACGGACCGTTCGTCCGACGGGATTGGGCGAACGGTCCGTTCACTTCAGGAGGGTGTGCTGGGGTGGGTCAGGTGGTGGGGAGGGTGAGGATCGGGGTTGTGGTGGGGGCGGGGGAGCCGCCGTGGGGTTCGATGGTGAGGCCGAGTTGGGCGGTGGTTGCGGGCATCGCGGCGATGAGGGGCTCGGTGTGTTCGGTGCGAGCCGCGTTGAGGAGGCCGGCTGAGGTGGCCGTGCCGCTGGGGTCGATGAACCACAGCTGATACACGCGGTCGTCGGGGGCCGGGGTCATGCCGGTGGCCATGAACATCGCTTTGCCTTGCTCTGCGGACAGGACCGTGGTCGCCCGCATCCCTTCCGGCCCGGCCGCGTTGACGACCCGGGCATCGGGTGCTTGGAGCATCGCGGAGATCTCGGCGCCACGAGCTCCGGCGGCGATCATGCGTTCGCGGGTCGCGTCGAGTTCCTGCTGCGCCTGCACGGCCACGACTCCGAAGGCTGCGGCGAGCGCGACGCCGAGGGCGGCGGCGGCGACCGAAAGCCTGGTTCCCCACGAGGCGCGCGTCCGGGGCCGGAGCGTGCGGACCTCGGCGGGCGGCGGTGGGTCCTGCCTGGTTTGCGAGATTTCGGCGAGCACTCGCTGTTTGAGTTCCTCGGGCGCGGTGGTGTGTTCGGCGGCGCCGAGCCGGGCCGCGGCCTCCCGCAGTTCCCGCACCTCTTGGCGGCAGTCCGCGCAGTCGGCCAGGTGCACTTCGAACTCGGCTCGTTCGTCGTCGGGCAGCGCGTTGACGACGTAGGCGCCGGTCAACGTGGCGAGGTCGGAACTCATCGGCCCACCCCCAGGCAGTCGCGGAGTCGGATCAGCCCGTCGCGCAGCCGAGTCTTCACGGTGGAGGCGGGTGCGTCGAGCAGGCCGGCGGCTTCCCGGTAGGTGTAGCCGCGGTAGTAGGTCAGCAGCACGGATTCGCGTTGCAGTTCGGTGAGGGTCGTCAGGCAGCGCCGGACTTGGCGCTGTTCCCACCGGGTGGTGACGGTTTCGGTGACTTCGTCGAACGGCCTGCTGTGCTGCTGGGCGCCGGCGCGGGCTTCGCGGTCACGCCCGGCTTGGGCCGATCGGACGCGGTCGACGGCGCGGCGGTGCGCGAGGGTGAGCACCCAGGTCTGCACGCTGCCGCGGTCCGGCCGGTAGTGGGTGGCGCGGCGCCACACTTCGACGAGCACTTCTTGGGCGACTTCTTCGGACTGCGCGGCGTCCCGCACGACGCGTTGGATCAGCGCGAACACCGAACCGGAGAGCAGGTCGTAGAGCTGCTCGAAGGCGCGTTCGTCACCTTTGGCGGCTTCGGCGATCAGCGCGCGGGCGTCGGGGCCGTCGTCCTCATCGGGCGGTGTCGACCGCTGAGGTCGGGAGTGTGGTCGTTCTTGCATTCCGTGGTCCCTTCACCGCCGGATCGTTCCGAGTCTGACCGTTGAGCGGGGGGCGCCCGCGGGCGCCCCGAATCTCAGGTGACCTGCGCCTTGCGGAATCCGAGCTGCCACACGTCGAGGTAACCGGCGCGGAAGCCGGCTTCGCTGTAGGCGAGGTAGAACTCCCACATCCGCTGGAACCGTTCGCTGAATCCTTGCCCGGCGATGTCGTTCCAGCGTCGTCGAAAGGTATCGCGCCAGGTCCGCAAGGTGGTGGCGTAGTCGGGGCCGAAGGAGTGCCGTTCGGTGCCGCGCAGCCCGGTGTGCTCGCGGACGGTCTGCTCGATGGCGTGCAGCGAGGGGATTTCGCCGCCGGGGAAGATGTACTTGTGGATCCAGGTGTGCGATCGGCGGCTGGCGAGCATCCGATCGTGCGGCATGGTGATGGCCTGCAGGCCGATGCGGCCGCCGGGGGCGAGCAGCCGGTCCAGTGCGGTGAAGTAGCCGGACCAGTATTCGGAGCCGACGGCTTCGATCATCTCCACGCTGACGATCGCATCGTAGGAACCTGCGGCGTGGCGGTAGTCGCGCAGCTGCACGTCGACGCGTTCGGTGAGTCCGGCCTCGGCGATGCGCCGCTGGGCGAGTTCGCGCTGTTCGGTCGACAGCGTGAGCGTGGTGACCTGCGCGCCGCGTTCGGCGGCGCGGATCGCGAGTGCGCCCCAGCCGGTGCCGATCTCCAGCAGCCGGGTTCCGGCGCCGACTCCGGCGAGGTCGAGGACGCGGTCCATCTTGGCCCGTTGCGCGTCGGCGAGGCCGGTGGTGCCGGGCGTGAACAGCGCGGCCGAGTAGGTCATGGTGTCGTCGAGGAACGCGGCGAACACGTCGTTGGACAGGTCGTAGTGCCGTTCGACGTTGCGTTGTGAGCCGGTGGTGGTGTTGCGTTCGTTGCCGGGTTTGGGGGCGTCGACCCATCGCCGGAGGCTCTGCAGCGGTTTCGGCACGAGCGTGGGGAGGCGCTCGGCGAACGGGGTGAGCAGGTCGGCGGGCTCGGGGCTGACCCACTCCCCGGCCATGTAGGACTCGCCGAATCCGATCTTCGAGTCGGCGCCGAGGCGCTGGAAGAAGGCGGCCGGGTCGAGGATCCGCATCAGCGGCGCGTCGGCAGCGCCGGCGCCGAGCCGTTCACCACCGGCGAGCGCGACGCGAACGGGCAGGTCGCGCACCGCATGCCGGAACACCTGCTCGGCGAGGCGCGCGCGCACGGGCGAGTGCGGCGGTGCCCCGAGCAGGTCCCACGGCGCCGGGCCGACCTGGCCGGAGGCCGCGGCCGAGGTGGCTCCGGTGCGGTGCGATGTCGGCAGGGTGATGCTCATCTGATGCCTTCCTGGTGGACGTGCGGTCGGCGGGGGACGACGCGGACTCCGCGCAGCCACAGCGCGATGCCGTGGCGCCGGATCAGTGCGGACACGCGGCGCGGGAGCAGCGGCTGCCGCAGCACGGCTCGCGCGATCGCGCCGGTGGTGGCGGGTTCGCGGGTGCCGGTGAGCACCGCCGTCAGCAGCGGCCGGTGTTCGTCGCGAAGCCGGATACGGACGTGGAGGTGTGCGCCGGGTCGCCGCAACCGCATCTCGTAGCGGCCGTTGTCGGGCAGGAACGGGGAGACGTAGAACTCCTTGTCCGCCTCGGCGTTCCCGGACTGGTCGGGGTGCAGCAGGTACGCGTGCCGTTCGCCGTAGGTGTTGTGCACTTCGGCGACGATGCAGCGCAGCGTTCCGTCCGGGCGGTGACACCAGTAGACGGTGATCGGGTTGAACACGTGCCCGAGCGCGCGAGGGTGCGCCAGCATCAGGACCTGTCCGCCGTCGAGTTCGACGCCGCGCGGTGCGAGCCAGCGCTCCAGGTTGCCGCGAATGCTCCGGTGGGGATCACCGAGGTGGTCGGACGCGTTGAAGCGGACGAACGGACGCAGCCACCACGGCGGCCGCGGCAGGTCATCGACGTCGACGAGCCAGGTGTGCAGCCGGTGCCGGAAGTGGTTCGGCACGTCGCCGTGCCGGGTGTGGGCGATGGCGCCGTGGTAGATCGCGGGTACGTGTGCGCTGGTCACCGGGTTCACCACCCCGCGCCGAACGCTTCTGCGGCCCGGACTCCGCTGGCGCAGCCGTCCTCGTGGAACCCCCACCCGTGGTAGGCGCCGGCGAACCGGGTGCGGTCATCTCCCAGGTCGGGCAGATGTCGTTGGGCCGCAACGGCATCAGGTGTGTACACCGGGTGCCGGTAGTGCATCCGGGCGAGGGTCTTGTCCGGGCGCACCCGGCCTGCGGGGTTGAGGGTGACCAGGTAGTCCTCCGGCTCGGCGAGCCGCATCAGCCGATTCATGTCGTAGCTGACCAGCACGTGCCCGGGGTCGGCCGCGCAGCTCGGCTTGTGGTGGTTCCACGAGGCGCGAGCACCGGGTGCGGCGGGGAGCACGTTCGGGTCGGTGTGCAGCCACGTCTCGTTCTCCGAATAGCCGAACGCGCCCAGCACCTTGCTCTCCGCGGGTGTGGGGTCGGCCAGCAGCGCCAACGCCTGATCGGCGTGGCAGGCCAGCACCACCCGATCCACCTGGTGCGACCGGTCGCTCTCATCTCGGATCTCCACGTGGTCACCGGTGCGGGACACCGATCGCACCGGAGTGCCAATGTGCACTGTGGACAGTTGTGCGGCGGCGCGGCGCACGTAGTCGTGGGAGCCGCCGACCACGGTGCGCCAGGTCGGAGATCCCGACACCGACAACATCCCGTGGTGGCGCAGGAATTCGAACAGGTAACGCGCCGGGTAGCGCCTGCTCGCCTCGAAGTCCGCCGACCACACCGCCGACACCAGCGGTAACGCGAAGTGGTCCACGAAGTATCGCGAAAAGCCCTGCCCGTCCAGGAAATCGCCCAGCGTCACCGCATCGGCCTGTTCGCCGGGAGCGTCCAGCAGCCGGTTGGCGCAGCGGTGGAATCGCGCGACCTGCGCCAGCATCGCCAGGTAGCGCGGCCGCACGAGGTTGCCGCGCTGCGCGAACAATCCGCCGAGCCGTTTCGCGCCCGCGTACTCCAGGCCGCATTCGGCGCAGGACACGCTCATCGACATCTCGGTGTCACCCGTGCGCACCCCGAGCTCGCCGAACAATCGCAGCAGATTCGGATAGGTGCGTTCGTTGTGCACGATGAACCCGCTGTCCACGGGCAGCGCGCGACCGTCCGCGGTGGTGAGCCGATGGGTGTGCGCGTGCCCGCCGAGTCGATCGTCGGCTTCGAACAGCAGCACGTCGTAGCGGCGCTGCAACAGGTAGGCGGCGGTGAGCCCGGAGACTCCGCCGCCGATGACGGCCACGGTGGGGCGCATCGCTACTCCTTGCTCTCAGTGGCCAGTGCTCGCGTGAAACGCCTGGTCAACGCTTCCCATTCGGTCCAGCGGCGCAGCATGGCGTGGCCCGCGCCGGGCACCCGCACGTAAGTCATCGACGGCGGCCGCGGCAGCTGCAGCGCGCGGCGGACGTAGTCGGCGGAGTACGCGGGCGAGGTGATCCGGTCGAGGTCCCCGTGCGCGATGAGCACGTGCTTGCCCGCGAGCTGCTCGAGCGGTTCGTCCGGTTCCACCCAGGGCGCCAAGCCGCACACGCCGCGCACCGCCTCGTCACCGGCCAGGCGCAGCGCGACTCGGCCGCCCAGGGAGTGACCGACCAGCACGACTTGAGCCGCCGGACGTTCGGTTTTGATGCGGTCCAGCGCCCAACGCGCGTCGGTGAGCGCGTCCAGCGTGGGTTCGTTCCACCCGCGCACCCTGTTGCGCAGCAACCACACCTGGGTGGCGCTGTCCACGGTAGCTCCGCGCAGCGAATGGGCCATCACGTGCATCCGCTGGTAGGCGAGGTGGTAGCGGCGCACCGGATCATGGCTGGTGGCCCGGCCGCCGTGCAGGACCAGCACGATGGTCCGAGGCGTGTCCGCGCGGGAGCGCAGGACCTGCACCGCGGGTCGCGGTGGGAGCTGTCCGGCCGGGTCGCCGGGCCGCTGCTGGGTGTCCATGCCCGGCATTCGGATCTCGACCTCATCCGGACTGGCGAATGTGAGTCGGATCACTAACACCGATCCGTCGGCGCCGGTGCTCCGAATGCGGGATGTCGGCGACCGAGGAAGGGGTTCGTGTGTCGGTACTGCGAAAGCGTCGAGGTGCGGCGGACCGGATCGAACGTGCGGTGCGCGACCTCATCGGCATCTCGCTGCCGGTGGGGCTGACGGCGTGGGACGGCAGCACCGCCGGTCCGGCCGGTGCGCCTCGGGTCGTGTTGCGCAACCGGCGGGCGTTGCGGCACGTGCTGTTCAGCCCAGGTGAGCTGGGGCTCGCGCGGGCCTACGTCAGTGGCGATCTGGACGTGACGGGCGACCTCGCGGAGGGCCTGCGCCGGTGCTGGGCGGCGTTCCGCGGGCGCGGCGGGCGGGTGCGGTTCGGACCCGCGCAGTGGCGGCGGATGCTGCTCGAAGCCTTCGCTCTCGGAGCGGTCGGCCCGCGACCGGCGCCGCCCGCCGGGGAGGCGAAGCTCAGCGGCAAGCTGCACAGCCGCGCCCGCGACCGGAAGGTGATCGCGCACCACTACGACACCGGAAACGAGTTCTACGAACTGCTGCTGGACGAGCACATGGCCTACTCGTCCGGGTACTGGATCGGCCAGGGCGACGACTACGGCCTCGCCGAAGCGCAGCGCGACAAGCTGGACCTGATCTGCCGGAAACTAGGACTCGCCGACGGGATGCGGCTGCTCGACGTGGGGTGCGGCTGGGGTTCGCTGATCCTCTACGCCGCCCGGACCTACGGGGTGCGGGCCACCGGTGTGACGCTGTCCGCGCAGCAAGCCGCGCACATCCGGCGGCGCGTCGAGGAACTGGGCCTGCAGGGGCAGGTCGAAGTGCGGCTGCAGGACTACCGGGAGATCGACGATCAGCCCTTCGAAGCGGTGGCATCGATCGAGATGGGCGAGCACGTCGGCGAGAGCCGGTACCCCGAGTACGCGGCGACACTGCACCGGCTGCTGCGGCCCGGGGGCAGACTGCTGATCCAGCAGATGTCGCGGGCGGGCAACGCTCCCGGCGGTGGCGCGTTCATCGAGGCCTACATCGCCGCGGACATGAGCATGGTCCCCGTGGGCCGCACCCTCGGGCGCCTGGAGCAGGCCGGCCTGGAGATCCGCGACGTGCAGGCGATGCGCGAGCACTACACGCGCACCGTCGCGGAGTGGGCGCGGACGCTGGACGAGAACTGGGAGCGGGCGGTCGCGCTCATCGGGCCTGAGCAGGCTCGGATCTGGCGGCTGTACCTGGCGGGCGGCGGGCTCGCGTTCGAGGAGAACCGCATGGGCGTCGACCAGATCCTCGCTATGAAGACCACAGTGGACGGAGCCGGTTCGCTGGAAGGGAGTGTTCGATGAACGTGTTCCTCGCAGCCCCGGTCGCGGCACTGGCCACGGTGCTGCTCATCTTCGGCATCGCCCGGTTGCGGGGACGCTACGACACCATCGACTCGGTGTGGGGCGCCGGTTTCGCGGTGATCGCCGTGGTGAGCGCGCTCGTCGGCACCGGCTCGGCCCTGGCGTGGACGGTCGCGGCGCTCACCGCGGTGTGGGGCGTGCGGCTCTCCGCACACCTGCACCGGCGGAACTCGGGGAAGCCGGAGGACCGCCGGTACCAGGACATGGCGAGCCGTTATGGCGACCGGGCCTGGCCGCTGATGTTCCTGCGCGTGTACCTCGTGCAAGGCGTGGTGCTGTGGTTCGTGTCGTTGCCGGTGCAGGCCGCCCAGGCCGTTGATGTGCGGGGACTCGGTCCGCTGGGCTGGGCCGGGATTCTGGTGTGGGTCGGCGGCTTCGTGTTCGAAACCGTCGGCGACGCGCAGCTGAGCCGCTTCCGCGCCGACCCCGCCAACTCGGGAGAGGTCCTCGACACCGGGTTGTGGCGCTACACCCGGCACCCGAACTACTTCGGCGACGCCTGCGTGTGGTGGGGCCTGTACCTGCTGGCGTGCGAAACCGGGCTCGGGGCGGTGACGGTGCTCTCGCCGCTGCTGATGACGTGGCTGCTGGCCAGGGGGACGGGGAAACCACTGCTGGAGCGCGGTCTTCGCGAACGACGGCCCGGCTATGCGGCCTACGTCGAGCGCACCAGCGGCTTCCTCCCCTCCCGCCGCGTCGGTGAGTCGCTCGGTCGGTGCGGGTTGCGGCGGCGAGGTGGTGCAGGGCTTGGGTGACGAGCGCCCATCCCACTGCGCCGGTGAGCCGCCCGGTCGGTGCGGGTTGCGGCGGCGAGGGTCTTCGCCCTGGCCGCCGCGGCGGTGAGCCGCCCGGTCACCACTGGGGCGATGTAGGGCTGCGGTGACGAGCGTCCTCGCCCCGGCCACCGAGCCGATCAGCCGCCGAGGTGGTGCAGGGCCGCGATGACGAGGGTCTTCACTCCGGCCGACAGCGTCGGGTGCAGATCCGGGGCGAACTGCGGCGAGTGGTTCGACGGGATGTCCTGATCGACCGTGCCCGCCTCGGAAGCCGTGACGAAGCGTTGCTCGTCGGTGCCTCCGACGAACCAGAACACCGACGGAGCTCCGCTGGCAACGCTGAACTCGCCGAAGTCCTCGCTGCCGGTGACGATCGGCCCCGGATGAACCCGCTGCTCCCCGAAGACCTCGCGGAATCGGGTGCTCAGCGACTCGGTGGCGGCCTCGTCGTTGACCGTCGGCGCGTACGACTCGACCACGGTGACCTCCGGGTCGCGGGCGGCTCCGGCGGCGTTCGCCTCCGCGCGTACGACGCGCCGCACCGCGTCGAGCACGCGCTGCCGGACCGGTTCGGTGAACGACCTGATGCTCAGCTGCAGCTCGGCCTCGTCGGGGATCACGTTGGCCTTGCTTCCCGCGTTCAGCGCCCCGACGGTGACGACCGCGGAATCCGTCGCGGCGACCTCGCGGGACACGATCGTCTGCAACCGCAGCACCGTGGCGGCGGCCATCACCACCGGATCGACCGTCGTCTCCGGTCGCGAACCGTGGCCGCCGCGGCCGAACATCCGGACGTGAACGGTGTCGCTGGCGGACATCGTGAGACCCGGGCGGGTGAACACGTGGCCCGCCGGCATCGGGCCGATGTGCTGGCCGAGCACCACGTCCGGCGTGCCGAACCGGTCGAACAACCCGTCCTCGATCATGGTGCGGGCGCCGCTGCCGCGTTCCTCCGCCGGCTGCAAGACGAAAAGTATCGTGCCCGCCCAGTTCTCCCGTCGGCCGCCGAGAACTTCCGCTGCGCCGAGCAGCCAGGTGACATGCATGTCGTGGCCGCACGCGTGCGCCACAGGTACCTGCTCCCCGGATTCGTCCGTGACGACCTGGGTGCTGGCGTAGTCGAGGCCCGTCTGCTCGCGCACCGGTAGCGCGTCCATGTCGGCGCGCAGCAGCACGGTGGGGCCATCGCCGTTGCGCAGCACGCCGACCACTCCGGTTCGTCCCACCCCGGTGGTGACCTCGCAGCCTGCGGCGCGCAAGGCACGGGCGCCGATGTCGGCGGTGCGGTGCTCGGCGAACCCGAGCTCCGGGTGGCGGTGCAGATCCAGGTAACGGCGTTCCAGTTCGGGGAGCGCCGCGTCCAGTTCGGAGAACGAGCCCGATGCCATGAACTCTCCTGTCGATTTCGCTGCTCAGCAGACGGCGCACAGCCTGTCGCGGACCACACCGCCCCGCGACCCGGACCCGCTCACCTCGGCCGGGCGCACGGGGCGGATGGAGTGAACGGACCGTTCGTCCAATCCGATGGGACGAACGGTCCGCTCACTCCATCCCAACGCACGGCACCGACCATCACATCCGGGAGTGTCGGCGCAACGCCAGCCCCTGACTTTCAGGATTCCGTGGAGTGAACGGACCGTTCGTCCAACTAGATGGGACGAACGGTCCGTTCACTCACTCCGCGCGGCCTGCGCGCACGGCGTCGACGTTCTTCCTCAGTGCTGTCGCCGGGTGAGCATGTGCGTGAGGTCGGTGAGCTCCGTGGCCGGCCCTGATTCCGGGGCGGCGGCGCTGAGGTGGTGCAGCGCCTCGGCTTCCAGCGTGCCGATGTGGGTGCGACTCCAATCCCTGGCTCCCGAGTCGGACACCAACCGCGCGGCCCGGACGGCATCCTGCTCGGACATGTCGCGCCCGTCGGCGTAGAGCTCCGCCAACTCGCGGCCCGCTGCGGTGCCGGAGTTCAACGCCGCCACCACGGGCAGCGACTTCTTCCGGTTCTGCAGATCCGAGTGCACCGGCTTCCCGGTCACCGCCGGATCACCCCAGATGCCCAGCACGTCGTCGACCAGCTGGAACGCCAAGCCGAGGCGGAACCCGAAGCGGCGCAGGTGCTCGACGCGTTCCTCGTCCGCCTCGCCGAAGGACGCGCCGAGGGCGCAACTGGCGCCGAGCAACGCACCGGTCTTCGACCCGACCATCGTGAGGCATTCCGGCAGGGCCACGTCCGATCGCCGCTCGAACGCCATGTCCGAGCTCTGGCCGTCCACCAGGTCCAGCACGGTGGCGTTGAGCTCCTTCAACCCCGCCATCGCCGCCGGATGCCCGCTGCTGGTGAGCACCTCCGCCGCGAGCGTCAGCAACGCGTCACCCGCGAGGATCGCCGGTCCCGCGCCGAACACGCTCCACGCCGTCGGCCGGTGCCGCCGCGTCAGGTCACCGTCCATCACGTCGTCGTGCAGCAACGAGAAGTTGTGCACCAGCTCCACGGCGACCGCCGCGGGCAGCACCTGCTGCGGATCCGCTCCGACGGCACGTCCGGCCAGCAGCACCAGCGTCGGCCGGATCGCCTTGCCTTGGTCTTCGTTCACCGGGGCGCCGTTCGCGTCCCGCCAGCCGAAGTGGTGACCGACGATGCGCTGCATCGACTCGGGTAGCGAACCGACGGCGGCGCGCAGCGCGGGATCCAGGTAGTTCCGGCCCGTGCGCAGCGTCTCTGCCACCGTTCGTCGCGCCTGGCCCACTTGTGCGGTCATCTCCGCCGGTCTCCTTCAACGAGTGGTTTCGACGTGTTCGAGCACCCCGAGTGCGTCGGGGACCAGCACCGCGGCCGAGTAGTACGTGCTGACCAGGTAGGACACCACGGCGTGCTCGTCCATCCCCATGAACCGCACGTTGAGGCCGGGTTCGTACTCGTCGGGGATGCCGGTTTGGCGCAGCCCGACCACTCCGTGATCCTCGGCGCCGGTGCGCATCGCCAGAATCGAACTCGTTCCGGACTCACTGACGGGGATCTTGTTGTTGGGCAGGATCGGCACCCCGCGCCATCCGGTGACTCGCGTGCCCTCGACCTGCACCGTCTCCGGCAGCACTCCCCGGCGGCTGCATTCCCTGCCGAACGCGGCGATCGCCTGCGGATGGGCCAGGAACAACCGGGTCTTGCGGCGTTTGGAGAGGAGTTCGTCGAGGTCGTCGGGGGTGGGTGGGCCGGTTCGGGTGTGGATGCGTTGGGAGAGGTCGGCGTTGTGGAGGAGTCCGAAGTCGGGGTTGTTGATGAGGTCGTGTTCTTGGCGTTCGCGGAGTGCTTCGATGGTGAGGCGCAGTTGCTGCTCGGTCTGGTCCATCGGCGTGCTGTAGAGGTCGGAAACGCGGGTGTGCACCCGCAGCACGGCTTGCGCGACGGCGAGCTCGTATTCACGGGGCGCGGTCTCGTAGTCGACGAAGGTGCCGCCGAGCGCAGCTTCCCCGGTGTGTCCGGAGTGGATGCCGATCTCCGCTTCACCGTGCTTGTTCTGCGATTTCACCGGCCGCGAGCGAACTTCGTCCAGGTGCGCGCGCAACTTCTCGGATCGGGACGCGGTCTGCTCGATCACGTCGCCACGCAGTTCGAGCACGGTGCAGGGGGTGACCGTTTTGACGGTGAACTTCCACTCGCCGCCCTGGACGAGCAGACCGGAACCCGCGTGGTCACCGTCGGCGAGCAGGCCGAGCACCGCGTCATCGCCGTACTCGCCGACGGTCAGCTTGTGCGCTTTGCCGTGCGCCAGCAGCAGAATCCGGTCCAGCGGAGTTCCCGCCTCGGCCAGTACCTCACCGGCTTCGTACTCGCGTTGCACGAATCGGTCGGCGAGCGCACCGAGCACATCGGCGTCGTCGAAGGCCTGCAGCGCCGGAAGTTCCCGGAGTTCTTGCGGCACCACTCGCACTTCTCGCCCCGTGCTGACGAAGGTGACGCGCCCGTCGCCGAGGGTGTAGGTGAGGCGCCGGTTCACCCGGTAGGTGCCCGAGCTCGCCTCCACCCACGGCAGGGTTCGTTGCAGCCAGCGGGACGTGATGCCCTGCATCTGCGGCGGGGTCTTGGTCGTCGTCGACAGGTTCCGTGCCGCCGCGGTGCCCAGGCTCAGTGCGGGGCGAGCGCCGGAACCCGCGTCGGTCGGGTCCTCGGTGTTGGTCTCGCGGGTCATGCAGTCACCATTCCCGTTGTCGTTACTGGAAGAACCGGACCTGCCAGGGTCCGGGAAATTAGCCGGGAGCCCGGCGCAGGAAGCGCTGGTGCGCAAGTGCCGGACGGCCGAGCGCCCGGCGGGCGCGGCGCGGACGATCGCCGTTGCCCGCATAGCGGCCGGTGAGCGAGAGCCACCGCAGTTCGCCCGCCATCCACTGCTGCATTCCGCGCACGTAGCGCTCCAGCCGGTCGAATGACACGAGGTCGAGCTCGAATTCCGCGCTCACCGCCGGAACTTCCCGGTGCGCGATCGACTCGAACCGCCGCAGGCGTGCGGTGCACATGTCATCGACGATCGCCACCGTCTGGTGCGGTTCGCAGCTGAGGAAGGTTGCCACCGCGGTCACCGTGTCCGGTATCGGCCGGGCACCCGAATGCCCGGCGCGGAACCGGAAGAGGTCCTGGCGCAAGCCGCCTACCTCGGCGAACGTTCTCGCCAACGCGCGCATCGGTGGTGTGGCGAACAACTCTGCGGGGACCCCCGGAGCGTGCCGATGGCGCAGCAGCGCTGCGGTGAGTTCGCCACCGCAGCTGCGGCGCCGCGACGCCAGCAGTTCCAGCGGATCCACGATCTCCGCGGTTCGCAGCTCCGCCGCCCGGAGTTCGAGCATTTCCATCAGCCGCACCGTGATCTCCCTGCGCGGGCGAGGTTCGAGGCTCGTGACGGTGCGGTGCCACACGTCGGAAAGCGCCTGTTCCCACGGAGCACGCGGTGTTTCCGCGTCCCGATGCAGCAGCGTGGAGAGCCGGTTCAGGAACTCCGTTTCGCCGTCCCGCGCGACGGAGCCGATCAGGTGATCGTCGGCGTACCACGCCCACACCTGCCGGTCCGTGGCCAGCGCCAACTCCGCTTCGTCCGCATCCGGCACGGTCAGCGCGCCCAGCAGCGCGTAGTCGGCGGCATCGAAACCGGTGGGCGTCCACTGCCGCGCCTGTTGGCCCTGCTCGCCGTCGGTACGCAGCAACCCGTGGTCCCCTGCCCAAGCCAGGGTGTGCCGCCGGGCGTCCTCGAGTCCTGGATTCGGGTGGGTGTCGAAGGGCATGAAGGGATCCGGCAGCCGCAACCGGTTCGCCGCGCCTTGGCGGGCGACCGGTTTTCGCGGCACCGCCTCTGCCGCCGCGTCCGGCCGCCACGCCAGCAGGCCGGCCAGCCAATCCCGCAGGCCCTGCACGTAGCGGAGCACCGCGTCGCGCTGCGCCGCGTCCCGGCAGTCGGCGAGCAACGTGGGCAGTTCGGTGGTGGTGAGCTCATCGAACCGCTGTGCCCGCCGCGCCCGCAGATCGTCGAGCATGCCCACGGCCAGCGAACGGGACTGCCCGAAATGCCGTTGCAGCACGACGACGCTGTCGGACAGCGCGGTCCGGGAACTCTCCAGCGCGGGGCCGGACGGGGCGCGCAGCAGCGCCAGATCGCAGAAGGCGTTGTGCACCAAGCGAAACGCCGTGCCACCGGTGACCTCGACCGGTAGATTCGTGCGCAGTCCGTACGCCACCAGCTGTGCCGCCCACGGTCCCGGACCGGTCTCTCGGCCCAGTTCCACGTGGTCGATCGGATTGGGCACCCGGGACACCGCCGAACCGGCCGATTCCGCCGCTTGCCCACGCAGCAGGTCGATCAGCGCGGTATCGAGCTGCCACCGCCACGCCGGCGCGACCCGTGCGCGCAGGTCGCACAGGCCACGCTCGACCGGATCAGCGGCGTCCCCGGTAGCACCTCCGCCCGGTGGACCGGCCGGAATCGCCCGCAGCTCCGCCACGTAGCGTTCGACCACCGTCCCCTGGCGGTGTCGCCGCAGGTGGTGGCGAACCGCGTCCACCCACACCCCGAAGCAGGCGATCAGCGCCAGCTCCGGCCCCGGCACGTCGGGATGTGTCCAGGCGGCGAGCAGCACCTGATCCCGGATGCCGGATGCGGGTACCCCCGGACCGGTGGAGCCCACCGATTCCGGAGCCTGCCGCCCTGCGGAGCACCGGGCCGAATCCGGTGCGTCAACAGGCCAGGACGACGGGGAGCCGGCGATCCCCGCCGTCGAACTTCGAAGCGGACCGGATAAGTCCACATCGGACACGAGCAGGCCTTGGTCGCGCACCCACCGCACGGTGTTCGCGTACGCACGATCCACGTGCGGGTTCAGCCGCGCGCCGCACGGCCCGCCGGCACCCGCGATCTCCAAGGCCCGCACGCCGGATCAGCCCTCGCGACCGATCTCGACGTGCTCCAGCACGCCGAGCGCGTCGGGGACCAGCACCGCGGCCGAGTAGTACGTGCTGACCAGGTACGAGATCACGGCGCTCTCGTTGATGCCCATGAACCGCACCGACAGCCCCGGCTGGTACTCGTCGGGGATACCGGTCTGGTGCAGGCCGACCACGCCCTGGTTCTGCTCGCCCGCCCGCAGCAGCAGGATCGAGCTGGTGCGAGTCTCCGACACCCCGATCTTGTTGCACGGCAACAGCGGAACGCCGCGCCACGCAGGGATCTGATGCCCCTGGAAGTCCACGTTCTGCGGGTAGAGGCCGCGCTTGCTGCATTCGCGGCCGAACGCGGCGATCGCGCGCGGGTGGGCCAGGAAGAAGCTCGGCTCCTTCCACACCGTGGAGAGGAGTTCGTCGAGGTCGTCGGGGGTGGGTGGGCCGGTTCGGGTGTGGATGCGTTGGGAGAGGTCGGCGTTGTGGAGGAGTCCGAAGTCGGGGTTGTTGATGAGGTCGTGTTCTTGGCGTTCGCGGAGTGCTTCGATGGTGAGGCGCAGTTGCTGCTCGGTCTGGTTCATCGGCTGGTTGTAGAGATCCGCGACCCTGCTGTGCACCCGCAGCACCGTTTGCGCCACGCTCAGCTCGTACTCGCGGGGGGCGAGCTGGTAGTCCACGTAAGTCCCGGCGAGCGGGTGCTCCCCGGCGTGTCCGGAGTGGATGTCGATCTCGGCTTCACCGTGGTCGTTCTGCGCTTTGCCGGGGGTGGCCCGCACCTGGTCGAGGTGCTCTCGCAGCGGCGCGGCGGCGTTGAGTTCCTGCAGGCTCTGGTGCCGCAGCGCCAGCAACGTGCCCGAGGTGACGGCCTTGATCGTGTGCTTCCAGGTGTCGTCGGTCGACAGCAGTGCGCCATCGCCGAAGTAGTCGCCGTTGGCGAGCACGCCGAGTACCGCGTCATCGCCGTACTCACCGCGTCCGAGTTTGTTCACTTTGCCGTGCGCCAGCAGGAAAACCTGGTCCACGGGGCTGCCCTCTTCGACGATGACGTCGCCGGGCTCGAAGTTCTGCTGCACGAAACGATCCGCGAGCGCGCCGAGCGCCGACTCGTCGTCGAATCCCCGCAGCAGCGGCAGTTCGCGCAGCTCCTGGGGGATGACACGGACGTCCGCGCCGGTGTTGGTGAAGGTCACCCGCCCATCGCCCAGGGTGTAGGTGAGCCTGCGGTTGACCCGGTAGGTCCCGCCCGTCGCCTGGGTCCACGGCAGCATCCGCAGCAGCCAGCGGGAGGTGATGCCCTGCATCTGCGGTGGGGTCTTGGTCGTTGTCGCGAGGTTGCGCGCTGCCGCCGTCCCCAAGCTCAGCTGCGGCTGCTCGTTCTCGTCGACACCCGAATCCGCCACGGTCACGACGTACCACCTAATCTTTCGTACGAGGTCAGGGAAACAGCGCCGAATGCGCCGGTGAAGCGGGATGCACCCGGCCGGCCGGGCTCCGTCGCCCGTCGATCCGGGAGCGCACGACCACTGCTCCGAGCCGGGAGGGGCCGCGACGCGGAACTGGCCGACAATGGCTCGAACCGATATGAACCGGTCCGAGTCGAACTGGTTTTGGGTGAATGGATAGAGGCCGACGTGGATACTGAACATCGGCGAAATCCCTGCTCATTTCCTGGCGGGAGAGACGCTAGCACCGCCAGATGGAGTCGTACAGTCACCCGAAGGTGCCAAACCTGACTGTGCCGTTTGCTCGCCGTAGCGGAATCTGCGTGGACCCACGATTCGAGTTTTGCGGCCACTAAAAGTAGTTGTCGCCGTAATCAATTCATCGTTCTTTGGTCTTTCTGGAACCGCTGCCCGGGATTGTGCGCGGATCGGTTCGTTCCGTGTGTGGCCGCTGCTCCGATCGAGGGTCATGTGGAGGTGTTCGGTGAGAACCGGTTGCGGAGTGGTTGGATCGATGCAGTACCGTTCAGCGGTTGAATCCGACTTGGGCGAGTCGAATTCGGCCACATTGAAATGGTCTCGGGCTCGGTGTGTTCCGGGGTTGCCGGCCGGACGTGGTGCGGGGACCTCGAAGTGGTCCCGCATCGGTGTCGCGCATGCGTCCGCTGGGTCGGCTGGGGGTGAAGGAGGGTGACCGGATGCGATGGAATCTGCGGCTGGCTGCGGCCAATCGCGGTATATGGAAGGCGGGTGACCTGCAGCGCAGACTCGCCGAACGGGGCATGGTGATCTCGGCGGGCAAGATGTCGGCGCTGTGGTCCGGCCAGCCCGGCAGCGTCAAGCTCAACGACTTGGACGTGCTCTGCGTCGTCCTCGGCTGCGGGGTGGATGAGCTGCTCATTCCGCAGCCCGAGCGAGTTCGCGGCGCCGTCGACCGTGTGGCGGAATCGGAGCATTCCGATCCGATGTGATTGATCCGCGTATCCCGCGGGTGTGTCGTGCGCGAAATAGCCGTTCCGGTCAAAACAAGGAAAGGGCAAGAGCGGGGCGAAATCAGTGAGGTTGATCACGAGGTCGTTTTGAGAAGGGTTCGGCGTCGTCGGTGAAGGCTTCACCATGCGTGGTCTTCCGGGGTTTCGGGTGTGCTCCGGTTCGCCTGACGGCGGTCGCCGAATCGGGCGGAGCCCGAATTCGGATGTCCGCAGCGGGGTTTTCTGCCGCGATTGTGCGATGTTGACCGGGACGTGGACGCGTGCCCCGGTGAGATCGGCTCGGCAACGGGTGGGTTTCATCAAGACGGCGTCGAATCATCAGGGCAAGCGTCGTCCAAATAGGACCAATTGTGTTCGGTGGTGCGCGCCTGGGGTCGGTGTTCCTCGTGCCGGCACCAGGATGCACGTGAGGGCGATCCAGGTGCGGAGAGTCAGTGTCCGTTTCAAGATCCACCTGATCGGGTCGATCACTTGGATCAATCGGGTTCGGTTCGCTCCGGAGTATTCCGTGCGGGGCCGTCCGGCGGCTATCAGTGGATCAATCGCTGCGATCAAAGGGAGTTCCGATGCTGGGGTTCGGACGGGCGAACAAGCGCCCCGCCGAGAACGCGCGTTCCGCGCCGTCACGGACGCGCGGCGGAAACCGCGGCGTTCGGGTGCTGATGGCACTGAGCGTCGGGCTGTCGGCGGTGCTGATCCCGGTCGTTCCGGCCCCGTTCGGGCCGGCGCAGACCGCCTCGGCGCAGCCGTCGAGCTCCGGGCCGCACGTGCCGTGTTCCGGCGTGCACGACGGGGACGAGCGCTGGGGTCCCGAGCACCTGCCCCGGCCGTGGCAAGAGCCGGTCGGTCCATTGCTGGACGGCTACTCGCGCAGCGGAGACCTCGCCCCCGCCGAGTTCCTCGACACGTATTGGGATCCGGCCGCGAACAGCTGGAAATACCCGCCGCAGGACGGTTTCGACGTGCGACCGGACGGCAGTCCCGACAAGGAACCCGAGCTGCTGGAGGTCGGTGACGACCTGGACCGCTTCGGCTCCGAGTACGGTTCCTTCCTCGCCCCGGCCGGAGACGATTACGCCGAGCGCTCGCTGCCACCGCAGAGCCTCACCACCCGCGAAGCCGACTTCCCATGCGGCTACCACCGGTACGAGGTGGCCCGCCCGTTCACCGTGTGGGAAGGCCCGATCGCACCTTGGTTCGCGCAGCCCGGCGGCGGAACCCAGATCCTGCTCGATTCCGCGTTCCTCCAGCCGGACGAGGGGCAGCGGCTGAACGTCCGGTGGCTGCTTTCCAACGGATACCTCAAACCCGCGGACGATCTACGGTAGGCGGATGGATCGCCGCGAACTGTTCACCCTGCTGCGTGGGTCCGGTGTCGCCGAGAGCGAGCTGTGGATCGAAGGTGTGCACGAGCCCCGCACGCCGCCCACGGAATTCCTGTTCCTGCGCAAGGGCGAAAACGGCTGGGACACCGGCGTCGCCGAACGCGGCGTCTGGCACGTGATCACCTCATCCCCCGACGAAGACACAGCCTGCGCCCGCCTCCTACGCCTAGCCCAACCCTGACCCCCGGAGCAGCCAGTGGAGTGAACGGACCGTTCGTCCAGTCAGACTGGGCGAACGGTCCGTCCACTCCGAACCCCGCTCCCGCCGCCGCCCCATGCCATGCGTCGGCGCGACATCCGCCAGGCGCCGCCGCGCCGGCATCAATCGGAGTGAACGGACCGTTCATCTCATCGGATTGGACGAACGGTCCGTTCACTCCCAAAGCTCCCCGTGCACGTCGGGCGTGTGCTGCGTGAGGGGGCTGGGCGCCGGAGGCTCCGGGATTTCTGTCGGGCCGCCCGCGATGCACATCATCGGGAGCGTGTCGTCGGTGGCGCGAGGCCGATGGGCTGGGTGAGAGTTCCGTTCACTGTCGGCAGGAGGCGGCATTCAGCGTTGTCGAGGTGCACGCGGGACCGCGGTCACTAGGGGACGTGGTCGTTGCTGAGCCGCGCGGTACGAGCGCCGAAGTTCATCGATCACCGCGGCGGGATCAGAGCGGATGCGTTTCGGCAGCGTGTGCACGACAACGACACCTGCGGCGGTCATGAGGGTATGGCGGAGCACGGTGTTCTCGTAGGAGGTCGGCCCCAGGTGGTACTCAGTGGAGTCGATCTGCCAGGCGAGTCCCACGTCGTCCATCCAGCCGTCGGGAATGCCCAGCAACTTCCCGTCCGGTCCGAGCAGCCGGACGTTCCACTGCATGGCGGGCAAATCTGAATTCTGCGCCAAGCGGTACGCCCAGCTTTCGGCGGGCGAATGCACATTGGCGTTCATTTCTTCGAGTACCACTCGGCATCGGGCGATGCCACGTCGTGAGCCGGCTTTCGCTTCGACGGCGAGTGCCTCCGGCGTCACCAATTCCCGTTGCACCGCCTCGGCGAGTAGCGCTCGGACTTGGTCCAGGGTGGGCAGACGGCGCGCGGCGTCCAGCAATGCCCGGACGAGAGGTGCGACGCGGAAGCCGCCGCGAGTCACCGGCAACGGCAGGCGTGTGGTCCGCTCGATCTCGACGAATCCTTTGCTGGCGCGTTTGCGCGCTTCCGGGATGAGCATGTGCACCTCATCGGTTTCGGGAAGGCGCGTCATGCCGTGCAAACGACATGCCGCCAAGCCGGTGATCATTGCGCCGGTGCCCGCGTACTGCAACGCAGCGTCATGGCGCTGTTCGAGGGTGGGGGTGCCGGAGGACAGCATGATGACGCCCGGCAGCAGCCGTTTCCATGGGCCGCCGATAGAAGCGCGGTGGTACACGGTCTGTCTTGGCACGCCGAGTTCGTCGAGAGCGCGTGCGGTGAGCACACCATGAGTGGCGGCCGTGGCCACTTCGTCCCAGTCAACGATCGTTCTCCTCGGCATGACTCCACGATGAGCAGTCGAAGAACGCCGGCGCCACGTCGGTCTCAAGATCTGTGGACAAATCGCCGTCCTGTGGATAACTCGGCGGTTTTTTGAAGAGTGAACGACCCGTCTGTCCAAATAGTTTGGTAATACGGTCCGTTCACCCGAAAACTCGCTCCACTTTCGGGTATGCGTCGGTGTGTCGGACAGGGTGGTGCTCGATGCGAGTTGAGTGAACGGACCATTCGTTCAAGGAGTTTGGTCGAACGGTCCGTTCACTCCAGATCGAGGTGCGGTTTCGGCGACGTGGAGGCGCCGGGGCGCCCGGGCGGACGCGGGCGAGTTGTCCACAGAACCGGCGTACCGTGACATGGGGAAGGGGTGAGGGATGCCTACGAGGACGTCGCGTCGGCGGTTTCTGCCGTCGACCGTGGGTGCGCTGCTAGCCGGGCTCGCGTTGACCGGATGCGCCGGGTATCAGACCGACCCGGGAGTTCAGCGCCACGCGCCGAGCGCCTCCCGGGACGACATCATCACCAAGATCGGATTCATGTCGCAGGACCGGTGCTACACGAGTCCTGCGCAGCACGGCACCGAACGGTGCGAACGGTACGTGGCGCAGGTGCGCAACATCGCGCTCAGCGCCACCGAATCAACGGAACATCCTCCGCAGGTCGTCGCCTCGGCTCAGGAGCTGCAGCGGCGGGTGGAACGACTGTTGGGACGCGGATGCTTCCCGCCGGGGCCGGGCGCGGAGCAGGAATGCACCCACGATCTGATCACCGTCGATCGAGCTCTCGGCGAGCTGCGCACCGCACTCGCCGCAACCCCGCCCGGATGAGGGTCGTTCACTCTCCGTTGAGTAAACCCCTGGCATAGCGCACAAATCGGTGCTTTTCTCGGCCGCCTGACCCCACGCGCCGCAGCGGGTTGATACTGCGGTGGTGACGAGTTCGGTACGTGTGGGAGTGGACATCCGCCCGTTCCGCGCCTGGGTCCTCGCGCCCGAACGCCTGCGCGGCCTCGTGGACCGGCACGCTACCCCGTGGGATCGCGTGGACATCGGGAATTCCGTGCGGTTGCTGGACGAATGGAAGCGGCTCGCAGTCCTGGCCCGCGAGGAACGGCCCGCGATGTACGTCTACCAGCAGTCCGGCCCGCTCGGCGTGCAACGCGGAGTGATCTCCGCCGTGCACCTGGACAGCCGGCTGCTGCCGCACGAGGACGTCACGCCGGCGCACACCGACGGCATGGTCGAACTGATGCGGGCGGGAGAAATGAGCATGCCGCCCATCTTGCTCGGCTATTCCGGGACGGACCGCACCGCCGAGCAACTGGAAACGGCGACCCGGCAACGGCCACTGACCGAACTGCGCACCCCCGACGGTCAGGAACACCGCGTATGGCGACTCGCGGAACGGGAAACCTGCGGTGAGATCATTGATGCGCTGCATCAACGGTCCGCGCTGATCGCGGACGGGCATCACCGGCATGTCGCCGCCCGGCGGTTCCGCCGGGACGTTCACGCCGCCGGATATGGCCGTGGACCGTGGGATTACCTGCCCGCGTTGCTCGTCGACACCAAGCGCAGTCCGTTTCGGCTGCGGCCGGTGCACCGGGTGTTGCCGCACGCCGACCCGTGGAGAGTGCTCGCCGCCGCGCAGCAGTGGTTCCAAATCACGGCGCTGAGCGGACCGTTGGAGGAATGGCTCGACGTATTGCGGGCGCGGGCGTACCACGGGCCTGCGTTCATCATCGCCACCCCGGAGCGGGCGTTCCTCCTGGACCGTCCCGATGCGCATTTCCTGGCCGGGCCGTGCGGGCGGTTCGCGGAGTCGTTGCGGTCGATGCACATCTCTGTGCTGCAGGCTTTCCTTGACACGATTCGGGATTCGCCGGAGATGACCGTGCACCACGAGCCGAGTGCGCCACGGGCGTTGAGCGTGGTGCGTGAACTCGGTGGCGTCGCCGCCATCACGTTCCCTCCGAGCAAGTTGGATTTGTCCGCGGCGGCGGCGACCGGGGTGCGTCTCCCGGCGAAGGCCACGGCGTTCGGCCCCAACCCGCATCCCGGCCTGGTCCTGCGCACGCTCCCCAGCCCTCGCCTGCCGAGCTGAACCCGACCGAGGCGTCGCGCTGCACGATCCTGGTGGAGTGAACGGACCGTTCGTCCCATCCCGTTGGGCGAACGGTCCGCTCACTCGACTCGATCGCGTTGCGGAGCTGATCTTGACGTACAGGAGCGTCCGGCGTGCGGATGAAGTGAACGGACCGTTCGCCCAACAGGATTGGACGAGCGGTCCGTTCACTTGGTCCCCGTCAGGTGAGGGATCAGGATGGTGTTGTGAGGTGGAAGCGGCGTAGGCGGAGGCTGTTGGCGACTACGAAGGCGCTGGAGAAACCCATCGCCGCACCGGCGATCATCGGGTTGAGCAGGCCCGCGGCGGCGAGTGGCAGTGCGGCCACGTTGTAGGCGAACGCCCAGAACAGGTTGCCTTTGATCGTGCGCAAGGTGCGGCGGGACAGCCGGATCGCGTCCACGGCCGCGCGCAGGTCGCCGCGGACCAGGGTGATGTCGGAGGCTTCGATCGCGACGTCGGTGCCGGTGCCCATCGCCAGGCCCAGGTCGGCCTGCGCCAGCGCGGCGGCGTCGTTGATGCCATCGCCGACCATCGCCACCGCACGACCTTCGCCCTGCAGCCGGGTGATCACCGCGGCTTTGTCCTGCGGCAGCACCTCGGCGATGACTTCGTCGATGCCGACTTCGGCGGCGACGGTGCGCGCCACTGTCTGGTTGTCACCGGTGAGCAGCACCGGACGCAGCCCGATGCCGCGCAGGCGCCGGATCGCCTCGCCGGAGGTGGGCTTCACGGTGTCGGCGACTTCCAGCACGGCACGTGCGGCGTCGTCCCAGGCCAGTACGACGGCGGTGTGCCCGGAGCTTTCCGCAGCGGTCTTCGCGTCGCGCAGCTCGGGCGGAAGTTCGCCGTCGAAGATCCGGCCGATGCTGACCTGGTGGTCTTCGACGGTGGCTCGTACCCCGAGTCCTTCGACGTTGCCGAATTCCGCGGCCACCGGGAGCTCCCCGACTCGCTCGGTCGCGCCGAGCGCGATGGCCCTCGCGATCGGATGTTCCGAGGCGTGTTCGGCGGCGCCTGCCAGTCGCAGCGCCTGCCGTTCGTCGGTGTCGTCGGTGAGGTGCACGCCGACCAGCGACATCTGCCCGGTGGTGACGGTTCCGGTCTTGTCCAGCACGACGGTGTCGATGCGTCGCGTCGACTCCAGCACTTCGGGACCTTTGATGAGCACGCCGAGTTGGGCGCCGCGGCCGGTGCCGACGAGCAGCGCGGTCGGGGTCGCGAGTCCGAGGGCGCACGGGCAGGCGATGATGAGCACCGCGACGGCGGCGGTGAACGCGGCGTCCACGCCGCCTCCCGCGAGCAGCCAGCCGGTCAAGGTGGCCAGCGCGAGCACGATGACGATCGGTACGAAGACCGCGGAGATCCGGTCCGCGAGCCGCTGCACGGCGGCCTTCCCGGTTTGCGCTTCTTCGACGAGCCGCGCCATCTGCGCGAGTTGGGTGTCGGCGCCGATGCGGGTCGCCCGCACGATCAGTCGTCCGCCCGCGTTGACGGTGGCGCCGACCACGGAGTCGCCGGGACCCACTTCGACGGGTACGGATTCGCCGGTGAGCACGCTGGTGTCGATGGCCGAGCCGCCTTCGTCGACGGTGCCGTCGGTGGCGATCTTCTCTCCGGGGCGCACCACGAACCGGTCGCCCACGGCCATCCGGTCGATGGGGATGCGGTGTTCTCCGCCGTCGCGCAGCACCGCGACGTCCTTCGCTCCGAGTTCCAGCAGCGCCCGAAGCGCCGCGCCCGCGCGTCGTTTCGACCGGGCTTCGAAGTACCGGCCGGCGAGGATGAACGTCGTGACCCCGGCGGCCACTTCCAGGTAGATCGACCCGGAGCCGGTGCCGGGGCGGATGCTGAAGTCGAAATCGTGGGTCATGCCCGGCATTCCGGCCATGCCGAACAGCAACGCGTACAGCGACCACAGGAATGCGGCGATCGTGCCGAGCGAGACCAGGGTGTCCATGGTGACCGCGCCGTGGCGCAGGTTCGTCCACGCCGCCCGGTGGAACGGTGCGCCGCCCATGACGACGACGGGCGCGGCGAGCGCCAAGGAAATCCACTGCCAGTAGGTGAACTGCAGGGCCGGCACCATCGCCAGCACGATCACCGGTATCGACAGGGCGGCGGCGGTGATCAGCCGATCGCGCAGCGCGGTGGTCGGATCGTCTTCGGCATCCTCGGGAGCGGTGTCGTCGGCGGGCGGTTCGGGGACTGCGGCGGTGTAGCCGGCGGCTTCGACCTGGTCGATGAGCCGCTGCTGGTCGAGTTCGGCGGGGTAGCTGACGGCTGCCTTCTCGGTGGCGTAGTTGACCGTGGCGGTCACACCGTCGAGTTTGCGGAGTTTGCGTTCCACGCGATTCGCGCACGAGGCGCAGGTCATGCCTCCGATGATCAGCTCGACCTGCCGTCCGGTGGCGTCCGGTGCCGTCGACGCTTCAGTGCTCATCGTGCGATCTCCTGTTCACCCGCCGCGCGGATCCGCTCGGAAGGGGAGTCCGTAGTGGACTGGTCGGGATGTACCGCGGGGCGGCGGGAGCGGCGCAACCGCTCCCGCCGGGACGCCTACGCGTTCACCAGCTGGTAGCCGGCCTCCTCGACCGCACCGCGCACCGCGTTCTCGGAGAGCGGTTCGGTGCTGGTCACGGTCACCGCGCCGGTGGCGAGATCGACGGCGACGTCGGAGACGCCGGAGAGCTCGCTGATCTCCTCGGTCACCGAGCTCACGCAGTGGCCACAGGTCATCCCGGTCACGGTGTAGGTCGACTGGCTCATGTACGTCCCTTTCTGGTGTTCGTCGTGCCTTGCCGGCGCCTGGGCGGCGTCCGGATCTTGCGGGAGGACGGTTCTTCGCGGTGCCGCTCGCGCATCGTCGGTCCGGTCAGGAGCGCACCAGTCGGGCGATCGCGGCGCCTGCCTCGGCCACCTTTTCGTCAGCGGCCTCGCCGCCTTCGGCCAGTGCCTCGGTGACGCAGTGCTTGAGGTGCTCGTCGAGCAGCCCCAATGCGACCGACTGGAGTGCCTTGGTGGTGGCGCTGATCTGGGTGAGCACGTCGATGCAGTACTTGTCGTCCTCGATCATCTTGGCGAGGCCGCGGACTTGTCCTTCGACGCGGCGCAGCCGCTTCGCGTACTCGTCCTTGTCCTGTGTGTATCCGTGCATCGATCTCTCCCCGGTCCGGCGCCATCGGGTCCAGGTATACCCATGGGGGGTATGGGTGTCAACCGTGGCCGGAGTACGGGAATCGGTGCGTTGATCCTTGTATGTGCAGATCAGGGGCGGGCGGGGCGAGGTGTGGCAGGTGAATGCAGGAGTGGTGCACGTGCTCGACGAGTCACGATGCCGGGCTGGCCAGGGGCGCGTCGAGAGCCGGACGCGTCCCGGTTCTTCCTGATCGGCCGTGCTCGCAGCCCTCCCGATCGAAGGCCTACTCAGGGTAGGTTTCGAGGTGATCCCCGCCAGTTGATCGCCCGTACCGGGCGGAGGAGCGTCCGTGCACCGAACGACCCGAGTCACCGTCGCCCTGTTGTTCGCAGCTTGGACCGTCGACTACATCGACCGGCTCATCATCAACGTGGCGCTGCCCTCCATCGGCGAGACCTTCGGTCTTGATCACGGTGAACGCGGGCTGGTCGTCTCGGCGTTCTTCCTCACCTACGCGCTGATGCAGATCCCCGGCGGACTGCTCGCCGACCGTTACGGCGGGGTGCGGATGGCCTCGTTGGCGCTGCTGCTGTGGTCGGTGTTCACCGGGCTCACCGCGTTCGCGTGGTCGTTCACCGCGTTGCTGGCGGTGCGGTTGTGCTTCGGTGCCGCGCAGGGCTTGTTCCCCGGTGCGTCGGTGAGCGCGCTGAGTGCGCGCAGCATCCCGGACCAGCGGCTCACCGCGAACGGCTGGATGCAGAGTTCCAACGCCGTCGGCGCGCTGCTGGCGGCCGTGGTCGGGTCGGCGCTGCTGTCCTTCTGGGACTGGCGAATCGCGTTCCTCGCGGTGGCCGGGCTGGGGCTGCTGGTGTTCGTGGCCGTGGTGCGGTGGATGCCGGAGCCGCTGTCGCCGGACGTGACCGGCCCGGGGCGGTCACCAGGGCCGGGCGGCACGTTGCGAGTGCTGCGCTCACCGGCGATCTGGGGTTTCGCGGTGATGTTCTTCGCTTACGACATCGTGAGTTGGGGAATCAGCACCTGGACCACTTCCTTCCTGGTGGAGCGGCACGGACTGCCGATCGGTGCCGCCGGCATGGTCGTGGTCGGGCCGACGTTGCTCGGCGCGATCGGCATCGTGGTGGGCGGCCGGTTGTCGGACCGGTTCGGCGGGCGGCCACGCCGGGTGGTCGTGCCCAGCATGATCGCGGTCGGAGTGCTGTTGTTCCTGCTGCCGCGGATGCCCTCGGTGCCGCTGTTCGTGGTGTGCGTGACGTTGCTCGGCGGCGTCGCGGGTCTCGCGTACCTGCCGTGCTTCTCGGTTCCGCTGCGCAGCCTGCCCGCCGCGCTGAGCGGAGCCGCCGCCGGAGTGATCCTTTTCGGCGGTCAGCTCGCCGGGGTGCTCAGTCCCAGCGTGTTCGGTTACGTCGTCGAGCACGCCGGCTACACCACCGCGTTCACCGCGCTGCTGGTCGGGCCGGTGGTGGCCATCGCCGTCGTGCTGCGGGTGCCGCAGACGACTGAGCGGTTCCTGAGCCGGTTCGGAGAGGAATCGCCGCACGAAGTGGCGGCCCAACGCGGCTGAGCACCTTCGCGGGGCAGAACCTCCTAGGCCGACTCGGCCTCTGGCCGGCGACCTGCCACCGGATCCACGTTGACCACTCGAGCCGCTCGCGCCGACGGGAAGTGAGTGAACGGACCGTTCGTCCGATCAGATTGGGCGAACGGTCCGTTCACTCCACCTCCGCAGGCTCAGCCGGGTGCGTAGGCCCAGCGGGTCGTGTCGACGTGGGGTTCGCCGTTGATGGTGGTTTCGGCGGTGATGGTGTTGGGGCCGGGGCGGAGGCGCACCTCGCGGGTGAACAGGCGTCCGGCACGTGCGGCGGGGAGGCGTTCGCCGTTGACGATGAGGGTGAGGTGTTCGCCGTTGGAGTACACCGGACTGTGGTGCCCGGTTCGGCCCGCTCAGCCCAGCGCTTGCTGGTGATGTGCATGACGGGTGTGGCGGCCCAGTTCGCCTTGTACCAGAAGAACGCGTCCTTGCGAACGGTCCGATCGTGGGTGACGAGCCCCTTGTCGTTGATGCCGGGCTGGGCGCCTTCCGCCCGGCCGTCCGAGGCGAAGTCGAACATGTTTTACAGGAAGGTGCCCCACAGGTAGGGACGGGCGTTGATCTGCGCCAGGTAGGACTCGTGCAGGACCGCTTGGTACTCCTCGGGGTGCCACTGGCCGTCGGGTTCCGGCGGGGTGGCGGCCGGTTCGGCGTGCTGGTGGATGTTCGCGCCCGCGCCGTACTCGGTCACTCCGATCTTGCGCCGCGGGTTCCGGGCGTGCAGGGCGTCGGCCCACGTTCCGAAGTCGTCGTAGGTCTGCTGGTACCAGCCTTCGTAGCGGTTATAGCCGCTGAGCTCGGCGTGTCCGGTGAACGGGTTGTCATCGGCGCGTTTGAAGACGTTGGCGTAGCCGGAGGCGCGCTCCGGATCCTCGGTGCGGATGATGTCGGCGAGCCGGGCGAGCAGCGCGTTGATCTGCGGATCTTTGTCCGTCGGGTGGAAGCCGAGTTCGTTGCCGATGCCCCAGACGACCACCGACGGGTGGTTGTGGTGCTGGTGGATCATCTCGCGCAGCTGGTGGATCACGTTGTCGCGGAACGCTTCGGAGTCGGTGAGCGCGTTGACCCACGGCACTTCGGTGTACACCACGAAGCCGAGCTCGTCGGCCAGGTCGTAGACCGCTTAGTCCTGCGGGTAGTGCCCGGTGCGCAGCGCGTTCACCCCCATCTCGTGCATCAGCGCGAAGTCCTGCTCGTGGTCGGCTCGGGTGAGCGCGAAACCTTCGTCGCGCCGGCCCTGGTGACGGTTCATGCCTCGCAGGGGAAGCGGGGAGCCGTTGAGCGCGAACCCGTCGGTCGCGGAGAACTCGAACGTCCGCAGGCCCAGCGGCAGGGTGATCCCGTCGAGCAGCTGATCCGTGTCGGCGTCGTGCACTTCGATCCGTGCCCGGTACAGGTGCGGATCGCCTCGTCCGCGCCACAGCCGGGGCGCGCTGATCCGCATCGGCAGCGTGTGCGCGGCGCGGGTCCAAGGAGCCAGTGGCACCGGTTCTGAGGAGACGTCCCGCGCGGTGCGGCCGTCGGCGTCGGTGATCACGGCGCGGACCCGGACTCGGGAGGCTCGTGGGGTGTCGTTCGCGAGCTTCGCGGTGACCTCGACCGTGGCGGAGGCTGAGTTCACCGCGCGTTGGCGCAGGTAGGCGCCGGGTCCGCCGTAGTCGAGCAGGTCCAGGTGCACCGGGTCGTCAGCTGCAGGCTCACACTGCGGTACAGGCCACCGGCGAAGGTGAAGTCGGCGGACAGCGGTGCCACATCGGCGTTGTGCACGTTGCTGACCCGCACGACGAGGTCGTTGTCCGCACCAGGGCGCACCGTCCCGGTGATGTCAAACCGGAACCGGGTGTAGCCGTCCCGGTGCTGTCCCAAGTGGACATCGTCGAGCCAGGCGTCGGTGACGGTGTTGGCGCCGTCGAATTGCAGGAACACCCGGCTGCTGCTCGACTCCGCGGGCAGTCGCAGCGTCCGGCGGTACCAACCGGGGCCACGGTGGTAGTCGTCGCCGCCGTCCTGCCCGTCCTGGTCGTTCCAGGTGTGCGGGAGCCGCACCGGTTCCCACCCGGATTCGTCGTCGCCGAAGCGGAAATCCCAACCGTCGTCGAGCTCGATCCGCTCGCGCGCCGCCGCCTCGACGTTCGCGGCTGCGGCGGGTGCCGCGCGTGGTGCCATCGACAAAGCCAGCGGTACGGCCGCCGCGCTCAGGACCATTCGCCGCCGGGACAACCACGGATTCGCCATGTTGCTCCTCCACGAACAGGCTCGCGTGAGCCTGCCTACGGCACCGGCGCCGGGAGAACCCGCCTCGGCGGCGGGCCTGACAACGTGTGATCGTCACCACCCCCGTGGGGCGCACCAAGCGGTTGCCGCTGAGTGCCGCGCCGACCACACAGAATCAACCGACGAGTTCCCAGGAGCACGGGGCGCGTCCCGATGAGAGTGAACGGACCGTTCGCCCCATCTCACTGGACGAACGGTCCGTTCACTAAATCCGAACCTCGTGCGCGGGAGGTGTGGGGCAGCGAGGGAGAGGCAGCCCGGGAAGGGGTTGTTCTCTGGTGAACGGACCGTTGGTCCAAGGGGACTGGGCGAACGGTCCGTTCACTCCGCTCGGGTGGGTGCGGCGGGGTGTGGTCTCCGTCTGGGCAGGGGGCGCGGGGTGGCAACAAGGTGCCAGTGGTTGTCAGGGGCTCGGGGGCGTGGTCGATTGGGGAGAAGCGGAGAAGGGGGTGGGGGCGTGGGTGAGGGAAGGCCGACGATCTACGACGTGGCGCGGCACTGCGGTGTCGCGGCGTCCACGGTGTCGCGCGCGTTCAGCAATCCGTCGCGGGTCAACGCCACCACCCGCAACCTGGTCCGGGTCGCGGCGGAGGAGATCGGTTACGCGCCGCGCCCGCTGGCCAGGGCTGAATCCCCCGGCCGATCGCGCACCTTGATGCTGGTCGTCACGGACATCGCCAACCCCTACTACGCCGCGTTGATCAAGGCCGTGCAGTCCCGCGCCATCGAGCGGCATTACACGCTGGCGCTCACCGACAGCGACGAGTCACCGCAGGTGGAAGCCGGGAATCTGCGGCACCTGCTGGCGAATTCGACGGGCGGCATCCTCGCCACCTCCCGGCTCGCCGACGAGTCGGTGCGGCAGTTGGCGAGGCACCGTCCGCTGGTGATGGTGAACCGCGTGATCGAGGGCCTGCCGAGCCTGGTGGTGGACACCGCGGGCGGAATGCGCACCGCGGTGCGCCACCTCGCGGCGTTCGGGCACCGCCGCATCGCGTACCTGTCGGGTCCGCGGAATTCGTGGATCAACGGCCAGCGCTGGGCAGCGGTGCACGCCGAAGCGACGGACCTGGGATTGCAGTCGGTGTTCCTCGGGCCGCATCCGCCCACCAGGGAAGGAGGCCGGGACGCGGCGGAGGCGTTCGTGTTGGACGGGGCCACCGCCGCCATCGCCTACAACGACCTCGTCGCCATCGGCGCCATGCAGCGCTTGCAGGGCATGGGGCTGCGGCTGCCCGCGGACCGCAGCATCGTGGGCTGCGACGATATCTTCGGAGCGGACCTGGTGATGCCCGGGCTGACCACCATCGCAGGGCCTACCGGGCAGGTCGGCGGTGTCGCGGTCGATCTGGTGCATGCCGAGCTGACCGGCGGCACCGCCCGGCCCATGAGCTTCGACGCGCATCTTGTGGTCCGCGGCTCCACCGGACCGGCAACCGATGGCAACTAGTTGTCCGCGGCTTCGCGCGCGGCCGATTCTGCGGGCATGGCTAGTGGTTCCACCTCACGGGCGCCGACTCCGCTCGCGCCGCACCCCGATCGGCTGCTGCCCAGCGACCCGGTGCAACGCCCCATTGCCCGGCGCCTTTACGAGGAGGTCCGGGATCTGCCGCTGATCAGCCCGCACGGACACGTCGATCCCGAGCTGCTGGCCACGGACCGGCCGTTCGCGGACCCGGCGGCACTGCTGGTCACGCCCGATCACTACGTGACGCGGCTGCTGCACGCGCACGGAGTTCCGTTGCACGAGTGCGGCCTGCCGGGCGGCCCGGAGGAACCGGCGTCGCCGCGCGAGGTGTGGCGGGCGTTCTGCTCGCACTGGCACCTGTTCCTCGGCACCGCTTCGCGGCAGTGGCTGGAGTCGGAGCTGCACGACGTGCTCGGCGTGACGGTGCAGCCTTCGGCGGCGACCGCCGACGTGTTGTTCGACGAGCTCGCCGAACGCCTGGCTCGGCCGGAGCTGCGGCCGCGCGCGCTGTACCGGTCGTTCGGCATCGAGGTGCTCGCCACCACCGATGATCCCGCCGATGATCTGCGCCACCACCGAGCGCTCACCGCGGACCCGAGCTGGCAGGGCCGGGTGGTGCCGACGTTCCGCCCGGACCGCTACCTCGACGCGACCCGCCCGGACTGGCAGGCGGCGCTGCGGCGGCTCGCCGAGGTCAGCGGCATCGACACCGGCGACTACCGCGGCCTGGTCCGGGCACTGGAGGCGCGGCGGGAGTTCTTCCGCGCGCACGGCGCCACCGCGACCGACCACGGCGCCCCGGATCCACGCATGGAGTTCCTGCCGGAACACGAGGCTTCCCGCCTGTTCGAGGAGGTCCGCGCCGGGCGGGGTGACGCGGCGCTGCTGTCGAGGCAACTGCTCGGCGAGATGGCCCGGATGTCCAGTGAGGACGGCCTGGTGCTGGCGCTGCACACCGGCAGCCTGCGCAACCACCACCCGACGACTTTCGCGCACTACGGCCCGGACACCGGCCACGACATACCCACTCGCGCCGAGTTCACCGAGTCGCTGCGCCCGATGCTGCGGCGCTTCGGCACCGATCCGCGGTTCCGGACCGTGCTGTGCACCCTGGACGAGACGGTGTTCTCCCGCGAACTCGCGCCGATCGCCGGCTTCTACCCGTCGGTGTTCTTGGGCGCACCCTGGTGGTTCTTGGACGCGCCGCGTGCGATGCGGCGGTTCCGGGACGCTGTCACGGAGACGGCCGGTTTTCACCGCACCGCCGGATTCATCGACGACACCCGAGGTTTCTGCTCCATCCCCGCCCGCCATGACACCGCGCGCCGGGTCGACGCCGGGCACCTGGCCTCGCTCGTCGCGGAGCACGTGCTCAGCGAGGACGATGCCGCGCAGGTCCTGCGCGACCTCAACGACCGCCAGCCCCGAACCGCCTTCCGGTTGGGACCATGCGACTGAACCGGGCCACCGAGCCCGCCCCGGTCCGCGCCGTGCACCTGGGACTCGGCGGGTTCCACCGCGCCCACCAGGCCTGGTACACCGCCGCCGACCCGGAGTGGGGCATCGCCGCGTACACGTTCCGCAGTACCGAACTGCCCGCGGAGCTCAACGCGCAGCGCGGGCTGTATTCGTTGCTGGTGCGCGGTTGCGACGATCCGGTGCGCACCGTGGCCTCGATCAGCCGGGCGCACGCGGGCGCGGAGACCGAGCAGTGGCTCGCGGACCTCTCCGTCCCCGAGGTCGCGGTAGTCACGCTGACCGTGACGGAGGCGGCCTACCGGGTGCCGCAGCCGGGGCAGGATTCCGCGATCTCCAGGCTGGTGGCCGGATTGCGGGCTCGGTTCCGCGCGTCCGCCGCGCCGATCACCCTGGTGCCCTGCGACAACGTTCCGGACAACGGTGCGGTGCTGCGCACGGTGCTGCGCACGGTGCTGCGGGCGGCGGTGGCGGGTGCGGACGCGGCGTTCGCGGCGTGGGTCGAGAACGGGGTGTCGATCGTGAGCACCGTGGTCGACCGGATCACGCCCGCCACCACGCCCGATGACGTGCAGGCCGTGCATGAGCTGTCCGGAGTCCGCGACGCCGTGCCGGTGGTGACCGAGCCGTACACGGAGTGGCTGCTGGCAGGCGATTTCCCCGGCGGCCTGCCGAACTGGGAGCGGGCGGGCGCGCGGTTCGTCGACTCCGTCGACGGTCACCAGCGGCGGAAGTTGTGGTTGCTCAACGGCGCGCACAGCCTGCTCGCCTACGCCGGGCTCGGCCGTGGCCGGGGATCGGTGCGTGAAGCGATGGACGATGCGGTTCTCACCGGTCTGGTCGAGTCGTGGTGGGACACCGCCGCGCGGCACCTGCCGCTGCCCGCCGCGGAACTCGGCGAATACCGGGCGGCGCTGCGGCGACGCTTCGAGTCAGCCGGGATCGAGCACCGGCTGCGGCAGATCGCGATGGACGGCTCGCAGAAGATCCCGGCGCGCATCCTGCCGGTGCTGCGGGCGGAACGCGCCGCCGGACGGTTGCCGGAGGCGGCGGTGGCGGTGCTCGCCGCGTGGATCGGTCACCTCCGCGGTGCGGACGTGCGGGATCCGCGCGCGGACGAGCTCGTGCCACCGGCACGCTCCGGTGCGCGCGAGCTGCTCACGGCACTTGATGCCGAGCTGGCCTCGGACGACGAACTGGTGCGGGCGGTCGACGCCGAGGCCGGTCGTTTCACCGGCGTGCCCTAGACCGGATGGCAAGTAATGGCAACTGATTGCCGCGGGTGCCGCCGCTCCCTAGCTTGAACCGCACTCCGCACCGCCCGAAAACCCCCACAACGAAGTGAGAGCCGGATTTCCCCGGCCAGGGAAGGGACACCACATGCACCCGTTGGATTGGGTGGTCATCGCAGGATATCTGCTGATCATGCTGGCGATCGGTGTCTGGGCGCATCGTCAGGTCGCCGACACCGCGGACTTCTTCACCGCCGGAGGCCGAATGCCGTGGTGGCTGGCCGGGATCTCGCACCACATGTCCGGCTACAGCGCCGTCGTGTTCGTGGCATACGCCGGGGTCGCCTACGACCAGGGCATCGTGTCCTACGTGGTGTTCATGTTCCCGCTGGCCGTCGCCACCGGGATCGGCGCGTTCCTGTTCGCTCCCAAGTGGAATCGGCTGCGCACGCACTACCGCATCGCGTCCCCGCTGGAGTACCTCGCGCGGCGGTTCAACGTGCCCACCCAGCAGGTGCTGGCATGGAGCGGTTCGCTGCTGAAGGTGTTCGACGTAGCGGCCAAGTGGTCGGCGGTCGCGTTGCTGCTCAACAAGTTCGTCGGCATCCCGCTCGGCTGGGGCATCGTGATCACCGCCGCGGTGACGCTGGTGTACTGCACCGCGGGCGGATTGTGGGCCGACGCGCTCACCGAACTCGGACAGTTCGTGATCCAAGGCGTCGCGGCGTTCGCCATGATCGGCGCGGTCGGGATCGCCTTGGCGCAGCGCGGGTTCAACTACGCGAACTTCTGGTCGGCGCTGCCCGAAGGGCACACCTCGCCGACGACGAGCAGCTATCCCGCGTACTTCCTGCTGGTGTACGTGCTGGTGAAGACGTTCGAGTACAACGGCGGCATGTGGAACCTGGCGCAGCGCTACATCGCCACGCCCACCTCGTCGGCGGCGCGGCATACCGCGCTGTTGTCCAGCGGGCTGTACTTGGTGTGGCCGATCGTGCTGATGCTGCCGATGTTCGCGGCGCCGCTGCTGGTGCGGGTGGACAACTCCGAGGACGTCTACGCGGAGATGGCGTTGCAGTTCTTACCGGCCGGACTGCTGGGGCTGGTTCTGGTCGGCGTCTTCTCGCACACGATGGCGATGGCCGCGTCGGACGCCACCGCGATCTCGGCGGTGATGACCCGGGACGTCCTGCCACAGGTGTGGCGTCGTGCCAAGGGATTCACCGACGAGCAGTTCCTGCGGGCAGGCCGGGTGCTCACCGTGGTGTTCGTGTTCCTCAGCGTGGTGCTGGCGCTCAACGCGGAGACCCTGGGCGGTGTGCTGGGCATCATCGTCGCCTGGGTGGGCGCGCTGATCGGGCCGATCTCGATTCCGATGATGCTGGGCATGCTGCGGCCGTTCCGGCACGTCGGACCCACCGCGGCGCTGACCTCCTGGGCCGGCGGGCTGCTCACGTTCGCGATCACGAAGTACGTGCTGGGCCTGTCGGAGGCGATCACGGTCGTGTCGCCGGTGCTGGTGTCGCTGCTGCTGTTCGCGGCGGTCGGCTCCTGGTACCGGGACGCTCCCGCCGCAGCCGAGGAGATCACCGACGCTCTCACCCGCGACCCGGAACCGGAGCCCACCAGGACGTGAGCCCGCTGCGGCCGCGAACGCCGGGCCGGCAGCCGTCTGATCGAGCGGATGGGCGCCGCTCGCCCGGTCCGGGAAGACTACGAGGACGACCGCGAAGCTCGGCAACGCCGCCGTCCAACGGGCACGTCGCAGCGTCATCAGCAGAGACCCGCTCCCCCGAGTCCGCCGAACCACCGCATTTGTCCTATCTGACCTCCAGCGGGCGGCGTCCTGCATCACGTCAAGTGAACGGACCGTTCGTCCAATCTTGTTGGACGAACGGTCCGTTCACTCCACTCGCAGTGGCTTCACCAAGATCACCGCATCCGCGGCCCCCAGCTGCTCACGCCGACAAGGACCCGAGTGAACGGACCGTTTACCCAACGAGATTGGACGAAGGGTCCGTTCACTCAGATTCGAAACCCCACGTCGTGGGCTGCGCGGGGAAGGGAAGGAGTGAACGGACCGTATGCCCAACGGGATTGGGCGAACGGTCCGTTCACTCCGCTCGCAGTGGCTCTGCCGAGGTCACTGGTGCTTCTGTTGCTTACGGCGAGTTGGTTCGGGTGAGCGGACCGTTTGTCCAGGGGGATTGGGCGAGCGGTCCGTTCACTCCGTTGGAAGTGGCTGCGCCTGGGGTGCCGCAGCTTGTCGAGGTGGTTCGGGTGGACGGGCTGTTCGGCCGGCGGGGCAGGGGTGGGTCAGGCCGCGGGGTTGAGGTTGGCGCGGCTGATCTGGTCTTGCAGGGAGCGGCGCAGCTCGGGGTGGTCCGGGCCGGTGCCGGCGTCGGCGAGGAACGGCGTGGGCGCCGAGGTCACGGGACCGTCGACCGGGAACACCTCCTGCTCGCCGGGCAGCGGGACGGACGGGCACGCCGCGTCGGCGGGCCGGGAACCGTGCAGCAGAAACACGTTCACCATGCCGTCCACGCACGGGTTGTTCGCCATCGCGTACTGCCCGTGCGCCGGGGAGTCGTCCACCGAGACCATGGTGACCCCGTCGGCCGCGTCCACGGCGGAGGAGCCCTGCTCGTAAGCGGTCTGCGGGTCGAATTCGCCCTGGATCACGAGCACGTTCTCCGCCACTTCCGGCGGCAGCTGCGGCAGGTCCTGGCGAGGGGCGTCGGACCAGTACCCGCAGGTCTCGTTCAACCCGTAGGCCCAGCCGTTCAGCGGCAGCTCCGGCCCTTGGCGGTCGCTGAGGTCCTGGTACCACTGCGCGGATCGGGTCGGCTGGTCGCCGCAGGCGACGGCGAACCGCGTTCCGGTCACCGGCGCGTAGTCCTCGGCGAGCCCGTCGGCGACCTGTTGCGGAGTCAGCTCGGTGAGCGGAACGCCGAAGTTCGCCCGCGCCTGCTCATCGAGCATCGCCTGCAGTTCCGCGGATCGAGCCGGTTCCGGGGGCTGCTGCCCGTTCATCTCGTTGATGGCGGCCACGAACACGGCGCTCGACAGCGTCCAGCCGATTTCGCTGCCCACGCCGACGAACAACGCGTCGAAGTTGTCCGGTGAGACGCCCTGCGCGGCGTAGAACGCGCGCACGTCCTCCCAGGTGCGCCGGGCCGATTCGACGTCGGTGCCGACGAGTTCCGGGAACTGCCGGGTGGTCCACGGCAGGTACACCTCGTCGAACCAGCGCTGGCCGATGCGCGGGAAATCTTCGAACGCGGCCTGCAATCTGCCCTGCCAGTTCACGTTCGAGTCGAGGATCATCCGGCCCGAGCGTTCCGGGAACAGCGAGGCGTATTTGGCGCCGAGCCAGGTCCCGTAGGAATAGCCCAGATAATTGAGCTTCTCCTCCTGCAGGAGAGCGCGGATGAGATCCATGTCGTGGGCGGTCTGCCAGGTCGTGATGAACGGGGCGATGGCATCGCTCTGGCAGGCTTCGGCGGTGGCGCGCGGGATCTTCTGGTGTTCGGCGATGCTCTCGGCGGAGCGGTCTCGCGCATCCAGGCCGCCGCCCTGTGGTAATCGGTCGAGTGGGACTTCACATAGGAATCCCTGCTGCTCGGGCGCGCCTTCGTGGCCGGTTCCGCGCGGGTCCATGCCGATGAGGTCGTAGCCCTGGTGCAGTTCCGGTTCGAGTCCGGCGATCGACCCGGCGACCGAGCTGCCCTGCGCGCCGGGGCCGCCCGGATTCACCAGCAGCGACCCCAGTTTTTCACCGCCCGCCCGCACCCGGCTGATCGAGACCGCGAGGTCGGCTCCGGCCTCCGGGTTCGCCCAGTCGCGGGGCACCGTCACCACCGCGCACTCGGCGGGCCGGCTGCCCTCGGCCGCCTCGAACGGGCAGGGTGTCCAGTTGAGCTGCTGGTCGGCGTACTTCGGTGGGACGGTGTTCCCGGCCGCCGAGGCGACGCCGGGCAGACCGGTCACCGCCAGTCCCAGGCAGGCGGCGGTGAGCGCCGCCCGCTTCGCTGAATCACGCATCGAACCTCCCTTGGAAAGTGGTCGGAACGATTGTTCACGGAGGCGCTCATATTTGTGTATTGGACTCGAGGACGAATTGAATCGGCGCTGCTAGGTCGTGAGGATGAGCCGCATGGCCAAAAGTACGAAATGCTCCGGAAAAGCTTGCCGGTAATTCTTTGGGATGATTAGTTTTCCGGCCATGGCGACTTTGAACGTGCACACTCCTTCCGCCCCGTCGAGCATCAACTTCTCGGTGCTCGCCTACCTCGCTTCCGCGGTGATCCCCACGGTTTGGGGAACGATCCAGCTGCTCTCCGGTTCGCAGTCCCCGATGCCCGACGTGGGTCCGGAGCTGAACGACCTGCTCGTGAACATCGCGCTCGGGACGTCCGTGGTCACGTTGCTGATCTACGGGTGGCTGAGCCTGAAGCTGCGGACCGGCCGGAATTGGGCGCGGATCGTGCTGACCGTGTTCGCGGTGCTGAACGCGCTCGCGCTGTTCGGGCCTGCGGCCGATGCGGCGTCCTACGTCGGGGTGGCCCTGTCCACGGTCGGCGTGGTGCTGAGCTTCCTGCCCGACTCCAACCGGTATGTCGTGGACGTCAAGGCGTCGCGGTAATTTCCGTCCTCCACTGGGATAAGGTCGGTGATCATGAGCAGTCCGTGGTTCTTCGGGCCGCCCGCCCGGCGCGGGTTGTTCGCCGTGGAGGCCGTCGCGCTCGTGGTGGTCTTCCTCGCCGACGCGGTTTCGGTGGCGTGGCTGGACTCGCGCGCCTCGACGACCGCGGTGCTGCTGATCCCGCCGAGCGGCACCATCGTCGCGCTGCTGGCCGTGCTGCGGCGGCGGTTTCCCGCCCACGTCGGTGGGTTGGCCGCCGCGGCCATCGCGCTGAGCCTGCTCAGCACGGTGATCAGCGAAGGGCTCGTCCACGCCGGGTTCGCGACGGGGCAGGTGCCGACCGGCGCGGAGATCCTCGGCCTGTCGTTGCTGGTCGGCGCATGCTGTCGCCGGCTGCGCCCGCGGCCGGCGGTGCTGGTCGCGGTGGGCAGCGTGATCGCACTGGTGCCGGCCTCGCTGCTGCGCTTCGACGGCACCGCCCGCACGCTGATCACGGTGTCGGCCGCCCTGACCTGGGGCATCGCGCTGGCGATCGGCCTGGTGCTGCGCGACGCCGACAACCGCAGGCGCGGTGAACTCGCGGCGGTCCGCACCGGTGAGCGGCTGCGGCTGGCCAGGGAGCTGCACGACCTCGTGGCCTTCCACGTGAGCGGCATCGTGGTCCGCACGAACGCCGCCCGCGCCTTGGCGAGTAACCCTCGGGTCTCGCCGGAGGACCCCGTCGAGGTCTACACCGAGATCGAGCAGGCGGGGGCCGAAGCGCTCGCCGCGATGCGCAGGCTCGTCGGTATGCTCCGCACCGACGATGACGATTCCCTCCCGCACGGCACCGGATTCGGCGAAGCGGTGCGTCGCGCCGCCGGCGTGCACGCCACTGTGGACGTTGCCGCGGACCTCGACGAGGTGCCGGTGAACCCGGAGCTCGCGACCACGGCGCATCGGATCGTGCTGGAAGCGTTGACCAACGCGCGCAAGCACTCCCCGGACGCTGCCGAGGCCCGCGTGTCCGGTCACCGTGAGGGTGCGGATTTTGTGCTCGTCGTGGAAAACGACAACGTGCCGTCGGTATCGCCGGACCGCACGGGTTCCGGTTACGGGCTGGTCGGCATGGCCGAACGCGTGCAGGCCGTCGGTGGGACCGTGCAGGCCGGTCCCGCACCGGGACGGAGGTGGCGGGTGACCGCGCGGTTCCCGATCGCAGCTCCGCAGGACGCCGGCGGCAACGGCCAAGGAGGCCCCCGGTGACCATTCGCGTTCTCATCGCCGACGACCAGACGCTCGTGCGGACCGGGTTCCGGCTCATCCTCAGCGCCGAGCCGGACCTGGAGGTCGTCGGTGAGGCCGCGGACGGTGAGGCCGCCGTGAACATGGCTCGTGAGCTGCGGCCGGACGTGACGCTGATGGACATCCAGATGCCGAAGGTCGACGGGTTGCAGGCGACGCGGCTGCTGGCGGGGCCGGACGTGCCGGATCCGCTGCGCGTCGTCGTGGTCACCACTTACGACGTGGACGAGAACGTCTACGCCGCGCTGCTGGCCGGGGCACGTGGCTTCCTGCTCAAGGACGCCGGTGCCGCGCTGCTGGTCAACGCCGTGCACGCGGCGGCAGATGGGGAGTCGATGATCTCGCCGTCGGTGACCACCCGGCTGCTGTCGCACTTCACCCAGCCCGAGCGCCGCCGCCTGAGCCGCCGGGACACGCCGCTGAGCGAGCGGGAACTGGACACGGTGCTGGCGGTGGCGCGGGGGGCGACGAACGCGGAGATCGCCGCCGAGCTCCACGTTTCGCTGTCCACCGTGAAGTCGCACTTGGCGAGCGCGCAGCAGAAGCTGTCGGTCCGCAACCGCACGGAGATCGCGATCTGGGCCTGGCAGCACGGCCTCGTCAGTTGACGTCGGCCCGCACCACGCGGGTGCGGGCCACGATGTCGCCGGCCCGCTGGTGCTGCGGCGTCACGATGATCAGCACGATGCCGACCAGGCAGAAGAACATCGTGTCCACGGTGGTGAGCACCCACCGCGCGTTGTACTGCCCCAGGCCGGGCTTGTCCCCGTCCATGCCGATCAGGCGCAGCTTCAGCCAGCGCATCGCGGGGGTCTGGTCGCCGTGCCGGTACGGGAACCACACATGCCACCACCACGCGAACACCATCGTCACCAGGAAGGTGACGCAGAATCCGGTGACGATGCCGGCGAAGCCCGATACTCCGAATTGCCGCACCAGCCATGCGAGCGGGAGCACGAGCGGCGCGAGCAGCACCGAGATCGTGGTGCGCACCACGGCGTCCAGCCCGATCTGACCGAAGCGCCTGCGCAGGAAAGCGGGACCGGTGTTCGCCGGATCCATGTCGGCGGTGTGCTCCGCACCGATCGGCACCATGCGTTCTCCCCAAAGCGGAAACGATCCGCCGATGGTACTCGGGTCCGCGGACGTTGATAGCGGCCCACTGCGCGTCGGTTGCGTTGCCGGACAAGGGAACCGGGCGGTTCGCGCGGGTTCGTACTTTCGGCCGGTGCGTCCGGAACCGGTTCGTCCTCCGGCCCGATGTGCTTGCGGGCGCCCGGCGGAAAGATTCAGTGGTGACAGCGAACGAGATCGCGCCGCAGCGGTGCGAGAACGAACGGAGCAGAGCATGTCCAAATCGACCCGCCGCAATCTGGCCAACTTCTTCGTGCTCGCGATGTTCTCCATCGCCGTGGTGCCGACCCTGATCAATGCGGAGCAGTGGCAGCTGATGAACTACGTGATGGCCGTCGCGCTCGGCGGCGGCGTGGTGTGGGTCGTGGCCGACCTGGTGCGGTCCGCCAACGGATCGTTGCGCTGAATCCTCGGCCAGGGAGCGGAAAACGATGCCCGGGGCCGTCCGGGTAGGATTCCGCCGTCCGTCCGGTGCGGCGATGCAACCATGCCGCTCCGGCCGACTTCTAATCGAATTCTTGTCCTGGCCTGGGAAATCGCAGGTTCGTCCAACTGGCGGACGTGTGAGCGAGCCGGAGGTTGAGTCCTCAGCGGAATTTCCGCCGTATCGGGTCGATCTGATTGCCGGGTGGTAACGATCACCGTGACCACCCTGTTGTTGATCAGAGTCATTCCGGTAGATCTTGTATCACCGGCAGGCGCCCGTTCCGGGGGGTTCGGTTCCGCCGGGGCATGTCGTGTCCGGGATTTGTGAGCTCCGAGGGGGAGTCATGAGCGGCGGAGAGGAAGCTGAGCTGCGACCGGTGCAGGCCGGTACGGAGCCGGCGCAGCCGATGAAGGTCGCGTCGAAGCGCCTGCAGGCCTCGGCGGCCGCGGTCGGCACGCTCCGCTCGGACGTGGCGTCCGGACGGCTGCAACTGGATCCCGCCGCGGGCCGCGAAGTCCGGGAGCTGCTGACCGACCAGATGGATCAGGTCGACGCCTGGTTGCGTCGGGCCGACGACCTCGGTCGTCGCGCGCCGCTCGGGCAGAACCCGGTGGCCGAGGCGATGGCCGGGAAGTTCGTGGATCGGACCACCAGCGAGGGCGACTCGTTCACCGGCGTGCTCAAGGAGTACCGCCGGGTGCTCGACGAGGCGCAGGACGCGGTGGGCGAGGCGATGCGCCAGTACCAGACCTCCGACGAGCACGCCGTCGACATGTTCCAGAAACTCAAGTCCCAGCTGTGAGCAGCACGTGGTGGCGGTCAGGGGGAGTCGCCTCGGCCGCCATTGCACCTCGACGCCGACCGTTCGCGGCGCCGGTGCCGGACCGTTGACGGGCCGTGGCGACCGGTCGCCATCGCGGAAGAGTCGTGCGAGGCCGAGTCGCGCGGCAGGAGAGTCCACGGGCGTCCGTGCCCGTCCTCGAACTTGATTCTCGAACTTGACTTGGGTGTGCGGCCGCCGGGCGCGGTCGCGGCTTGAGGGGGAAGAACCAGAACATGACGCAGGAAGATCAGGGCACCGGCGAAGCGACGCGGGCCAAGCTCGGCACGGCGGCCCCGGGCACGGACCTGGTGTTGCGGGACACCCAGAACTGGAGTTCGCGCAGCCACCGCGAGCTCTACGAGGCGGTGCACAACGACAACGAGCCCGGCCGGGTCGGCGAGCTCGCCCAGGACTGGTCGCGGATGGGCACCGAGATCGGGGATTCCTCCCAGCGCATGGCCGAACGGCTGCGCGGCACCGAGGAGGGCTGGCAGGGCGAGGCGGCGCAGTCGGCGCGCGGCGCGATCCACGAGCTGGCCCGCTGGACCTCCGACGCGGGGAACACCGCAGGCGACCTCGGCAAGCGGATCGGCGAGCAGGGCCAGGTCATGGAGGCCGCCAAGACGAGCATGCCCGAGCCGAAGGACGTCGAGTTCAAAGACGAGATCGTCGGCGTCTACGGCTCCCTCGGCCGCGAGAACGGTGCCGGTGTGCTGATGGGCATCGTGGCCGCCATGAAGGACATGAAGCAGCAGCAGGATAAGGCGGACTCCGCCCACGATCAGGCCGTCGCCGTGATGGAGCGGATGGAGAGCGATTCCCGCGTGGTCGACGGGAGCACTCCCCGGTTCGAGCCGCCGCCGGACCCGATCAGGGACGGCGAGAAGGCGGGCGTCAAAGCCAACAGCGCCTTTCAGCCGAATGGGACGCCTGAGAGCACCGGGTCCGCGGGTGCGTCCGGGCCGGGACAGGCGCCCGGTGTTCAGCAGCCCGTGACCCCGGGCGGGGAGCCTTCCGCTCCCGGCGCCGCGGTCCCGCCGATCGATCCGCAGCAGGGCGGCGCGGAGGCCACGAAGCGGATGGCCGCGCTGAACACCCCCGCGTCGAACACGTCGGCCAGTGCTCCGCAGCTGGAGCACACCTCGCAGGTCTCCGGTGACAAGGGCGGTTCGAACCAAGGCGCGGGCGCTCGTGTGCCCTCGCTGGACGGTTTCGGCGGCGGGAACAACCAGGGCAAGAGCCCGGTGGACCGGAAGAACGGTCCGGAGAGCACCACCTCGCAGGGCTCCGGTCCTAAGGGCAAGACTTCACCCAACTCGGTCGATCCGCCCACGATCAAGCACCGCCCGGTGCCGAAGCTGGAATCCCCGGACACTCCCGGGGCGGTCCGGTCGCGCCAGGTGGTCGCAGGCCCGGGCAAGGCCCCGGCGGCGGTACTGGGCCGGGCGGCACCGGGCAGGGCGGTCGTTCGGGCTGGAGCGGTGCGATTCCGCCCATCCCGAGCACGGGCGGATCCGGTTCGGGCGGATCGCTGGGTGCGGGTGGCGCCGGTGGATCGCAGGGTGCGGGCGGTTCTGGTGGAGCCGGAGGCTCGCAGGGTGCGGGCGGTTCCGGTGGTTCGAACGTGGGTGCCGGCGGCCGTTCTTCGGTGGGCACGGGGTCGACGGGCGGCCCGGCCGCTGGTCCGGCCGGTGGCGGCTCGGCCGGTGCAGGCGCCGGTGCCGGTGCTGGTGGTATGGGTGCGCCGGGGGCGGCGGCCGGGCGCGGTCGTGGCGGTGAGGACGAGGAACGCCGGGCGAAGTACGTGGAGAGCACGCCGATCGTCGAAGTTCCGGGTGCGGACCTGCCGCCGCCGGTGATCGGTGGCGGCAAGCCGAAGAAGAAGGACGGCTGAGACACCGACGATGAACAGCAATCCGGAATGTGTGCTGTCCGCCTACGAGTTCGACCTGGTGGCGGGTTCGCTCGGGATGCGCCGGGCGCCGTACCCGCTTCGGGTACCGAGCATCGGGGCGACGATGGAGGAACGCGCCGAGCTCACCGGTGAGGTGTATCGCAAGCTCGCCGCCCGCGATCTCGTGTCGGGCGATCGGCTCGACGACGAGCTGGAGGGTTTGCTGCGGCTGCTGGGTGACCACGAGTTCTCGGTGGACGTCGTCGGTGTGGCGGACGGGCCGTTGCGAGCGTTGGCCGCGGTGAACGGGCGTGCCGGGGTGCTCGCGGTGCTCGCCGACGATCAGGTGCGGTTGCAGGGGTTCCGGCCGCGGGCGTTGGCGAGCGTCGCGGTCGGGGTGCTCGCACCCGCCGATCCGGGCCGGGGACGCGGGTTCACGGTGCGCAAGGAGTCGCTGGAGAAGGTCGCCAACGACGACGATGATTTCGGGGACGACCCGTTCGGTGGTGATCTCGACGATCGCACGGCGTTGCTGCGCACGGGAATGTCCGCCGAGGACGTGGACGCGTTGCTGGAGTTGGCGACGAATCGCCGGGCGGGCGGGCAGATCGGCGTGTCCCGCGGTGCGACGCGGGCGGCGACGCTGGTCACTTGGTTCGACACGCATCAGGGCCGGTATTTGATGGTCAACCAGGGCGAGTGGCTGAGCATCATGCCCGCCGATCACAGCCGCATCGAGCAACGCGTCGCCGACGTCCTGTCCACAATGGACTTCGAAGACCTGCTGGGCCGCTGAGCCGCACCGCCGGCGGTTCCCGCGCGCGGCACGGACATTCATCGTGAGGAGTTTCGGACATGCCCTACGAAGTCGTCTCGGAGGAGTTGCGGGCGCACGCGAGCCATCTGGACGCGCTGACCGACCGGTTGGACACCGCGGTCTCGGCGGCCAAGGAGGTCAGCATGTCCGACGAGGCCTACGGGCTGTTGTGCTCGTTCCTGCCGCCCATCGTGAATCCGATGGAGGAGGAGGGCGTGACCGCGCTGGAGGCGGCACGCGAGGGCGTTGAGGTCACGGCGGAGAACATCCGCAACACGGCGAAGGAGTACGACTCCAACGACGAGGACAACGCGGAGTCCTTCCGGCAGTTCGAGCGCCAGCACCTGCCCGAGGGCAAGTCCGCGCAGCAGTTCACGCTCAAGAGCGCCGCCCACGGCGGTCAAGCGCCGCAAGACGCCTGAGCGGCACCCGAACGGATTTCAGCAGTACTGAGCATGTGATGGAGGCGGACCATGTCCGGACCCGGTGGATTCGCTGCGCTCGGCAGTGACCCGGACGAGGCGGAGCGGCGCATCGAGCAGTGGGCGCAGGGCTTCGCGCAGAAGGCCCAGCGCTACCAGGCGGTGCGCGAGCAGACCGAGCAGATCCGGTTGACGGCCACCGGCCCGGACGGCCGGGTGAAGGTGACGGTGCGCGCCGATGGCAGCGTCACCGACGTGCAGTTCACCGAGAAGATCCGCTCGATGCCGCTGCAGGAACTGTCCGCGCAGATCATGGACACGATGCGCAAGGCGCAGTCCGACATCGCCGCCAAGGTCGGCGAGGTGATGACCGAGCAGCTCGGCGATGAGGACCAGCAGACGCGGTCGATGATGTTGGACAACCTGCGGGAGCGGTTCCCGGAGGAACCCGACGAGCCCGAGGCCGAACAGCCGGACTCCGGCAAGTGGGCGCCACCGGAGGACGACGACCCGAAGCCTCGGCCGCCCGCGGCACCGCCCGCACCGCCGAGCGCGAACCCGTCCGCGGCGCCGAAGAAGCCGCAGCGGCGCAGGCCGGTCGATGACGACGACGGGGACTTCGGCCCCGACTTCGACCCGTTACGGGACTGACCCGCGCTCCTTGCGCTTCCGGCGGCATCTGCACCGCGGGCGAGGTCCGCACCCTGGTCCGCGGTGCAGCACGTCGGCGCTTCTGCCGACCGGCCGTTCCCTCCAGTTCGACTACGACGCCGTCGCCAGGGCCATCTCTCGCACGACCCGCTGGGACTCGCGCCTACCCCGAACTCGCGTTCCTGCGTCAGCAATCCCACGGCCGCGACGGACCACCTGCTTGCTCGTCCGCACACCGTCCGTGCGTCGAGGTCCCCCGGGAGCCAGGAGAGGGGAATAAGACGCGTGCGGGGCTTCCCGCCGCGTCGCTGCGAGCCCGTCGTGAACACGATCGTTCTCTCCGGCCGGTTCGGCGTTCCGGGTGCGGAAGCCGTGATCGGGGCATGGGGGAGAATCGCCGCATGTGCAGGGAGTCCGGCCGCCCGCTGCGGGCCGACGCGCAGCGGAATCGGGACAAGATCCTCTCCACCGCTGCGCGGATGTTCGCTGAGCGGGGGTTGGACGCGCACCTCGATCACATCGCGAAGGAAGCGGGCGTGGGGTCCGGGACGCTGTACCGGAACTTCCCGACCAGGGAGGCGTTGATCGAGGCCGCCTACCGGCACGAGCTGAGCCGCCTGTGCGATGCCTCGCCGCACCTGCTCGCGACGTTGCCGCCGGGGGAGGCGCTGCGGGCCTGGATGGGCCGCGCGCTCGACTACGCGACGGCGAAGCTGGGGATGGCCGATGCGCTGCGGGCCGTCATCGACTCCGGCGGGGCGCCGTATGACAAGAGCAAGGAAATGCTGCTCGACTCGATCACGCCGCTGCTGGACGCGGGCGCCCGCGCCGGAGTGATCAGGGACGACGTTCCGGCGGCGGATCTGCTACTGGGCCTGTTCGGCATCGCGATGGCCGCCGGGGGAGACGAGCACCGGGAGCAGGCTGAGCGGCTGCTGGACCTCCTGTTCGACGGCCTCCGCGTCCGCTGACGCCGGCAGGTCAACGCAGCATTCGACCGGTCGCATCGGTCGAACGGTCCATTCCCCCGCTATCAGCGAGTGGCGCTCCCTGACCAGCAAGAACGGCGGCCCGCCCACCCCGTTCCGGAGTGAGCGGACCGCCGAGATGATCACTTTGCCGCGAACTACCCGGCCGCGTCGAGCACCCGGTCGAGACTGATCGGCAGGTTCCGGTGGCGCACACCGGTGGCGTGCCACACGGCGTTGGCGATGGCGGCGGCGGTGCCGACGATGCCGACCTCACCGATGCCCTTCACCCCGGACGGGTTGTCCTCGTCGGGATCGTCGACCCAATACGTGTCGATCTCGGGCACGTCCGCGTGCGCGGAGATGTGGTACCCGGCGAGGTTCGCGTTGGCCTGCCTGCCGGTGGCGTCCCGCACGCCTTCTTCGTGCAGCGCCATCGACAGCCCCATGATCATGCCTCCGGCGAACTGGCTGCGCGCGGTCAGCGGGTTGATGATCCGCCCCACCGCGAACGTGCCCAGCAACCGCCGCACCCGCACCTCGCCGCTGGTCACGTCGACCGCTACCTCGGCGAACTGGGAGCTGAACGAGTGCCGTTCGAGCTGCTTGCGGGCGCCGATCAGCTCGGTGGTGTCGGCCCGCGCGGTCACCGGTGCCCGCTCACCGGCGGCGAGCTTCTTGTGCAGCGCCGCGGCCGCTTCGATGATCGCGAACGACCAGGACTCGGTGCCTCGGGAGCCTCCCGCGAGGAAAGCGGGGCCGAAGTCGCTGTCGGCGATCCGGATCCGCACCGCCTCCAGCGGCACCTCCAGAGCTTCCGCCGCGACCTGGGACAGCGCGGTGCGCGCCCCGGTGCCGATGTCGGCGGCGGTGATGCGCACTTCGTAGGTGCCGTCGGTTTCGGCGGTGATGGCGGCGGTCGAGGGCATCGGACCGGCGCCGAACGAACCCGCGGCGACGCCGGTGCCGAGCAGCCAGCGCCCGTCCCGGCGCATCCCGGGACGCCGGTCCCGCTGCCACCAGCCGAAGCGGCTCGCGCCCTGCTCCAGGCAGTCCACCAGCCTGCGGCTGCTGAACGGCGTCCCGGAGACGGGGCCGACGGCCGGCTCGTTGCGCAACCGCAGCTCCACCGGGTCGACGTCGAGCTGCTGCGCCAGCTCGTCCATCGCCGACTCCAGGGCGAACGATCCGGGGGCCGCGCCGGGTGCGCGCATCCAGCCGGGCGAGGGCACGTTCAGCGGCACCACCTTGGTGCGGGTGCGGATGGCTTCGGACGCGTACATCACGCCGGTGAGTTCGGTGCCGAGCTCCACGAATTCCTTGATGGTGGAGGTGAACGAGCGCGACTCGTGGTCGATGGCGCGCAGCCTGCCGTCGGCGTCCGCGGCGAGCCGCACGCGCTGCTCGGTCGCCGACCGCAGGGAGGTGATCGCGAAGACCTGAGGGCGGGTCAGCACCACCCGCACCGGTCGCCGCAGCCGGGTCGCGGCCATCACCGCGAACACCAGCTGCGGGCCGATCGCTTTGGAACCGAAACCGCCGCCGACGTGCTCGGAACGGACCCGCACCGACGCCGGGTCGAGATCGAACAGCGTCGACACGACCTTCGCGGCCAGGAAGGAACCCTGGTTGGCGTCGACCACCTCCAGCCGCCCGTCCTCCCAGCGCGCCATGGACGCGTGCGGCTCCATCGCCGTGTGGTGCTCTTCGGAGGTGGTGTAGCTGTGGTGGACGACTGCCGCGGCCCCGTCGGCTTCGGCGTCCACGTCGCCCTTGTCGACGGTGCCCGCGCCCTGCGGCGCGTACTCCGCGGGGTGATCGGCGCGGAACTCGGAGTCGTGCGGTTGCTCTTCGTAGGTGACTTCGAGGGCGTCGGCGGCGGCACGGGCCTGCTCCGGCGTCTTCGCCACCACGAGCGCCACCGGATGTCCCGCGTACTGCACCCGGTCGTCTTGGAGCAGCTGCAATCCCGGGTCGGGACCGAAGATCCCGGCTTCCGGGTTGAGGCGGGGCGCGTTGCCGTGGTGCAGCACGGTGAGCACGCCCGGCATGTCCAGCACCGCGTCCTCGCCGATCGAGGTGATCCGGCCGCGGGCAATGGTGGACAGCACCAGCGAGCCGTGCGCGAGGTCCTCGATGGGGTGGTCGGCGGCGTAGCGGGCCTCGCCGGTGACCTTGGCGCGGCCTTCGAGCCGGGTGCGCGCGGAGCCGACGGTTCCGGTGTCGGCGGGGGCGGTCGGGCCTGCGGTGCCCACCCGTGGGTCGGTGGTGGTCATCGGGTGGTCTCCTCGGTGAGTTCGGTCAGCACGGTCACCACCAGGTTCCGGATCAACGGCACCTTGTAGCCGTTGTGCGGCAAGGGTTTCGCGGCGGCGAGCTCGGTGTCCGCGGCGGTGGCGAACTCCTCGGCGGTGGCGGGCCGTCCGAGCAGCGCCCGTTCGGCTGCGTGCGCCCGCCACGGCCGGTTCGCGACCGCGCCGAATCCGATCCGCACGTCCTCGACGACTCCGTCGCGCACGTCCAGGGCGGCGGCGATGGAGCCGTTGGCGAACGCGTAGGAGGCGCGTTCGCGCACCTTCCGGTAGCGCGACCGGGTCGCGATCGGGGCTGCGGGCAACGTGATCCCGGTGATCAGCGCACCGGCGGGCAGCGTCGTCTCCTCGTGCGGGCTGTCCCCGACCGGCCGGTGTAAGTCCGAATAGGACAGTTCGCCGGCGCCGTCGGCGGTCTCGTAGGACACCACCGCGTCGAAGGCGGCCAGCGCCACTCCCATGTCCGACGGGCTGGTCGCGGCGCAGTGCTCGGACCAGTCGAAGATCGCGTGGTTGTGGTGCTCGCCCTCGATCGCCGGGCAGCCGCTGCCGGGCACCCGCTTGTTGCAGGGCTGCGCAACGTCGGCGAAGTAGCCGCAACGGGTGCGCTGCAACAGGTTCCCGCCGACGGTGGCCACATTGCGCAGTTGCCCGGAGGCGCCTGCCAGCACGGCCTGGGCGAGCGCGGGGAAGCGCCGCCGCACCTCGGGATGGTTGGCCACGTCGCTGTTGGTGGCGGTCGCGCCGATCCGCAGGCCGCCGTCCTCGGTGACCTCGATGTGGTCCAGCGGGAGCCGGCGCACGTCGATGAGCTGCGGCGGTGTCTCCACCCCGGTCTTCATCAGGTCCACGAGGTTCGTGCCGCCGCCGAGGAACCGCGCGTCCGGGTTCACCGCGAGCAGCGTGGTGGCCGTGCGCACGTCGGTGGCGCGGCGATAGTCGAATTCCCTCACGCCGAGACCTCCGCTCCGTCGCGGGACACGGTGCTCTCGGCTTCGCGCATGGTGGCGGCCTGCGCGACCGCCCGCACGATCGAGTTGTGGGCGCCGCAGCGGCACAGGTTGCCGCTCATCCGCTCGCGGATCTCCGCGGCGTCCAGTGGTGGCGGGTCGGCTTCGGGCCGGACGTCGTCGGTGGCGGCGCTGGGCCAGCCCGCGGCGTGCTCCTCGATGACGGCGACGGCCGAACAGATCTGGCCGGGAGTGCAGTAGCCGCACTGGTAGCCGTCGAAGTCCAGGAACGCCTGCTGCACCGGGTGCAGCCGGTCGCCGGTGGCGACGCCTTCGATGGTGGTGACCTCGGAGTCGTCGACGCCGACGGCGAACTGCAGGCAGGACACCGCCCGCTTGCCGTCGAGCAGCACGGTGCACGCGCCGCACTGCCCTTGGTCGCAGCCCTTCTTGGTGCCCATCAGGTCGAGGTCCTCGCGGAGCGCGTCGAGCAGGGTGGTGCGGTTGTCGACCGTGAGCGAACGCGTTTCGCCGTTCACCCGCAGCGTGATGGTGGAGCTGTGGTGGGACATGGAGTCTCCGTCGGTATCAGACAAGGACGGGAAGTGACGTCTCGCGATGGTTCCGGAGCGTGCCGAGATGGCGACCTTCTTGCTCGGGACACCGGCACGGCAACGGGCGAATGCGGTCGCGGTGGGTGCTGCCGATCGCCGCGACCGGCCGGGGCATCGAAGGTTCCAGCAGAATCCATTCAAGCGGGGACGTCTCCACTTAACTGTATGCGACCTTCGCGGACCCGGCAAACCGCTCAACGATCAGTCGTGCCCGAAAAATCCCGCAGCCGGAGACCGATGTCCGAACATTCGGCGGCGCCGAGCCACGGCGACCACATCAAGATGTGCGGCGCACCCCCGGGTGTGAGGCTGGGCGCCGAGGTCGGGGACCGGCGCAACGTCCACCGAGCGGCCGGGGCGGTGAATCCGAGGCGAACCGTCCCGCATGCCGTTGATCGATCGTGGGTACTCGATGTCCGGGACACCCGACCTGGGAGGGACAGCCGATGAACGCACGAGGCCGGCGCAAGCGCGGACAGCGCTTGGAGGACGCGGTCGACATCGTCGAAGAGGGCAAAGTCCGCCGGGCGGTGACGGCCGCGGGCATCGGCAACATGATGGAGTGGTTCGACTTCGGCGTCTTCAGCTACCTGATCGTGATCACCGGGCAGGTCTTCTTCCCCTCCGGAAATCCCACGGTCCAGCTGCTGGCGACCTTCGCCACCTTCGCCGTCGCGTTCATCGTCCGGCCGCTGGGCGGATTCGTGTTCGGCCCGCTCGGTGACCGCCTCGGTCGCAAACGCGTCCTGGCCATCACGATGATCACGATGGCGCTCGGCACCGTGGCCATCGGATTCATCCCCTCGTACGCGACGATCGGGATCTGGGCGCCGATCCTGCTGCTGCTCGCCAGGGTCGTGCAGGGCTTCTCGACCGGCGGCGAGTACGGCGGCGCCACCACGTTCGTCTCGGAGTACTCACCCGACAAACGACGCGGATTCCTGGCGAGCTGGCTGGAGTTCGGAACGCTCACCGGCTACGCGCTCGGGGCCGCGGTCGTCACGGGCCTGCTCACCGCGCTGGGGGAGCAGGAGATGGTGAACTGGGGCTGGCGCATCCCGTTCCTGCTGGCCGGGCCGCTCGGCGTGGTCGGCCTGTACCTGCGGTTCCGCCTGGAGGAGACACCCGCGCAGCAGCAACAGGAGTCCTCCGAGGACCACGGCGCCGAACGCGGGCTCGGCGTCTACCGCACGATCTTCCGCGACCACTGGCGTCCGGTGCTGACCTGCGTGTCGCTGGTGGCGGTGTTCAACGTCGTCAACTACATGCTCACCTCCTACATGCCGACCTACATCACCGCGGACCTGCACTACGCGCACACCTCTGCGTTGGTGTTCGTACTGGTCACGATGCTGGCGATCATGGGTTTTGTGGTGCGCCTGGGCCGGATCTCCGACAAGATCGGCCGGCTGCCGATCGTGGCCGTCGGATCCGGTGCGCTCGTCGTGCTGTCCTGGCCCGCGTTCTGGATGATCAGCCACGGCTCGGTCGGAGCCGTGATCGGCGGGCTGATCATCATCGGGCTGATGCTGATCTGCTTCAGCTCGACGATGCCCTCCACGCTTCCCGCGCTGTTCCCCACGCACGTCCGCTACGGCGGCGTCTCGATCAGCTTCAACATTTCGGTGGCGATCTTCGGCGGCACCACCCCGTTGATCTCGGAATCCCTGGTCAGCGCAACGGGATACATCACGGCTCCCGCATTCGTGCTCATGGCCGCCGGGTTGCTCGGCCTGATCGCGTCCTGGTTCGCGAGGGAGACCGCGGGCCGCCCGCTGCCCGGAGCGAAACCCACCGCGGGCTCCCGGGAAGAGGCCCGCGAGACCTTGGAAGAACAACGCGGCGAAGTGGAAGGAACGAGTTGACCCGCCCGGGCGAACGCGGCGAATCCGGGGCTGCGGCGGGGATTCGGCCACGGAGGCGGTGACGATGATCGATTCGCGGCGAGCGGCGACGGTGGTCCTGCTGCTGGCCACTGTGGCCAACGGCTTGCAGGCGGGCACCTACTACATCTTCGCCTGCGGAGTGATGCCCGGCCTGGAACTGGGCGACGATCGCACGTTCGTCGCGGCGATGCAGCAGTTCAACGTGTCCTTCATCAACCCGTGGTTCCTCGCGACCTTCCTCGGCGCACCTTTGCTCGCGCTGATCGCGGTCGTCACCCACCGCCGCACGCGACCGGCCCTGTGGGCGTGGGTGACGGCCGGGTTCCTGTTGGCCATGGCCACCGTCGTGATCACGTCCGTGGTCCACTTCCCGCTCAACGAAGCGCTCACCGCCGCAGGCCCGCCCGATCGCGCGCCGAACCTGCACGCCGTTCGCGAGGCCACCGCCTCGACTTGGAGCGGCTGGAACACCGTCCGCGCCGTCACATCGACCGCCGCACTGGCGGCCCTGTCCTGCGCGCTGCTGATATCAAGCGGTCAAGACCGATCGGAGTCCCGCCGCTGAGCACGGTGGAAAATCAGTTGTCCGCTTCCCTCCGTTCGGGATACAACGCCGTCGGTCCGCGCACTGATTCCGCAGAAAGGACAGGCCATGCACGAGACCCAGGCCGTCGCCGCCAACCGGGCGAACTGGGACGACCGAGCCGACGTGTACGTCCGCTCGCAGATGTACGACGTCGACGGCTTCCTGTCCGACCCCACCGCCATCTCTTCGGTGGTGCTCAACGACCTGTCGGTGCTGGCCCCGCACCTGCCGGAAACCGGTGTCGAGGACAGGTCGCTGCTGCACCTGCAGTGCCACATCGGCCAGGACACCCTTTCCTGGGCGCGGCTCGGCGCCGTCGACGTCCACGGGCTCGACTTCTCACCCAACTCGCTGCGCCACGCCGCCCGCCTCGCGCAGGCCGACGGCCACGACGTCACGTGGGTGGAGGGGGACGCGCGGTTCGCCTCGGAGTTCGTCGACCGCCGCTTCGACGTCGTCGTCACCAGCGCCGGAACCATCGTGTGGTTGCCGGAGCTCACCGCATGGGCGCGGTCGATCCACGACCTGCTCGAACCGGGCGGGGTCTTCGTCATCCGGGACGACCACCCGATCCTCGGGGCGATGGCCTTCGAGCCGTGGGAGATCACCGACGACTACCTCGGCGGCGGTGGCGCCGGCACCTACGACGACGGGGAGACCTACGCCGGGGAAGCGGACGGACAGATCACCAACGTCACGGTCCACGAGTGGCGCCACGCCCTGAGCGACGTCATCGGCGCGCTGCTGCAGGCCGGACTCCGCATCGAAGCGGTCAGCGAGCTGCCCTACATGGATTGGCCCGCGTTCCCGGCTCTCGTCGCCTGCCCGCAAGGCTGGACGTTGCCCGAAGGGGCGCCTCGGATCCCGCTGAACTTCGCCGTCGCCGCCCGTCGACCGGAATGACGCCGCACGCGACCGGAGTCATCACCGGTCGTCTCCGCCGGAGGTGTCGAGCGGGGTGATGTGGAGCCGGGCGATACGGCGACCGTCCATTTCGCGCACGGTGAACCGGTGGTCGAGCGCGTCGATCGACTCGCCTTCGGCGGGGACGCGCTGGAACCGGCTGATGACGAACCCGGCGACGGTGTCATAAGGCCCGTCCGGAAGCGCGATGCCGGTCTGCTCCTGCACCGCGTCGTGGTGCGTGAGGCCGTCGATGTCGTAGGTCCCGTCGGCACGTGCCGCGACCGGGGTGGCGCTGGGGTCGTACTCGTCCCAGATGTCGCCGACGATCTCTTCGACGAGGTCTTCGATGGTGACGATGCCGTCGGTGCCCCCGTATTCGTCGACGACGATCGCAAGGTGATTGCCGTGCTGGCGCATCCCGGACAACGCGGCGAGAACGGGCTTGCTCCTGGGCAGGGCGACGACCGGCCGGGCCAACTCCCGCACCGTGGACCGCCCGTGGCTATCGTGCCGCAGGAGGTCCCGCACGTGGATGAACCCGACGACCTCGTCGGCGCTGTCGCCGATCACCGGGTAGCGCGAGTGCGGCTTGTCGCCGACCTCGTTGACGGCATCGGCCAGGCGCACCGTGCTGGGCAGGAAGTCGACCTCGGTGCGGGGGACCATCACCTCCGACAGAACCCGATCGGTGGCCTGGAACGCGTCGGTGAGCAGCTGCCGTTCTTCGAGGCTGAGCTGTTCGTTGGTCCGCACCATGTCGCGCAGCTCGTCCTGGGTGACCTTGCCTTCGCCGGCCTGCGGATTGAACCCGAGCAGCCGCACTACGCCGTCGGTCGACTTCGACAGCAACCAGATCATCGGCCGGGCGACGGTGGCGAGTCGATCGAGGAATCCGGCGGTCAACAGCGCGACGCCTTCCGGGCGTTGCAGCGCCAAACGTTTCGGGACCAGCTCGCCGAAGACCAGCGACAGGTACGACACCAGCGCGGTCACCACGATCAGCGCGAGGGTGGCGGCGATCCCGACGGGCAGGCCCCAGCCGGCGAGGGCCGGCTGCAGCCGGACGGCGATCGTGGCGCCCCCGTAACTGGAGGCGAAGAACCCGGCGAAGGTGACGCCGATCTGCACGGCCGAGAGGAACCGATTGGAATCCGCCCGCAAGGCCGCTACGCGCCGGCCGCGCCGACCCTGCTCGGCCAGCTTGTGAACCTGACCTTCCCGCAGCGCCACCAGCGCGATCTCGGCAGCGGCGAAGAAGCCGCCGATCAAGACGAACAGCAGCACCAGAGCCAGGTTCCCCGCGATTCCACCCATGTCTGATTCTGGCACCGGACCCCGGCGCCGCGCTCTGGTCGACCCGACCGAGACCGGAGGACGAGATCAGATCCGAAAAGAATGGAAACCGACTCAAAAAGAAATGCCCCAGGCCGATGACCTGGGGCTTCTGTGCGCCAACAGGGACTTGAACCCCGAACCCGCTGATTAAGAGTCAGCTGCTCTGCCTGTTGAGCTATTGGCGCTTGGTGTCCTCCAGGGTTTCGGTCTTGGACCGTCTCCCTGGCGACGAAAGAAACTTTAGCACGGCGTTTCGGTGGTCGAATCGGGGGGTGCTGGAGCAGTATCCGAGTCGTGTTTCAGCCGGTCGAGGTGGGGAGCGGTGGTGTGGCGGGCAACCTCGGGTGCCGTCGTGCGTCTCATGCTCCGAAGGTCCGCAGGTTGACTCTTCGTGCACGACTGGTCGTCGGACACACGGTCGGTGCTTTGATGCACACTGGTCTGAGGCGGATGTGGGGATCGGATCGAACGGACAGTCACGCATGAAGCTGTTTTCTAACTCTGTCGGGAGAGTTTCCGGCCGCTGGTCTCGCGGGCTGCCTGCCGTGACCGTCGCGCTGGTGGGGTTGTTGGTCGTGAGCTGCAGCGGATCCGGGAGCGAGGAGTCGGCCGCGCCGCCGCCTCCGCCGTCCGTGCGGTTCGATCCGGCCGACGGGGCGCAGCAGGTGTCCCCGATCGCCCCGATCACGGGCGCCGCGGAGCACGGGAAGATCACCGGTGCGGTGCTGACGAACGAGGACGGCAAGCAGGTCGCGAACACCGTCACGCCGGACGGGGCGGGCTGGAGCGTGAGCGAACCCCTCGGCTACGGCACCACCTACACGGCTGAGCTCACCGTGCAAGGCGCCGCCGGGGCGCCGGTGACGCAGCGGACCACGTTCACCACGATCGAACCCGAGAACCAGACCTACGTGTCGATGAACCCGCTCGACGGGCAGACCGTCGGCGTCGGGCAGCCGCTGGCGTTCTACTTCTCCGAGGACGCGCCCGCTCCGGACAAGGCGAAGGCGGAGGAAGCGATCCGCATCCAGACCGAACCGGCCGTGGAGGGCGCGTTCTACTGGTTCGACGACCGCGAGGTGCACTGGCGGCCGCAGGAGTACTGGAAGCCCGGAACCAAGATCACGGTGAACGCGGACGTCTACGGCAAGGACCTCGGCAACGGGTCGTGGGGCGAGGAGAACCGCTCCGCCACGATCACCATCGGCGACGCGGTCGTGCTGCACGCCGACGGCGCCAGCCACCAGATGTCGGTGAAGGTCAACGGCGTCACCCAGCGCACCATGCCCGTCTCGCTGGGCAAACCCGAGTGGCCGTCCAACAACGGCGCGCACGTGGTCACCGAGCATCACCGCAAGAAGGTCATGGACTCCTCCAGCTACGGCCTGGACGTCGACAACGGCGGCTACCGCACCGAGGTCGAATGGGCGGTGCGCATCTCCAACGGCGGTGAGTTCCTGCACGCCGCGCCCTGGTCGGTCGGTCAGCAGGGCAGCAGCAACGTCAGCCACGGCTGCATCAACATGAGCGACGCCAACGCCCAGTACGTCTACAACCTGCTCAAGAAGGGCGACGTTGTGGAGATCACCAATTCCGGCGGGCCGAACCTGCGGTCTTGGGACGGATTCGGCGACTGGCAGGTGCCGTGGAACGAATGGCTCGGCGGCAACCGCTGATCCGATAGCGGCGGATTCGACGCGGCGGCGCCCCTTCGGGGGCGCTTTCGCGTTTCCGGGTCCGCCTGCCGCGACAACACAAAAGGCCCGCTCCGAAATGGAGCGGGCCTTTCGCATGGGGTGAGTGACGGGATTCGAACCCGCGACTCCTGGGACCACAACCCAGTGCTCTACCTACTGAGCTACACCCACCGCAGCTTCCGATCAACCGGGCGACCGGCTTTCCGGAGCAACACGAATATCCTAGCGTGCGCCGTGAGACCGGTCGTCACCGGGCTCCCGCCACCAGGGCCGAACCGGTGAAACTCGTCATTCGACCTGGTGAGAGGCCGTGTCGTCGCGGCCGCCGTCGAGCAGTTCGGCCGCCACGGCCTGCGCCTGCTCACTGCTCGGCCCCGGCTGCGGGACGAACGCGGTCCGGCGGTAGTACGCCAGCTCGCGGATCGATTCCCGCACGTCGGCCAGCGCGCGGTGCGCGAGGCCCTTCTCCGGCTGCGCGTAGTAGATCCGCGGGAACCAGCGCCTGCAGAGCTCCTTGATGGACGACACGTCCACCATGCGGTAATGCAGGTGCGCGTCCAGCGCGGGCATGTCGCGGGAGATGAAACCGCGATCGGTGGCGATGGAATTTCCCGCCAGCGGCGCCGAGATGTTCTCCGGCACGTGCTCGCGGATGTAGTCCAGGACGCGTTGTTCGGCTTCGGCGGTGGTGACCGTGGAGCGCCGTACCTCCTCGGTCAGCCCGGAGCGTTCGTGCATGTCGCGCACCACTTCGGGCATCCCCGACAGCGCCTCGTCCGGGGCGTGGATCACGATGTCCACGCCGTCGCCGAGGATGTTGAGGTCGGCATCGGTGACCAGGGCGGCGATCTCGATCAGGGCGTCGGAGCCCAGGTCGAGCCCGGTCATTTCGCAGTCGATCCACACTAGACGGTCGTTCACCTGACCGAGCCTAACGCGGTGCCCCGCGGCGCCGGGACCGCACCGGCGCCGCGGGGACATCACCGTTCGGTCTCGGTGGGCTCCGATTCCTCGAGCAGCCGGGCGGGCACGACCTTGCCGGTGGCGTTGCGCGGCAGTTCGGCGAGGAACGTGACGTCCCGCGGCAGCGCGAACTTCGGCAACGTGGGACGGACGCGTTCGCGCACGGTGTCCGAGTCGAGTTCCGCGCCCTCGGTGAGCACGACGAACGCGGCCAGGCGCTGCCCGAAGTCGGAGTCGTCGACGCCGATCACCGCGACCTCGGAGACCTCGGGAAGCGTGGCGATGGCGTCCTCGGTATCCTTCGGATACACGTTCTCGCCACCCGAGACGATCATGTCGTCCTCCCGGCCGACGACCTGCAACCGGCCGGCTTCGTCGATCCGCCCCAGGTCGCCGGTGCTGAGCATGCCGCTGCGCACTTCCTTGCCCGCGCCGCTGGTGTAGCCCTCGAACAGCATGTCGTTGCTGACGAAGATCCGTCCGGTCTCGCCGTCGCGCACCTGCGCACCTTGCTCGTCGAGGATCTTCAGGCTGGTGCCGCGCGGCGGACGGCCCGCGGTGCCGGGGGACTCGGCGAGGTCCCGCGGGTTCGCGATGCTGACCCAGGACGCCTCGGTGGAACCGTAGAAGTTGTAGAGGACCTCGCCGAAGACCCGCTGGAAGCGGGTCGCCAAGTCCGCGGGCAGCGCCGAACCGCTGGCCGCGACGATGCGCAGCGAAGACGTGTCGTACGGCGCTCTCGCTTCCTGCGGCAGGTCGAGGATCCGCTGCAGCATCACCGGCACCATGAACATCGCCGTGGCGCGGTGCCGCTGGACCGCCGCGAGCGCCTGCTGGGGCTCGAACTTGCGGCGCAGCACCAGGGTCGCGCCGATCGCGGAGCCGAGCTGGAACGCGGCCAGCCCCCAGGTGTGGAAGATCGGGGCCGCCAGCAGGATCCGCTCACCGGCGCGCAGCGGCATCCGGGACATGATCGTCGCCGCCGGGCCGACGCCGGGCGGCGCGGGCCTGCGCGCGCCCTTCGGCGTGCCGGTGGTGCCGGAGGTGAGCACGATGAGCCGCGAGTGCCGGGGCCTGCGCGGCAGCGAACCGGCCGTGGAGCTGCCGATGAGGTGTTCGAGCGTGGCCTTGCGGGTGGTGCCCTCGGTCCAGGCGAGCACCACGTCGAGGTCCGGATCCGCCGAGTCCGGCTCTGCGAGTTCTTCGGTGAACTCGACGTCGGTGACCAGCAGATCGGCCTGCTGTTCGGCGAGCACGGTGCGCACCTGCTGCGGGCGCAGGCCGGTGTTGAGCAGCACCACGTCCACGCCGAGCTTGCCGCAGGCCACGATCGTCTCGACGAGCCCGTGGTGGTTGCGGCACAGCACGGCGATCCGGCTGGCGTCCGTGATGCCGCGGGCGCGCAGGCCCTTCGCCAGGCGGGTGGTGCGCTGGTCCAGTTCGAGGAAGCTCAGCGCGCCGCGCTCGTCGATCACGGCAGGCCGGTCCGGATGCCGGATGGCGGCGACGGCATAGCCGAGCGCCGGTGTCACGCCCCAGCGCCGCCACGCGAACACGATGCGCACCAGCTTGTCGGGGCGCATCGGGCGCACCACTCCTTGCCTGGCCAGCAGCCAGAGGGTGTGCAGGCTGGAGCTGAGGCGATCCGCCTTGGCTCTGGCGGCCATTTCCGCCGCCACGTCTCGTGTCCGTCCCGCCGACCGCCGCCACAGTGCCACGCGTTCTCCTCCAAGTTAGCTACTCGTCAGTAGATAATGCCTTGAGTGGAGGCACGGGGGAAGAGCTCAGCGGTCCGAAATGACCTGTTCCGGTGCCGCGGCGGCCACCACGGCCTCTCGTATCGCGGCCCGCAGCCGGCCCGCCTCCAATGGTGCCAGCACCGCGGTCTCCCCGGGCGGGGCGACCACAACGACATTGCCCTGCTCCACGTACACCGCCATGTTCCGCCGCCTGCCCGCGACATCGCGGCAGCTGACCTGCCACTCCTCGTTGCTGACCACGTGCGACCTCCTCCCTCTGCGCCGAACGCACCGGTCCGGCTGGTTCTCCCCAGCGTGAGACGCCTCAGGATCACCGACGTGACGAGCGTTCGCTTGATTAATCGTGGATTCGCCGATCGGCTCATCACCTGAACCGGTGCGGCCGCAGTTCGGGGACGAGCTGCGGCCGCGCGCTAGGGACTCGGGGATCACCCTGGGATACTGCGATCATGGCTGGTTACGACAGGCTGCTGTGGCGGACTCTGCATCGCGTGCTGCTGGTGCTCACGATCGGAGTGCTGGGGCTGATGCTCGGACTCGGCTCCGGCCCGGCCCGATCCGACTCGCTGCTGGGCGTGCTCGTGGTCGCGCTCGTGGCGTTGCCGGTGGCGATCACGGTGCGCCGGATGACGCCGGTCGCCCGCGGCAACCTGCGGGCGGTGCCGCGCTACCGGCCGCTGATGGCCACGATGGCGGCGCTGCTCGCTCTCGTGACCCTGCTGGTGCTCTGGTGGGCCGTCAACAACGCGATCTTCCCCGGAACCCTGTCCCCGCTCACCCTGGCCCTGGTCGGCGTGGTCCTGGCAGCGCTGACTGCACTGCTTAACCGGGTGCTGTGATGTGGTCGTTTTGCTTGGGGGGTCGGGTGGCGGAACCTCAGTTGGTCTCTCGCTGCGGGATCTTTTTCCCTAGTGGCTCCGCCACGAGGGAAAAAGCTGTCCTCGCGAGAGACCAACTGAGAACCCGCGGGTGAGCGGCTTTTTGACGTGGGCTATGTGCTTCGCACATACAGGCACGGCCTTCGGCCGCAAGGCACGGCTTGCTTCGCTGCCGCAAGGCACGGCTTCGCCGCAAGGCATGGCCTTCGGCCGTGAGGCGCGGCTTCGCCGCAAGGCATGGCCTTCGGCCGTGAGGCGCGGCTTCGCCGCAAGGCATGGCCTTCGGCCGTGAGGCGCGGCTTCGCCGCAAGGCATGGCCTTCGGCCGCGAGGATTCGGCTTCGCCGTGACTAGGCAGGGAGCAGAAGACAGCTCCGAAATTCTGCCCGGACACAGCGAAGCCGCTGCTCGGTGGCTTTCGCCGGTGAGCAGCGGCTCGGTGTGTGCGTGCCGCGCGATCCGCGCGGAGTTGGTCAGACCGGCCGGACGATCAGGCCCTGCGGCTCGGCCGTGAAGGTCAGTGCGCCCTCGAACTCGGCGATGGGCAGCTCGTCGCGGACCAGGCGGTGCGGCGCGTCGGCCGTCTCCACCCGCACCTCGGCCGCGGTGAACGTCTGCTCGGCGAAGTCCGGCCCGGCGAGCTGGATCTCCAGCCGCTGCTCGCGCATGGTGATCGCGGCGGCGCCGCCGGGCACCGACAGCGGTTCGCCATCGGCGGTGACGATGAGGCTGCCCTCGCCGTCGGACTCCGGGCGCACCGCGACGTGCGAAAGGGCGACGTCGCGCGCTCCTTCGGCGCCGGTGACGCCGATGACGTTCTTGGCGACCTCGACCTGCTCGGAGTTCTCCGCCCGCGGGGCCAGCAGCGGGGTGCGCAGCTTCGCCGCCAGCCGGTGCGGCTGCCAGGAACCGGCGCCGATGAGGTTCACCACGGAGGTGATCTCCGTGTCGGCGAGCAGGCGTTCGCTGCCCACCGCGGGCGTGATCTCGATGGCCGCGACACCGCGCTCCTCCAGCAGGTCGCGCAGCGCCTTCGCGCGCAGCCTGCTGTTGCGGTCGAATCCGCGGGTGATCGCGACGGCTCCGGACGTGCCGCTCTGCGCCGCGGCGTCGGCGAGACCGGCCAGCGGAGCCCAGACCTCCGCCGGATCCGGCCGGGTCGAGCGGCGGGAGCGGGCGGACTGAGGGGCGTCGGCAGTGGTGTCCATTGCGTCAACCTTAATCCGCCACGCAGGGTCGCCTCACTAGGTGATCAGCGGTCGGCTGTGTGACTTCGCTCGCGCTCAAGCGTCCCAGGTGGTGACCAAGAGATCGCGGTCACGCTCCAGCTGTTCCTCGACGTGCTGTTCGCACTCCGGACAACGCTCCGTGATGCGGCGGCTCGACGGTTCCTTGGTGGCCGGCCAGGTTTCGTGCGGGAGCTTGATCGTGGTCGCGCACAGCGCGGTCACCGGATCACCGGCTGGTCTGGCACCGGGGCGCACCGTGATCGCGTGCCGGACTCGCTGCCCGGCGCCGACGATCCACCAAACGTGCTCTTGATCGGGGAACACTTCGGTTCCACCCCCATACCTGTCAGGACGTTCCGCTTGGCGCGGCTCGCCCGGCTTCGGTCCGCTGGCCGGGTCTCGAACTCTAGACGGATCGATCAGCTCACACGTTGCATTCGCGTGGCTACCGGAACGATCGGATGCACTGCTCCGATGGTGTTACGGCGGCTGTTCGGCGGAACACTCTCGGTCCAGCGCAGCGTGCAGGCTGCGCCACTCGCCGTACGGATCCGAGCCGGAGATTCACTTGTGGTGAGAAGGATCACCGCCCATGCTGAGCGCGTCGGTGATCGATCCCGGAGGCGTGCTCGTGACGGACCTGCATTTCCCCCGGCCGCGCCAGGATCCGTACGAGCCCGGCGCCCTCATCCGCTGGCTGGTCGCCGACGGCGAGCCGGTTCGCAGCGGCGCCCCGGTCGCGGAGGTGCTGACCGAGGGGGACAGGCGCACGGTGCGCGCCTCGGCCACCGGGACGTTGTGGTGGCAGGGCAAGGCGGGCGAGCGGTTCACCGCGGGCGTGGTCATCGGACTCATCGAATGAGGGCGGGCCGGGCCGCGGCGTGATCGCCCGGCTCAGGTGAGCAGGGCGGTTGACCGTGCTTGCTAGGTTGGTGCCAGTGACGCGGGGTGCCCGGCGATCGGCCGGGCTGAGAGCAGACCCGTCGAACCTGACCTAGTTCGTGCTAGCGGAGGGACGTCACCGACGTGACCATTCCTGTTGCCCGGCCGACGCATCGGCCCGCTCCCAACGTGCTGACGATCGCGGGCACCGACCCCAGCGGCGGTGCCGGGATCCAAGCCGACCTCAAAGCCTTCTCCGCCAACGGCGCCTACGGCATGTCGGTGGTGACGGCGCTGGTCGCGCAGACCACCACCGGTGTCGCCGAGGTGCGGGAAGTGCCGCCGGAGTTCGTCACCGCCCAGCTCGCGACGCTGCTCGACGACGTGCGGGTGGACGCGGTGAAGATCGGGATGCTGGCGAACGCCGGAGTGATCCGCGCGGTCGTGGCGGTGCTGGAGCGCTACGCGCCGCCGCACGTGGTGCTGGATCCGGTGATGGTCGCCAAGAGCGGGCATCGGCTGCTGGCCGACGAGGCGGTGGCGGTGCTGCGTGACGAGCTGCTGCCGCGAGTGGACCTGATCACGCCGAACCTGCCGGAGGCCGCGGATCTGCTGGGGGAGCGGGAGATCACCGACTCCGCCGGGATGGCCGGGCAGGCGCGGCGGCTGACCGAACTGGGCGCCAAGCAGGTGCTGCTCAAAGGCGGGCACCTGCGCGCCGATGCCGGACTGGACCTGTTCTGCGGCGACGGCGGTGCCGAGTTCTTGCGCCGGGAGCGGATCGAGACCACGAACGATCACGGCACCGGTTGCACGCTGTCGGCCGCCATCGCCGCACTGCGTCCGCGACGCCCGGACTGGGCGGCGGCCGTGCGGGACGGCAAGGAGTACCTGACCGAGGCGTTGCGCGCCGCGGACCGGCTGGACGTGGGCCGGGGGCATGGACCTGTGCACCACTTCCACCACTGGTGGTGAACCGATCTGGAGGAACCGTTCATGAGCAGGCTGCCCGATCCACCGGCCGCGGGATTCTGCGCGGGAGCGTGGGAGCACACCGCCGCCTTGCAGCAGGCCATCGTCGAGCACCCATTCAACGGCGCGCTCGCCGATGGGAGCCTCGACCGGGATCGGTTCGCGTTCTACATCGTGCAGGACGCCCGGTACCTGGTCGGTTTCGCGCAGGCGTTGAGCGCGGCGTCTACGCGGGCGGCGGACCCCGCCGACGCGGCGTTCCTGGCGGGCGCGGCCCACGGTGCGCTGGTGGAGGAGCGCCGGCTGCACGCCGGGTACGTCGAGGAGTTCGGGCTCACCGAGGCCGACCTCGACGGGGTGGTGACCTCGCCGTCGTGCGTGGCCTACACCTCGTTCTTGCGCGCGAGCGCGCTGGTGGAGCCGTATCCGGTGCTGCTGGCGGCGATCCTGCCGTGCTTCTGGGTGTACCAGCACGTGGGCAGCGAGATCTTGGCCGCCGTCGGCGACGTGTCGGCGCATCCGTACCGGCGGTGGATCGAGACTTATGCGGACGAGGAGTTCGCGGACGCGGTGCTGAGCGCCCGCGAGCTCACCGACCGGGTGGCGGCGGAGGCGGACGAACCGATGCGGCGGCGGATGCTGGCCGCGTTCGTGCGCGCCAGCGAGTACGAGTGGATGTTCTGGGACGGCGCGTGGACCCGCGAGCAGTGGCCGACCGCGCGCTGGCTCCCGGCGTGAACTCGTTGCGGCCGCACGGTTTTCCGGCTGCGGCGGCGCCGATCGCGGATTCCCACCGGCCGAAATTTGATCACGCGGAGTAGTTGATCCGAGTGCGTTGTGAATCCGGAGAGTCCGGTGGTCAGAGGCGCTGCGGTCGTTCGATCAATTCGTGATCAGGAGCACTTTCGAGTGGTGCTAACGAATACCCTCCGCCACGACGATGAGGCCTACGACACGTTCGTTCGGCGTGTTCAGACGTGGGACTTCTTCTCACTGCGGCGGCAGGATTCGGTGACCTTGAGTACGGGGACTTCTATTTTGATCATGCTGGCGGGGATGCTGGTGCCGGTGCTGGCCGCAGCGCCCTTCTACATCGCCGACCGGCGGCGCGACGCCGAGGCGACGCAGGCCGACACGGAGCCTGAAAAACAGACCGCAGAGCCTGAAATCCAGGACGTAGAGCAGGAAGAGCAGGACGCGGAGATCATCGTCCTGCACCCTGAATCGCCGTCCGCGAACCTCGAAACCGGATCGGAGCACGCGGCGGCGTAACTTCGCCGCCGCCCGGCGTCCGGCTTCAGTCCCCGTAGATGGACCAGGCGAGCTTCGACTTGGCCTCTTGCAGTGCGGTGAGCGTGGACTGCTCGTACCCGCCTTCCTCCGGGCGAGGCGGCACCTGCAGTCCTTCGCTGAGCCCCCAGCCGGATCCGCGCTGGATCAACGACCGGTGCTTGTTCGTGTAGTACCCGGAGTTGATCGAGACGGCGACGCCGTGCGCACCGGCGGCCGCGGCCATCAGGTGCATGTGGAACCGGGTCGACAGCCAGCGCTGCCCGGCGGCCGCGGGCAGCCCGTGGTCCATGATCTCGGAGAACGCGTAGAACCGGGACCCGGGCAGGTCGTGCTCGACCAGCGCGAACACCTCCCGGTCCACGCGCGGGATGCCCTCGATGATGCCGACCTGATCGGGGTGCACGTCCCAGGTTCGCAACGTGTCGAGCAGGAACCCGGCCAGTGCGGGAACCGTGACGTCCAACAGGTCCGACTGCAGGCAGATCACCACGTCCCGCAGGTCGTCGGTGCGGTACAGCCCCGGTTCGATGCCGAAGAACATGTCGTCCCCGGTGGCGGTGAGCTGCCCGGCGGAGTCGAGCAGCTCCGCGGACGGCTCGTCGCGCACGTCGATCAGTTCGAACTGCGAGGCGAGGTTGCGCACCAGCGGCTGCGCTTCCGCCGGTGTCGGCCACAGGCCCTGTCCGGTCATCACCGCGCGCCCGCCGGAGCGGCGCACCGCGGCGACCGCACCGGCCAGCAGTCCGTAGTGTCGCGGCCAGATGCCGTTGATGAACCCGCCGCCGATGATGTGCACGAGGTCGGCGCGCGCGGCGAGTTCGATCCCGGCGAGCCAGTGCGGTGCCAACCCGGGGTTGATCATGGCGTGCTGCACGAAGGACGCCACTTCCCACGGCTCGTCGGAGGGCGCGGACCAGCACAGCCGCCACAGCGTGTCGGTGAACCGGACGTGCGGATGCAGGTGGCCCAGCAGCACTTCGCTGGGGCCGGGGTTGGGGCAGTCCAGCCACACTTCGCTGTCGGGGGCGACCTTGGCCAGGTACTTCAGCCACGTTGCGGCGATCAGCTCGTCACCGTAGTTCGGATTCCCGGTCGTGCCGACCAGGTAGAGCGTGGGGTGTGTTGCGGAACTGGTCACTGGAGCTCTCCACCTGGTCGGGGTCGCGGCTGCGCGCAGGCGCCGAACCTAACAACACGGTGCGCGTGGTCCCGCGCGGAGGCATCTCGGCGGCCGCCTGGCGGCGCGTCCGGAGGTGCGGCCGTGCTCCACTTGGACGCCGTCCGTCGCAGGAGCAACAAAAAACGGCGACAACGACTCGGTGCTAATACCGGTGCGTTGTCGCCGTTGATCGTGTTCGGTGAACTCAGTTCTGTTCGTGCAGTTGGTTGCGGAGGCGTTCGATGCGGTCGCGGGTGCGGCGGAACTTCGCCTCGTAGTGCTCCTCGAACAGCGCCGTCGGCAGCGTCGCGACGGTGACGCCCATTGCTCCGTCGGTGTCGGGGCGCTGCGGCAACGGCTCGGCGGCCCGGTCGGCGGCGGTTTCCTGGTGCGGGACGCCCGGCCGTTCCTGAGCGGCCTCGGCGGGTTGCTCAACGGCCTCGGCTGGTTGCGCATCGGGCTCGGTCGAGGCGGGCCGGGTGGTCTCGCCGGTGGGCTTGGCCGGCTGCTGCGGGTTGCGCAACGCGTGCTTGCCGGTGGGCGGAGTGTCTGCGTGCGCCCGGCGCCGTGCGCGGTGCAGCAACGGCCAGAAGATCACCGCCGCCACGACGACACCGCCTGCGAAGGAAATGACGATCAGGTCCACGTGCTCGCTCCGAATCAGTTCCGCTGGACGGCGTCGGTCGGTTCGCCATCGGTGGCCGCGACGGGTTTAGCGTCGCCGGGACTTGCGGGTTTCAGCGGGGAATCCAGTGGGATCAGGTAGCTCTGGGTGTCCCCGCGCGGCTCCGGCAGCCACACGTGGTGCGCCGGTTCGCCGACGAGCTCGGCGTCGATCACGTTGTCGATCTCCTGCGCGCCGATCTCGTTGGTGGAGGCGCCGACCAACCTGCCGACACTGTCCAAAGAGGACATGACGGCGGTGCGGAGCTCCTCCATGCGGGCCTGCTTGGTGTGCAGGTCCTGCAGCACGTCGAGCCGGAGCTGCTCGGTCTCGGCGTCGCGTTGCCCGCATTCCCACCGGGTACGGGACAGCAGTTCGTCGGCCTCTTCCTGCGCGGCCGTCATCACCGCCTTGTACTCGTCCCGGATGTTGTGGCGCATGACGCGCTCACGTTCCCGGATGTCGGCGACGCTCTGCTCGTGTTCCCGGCGGATCTGGCGCTGCCGGGCGTCGATCTCATCGACCAGTCGAGAGCACTCCTCCCGCATGGCGTCGGCGGCCTGTTCGGCCGCGGTGATCAGTTGTTGTGCCTCGTATTCCGCGCTGCCACGCATGGTCTGTGCCTGCCGCTGCGCTTGCTCGCGCAGGGTCTGCACTTCCTCCTCGGCCAGCGACAGCATGTTCTGCACGCGTTGCGAGGCGTGCGGCAAACCGGTGTCGGAGGCTTCGATGCGCTTGAGGCGGAGTTCGGCTTCGGCGAGATCGTGCCGCGCGTCGTCGCAGAGCCGGCGCAGGTCGGAGTTCAGCGCCACCGCCTCGTTGCGATCGATGCTGACCATGCGCAGCTGGTCCTCGAGCAACTCGATGTGCTCGGTGACCTGACGGCGATGGAATCCTCGTACCTGGATGTCGAATCCGGGCCGGAGCGGGACGACGGCGTGTGCGGAGTCCTCCACGTTGGACACTCCTCTCCACAGGCGAGGGTCGACTCGCCGAGGAGAGTAGGTCTGATCCGGACCCCGCGCGCGGTGGAGACGGGCCGATACCACCTGATCAGGTAGTGATCGGCGGGACCGGCCGAGCCGACGGTCCTTAGTGGATCTCCGCCGGACTGACCTGTGATTCGGGGATCGCCGAAGCGGCCACGCCCCACTTGTTCAAGATGCGCTCGTAGTCGCCGTCTCGGATCAGCTCGTTCACCGCGGCCTGCAATGCCGGAGCCAGCGGCGAGCCCTTCGCCAAGGCGAAACCGACGTCGAGCCTGCGGAACTCATTGCGCAGCTCCACCGCAGGCTGCTGCGTCGACGCGTAACGCAGGCCGTTGATGGTGCTCATGATCGCGTCGATCTTGTGCTGGCTCAGCGCCGAATACAGCGTGCTGCTCTCCGAGAACACCTGCACCTGGTAGGCGGGCTCGCCGATCTCGGCGCACCGGTGGACCTGCGCGTTGAGGGTGGCTTCGAAAGTGGTGCCCTTGGAGGTGCCGACGGTGCGCCCGCACAACTGGGTCACGTCGGTGATCGGTCCTCCGGCGTCGCCCTTGCGGACCGCGAAGCCCTGCCCGTCCTGGATGTAAGTGGCGAAGTCGATGGTCTTCTTGCGCTCCTCGGTGACGCCGAAGTTCCCGGTGCCCGCGTCGTACTTCCCGCTGCCCAGTGCGGGAAGAATGGTCTCGAACGCGGCCTCTTCCGCTTCGACGCGGAGCCCCAGCTTGCGGGCGACCGCTTCGGTGATGTCGACGTCGAGGCCTACGGCCGTGCGGTTGTCCTCGAGGTAGAACCCGGCCGGTGGCGAACCGATCGAGCGGCCGACGCGCAGCGCACCGACGTCCCGGACCGAAGCGGGCAGCAGGGTCGCCGCGGCGTCGCTTCGCTGAATCCCGGAGACGACGTCGGCGCGCGCGTCGAGCCCCGGCGCGACCGACGTGTCGGGAACCGGGCCGCAGGCGGCGAGCAGCGTCGTGCCCAGCACTAGTGCGAACGCGGTCGCGGCACGCCAATTCTGCTTCGAGCCGGGGGAGGAGGAACTGCGCATCGTGCTTCCTTTCCCGGGCCGCATCGGGGCTGATGCCCGCTACCGGTCGGGCGTTGAACGGGGAGCACCGGAGTCGTGCGGCTCGGCGAATGGTCGGGATCGTCTCGGGGCCAGCGGTGGCGGCGACAGGAGGCCGACCACACCAGGCCGAGATCGATGTAGGTGCGCGTGACCAAGCGCGTCCGGGGCGGCACGTCCGCGAGCTTCGCCGGATTCACCGGGGACGTCAACGGTGGCCACAGGGTGGGACGGCCGAGGTGTTCGCTTGACGGATCTCCACGCGGCGATGGATGTTCGAGTTCCCGATTCCCTTGCACAGGCGGGAGAACATGTCTCATCTGCAAGCCGTACCGGACGCCGCACAGGTCGCGGCGGAGGACACGGCCCCGGAGGTCGTCCCGCTGCGCCGCCCGTTCCGCTGGGTCGCGGCGGTGCTGGTGCTGTCGGTGCTGGGCGTCGCCGTGTTCTCGATCGCGACCAACCCGAACTTCCAGTGGAGCGTCGTCGCCGCCTACTTCGGCACGCCCGCCGTGTTGCACGGGCTGTGGCTGACGTTGTGGCTGACCGCGGTGACGATGGTGCTCGGATTCGCCCTCGGCACCGTGCTGGCGGTCATGCGGCTGTCCGGCAACCCGGTGCTGGCCGGGGTGAGCTGGGGATACATCTGGTTCTTCCGGTCCGTCCCGGTGCTCGTCCAGCTGCTGTTCTGGTTCAACATCGGCGCGCTGTACCCGGTGATCGGATTCGGGGAGTTCTCGGCGCCCACCGTCGATCTGCTCGGCGGTGTCACCACGGCGGTGATCGGCCTGGTGCTGCACGAAGCCGCCTACGCGGCGGAGGTGGTGCGCGGCGGGATCCTGTCGGTCGACGCCGGCCAGTCCGAGTCGGCGCAGGCGCTCGGGATGACCCGCACCCGCATCCTCCGGCGGATCGTGCTGCCGCAGGCGATGCGCGCGATCGTGCCGCCCGCGGCGAACATGCTGATCGGCACGTTGAAGGGCACCTCGATCGTCAGCGTGATCGCGGTGCACGACCTGCTGTACTCGGTGCAGCTGATCTACAACCGCAACTACCTGGTGATTCCGCTGCTGCTGGTGGCGACGGTCTGGTACTTGATCGTCACAAGCCTGCTGACGATCGGCCAGTTCTACGTCGAGCGGCACTATTCCCGTGGTGCGCAACGGGAATCGGTGCCGACGCCGTGGCAGCGATTCCGCAGCGCGACGACCGGAGGTCGATGATCTTGTCAGCGATGGTCGAGGTGCGCGGAGCGCGCAAGAGCTTCGGAGCGGTGCAGGTGCTGCGCGGGGTCGATCTCGCCGTCGGCGAGGGCTCGGTCACCTGCGTCATCGGTCCCTCCGGTTCCGGCAAGAGCACCCTGCTGCGCTGCATCAACCACCTGGAGAAGGTCGACGCCGGGCGGGTCGAGGTCGGCGGCGCGCTGGTCGGCTACCGGGAGTCCGGCGGCAGGCTCTACGAGCTGCCGGATCGGGTGATCTCCCGGCAGCGCGCCGAGATCGGCATGGTCTTCCAGGGGTTCCACCTGTTCGGGCATATGACCGCGCTGCGCAACGTGATGGAAGCGCTGCTCGGCGTACGTCGACTGTCCAAAAAGGACGCCGAGGTGCGGGCGCGGGAGGCGTTGCGCAAGGTGGGCCTTGCCGAGCACGCCGAGTCGTATCCGCGTCGGCTCTCCGGCGGTCAGCAGCAGCGAGTGGCGATCGCGCGGGCGCTGGCCATGGAGCCGAAGGTGCTGCTGTTCGACGAGCCGACCAGTGCGCTCGACCCGCAACTGGTGGGGGAGGTCCTGGCGGTGATGAAGGACCTCGCGCACGGCGGGCTCACCATGGTCGTGGTGACGCACGAGATCGACTTCGCCAGGGAGGTCGCGGATTCCGTGGTGTTCCTCGACGACGGCCGAGTCGTCGAAGTCGGCCCGCCCGCCGAGGTCCTGCTCGCACCCCGCGAACCCCGAACCCGAGAATTCCTCACCCGCGTCCTCTGACCCCGCCACGCTCGGCGCCGCGACGACGTGACGAAGTGAACGGACCGTTCGCCCAATCCGCTTGGACCAACGGTCCGTTCACTCGCCCCCGGATCCCCGCAGCTGACGGCGCCACCACCCGGCCGAGGAGCTCGGGTGGAGTGAACGGACCGTTCGTCCCACGGGATTGGGCGAACGGTCCGTTCACTCACCAAGCGCGGTGACGGTGAGGTGACGCGGGGCACCGGGCGACAGGGGTTCGCCACCCTGTCGGCTGAGTTAGGGTCGGCTTTCCCAACTCGGCGTGAAGGGGTGACGTGTGGCAGGTGTGACCGAGAACGTGCAGGCGGATCCGCGGGCCGCGGTGCTGTTGCGAAGGTGGCTGGCGGAGACGCACACGCCGGTCGCGCCGGGACCGTTGAAGGTGACGGTCGGACCGCTCCGGTTCACCACCGAAGTCACCTACCGCTCACCGACGGGCGCGCACGGTTTCGGCCCGATCCGGGTGGCCGATTCCGGTGCCGTCGCGGACTCCGCGCTGCTGGCCGCGGCCTGCTCGGCGGATGCGCGCGGCCGGGCCACCGCTGACGCCCCGATCAACTCTGAAGGGGCGGGAACGCTGCTCGACTGGCTGCTGCACGCGGTGCGCACCGGCGCGGTCGATCCGCTGGCGGGCAACGACGATGTCGATGTGCTCGGGCAAGGCGTGTCGTCGCAGGACGAAGCGCGGCGGTGGCTCGCTTCGCACATCGAGAGCACCGTGACGCCCGCGCTGCGCAACCTCGATGGCCGTGCCGACTTGGACGAGGTGACGGCACGGTTGCTGACCCGCCGTTCGCTGGCCGTCATCGGCCGGTTCGGGCTGCGCGGCGTGGCGGACGAGTCGGAGCTGTTGACGGCACTGGCGCACGACCTGGCCGCGCTCGCCGAGACCTACCCGGACACTGAGCGGGTGGTGCGGCATTGGCTGAACAGCGCCACCTTGACGGATCTGGCGGTGCTCAACGGGTCGGGTCTGCGCTACTTGGCCGAGGGCAAGGTGGCGGTGGCGCCGGTGCGCTACGAGGTGTCGAACCCGCTGCGCGAAGTGTCGGCGGACGGGGTGCCCGGGGTTCCGGTTCCGGTGTTGGACGAGGGTTGGTCGTTGCGGCCGGTCGCGCTGGAGTCGGAGGACGCCGCGCTCGTGCACCGCTGGATGAACGAGGATCACGTCGCGGTCAACTGGAACCAGGCGTGGTCGTTGCAGCGTTGGCGGGACGAACTGAGCTCGCAGCTCGGCGGCGAGCATTCGGTGCCGTGCATCGTGAGTCGCGACGGCCGCGAGGTCGCGTACGTGGAGCTGTACCGGGTGGTCCGAGACAAGCTCGCCGCCTGCTACCCGCTGCACCCGCGGGATCTCGGCGTGCACATCGCGATCGGGGAGAAGGACGCCATCGGCCGCGGTCTCGGTTCGTCCCTGCTGAACGCGGTTGCTCGCGGCCTGCTCGCTGCGGACCCGGAGTGTGTGCGCGTCGTCGCCGAACCCAATGTCCACAATGGAGCTTCGGTGGCGGCGTTCGGGAAGGCCGGCTTCGACCGGTCTCGCGAGGTGGGCCTGCCCGGCAAGAACTCCGCCCTCATGGTCCACACCCGCTGACCGGCGGCGCGATTCTTTCGGAGTGAACGGACCGTTCGTCCCATCTCACTGGACGAACGGTCCGTTCACTCTTCCTCAGCGACCGCCAGCTGAAACCCACGGATCCGGCGCCGACGCGCAAGGCTTTCGGAGTGAGCGGACCGTTTACCCAATCCCGTTGGACGAACAGTCCGTTCACTCATCGAGCCGAGCCCGTGCTGCCGGAGTGAGCGGACCGTTTGCCCAAGCTGGTTGGACGAACGGTCCGTTCACTTGAGCTCGCAGTATCGGCGGGGTACCGGTGTCGGTGCGGAGGACGGTGGGAGTGAGCGGACCGTTTGCCCAATCCCGTTGGACGAACGGTCCGTTCACTCCGTTGCGTCGGTGCCGCCGGCCGGGTGGGGGCGGCGCTCGGGGTGGGGGAGGTTGCCGGTGAGCGGCGGTGGTGGGGCTGAGAGGTAACGCACGCGGTGGGGGTTCTGGTCACCGGGCTGCGGGTGAAATAAGGTTAGCCTTACTTTGTCCGTGTCCCGTGGGGGAGAACGATGCCGGAGCCTCAGGGCGCGTCGCTGCCGCTGTCCGCTGCGCAAGCGGGGATCTGGTTCGCGCAGGCGCTCGACCGCGCGAACCCGATCTACAACACCAGTGAGTACGTCGAGATCCACGGTCCGGTCGATCCGGCGCTGTTCGAATCCGCGCTGAACACGGTGCTCGCTGAGGCCGATACGCTGCGGATTCACGTGGTCGAGGCCGAGGACGGCCCGCGCCAGGTGATCGAGCCGCCGTGGACGTCGAGCCTGCCCGTCGTCGACGTCAGCGGTGCCGCGGATCCGCGGGAGGACGCGCTGCGGTGGATGCGCGGGGACCTCGCGGAGCCGGTGGACCTGACGGTCGGTGGCCCGGAGGGCCGGCTGTTCACAGCGGCCCTGCTGAAGCTGGCCGACGATCGCTGGCTCTGGTACCAGCGGATCCACCACGTGGCCATCGATGGCTACGGTTTCTCCATCGTGCTGCGCAGGGTCGCGGAGGTCTACACGGCGCTGGCGGCGGGCGACGAACCGGGCGAGTCCCCGTTCGCGCCGCTCGAAGCGTTGCTGGACGCAGAACGGGACTACCGGGCGTCGGACAAGTTCGAGCGGGACGCGGAGTTCTGGCGGGAGCGGTTCGCGGACCGCCCCGAAACGGGCACGTTGTCCGGCCGGTCCGGGCGGACGGCGCGCACGTTCTTGCGCCGCGCGGCGGACGTGGACTCCGATGCGGCCGACGCGCTGGCCGAGGCGGCGCAGGACAGCCGCACGATCTGGCCGGACGCGTTGATCGCCGGGTTCGCCGCCTACCTGCACCGGGTGACGGGGCAGCGGGAAGTCGTGCTGGGCCTGCCGGTGATGGGGCGGCTCGGTTCGGCCGCGTCCCGCGTGCCGGGCATGGTGGTGAACGTGCTGCCGCTGCGGCTCGCGGTCGCCCCGGACACGACTCGCGACGAGCTGATCGTGCAGGTCGCGAAGGCCGTGCGGCAGGTGCGCAAGCACCAGCAGTACCGGGGTGAGGACCTGCGCCGGGACCTGCGGTTGCTGGGCACGGACCGGCCGCTGTTCGGGCCGATGATCAACGTGAAGGCCTTCGACTACGACCTGTGCTTCGGCGAGCATTCGGCGACGGTGCACAACTTGGCCGCGGGGCCGGTCGACGACTTGACGGTGTCGGTGTACACGGTCGGCACCGGCATGCGGTTCGAGTTCGACGCGAACCCGGACCTCTACACCGCTGAGGACATCGCCGCGCACCAGGACCGGTTCGTGCGCTTCCTGAGCCGGTTCACCGAGGCGAACGGGACGGTCGGCGAGGTCGACCTGCTCTCCGCCGAGGAACGACGCCTGGTCCTGGACGAGTGGAACGGCGGCCCCGTCGGAGCCGACCACACAGGACTGACGCTGCCGGACCTGTTCGAGGAGCAGGTCCGCCGCACCCCGGAAGCGGTGGCGCTGACCTGGGGCGATGAGCGGATCACCTACACCGAGCTGGACGCGCGGGCGAACCGGCTGGCGCATTGCCTCATCGACCACGGCGTCGGCCCGGAACAGCTGGTGGCGCTGGCGTTGCCGCGTTCGGCGGAGCTGGTGGTCTCGGTGCTGGCGGTGTTGAAGGCGGGGGCCGCGTACCTGCCGCTGGACCCGGGGAATCCGGCGAGCCGCATCGCCTACATCGTCGCGGATTCCGAACCCGCGATGCTGATCAGCGACTCCGAGCACCACGCGAACCTGCCCGCCGACATTCCCCGGCTGCTGCTGGACGAGCCGGCGGGGGCCGCGGAGATCGCCGAGCATTCCCAGCGCGATCCGCGGGGTGGGGAACGCGGACCGCTGACCGCCGATCACGCCGCGTACGTCATCTACACCTCGGGTTCCACCGGCAAGCCGAAGGGCGTGGTGATCCCGCATCACAACGTGGTGCGCCTGTTCACCGCGACCGACCCGTGGTTCTCTTTCGGCACCGAGGACGTGTGGACGTTGTTCCACTCGTACGCCTTCGACTTCTCGGTGTGGGAGCTGTGGGGCGCGTTGCTGCACGGCGGCAGGCTGGTCGTGGTGCCGCACGAGGTGAGCCGGTCGCCGGAGGAGTTCCTGGGCCTGCTGGCGCGGGAGCGGGTCACGGTGCTCAACCAGACCCCGTCGGCGTTCTACCAGCTCATCGAGGCCGACCGGAACGCTCCGGAGCTGGGCCGCGACCTCGCGTTGCGGTACGTGGTGTTCGGTGGCGAGGCGTTGGACCTGTCCCGGCTCGACGACTGGTACGCGCGGCACCCGGCGACCCCGAAGCTGATCAACATGTACGGGATCACCGAGACGACCGTGCACGTGTCGTACGTGGAGCTCGATCCGGAGCTGGTCGCCCGTCGCGACGGGAGCCTGATCGGCCGCGGCATCCCGGACCTGCGGGTGTACCTGCTGGACGAGAACCTGCACCCGGTGCCGCCGGGTGTGATCGGTGAGCTCTACATCGCAGGGGAGGGTTTGGCGCGCGGCTACCTGGGGCGGCGGGCGCTGACGGCGTCCCGGTTCGTCGCCGACCCGTTCGGCGAGAAGGGCGCTCGGATGTACCGCTCCGGGGACTTGGCGCGGTGGCGTGCCGGGGGCCTGCTGGAGTTCGTCGGGCGGGCCGACCACCAGGTCAAGATCCGCGGTTTCCGCATCGAACTCGGTGAGATCGAGGCGCGTCTCGCGGCGCATCCGCAGGTTTCGCAGGCCGCGGTGGTGGCGCGCGAGGACCAGCCCGGTGATCACCGGCTGGTCGGCTACGCCGTGTCCGGGGCCGAGTCCGCGGAGCTGCGGACGCACTTGGCGGCGGAACTGCCGGACTACATGGTGCCGTCGGCGATCGTGCTGCTGGACGCATTTCCGTTGACGCCCAACGGGAAACTGGACGTGAAGGCGCTGCCTGCACCGGATTTCGCACCGCAGGCCGCGGGCCGGGGGCCGCGGGACTCGGTCGAGTCGGCGCTGTGCCGCCTGTTCGGCGAGGTGCTGGGCGTGCCGGAGGTCGGCATCGACGACGGCTTCTTCGACCTCGGCGGGCATTCGCTGCTGGCGACTCGGCTGCTGTCGCGGGTGCGCGCCGAACTCGGGGTGGAGGTCTCCATCCGCGCCTTGTTCGACCATCCGACGGTGGCGGGGCTGGTGCGGCGGATGGGGCCGAGCCTGCGGCCTCGCCCGGAATTGCGCCCGCGGCCCCGGCCGGACGAGGTGCCGCTGTCGTTCGCGCAGCAGCGGCTCTGGTTCCTGCACCGGCTGGAAGGGCCGAGCGCCACCTACAACCTGCCGATCAGCGTGCGCCTGTCCGGTGAGCTGGACGTGGCCGCGTTGCGCGCCGCGCTCGGTGACGTGGTGGGCAGGCACGAGAGCCTGCGCACCGTGTTCCCCGACCGCCAGGGCGAACCGCGCCAGCGCGTGCTGGAGCAGGGCGAACCGGAGCTGACGGTCATCGAGACGACCGAGGCGGAACTCGACGGCGAACTGGCCGCCTCCGCCCGGCACGGTTTCGACCTGGCGCAGGAGCCGCCGCTGCGCACCACGCTGCTGCGGACCGGCGAACGGGAGCACGTGCTGCTGGTGCTGCTGCACCACATCGCCACCGACGAGTGGTCGATGGCGCCGTTGCTGCGCGACCTCGCCGCCGCCTACGCCGCCCGGCGCCGAGGCGCCGAGCCGGACTGGCCTCCGCTGCCGGTGCAGTACGCGGATTACACGTTGTGGCAACGGGAACTGCTCGGTGACGAGCACGACGAGCACAGCCTCGCAGCTCGGGAACTGGCGTTCTGGGAGGACGCGCTGGCCGGGTTACCCGACGAGCTCGCGCTGCCCGCCGACCACCAGCGGCCCGCGGTGCCCAGCCACCGGGGCGGCGCCGTGCGGTTCGGTTTCGACGCGGAACTGCACCGCGATCTCCGCGCGCTGGCCACCGAACATCGGGCGAGCCTGTTCATGGTGGTGCAGGCCGGGCTGGCCGCGCTGCTGACCCGCCTCGGCGCGGGCACCGACATTCCCATCGGCTCCCCGGTCGCGGGGCGCGGGGACGACCGGCTCGACGAGCTCGTCGGGTTCTTCGTGAACAGCCTGGTGCTGCGCACCGACACCTCCGACGAACCCACGTTCGCCGAGCTGCTGGATCGGGTGCGCCAATCCGACCTGGCGGCCTACGACCACGCCGAGCTGCCGTTCGAGCGGCTCGCGGAGGTCCTCAACCCGTCGCGGTCCTTGGCCCGGCATCCGCTGTTCCAGGTGATGCTGGCCTACTGGGGCGAAGCGGAGACGGTCGACGCCGAGTTCCCCGGCCTCGACGCGACCGTGGACACGGTTGACGCGGGAGCCGCCAAGTTCGACTTGGCGTTGAGCCTGCGCGAGGTCCCCGGCGGAGTCGAAGGCGTCGCCCAGTTCAGCGCCGACCTGTTCGAAACCGCGAGCGTCGAGGCGTTGACCGCGCGGTTCGTGCGACTGCTCACCGCCGCCGCGGCGGCCCCGGACACCCCGATCGGTGATCTGGACCTGCTCGATGCGGCGGAGCGGCGGCGGATCTTCAGCTGGGGCGACGCGATGCCGGACCAGGACGTCCGGCCCGCGACCTTCCCCGACCTGCTCGACCAGCGGATCGCGGAGCATCCCGACAAGACCGCGCTGGTGTTCGAGGACACCGAACTCAGCTACGCCGAGCTCGGTGCCAGGGTCAACGCCCTGGCGAACCTGCTGGTGGAACGCGGTGCCGAGCCGGGCCGCATCGTCGGCGTGATGCTGCCGCGCTCGCCGGAGCTGATCATCGGGCTGCTGGCGGTGCTCGCCTCCGGTGCCGCTTACCTGGCGCTGGATCCCGACTACCCGGCCGACCGGCTGGAGCACATGATCGACGACGCCGAGCCGGGTCTGGTGCTGGCGTTGTCCGATCGGAGCCCGGACAACGCGCCGACCGTGCTGCTCGACAGCGCCGAGGTGCGCGCCGCGCTGCGAGCCCAACCGGCCACGACGCCCCCTCGGAAATCCACAGTGGACGACCCGGCGTACGTCATCTACACCTCCGGTTCCACCGGCAGGCCCAAGGGCGTCGTCGTGCCGCACACCGGCGTCGCAGGGCTCGTCGCCACCCAGTCCCAGCGGGTCGGCGTCACAGCCGACAGCAAGGTGTTGCAGTTCGCCTCGCCGAGCTTCGACGTCGCGTTCTGGGAGATGTGCATGGGGCTGCTCTCCGGCGGCACCCTCGTCGTGGTGCCCGCCGACCGGCGAGTGCCGGGGGCGCCGCTGGCCGACTACGCCCGCGACCACCGAGTCACCCACCTGGCGATCGGGCCGTCCGTAATGGGCATGTTCCCGCCCGACGTGGACCTGCCGCCGAACGCGACCTTGTTGTGCGGCGCGGAAAAAGTGCCCGCCGACCTGGTGGAACGCTGGTCGCGGGACCGCCGGATGCTCAACTGCTACGGCCCGACCGAAGCCACCGTGAACTCCACCTTGTGGGAGTGCGAACCGGACACCGGCACGTCGGTGCCGATCGGCGTCCCCGACCCGGGCACCCGGCTCTACGTGCTCGACGCCGCGCTGCGCCCGGTGCCGCCGGGAGTCGTCGGAGAGCTCTACGTCTCGGGAACCGGCCTCGCCCACGGCTACCTGAACCGGCCGTCGCTCACCGCCGAACGCTTCGTGGCCGACCCGTACGGCGCCCCCGGTGCGCGCATGCACCGCACCGGTGACCTGGTGCGGTGGCGCTCCGACGGGGCGCTGGACTTCGCCGGGCGGGCCGACGACCAGGTCAAGATCCGCGGATTCCGCATCGAACCCGGCGAGATCGAGGCCGCGCTCGCCAGGCACCCCGCCGTCGGCCAGGTCGCCACCGTCGTGCGCGAGGACCGGCCCGGCGACAAGCGCCTCATCGGCTACGTCGTCGCCAATGAAGAGGTGGAGCAGGCGGAACTGCGCGCGCACGTCGCCGAATCACTGCCGGACTACATGGTCCCCGCCGCGATCGTGTTCGTGGACGCGCTGCCGCTGATGCCGAACGGGAAGCTGGACCGGGCCGCGCTGCCCGCGCCGGACCTCACCGCCGCCGTCGGCTCCGTCGTGCCCCGCGACCCCACCGAAGAGGTGCTGTGCGGGCTGTTCGCGGAAGTGCTCGAACTGCCGCGCGTCGGGGTGCACGACAGCTTCTTCGACCTCGGCGGGCACTCGCTGCTCGCGGCGCGGCTCATCGCGCGCATCGACGAGGCGCTCGGCGCGAAGCTCAACGTCGGCAGCCTGTTCGCCGCCCCCACCGTCGCCGGGCTCGGCGCCCGCGTGCGCACCGGCGGCAAGGGCGACGCGCTGGGCATCCTGCTGCCGCTGCGCACCGAAGGCGACAAGGAACCGCTGTTCTGCGTGCACCCGGCGGCCGGGCTCGCGTGGCCGTTCTCCGGGCTGATGAAGCACATCGACCCGTCGCGCCCGCTCTACGGCCTCCAGTCGCGCGGCCTCGACGAACCGGCACCGGTGATCGACGACCTCGCCGCCATGGCCGCCGAATACCTCGAGCACGTCCGGGAAGTGCAGCCGCACGGGCCGTACCACTTCCTCGGCTGGTCCTTCGGCGGCGTCATCGCCCACGAGATGAGCACCCAGTTGCAGGACCAGGGCGAACAGGTCCGGTTCCTGTGCATGCTCGACTCGTACCCGAAGGACGTGTGGGACGAGCTGCCCACCGAGGAGGAAGCGCTCAAGGCGCTGCTGTACATGGCCGGGTACGACATGAGCCTGCTCGGTGAGCAACCGCTGCGCCGCGAACAGGTGATGGAGATCCTCTCAGCCGAGGGCAGCGCGCTGGCGAACCTCGAAGAGCACACCGTGAAGGCGATCATCGACAACTTCGCCAACTGCGCGGTGCTGGAGAACGAGGCCGACCACGACCTGTTCCGCGGTGACGTGCTGTTCTTCACCGCCACCGTGAATCCGGCGAAGGCCTCGCTCACCTCCCGGATGTGGGAGCCCTACGTGGACGGCGTCGTGGAGAACCACGACATCGCCTGCGAGCACAAGGACATGACCCGGCCCGCCCCGCTCGCCGAGATCGCGGCCGTCGTCGAAGATCGGCTGCGGGACACCGAAGCATTCGTCCCAGACCCGCGAAGGAGTTCCGGACCATGAGCAATCCGTTCGACGACCCCGACGGTTCGTTCTACGCCCTGGTCAACGACGAGGACCAGTTCTCGCTGTGGCCGGAACGGATCAAGGTGCCCGATGGCTGGACGATCGCGCACGGCCCCGCGGACAGACGGTCCTGCCTGGACCACATCGAGGTGAACTGGACGGACATCCGTCCAGTCCGCAACGGCGCGTAAGAACTCCTTGCCGAGTGGTCGGGTAGCGGAACCTCAGCGGCTTCCTCGCTGCGGGGTCGATCTCTCCTGTAGCTCCCCGCGCAGCGAAATCCGGGTCCGGGCTGCCGTCCTCGAGGACGCCGTTGAGGACCCGCCGGTGGTCGTTTCGCTCGGGGCCGCTGCTCGTCCGCTCCGTTGCTGACAAGACAACGACCGAGACAGTTCTGCAAGAACTCCTAAGTCGGGAACCAACAGTGCGTGTGAACGACCCCAGAGTCGCGGTCTGCATCGTCTACGTCGCCGCGATGTTCATGAACGGCATGGACGCCACCATCGTCAACGTGGCGCTGCCGGCCATCGGCGCCGAGTTCGGGGTGCCGCCGAGCGCGACCAGCGCCATCAACATCGGCTACCTGGTCAGCCTCGCGGTGTGCATCCCCGTCTCGGGCTGGCTGGGCGACAGGTTCGGCACCAAGAAGGTCTTCCTGACCGCGTTCGGCTCGTTCGTCCTGGCCTCGGCGATGTGCGGGGCTGCGCAGGACCTGACGCAGCTCACCCTGGCCAGAGTGGTGCAGGGCGCGGGCGGTGGTGTGCTGAGCCCGGTGGCGCTGACCATGCTGTTCCGCGCCTACCCGCCGCAGGAACGGATCAAGCTCTCCCGGGTGCTGGTGATCCCGACCGCGGTCGCGCCCGCGCTCGGCCCGGTGCTCGGCGGGTTGTTCGTCGAACAGCTCACCTGGCGGTGGGGCTTCTTCGTGAACGTGCCGTTCGGGGTGCTGGCGCTGGTCTACGGCGCGCTGCGGCTGCGCGAACACGTCGAGTCCGTGCACAAGCGGTTCGACCTGCTCGGATTCGCGCTGGCCGCGCCGGGCCTGGGCCTGCTGATGTACGCGCTGGACGCGGTGTCCATGCGCGGGCCGGACTCTCCGCACTTCTACGTGGCCGGGGTGGCGGGCCTGGGCTGCCTCATCGCGCTCGTCGTGTCCCAGCTGCGATCCCGGCAGCCGATGCTGGACGTGCGGTTGTTCGGTGACGCCTCGTTCCGGCGGGCCAGCCTCATCTTGGCGACGTGCGTGGCCGGATTCCTCGGGACGCTCTACGGATTCACGCTGATGTACCAGACCGGCATGGGCGCGTCGCCGTGGGAAACGGGCCTGGTGACGCTGCCGAAGGCCGTCGGGCTGATGGTGGCCTCGCAGGCGGTGACCTGGGCGCATCCGAGATTGGGACCGCGGCTGCTGATCGCGTTGTCGATGCTCGGCGCCGCCGCCTCGTTCGCTGCGATGAACCTCGTGACCGGCCCGCTGTCGGCGGGCGCGGTGCAGTTCGCCTCCGGATTCTTCGTCGGGGCCGCCTCGATCGAATTGCAGGTCGTGGCGTTCGCGACGATCAGCGCCACCGCCACCGGTGGCGCGTCCACCCTGTTCAACGTGCAGCGCCAGGTCGGTTCCGCGCTCGGCGTGGCCGTCACGGCGGGAGTGCTCGCCATCGGCGGAGCGGGAGCTTCCGGCTCGCTCGGCGTGTACCACGTGGCGATGCTCGTCTCCGCCGGATTCGCGTTGCTCGGTGTGTTGGTGGCGCTGAGAATCAAGAATCCTGCCGCACTGCGCGCCGATGCCGGTAAGGGCGCGGACGAGGGCAGTGGAACCGGGGCGGTCCCGGCCGCGCGGAGCTGACGGCACGGCCGCTCGACGGAGTTTCCGGGCGAGATCTGGCCCACCGTGGGGAAGACATCCCGGCGTTCTATGGTTAGGCTAGCCTTAATTCCAGTGATCGTTCTGGAGACAGTGAGGAAGGAACGCCAGGGCCGATGACGACAGCGGACCGACCCCGACGCAGCGAACACCGCCGTCCACCGACCCGCACGCTGGAGGTGCTCCGCACTGCGGAGCTGTCGCCTTCGATGCGGCGCATCACCCTCGGTGGGGACGAACTCGTCGGGTTCCGGGAGCAACACAGCGGGCCGAACGTGAAGGTGTTCGTCCCGCAACCAGGCCAGCATCGCCCGGTGCTTCCCGTCCTCAACGACGAAGGCCGCTACGTGTGGCCCGAAGCGCACGAACGGCCCACCATGCGCACCTACACGGTGCGCCGCTACGACGAACGACGCGGCGAACTCGACATCGACTTCGTCATGCACGGAGATCACGGCGTCGCCGCGTCCTGGGCGCGCGGAGCCGAACCGGGCGACTACCTCGGCGTGCTCGGACCCGGCGGCCGGACCTGCCGGGAAGCCGACTGGTACCTGCTGGTCGGTGACGAGACCGCGATGCCCGGCATCGCCTCGATCATCGAGGAGCTGCCGGTGACCGCTCGCGGCCAGGTCTTCCTGGAAGTCGCGGGCAGCAGCGACCAGCAGCACATCGAATGCCCACCGAACATGCGGATGACCTGGCTGCACCGCGACGGCGTGCCCGCAGGACGCTCCACGCTGCTCTCCGACGCGGTCCGCGACCTCGACATCCCCGCCGACGGACACGATGTGTCGGCCTGGGTCTCCGGTGAATCAGGGATCGTCCGCGGCATCCGCCGCCATCTGCGGGAGGACCGCGGATTCGACGCCCGATCGGTGCTGGCCATCGGCTACTGGAAAGCCGGAATGGCCGAAACCGACTACCACGATCGATACAACCACGACCGCGACTGAGCGGTCTGCGGATTCCACCCTGCCCGAGCGCGACACCGACCGGGTACCGGCGAAGGGACAACCGTGTCTGCGGCTCCGACCCACGTGCAAGGCCATGTCCAGGACATCCTGGGCATCGGCTTCGGCCCCTCCAACTTAGCGCTGGCCGTAGCCGTCGAGGAACACAACCGCCGCTGCGGCGAGTACGAACGGCTCGACGTGAGCTTCGTGGAACGCAAACCGAGATTCGGCTGGCACCGCGGAATGCTCATCGAGGGCACCACCATGCAGGTCTCGTTCCTCAAAGACCTAGTGACGATGCGCGAGCCCGCCAGCGACTTCTCCTTCCTGTCGTACTTGCAGGACAAGGGCCGGCTGGTCGACTTCATCAACCACAAGACGATGTTCCCCACCCGCGTCGAGTACCACGACTACCTGGAATGGGCCGCGAGCCGGCTCGAACACCTCGCGCAGTACGACGCCGAAGTCATCGACGTGCGGCCCGTGCAGGACGGGGACGTGTTCGAGGTGCTCGTGCGGCACGGCTCCGGCCAGGTCACCGCGCACCTGACGCGCAACATCGTCGTCGCCGTGGGGCTCGAAGCGAGCCTGCCGCCCGGCGCGGAACTCGGCGACCACGTGTGGCACAACCTCGAACTGATGCACCGCATCGGTGAGCTCGACGGCACCGATCCGCGCCGGTTCACCATCGTCGGAGCCGGGCAGAGCGCCGCCGAGGTCACCGACTACCTGCACCGCTCGTTCCCCGACGCGGAAGTGTGCTCGGTCTTCAGCCGCTACGGACACACCCCCGCGGACGACAGCCCGTTCGCGAACCGCATCTTCGACCCGGACGCGGTCGATCACTTCTACAGCTCGCCCTCCGGGGTGAAGCAGATGCTCATGGACTACCACCGCAACACGAACTACTCGGTGGTCGACCTCGAACTCATCGAACAGCTCTACGCCCGCGCCTACCAGGAGAAGGTGCAGGGCAAGGAGCGGCTGCGGATGCTCAACGCCTCCCGCGTCGTCGACGTCGAAACGACCGCCGACGGCGTCGCGGTCACCGTCGAGTTCCTGCCCACCGGCGAACGCATGGTGCTCGACTCCGACGTGCTCGTCTACGCCACCGGATGCAGCCCCGGCGACCCCGGCCGGTTCCTCGGCCGCACCTGGGACGAATGCCTGCGCGACGCCGACGGGCAGGTCGAGGTGGACCGCGACTACCGGGTGCGCACCACCGGCGACGTCAACGGCGGCGTGTACTTCCAAGGCGGCACCGAGCACACCCACGGCATCATGTCCTCGTTGCTGTCCAACGGGGCGGTCCGCGCGGGCGACATCCGCGACTCGGTCCTCCGGTACCGCAACACCCCGCGAGCCGCCGCGCACCCCGACTACGCCCTCACCGCCGACCGCGCCTGAGCCGCCGACCGCGCCTGGCTCACCCCGCACCCCGGCATTCGAAGTGAACGGACCGTTCGTCCAGCGAGTTCGGACGAACGGTCCGTCCACTCGACCTCGAACCTGATCGACGGCGCCACCTCAAACCGCGCGCCCCGGGTGGGAGTGAGTGAACGGACCGTTCGTCCAGCCGGCTTGGACGAACGGTCCGTTCACTTCATCCGAGGCCGCCCGGCCGGCGGTGCTGCGGGGTGCTGCTGTGGGGCTGGTAGTGAGTGAACGGACCGTTCGTCCAGTGGGATTGGGCGAACGGTCCGTTCACTCACTTCGCGGCCGTCGGCCTGTGATCACTGGCACAGGTGCGGGGTGGGAACAAAGCGTGGTGATCGGATGGTTGGGAACGGCGATGGACACTGTCGCCAACCCGGACCGCACCGCCCTCGGGGCACCCGGTCACGCGGACCAGACCGACCCGATTCGCGGCACGGCACGGGGGCGGTCGGCCGTTCCGCTGTCGATCCTCGACCTCGCCCCCGTCGGCGTGGAGACCACGCCGGGTGAGGCGCTGGCCACCACGACGGAGCTCGCGCAGGCGGCCGAACGCTGGGGCTTCCACCGGATGTGGGTCGCCGAGCACCACGGCATGCCGGGGATCGCGAGCTCCTCGCCACCGGTGGTGATCGCGCACCTCGCAGCGGCTACGAGCACGCTGCGCCTCGGTTCCGGCGGAGTGATGCTGCCCAACCACGCGCCGCTGGTCGTCGCGGAGCAGTTCGGCACCTTGCAGGCGTTGCATCCGGGCCGAATCGACCTCGGCATCGGCCGCGCCCCGGGCACTGATCAAGGGACGGCCCGCGCGCTGCGCCGCACCAGCGGCCCGCTGTCGGTCGACGATTTCCCGCAGCAGCTCGGTGAGCTGCTGCGCTTCCTCGGCGACGGCTTCACCGCCGACCATCCTTACGCCGAGGTGAACTCGATTCCGCACGGTCAGGCACCGCCGGTGTGGCTGCTGGGTTCCAGCGGGTTCAGCGCACAGGTCGCGGGCGCGCTGGGCTTGCCGTTCGCGTTCGCCCACCACTTCTCGGCGCGCAACACGCTGCCCGCACTGGACCTCTACCGGCAGTCTTTCCAGCCGTCGGAGGTGCTCGACGAGCCCTATTCGATGATCGGCGCGCAGGCGATCGCCGCCGACACGGAGGAGGAGGCGCTGGATCTGGCCCGTCCGATGGCGCTGAGCATGTTGCGGCTGCGCAGCGGCAACCCCGGCCGCATGCCCAGCCCGCAGGAGGCCCGCGAGTACCGGTACTCGGAGATGGAGCAGAGCGTCGTGGACAGCTGGCTGGCCGACGCGATCTACGGCACTCCGGAATCGGTGCACGCCGAGCTGGAGGCGCTGCGGCAGAGCGCCGAGGTCGACGAGCTGATGCTCACCGCGAACATGTACGACCGGACGTCGAAGCTGCGTTCCTACGAGTTGATCGCGGGCGCATACGGGTTGCCGGGCGCTGGCTGAGTCCGGGGCGCCGGAGCGGCCCCGACGTCGTGCGTGCGTGGTCGGCACCACTGTCTCGCCAGGTCACGCGCAACGCTGCGGAAGCGGTGGCGTACGGTCGTTTCCGGTGTTCGTGGCAGCGGCGGGATTGAGGGATTTGTGGTGAAGCCTGGCGTTCTGGCCTTCTACCGGGTCATGGCGTACGTGACAGCGGTGCTGCTCATCTTGCTGTGCCTGACCATGGTGTTGAAGTACTTGTGGCCCGAGGGCTCGTCCATGCAGCTGCTGGGCGACCAGTGGACGACCACGATCGGCATCGGCCACGGCTACCTCTACATCGTGTACCTGTTCGTCGCGCTGGTCACCACCGTGCAGCTGCGCATCCCCTACGGCCGGATGCTGCTGGTCCTGCTGGCGGGCACCATCCCGTTCGGCGCCTTCTTCGCGGAGCGCAAGGTCGTGCTGTGGCACCGGCTGCGCACCAGCGGCGAGCCGCTGCCGTTCGAGGCCGCGGCGTCGGAGGCGACGAGCTGATGACGGCGGTTCCCGAACAGGCTGAGACTGCCCCCACCACCACTTCGAAGCGGCGCGGTGTGCTCGCCGCGTACTTGGCGCTGACGAAACCGCGGGTCATCGAGCTGCTGCTGGTGACGACGATCCCGGCGATGTTCCTGGCCGAACGCGGTATCCCGTCGCCGTGGCTGGTGCTGGTGACGCTGGTCGGCGGCGCCATGTCCGCGGGTAGCGCGAACGCGCTGAACTGCGTGGCGGACTCGGACATCGACGCGGTGATGCACCGCACCCGCAGCCGTCCGCTGGTGAGCTACGAGGTGCCGCGCAAGCACGCGCTGATCTTCGGCATCGTGTTGGGCGCGGTGTCGTTCGCGGTGCTCGCGATCGGTGCGAACCTGCTGTCGGCGGTGCTGTCGCTGGCGGCGATCCTGTTCTACGTCTTCGTGTACACGCTGCTGCTCAAGCGGCGGACCTCGCAGAACATCGTGTGGGGCGGTGCCGCGGGCTGCATGCCGGTGGTGATCGGCTGGGCCGCGGTGGCGGGCAAGGTCGAGTGGCCGGCGATCGTGATGTTCGCGGTGGTGTTCCTGTGGACGCCGCCGCATTTCTGGTCGTTGGCGATGAAGTACCGCGATGACTACGCGCGCGCGGGGGTGCCGATGTTGCCGGTGGTGGCCACGCCGCGGCAGGTGTCGGCGCGGATCTTGGTCTACAGCTGGGCCACGGTGGCCTCGACGTTGCTGCTGGTGCCCGCGACGAGCTGGGTGTACGTGGCGATCGCGGTGCTCTCCGGTGCCGCGTTCCTGATCGTGGCGCAGCGGCTGCACGCTTCGGTGCGGCAGGGGCGCGCGACGAACCCGATGACGTTGTTCCACTTGTCGAACTCGTACCTGGCGGTCCTGTTCGTGGCCATCGCGGTGGACGCCGCCGTGGGCCTCCCGACGCTCACCTGAGCCGGAGGTCCGTCGGACCGCCTACCCGCGCGGGCTGAGCACAGCATCGCCGCTTTCTCAGCGCAGGACGGGGAAGATCCCGGTGTCGCTGCGCCCGGTGGCCGCTTCGATGAGGTGCACCGGGTCAGCGATGGCGGCGAGCAGCGCAGCGGTCACCCGCATGGGTTCACCCGCCGGCGGACCGGGTTTGGGCAGTTCCAGCGCGGTGGCCAAGTCGAGGTAGTGCACCACCGCCTCCATCAACTGGATGCGCAGCGCCTCGCCGGCCGCCACGGTGCCGAGTTCGGAGTAGGGGACCAGCGTGCCGAGGTCTCGGCCGCGCAGTCGCTCGATCGTCCTCGGCGCCACTTCGGTGAACTGCGCGACGAGTTCGTCGGTGGAACGGGAGTCGGCGATGCCCGCATCGCGGATCCGGTCGGCTTCGGTGCGCGCGACCCCGCCGGGGCGTTGCATGAACGCCAGCAGTTCCGCCGCGTCCGCGAAAGTCGGCGCAGCCCCGGACTCCGGGGCGCCCTCGCCGTTCAGCGCGGCTCCGAGCACGCCTGGAATGTCCGCGTAGTGCGCGAAGACGTGCCGCACCGTCCAGTCTTCCAGCCGTGTCGGCCGATCCCATTGTTCAGCGCCGAGATGCGTGCCGAGTTGCGCCCAGGCCTGCCAAGCTTGGTCGAGCGCGTCCACGATCATGATGTACTCCCCCGGTTTGCGGTCGCTGAGCATCAGGAGAACACGACCGAGAGCGTTGCGAGGGAGGTTCGCGGACGACGAACGGTGCCGCGTAATCGTTGACTTGCGGGATGGGGGCGTTCATGAGCGAGCGGTGGAGTGCGGATGCGGTGGCCGCGTTCCGGTCGGTATCGAGGCGGCGGCGGTGGCGAGCGAGCGCCGTCGTGTTCTCGGTGGGGGACGAGTCGGACCACGTGCTGCTCATTCGCAGCGGCCGGGTCAAGGTGTGGTCGATGTCGGTGCGGGGAACCGAGGCGATGCTGGCGATTCGCGGACCAGGTTCGATGATCGGCGATTTCGCCGCGATCGACGGAGAACCGCGCGGCGCCACGGTGACCGCGCTGGAACAGGTGGAGGCGGACGTCGTGTCCGGCGGAGACTTCCGCCGGTTCCTGCACGAGCATCCGGAGGCGATGTTCGAACTGCTCACCAGGGTCGTCGCCCGGATGCGGGAGTCGGATCGGCACCGCGTGGAGTTCGCCTCGTCCGGGGTTTCGGAGCGGCTCGCCCGGTTGCTGCTGGAACTGGTGCGGGAGCACGGGATTCCCGACGGTGCCGGTCGGCACACGATCGCGATCCCGTTGAGCCAGGCGGAACTCGCGAGTGCGACGAGCGCGTCCCGCGAGGCGGTGGCTCGCGCGTTACGCGAGTTGCGGGAGTCCGGCGCGGTCAGCACGCAGCGCCGCCGGATCGTCGTGCTGCGAGGTGACCTGCTCGCCGAGGCGGCGAAACGGAATGAGTGAGCTCGGGAACGGCCCGTTCAGCTTCCCGCGACGGGCAGGAACATGAGCAGTCCCGTCCACAGCAGGAAGGCCAGCAGCGCGGCGCAGAAGCAGCGCAGCGCGTTGCGCAGCCGCCGGTACTTGGTGCCCGCGATGTGCGCGAGCGTCTCCGCCTGCAGCCACGCCTGCGCGCACAGTTCCGCCGTGGTGGCCGTGTGGACGTGCGCTTCCCGCTGATGCGGGAAGGTGGGGAATGCGAACAGGTTCGGCCCGCCGGAAGGTGCGCGGGTGAGCGGCGTGAGCACTGCGGTGAGGTAGAGCAGTGCGCCCAGCGCGCCGCACAGCAGCAACGCCAGCAGCCCGAGCGAGGTGAACTTCGGCAGGCCGTCCAGCACCGCTGGGGGCGGCGTGGCCATCGCCTTGCCCGCGCCGCCGAGGCAGATGCCGAGCGCGGAGATCAACAGGCCGGCCTTGGTGTCGGCCCCGGAGATGGACGTGCGGAAGTCGCCCGCGGTGCGCAGCGCCACTTCCAGTTCCTGCTCGCGGGTGAGGTGGCTGTTCGCATCGCGTGCAACGGTGACGTGGCGGTTCGGCTCCGGTGCGGGGCACCGCCGGTCGTCGCGGTCGATCGTGGCGAGCTGCTCGCGGTGCATGGCGTTCCTCCGAGGTCCCGACTTCGTGGTGAACTCAGCTCATCACCTTCCATGCCTGAACACTGCGTCAGATTCCACAGAGCAAGAGCGCCGCACCCCACACTCGTTCGGACGAACGCCCAGCACCGGCGCGCGGCTCCGACGGGAGTGAACGGACCGTTCGTCCGATCCAGTGGGACGAACGGTCCGTTCACTCAACCCGAATCGGCGGCGCGAGGCGACGGTGCGGTGCGTCAGCCGGGGGCCGCCGGCGACGAGTTGGTGGAGTGAACGGACCGTTCGTCCAGTGGGATTGGGCGAACGGTCCGTTCACTCCGAACGATGTGGGCGCCGGCCGGGTTCAGCCGTGCAGGGCGGCGGCCAGGTGCGAGTGGGCCATGTCGGCGACGGTGCGCAGCTCCTCCAGCGGGGTCCCGGCGACGTGCAGCACCGTCAGCGACTGGTTCACCGCCGACACGTACAGCGCCAGGTCGTCGAGTTCCTTGCCGGACAGCGACTTCTCCGCCGGTCGCAGTGCCGCCCGCACCTCGGCGCGCTGCTCGTTGAGCGCGTTCCCGACGGCGTCGCGCACCGGCTCGTCGAGTTCGGCGGTTTCGGCGGCGAGCCGGGTGATCAGGCAGCCCGCGGGAACCTCCGGGTTCGCGAGGCGATCCAGCACGGCGTCGTAGAAGGCGCGGATCGCGGCGACCGGATCGTCGGGGTGCTCCCGCAGGGCTTGCGTGAGCCGGGAGCCGAACAGTTCCGCGTAGCGCTGGAGGCTCAGCCGGAACAGCTGCTCCTTGCCGCCGAAAGTGGAGTACAGCGAGCCGCGTCCGAGTCCGGTGGCGGTGAGCAGCCTGTTCAGGCTGGCCTCGGCGTAGCCGTGCTCCCAGAACACGTGCATCGCGCCGTCCAGGGCGGTGTCGACGTCGAACTGCTTGCGTCCTGCCATTCGAGCACTCCCCTCGACCATGTTTGACCGATCGTTCCAACATGGCTAGTGTAGGTCGCACCAGCCGGGTCGGCCACCAAGGTGAGCCGTCCGCTCGGCGCCGTGCGGCACCGGCCGGTCCCCTTCTTCCTTCGTCGAACACGGAGTTTCCTCGTGTCCTCATCCGAAGTCCCGCACGGCCCCGGATCAATCGAGTCCGCGCCCCGGCTCCCGGCGGGTTTCACCGACGTCTTCCACGACCACTACGCCACGGTCGACGGCCTCCGAACGCACTACCTCGCCGGTGGGCAAGGCCCGCCGCTGCTGGTGCTCGGCGGGTGGCCGCAGAACTGGTACCAGTGGCGATTCGTGCTGCCGGAGCTGGCCGAACGGTTCTCCGTCGTGGCCGTGGATCCGCGCGGCGTGAACCTGACCGACAAGCCCGCCACCGGCTATGACTCCGGGACGCTGGCGGCCGACCTGGTCGGCCTGATGCGAGCTCTGGGGCATGAGCGGTTCGCGCTCGTCGCGCACGACATCGGCGTGTGGACCGGCTACGCGCTGGCCGCGGATCACCCCGAGGTGCTGGAACGTGCCGTGCTGTGCGAGGCGATCGTGCCGGGCTTGGCCGAATCGCCGCCGCTGCTGGCCGATCGCCGGACGAGTGATCTGTTGTGGCACTTCAACTTCAATCGCGCCTTCGGCGTGAACGAGCGCCTGGTCCAGGGGCGGGAGGAGATCTACTTCGGGCACCAGTTCGCGACGAAGGCCGCGACACCGACGGCGATTCCCGAGCACGCCGTTCAGGTGTACGTCGACGCGCTTCGCGACCCTGAGGCGTTGCGGGCGAGCTTCGACTACTACCGCGCCATCGACGCGATCATCGAACAGAACCTGGTGCGCAAGAAGACGAAACTGACCTTGCCGGTGCTGACGATCGCGGGTTCCGAATCCGTCGGGGAGCTCATGGCCGACGAGATCGGCTCCGTCGCCGAGCACGTCACCAGCGTGGTGCTGCCGGGCGCCGGGCACTACGTCCCGAAGAGGACGCGCCGGGGATGCTGGACGCCATGCGTCCGTTCCTCTCCGAGTGCCGCCCGGCGTGACGCTGGACGCGGGGCGCGATCCGGTTCGCGAGCCCCGCGTCGTCCGTCGTGCTCAGGTCAGCGACGGGGCGACTCCGCCGTCGACGCGCAGCGCGGCGCCGGTGGTCGCGGAGCCCGCTTCGGAACCGGCGTAGAGCACCAGGTTCGCCACCTCTTCCGGCCGGATCAGCCGTCCCAGCAGGGAACTCGGGCGTTCCTCGGCGATGAAGCGGCGTTCGGCCTCCTCGAACGGAACGTCCGGGCCGACCCGGCTGCCGATGAACTCGGCGACGCCGGGGGTGAGCGTCGGCCCGGGCAGCACGCTGTTCACGGTGACACCGGTGCCCTTGACCTCCTGCGCCATGCCGCGCGCCACGGAGAGCTGGGCTGTCTTCGTCATCCCGTAGTGCACCATCTCGGTCGGGATGAAGATCGAGGACTCGCTGCTGATGAAGATCACTCGTCCCCAGCCGCGCTGCACCATGCGCGGTGTGTAGTGCCGGGCGAGGCGCACTCCGGACAGCACGTTGACCTCGAAGAATCGGCTCCACTCGGCGTCGCTGATCTCGAATACCGGGGTGGCGGAGAAGATCCCGGCGTTGTTCACCAGGACGTCCACGTCGGGCAGTTCGGCGAACAGCGTCTCAGCGCCCTCGGCGGTGCCGATGTCCGCGGCGATCCCGCGTACGTTGCCGCCGGTCTCGGCGCGCAGGGCGTCGACGGTTCTGTCGACTCGTTCGCGGGACCTGCCGTTGACCACGACGTCGGCTCCGGCGCGGGCGAAGCTCGCGGCGATCGCCTGGCCGATTCCGCTGGTGGAGCCGGTGACCAGCGCCGTGCGGCCGGACATGTCGGTGTTCATCGATGCTCGCTTTCCTCGTGAGGTCCCCGTCGGATGCCCATCTCAGGTCCTTCGGATGCGGAGTGCGCGGTGAAACCATGCTCGAACAGGTAGTTGCACGCGCCTGGTAAATAGTTGCAGGCGCTTGCTATCTGCGCAAGCTGCTAGGCTGAGCGGAGAGACTGAGCTCACCGGTGGCGGGGGCTCGCTGGCAGGAGGTGGCGAGTGGGTATCGCCGACGACGCGGTCGAAGTGCGCGCGCAAGGCTGGCGCACGCTCGCCGCGCTGCACGGAATGCTGGAAACCGCGCTGGAGAAGGCGCTGAGTACCGGCCACGGCCTGTCCGTCGTCGAGTACACCGTGCTCGACGCGCTCAGCCGCCAGGACGGTTGGCACATGCGGATGCAGCAGCTCAGCCGTGCCGCTGCGCTCAGCGGCAGCGCCACGACCAGGCTCGTGACCAGGCTCGAAGATCGCGGCCTGCTCGCCCGGATCCTGTGCAAGGACGACCGACGCGGCATCTACACCGAGCTCACCGACGACGGCCGCGCCCTGCTCGAGCAGGCCCGCCCCACCCACGATGCGGCACTCGAAAAGTCCCTCGCCGAGGCCGAACAGGTGCCGGAGCTCAGCGACCTCGTCGACGCCTTCCACCGCGTCACCGCCCGAGCCTGATCCGGCTGATCCGCTGAAGTGAACGGACCGTTCGTCCAAGCGCATTGGGCGAACGGTCCGTTCACTCGTTCCGGACCGCTCGGCCGGCGCGGGGGGTCGGTGGAGTGAGCGGACCGTTCGTCCAGCTGGATTGGGCGAACGGTCCGTTCACTTCAGCTGGATGCCGGCTCGGGCTTCTGCCAGGTGAGGGCGTAGCGCCAGAGCAGCAGCCGTCGGTACCGGGAGCCGGGCAGCAGGTCTCGCGCGGCATGGCGCACCTGGTCCCAGGTCATCGCCGGGTCCCGAGTGGGTAGGTCGGGAGGTTCGGTGACGCCGCCGTGGCGACGGGCGAGGATGCGGTGCGCCGGAATCGCCGCGATGTCGCACGCCCAGTCGAGTGGCGTATGGTGCCGTGCCAGGCCGATGAGCACCAGGCGTCCGCCGGGGGCGAGCAGTCGGGCCATGCCGGTGAGCGCGGAGGTGAAGTCCATGTGGTGCAGCGCGGCGACGCTGCTGATGAACCCGTATTCGCCGCCGCGCTCCTTCGCCTCGAAGTCCACGAAATCAGAGTCCACATAGGACACATTACTGAGGTTGATGCTGGCCCGCCGGGCCTCCCGGATCATCCTGCGGGAGCGGTCGATCCCCGTGACGCGGTTCGCCCGCGCCGCCAGCTTGCGCACCAGCAACCCGTCGCCGCATCCGACGTCAAGAGCCTTGCCGCATCCGTCCGGGACCGTGTCGAGCACGAGCCGGTGGTAGTGCACGTTGTGATTCCAGAACTCCCCAGCCACCGGCTCACCTTAACCGCCTGCACAGCGGCTTCCCCAGGTCGCCGTCGCCCGAGGTGATCCTTGCCGGGCATGTCCGGGCGATCGAATCTCGTTGTGGTGCAAGGGATTGCGAAGGGAGCGAACTTCGCTCCGTCGCTCGGAGTGCCGTGCCCCGGACGTTCCTGAGCGCCTGGACGGGTCGATCCATTACTCAGCCGTAGTGCAAAAGTGATCCACCCGCGGCCTCGCCGTCGGCAGCGGAGTGCGAACGGACCGTTCGTCGGGCCGGATGGAGTGAGCGGACCGTTCGTCCAGCCAGTTTGGTCGAAGGGTCCGTTCACTCGGGAACGTGACCTCTGTACGGCGTGGATGTGGGGGAGGTGGGATGGAGTGAGCGGACCGTTTGTCCAACGAGTTTGGTCGAAGGGTCCGTTCACTCCAGGCGGGGGCCGGGGGCGGTGAGCGGTGGGAAGAGCGAGCACCGCCCCCGGCTTCGAGATCAGCTGGAAGCCGGGCGCACGGCTTCCGTCGCGCTGATCACGTTCTTCAGGGCGGCCTCGACCTCCGCGTAGCCGCGGGTCTTGAGACCGCAATCCGGGTTCACCCACAGGCGTTCCGCGGGCACCGCCGCCAGCGCCGCCTTCAGCAGGTCCGTGACCCCATCGGCCTCTGGGACGCGTGGCGAGTGGATGTCGTACACGCCCGGCCCGACACCGCGTCCGAACCCGACCGCGTTGAGGTCGTCGAGCACCTCCATGCGCGAGCGGGCCGCCTCGATGCTCGTCACGTCGGCGTCGAGCGCCACGATCGCATTGATGACGTCGCCGAACTCCGAGTAGCACAGGTGGGTGTGGATCTGCGTGCTCTCGGCGATGCCGGAGGTCGCCAGGCGGAACGATTCCACCGCCCAGTCCAGGTAAGCCTGGTGCAGCGACGAACGCAGCGGCAGCAGTTCGCGCAGCGCGGGCTCATCGACCTGGATCACCCGGATGCCCGCGTTCTCCAAGTCCTTGACCTCGTCCCGGATGGCGAGCGCGACCTGCCGCGCCGTGTCGCCCAACGGCTGGTCGTCGCGCACGAACGACCAGGCGAGGATGGTGACGGGGCCGGTCAGCATGCCCTTCACGGGCTTCTCGGTGAGCTTCTGCGCGTATTTCGCCCACTCGACCGTGATCGGCTCGGGCCGGGACACGTCGCCGAACAGGATCGGCGGGCGCACGCAGCGGGAGCCGTAGGACTGGACCCAGCCGTTGTGGGTGCTGACGAACCCGTCCATGTACTCGGAGAAGTACTGCACCATGTCGTTGCGTTCCGGTTCGCCGTGCACCAGCACGTCGAGTCCCAGGTCTTCCTGCAACCGGATGACGCGTTCGATCTCGTCCCGCATCCGCTGCTTGTAGGTGGCCTGGTCGATGCTGCCGGAACGCAGCGCCGCGCGGGCCTTGCGCACGTCGGTGGTCTGCGGGAACGAGCCGATGGTGGTCGTCGGCAGCGGCGGCAGGCGCAGGGATTTCTGCTGCGCCGCAAGGCGTTTCGCGTAGTCCCCGCGTTGGGCGTGCTCCGGTTTGAGCGAGGTGAGCCGCGCCTGCACCCGGTTGTTGCGCACTCGTTCCGCACCTGCGCGGTCCGTGATGCGTGCGCGCGCGTCGTCGAGTTCCGCGGACACCGACTCGCGGCCCTGGTGCAGCGCCCGGTCCAGGGTCACGACCTCGCCGACCTTCTGCGCGGCGAATGCGAGCCAGGACTTCACCTGCGGGTCGATGTCGGTTTCGGCTTCGACGTCGTAGGGCACGTGCAGCAGCGAGCACGAGGTGCTGACCGAGACCTCACCGGCCAGGCCCAGCAGCGTCGCCGCCTTCTTCAACGCCTTGTCCAGGTCGGTGCGCCAGATGTTGCGGCCGTCGACGAGCCCGGCGACCAGCGTCTTGTCGCGCAGCGCCGAGATCGACGGCAGTTCGTCCACCGTGTGCTGCCCGGCGACGAGGTCCACGCCCAGCGCGTCGATGGGAGCCGAGGCCAGCACGCCCAGCGCGTCACCGAGATCCCCGAAGTACGAGGCGACGAGGATCTTCGGCCGCTCCGTCAGCTCACCGAGTTTGCGGTAGGCGGTGCGCAGCGCGTCCAGGTCGGCCTGGGAGCGGTCGGCAGTGAAAGCGGGTTCGTCGAGCTGCACCCACTCGACGCCGGCCCGGTGCAGTTCGCCGAGCAGTTCCGCGTACGCGGCCACCAGATCGTCGACCTTGTCCAGTGGGCGGAACGACTCCGGGGCGCCGTCCCGCGGCTTCGACAGCAGCAGGAACGTCAGCGGCCCGACCACGACCGGGCGGGTCGTGATGCCCAGTTCGGCGGCCTCGTTGTACTGGTCCACGACCGTCTGGTCGGTCAGCCGGAATTCGGTTTCCGGGCCGATCTCCGGGACGATGTAGTGGTAGTTCGTGTCGAACCACTTCGTCATTTCCAGCGGTGGCGCCGATTCCACGCCGCGCGCCATCGCGAAGTAGGTGTCCAGTGGGTTCAGGCCCAGTTCGGCGAACCGGGCGGGTACCGCGCCGAAGGTGACGGCGGCGTCGAGCACCTGGTCGTAGTACGAAAACGTGTTTCCCGGCACCGAGTCCAGCCCGGCGTCGCGCAGCGACCGCCACGTGTCGGTGCGCAGCGTGCGCGCGACTTCGCGCAGCTCCGGTTCACCGATGCGGGACTTCCAGTAGTTCTCCAGTGCCCGCTTGAGTTCCCGGTTCGGTCCGATCCTGGGAAATCCGAGCACGGTGGATCCGATTGTGCTGGTCAACGCTCTCTCCTCGCGAGCTGGACAACAGTTCTGCGAGGTCGAGCAGGAGGTGATCGGCACACGTCGCCCTTGTGGCGACTCGTCGACCAGGTCCTCCCGCGGGACCTCGCAACAGCACGCGTCGCGTGGACGCGTGCACCGGCGGCAGGTCTTCGGACTCGCGGGCTCTTCCCGGCCTAGCCGGGGGTTCCTACTGGCCGTCGCTTCCCGAGCGTGCGCTCAGTGCTGTGACCGGTCGTGGACCAGTGACGGCGTTCGTTCCCACTCACCGCTGCGGGGCAGTCCCGGATTCGCACCGGGTTCCCTCTTGCCTCGCACCGCGCCGCTTTCGCAGAGCTGTGCGAACCACCAGCACTTCGGAGGCTACTTGCTTCTGGCCGGAAGACAAGGCCTTGACGTCCAGGTCACCCAGCGTGCACACGACTGCGTTTTCGGCTTCGGAGGCAACCTGCGGCGCGGTGGAGCGTCATCTGAACAGGGGAGGGGAGGGGCGCTCAGGCCTTGCCGAGCACGTCGATTCGAGAGGAAACACTGTGGGGAAGAACGGAATTCGAGCAGGTGTGGGCATCGGTGCGCTGGCCTTCGCGATGGCGCTGGTCCCGGCGGGAATCGCTGCCGCGGATTCGAGTCAGCAGTCCACATTGGATCTTGATGGAAACGGAACACTCGACTCTGCAAGGCTTTCCGCTGTCGGGGACGGATCACAGCAGGTTATTCAGTTCACAGTAGACGGACGCACCACTGAGGCGACGCTGACCGGGGACGCCTACGCGGGCACGCGGCCCATGCGAGTCCTGGACGTCAACAACGACGGCAGGCAGGAACTGCTGGTCACCGAGTCCGTCGGGGCGAACACCGAGTGGTTCGGCATCTGGGATCTGGGGGCCGACGGTGCTCCGAGGGAGCTGACCACGCAGGACGGCGCACCGCTCAAGATCAACGAAGGTGGGGGTGTGGCCGCGCGGCTCGGATACGAGTGCGGACCGGCCGGATCGGACGGTCGCGTGCTGATCACCCTCGCCGCCTCCAACGAGAGCCAGGCTCCGGAGCCCGCCTACGACGGCAAGCGCATCGCTCATGACGTGCGCGACGGCGTGGCGGCCCCGGTCGACGAGTACCCGTTCGCCGGCGTCGGCCAGGACGACCCGGTGTTGGACGTGGCGCCCGATTCCTGCGCGTGACCGGACCGCCGGGGCCGCTGCGTCGAACTCGGCGCAGCGGCCCCGGCGCGGGTTTTCCGGCCGTGTCACCGTGATTCCTTTGTGATCATTCGAGGGTGTGGGCGGCCGCTTCCGGCTCGGTCATGGCGCCGAGTTGTCGATCAGCTTGCCGTTCGATACCGGCTCTGCAACGCCGACGGCGTCGGTACCACTGTCGACGGAGTGGACGGTTACCCTGCTTCCTGCAGCTCACGTGAGCAATGCACAAGCCCTCGTAGCTCAGCTGGACAGAGCAAAGGACTTCTAATCCTTAGGTCGCAGGTTCGAGTCCTGCCGGGGGCGCCTTTTCACTGGTCGCCGGGGGCGGGGAGCAACCTCGACCAAGATCACCTCCGGACCTTACCCCGGCTCCGCGCGGTAGTCGCACCTAGTGGCCGGAAGCCGCCGGATTACCCGGGATCCGGCGAAGGGGCGTAGGATCAGGGTACCGGAGGCGTTCGACTATCCGCGGTTTCGCGGGTGCCGCTTCGGGCGCACCACGATTGTCCGGCCCGTTCGGGCTTGGGACGGGAGCGCCGAGATGACCTCGGTTCAGCCTGATTCAACATTCGCAGCACACCGAACTTCCGCGCCGCGCCTGCGGATGAAGGCGGCCGACGCCGCTCCTGGCCGGTTCGACGGCGGCTGGTGGCCCGGCTCCGCGGAGCCGGTGATCGAGTTCACCGAACTGGCGGTCGCGCTCGGCGACGCGGTCGGACCGATCAGCCGCGTGTCCTACCACCTCGCGACGTGGGGTGCGATGGACCGAAAAATGACCATCGGAGGCCGGCTGGTGCGGTTCGAGGGCTTCCGGGCGATGGATCCGCGCACCGTCGTGGTGATCGGCGCGGACGGTCGGCGGGTGAGCCTGCTGGTCGCGCCACCGGGCACCACCGAGGACGCGGCCGACACGACTAGTTCGGCGGCCGGGCTCTCGGGCGTCGAAGACGCAGTCGCGCTGGTGCCGCTCCCGCAGGGGGCGGACGCCAGGGCGGAACAGCGGTGGGAAGCCGAAGGCGGCCGGGTGGCCGCCGTCCGCTGAGCGGAGCCGGCACGCCCCACCGGAGACCGGCCGTCGGCCGGTCCACCCGAAGACATGAGGAGTTTCATTGACTAGTACCTACACCCGTTCGTCCACCGCCGACGGCGTTGAGCCCGCGGTGTTCAGCCACCCCGAGGACCAGCATCCCCCCACCCGCCCGGTCGCGGGCGGGCGCACCGATCGCCACTCCCGGGACATCCGCTTCTCCGAGCCGACCACTGCGGGACGATGAGCGAAGCGCCGTCGAGCACCGGGCAACGCACCGGTAGCGAGTTCGCAGAGCTGTCCCGCGAGGTCCGCGAGGCGGGACTGCTGCAGCGCAGGCGCGGCTACTACGGATTGAAGATCACCGGAAACCTGCTGGCGTTCGCGGGCCTGTGGACGGCGTTCGCCTTCCTCGGCGACACCTGGTGGCAACTCGTCATCGCGGCGCTGCTGGCGGTCGTGTTCGCGCAGCTCGCCTTCATCGGCCACGACGCGGGGCACAAGCAGATCTTCCGGACTCGGCGCCCCAACGACGTGGTCGGCACGGCGCACGGCGGACTGGTCGGCATGAACTTCCAGCAGTGGGTCAGCGGGCACAACCGCCACCACGCCAACCCGAACCACGAGGAGCACGATCCGGACTTGGACGTGCCCGCCGTCGTGTTCACCGGAGCGCAGGCCCGCCTGCGGACCGGTTTCCTCCGTTGGATGGCCAAGTACCAGGCGGTGCTGTTCTTCCCGCTGCTCACGCTCGAAGGGTTGAACCTGCACGTCTCCGGGATCCGGTCGGTGCTGAGCGGGGAGACGAAGCGTCGCCGAGTCGAAGGCGCGGTGCTGGCCGCGCACGTCGTGCTGTACCTCGCGGCGGTGTTCCTGGTGCTCTCGCCCGGTCTCGCCGTCGTGTTCATCCTCGTGCACCAGGCGCTGTGGGGCGTGTACATGGGTTGCGCGTTCGCGCCCAACCACAAGGGCATGCCGACCATGACCGGAGAAAAGGTCGACTTCATGCGCAGGCAGGTGCTGACGTCGCGCAACATCCGTGGTGGGCCGATCACCGATTTCGTCCTCGGCGGGCTGAACTACCAGATCGAGCACCACCTGTTCCCGAACATGCCCCGGCCGCACCTGCGCCGAGCGCAGCCCATCGTGGAGCGGTTCTGCGCCGTGCACGGCATCTCGTACACCCAAGCCGGAGTCGTGCAGTCCTACCGCCACGTGCTGCGGCACTTGCACGAGATGGGGGCTCCGCTGCGGGCCGCCGACCGGGCGAGGAGCTCTGTTTGATGAACCCGCCGGTGCCGTGGCGAAACCTCCCGCCCGCGACGCCGGGTGGTGCGCGAGCAGGAGCCGGGTCGTGGCGCCGCCTGCGGTGACGGCGCCGGTTCCGCTCGAAGCGATGTCCCCGATCGACGTGGGAACCTGTGCGGGACGGCCGTCACGCCGAACCCGAAACCGCAGGTCAGAGAGCGGACGTTAGGCTCGTCGCGTGGCTTCTGAGACCGTTCCGCCCGACCCGCGCACCAGGTCCACCACCGTCGGGATCCTGGTCGTCACGGCCGGGATCCTCGCCGCGGTGGTGGCGGCGGCGCTCACCGCGATGTCGGCGAGCGATGCCTACGCCGCCATCGGACTGCCCGACCCGGGGACGGTGACCAGCCTCGGGCTTCCGGTCGTTCGGGTGCTCGCCGAGGCCGGTGCGGTCATTTGCATCGGATCGTTGCTGCTGGCGTCGTTCGGCATTCCCGCGCGACGGTCCGGGCCGCTGCTCGCCGACGGCTACGCCGCGGTGCGCACCGCAGGCTGGGCCGCTGCGGTGTGGTGCGTCGGTGCCGCGTTGCTCGTGCCGTTCACGGCGGCCGATGCCACCGGCCGCCCGATCCACGAAGTGCTCAACACGGAGGTGCTGTTCGGGCTCGTCGATGCTTTGGAAGAGGCCAAGGCGTGGCTGCTCACTGCCGTGATCGCGCTGGTGCTCGTAGTGGCCTGCCGGGTGGTGCTGTCCTGGGGCTGGGCGGTCGTGCTGTTCGCGGTCTCGCTGCTCGGCCTGTTCCCGGTGATCGCCACCGGGCACTCGGCCAGCGGCGGTGCCCACGACATCGCGACGAACAGCCTGCTGTTCCACCTCTTCTCGGCCACGTTGTGGGTCGGTGGGCTGGTGGCGCTGCTCGCGCACCTGGCGCGCAACGGCGCGCACGCGGGTCTGGTGGCGCGGCGGTTCTCCCGGATCGCCTTGGTCTGCTGGATCGTCATGGCCGTGTCCGGTGTCCTGAACTCCTTCGTGCGGGTTCCGCCGGATCAGCTGGTCACGACGACCTACGGGGTGCTGGTCCTGGTCAAGATCGGGCTGCTGGCCGTGCTCGGCGTCATCGCCTACTTCCAGCGGGAGCGGGCCGTGCGGCGCGTCGAGGAGGGCGCGGACACCCTGCTGCGGCTCGGTGCCATCGAAGTGCTGACGATGTTCGCGACCATCGGGGTCGCCGTCGCGCTCGGGCGCACTCCGCCGCCTGCGGAGCTCGGTGCGGTTCCGGACCGGACCGAGTTGCTGATCGGCTATCCGCTGGACGGGGCGCCGACGGCCATGAAATTGATCTTCGATGGCCGGTTCGACCTGGTATTCGGGACGTTGTCGATCGTGCTCGCCGGGTTGTACCTCTACGGCGTGCACGTGCTGCGCCGCCGCGGGGACCAGTGGCCGGTGGGCCGGACCATCGCCTGGCTGTGCGGCTGCGCCAGCATCCTGTTCGCCACGTCCTCGGGCATGGGCCGGTACGCGCCCGCGATGTTCAGCGTGCACATGGGCCAGCACATGGTGTTGTCCATGCTCGCGCCGGTGCTGCTGGTGCTGGCGGGGCCGACGTCGCTGGCGCTGCGGACGCTGCGGCCCGCGGCGAAGGGGGAGCCGCCGGGTGCGCGGGAGTGGCTGCTGGCATTCCTGCACTCGCCGCTGACCCGGTGGCTGACCAATCCGTTCGTGGCGCTGGCGTTGTTCGTCGGATCGTTCTGGGCGCTGTACTTCTCCGGCCTGTTCGACGCCGCGTTGCCGCAGCACTGGGCGCATCTGCTGATGAACGCGCATTTCCTGTTGGTGGGTTACGTCTTCTACTGGCCGGTGATCGGCATCGACCCCGCACCGCGGTCGATGCCCTCGCTGGCGAAGGTCGGGATGGTGTTCGCTTCGATGCCGTTCCACGCGTTCTTCGGCATCACCTTGATGATGTCGAACAACGTGATCGGGTCGGACTTCTACCGAGGTCTTTCGTTGCCCTGGGCGCAGGATCTGCTGGCGGATCAGAACCTCGGCGGCGGGCTCGCGTGGGCGTCCGGCGAGGTGCCGCTGGTGGTCGTGATGCTGGCGCTGCTGATCCAGTGGTCGCGCGCCGATGAGCGGGAGGCGCGGCGCTACGACCGCAGGGCCGCCGCCGACGGGGACGCGGATTTGGCCGCCTACAACGAGATGCTGCGGCGGCTCTCCGGCGGCGATGCCGCCGGGTCGGGGTCGTCAGGCTCCCAATCTCGCGCTGATGGGTGACCCTCGGAGGGGGAGTCAGGCCCGATTTTCGCCGCAGTTGTCCACAAGCGCTCGATCTGTCCACAGATTGTGATCGCGGGGTAGCGCGGAGTGATCGGCGCCGCGCAATCTGGAGTCGGGCCGAGGGACGGCTCCGATGCGCCGAAGGGTGGCCGTGATGTTCGAGACGACCGTGGCAGTGGTGGGAACCGTGCTCTCCGAGCCGAGGATCCGGGAGACGCCCGGTGGTGAGCGAGTCGTCAGCTTCCGGCTGGCGGGCAATTCCCGGCGCTACGACAAGGAAGCCGAGAAGTGGGTGGACGGCGACCGCTTGATCGTCACCGTCCACTGCTGGCGGCGGGTGGCCGACGGAGTGATCGGCGTGGTGGGCAAAACCACTCCGGTGCTCGTATCCGGACGCTTGTACACCCGTGAGTACGAATCAGCGGGCGGCTGGCGCACTTCGGTCGAGGTGGAGGCCGCGGCGGTCGGACTGGATCTGGCGCGGGGCAACCGCATTCCCGGAGCCGCCGACCGCCTCGCCGCGGAACTCGACGCCGTCAAGGGCGTCTCCGGGGTGGATCAGCATCGGCGGGCGGCGGCGCGGAGCGGGTGACCCGAGCGGAGCGCTTCGGGTCGGTGACCAGCGGTGAAGCCGGGAGAGTCCGGGGCGTGCACCGTCATCGGGGTGGCAATCGACGGCGGTGCACGGGCCGACACGGGTCGCAACTACGATTCAGGGCATGGCCGAGTTCATTTACACCATGAAGAAGGTGCGGAAGGCGCACGGGGACAAGGTCATCCTCGATGACGCGACCATCCAGTTCTACCCCGGTGCCAAGATCGGCGTCGTTGGCCCGAACGGCGCCGGCAAGTCGACCGTGCTCAAGATCATGGCGGGACTCGAACACCCGAACAACGGTGAAGCGTTCCTCTCGCCCGGCTACACAGTCGGCATCATGCAGCAGGAGCCGCCGCTCAACGAAGACAAGACCGTCCTCGGCAACGTCGAGGAAGGCGTCGGCGAGATCATGGAGAAGCTGCACCGCTTCAACGCGATCGCCGAGCAGCTCGCCACGGACTACACCGACGAGCTGATGGAAGAGATGGGCAAGCTCCAGGAGGACCTCGACCACGCGGACGCGTGGGAGATCGACTCCCAGCTCGAACAGGCGATGGACGCGCTGCGCTGCCCGCCGCCGGACGCCGAGGTCAGCCACCTCTCCGGTGGTGAGCGCCGCCGGGTCGCGCTGTGCAAGCTGCTGCTGAGCAAGCCCGACCTGCTGCTGCTGGACGAGCCGACGAACCACCTGGACGCCGAGAGCGTGCTGTGGCTGGAGCAGTTCCTGTCGAACTATCCCGGCGCCGTCCTGGCCGTGACGCACGATAGGTACTTCCTGGACAACGTCGCGGGCTGGATCCTGGAGCTCGACCGCGGACGCACCTACCCGTACGAGGGCAACTACTCCACGTACCTGGAGAAGAAGCAGGAGCGACTCGCCGTCCAGGGCAAGCGCGACCAGAAGCTTCAGCGTCGCCTGAAGGACGAGCTGGAGTGGGTCCGCTCCAACGCGAAGGCCCGCCAGACCAAGTCGCGTTCCCGGCTGGAGCGCTACGAGGAGATGGCGGCCGAGGCGGAGAAGACCCGCAAGCTCGACTTCGAGGAGATCCAGATCCCGCCGGGACCGCGACTGGGCAACCAGGTCGTGGAGGTGGAGAACCTCAAGAAGGGCTTCGGCGACAACCTGCTCATCGACGGCCTGACGTTCGACCTGCCGCGCAACGGCATCGTCGGCGTCATCGGCCCGAACGGTGTCGGCAAGACGACGCTGTTCAAGACCATCGTCGGGCTGGAGCAGCCGGACGCGGGCACCGTCAAGGTCGGCGACACCGTGCGGCTGTCGTACGTCGACCAGAACCGGTCGCACATCGACCCGAACAAGAACGTGTGGGAGGTGGTCTCCGACGGTCTCGACTACATCCAGGTCGGCCAGGTCGAGATGCCGTCCCGCGCCTACGTGAGCGCGTTCGGGTTCAAGGGTCCTGACCAGCAGAAGCCGGCGGGCGTGCTCTCCGGCGGTGAGCGCAACCGGCTGAACCTCGCGCTGACCCTCAAAGAGGGCGGCAACCTGATCCTGCTGGACGAGCCGACGAACGACCTCGACGTCGAAACCCTGGGCTCGCTGGAGCACGCGCTCGAACAGTTCCCCGGCTGCGCCGTGGTGATCTCGCACGACAGGTGGTTCCTGGACCGCGTCGCGACGCACATCCTCGCCTGGGAAGGCGACGACGAGAACCCGGCCAAGTGGTACTGGTTCGAGGGCAACTTCGAGGGCTACGAGAAGAACAAGATCGACAGACTGGGGCAGGAGGCCGCCCGTCCGCATCGTGTCACCCACCGGAAGTTGACCCGGGGCTGATCCTGGCGGGGAGGCGTCTTGGCCAGCATGCACGGAGCTCAACCGGGCGGTGCGCAAGAGTTGTTCGAACCCGCTTGGCAGATGCGTTGGCGGGTTCCCGAGCTTGCCTTGGTGCTCGGCGATCAGGCCGTTGCACAGGCCAGACGTGTCGGTGATCGTTCGCTGCGGCTCCGTGCCGAGGCGGTGGCGCTGTTCGCGTCCAACCGCCTCGGGCACGGGGTCGCGGTGACCAATCGGGCCATCACGGCCGTTCGCGACGCGGAGCGCGCGGGTGATCACGAGATCGCCGCGGAGCTGCGCGTCGAGCTGGCTTGCTGCGCTCGTACGGCAGGTGGGTACGAGGTCGCGTTGCGCGTGCTGCAGCCGGTGCTGGAGCGCGAGCGGATCGAGCCGTCGCTGCGTGCGCACGCGCTGCTGGAACTGGCGGCCGCGCTGCCGGGCAAGCAGCGGGAGGCCGAACGTTCCGAGGCGTTGGACGAAGCCGAGCGGCTCTACGCCGCCGCCACCGAGCTCAACCGCGACACCAGCAGGCTGCTGCTGGCGCGGGTGCGCACGGCACGGGCCGGGCACCTGCGGCGCAATGGGGACTTCGACCAGGCGGCCCGCTCCGCCGAAGCGGGACTGGCGCTGCTGGACCGGCTCGGCGATCCCGCCGCGGAGAGCGGCGAGCTCCGGGCACGCCTGGTGCTGGAACAAGTGCACTCGTTGCTGGACCTGGGACGTCGCGGTGAGGCCGTCGAGGCGGCCTCACCGGTGATCCGCACTCCCGTCCGGGCGGCCGCGGCCGGGCCGTCGGGGTGGTTGCGGCTCGCATTGGCGACCCGTGTGCACTTGCCCTCCGGTGAGCTCGCCGCCGCGGTGCGGCTGCTCAACGACGCGGCGGCCAACGCCGAACGGCACAAGCTGGACTGCCTGCTCACCGAATCGCTGAGCATGTCCTCCCAGACGCATGAGCGGGCCGAGGAGTACGTCGAGGCGCTGGCCACGCTGCGCCGTGCGTACGCGGCGGATCGGCGGTGGCGTGCCGCGGTGCACTCCGCGCGGGTCCGGTTGCTGGAGGAGTTTCCGGCGCTGGCGACCTCGAATCCGGCCACGGCGAGCGGAGCGGAGCGGGCCGCCGTCCCCGTCGCCGGCGCGACTCCGGTGGCTCCCGTAGCCGATGCGGATTCCCGGCAAGAGGCCGAATCGGTCGCCGTGCCCGAGGAATCCGCTCCCGAACGCACCTGGCGATCACGTACCGCCGAACCGCACGACGTCGTGGCGCGCAACGCAGGTGCCCACGATGCGCAGGCGCACGACGCGAGCACCGACGTTCCCGCGCCGCGACAGACCGCCGGACGACGCCGCGCCGACGGCACCGGTCGCCCGCAGCGCATCGCGGAATCCGAATCCCAGGCGCAGGCTTCCCAATCGCCGACTTCCCAGGCCCCGAGTTCCCAGCCGCCGACTTTCCAGCCCCCGACTCCGGTCGCACCGCAGGAGGCCGCATGGTCGGAGCCGGACCCCGAGCCGGAAGCGTCCGCGCAGCAGCTCTCCGAGGGCGACCCGCTCGACGAGTACCGCAAGCCGGGTGAGAGCAGCGTGCGGGACGCCGCGCGCAGGCTGATGGACACGCTCACCAGCCGCGTCGCCGACGACCGCAGGCCGTCCCCGGAAGCCGCCGATTCGGGCCGTCCGGCACCGGATTCGGACACCTCGGGTTCCGCGATGCCCCAGCCCCGCGTGCCGGAGCAGGACCCCGCCGCGACGACCGCGGGATCCGGCGGCAAGCGACGTGCGCCGGAACCGGACCCGTCCACCGACGACGAGGCACCGGGCCGCCACGGCGGCGTGGACGTCCCGGTCGGACGAGTCACCGCGGCGCCGTTCGGCGAGGGATTCCCGGTCTACGACTTCGGATCCGGCCGATCGGCCCGCTTCGAACCGGACCGGCCCGAACCCGACAGCGCCGAACCTGGCCGCGCCGAACCTCACACCGCCGAATCGCGTCCCGGCAGCAGCGCCGACGACTTCCCGGAGTTCGGCACTCGCGGTGGGCGACGCCGGGAGACCGCCGCCGAAGAACCGGCGGAGTCCGCGCCCGACATGAGCGCCCCGTGGGACCACCGCCCGACCGCGGAGCCGGTCGCTCCGCCGGACGTCACCGCGATCATGCCGGTGATCTCCATGTCGGACGACGAACCACCGAAGCCTTCGGAGCAGGTCGGCGCCGTGGAGCACCTCGACGACTCCGCTCTGTCCCGCGGACCCGAGCGCTGGTCCGCGGATCCGGCCCCGGCCACCCCGGAATCTTTCAGCGGAGCCGCCTCGGAGCCGTACGAGGAGCAGGGCCGCCGGACCCGCGGCCGGTCGCTCGCGGAGATCCGCGAAAGCCTCGCCGAGATGCAACGCCACGGCCGGGAGGGCACGGGGCAGGACTCCGCGCACCGGGCGGCAGCGGACGCGCCGGGTGAGCAGACCGATGAGCCGCCACGGTCCGGGGCGTCGTGGGCGGACCGGTACCTGGGTTCCTACCTCGGCGGCGACCGGCAGGAGACCGTCCCGGAGCCGCCCTCCGGCGGCAGGCGCCGAGCCCGGCACGCCGACCCCGATGAGCAGTCGGACACTCCCGTGCCGGAGGCACCGCCGTGGGCTTCCGCGCCCTGGGGCGGAAGTTCGACGCGATCCACCGGGACTCCGGACCCGCTCGGCTCGCCGAGAACGACCGACTCGGCGAGCGCGCTGCCCCCGAACCTGGGAGCGCTGTCCGAACCGTCCTACTCCGAGCCCCACTACACGGGGACGTCCTACGCCGAATCGGTGTTCGCCGACCCGAGCGGCACGGACGCCTCCCCGTTCGACCGGACCCGCCCCGAATTCGGCCCGGCCCATTCCGCCCCCGCGGGCACCGGCACCGAATCCTCCGGCTCGGCACTCGCCGACCCCGGCCGCCCTGCCGCTGAACGGCTCGAATCGGCGGCGGAACTGCTGGCGCGACACCGCGACGGCGGCACCGAACAGGCCGGCGCGGAACCGGGCAACGAGGTCGGCCTGGCCGACCTGCTGGCCGAGGCGCTGCTGGCCTACGAGAACGGCAGACGCGGCCAGGACGACGCCGACGCTTCCGGCAAGCACGGGCAGCCCACGGCCGACGGGCACCCGGTCGGCCTGCCGCATCCACACGACGCGGACCCGGAGGAGCCCGGCACACCACGCCATCGGCGGCCCGCGTCGCACCACGAGCCCTGGACTTCCTGGGGCCACTGAACGTTGTGCCGGAGTTCCCCTCGGGAGCGATGCCGCTCCCACCTGATCCGCCCTTGGCCTGGCAGGCTTAGGGTGGAATCCGTGTTGGCACAACGCGGTGCCGTCCAAGCGTGGAGCAGCTGAAGATGACCTCGAAACCCCGATCCGCTATTCCTGACGCCGACACGGTCAGGCCGGCCGTAATCGAGAATCCGGAGGCCTCGAAGGCCTGGTTGCTGGATCGTGCCGTCGAAGCCGCTGGGGGGCTCGGCGAGCTGTTGCGTACTTATTTTCGGCACGTGCCTGCCGAAGAACTCGCGGGCGACGAACCGGCGGAGCTGGTCGCGTCCCTGCAGTCGCACTACGAGCTCGCCGGTGTGAGAGCCGCGGGCCGTCCGCTGGTGCGGATCGTGAATCCCAGTCTCGAACCGGATGGCTGGCGGAACTCGGCGACCGTGTTGCAGCTGGTCACCGACGACATGCCCTATCTCGTGGACAGCGTGATCGCCGAGCTGACCCGGCACGGCGCCGAAGTGCAGCGGATCATCCACCCGATCGTCGTGGTGCGCCGCGATGCGGCGGGCGAGCTGCTCGAAGTGCTGCCGCAGGCCGATCCGGGAGCGCCGCCGCAGGACGCGCTGGCGGAGTCGTGGATGTTCGCCGAGGTCGACCGGATCACCGACGCCGACCGGTTGCAGGCGCTGGAGCAGGGTTTGCTCACCGTGCTCAGCGATGTCCGGGAGGTCGTCGAGGACACCGAGCGGATGCTGGCGAAGGTCCGCTCGGTGGCCGACGAGCTCGAAGGGCGGCGCGGCCGCGACGCGCAGGACGCCGCGGGGCTGCTGCGCTGGCTCGCCGAGGGGCACTTCACCTTCCTCGGCTACCGGCACAACGAACTCGCCGAGCAGGACGGCCGGTCGAAGCTGAACCCGGTGCTGGCGTCCGGGCTAGGCGTGCTGCGCAGCGACAGCTTCGCCGCGCAGGACCTCACCACCGGGCCGGACGTGCTCGTCAGCACCGGGTCCGGCGAACCGCTGGTGCTCACCCAGGCGAGCACACCGTCCACAGTGCACCGTTCGGTGCATCCGTTCTACGTCGGTGTGCTGACTTACGACGACGGCGGCGAGGTGAGCGGGGAACACCGCTTCCTCGGGTTGTTCACCACCACGGCGCTGCACGAGAACGTGCTCGACATTCCGTTCATCGAGCGCCGGGTGCGCAAAGCCATTCATGGCGCGGGATTCCCGCTGGAGTCCTACTCGGGGCAGCGGATGCTGGAGGAGATCCAGAACTACCCGCGCACCGAACTGTTCTCCACGGACCTGGAGACGCTGCGCGACACCGTGACCGGGGTGCTGGCGCTCGCGGAACGCCGCAAGCTCAAGCCGTTCGTGCGCCGCGACCCGTACGGCCGGTTCTTCTCCTGCCTCGTGTACCTGCCGCGGGATCGCTACACGACCCGTTCCCGGTTGGCGATGCAGGAAGTGCTGCTGGCCGAGCTGGGCGGCGCGAGCGTGGAGTACAGCACTCGCGTCGGGGAGTCGGCGTTGGCCCGCGTGCACTTCGTGGTGCACACCAAGCCCGGCGGTGACGCCCCGGAACCGGACCTGGCTCGCATCCAGCAGCGGCTGTCCGAAGCGATCCACACCTGGGAGGACCAGATGGTCGCCGAGGTGGAGATCGCCTCGGCCGACACCGAGGAACCGCGCCGGGTGCGCCGCTCGGAGGCCGCCAGCGAGGCGGCCCAGCGCTACGCCGCGTCGTTCCCCGAGGCCTACAAGGAGGACTTCAGCGCGGTAGAGGGCCTGCGGGACCTGTGGAAACTGGAATCCCTGTCCGATGAGCACGACCTGCGCATGTCGTTCTACACGCCGCAGAACGCCGCGCCCGGCGAGCGCCGCTTCAAGATCTACGTCACCGGTGAGCGGGTGACGTTGTCGCGGGTGCTGCCGGTGCTGCAGAGCATGGGCGTCGAGGTCGTCGACGAGCGCCCCTACGAGGTGGTGCCCGAGGGCGGCGAAAGGTGCTGGATCTACGACTTCGGCCTGCGGCTCGAGGCCGGGCTGCTCGACACCGAGGGCGCCGAACGGCTCGACACGCTGCGCGAACGTTTCGAGGACTCGTTCCGCGCGGCCTGGCAGGGCGAGGCGGAGGTGGACCGCTTCAACTCGCTGGTGCTGCGCGCCGGGCTCAGCTGGCGCCAGGCTTCGGTGTTGCGCGCCTACGCGAAGTACCTGCGCCAGACCGGCGTGCCCTACAGCCAGGAGTTCATCGCCGACGTCATCCTCACCCACCGGGCGACGACGGTGGCGCTGACCCGGCTGTTCGAGGTGCGCTTCGACCCGAAGCTCGCCGCGGACGACCGCGACGCGCACCAGGAGGAGCTGCGCACCCAGATCACCCGGCTGGTCGACGATGTGACCAGCCTCAACGCGGACCGGATCCTGCGCAGCTACCTGAGCCTGATCACGGCGACGCTGCGCACGAACTACTACACCGACGGCACTCGCTCCTACCTGGCGATGAAGCTGGAGCCGAAGGAGATCCCGGGCCTGCCGGAGCCGCGGCCGGAGTACGAGATCTTCGTGTACTCGCCGCGAGTGGAGGGTGTGCACCTGCGCTTCGGTTCCGTCGCGCGCGGCGGGCTGCGCTGGTCGGACCGGCAGGAGGACTTCCGCACGGAGATCTTGGGCCTGGTCAAGGCGCAGGCGGTGAAGAACGCGGTGATCGTGCCGGTCGGCGCGAAGGGCGGCTTCGTGGTGAAGCGGCCGCCGCTGCCCACCGGTGATCCCGGCAAGGACCGGGAGGCGAACCTGAACGAGGGCATCGCCTGCTACCGCATGTTCATCTCCGGCCTGCTGGACCTGACCGACAACCTCGTCGCCGGTGAGGTCGATCCGCCGCAGGGCGTCGTCCGGCACGACGGCGACGACACGTACCTGGTGGTGGCCGCGGACAAGGGCACGGCGGCGTTCTCCGACCTCGCCAACGAGGTCGCCGGTTCTTACGGTTTCTGGCTCGGTGACGCGTTCGCCTCCGGTGGTTCCGTGGGCTACGACCACAAGGCCATGGGCATCACCGCGAAGGGCGCTTGGGAGAGCGTCAAGCGGCACTTCCGCGAGCTGGACGTGGACACCCAGCGCGAGGACTTCACCGTCGTCGGCATCGGCGACATGGGCGGTGACGTCTTCGGCAACGGCATGCTGCTGTCCGAGCACATCCGGCTCGTCGCCGCGTTCAACCACATGCACGTGTTCATCGACCCGGAACCGGACGCGGCGAGTTCTTTCGCGGAGCGCAGCAGGCTGTTCCACCTGCCCCGATCCACGTGGGACGACTACGACCGCGGCAAGATCAGCGAGGGCGGCGGCGTGTGGTCGCGGTCGCTGAAGTCGATTCCGCTGGGCGACCGGGTCCGCACCGCGCTGGGCATCGACGACTCGGTGACCGCGCTGCCACCGGCCGAGCTGATCAAGGCGATCTTGCAGGCTCCCACCGACCTGCTGTGGAACGGCGGCATCGGCACCTACGTGAAGGCAGGCAGCGAGACGCACGGCGACGTGGGGGACAAGGCCAACGACGCGGTCCGCGTCGACGGCGGTCAACTGCGGGTGCGGGTCGTGGGTGAGGGCGGCAACCTCGGCCTCACCCAGCTCGGGCGCATCGAGTTCGCCCGTGCCGGCGGCAAGGTCAACACCGACGCGCTGGACAACTCGGCGGGCGTGGACTGCTCGGACCACGAGGTCAACATCAAGGTCCTGCTGGACCACTTGGTCTCCGAGGGCACGCTGGACGACGTGCAGCGCAACGAGCTGCTCGCGGAGATGACCGACGAGGTCTCCGAGCTGGTGCTCGCCGACAACTACCGGCAGAACGCGGTGCTCGGCATCTCCCGCGCGCACGCCGCCGAGATGGTGTCGGTGCATGCCAGGCAGATCACCGCGCTGGAGGACAACGGCCTCGACCGCGAACTGGAGGCGCTGCCCGGCAAGAAGGAGCTGCGCGACCGGGAGAAGAAGGAAACCGGGCTGAGCTCGCCGGAATTGGCGACGCTGATGGCGCACGTGAAGCTGTCGCTGAAAGCTCAGGTGCTGGCCAGCGATCTGCCGGACGCGGACGCGTTCAGCGGGCGGCTGCCGGACTACTTCCCGAAGCCGCTGCGGGAGCGCTACGCCGACGCGATCCCGGCGCACCCGCTGCGCCGCGAGATCACCTCGACGCTGCTGGTCAACGAGGTCGTTGACGGCGCGGGCGTGTCCTACGCGTACCGGCTGTCCGAGGAGATCTCCGCCACCGCCACCGACGCGGTGCGGGCGTTCGCCGTGGTCACCGGCGTGTACGACCTGCCGGACCTGTGGCGGCGGATCGACGAGCTGGACAACGTGGTGCCCAGCAGGGTCGCCGACGAGATGGTGCTGCAGGTCCGCAGGTTGCTGGACCGGGCGGCGCGCTGGCTGCTGTCGAACCGGCCGCAGCCGTTGGCGATCGGTGCGGAGATCAGCCGGTTCCGGCCGGTCGTGGCCGAACTGTCCGCGAGCGTGCCGGGCATGCTGCACGGCCGGGCCGCCAGCGGGGCGCAGGAGACGACGCAACGGCTCATGTCCGAGGGCGTGCCCGCCGACCTGGCGGAACGCGTCGGGGCGCTGCTGGACACCTACGCGCTGCTGGACATCACCGAGGTCGCCGAGCTCGCCGAACGCGACACCGGGTTCAGCCCGGAACGCAGCCCTCGGGAGAGCGCGGAGCTGTACTACATGCTCGCCGAGCACCTCGACATGGAGCGGCTGCTGCTGGCGGTCAACGGGCTGGAACGCGGCAACCGCTGGCATTCGCTGGCCCGGCTGGCGCTGCGCGACGACCTCTACGCCTCGTTGCGGGCGTTGACGATCGACGTGCTCAGCACCAGCGACCCGGAGGAACCGGCGGCGGACAAGATCGCCCAGTGGGAGGCCACCAACGCTTCCCGGATCGGGCGGGCGAGGACGTCGCTGGAGGCCATCAAGCGCTCCGGCAGCCTGGATCTGGCGACGTTGTCGGTGGCCACGCGTCAATTGCGCAGCATGGTCCGGTGATGCCGGATTCCCGTGCGCCGCGCTGAGGTGGTGCGTACGGGGCGAATCGAAGTGAGCGAGAAGGGGCGGGCCGGGCAGGCCCGCCCCTTCTTCGGTGCGGGTGGTGCGGAGCGGCTCCGCCGCTGTGCGAGGCTCGGGGTGCGAGGCCGATGGTTCGATCCGGCGATCGGACTACGATCCGGGTAGGTCTCAGCCACAACCACGGAAGGACACCGACGAGTGGGTGCGTTCGTAGCCGATGTTCCGCTGCGCTGGTCCGACATGGACGCGTTCGGGCACGTCAACCACGCGAGGACGGTGACGCTGCTGGAAGAGGCCCGGGTGCAGCTGCTGTTCACCGAAGCGGGCAGGCAGGGCCTGCTCGGCATGGCCGAAGGCATGGTCGTGGCACGCCTCGCCGTCCACTACCGGATTCCAGTGGCGCACTCGGCGGGCACTTTGCAGGTGCGGATGTCGGTGCGGGACCTGAAAGCGGCCTCGTTCGTGATCGACTACTCGGCGTCCACGAGTGGTTCCGCGGAGGTCGCCACCGCCGAGACTGTCATGGTGCCCTACGACCTCAAGGCCGGGTCGCCGCGGAGGATCAGCGAAGACGAGCGGACGTTCCTCGCCGAGTGGCAGGCAACGCTGGCCTCGTCGGAAGTGGGGCAGGACCGTGCCTGAGCTGCGCATGCCGGATTCGGTGGAACGCGACGACCTCGGCGCGTTCGTGGCACGTTCGGTGCGGTTGGACTCGCAGACGGCGATCCGGCTGCGCAACCGCCGCGACACCGGCCGCATCGACGTGTGGGCGGCGACGCCGTTCGACGCGTTGTGCACGCGGTCGGTGGAGGGCGAGGCGGACCCAGCCGATGTCACCGTGTCCGGCAACGAACTGCTGGCCGCGTTGACCGTCGCGGGCGGCCCGAAGATGGATCCTGGCCCGCCGAGGGACCTGATGTGGCGTTCCGAGCTGCCGCCGCCGGAAGGCTGGCGGCGGGTGGACGACCTGCCCGCGAAGCTCGTCGTGGACGTCGCCGACCGCGGGATCGGCGTGGCGAAGGAGAACGTGGGTCCGAAGGGCACCCCGCCTGCCTCACTGCTCGATCAGGAGGTGTTCACGGTCAGCGGTTCCGGGCTGGACGTGAAGATCCCGTTGCGCTGCCTGTTCGTGCTGTCCGGCATGGGTTTCCTGGTCTCGGACCCGGCGGATTCGGAGATCGTGCGGGTCAGCGCCACCGATTCCTGGCTGCGCCTGGACTCCCGCTTCGGCGCCGTAGTCCGCCGCCGCCACGCCCTGCTCCCCCTACTCATGTGACAAGCAAAGGGCGGCGAAGCCCGCCCACCTCGCGGCCGGAGGCCGTGTTTTGCGGCGTAGCCGTGCTTTTGGCGGCGGAGTCCGCGAAGGGCGGGCGAAGCCCCGCTTGCCTTGCGGCCGGAGGCCGTGTTTTGCGGCGTAGCCGTGCTTTTGGCGGCGGAGTCCGCGAAGGGCGGGCGAAGCCCCGCTTGCCTTGCGGCCGGAGGCCGTGTTTTGCGGCGTAGCCGTGCTTTTGGCGGCGGAGTCCGCGAAGGGCGGGCGAAGCCCCGCTTGCCTTGCGGCCGGAGGCCGTGTTTTGCGGCGTAGCCGTGCTTTTGGCGGCGGAGTCCGCGAAGGGCGGGCGAAGCCCCGCTTGCCTTGCGGCCGGAGGCCGTGCCTGTATGTGCGAAGCACATAGCCCACGTCAAGAAGGTGACCACCGGCGGGTTCTCAGTTGGTCTCTCGCGAGGACAGCTTTTTCCCTCGTGGCGGAGCCACTTGGGAAAAAGATCCCGCAGCGAGAGACCAACTGAGGTTCCGCCACCCGACCACCTCAGACAGACGAGCCGTGCAACGAACGACTGCTCAACCGATCAGTGCACCAGTTGACTGCTGTGCTCACGGCACCCTCCAACGGCCCACGCCGGAAGAACCGCTTCCACACCGTCGCGAACATCAGCGAGAACACCAAGAACAGTTCCGACATGTAGGTGTTCACCAACCCCACGATGCCTTCAGGGCGGTGCCCGTCCGGCGGGAAGGCGGGCAGATCGGGGACCCAGGTGGCCGCCTGTCCCATGCTCGCCAGGTTGTCCAGCGTCTCCGGGACTCCGCTCATCGGCCAGCCGCCGGTGACGATCTGCCACGCCATCACCAGTGCGTGCAGCGCGTACAGGGTGAGCGCCATCGTCCCCGCCTTGATCAGCGGGAGCAGCGGGCGTTCGTAGCGGTCCGCCAATTCCAGGCACAGCACCAGAATCGCCACGGCAACGCCCAGCGAGCCGAGCAGTTCGAAGGAGGAGCCGCTGTGCGGGCGGGCCGCCAGCAGGAACTGCGGGTGCTCGATCGGCACGGTGCCTTCGGTGAGCACTTCCGGCGGCGGACCCGCGACGAGCCCCAGCAGCGCGGAGGTCGTGTACGTCACCACTGCCGCCAGCACGCTCCAGATGCCCAGCCGCAGCCGCACCGCGCGGGACCGCAGGTCGAGCCTGCCGACGGCGAGCCCCGCCAGCACCAGCGCGAGGTACGTCGCCGCCGGGTAGAAGTCCAGCAGCGTCAGGTCCAGCACGCCCAGGTCGGCGAACAGCCGCCCCGGGTCGACGGAGTTGATCGCCCCCACCACGACCGACACCGAGTTGTTCCCGGCGAGTGAGCTGCGCAGCAGGTATGAGGCCTGCGGCCCGCCCACGATGAGGATCGCCGCGGCGATCGCCGTGCCGCGCGGCCCCAATCCGAGGAACGGCAACGACAGCAGGAAGTACACGCCGTAGAACGGAATGATCACGGTGAGCAGGAAGCCCGTCGCATCCGTGGCCTTCGCCAGCGCCAGTCCGATGATCAGCAGCAGCACTGCGCGGATCGCCACCCGAACCCGCGCGTCGCGCAACGCGGCGCCGGTCAGCGGAGTTCTGCGGCCGGTGAGCATCGCCAGCGACACCCCGGCGAGGAAGGTGAACAACGCGGTCGCGCGGCCGCTCGAGGCCTGCGCCAGACCGATCTCGACGAAGCCTCCGCTGAACGGCGCACCGAAGTGGATCACGAACATGCCGAAGATGGCGACGAATCGGGCCAGGTCCACACCGAGCAGCCGGTTACCGCGGACTGTCCGGGGGAGTTGATCACGGCGCTGGGCCTCGTGGCGAGGTGCCGGGCTCGCTGCGGTCATGACGTCCTGAAAGAGACTGAAGGCGGAACTCGGGCGTTGCACAACTTACCCGTCGGTCATCACGCACTCGTCGCACGGTCGGACAGTGCGTCCGGTGCGCCGTTCCGAGATCGTCGGTACCCGCTTCCGCCTGCGCGTTCGCCCGGAACCTCGCGGCCAGGACGAGGCGATCGCGAACGGCCTGTTCGGCTGAACGGGCGTCGCCGGATGATCCGTTCGATCCACCGGAACCACGAGGAGACCGCCCATCCGGGCACTGCGATCAGGTCAACGCGGCCGGAATGGTCAGATGAGCCACACCGCGGTGTTCGGCGGCAGGCGATCGCCCTCCAGCGGACCGCTGGCGAGCAGCACCTCACCCGGCGGCAACGTCACCGACTCCGCCGAAGCGTTCAACGCGCAGGTGAGCTCGCCCGGTTCCCTGCGGAACGCGAGGCAGCCGGGCGGAGCTCCGAACCACGACACCTGGTCGCCGCGCAGCGCCGGATGCTCCTTGCGCAACTCCAGCGCACTCCGGTACAGCGACAACGTCGAGTCCGGATCCTCCAGCTGCGCCTCCACGGTGTAAGGCGCCCACTCTTCGGACATCGGCCACCAGCCGCCCGGCACCGGTGAGAAGCCGAACGACGGTTCGTCGCCTTCCCACGGCATCGGGCCGTGCGTGGGTGAGGCGGAGCGGGAACCTCCGGCGGTCGGCAAACCCAGTTCCTCACCGGTGTCCAGGCCGACGATTCCCGGCAGGCCCAGCGACACCAGTGCCAGCGCCCGCGCCCGCGCTTCGCCCGACGCGCCACCGCCGAACCGGGTCACCGGGTGCGTCCGGTCCTCACCGGCAACGACCCACACGGCGGGCACTCCCAGCATCTCCGCCGAAGACAGCATCCGGGTGATGACCTCGCGCAGGTCCGCCGCGTCGAACAAGGTGCGGCCCAGCCGCAGATCGATGCCGATGTCCCAGCCGGCGTGGTCGGCGTAGCTGTCGAACCACGACTCGTCGATCAGCACCCCGATGCCGCGCCCCGGATAGTCCGCCGCGATGGGCGCGAGTTCGCGCAGGACCTCGCGGACGGCGGCACCGGCGGGCTCTCCCGCGCCGGGAGCGACCGCGACCCGCAGGGCGTCCACGCCGCGATCCAGCCAGAACCGCACCGAGGTCGCGAACACCTCGTGGCCGTCGGTGCCGATCCGGTCGACCAGATCGCGCTGCGCGGCCACGTCGATCGCCACCCGCAGGCCCGAGGCGTGCGCCTCGTCGACCAGCGACTCGAACGACTCCAGCTCGCCCAGCACGGGATCAACGCCGCGGCCGCGCGCCGGGTCGGTGAGCGGGCTCGCCGTCAGCGCCGTCAGCCACAGCGCGTCCACGCCGAGCAGCTCCAGATACCCCAGGCGCAGCCGGGCGCCGTCGAGATCTCCCACGCCGTCACCGTTGGCGTCGGCGAACGACCGCAGATCCACCCGGTAGAAGACCGCATCGCTCCACCACGGGGCGGCCGAAGCCGCTCGCGAGTCCCCCACTGGTGCGTTCATGACAAACGATCAGGCTCCTAGAACCACGAATTCATCATGCTCTGCGCTGCCATCTCCAGGTACTGCCAGAGCTGTTCGCGATGCTCGTCGCTGAGCTCGGCCTCGTCCACCGCGATCCGCATGCAGCGCAGCCACGCGTCCCGCTCCGCAGGCCCCACCTTGAACGGTGCGTGCCGCATCCGCAGCCGGGGGTGGCCCCGGCGATCCGAATAGGTGTGCGGGCCGCCCCAGTACTGCATGAGGAACAGCCGCAGCCGTTCCTCGGCGGGACCCAGGTCCTGCTCGGGGTACAGCGGGCGCAGCAGTTCGTCCTTGGCCACTTCCTCGTAGAACCGGGCCACGATGAAGTGGAAGGTGGGTTCGCCGCCGACTTGGTCGTAGAAGGTCTCCGGTGCGCTCACACGTTCCATCCTCCCCTGCCGGTGGCGGTGCTCATACCTGGGCCGAGTCGATCTGTGGTCTTCCGTTCGGGTAGGGCGGCTGGATGTCCTCGTCGTCGTAGGCGCGCTTGATCGCCACGCGGAGCCTGCGCTGCACGGCCCACTGGGTGCTGGGTCGCACCTTCACGGTCAGGCGCAGCGTGATGGTGTCCGAGGTGATCTGGTCCACGCCGAGCATCTCCGGCGGATCCATCACGTCCTTGGACAGCGGTTCCCTGGAGGCGGCCTCGGTGGCGACCCGCGTCGCGACCTCCATCGCCTTCTCGACGGAGCTCGTGTGCGAGATCGGGAAGTCCACGACGGCGACCGCGAAGCCCTGGCTGGAGTTGCCGACGCGCAGGATCTCGCCGTTGCGCACATACCAGACGGTCCCGTTGAGATCGCGCAGCGTGGTGACGCGCAGCCCGACGGCCTCGACGGTGCCCGCGGCCTCACCGAGGTCGACGATGTCGCCCACGCCGTACTGGTCCTCGACCATCATGAACATCCCGGACAGGAAGTCCCGGACCAGGTTCTGCGCGCCGAACGCCACCGCGACACCCAGCACACCCGCGGAGGCCAGGATCGGGGCGAGCTCGATGCCGAGGGACTTGAGCGCGTACATCAACGCCAAGCCGAAGATCAGGAACGAGGTCAGCGATTTGAGGACCGAACCGATCGTGCGGGCGCGCTGCACGCGGCGCTCCGAGAGCAGCGCCATGCCCGCGGCTTCGTTGCGACGTTCCTTCAGCGGCGTCAGCAGCTTCGGCGTCTTGCCGCCGTTGCCCCGGGTCAGCCGGGTGATCGTGCGGTGCACGAAGTAGCGCGCCAGGAACGCGGTGAGGACGATCAGCAGGATGTTCAGCGGCTTGGCGATGAGCAGATCCGAGTACATCGCCAGCCAGTCGTTGCCGGTCCAGCGGGAGACGGTCTGGCACCAGCTGCCGTCGTCGTGGACGCAGTCGGGCTGGGTTAACAGCGGGGGTGTCATGGGTCGGGGATCTCCATGCTCGGGTGTTGCGTCGACCTGTGTGCGCCGCCGAAGGCCGGTGACCACATCGAAGGCGCCGTCCGGCTGAGGATCGGGAGCTGTGGACGCCCCGCCGTCCGCAGCTCCCGCAGCCGGCCGTGCGCCGACATGGCACAGGCCTTCCGCGACTGGTTGTCAGAAGTGGCGACCGCTCAGGCGAGGGGGAGCCCGGTGGCCTCCGCTAGGAAGGCGATCTGGTCGGTCGCCAGGCCTACCGTACGCGACACGGAACGCGCGGAATGTCCTACCTCGGTCTCCCTGCGCAGCAGCACGGGCCGCTGCGCGGGATCCGAACCGGTCGCGTGCTGCAGCGCCGCGCACATCTTGCGCGCGTGGTTCGGATCCACCCGCGTGTCCGACTCGTAGACGGTGAACAGCACCGACGGGTAAGCCGTGTTCTCGGTCACCGCGTGGTACGGCGAGTACGACAGCAGCCAGTCCAGTTCCTCCGGGTCGTCGGCGGTGCCGTACTCGTCGTTCCAGGTGCGGCCCAGCAGGAACTTCTCGTAGCGCACCATGTCCAGCAGCGGAGCCGAGCACACCACCGCGCGGTACAGGTCCGGGCGCTGCGTCAGCGCCGCCCCCACCAGCAGGCCGCCGTTGGAACCACCGGTGATCGCGAGCTGCTGCGGCGAGCTCCAGCCGGTGGCCACCAGGTGCTCCGCCGCGGCGTGGAAGTCGTCGAACACGTTCTGCTTGCTCTCGCGCATGCCCGCGCGGTGCCACGCCTCACCTTCCTCACCGCCGCCGCGCAGCGACGGCAACGCCCACACTCCGCCGGCGGCGACCCAGGCCAGCGCGGTGGGGGAGTAGGAGGGTTCCATGGACAGCGAGAACCCGCCGTAACCGGTGACCATCGCGGGCCTGGGGTGATCCGGTTCCGCGGTGGGCGTGAGCAGGAACATTCGGACGGTGGTCCCGTCCTCGGAGGTGTACTCGACCTGCGAGGTGTGCACTTCGGGCAGCTCGGCCGCACCGGGAGCGCGCCGCGCCTGCCGGGTCGTACCGGAGGCCCGGGTGTAGAGCTGCACGCACGGCGGCGTGGCGAAGTCGGTCCAGCCGATCCACAGCCGATCCCAGTCGCCCTCGGTGTCCTCGTCGACGGCGGTCAGCGCCGTGATCTGCCCCGTTCCGGGCAGCGGCACCTCGTCGGTGCGCTCTCCCGTGACGGGATCGTGCAGGGCGAGTTCGGAGACCGCGTGCCTGGTGCGCAGCACCGCGAGCTTCGGATCGTCGGTGCCGTCGTCGAACCAGCGCACCGCCTCCAGCACCGAATCGGGCTCTTCGGGGATCAGCTCCTGCCAGTTCGCCGGTTCCGGGGCCTCCGGGTCGGCGACGCACAGCCGCCAGCGCGGGGCGTCGAGCGTGGTCTGCACGTACAGCCTGCCGTCGCGCTCCACCCACGCCGAGGCCCGGATGCCCTCCGAGGTGTCCACGACCTGGCGGAGCTCGCCGCCCGCGGACAGGTCCGCGATCCACATCGAGTCCCGCCGCGCGGTGCCCGGACTGCCGTGGATCAGCAGCCAACGGCCGTCCCGGGAGACCCGGGCGTCGTAGTAGAAGGTGTGCTCCAGGCCGTCGCCGTGGATCAGCAGATCGTCGTCCGGGTGGTTGCCGACCTGGTGGCGCCACACCCGGCGGTGGAACTGCTCCTCGCCGGCGGGCACCGCCTCCGGGGGCAGCCGTCGCACGTAGAAGAACTCCGCGCCGCCCGGCATCCAGGAGATCGACGAGTAGCGGCAGCGGTCGATCGGCCCTTCGACGAGCTCACCGGTGGCCACGTCCAGCACGTACAGCAGCGACTCCTCGTCGCCGCCGACCGAGACCTGGTAGGCGAGCCGGTCGCCCTCCAAGCTCGGCGACCAGCGGTCCAGCGTCGTCAGGCCGGACGGGTCCAGCTCGGTGACATCGATCAACGGCCGCTCGGAACCGTCTTCGTCGAGCAGGTACAGCACCGGGAACTCCTGGCCCGGTGCACGCCGGGTGAAGAACGCCCGCCCGGCCCGCCATACCGGGGCCGACACCGACCCCGCCGCGAGCAGGGACGTCAGGCGTCGCGCGATCTCCGCGCGTCCGGGAAGTCCGTCGAGCCGCGCCCGCGCGAACTCGTCCTGCGCTGCCGACCAGGATTCGGTACGCGGGTCGGCCGGGTCCTCAAGACCGCGATACGGATCGGGGACCAGTCTGCCGTGCAGGTCATCGACCGTGTCGGCGCGTTCGGCGTGCGGATAAGACAGGGGCGGCTGAACCTTCGTCACGTTCGCCGACGATACGGGTGCGCGCGCCGGTGGTGACGGTTCGGCGGCGGCGTTCACCGAATTCACCCTGAACGATCAACACCGGAGCCCATACGATCGACGGCAGTGGTGCCGGTCGGCTCATCGATCTTCCGGACCGTCGCGACAGCGGGCTCGTACCGCGAGCGCGACTGGCTAGCACGTGGTGAATCACACGTGCGTTCGGGGTGTCGATTGTGGTCGACTGGTTCTTGCCAACCGGTGGAGGTGGTCGCGTGCACGACCGAATACCGACTCCGACAGGCGCGGCCACAGGGCTCGCGTCTCGGGCAGGGCTGTGCCAAGCACCGGTCCAGCCCAGCGTGCAGTCGGGCAATCCGGTACCCCCGTGGCGCAAGCGGCGGGTGCTGTTGCTCAACACGACCTTCGAACCGCTGACCGCGCTTCCGCTGCGCAGGGCGATCGTGCTGCTGGTCTGCGGTAAGGCGGAGGTCGTCCACGGTGACTCGGCGGGCATGACGCTGCACTCGGCGACGAGCAGCCATGCGGTGCCGTCGGTGATCCGGCTGAGCAACTTCGTACGGGTGCCTTATCGAGGCCGGGTTCCGCTCACCCGCTCCGCATTAATGCACCGCGACGGGCATCGCTGCGTGTACTGCGGCGTTCGAGCCGAGACGATCGATCACGTGGTGCCGCGCAGCCGAGGCGGGCCGCACGAGTGGGAGAACTGCGTGGCCTGCTGCACCAAGTGCAACCACCGCAAGGCCGACAAGACGCTCAGCGAACTCGGCTGGCAACTGCCGGTGGCCCCGCACGCACCGCGCGGCAGGCACTGGCGGCTGATCGCGGGGCTGTCCGAGACGGACCCGCTGTGGCTGCCTTACCTGGGCGAATCCGCGGCGTGACCATGCTGGGAGCACTTCAGGCCACCGCGGCGAGCTGATCGGCGCTCCGTCCGCTGATCCGCACGCCGCGGTCTTGGCCGCTGATGCGGACGCCGCGGTCGGCTCCGCTGATGCGGACGCCTCGCTGTTCGCCGCTGATGCGGACGCCGCGGTCGGCTCCGCTGATGCGGACGCCACGCTGTTCGCCGCTGATGCGGACACCTCGCACGGCCCCGCTGATCCGCACGCCACGGTCTTGGCCGCTGATCCGCACTCCGTGCCGTGCGCTGATTCGCACTCCGCGATCCGCGCCGCTGATCCGCACGCCACGGTCCTGTCCGCTGATGCGGACGCCATGCCACGCAGCGGGACGCCTCGATCCGTGGTCTCCGCTGATGCGCACGCCTGCCTGTGAGCTGATCCGGACCCCGCGCTGTTCGCCGCTGATTCGGACCCCGTGCTGTTCACCGCTGATCCGGACCCCGCGCTGTTCACCGCTGATGCGCACGCCTCGCTGTTCGCCGCTGATCCGCACGCCACGGTCGGCTCCGCTGATGCGGACGCCTCGCTCGGCCCGGCTGATCCGCACGCCACGGTCCTGTCCGCTGATGCGGACGCCATGCCGCGCAGCGGGACGCCTCGATCCGTGGTCTCCGCTGATGCGCATGCCGCGGTCGATACCGCTGATCCGCACGCCTGCCTGTGAGCTGATCCGGACCCCGCGCTGTTCACCGCTGATGCGGACACCGAGGGAACTGATGCGCACGCCGCGCCCGGAACCGCTGATCCGCACGCCGGCTTGTGAGCTGATGCGGACGCCGCGGTCGACTGAGCTGATGCGGACGCCGCGTTCGGTGCCGCTGATGCGGACGCCAGTGGCTGTGTGCGCACCGTGTTCAACAAGGGGCTGCGCATTGAAGGAATTAGTGCCAACATTACGCCGAGCGGCGGTTTCGATGATCGACATGGTGTGCCTCCCGCAGGCTAATAGACGAGTTATGGGCCTAGTGATCAAATATGCAAGACCCATACAGGTGAAAAACTAGAAGCGCGGGAGCTTTCAAACAAGCCGCCAACTTGCCGCCTGCTGCGACCTTCTGGATGGGCTCCATTCGGCGGCGCTGATTACTCTAAAAGAGTTACATTACGTGAGGCGCAACACGCTTGACTAGTGACTTTCGGTAGCCCCTGTCCTGCTCAGGGCCGGAGTGGTCACTTTCAGTCACTGAACTGATGCGTGCTGCCTACCTGTCGTAGCCAGGTGTCGCATTCCGGCCGTCGGCGTCGGGATCGGCGGGCGAAAGGGTCGCCGTCGGTGTCCGAGAGGTGCGGGCGGGGCGGAAGTGCGAAGTGAATTCGCAGCGCAGTGGCGGTTTCTGGGCTGCGGTGACGACCTGGAGCGGCCGGTGGGCTCAATGGGAGCTTCCTCGCATGAATCCGCGTTCGTGTCAAGAACGGTGCTCGTTCACTCGTTCGGCGGTATGGGATTTTTACTAGGAATTGAGCGGTTGTTCGCACGGCTTCGCGAGGTTCGCGGCGGCGATTCACCACGTATGCGGCATACCGGATTTCGGGCCGGGCCGTTTTGCCGAACCAGCTGATTCACGCATTTTCGCAGGTAGTGAAGATTCAGCGGAGGGAATCCTCCGCTTTCCCGTCGGCAATCGCGCGACGACTACCCTGGGTTCGTCCACAGGGCCGGGTTTCGCCGAGCTCGAGTCTCCCCGCGAGATCCACCCGGCCGCGGATCGCGCGCGAACACGACCGGCCGAGGTGGTGTCATCCCATGCGGCGGCGTGATCGGCTACCGTGCTGAGCGTGACTGTGGTGGAGACCTTCCTCGTGCTGGCGGTGATCCCAGCGACCGTGTACCTCCTGGTCACGGTGATCGCCTTCCGGTCGAGTCTGACCCGTACCCGTTATCGCGCAGGCCAGGACTGGGAGTTCGCTCCCGTGTTCTGGGTTGCCAATCCGGCAGGTGTGAGCACGGCTCCGCCGGGTGACCTGGACTCGGCCGAGACGGCCTCCGACGCCGTTGAGCACACGCACAGCACCGACCGGGGAGGCGCACGTGGGAACTGGTGAGATCACCGGCGCGAACCGATCCGGTGAACAGGAACTGGCGGCGGGCGAGGCCGTGACGGCCACCGGTCGGCTGTCCATCGCGCGCCGGGTCAAGCCGGAGGGACGGCACCTGCCGTTCAGCACCGGCCAGCTCGCCCGGCTCGACGAGGCGCTGACCCTCTCCAGCCGCAGCACCGGCCTGGAGTTCGCCATCTACCTCGGCGACCTCGGCGAGGAGACCCGCGAGTCCGCCGCCGCGCTGCACGCCAACCTCGGCCCCCGCGCGGAAGAGGGCGTGCTGCTGGCGGTGTCCCCGCAGCAACGCGCCGTCGAGATCGTCACCGGCGCGGAGTCGAAGCGCCGCGTGCCCGACCGCAGCTGCCAGCTGGCACTGATGACCATGGTCGCCTCCTTCCGGGAGGGCGAACTGATCGACGGCCTGATCAGCGCACTGCGCATGCTCTCCGACACGGCGGGTACGCAACGCTGATCAGAGCCGCGACCACTGCGCGGCTCCGTCGTCGACAAGACGGCGCCCGACCGATGCGCAACGGGTCCTGAAACCGACAACGGGGCCGGACCGATCGATCAGATCGGTCCGGCCCCGTTCGTCAGTGCTCAGGAGCGGTCGAACTCGCGGGCTGCGAGAGCTCGCACGATGCCCGCCCGGCCTTCCGAGACCAGCCGGCGCAGCGCGGCCGGACGTTCCCCGGCCAGCCAGGCGTCCGCGGCGTCGACGGTGCTCTGCCGCACCGCCCACGACGGGAACAGCCCGATCACCGTCGGCTGCGCGCGCTCGCTGGAACGCCGCTGCCACACCTCGTCGATCTCGGCGAAGTAGCGCTCGACGTAGGACACCAGCAGCTCACGCTGCCCGGGGTGCTGGAACCCGGCGATGATCGAGTCGCTGACGGCGTTCGGCAGCTCGTCGTCGTGCACCGCGCGCTGCCAGGCGCGTTCCTTGGACTCCGGAGTGGGGATGAGCGACCGCGCCCGCTCGGCCTTGCGCCGGCCGGTGGCCGTCCGGTCCTCGTCCAGCTCCGCGTCGATCTCCGCCTCGTCCGCCGCGCCGTGCGCGACCAGGGCCTGCAGCAGCAACCAGCGCAGGTCGGTGTCGACGGTGAGCCCCGGCAGCGGCGCCGACCCGTCCAGCCAGCCGCGCACCACGTCGAGCTGCTCCTCGCCGAGCACCGAGGACGCCAGCGAGTTCACGAAGGCCAGCTGGTGGTCCGAGCCCGGCTCCGCGGCCTGCGCGAGCTCCAGGATGCGGGTGGAGAACCGGTTCCAGCCCTCCGGCTGCCAGTCCTGATCCGCGTAGGAGGCCAGCGCCGTCTGCGTCTGCAGCAGCACGCGCTGCACCACGCCGATCTCGCTCTCCGCGCCGATGCCGGACTCCGGCGAGCGCCCCAGCACGAGGCTCACGAAGTCCCGTGCCTTCAGCTCGGCCTCGCGGGTCATCTCCCACGCCGTGGACCAGCACAGCGCCCGCGGCAGCGACTGCTCGATGTCGCCGATCCGGTCGATCAGCGTGGCCAGCGACTCGGGGTCGAGCCGCATCGTGCAGTAGGTGAGGTCGTCGTCGTTGACCAGCACCAGCTTGCCGCGGTGCACGCCGACGAGATCCGGGACCTCGGTGCGCTCATCGCTCACGTCGAGTTCGACGCGGTGGGTGCGGACCAGCCGGCCGGTGGCGGGATCGTCGTCGTACACGCCGATCGCGAGCCGGTGGGTGCGGTGCTCACCGGCGCCGGGCCGGGCGCCGCTCTGCACGACGGTGAACTCGGTGAACCGGCCCTCGTCGTCGGTGCTGAACCGGGGGCGCAGCATGTTCAGCCCCGTGGTCTGCAGCCACTGCGCGCTCCACCAGGACAGGTCGCGCCCGGACGCCTCTTCCAGCGCCAGCAGCAGATCGTTGAGGGTGGCGTTGCTCCACGCGTGCCGCTCGAAGTACACGCGCAGCCCGGCGAGGAAGTTCTCCAGCCCGACGTAGGCGACGAGCTGCTTGAGCACCGAGGCGCCCTTGGCGTACGTGATGCCGTCGAAGTTGACCTCGACCGCCTGCAGGTCGGGGATGACGGCGGCGACGGGGTGCGTGGAGGGCAGCTGGTCCTGGCGGTACGCCCAGGACTTCTCGACGCTCGCGAAGGTCGTCCACGCGCTGGTGTACTCGGTGCCGCCGACCTGCGCGAGCACGCTGGCCCAGGTGGCGAACGACTCGTTGAGCCACAGGTCGTCCCACCAGCGCATCGTCACCAGGTCGCCGAACCACATGTGCGCCATCTCGTGCAGCACGGTCTCGGCGCGGCGCTCGTAGAGGTAGCCGGTGACCTTCGAGCGGAACACGAAGTCCTCGAGGAACGTGACGCAGCCCGCGTTCTCCATGGCTCCGGCGTTGAACTCCGGCACGAAGCACTGGTCGTACTTGCCGAACGGGTAAGGCACGCCGAATGCCTTGTGGTAGAAGGCGAAACCCTGCTTGGTCTCGGTGAACAGCCGCTCCGCGTCGAGGTGCTCGGCGAGCGAGGCGCGGCAGTACAGCCCCAGCGGGATCGGGGCCTGGCCGTCCTCGCCGGGGAACTCGTCGCGCCACTCCGCGTAGGGACCGGCCACCAGCGCGACCAGGTAGGTCGACATCGGCTGGGTGGTCTCGAAGACGTGCGTGCGGTGCTCGCCGGAACCGGTGATCTCGGCTGCGGCGTTGGAGATGACCTTCCAGGATTCGGGCGCGTGCACCGTGATCTGGTAGGTCGCCTTCAGGTCGGGCTGATCGAAGCAGGTGAACATCCGCTTCGCGTCGGCCGTCTCGAACTGGCTGTAGAGGTACACGCCGCCGTCGACCGGGTCGATGAAGCGGTGCAGGCCCTCCCCGGTGTTGGTGTAGCGCAGGTCGGCGCGCACGACGAGCTCGTTGTCGGCGGCGAGCTCCGGCAGCGCCAGCCCGGTGTCCTCGGTGTAGCCGGACACGTCGAGTTCGACTCCGTTGAGCGTCGCCCCGTGCACTTGGGCGGCCATCAGATCGATCCAGGTCGACGCCCCCGTTCGAGCGCTGCGGAACCGCACCGTCGTGGTGGAACCGAAGGTCCGCACGTCCGGCCCGTTCGCGCCGTCGGAGAGGTCCAGTTCGATCACGTAGGACTCGACGTCGAGCAGCGCCGCGCGCTGTTCGGCTTGGTCCTGGGTGAGGTTCGGCGGGGCCACGGATCACCTCGTTGTTCGTAGGATTTGCGCACCGGCGTTCCGCGTCGGTGCGGGGCGCTGGAAATCCAATCACGCCGGGGCGGTGCACTGCCCCCCGACGCCTGATCACCGCCGCCGGGCGTGTCGGCGACGCGGACGAATCCCTGGGAGACCGGGGTGTGATGGCCGTTCATCCGGGAATACCGGCACATTCCACATTCGGTCGGGCGGACTGGGAAGAAGTTCGGGGTGCGGCGGAGTTGTACCCGTTGCGGGTGTCCGCCCGCGCCAATCGACGTCCGTGCCGGGCACCGGCCTGAGCGCGGAACACTGTGGAGGGTTGTCCATGAGCACCGAGCGCCCGAAGGTCGACTTCTACTTCGACCCGGTCTGCCCCTTCGCGTGGGTCTCGTCGCGCTGGATCTTGGAAGTCGCCCAGGTGCGCGACATCGACTTGAACTTCCGCGTGATGAGCCTGGCCGTGCTGAACTCGGGCCGGGACCTGGACCAGGAGTACCAGGACTTGCTGGCGCGGGCGTTGGGGCCGGTCCGGGTCGCGATCGCCGCCGCCAAGCACCACGGCGACGACGTGCTCGGCCCCCTCTACACCGCGCTCGGCAGCCGAATCCACAACGAGGGCCGCAAGGACTACGAGCAGGTGATCATCGACGCGCTGGCGGAGATCGAGCTGCCCGCCTCGCTGGCGGACGCCGCGACCAGCACGGACTACGACGAGGAGCTACACGCCAGCCACCACGCCGGGATGGACCCGGTCGGCGAGGACGTCGGCACGCCGACCATCCACGTCGACGGCGTCGCGTTCTTCGGCCCGATCACCACCCGCATCCCGCGCGGCGAGCAGGCCGGTGAGCTTTTCGACGCGGCGCGCACGCTGGCGGGCTACCCGTACTTCTTCGAACTGAAGCGGACGCGGACGGAGTCCCCGCAGTTCGACTGACGCGGTCTCGTTCTGCGCGGTGCCCGGTGACTTCGTGGCGTCGCCGCTGACAGGACAAGGGCGGGACCGCTGCCGGATCGGATCTCAGTAGCCTCCGGGCGGTGGTGATTTCGGGGGCTGGAGGTCGGGTGCGGGAACGCGAGGTGTTGATCGATCGTGCGCCGGGGCGGCGGTCGGGACTGCCGGTGTTGCTGTGCTTGCCGGGCACGATGTCCGACCCGGTGATCTTCGAGGGACTCGCGGCGGCCACCGGGACGGATGTTGTGGTGGCCCCTTGGCTGGAGTGGCCGGGGCCGCATGACATGGCCTCCCTGGGCGCGGAAGTCGCGGTGCTGGCCGAGCGGTACGGACCCGTCGTGCTGCTCGGCCATTCCACCGGGGGCGTGATCGCGTTGTCCGCGGCGCTGCGTTCCCGCCGGGTGCGCGGAGTGGTCGTGTGCGACAGCGGCGCGAACATGCACGGGCACGGCGATGTGGACGCCATCATCGACCGGGTGCGTGCGCAGTGGGGTCCGGAGTTGTGGCGGGCGGTCGCCCGGCGATCGGTGCACGTGCCGGTTCCGGCGAAGGTCGCCGAGCGGCTCGACGCCTACCCGGCGGGGCTGGAGCGGGACGCCGTGCTGGCGGCGTTGAGCAGCCAGCGCGACACGGATCTGGCTCCGCGGCTGGCCGAGCTGGGGAGGCTTCCGGCGCTCGTCGTGCACGGCAGGTTCGACCGGGCGCGCACCCTCGGGCACGCGCGCGAGTTGGCCGGGCTGTTGGAGGGCTCGGAGCTGGTCGTGCTGGAGTCCGGGCACACCCCGCCGGTGGAGCTTCCGGAGCGGTTCGCCGCGGAGCTGATGCGGTTCCTGGCTCGGCTGCCCGGCGCGGGATGAACGGCCTTCCCGGTGCTTCGGGCGGTGTGCTCGGGGCTCCCGTTGTGACAGGGTCGATGTCGTATCGATCGGCCACCCTCGGGAGGAACGCATGGCGGCGCCCACGACCAGCCGAACCGACCACGTCATCGGGGGCGACTACGTCGCCGGTTCCGGGGCGAGGATCGAGGTGGTCAACCCGGCCACCGAGCAGGTGATCGGGTCCGTTCCGGCCGGAACCACGGCTGAAGTGGACGCGGCGGTCGCCGCGGCACGCGCCGCCTTCGACGGCTGGGCGTCCCGCCCGGTGGCGGAGCGCTCGGCCGCGGTGCGCCGGATCTCCGAGGGCATCGCGAAGCGCCGGGACGAGATCGCGGCCACGGTCACGGCCGAGATGGGCTCACCGATCGGCTTCGCGACCCAGGTGCACGCGAGCGTTCCCGTCGCCACCTCGCGCGGCATCGCCGACGTGCTCGACGCGGGCTACGCGTGGACCGAGGAGTCCGGCAACTCGCTGATCGTCCGCGAACCCGTCGGTGTCGTCGCGGCGATCACGCCGTGGAACTACCCGCTGCACCAGATCGTCGCGAAGGTCGCCGCCGCGTTGGGCGCGGGCTGCACCGTGGTGCTGAAGCCGAGCGAGGTCGCCCCGCTCACCGCGGCGATCTTCGCCGAGATCGTCGCCGAGGCGGGCGTGCCCGCCGGGGTGTTCAACCTCGTGCACGGCACCGGCCCCATCGTCGGGGAGGCGCTGGCCGCGCACCGCGACGTGGACATGGTGTCGTTCACCGGCTCCACCCGCGCCGGCCGCCGCGTCTCGGAAGTCGCCGCGCAGACGGTGAAGCGGGTCGCGCTGGAACTCGGCGGCAAGTCCGCCAACGTGGTGCTGGAGGACGCCGACCTCGCCAAGGCCGTGAAACTGGGCGTCGCGGGATGCTTCCCCAACGGTGGCCAGAGCTGCAACGCGCTGACCAGGATGCTCGTCCCCGAGTCGCGCTACGACGAGGCGGTGGAGCTCGCCGTGGGTGCGGTCGCCAAGTACACCGTCGGAGACCCCACCGACGAGACGACCCGCGTCGGCCCGATGGTCTCCGACGTGCAGCGCGACCGCGTCGCCGACTACATCCGCAAGGGCGTCGCCGAGGGCGCCACGGTCGCCGTCGGCGGTCCGGAAGCACCGGAGGGCCTGACCACCGGCTATTACGTGCGCCCGACCGTGTTCACCGGCGTCACGACCGACATGACCATCGCCCGCGAGGAGATCTTCGGCCCGGTGCTGTCGATCCTGTCGTACCGCGATGAGGACGAGGCGGTCGCGATCGCCAACGACTCCGAGTACGGCCTGTCCGGCGCGGTGTTCGGTTCCGACGACCGCGCGCTCGCGGTGGCCCGGCGCATCCGGACCGGCCAGATCGCCGTCAACGGCGGCGCCTTCAACCCGAACGCCCCGTTCGGCGGCTACAAGCAATCCGGCAACGGCCGCGAATTCGGCAGGCACGGCCTGGAGGAGTTCCTGGAGATCAAGTCGATCCAGCGGTGACGACTGCCGAATTCGGCGATGACGCGCAATTGCGCGCGTGGCTGGCGGAGTCGGTGGAGTGAGGTGTCCGCGGGCCGCTCGGGAGCGGTTCTGGGCGGCCCGTGGCATGCGCGTCCACAACCGGAACGGTCGCTGGCGCCTTCGTTGGTGGGCCTAGGGTGGTGGCGTGGTTCAGGTTCGGGAGTTGCACGAGTGGCCGTCCGTCGAGGCTGAGGCCGTCGCCGTCCAGGAGCGGTTCAGGTCGATGGTGCGGTTCGACGGCGTTCCCGAGGCCGTGCGGACCGTCGCGGGGCTGGACGTCGCCTACGCCGAAGGCTCCGACGATGTGATCGCCGCGGTCACGGTGTTGAACCGGGCCGATCTGTCCGTTGTGGACAGTTCGGTGGTTCGGGCGCGGACAGATTTCCCTTACGTGCCGGGGCTGTTCGCCTTCCGAGAGGCGCCGTCACTGCTGGAGGCGCTGGCGCGGCTCGACGTCGAGCCGGACGTGCTGGTCTGCGACGGGCAAGGGCTGGCTCATCCGAGGCGTTTCGGCTTGGCCTGCCACCTCGGGGTGCTCACGGACCTGCCCAGCATCGGGGTCGGCAAGACCTCGCTGGGGAAGTACGACCCGCCAGGACCGGAACGCGGCGACCGATCACCGCTGCTGCTCGACGGCGAACCGGTGGGAAGCACGCTGCGCACGCAGCCCGGTGTCAAGCCGATCTTCGTCTCGATCGGCCACCGCTACACCCTCGATGCCGCCTGCGAACTGGTGCTCCGCCTCGCTCCCCGCTACCGCCTGCCGGAGACGACGAGAACGGCAGACCAACTGGGCCGAGCCGAATCCCGAAGCTGACGCGGCGGGTTTCCGTGCGGAGCGGAGCCGGATTTCGCCTTCGCCGGTTCTCGGCCGGGTGAGCTGCGCATCCTCTGAGTGAAGGCTTGGGTCTCGGTGCACGTCTGCTCGCGGTGCGTTTCAGGGGAGTACCCAGCGGTACTGGAAGGTGGCGTCGTCGCCCGCGGCTCGCCGTTCGAACTCCTCGTCCCACATGTGGAACGTGCGAGGGCGAAGGGTGTTGATCAGGGCGCGCTCCTGTTCGGGGAACCTGCGGTTCTCCGCTTTGCGCTGCTCGTACAAGCCCTCGATGGTCTCGTACAAGGCGAAGATCGGGCCATCGCCGCGAAGGTGGTCGGCGCGACATTCTTCGGTGTTCACGATGAATGCTTCATGACTTCTGGGATGTATGTCTTCGGTCGTCGCGAACACCACTTCTGCGATCAGATCGCTTCGCTCGTCGAAGTCGCCGTCGTGGAGGTTGAGCAGGTACCCCTTCTCCCGGTGTTCGTGGTCGATATCGATGAAGAAGGTCTTGTTGTAGTAGGAGAAGTAGTGTGTTTTCAAGTTAGGCGCCGCCGCGGTTTGCTTCCCGCTCATGTGGCAGCTCTCCTCGGGTGGCTCGGTCCTGTGTCGGGGCACTCCGGATCGTTGAGCTATCCGGCATCCTGCCAGGTCACCTGGCCCTCGGCATCGAAACCACGACGGCTGATCACGCGGCCGTCGTCGGTGAATTCGGTTTGCCGCATCAGCTTGCCGTCCGAATCCCACATCTGGTGCAGGCCGATCGGCATTCCTTGATGAAAGTTGCCCTCTTCCTTGAGGGTTCCGTCGTGGTACCACTCCCGTTCCGGCCCGTCTTGCAGCCCGTTGACGTAGCTGATGCTCGACAGCAACGTGCCATCCGCGTACCGGTCTTCCGCTTCTCCGGTGAAACGAACCCCCGCGTAGAGCACGGCCCCGTACGGTTCGCTTTCCAGCTCGTCCTCGTTTATCCGAGTCAACTTGCGTCTCCTGATCGTGCTGCTTGCTGCCGGGCGGACTCCGCTTGCTCCGCGGCCCTTCGCGCTCGTATCGAATCTTGCTCTTTGAAGACACCATGGTAATCCGGGTTGGACACGTCGGTGTGCGAGCGGTTGGGGTTGGTCGCGTCGGGGTCCAAGTTCGTGCTGTCTGAGTGCACCCCGGCGGTGAAGCCGCCGGCCCCCATCTTCGCTCCGTGAGACAGGTTTGCCGCGTCCCGCACATTCTCAGGAAGGGATTCGGGGCCGCTGACGATCCTGGCGCAGTTCGCGCAGCACGGGGCCACATCCTCCGGGGGAGTCTTGAAGGTGAACCGTGCATCCACCGAGAGATCGTTGAGCACGCCCTGAAGTTCACCCGGCGAGATCGGAATGATTTCCACCTGCCGGTCGTCCCTTGTGATCACCTCGATCTTGTCGGTGCCGACCCCGCTTCGTCGTGCCTCAGCCGCGGCGCTTTCCTCGCGTTGCTTGAGCAGGCTGTCGATGGCCTTGACCTCGCCGTGCCGGTGGGGAATGTCGCGATGCGGAAATTCTCCAGGTTTGATGTCGGCGAGATCTCTGCCCGGATTTTCCGCCATCCGGGAGATCTGTTCTCGAAGCGCGGGGTGCAACAGGTCGTGCGGGGTCAGGGGGAACTGATTCCCCGCCGCGTCCTGGCGAGTCGCAGGTCGTCCACCATCGTCGGTGAGCGATGTCGGTACCGCATTGCCCTGCCGGCCGTTGATTCCTTCGAATACGAGTCCGGTTCGACGATCGAGGACCAGGGCGTTGACCGCGCCGGCCTTCGTTCCCAGGGACTTGGCGCTGTAGGGGGCACGTCGGTCGTCATTCGGCGCGAACGGTGCCTTTTTGGGATTTTTGACCTGCTTGTTCTCGTCCGTGGCGTCGACGATGCTCTTCCGGCGGCTCTCGATCGAATCGCGAACATAGGCGTGAACGGGCTTCCCGTCGACGGTGTCGATCAAACCGTCGGCATCGCGGGTTACGCGTTCTTCCGCGATCTCTTCGACCTGGAACCCGTGTTCCGCGTCCTTCGGGATGTACGGCTCGTTGTACGGATCAGCAGCCCCGCGCCGTTCTGCTTCGCTCTCTTCCCAGCCGGCCTGCGCTGCCCGCGCCTCCGCGTCGTCCGGGGCGGTGCCCGGGTCTTCGCCGTCCTGGGGCGGGTGGAAGCCGTCGTTGCCGGCCGGGGTGTCGTTGCCGGCCGGGGTGTCGGTGCCGTCGGGGTGGTGGGTGTCCCAGTCGCCGTTCGGGGGCCAGCCCGGGCGGCCGTCGGGTCCCATGTCGGAGGCGAAGACTCGGCCGTTGCCGTCGGTCCACGCCAGTCCGCGGGGTGCGGTGACGGGGACGCCGAGTTCGCGGGAGAGGTCGCGGGCGAGGCCGCTGGTTCCCGCGTCGCAGGACAGGAGGCGGATCGGTTTGCCGTCGTAGGCGGGGTCGCGGCGCAGCATGTCCGCGAATTCCTTGGCGCTGAAGGTGTTGTCGCCGACGCGGACTCGGCCGTCGGGCAAGGCGTGCACGTCGACGGTGTGGTGCACGCCGTCGTCAGGGACGCGTTGCGCGAGATCCCGCATGTTCGGGTCGTTGTGGTACGACGAGCCGCTCGGAGTTTGGTCGCGGGTGGCCTCGGCCTGGTCGAGCTGGTGCCGGCGTTCGGGCGTGCCGGGTTCGGCGTCCTGGTGCTGCCGGTCGCCGTCGTGCGGGCGCTGGTCCGGTTGCTCCGCACCGCCGTGCGGCCGCTGTTCCGGACCGTCGTTCGGTCGGTCGGGACGCGCGTCGGTGGAGTGGCGGCCGTCGGAGTGCGCCGGCCCGTCGGCTCGTGCGCCGTCGGAGTGAGTGGAATCCGGGCGGGTGGCCGGGGAATCCGACGTCGGTGAGTTCCGCGTGTCCGGCTGCGTCGTTTCGCGAGGGCGTGCGGGAGCGGGGTCAGCTCCGTCCTGGCGCGTTCCGGTGCGGGCGTCGGGCGACTGGTGGCGCGGGGAGCTCTCCGGCGTGGGCGCGGAATCCGGGCGGGGGCCGGGAGTTCCGGCGTCGGGTGTGCGGTTGCCCGGAGGCCGGTCGCTGGGAGATCGCGTGTCCGGGGCCGGTTGCTGCGGCCGTCCGGCGCCGTCCGGGCGCGGCTGCGGCTGGGTCGGGCCGGGCCGCTGCCCTGCTCCTTCCGGGCGGCCGGACGTCCCGGGATGGTTCGGGCTGTTCGGGTGCCGGGTGGGCGGGCCGTCGGGGTGCGCTCCAGCGGGGCGCTGGCCGGGGATGTCGGTGTGGCGTCCGCCGGGCTGTTGGTGGCCGCCGGGGGAGTGCTGGGGCGGGGAGGTGCGACTGCCGTCGGGGCGTGCGGGGGCGTCCGCGCCTCGTGCGGAGGGGGCGAGCGGGCGGTCGGAACGCGGACCGCCGGGGCGCGGGCCGTCGGTGCGGGGGCCGTCACCACCGGCGGGACGGCCGGCGGCACCGGGAGTGCCCGAGGTGCCGGTCCAGCTTCCGCCGGAGCCGGGCCGGTTGCCTCCCGCACCGGGCGTACCGGCGCCGCCGGGTGCGCCGCCTGCGGGCGGGGCGCCCATCGCGCCGCCGCCACCTGCGGTCGTGCCCTGATCGCCGCGGCCCGCACCGGCTTGCGCCGCGGGCGCGGGGGCGACCGCGGGCTCCGCCGGACGTGCCGGAGCGTCCACATTGGAGGCTGACGTGGTGCTCGCGGGGCCGGAGGGCTGGGTGCGGGTGGAATCGCCGCCACCGTGCGGCATCGATCCCGTGCCACCTGCGGATCCGCCGGAGCCCGAGCCCGATTCGCTCGGAGTGGTCCCGGAACCGCCGGAGTTCCCGGAGTTCGCGGACCCGGGGGTCTCGGAGTTGCCGGAACTCTCGGAACTCTCGGACCCGCTCGTGTGCTCGGGGCCACCGGAGGTTCCGGGCGCGTCCGAGTTGCCGGGAGTGGAACCACCGGAAGCATCGGAACCTCGAGGTTCCGCAGAACCGCCGGTGTCCGGGCTCGGTGTGCCGGACTGGCCGGATCCGCTCGAATCCGGCCTGCCCGCTGCGGATGATCCACCGTCCGACGTGGAGGACGGGCCGCCGTCGCCGGAGGAGCCGGTCGCGGCGGTGTCGGCGCGGGAGCCGCCGTCGGTGGACGTGGTCGACGGACCGCCGCCGTCGGCGGACGACCTGGAATCCGGCCCGGAATCGGCCGAAGGCGTGGAATCCGACGTTCGTGGTGAACCGCCGTCGGACGCGGCAGGGGAGTCGGTGGCAGCAGAGCGAGTGCTCTGGCCATCGGGGGTGCCGGAGGACGACGCTCCGTCGCTGGACGAGCGGGACCCGCTGGCATCGCCGTCACTGGAAGAGCGGGACGCGGAGTCGCTGTCGCCGGAAGAGCGGGACCCGGAGTCGCCGTCGCCGGAAGAGCGGGACGCGGAGTCGCTGTCGCCGGAGCGGGACCCGGGGTCGCTTGCTGAACCCGAATCTTCGGCGGACGACCTCGAACCGCTGTCGGGCGAACCGGAAGCACCGTCGGAGGAGGTCGAGCCGCCGTCGCTCGATGAACGGCCGCCGTCGGCGGCGGACGAGCCGCCGTCGGACGCGGATCCGTCGGTACCGGACGAACCGGAGCCCGCGCTCGAATCGGCGCCCGCCGTGGACGAGTCACCGGAAAGCATGTCCTCAATGGACGGTCGAGACGCCGACGATCCGCTGTCCGAACCGGAATCGGTCTCGCTGCTCGTGCCGGACGAATCGCCGGACGATCCGCCGTCCGTGGTGGCGGACGCCGTGCTGCCGGAGGACGTCGAGCTCGACGCGTCACCGGCCTCGCCGGAGGAACCGCCGGTATCGCTCTGCGCGGACGAACTCCCGGACGAACTCCCGTCGCCGGCGTCGCTCCCGGACGCCCTGCTCTCGCTCCCGGACGCCCCGCTCTCGCCGGATGAGCCCGGCGAGGAGCTCCCCTCCCCGGATCCGCCCACGTCGCCCACGTCGGGGGCGTTGAAGTGGTTCGAGAGCGCCGCGCCGCCCGCGCCCATTCCCGCGCCGGTGGCGCCGCCGGACATCGCGCCGGTGCCGACCTCGCTCCAGTCGACCTCGCCCTCGGTGATGAGCTGCTCGGCGACGCTGCCGATGGCGCCTTGGGCGGCACCGCTGGCGCCTTCCTTGAGCGCGGTCGCACCGACGTTCTGGGCCGCGCTCTCACCGGCCGCCGCTGCGGCGTCTCCCGCAGCGTCCCCGGCGGCCCGGCCCGCGGACCCGGCGGCACTGCCCGCCGCGTCCCCGGCCGCCCGGCCCGCCGAACTCGCCGCGTTGCCCGCGGCGTCGCCCACGGCGTCACCCGCCGCGTCGCCGACGGCCCCGGCGGCCTTGCGCGCCGCCACGTTCCCGACGCCCTCGAACACGCCGCCGACGGCACCGCCGATGGCCCCGCTGATCGCCGCGTCCTTGAACTTGCCGCCGTCGAGGCCCTTGCGCTCACCGGAGGCGATCTGGATGCCCTGCACGGCGGCCTCGATCGCCATGGACGTGGCGACCTCGATGGCCACGTTCTTGGCGATGCTCAGCACCAGTTGCTTGAAGATCTGCATCACCACGGTGCGGGTGATGCCTTGGGCGATGGGGATGCCCGCCGTGGAGGCGCCGAAGCTGAACGCGGCGCTGGCGATCATCGCGGCGATCTGGATCGCGAGCGCGATCAGCGAGGCGATGATGGTCAGCTTGGTGTGCTCCACGTCCAGCGCCGCGTCGTCGCAGCCCTGTCCGAGCTGGGCGCACGCCTCCTGGAGCTTCGGCAGTGCGGCCTCACCGCCGTCGCCGATGTCCTTCCAGAGCTTCTCGAACGCGTCGTGCGTCTGGCCTTCCATGCCGCCGAGCGACTGGCTCGCACCGCCGTTCGCGTCCCCGGTGACGCCTTCGATGCCGTCCTCGGCGGCACGCCACGCGTCGGCAAGCCTGCGCAGCGCGTCCTCGTCACCCTCCGGCCAGGACTGACCGACGACGATCGGCAGCAGCCACTTGACCTCGTCGGGCATCTCGATGCTCATGGCGGTACGACTCCCCAGTCAGTGTTCGGCCAAGCCGGTGTTCAGCTCTGCGGCACGTTGCCGATGTCGGAGGCCGACTGCTCGTCGCGGCCCTCGGTGTCGTCGGCGGTGGCCGTCAAGTTGTCCATGATGTTGCCGAGGGCTTCGGCGAGTTTCTGCATGCCGTCGGTGACGTCGGTGCTGTTGCTGACGTAGCTCTCGGCGAACTTCTGCCCGGCCTCGTCGTCGCCCCAGCATTCGCCTTCGGCTTGCAAGCCGGACTTGAGCTGCTTGAGCACGTTCCCCAGCTGGTCCCCGGCGGCGCCGACCCGCTTGCCGCCCGCCCGGATCTCCTCCGGGCGCATCTCCATCTGGCCGCTCACCAGCGTCCCTCCGTCATGAACGACTGCGGCGGCTCGTCGTCCTCGTCGCCGCGCCGGGCGGCCGGCTGCTGCGCGGGCGGCTGCTTGCCGGTGCGGGCGGCGCGTTCGGCGGCCGGGTCGGGCGGCGCGACCAGCGGGCCGCTGCTGGGCAGGAAGTCCGTCAGCGACGGGGCTCCGGCGAACACGTCCGGCAGGTCGGGGGTTTCGGCGAGCGCGGCGAACTCGGACTGCAGGGACTGCTGGGCGCTGCCGGTGGCCTCCCGCACGACGCTGGTGATGTTGCGCGCCAGCTGTTCCGGAGTGGTGCGTTCGAATGCCTTCGGCGACAGCAGGAGCTGGTCCAGCGTGCCCGTCGCGTCGACCCGCGCGGTGATCACGCCGTCCTCGGAGATCACCTCGTGGGTCTTGGCCGCGGCCTCGGTCTGCTTCTCCTGGATTTCCGCCGTGCGGCGGCGCAGATCCGCGAGCATGCCGTCGATTTGGCCGCGCAGTGCGTCGTTGCTCGTGCGCAGTTCCTGTCGCCTGGCCGCGCCGGTCGGGTCCGGATCGGTCACCGTCGCCTCCCCATGTAGTCGTTCGCCGCACCACGGCGATGTTCAAGATCGCCCCAGCGTAGTGCCGTTGTGCGGGTATCTCGGCCGGGTGGTTTCCGGCTGTTGGAGAGCATGACGTTCCCCGTCGGCGATCGGTGCCCTCCGAATGCGAAATGACACTGATCGGCCGTATGGGTACGGCTGAATGGCCTAGCGGAAGTTCCGGAGGGCTCGCCGCGTGGTGTCGGCGGGATACGGGCAGTGACGCAGTGCCTCATCGGTGGTGAGCTCGCCCCGTGCGTGCTGCGCGCACAGGGCGGCCAGGTGCAGGAGCTCTTCGCGCTGCCCGCGCACGAAGTCGGCGTCGACCGGCTCGCCGTGGCCGGGCACGACGATCTCGGGGCGCAGTGCGAGCAGCTCGCGCAGTGCCGTCGGCCAGTTCCGCGGGTCGGCATCCTCGAAGTCCGGTGGCGCACCCTGCTCGACGAGGTCACCGGCGAAGACCACCGCCGCGTCCGGCACCGACACCACCAGGTCGTGATCGGTGTGCGCGGGACCGAAGTGCAGCAGCTGAACGGCACGGCCGCCGAGGTCCACTTCGGCGGAGTCGGTGACCGGGTGATCCGGCAGGGTCAAGTCGGTGTCGGCGAGCGCCGCGGCGGTGTCGGGATCTCCCTGTGCGCGGTAGTGCGCGCTCCACTCGGTTCGCTGCCGCTCGGCGTGTTCGTGCAGGTAGGCGGTGCATCCTCGGTGTGCCCGCACTGGGGCAGGCCGGAACGCGGCGGTGCCGAAGCAGTGGTCGAAATGCCCGTGGGTCAGCACCACTTCGCACGGCAGTGAAGTCCTGGCCCGCACCGCCGCGGCCAGCTCCGCGCCCTGCCGGTGATCACCTCGGGTGTCGATGACCAGCGCCCGGTCCGCTCCCAGCACCAGGCCGGTGGTGAGGTCGAGCTCCGCGTGGCGCCGCGCCCACACGCCGTCGGCCACTTCGAGCCACCGGCTCGCCGGTCCTGCGTCGCCGTCGGTCACGGGGCAACCCTAACCAGGGTGCGTGGCGGCGGTGGGGCGTTTGACACACTGCCACCGTGCGCGTCTACCTAGGATCTGATCACGCAGGGTTCGAACTCAAGAATCACCTGGTCGAGTGGCTGACCGAGCGCGGTCACGAGGTGACCGACGTGGGGCCCGCGGCCTACGACGCTCAGGACGACTACCCGCCGTTCTGCGTTGAAGCCGCTCGCCAGGTCGTGGCCGACGAAGGCAGCCTCGGGCTGGTCATCGGTGGCTCCGGCAACGGCGAGCAGATCGCGGCCAACAAGGTCCCGGGTGCCCGTGCGGCCCTGGCCTGGAACGTCGACACCGCGAAGCTCGCTCGTCAGCACAACAACGCACTGCTCGCCGGCATCGGCGCGCGGATGCACTCCGTTGAGGAGATCGAGGCGATCGTCGAAGCGTTCCTCGGCACCGAGTTCGAGGGCGGCAGGCACCAGCGCCGCATCGATCTGCTCTCCGACTACGAGCGGACCGGCGAACCGCCGGCACTGCCCGCGGAGTGACCACGACATGACCGAAGCACGCCCGGCCACCGCCCTGCTGACGCCGCTGGTCGCGTTCGGCGCAGCGGTGGCCGGCGTGCTCGTCCTCTTCTTCGGGCAGAGCGCGCTCGCGCGCTACCTGGCGGGCGGCCCCGGCGCCGTCTGCACCCAGCCCGATTGCGCGCTCGGCGTGGGGATTTGGCTGATCGTCGGCGGTTTCCTCGCCGTGTGCCTGGCTTTTGTCATCGGGATCGTCGTGGCGTTGCTGCGCCGTGCGACTCCCGGCGCGGTGCGGCGCGGGCTGATCGTGGGCGCGTGCTGCGTGCTCGCGTACCTCGTCGAGTCCATCGTGCTCTGGGTGTTGTTCTGACCGATGCCGGAAGGTCATACGCTGCATCGGCTGGCCGGTGTGCACGATTCCCGCTTCGGCGGACGCCGCGTCCGCGTGTCCAGTCCGCAAGGGCGTTTCGCCGCCGGTGCGTCCCGTGTGGACGGTGCCAGGTTCGAGCGGGCCGAGGCGCACGGCAAGCACCTCTTTCACTTCTACGGTCCCGAAGTCGTGCACGTGCACCTCGGGCTGTACGGGACGTTCACCGAATTTCCGCTGCCGCCCGAGGAACCGCGCGGGCAGGTTCGGATGCGCCTCATCGGCCCGGACGGCGGCACCGACCTGCGCGGCCCGACGGCCTGCGAACTGCTCACCCTCGACGAGGTCACCGCGTTGCGGGAGCGGCTCGGCCCGGATCCGCTGCGCGAGGACGCCGAACCGGAGCGGGCGTGGGCGCGGATCTCGCGGTCCCGCACGTCCATCGCCGCGCTGCTGCTGGACCAGAAGATCCTCGCCGGAGCGGGCAACGTGTACCGCGCGGAAGTCCTGTTCCGGCACGGCATTCCGCCCTGCACGCCGGGCCGGGAGCTGAGCTGCGAGCAGTGGAAGCTCATCTGGCAGGACCTGGTCGAGCTGATGGCCGACGGCGTCCGCGTGGGCCGCATCGACACGGTGCGCCCCGAACACGAACCGGCGGCCATGGGGCGGGAGCCTCGACAGGATCGGCACGGCGGCGAGGTTTACGTGTACCGCCGAGCCGGCGCCCCGTGCCTCGTCTGCGGCACGTCCATCGCCATCGCCGACCTCTCCGGCCGCAACCTCTACTGGTGCCCGGCCTGCCAGGCCACATCCGCGTCCCGCTGAGGTCGATGCCTTCTTGGACCGGTCCTACTGGTCGAAGGGGACGTTCACCTGATGCGGGTCAGAAGCCGAAGTCGCCCAGGTCGAAGTCGAAGTCGCCGAAGTCGCCGCCGGAATCGCCGGGGTCGCCGAAGTCGTCGCCCGGGTCACCGGGATCACCGCCGCCGAAGTCGCCTTGGCCGTCTTGGAAGCCGTCGGCGTAGGCGGCTTCCGAAACGCCGGGCATGCCACTGAACATGGCGCTCATCAGCAGGAACGAACCCGCGCCCCAGGCTCCGGCGACCAGCGCGGGCTTCCACCACGGCTCGCTGTACCAGCCTTCGGGGACCGGGCGGCCCGCGACGCGCCCGCCGGGGTAGTAGTGCGGCGTCTGATCGCTCGGCGACGGGGAGGCGACCTGCTGCCTGCCCTCCACCTCGACCTCGCGGTGCTCGGTGACCTTGCCCGCACCGTGGCTGAGGTCCGGCAGCTCCGGCCCCGGGTCCAGGCCCATCGCGGTGCGCGCGGCGCGCACGTAGTAGAGGCCTTCCATCGCCGTCTGCGTGGTCAGCTTGCACTGCTCCGCGGACGTCGCCTGGTCGAGCTGGGAGACGGCCGCGTTGTGCCGCTCGGCGGCGTCGGCCATGGCCTGCTTCGACGCCTCGTCGGTGCCGTCGATGTTGAGCACCTGGCCACCGAGCCGTTCCACCCAGCGGCGTGCCTCGGCCCGCGAGTCGTCGAGCTCCTTGCGCGCCCGGTCCAGGGTTTGGCGGCGGGACCACCACAGCGCGCCCACCAGGACGACGGCCGCGACGATGATCAAGATGAGTGCGCCCGACATGGTCCCTCCGAACAGATCCCGGCTCGGCGTGTCCGCGGCAGCGTCCACACTTTCGAAGGTACCCGTTCGGAGGACCGGCTCAGCTGAGAAGACGCTCAGCCCAACGGAACCTGCGCGATCGTCTCCCATTCTGAACAGGAGTGATCCCGGTTCAGGCGGACCAGCGACACCTCGGATTTCTTCGCCGTCGTCGGGTCGACGTCGGTGCCGCCGAGCGTGGCCACCGCGAAGATCGCGGGACCCTCGGTGGTGGAGAACGCGAGGCTGATGTGCCGGTCGACCTCCTCCGGCTCCGCGGGCACCTGGTCCTCCCCGAGCGCGTCGGCGGTCGCGGCCCGCAGCCCGGCGCGCAGTTCCAGCAGCGTGGTCTGCGGTTCGGCGGGCAGCGACAGCGACTCGGGCAGCACCACGGCACGGTGGAACGCCAGCGATAGCGGGTTGATCCCGGCGAGGCGTTTGCGGGCGGCGTCGACCAGCGAGTCGATCCGGTCCTGCGGGACTTCGTCGGTGAACCCGACTTCTTGCACCAGGATGTGCATCCATTCCAGCGGAACCAGGTCGAACCCGGGCAGGTCGCGCAGTGCGTACTGGTACTGGTTGACCAGCTGGCGTAGTCCGGGCTGGTCGGCGAACGGCAACACCCATGCGTAGCTGGTGCGGCCGGAATGCCATCCCGGACGCCAGCGGGCGTGGTTGCGGACCTGGTCGGCGTGCGGCAATTCGGTCACCCTTCAAATAGTGCACCGGCTCGGACCGTTGTGGGGATACCTTGACCTATCTCACGGTCGTCGTGTCCGAGCGGTCACCGCCGCGTTTCTCCGCCCGCACACGAGGTTTCCGCCGGTCGTCCAGCGTCGCGGCGGCATCCGCGTTGCGCACTCGCAGCGACAGCAGCAGGCCGAGCAGGCCGAATCCGATCGAGGCGAGGAACGCCCCTCGGTAGGCGGCCATCTGCACCTGGTCGGCCGCTCCGGGGGCGGTGACGTCCACCGTGGACGAGTAGATCTCGGTGAGCGCGACCAGGATCGTGGCGCACACCGCGGTACCGAGCGCGGTCGCCACCTGCCTGCTGGCGTTGAACAGGGAGCTCGCCTGCCCCATCGCAGGCCCCGAGATCCGGGCGAACGCGGCTGTCTGCAACGGCGTCATCAGCAACCCCATGCCCAACCCGAGCCACATCAGCAGCGCGACCAGGAACCACAGCGGCGTCGTGGTGCTCAGCAGCTGCAGCGCCAGGCCCACCGAGATGAGCACGGAGAAGCCGATCAGCAGCAACGGCCGCGGCCCGATCCGGCCGTAGATGCGGCTGACGACCTGGGTCGCGGCGAGCATGCTCAGCGCCTGCGGCATCAGCACCAGCCCGGACTCGAACGGCGAGTACCCGTGCAGGTTCTGCAGGAACAACGGCAGCAGGAACAGCGTCCCGAAGATCGCCCCGGTGGAGCACACGAGCAGCGCGTTGCCGGTGCCGAACAGCCGGTCGCCGAGCAGCCGCAGGTCGAGCATCGGTTCCGCCGTCCGCAGTTCGCGCACGACGAGCCCGCCGATGAGCACCGCCGCGGCGATCAGCATGCCCCACACCGACGGCCGTCCCCAGCCGAGCTGCGCGCCCTGGTCGAGCGAGACCAGCAGCATCGCCAGCCCCGCTCCGGCGAGCACAAAACCGGGCAGGTCGAACCGGCCGGGGCGCTCCCGCTGCTCCTCCTTCAGGAACAGCACGGTGAACAGCAGCGCCACGGCGCCGACGGGCACGTTGATGAAGAAGATCCACCGCCAGCTCGCGAATTCCACCAGCACTCCGCCGAGCAGCGGTCCGAGCGTGGGGGCGATGGTGATCGGGATGGACAGCACCGCGGAGGCCTTCGCGCGTTCGTTCGCGGGGAACGCGCGGAACAACATGGCCTGGCCGACGGGCACGAGCATGCCGCCGCCGACGCCCTGCAGGATCCGGGCTCCGATGAGCATCCACATCTCCGTGGCGAGCCCGCACAGCACGGAGGCCAGCGTGAACAGGACGACGGCCAGCTGGAAGGTGCGTTTGCTGCCGAAGCGGTCCGCGATCCAGCCGGAGGAGGGCACGAACACCGCGAGGCTGATCATGTAGCCGGTCAGGACCCACTGCAGGGTGCCCTCGCCGACCTGGAATTCCCTGCCGAGCGTCGCGAGGGCCACGTTGAGCACGGTCATGTCGAGGATCTGCATGATCAGACCCAGCACGAACGTGATCCCGACCAGCCACTTGTACTCAAGACGTCGCAACGCTGTCTCCGACTCTGCTCATCCGTGGTGCCCCCTGCGCACTACTCGCGCACCACCGGTCTCCGCCCCGCACCCAGCATGGGGCACCCCACCGACGGCGAACCACGGATTTTCGGCATCACGTCACGCCCACCAGCGCACATGTCGAGAAGTGCCGTACGTCACGCCCCGGCGAACCGCCCCCAACGGACGTGTCCGACACGTCGCTTCCATCGGGTTCACGTGAAACGGAACAGCGAAACCAGGACGAGCTCCCACCGGCCGCCGGGAGTCGCGAGGTTCGTGCGCTGTGTCATCGGCGCTGAGCGGCGACCACTGAGGCGGCACCGGCGGCTTCCCCGCGACGACGATCTCGCTGCGCAGAGCGATATCGGAGAAATCCCGCAGGCGAGCAAGCCGCCGTGCCGATCTTCCTCAGCGGCCGGTCGGGCGGTGCAGGTAACGCCCCGATGGCTCGCCGCGGACCGCACCGTCGTCGAAGATCCGGCGGCCGCGCAGGAACGTGGTCTCGACGGTGGAGCCGATCTCCATCCCGCGCAAGGGCGAGTACTGCTGGGTGGACTCCGAGGCGCCGGGGTCCACGACGAACGACCGGCCGGGGTCGACCAGGGCGATGTCGGCGTCGAACCCGGGCGCGATGTCGCCCTTCGTCGGCAGGCCGAGGCGCCGGGCCGGGTTCGTCGACAGGAGTTCGGCGACGCTGGACATCGGCAACCCGCGCTTGCGCCCCTCGCCGACGAGTCCGGGCAGGAGGTATTCGGTCCCGCCGAATCCGGACTTCGCCGCGAACACGTCGGCGGGGTCGTCGCCGAACTTCTTCTCCTCCTTGCAACAGGCGTGATCGGACACGACCCAGCTGACGTCCCCGGCGAGCAGGTGCTCCCAGAGCGCTTCGACGTCGGCGCGGGGCCGCAGCGGCGGGTTGACCTTGCCGCCGACGCCGTCGGCGGTCGTCACGTCGGCCAGCAGGTGCCCGATCGTCACCTCCCGGCGGAAGTCCACGTGCGGGAACGCCTTCGCCATCACCATCGCGGCCTCCATCGCCTTCGCCGACGACAGGTGCAGCAGGTTGATGGTCGGCAGCCCCGTCTCGTGGGCGAGGTAGGAGGCGATGGTCACCGCCAGCCCCTCCGAGTGCGGCGGGCGTGCGGCGCTGTAGGCCTCCAGGCCGGACAGCGCGCCCTCCTCTTCGACGAGGCGGGTGTAGGCGGTCATGATCTCCGCGGTCTCGCAGTGCAGCGACAGCGAGATCTGGTCGGCGATCTCCGGGTTGGCCTCGCGGGCGGCCTGGATGCCGCGCATGACGAACTCGAAGTGCGCGATGTCGTAGCGCTCGCCCTCGGGGATCATCAGGAAGTCGCTCTGGTCGGTGGAGCGCCCGTGCAGCCCGTGGCTCCCGTAGAACATGAAGATCTTGAACGAGGTGACGCCGTGCTCCCGGACCAGCGCCGGGATCTCGTTGATGTGCGAGGACTGCATCGGCGCGAGGTGGAAGGCGTAGTCCACGTACGAGCGGCCTTCCGAGGAAGCGAGGACCTCCGGGAACACCTCGGCGTACGGGCCGCCCCGGTTGAGGTAGTACTGGCCGGTCCGCATGTAGGTGAGCGAGGTCGTCACCCCGCCCTGGGCGCACGCCCGGCTCTCGCTGGCGGTGTCGTCCGACAGCGGGTTGTAGATGCCCCAGTGCTGGTGGGCGTCGACGACACCGGGGAAGGCGAGCAGGCCGCGACCTTCGTGCACCTCGGTGCCCTCCGGCACCGCCAGATCGGGGCCGACCTCGGAGACGACGCCGTCGGCGACCGCGATGTCGGCGCGGAACGGCTCGCCGCCGCCGGGACGGACGACGCGGACGTCGCGGACGATCAGGTCAGGTGGGGTCATCAGGCACCTTCCGAGGTGAGGTCGTGGGCGGTCCGGGCGAGGTGCCCGGCGGCCAGGTAGGCGAGTCCCAGCGCGGGCAGCAGGCCGTTGCCCGCCAGGTAGCCGGCCGCGCCGTGGCCGGAGATTCCGGCGGCGGCGCCTCCGGCGGCGTACAGGCCGGGCAGCGGCTCCCCGGCGGTGTCGAGGACGCGGGCGTGCTCGTCGACGAGCAACCCGCCCTGGGTGTGGAACAGCGCAGGGACGATCTCGACGGCGTGAAACGGCGGGTGCAGCTCGGTGGCCGAGTCGCGGCCGAATCGGTCGGCCCGGGTTCCGGCGGCGACGGCGTGCAGCTCGCTGATCTCCGCTTCCAGCGGCCCTACCGGGATTCCGAGCCGCCCGGCGAGCTCCGCGAGGGTGTCCGCGCTCCGCACGGCGCCCGCGGCGAGCACGTCCTGGTAGTCGCCGAAGGCGCGGCACGCCCGGTCGATCCGCTCGTCGAAGATCATCCAGCCGTGCCCGCCCGGGCGGCCCGCGAGCACCGCCGCGTATTCGGAGTAACCGGCCGTCTCGTCGCCGAACCGGGTTCCGGTGCGGTCGACGACGGCGGCGCCGTGCATCACCGCCGTCCAGGTCACCAGGGTGCGGGCGGACGCGGACAGGGCGGCGTGACCCTGGTAGGCGTCGAGGAATCCGGTGGCGGCACCGAGCGCCCGGCCGATCCGCAGCGCGTCGCCGCGCGAGTGCTCGCCGCCGTGGTAGTGCACGCCCGCGATTTCGGGGAGGTGGTCGGCGACCAGCCCGGGGTCGGCGCCGTAGCCGTTGGTCGCCAGCAGCACCGCGCGGGCGGTGATCTCCTCGCGTTCCCCGGCGGGGTTCTCCAGCACGGCGATCGGTCCGTCGCGTCCCGGTTCGACGCCGATCAGCCTGGCCGGGACCAGGAGGTCGATGCGGTCGCTGCGGTCGACGGCGTCGAGAAGCCGGTCCAGCAGCGCCGATCCGTGCCGTCCGGGGAGGCTGTGCACCCGCGGCACGGAGTGGCCGGGGTAGGTGAAGTCGGTCGGCAGTTCGATCGGCAGCCCGACGTCCTCGGCCAGCCACTCGACGAGCTCCGCGCCCGCGTGCGCCAGCGCCGAGGCGATGCGCGGGTCGGCGGTGCCGCCGGTCTTGCTTGCGACGTCGCCCAGGAACAGCCGTGGTGAGTCGGTGATGCCCGCCGCGGCCTGGAAGCGCGATCCGGGGGCCGGAATCATCGCGGTGGACATCGAGGTGTTGTTGCCCCGGCGGAAGTCGGCGTCGGAGTCGACCACCAGCACGTCGAGCCCCAGCTGCGCCCCGCGGATCGCGGCGATCAGCCCGCCGCCCGCTCCGGCGACCACGAGATCAACATCGATCGTCATCGCTTCTCCTCACTGCCAGCGCATCAAATGTTCCGCTGAGCGAAACAAGATCAGGCGCGGCTGACTTTTCGATAAGAGCACCTTGCCTGGAGCTATGCAAGAAGCAGTACGAAACTTCTTGACATTCCGAGGCGTGACCGCTCAATGTCGTTCCGGTAAGCGGTACGGGGTGGATCGAAGGGGACGACGTGGCGGAGATGACCGGGGGCACCGGAGCGACCGAGCGGGTGGCGGACGTGCTGCTGCTGTTCACCGACGGCCCGCCCACGCTCGGGGTGAGCCGGGTGTCCCGGGAGCTCGACCTCTCCAAGGCCGTGGTGCACCGGATCCTGCAGTCGCTCACGGCGCGCGGGCTGATCGCCTACGACCCGTCGAGCCGGGAGTACCGGCTGGGGCCTGCCGCGGCGGCGCTCGGCAGCCGCGCGCTGCGCGAGTCCGATCTGCGCACGGCCGCGCTGCCGTTCCTCGCCGAACTGCGCGACCGGTTGCACGAGACCGTCACGATCAGCGCGAAGGTGCACGGCGGCCGCGTCTACCTGGACCAGGTCGTCGGCACCCACGAGATCACCATGTCGGTCGAGCTCGGCCGCCGGTTCCCGCTGCACGCCGGATCGTCCGGCAAGTGCATGCTCGCCCACTCCTGCCCTGACGAGGTGGAGCGGCTGCTCTCCGGTGAGCTCGCCGCGCTCACCCCGTCCACGCCCACCGACCCGGATGCGCTGCGGCTCGAACTGGACCGCATCCGCGAACTCGGCTACGCGGCCTCCGAAGGCGAACGGCAGAGCGACGCCGGATCGGTCGCGGTGCCGGTGTTCGGTCCGGGCGGACTCGTCGGGGCGGTCTCCGTGTGCGGTCCCCGATTCCGGGTCACCGACGAGTTCGTCGCGGCGACGGCGCCCGAACTGATCGAGACCGCCGATCGGGTCACCGCCCGGCTCGGCGGTGTCGCGCCTGCCCGCCCCATCACCAGCGGAGGGACCCGATGACCCAGGACCACCTCGCGGCGTTGGACGGCTTGAAAGTCCTCGACGCCTCCACCTTGTTCGCCGGTCCGCTGGCGGCCACGCTGCTGGGCGACCACGGCGCCGACGTCATCAAGATCGAGCACCCGCGCGGCGATCCGGCGCGGACGCACGGCGCGCAGAAGGACGGCGTCGGGCTCTGGTGGAAGATGCTGGCCCGCAACAAGCGGGCGATCACCCTGGTGCTGTCCACGCCGCGCGGCCGGGAGCTGTTCCTCGACCTCGCGGCCGACGCGGACGTGGTGATCGAGAACTTCCGCCCCGGCACCCTGGAGCGCTGGGGGCTGGGCTGGGAGGAGCTCTCCGCGCGCAACCCGCGACTCGTCCTGGCCCGGGTGACCGGCTTCGGTCAGGAGGGTCCGTACGCGTCCCGGCCGGGTTTCGGCACGCTCGCCGAGGCCATGAGCGGGTTCGCCGCCATGACCGGTGAGCCCGACGGCCCGCCGACCCTGCCGCCGTTCGGTCTCGCCGACGGCGTCGCCGCGCTGACCACCGCGTTCGGCATCCTCACCGCGCTGCGGGCGCGGGAGAGCACCGGGCGCGGCCAGGTGCTCGACACCGCGATCATCGAGCCGCTGCTGCACCTGCTCGGCCCGGGCCTGATCGCCTACGACCAGCTCGGCGTGCTGCAGCCGCGCACCGGGAACCGGTCGTCGAACAACGCCCCGCGCAACACCTACCGCTGCGCCGACGGGCGTTGGGTCGCGGTCTCCACCAGCGCCCAGTCGATCGCCGAGCGGGTGATGCGGCTGGTCGGGGCACCGGAGCTGATCGACGAGCCGTGGTTCGCCAACGGCGCCAGCCGGGCCGAGCACGTGGAGGAGCTGGACGCGGCCGTCGGCTCGTGGATCGCCGCCCGCGACCGGGACGAGGTCGTCGCCGCCTTCGAGGAGGCGCAGGCGGCGGTCGCCCCGATCTACACCGCGGCCGACGTGCTCGCCGACCCGCACTTCAACGCCCTCGGCAGCATCGTGACGATCGACGACGAGGAGCTCGGCCCGGTCCGCTTCCAGAACACCCCGTTCCGGCTGTCGGAGACGCCCGGCTCGGTCCGCACCACCGGCCCGCGGCTCGGCGCGCACACCGCGGAGGTCCTCGGCGCGCTCGGCATCGACTCCGGCGAGCTGGACCGGCTGCGCGAACAGGGGGTCGTGTGAGCGCGCTCGGGTGGGCGCGGAGCTGGCTCTACGTTCCCGCCCACCGCGAAGACCTGGTCGCGAAGGCCCTCGGCGGGGTGGCCGACGCCGTCGTCCTGGACCTGGAGGACGCGGTCCCGCCCGCGGAGAAGGAGCGCGCCCGCGAAGCCGCGGCGGCCTGGGCCGCCCGGTCCGGCCGGATCTGGGTGCGGATCAACGGCGCCCGCACCCCGTGGGCCGACGACGACGCGGCGGCCCTCGCCGGGACCGGCATCGCCGGGCTGCGGGTGCCGAAGGCGGAGGACCCGGCCGCGGTCGCCGGCCTCGCGGAACGGACCGGGCTCCCGCTGCACCTGCTCGTGGAGAGCGCACTGGGGCTGCGGCGGGCCTTCGACCTCGCCGAGAGCCACCCGCTGGTCGCCGGAATCTCCCCCGGCGAGACCGACCTTGCCGCCGACCTGCGGGTCCGCGACCGCACCGAGCTCGGCTGGGCGCGAGCCCGGATCGTCACCGCGAACCGGGCCGCCGGGTTGCCCAGCCCGGTCGCCAGCGTCTGGACCGACCTGTCCGACACCGCCGGGCTCGCCGCCGACAGCGCCGCCCTGCGCGACGCGGGTTTCTTCGGCCGGTCGGTGATCCACCCCCGGCAGCTCGATCCGGTGCACGAGGCCTTCACCCCGGATCCCGGCGAAGTCGAGCGGGCGCGCACCCTGCTCGCCTCGGTGGACACCGCGGGCGACGCCGCCTGGGTCGACGCCGCCGGGCGCTTCGTCGATCCGGCCGTGGTCGCGGGCGCCCGCTGGATCGTCGAGCTCGCCGACGCGCTGGACCGGCACGCACCAGACCACCACGAACCGGCCCGTGCGACGGCCGGGAAGGAGAATCCGTGAGCGCCACCAACGGACTGCTCGACGCCGTGCGGGCCGGGAGCCGGATCATCGAACTCGGCCACCCGCTCTACACGGGGATGGCGGGATCGCCGAACCATCCCGGTTTCCGGATGACCCTGGAACGCCGCCACGGCGACGCGGTCCGCCCGGACGGCGGGTCGGCGTCCAACGAGGTGATCGTCACCGGCGGGCACACCGGCACGCACGTCGACGCGCTCGCCCACGTCAGCCACGAGGGTCGGCTGCACGGCGGCGCCGACGCCGCCGAAGCCCAGCGCGGTGGCAAGCACACCGTGCACGGCGCGGAGACGATCCCGCCGATGGTGACCCGCGGCGTGTTCCTCGACATCGCCGCGCTGCACGGCGTCGACGTCCTGGAACCCGGCCACGGCGTGACCGCGGACGACCTGGCACGAGCCGCGCGGCGGGCGGGCGCCGAGCCCGGACCGGGCGACATCGCCGTCGTGCGGACCGGCTGGGGGATGCTGTTCGGCGATCCGGCCGCCTACGTCGGCAAGGACTCCGGCGTGCCCGGCGTGACCGTCGACGGCGCCCAGTGGCTGGCCGAGCGGGGGATCGTCGCCACCGGCGCCGACACCACCGCCTACGAGCGGATCCCGGCGGGCGCCGGACACCGGGTGCTGCCGGTGCACCGGGTGCTGCTGGTGGAGCACGGCATTCACATCGTCGAACACCTCGCCTTGGAGGACGCCGCCGAGGCCGGGCTGGGCGAGTTCCTCGCGGTCTTCGCCCCGTTGCGGATCGTCGGTGGCACCGGCGCCCCGGTGCGCCCCCTGGCGGTGGTGCAGCCGTGACCACTCCCGCGCAGCGGATCGGGGAGGTCGGCGCCCGGCTGGCGGCCGACGGCGTCGACGACCGGCTGGCCGACGACGTGGTCCGCCGCATCGTCGACGTGCTCGGGAACTCGCTCGCGGCCACCCGCGAGGAGCCCGCGCGGATCACCGGAGCAGTGGCAGCCGAGTGGGGCGGGAATCCCGCGGCGACCGCGATCGGGCTGCCGGACCGGGTGCCCGCGCCGTCGGCCGCGCTGGTCAACGGAACGTTGGCGCACAGCCTCGACTTCGACGACACCCACCTGCCGTCGGTGCTGCACCCGTCGGCCGCGGTCGTCCCGGCGGCGCTCGCGACGGCGGAACGCACCGGGGCGGGCGGCCGTCGCCTGCTGGCCGCGACCGCGATGGGGATCGAGGTCACCTGCCGCCTCGGGATGGCGGGTTACGACGAGGAGCTCGGGAACTCGGTGTTCTTCGAGCACGGGCAGCACGCCACGGCGATCTGCGGGGCGATCGGCGCAGCCGTCGCCTCGGGCATGGTCGAAGGGCTCGGAGCGGCGGAGCTCGCCTCCGCGGTCGGCATCGCCGCGAGCATGGGCGCCGGGGTGATCGAGGCCAACCGCACCGGCGGCACCATCAAGCGGGTGCACTGCGGCTGGGCCGCGCACGCCGGAGTGTCCGCCGCCGACCTGGCGCGGCACGGCCTCACCGGCCCGCCGACGGTGATCGAGGGCAGGTTCGGCTTCCTGCGCGCGTTCTGCGGTGAGCGGACCCACCCGGAGCGGGTCACCGACGGACTCGGCGAGCAGTGGGAAACGCCCGGCGTGTTCTTCAAGCCCTACCCCTGCAACCACTTCACCCACGCGGGCATCGACGCCGCCCTGCGGCTGCGGGAACGGGGCGTGACGGCCGAGCGGGTCCGGGAGCTCGTGCTCGGCGTTCCCGCGCCGGTGCTGCGCACGATCGCCGAACCCGCCGAGGAGAAGCGGCGGCCGCGCTCCGGGTATCACGCGGCGTTCTCCGGCCCCTACACGGTGGCCGCGGCGCTGCTGGGCGGCGGCGGGCTCGGCGTGTTCCACGAGGACTTCACCGACGCCGCCGCGGCCGACCCCCGGCGGCTGGAGCTGGCCGGACGAGTCCGCGTCGTCGCCGACGAGCAGGCCACCGCCGGGTTCCCCCGCCAATTCCCCGCAGTCCTCACCGCCGAACTCGCCGGCGGAGAGTCGGTGACCGAGCGGATCACGGAGAACCGCGGCGGCCCGCAGCGACCGCTGTCCGCCGACGAACTGGCGGCGAAGTTCACCGGCAACGCCGCCCGCGCGATGGGACCGGACCGGGCGGCGGACGTCGTCACCGCGGTATGGGACCTGCGCGACGACCGCGCGGTCGCCGACGTGATGGCCGGCGTCCAGTCCGCACTCGAAACGTCCACAGTGGACAAATAACGCGGCTCGAACTCCGACAGACAACGACGTCTCGTCCGCTCCGTTCGAACGGAACGAACGATTCCCCACCGGAATCGAGGAAAACGACCATGCGCACACGGTTTCGCTTCGTGACGCTGGGGCTGGTGATCAGCCTCATCGCCATCAACTACATCGACCGCAGCGCGGTCTCCTACGCGGTGGAGCCGCTGGAGGAGGCCTTCGGGATCACCACCGCGCAGTACGGGATCATCAGTTCCGTCTTCTCCATCGGATACATGGTCGCGGCGTTCCTGTCCGGACCGCTGGTGGACCGGTTCGGGACGCGCCGGGTGCTGCTCACGGCGATCGCCCTGTTCTCCGTCACCACCGCCCTGATCCCGGTAGCCGGTTCGTTCGCGGGCCTGCTGGTCATCCGGTTGCTGCTGGGAATCGGTGAGGCGCCCGCGTTCCCGGCCGCGACCCGCACGGTGAGCCGGTGGCTGCCGATCGGTGAGCGCGGTGTCGCGCTGGCGCTGTGCGGCGGGGTCGCGGTCTCCGGCAGCCTGCTGATCTCCGGTCCGCTGCTGACCTGGCTGACCGATCTCCTCGGCTGGCGCGGGATGTTCTGGACGCTGGCGCTGTTCGGCGTGGTGTGGGCGCTGTTCGCCGCGGCGTTGCTTCGCGACCTGCCCGAGGAGTCCTCGCGGGTCAACGACGCCGAGCGGGCGCTGATCTCGGCGGGGCAGGAGCCCGATTCGGGCGAAGGCCGTTCCCGGGTCCGGTGGCGGCCGCTGCTGACCAACCGGAACTTGTGGGTGGTCGCCGGTGGCTACTTCGCTTGGGGATTCATGTTCTGGGGCTTCATGTACTGGTTGCCCTCGTTCCTGTCGACCGCCTACGGGCTCAGCGTCAAGCAGGCCGGCGCGTTCTCGATCGCGCCTTGGGCCTGCGGCATCGTCGGCGCGCTGGTCGGTGGAGTCGTCGTCGACCGGGTGTACCGGCGCAGCCCGCGCATCCGCACCCGGTTCGCGGTGATGGGCGTGGCGCTGTTGCTGGCCGGTTGCTCGCTCGTTCCGCTCGCGATCGCACCGACGCTCACCGTCGCGCTGATCTCGATCTCGCTCGGTGTCGGCTTCGGGTTCGTCACCGGCGGGATCTGGTGGGTCGCCTCGATCGACGCGGCCCCGGATCAGCCGGGGAGCGCCGCGGGTTTCGCCGACGCCGCTTTCGCGTCCTCCGGCATCGTCGCCCCGTCGGTGATGGGTTTCATCGTGGCAGGCACCGGCAGCTTCACCAGCGGTTTCGTCGTGATGGCCGGACTGGCGGTGGCGGGCGCGCTGCTGATGCTGCTCGTTCCCCGCGAGCCGGCCCCGGCGGCGGTGGGCTCTCCGGTGAGCGAGCCGGCATGAGCGGCGCCGACGCCGTCCGAGCGGCCGTCGGCGAGCTCGGCCGGTGGGCGTCCGGGCTGCGCTGGCCGGACGTTCCGGCCGAGGTCCGGGAACGGCTGCTGACCGTGCTCACCGACGCCGTCGCGGTCACCGCGCTCGGCTCGCGGGAACCCGCGCAGCGCGCGCTGGTCACCGCCTGGGACGCACCGGACGGGCCGTCGCCGCTGTTCGGGACGGGCCGCACCGTCGCGGTGGACGCCGCCGCTTGGCTGAACGCGATCGCTTCGGTGCGCCTCGAACTCGACGACGGCCACCGGCTCGCCGCTGGACATCCGGCCGCGCACGGGTTCCCCGCCGTGCTGGCGCTGGCCGCGCGGCGAGGCGCGAGCGGTGCCGAGTTGTGCTGCGCGTTGCTCGCCGCCTACGAGGTCGCCGCCCGGTTCGGCCGGGCCACCCGGCTCCGGCCCGGCACCCATCCGCACGGCAACTGGGGCGTCACCGGAGCCGCGGCCGGTTGCGCGCGCCTGCTCGGTCTGGGACCCGAGGAGACCGCTGTCGCGATCGACGCGGGCGGTGGCCTCCCCGTCGCCGGTCCGTTCTCCGCGGCGCTGGACGGCAACCCGGTCCGGGACGCCTGGGTCGGCGCGGCCAACCAGTCCGGGCTGGTCGCGGCCCGGCTCGCCGCCTCCGGGAGCGGGTACCGCACGGGTGTCGCCGCGGATGCGCTCGGCGACCTGCTCGGCACGCTCGATCCGGTGGTGCTGCGCGAAAACCCGGGCGAGCGCTGGGAAATCCTCGACGGCTATTTCAAGCAGCACTCCTCGTGCTCGTTCACGCACGCCGCGATCGACGCCGCACTGTCCCTGCGGGAGCGGGTCGGCCGCGTTCCCGGGGAAGTCCTCGTCGAGATCCACTCGCTCGGCGCCGGGCTCGACCGGACCAGCTGGCCGACGGCGCTGGCCGCGCGGTTCTCCCTGCCGTACGTCGTGGCGACCGCGTTGCTGCGCGGCCGGGTCGGTCCCGCCGAGTTCTCCGCCGAGGCGCTCACCGATCCCGCCACGATCGAGCTGGCCCGCCGCGTCACCGTGCGGGCGACGGCGGACCTGGACGCCCGGCTGCCCGGTGAACGACCGGTCCGGCTCGTCGTGACCACAGCGGACGCCGATGTCGTGGCGGAGCGGCCGAATCCGGTCGGCGACGCGGCGTACCACCCGTTCACCGCAGCCGATCGCGGTCGCATCCTCGGCGACCTGCTCGGCGCACCCGAGGTGGTGTCCGCCGTCCGGCGGCGGTGCGCGGCGCTGCCGGACGTGGTGGACGTCGTGCCCGAACTGCGCGCGCTCAACGCTTTGACCCGGGTCCCATGAGGAGGAACGCCATGCTCGTGCACGCCGTCACGCCGATCGTCGTCGGCGCCCAGGAGGTCGCCCGGCGGCAGGCCCGCTACGACGCGCTCTCGCCCGCGGGAGTGCGGGTGGTGCTGTCCGATCTGCCTCCGGGCGGTCCGCGCGCCCTCGACACCGAACAGGACGTGCGGCGTTCCACGGAGCTCGTCGCGGAGGCGCTCGCCGCGGCACCCGACTGCGACGCCGTCCTCCCGGACTGCGTCCTGGATCCGGCGGTCCCGCCCCACGGCGGCACGATCGGCGGACGTCCCGCATTGGGCCTGCTCCGCCTGACCGCCGGCGCCGCCGTGGCCGCGGGCCACCGGATCAGCGCGGTCACCCGCAATGCCGCGATCGCCACCGAACTCCAGCGCCGAATCACCGATTACGGCTGGCAGCACTCGTTCCACGAGGTGACGGTCCTCGACCTCGACGTCCACGACATCACCGACCCGGCCCGCTGGGAGCAGGCATTGCGCCCAGCCCTGCACAAGGCCCGAACCGCCGGAGCAACCGCAGTGATAAACGGCTGCTCAGCAGTAGAAACAACCACCCCGCCCCAAAACACCCCCCTGCTCCTCGACCCGATCAAAACAGCCCTAGGAGTCCTCGCAGCCCTCAACACCCCCACCCACTCCACACCCCCATAACCAAAACCAGCCCAAAACCCCGACACCCAGCCCGAAAACAAAAAGACCCCATCGCCCCACTTCAGCCGCGACCGCCCCACGCGCTCACGGGCCTCATGGGCTAGCCCCCGCCCCAGCCCTCCCCAACAAGCAGCCCGTCGCCCATCCCGAGAACAAGGAAGCCCCACCACCACCTACTTCAGACGCGACCGCACCACGAGGTCTACGGGGCTCGGCCCCGTTCATGGGGGCTCGGTCCCGCCCCAGCTCTGCCCGAACAGAACGGCCCGTTGCCCAGGCCGGGACCAAGGAAGACTCACCGCCCCCATTTCAGGCGCGATGGCACCACGGGGTTCATGGGGCTCGGCTCCGCCCCAGCTCTGCCCGAACAGAACAACCCGTTGCCCAGGCCTGGACCAAAGAAGACTCACCGCCCCCACTTCAGGCGCGATGGCACCACGGGATTCACGGGGTTCATGGGGGCTCGGCTCCGCCCCAGCTCTGCCCGAACAGAACAACCCGTTGCCCAGGCCAGGACCAAGGAAAACTCACCGCTCCCCACTTCAGCCGCGACCGCACCGTGGGGTTCACAGGGGCTCGGCCCCCGTACGGAAATGCGAAGGGGAGAGCGGCCAGGATCAAAGATCCGGCACAGCTCTCCCCGACACGGAGCGGGCGACGGGAATCGAACCCGCGTAGCCAGTTTGGAAGACTGGGGCTCTACCATTGAGCTACGCCCGCATGCCTGATCAGAACGTTCCGCGACGTTGCCGCAGCGGGTGTTTCCGACCTTGCGTGCCCTAGCTTAACGGGTCGCGATAGGCTCTTCGCAACGCACCCGGGTGGTTTGGGTGCGTCGCAGGTGGGACGGGGTGTGGCGCAGTTTGGTAGCGCACTCGCTTTGGGTGCGAGGGGTCGTGGGTTCAAATCCCGCCACCCCGACGGTCCTTCGGGAGGCGTGGTCGTCGGCCGCGCCTCCTTTTTGCGTTCGAGGGGCCGCCCCTCGAGATCACGCAACGTGATCCTCGCGGGTGATTCGTTCCGCATTCGGTAACGGTGAGCAGTGGCCGGTCGATTTCGCGGTCGTGCACGTTCACGTTGCTATGTCGCGGGTCGCGCGACGAGTCCGGCTCCCCGCTTTGCTGGTGGGGGTGCTGTTGACGTTCGCGGTGGTGCTGCTGATCGGGGTCTCGTTGTTCGTGGACGGCCCCGGTCCGAGGATCGTTCCACCGACGGTGGGGATCGGGACGGCGGTGATTCCGACGCCGCTGGGCTCGGCGGCCGCGCCCGCCGTGGGCGGCGCGGCCGATGTGGTCGGTGAGGCGGTGTTCTCGGCGGGTGGGCCGCGCTGAGGCAACCCCGGCCCGGCCTCGGTCTCGCCTGGGCAATAGACTCGGAGGTCAGCCCGGCGTCGCCGGAGTGCACCCGATGTGGGGTGGCGCTCCCGCCGGCACCGCCGGGGTCCGAAGCACGTTCGCACTAGGAGACCACGTGAAGAGCACCGTCGAGCACCTGAGCCCGACGCGCGTACGGATCAACGTCGAGGTGCCGTTCGACGAGCTCAAGCCGAACTTCGACCGCGCGTACAAGGCACTCGCCAACCAGGTCCGCATTCCGGGCTTCCGGCCGGGCAAGGTTCCCGCCCGCGTGCTGGAGAGCCGCATCGGCCGCGGTCCCGTGCTCGACGAGGTCGTCAACGAGGCGGTTCCGGCGAAGTACATGGAGGCCATCAACGGCACCGAGGTCCGCACCCTCGGCCGTCCGGAGATCGAGGTCACCAAGATCGAGGACGGGGACCAGATCGAGTTCACCGCCGAGGTCGATGTGCGCCCGGAGATCACCATTCCGGCGTTCGGTGAGCTGTCCGTGTCGGTGGACGACGTCGAGACGTCCGAGGACGAGGTGCAGGAGCAGCTCGACGAGCTGCGCGCCCGCTTCGGCACGCTGACCGGCGTGGAGCGCCCGGCCCAGCAGGGCGACTTCGTCAGCATCGACCTGTCGGCCACGGTCGACGGCGAGGACGTCGAGGAAGCGCGCACCAGCGGCCTGTCTTACGAGATCGGTTCCGGCCAGCTCATCGAGGGCATCGACGACGCGCTGATCGGCGCGTCGGCGGGTGACACCAACACCTTCACCACCAAGCTGGTGGCCGGCGAGTACGCGGATCGCGACGCCGAGGTGACCGTCACGCTGGACACCGTCAAGGAACGGCACCTGCCGGAGGCGGACGACGAGTTCGCCCAGATGGCCAGCGAGTTCGACACGGCCGAGGAGCTGCTCGCCGACCTGCGCGAGCGCCTGGCCCGCGTCAAGCGGATGCAGCAGGGCATGCAGGCGCGGGACAAGATCCTCGAGGCGCTGCTGGAGACCGTTGAGGTCCCGCTGCCGGAGAACGTGGTCAAGTCCGAGATCGACGTGCGCGAGCACGACGCGATCCACCCGTTCGACCACGACGAGGCCAAGTTCGCGGAGTGGCTGGAGTCGCAGGACCAGACCCGCGAGCAGTTCGACGCGGAGACTCGCGAGGAGGCGGAGAAGGCGGTTCGCACCCAGCTGGTGCTGGACACGATCGCCGACGCCGAGAACGTGTCGGTCTCCGACAACGAGCTGACCGAGCGGATCATCTACCAAGCCCAGCGCTTCGGAGTGAGCCCGGACCAGTACGTCCAGCAGGCGCAGCAGTCCGGCCAGCTCGGCGCGATCTACGCCGACGTGCGGCGCAGCAAGGCGCTGTTCTCGGTCGTGCGGCAGGCCACCGTGGTCGACGGATCCGGTAGCGAGCTCGACTTGGACGAGCTGTTCGGTTCGCAGGACGACGAAGGTGCTCCGGAAGTCGTGCAGGGCGAGGTCGAGCAGCCCGAGTCGGCGGACGACGACACCGCGGGTTCCACCGCGGCCGCGAAGTCCGAGTGACGATTCTTTCGCGGTGATTTCGCTGTGAGCGGAAGGAATCTGCGAGCGGCGGGAGCAATGCACAAGCTCTGAGCGAACGTGGGCGGTACCGGGAAGCTGGTGCCGCCCACGTTCGTTAGGGTCGGTTGCAAGCGGATCACCGGAAACGGAAAAGCCAAGGCATCCCCAGCGGTTCGGCGGCCGGCGATCGGTGTGGCCGAATCCATTGTGGAAGCCCTCATCGTGGAAGAAGGCAGGGGAGACGTGACGCAGCACCTGACTGTTCCGGCGTCGGACACGACGCCGCACATGCGGTCGACGAACGGGCTCTCGCTCAACGACTCGGTTTACGAGCGCTTGCTGCGGGAGCGGATCATCGTCCTCGGCTCCCAGGTCGAGGACGGCATCGCCAACCAGATCTGCTCGCAGCTGATCCTGCTGGCGGCCGAGGACTCGGAGCGGGACATCTCGCTCTACATCAACTCGCCGGGCGGTTCGGTCACCGCGGGCATGGCGATCTACGACACCATGCAGCTGATCAAGCCGGACGTGGCCACCGTGGCGATGGGCTTCGCGGCGTCGATGGGCCAGTTCCTGCTCTCGGCGGGTGCGCGCGGAAAGCGCTTCACGCTGCCGCACGCGCGGATCATGATGCACCAGCCGTCGGCGGGTCTCGGCGGTACGGCCTCCGACATCGCGATTCAGGCCGAGGTGTTCTCCAAGCACAAGCGGGAGATGGCGGAGCTGATCGCGGAGCAGACCGGCCAGACGGTGGAGAAGATCACGGCCGACTCCGACCGGGACCGCTGGTTCACCGCCGAGGAGGCCCGCGAGTACGGCTTCGTGGACCACGTCGCCACCGCAGCCAACCTGCCCAGCTGACCGCGCGCCCGGACCTAGTAACGAGGAGTCACCTGTCGTGAGCTCATTCCAGCTTCCGCAGTCCCGGTACGTGCTGCCCTCCTTCGTTGAGCGCACCGCGTACGGGGTGAAGGAGTCGAACCCGTACAACAAGCTGTTCGAGGAGCGCATCGTCTTCCTCGGCGTCCAGGTCGACGACGCGTCGGCCAACGACGTGATGGCGCAGCTGCTGTTCCTGGAGTCCGACGATCCGGATCGTGAGATCCAGATCTACATCAACTCGCCGGGTGGTTCGTTCACCGCCCTCATGGCGATCTACGACACCATCCAGTACGTCCGCCCGGACGTGCGCACGATCTGCCTCGGCCAGGCCGCTTCGGCCGCGGCCGTCATCCTGGCCGCGGGCACGAAGGGCAAGCGGCTCGCGCTGCCGAACTCGCGGATCCTCATCCACCAGCCGTCGACCGAGGGCATCTACGGCCAGGTCTCCGACTTGGAGATCCAGGCCAACGAGGTGCAGCGGATGCGGGAGCTGATGGAGTCCACCCTCGCCACGCACACCGGCAAGGACAAGGACCAGGTCCGCCAGGACGTCGAGCGCGACAAGATCCTGACCGCTCAGCAGGCCCAGGAGTACGGGATCGTGGACGAGGTCCTTCCCTACCGCAAGCTCTCCGCCCAGTCCTGATCTCGCCTTGTGGCGGGCCGGAATGCGGACCTCAGCGGCCCTCTCGTCGCGGGATCCACTTCTGCAGCGGTGGTGAAGCCGGGCGAAGTGGCGTCCCTCGCGAGAGGGCCGTGGGGAATCCGCGGTGATACCGGTCCGCGGGACGACGCGGCGGTCGAATGCCGCCGCGGTGCGGCTCTGCTGCGCGGAAGAGCTTGTTGATCTGAAAAGCGCCTGGTGAAAGCCGGTCGCGGAGGCATTCCCGAAAAATGGGATGCTTGTGCGGGCGGCACGCCGGGTGTTCGCGACACGCCGGGCAGTGGCCTCGACGGCCACCGCGCCCGGTGCATGCCGGAGACTGGCAGGTAGCGGAGTCTGTGAGTCTCCCCGAATCCGGGGAGCGGCAGGTACCGTCGGTACGAGCACATACGGTCAGGCACGTCACCGGATGGCGTGCCGGAGGGGACGGGGTCAGCGGTCATGGCACGTATCGGTGACGGCGGCGACCTGCTGAAGTGCTCCTTCTGCGGGAAGAGCCAGAAGCAGGTGAAAAAACTCATCGCCGGCCCCGGCGTGTACATCTGCGATGAGTGCATCGATCTCTGCAACGAGATCATCGAAGAGGAACTGGCCGAAGCCGGTGAGGTCAAGCTCGATGAGCTGCCGAAGCCGACGGAGATCCACGAGTTCCTGGACCAGTACGTCATCGGGCAGGATCCGGCGAAGCGCAACCTGTCGGTAGCGGTCTACAACCACTACAAGCGCATCCAGATGGGCGAGCGCACGCGGGACAGCCGCGAGGAGAACGTCGAGCTCGCGAAGTCGAACATCCTGATGCTCGGCCCCACTGGCTGTGGGAAGACCTACCTGGCGCAGACGTTGGCGAAGATGCTCAACGTGCCGTTCGCGATCGCCGACGCCACCGCGCTGACCGAGGCGGGCTATGTCGGTGAGGATGTCGAGAACATCCTGCTGAAGCTCATCCAGGCCGCCGATTACGACGTGAAGCGCGCCGAGACGGGCATCATCTACATCGACGAGGTCGACAAGATCGCCCGCAAGAGCGAGAACCCGTCGATCACCCGCGATGTCTCCGGTGAGGGCGTGCAGCAGGCGCTGCTGAAGATCCTGGAAGGCACCACGGCGAGCGTGCCCCCGCAGGGCGGCCGCAAGCACCCCCACCAGGAGTTCATCCAGATCGACACGACGAACGTGCTGTTCATCGTGGCCGGCGCGTTCGCCGGGCTGGAGAAGATCGTTGAGGACCGGGTGGGCAAGGCCAGCGTCGGTTTCGGCGCGCAGCTGCGCTCGAAGGAGGAGGCGAACTCCGCGGACCGGTTCTCCGAGGTGCTGCCCGAGGACCTCATCAAGTTCGGGCTGATTCCCGAGTTCATCGGCCGGCTGCCCACGGTGGCCAGCGTGACGAACCTGGACAAGCCGTCGCTGGTGCAGATCCTCACCGAGCCGCGCAACGCGCTGATCAAGCAGTACAAGCGGCTGTTCGAGATGGACAACGTCGAGCTGGAGTTCACCCGCACGGCGTTGGAGGCGGTCGCCGACCAGGCCATCCTGCGCGGCACGGGTGCCCGTGGCCTGCGCGCGATCTTGGAGGAGGTGCTGCTGCCGGTGATGTACGACATCCCCAGCCGCACCGACGTCGCCAAGGTCGTCATCACCGAGCAGACGGTCCGGGAGAACGTCAATCCCACGATCGTCGCCAGGCAGAACACTCGGCGGGAGCGCCGCGAGAAGTCCGCCTGATGAGCTGCCGCCGTCCCGTTCCGGGGCGGCGGCGGTTTTTTCGGCCGGTGCCCGAGCGCGGAATGATGAGCGTGACGCTGCGGGGGAGCATCCGGTCGTCCCGCCGGTGGGTGAGCTTTCGGCGGTGATCCACGATTTCGTCAGCGGTATCCGCGCCCATGCATGATCATGCTCGTAGGAGAGTCGTCCGATTCGAGCATGTCCAGGGAGTGGACCGATGAGCGAGCTGCACGTGCTGCTGGTGCCGGGCGACTCGGATTCCGGTCCGTGGCACTGGCAGCAGTGGCTGGCCGCGCGGTTGCCCGATTCGAATGCGGTCGTGACCTGCTGTCCCGGTTCCGCGGACTCAGCCGATCCGCTCGCCGCGCTGCGCGCGCGATTGGCCCGAATACCTCCGGAAGCGGAGCTGGCGGTCGTCGCCCACCGCTGCGGCGCGGGACTGTGGCTGCGACATGCCGCTACCCTGGACGAGTACGCCGCTGCATCGGGGGAGCGGCGGTCGGCGGCCGACGTAGCCCGCCGGGCGGATCGGGTGCTGCTGGTGGCACCGGCCGATCAGCGGCCGGGACTGTGAGGCGGAGGTTCCGGACGCGCCCGCGCTGCGCGAGGCGGGTGGTCCGACCCGGATCGTCGTGGGCGCGGACGACCCGGAGTCGTCGGTGTGCGCGGCGCATGCGCTGGCGCACCGGTTGCGGGTCGAGCTCGATGTTCTCGCCGACGGCCGGGGATTGGACACGGCGGCGGGTTACGGGCCGTGGCCCGCGCTGCTGCGCTGGGCGTTGTACGGCTCGGTGCCGGTGGCCGACCGGTTCGATTCGGCTCCGCACACGGCCGGCTGGTCGCCGGTGCCGGAGGGCGCGCGTTGACGGCCCGTCCCGGGTGGTGACCGTCGTGCGGGCGGCACGGACCGTCACCGCACGGCCGCCCGGTTCGGGTTCGGTGAGCTCCTCGGTGGTGCAGGGGGGCTTTCCGGTAGCGCCGGTGAGCGTTGGCACGATTAACGGTCGGGGAGACGAAGCGGAGGTGCCATGCAGCGCGGGGAACCGCGAAACGTCCCGATGCCGAACAGGCGCACCATGCTCACTTCCGGCCTGGTCGGAGCGGGTGCGCTGGGGCTGGGGCTGAGCAGCGACTCCGGCGGCGCACTGCTGCAGCCACAACCCGTTCCGCTGGCGAAGCAGAGCAACGTGTCGGTCGAGACGGTGCATTCGCAGGCGCGCAACCGCGAAGTCGACCTGGTCATGATGTATCCGAGCGGAGTGCCCCGCGACGGGATCCCGGTGTGCCTGCTGCTGCACGGCCGGTTCGGTGACGCCCGCCGATCCTCCGGCGGGGTGCCCGCATGGCTCACCGCGTCCGTCAAGGCAGGCAAAGTGCCGCCGTTCGCGATCCTCGCCGTCGACGGGGGCGGCAACAGCTATTGGCACCAGCGTTCCGGTGACGATCCGATGTGGATGTTGCTGGACGAGGTGCCGCGCTGGCTGGCGGAGCGGGGAATCGGCGGGAGCGACGGCCAGCCGTTCGCGGTGGCGGGCATTTCGATGGGCGGGTTCGGTGCGCTGCTCTACACGCGGCGCCGCAACGAGCTGAGCAGCCCGGTTCGCGCGACGGCGGTGGTGTCTCCCGCACTGATCACCAGCTGGCCGGAGATGGCGCGGCGACGCGCGTTCGTCGACGAGAGCGAGTGGAGCGCGATCGACCCGATGCGGCACATCGCCGAGTTGGGGGACGTGCCGCTGGGCGTGTGGTGCGGCACCCGGGACCGGTTCATCACGGGCACCCGCCAGTTCGTGCGCAAAGCCGACCCGGAGGTGGCCTCGGTGCGCACTCCCGGCGGCCACAACAGCCGTTACTACCGGTTGGCGCTGCCCGAGGTGGTGGATTTCGTCGGCGGCTACGCGCCGAACCCCGCCGACCACGGCTGACGGGGAACCGGCCGGAGGTTCAGGAGACGGGGGTCGCGGCGGGTTCGGTGATGCGGTGCGCGCCGGAGTAGACGTTCATGGAGTGGCCGCGCAGGAATCCCACCAGGGTCATGCCCTGCTCGTCGGCGAGCTCCACCGCCAGTGAGGATGGTGCGGAGACCGCGGCGAGCGCGGGGATTCCCGCCATGGCGGCCTTCTGCACCAGCTCGAACGAGGCACGCCCGGAGACCATCAGCACGCAGCCGGCCAGCGGCACTCGGCGTTCCAGCACGGCCCAGCCGAGCACCTTGTCGACGGCGTTGTGCCGCCCCACGTCCTCCCGGCACACCAGCAGCCCTCCCGCGGCGTCGAACAGCGCGGCACCGTGCAGGCCGCCGGTGGAGTCGAACACCTTCTGCGCGGCGCGCAGCTGGTCCGGCAGGTCCGCGAGCGTCTCGGGGCTGATCAGCAGCGGGTCGTGCGCGGGGGAGTGCCGGGTGCTCAGGCGCACCGAGTCCAAGGCGGCCTTCCCGCACACCCCGCAGGACGAGGTGGTGTAGAAGTTGCGCTCGATCGACGTGTCGGGCGGTTCGACGCCAGGCGCGAGCAGCACGTCGAGCACGTTGTAGGTGTTGCGCCCGTCCGGTCCGGGACTGTCGCAGTAGCGGGCGCCGCGCAGGTCTTCCTTGTCGGCGATGACGTTCTCGGTGAGCAGGAACCCGTGGGCGAGTTCGATGTCGTTGCCGGGCGTGCGCATCGTGACGGACAACGCCCGGCCGTCGATGCGGATCTCCAGCGGCTCTTCGGCCGCGAGGGTGTCCGGTCGGGTGCGGGAACCGTTCTCGGTCACGCGGAGCACTGGTCGGCGTACGGTGACTCGTCCCATCGTGGCCTCCTGGGTCGGCGCTGCTCGGATGCCCGTGGACCAGTATGCGCCGCCTGCCGAACCCGCCGGTGAGCGCGGTGGTTTTCTTCGATGGCCCCGTTTTCCGGGTGGTTGCGGCCGTCGGGATCCGGTGTGGTCGGATCGGTGCAGCGGGCTTCGCCGCCGTTGATCGCGCGAGGCTGCTCCATTCGGGTGCGAGGTCGGTGAGCCTGTGCGGAACGTTCCGGTTCGGTCGGTGCGGGTCGCTAGGGTCTCGCCCGGAAACCCGGATGTGCGCGTCCTGGACGGTGCGCCCGCGAAACCCGGCCGGCAACAGCAAGGAACTTGATGTCCGACAGCAGTGCACCCTCACGCCAGAGCCTCCGCTTCGTCGAGTCGGACGCGCCCATCCAGGAACCCGTCACGAAGTTCGGCGGCCAGCCGGTGTGGCTGGAGTCCCCGGCGTGGCCGATGTCCGCGGCCCTCGGCAGGCCGATGCGCTTCCTCGGGCAGATCCGGTTGCCGGGTGAGCAGGTGCGGCTGGCGTACCTGTTCCTGACGGAGGACTACCCGGAGGACTACGAGGACGTGGTGGACACGTTCGAGCCGGACAGCGGCGAGAACGCGTTCTTCGCGCAGCCCGGCGAGCCCGCCGACTTCTACCCGGTCGCGACCATCGCGAAGGGGCCGACGTTCGGCCCGGACCACCGGGTGGAGACGGAACCGTTCGACGGCGAGGTCGACGTGGACGACTTCGCCACCAGGTTGTTCGGCTCGCCGCAGTGGTTGCAGGGCGACGAATCGCCCGGCGAGCCGTTCCGGTTCATCGGACAGTTCGACAGCACGGGCGACCTGCCGTTCGACGTGAACTTCGGTGACGCGGGAGTCGGCTACGCCTTCCTCGACGAGTCCACCGGACAAGGTCGCTTCCTCTGGCAGTGCAGCTGATCACCTGAGATCCGTGCGGCGGGTGTGGTCGGCGCGCTCGCCGGGTACGGCTGCGGCATGGCGCGAGACGGGCTCGGCGAGTACCGGGACAAGCGGGACCTGGCGAAGTCAGGCGAACCTTCAGGCGGGGCCGCCGGAGCGCGTTCGCGGTTCGTGGTGCAGCGCCACGAGGCGTCGACGTCGCACTTCGACTTCCGGCTGGAGGTCGGTGACGTCCTCAAATCGTGGGCAGTGCCGAAGGGGCCGTCGACCGACCCGGGACAGAAGCGGCTCGCCACGCCCACCGAGGACCATCCGTTGGACTACGCGTCCTTCGAAGGTGTCATCCCGGAGGGTTACGGGGCGGGCTCCGTCGTCGTGTGGGACACCGGGCCGTACCGGAACTTGACCGAGCATCGCGGTGAGCCGATCGACATGGACGAGGCACTCGAACGCGGGCACGTGAAGGTGCGGCTGGAGGGCGCGAAGCTCACGGGTGCTTTCGCGTTGACCCGGACTCCGATGCGCGGTCGTGAGCAGTGGCTGCTGGTGAAGGTGGACGACGAGGACGCCGATCGGCGCGCTGATCCGGCGCGCGGCCGACCGGAGTCGGTGCTCAGCGGCCGCACCAACGCGGACGTGGCCGCCGACGAGGACCGGGAGCGCTGAACGCGGTGACCGACGCGGAGCTTCGGGAGGTCGAGGGTCGTCGCTTCGAGCTCACCCACCCGGACAAGGTGCTGTATCCCCGCGAAGGCCACCGCAAGCGGGAGGTCGCCGACCACTTCCGCCGGGTCGCCGACCGGATGCTCCCGCACGTGCGCGGGAAACCGTTGACATTGCGACGTTTTCCGGACGGAGTGGCCTCGGAGGGCTTCTTCCAGAAGGAGGCTTCGCGTCACTTCCCGGAGTGGGTGCGCAGGGAGTCCGTCCCGCAGCGCGGTTCGGCGGCGCCGGTGCACCACGTCGTCTGCGACGACGCGCCCACCTTGGTCTACCTGGCAACGCAGGCGTGCTTGGAGTTCCACGTGGGATTGGCGCCGGTGGACGATCCGGACCGGCCGGTGCTGGTCGTGGTCGATCTTGATCCGCCGCCCGGCTCGGACGTGGGCGGGCTCCGCGCCGTGGTGCGCGAATTCCGGGACCGGTTCACCGACGCCGGGCTGGATCCGCACGTGCAGGCCACCGGGGGCAAGGGCTTCCACGTGGTGGCACCACTGGCCGCGCGGCGCGGTTTCGACGAGGTCCGCGCGGCGGTGCGGGAAATGGCGCAGGACGCGGCCCGGGACAGCCCGGACCGGTTGACCACCGAGCAGCGCAAGGATCGTCGCGGGGATCGCATTTTCCTCGACGTCGGCCGGAACGCCTACGGGCAGACGATGATCGCCCCGTATTCGCTGCGGGCACGTGAGGGGGCGCCTGCCGCGACACCGCTGGATTTCGCCGAGTTGTCCAGGATGACTCCGCATTCCTACGGATTGGCGAACCTGCCGCGCCGGTTGGCGAGGAAGGCCGATCCCTGGGCCTGCCTCCACGACCATCCCGCCGACTTCGGCCGGCCCCCGGAGTCGGCCGGGTAGGGCCGCTCCCGTGCGGTGTCCGCCGGTGCCGGTTCGCGGCGCCGAGTCCGAACCTCCGAGGTCCCTTCTCCGGCCTCGGCACCCGGCGCAGTCGTTCGCTCAGCGCGCGAGCGGGGCCGACCGGTGGGTCACTCGACGTAGGACGTGCCGTCGGAGTGGAGGGCGTCTTGGGCTCGTCGCAGGCGGTCGTACATGTCGGGGCGCAGCATCGTTCTGGCCTGTGCGGATGCGACGAACCGGAACCGGGTGATCTCCGGATCCGAGACGCGCAGTGCCTCGGCCCGCTCCGGCGGCAGCCGTCCTCCGTCGAAGATGAACAGCAGGTGGTCGTCCCACGGGCCGTGCGGGCGGACCCAGTCGATCAGCAGTGGGCGGCCGACCGACACCTGGACGCCCAGTTCCTCGTTCACTTCGCGCACCGCGGCGCGACGGGGTGATTCATTGGCTTCGGTCATCCCGCCGGGCAGGTCCCAGTGGTCCTTGTAGCTCGGGTCCACCAGCAGCACGTGGTCGTGCCGGTCGCGCAGCAGCACGTCGGCGGCGACTCGCTTGCGAGCTTGCCGGGCGTTTCCTTGCGCGAGGTGCGCGTAGTGCGTGCCGGACGGGTGCAGCAAGACCTCCTCAGGCCGACTCGCGGAGCGGGATCGCGGCGCGCGCCGCGAAGAACTCGGCCACGCCGGGAACTCGGTGGTGCGGCAGCAGCGAGCTCGCCAGGTCGTCGAGCTTGCCGTGCACTCGCGCGGAGGACAGCGCGCTCGCTTCGGCGAGCACGGTGTTCCCGGTGTCCGCGGCCTCGTCGTAGCGGCCGGTGTCGGACAGCACCTGGGCCAGCGAAAGCAGGCTCAGCGCCCGGCTGCGCACTCGATCCGGGGGCCGCAGCTGCACGGCTTCGCGGGCGTGCAGTTCACCGCGGCGCAGGTCACCGAGGCTGCGCCAGCATTCGGTGGTCTCGCTGGCCAGGGACGCGCGGTCGAACGGGGCGATCCAGTGGCAGGCGGCGTCGGCGCGGGCCAGGCCTTCCTGGGCGTAGGCGAGGTGGCGCTCGGTGCCGGTCCGGTCGCCTTGCTGCGCCAGCGCCCTGGCGTGCAGCGCGTGCAGCCGGGTCACGAGGCGGCCGGTGCCTTCGGTGTTCATGGTGTGGGTGAGCCCGTTGAGCGCGTAGTCCGCGGCGGCCTTCGCCTGGCGCATCTCGGTGGCCAGGTGCGACAGGGACGCGCACACGTTCGCGACCAAGGCGTGGTTGGACGCCGCGGCGGCGAGCCGGTAGGCGGTGAGGAAGTGCTCCCGCGCGGGAACGTCGTTGCCGCTGTCGTGGGCCATCCAGCCCGCCAGTTCGAGCATCGAGGCCGCGGCCGAGAGCACCTCCGCGTCGTCCTGCTTCAGTTTCACCAGCGGCATGACGACGGTGTTGAAGTAGTGCCGGACGGTCTCGTAGAGGTTGCCGCCGCCGACGCGGCGGTCGGCGGACTGGAACGAGGCCGACACGACCCGGATCGCATCGACGCTGGTGGTGGGGATCCCGATGCTCGGAATCACCGGCGGGGCCGGATTTCGGTTTCTGGACCGGAATCCGAGGACGGTGTCGTCCGCCGCACCCAGCACCGCGCGCAACGCGGCGCGGTAGGCGGCGGTCGGCCAGCGCACCGCTCCGCGTTCCCACTTGGCGATGTGGTGCGCGTTCAGGGCGTAGCGCTTGCCGGTCGTTTCCAGCAGGTAGCGGTTGACGGCATCGGCCAGCTCGGCGCGGGAGAGGGGTTCTCCGGGAGCCAGGCGCGATGGAAGTGCCTCGCGGGCGCGGCGCAGCCGCTCATTGCGTTCCGGGCGGACCCGGTCGTGGGCGGTGCGGGACATGTTGATCAGCCTCCCAACGGATACAGAGTGTATCCACTCAATTCCGTACAGTCGCCGATCTTGCCCTAAGTTGCCCTGAACGGCCCCGGCGGGTACGCCGACCGCCGAATCCACCAGGGGTTTCTGTTGTGATTCGAGCTTCCCCGGGTTGCCCCGGAGTGTTCTCTGTTGTGCCGGCGAACTCGCGCCGATGCTGTGGTCATGTGGCGACGAGGTGACCGGCCGACCCGGATGACCAGCGTCCACGATGGTCGCGACCACTTCGTGGGCGAGGCCGAGATGGCCGAGGGTTTGGCCGGGCGCCAGGGGCGGTATCGGGCGCTGTGCGGCCGGGTCGTGCTGATCGCGGAGATGTCGCGGCCGCCCGCTCGTCCATGCCCGTGGTGCGTCGCGACGCTTCCGCGTCCCGCCCGCCGCACGACCGGTGCCCTGAGCGAGTTGCTGGGGCATCGGATTCCGGCCTGGTCGTCGTGCCGCGGCACAGTGTCCCCTCGCGGGACGAGGACCAGGCCAGATCGGCACGGGCGGTGACCTCGAACGCGCGCCCCGCCCGTGCCGATCCCTTCCCGAGCCTGCTCGTGCGGTGGCACCGGCCTACCGGTGCCGTCGCGCGCAACGAGCTCAGTCGGTCACCCGGTCCAGGCGGATGACGACGGCCTTGGAGACCGGGGTGTTGGACTTCTCCGCAACCGCGCCCAGCGGCACCAGCGGGTTCGCCTCCGGGTAGTAGGCGGCGGCGCAGTCGCGAGCCGTGGGGTAGGCGACGATGCGGAACCGCTCCGCCCGCCGTTCCTCCACAGTGGACTCACCGTCCGGGCCGGGCTCGCCGGGCCACTCGGAGACGAGGTCCACCAGGTCGCCGTCGGCGAACCCGAGCGCGGCGATGTCCTTCTCGTTGACCATGACCACGCGGCGGGCGTCCTCGATGCCGCGGTAGCGGTCCGAGAGCCCGTAGATCGTGGTGTTGTACTGATCGTGGCTGCGCAGCGTCTGCAGCAGCAGCCTGCCTTCCGGGACGCGCAGCGGTTCCGCCGCGTTGACCGTGAAGTTCGCCTTGCCCGTTGTGGTGGTGAAGGTGCGGCTGTCGCGCGGCGGGTGCGGCAGCACAAAACCGTCCGGTTCGCGGACCTTGGCGTTGTAGTCCTCGCAGCCCGGCACGACGGCGGCGATGTGCTCGCGCACCGCGTCGTAGTCGCGCTCGAACTCCTCCCACTGGACGGGGTGCTCGTCGCCGAGCAGTTTCCGGGCGAGCCGGGACACGATAGCGACCTCGGACAGCAAGGTCCCGGACGCGGGTTCGAGCCTGCCGCGGGAGGCGTGCACCACCGACATCGAGTCCTCGACGGTGACGAACTGCGCGCCGGACTCCTGGGTGTCGCGCTCGGTGCGGCCCAGCGTCGGCAGGATCAGCGCCGTGTCGCCGGTCACCGCGTGCGAGCGGTTCAGCTTGGTGGAGACCTGCACGGTCAGGTCGCAGCTGCGCAGCGAGCGCTCGGTGCCTGCGGTGTCCGGCGTCGCGGACACGAAGTTGCCGCCCACCGCGAAGAACGCCTTCACCCCGCCGGTCTGCATGGCGCGCAGCGCGTCGACGGTGTCGAAGCCGTGCTTGCGCGGCATCGGGATGCCGAACTCGGATTCCATGGCGTCCATGAACGCCTCCGGCATCTTCTCCCAGATGCCCATCGTCCGGTCGCCTTGCACGTTGGAGTGGCCGCGGACCGGGCACACGCCGGCGCCGGGCTTGCCGATCATGCCGCGCAGCAGCAGCAGGTTCACGGCTTCCCGGATGGTCGGCACGGCCTTCTTCTGCTGGGTGAGGCCCATCGCCCAGCAGATCACGGTGCGCTCGGACTCGATGAGCATCCGCGCGATCTTCTCGATCTGCTCGCGGGTCAGCCCGGTCGCTTCGAGCGTGGCGTCCCAGTCGATGTCGGGTGCCTGCGCGGCGAATTCCTCGAAGCCGTGCGCGTGCTGCTCGATGAACTCGCGGTCGAGCACGGTGCCCGGCGCGTCCTGCTCGGCCTGCACCAGCAGCCCGGTCAGCGCCTTGAACAGCGCGAGGTCACCGCCGATGCGGATCTGCGCGAACTCGTCGCACAGCGGGGTGCCCTTGCCGACGACGCCGCGGGCGTTCTGCGGGTTCTTGAACCGCATCAGACCGGCCTCGGGTAGCGGGTTCACCGCGATGATCTTGCCGCCGTGCCGCTTGACCTTCTCCAAGGTCGACAGCATCCGAGGGTGGTTGGTGCCGGGGTTCTGGCCCACCACCAGCACCAGGTCCGAATGCTCCACATCGGATAGCGAGACTGATCCCTTGCCGATGCCGATGGTCTCGGTCAGCGCCGAGCCGGAGGACTCGTGGCACATGTTCGAGCAGTCCGGCAGGTTGTTCGTGCCGAAGCTGCGCACCATCAGCTGGTAGAGGAACGCGGCCTCGTTGCTGGTGCGCCCGGAGGTGTAGAAGGCGGCCTCATCGGGGGAGTCCAGGCCGCGCAAGCCCTCGGCGACGACGTCGAGTGCCGCGTCCCAGTCGATCGGCCGGTAATGCGCGTCGCCGGAACGCTTGATCATCGGCTGGGTCAGGCGCCCCTGCTGCCCGAGCCAGTACTCCGACTTGTCCGCGAGCTCGTCGACCGAATGGCGCGCGAAGAATTCCGCGTCGACTCGGCGGGTGGTGGCTTCCTCGGCGACGGCTTTCGCGCCGTTCTCGCAGAACTCGGCGACGCTGCGCTTGTCCCCGTCGGCCTCGCGCGGGTCCGGCCACGCGCAGCCGGGGCAGTCGAAACCGGAACGCTGGTTGAGCAGCGGCAACGTCTTGATGGTGCGCCCCGCGCCCATCTGTTCCCAGCTGCGGCGCAGCGACACCATCACCGCCTTGACGCCTGCGGCGGAGTCCTTCGGATCGTGCGTGGACAGCGCGGACTCGTCGATGTCCTGTTCGGGGGCTTTGCGCGACATGGTCACCAGGGTCCCCCTTCACGGTCACGGCAGCACTCCCCGAGTGGCGTGGTTCACACGGGTGGCCCAACGCGGGAGGTGAGGCCCGGTAAGTCCGCCGGAGGCGGTTCGTAGAATCGGTGCGTGACACAAACCAGCGCCCCGCTCCCGGAGACCTCCTCCGGGACCGCACAGCCCCGTGAACTTCCGTCGAGCTGGAACCCGGCCGACGTCGAGGCCGAGCTGTACCAGCGCTGGGTAGCCGCCGAGTACTTCACCGCCGACGCGACCAGCGACAAGCCGCCGTTCTCGATCGTGATCCCGCCGCCGAACGTGACCGGCAGCCTGCACATCGGCCACGCGTTCGAGCACACCCTGATGGACGTGCTCACGCGGCGTCGCCGGATGCAGGGCTACGAAGCGCTGTGGCTGCCCGGCATGGACCACGCCAGCATCGCCGTGCAGGCGCTCGTGGAGCGCGAGCTCCGCGAGGAGGGCGTCGACCACCGCGAGCTCGGCCGGGAGAATTTCCTGGAGCGGGTGTGGGAGTGGAAGGAGCAGCACGGCGGCTCGATCCTGTCCCAGATGCGCCGCCTCGGGGACAGCGTCGACTGGAGCCGTGAGCGCTTCACGATGGACTCGGGACTGTCCCGTGCGGTTCAGACGATCTTCAAGAAGCTCTTCGACGACGGCCTGATCTACCGGGCGGAACGCCTGGTGAACTGGTCGCCCGCGATGCGCTCGGCGATCTCGGACATCGAGGTGGAGCACCGCGAGGTCGAGGGCGAACTCGTCTCGATGCGCTACGGCTCCGGCGACTCCGAGATCGTCGTGGCCACGACCCGGGTGGAGACGATGCTCGGCGACACCGCCATCGCGGTGCATCCCGACGACGAGCGCTACCGGAACCTGGTCGGCACCCAGGTCGAGCTGCCGCTGACCGGCCGCACCATCCTCGTCGTCGCCGACGAGCACGTGGACCCGGAGTTCGGCACCGGCGCGGTGAAGGTGACGCCCGCGCACGACCCGAACGACTTCGAGATCGGGCAGCGCCACGACCTGCCGATGCTCACCGTCATGGACGAGCAGGGCCGCATCGCCCACACCGGCACCGAGTTCGACGGCATGGACCGCTTCGAAGCCCGCGTCGCCGTGCGGGAGGCGCTGCGCGCCCAGGACCGCATCGTCGCCGAGAAGCGCCCGTACACCCACAGCGTCGGGCACAGCTCCCGCTCGAAGGAGCCGATCGAGCCGCGGCTGTCGCTGCAGTGGTTCGTCAAGGTCGGCCCGCTGGCGCAGGCCGCCGGGGACGCCGTGCGCGACGGCCGCGTCGCCGTGCACCCGCCGGAGATGGCGAAGCGCTATTTCGACTGGGTCGACAACTTGCACGACTGGGCCATTTCGCGGCAGTTGTGGTGGGGCCACCGGATTCCGATCTGGTACGGCCCGAACGGCGAGGTCGTGTGCGTCGGCCCCGACGAGCAGCCGCCCTCGAGCGGCGGCTGGCGCCAGGACGAGGACGTGCTCGACACGTGGTTCTCCTCGGGCCTGTGGCCGTTCTCCACGATGGGCTGGCCGGAGCAGACCGCCGACCTGGCGAAGTTCTACCCGACGAGCGTGCTCGTCACGGGTTACGACATCTTGTTCTTCTGGGTCGCCCGGATGATGATGTTCGGCTTGTACGCGATGGACGGCGTGGCGCCGTTCAACGTGATCGCGTTGCACGGCATGGTCCGCGACGCGCACGGCAAGAAGATGTCGAAGTCGGCGGGCAACACGGTCGATCCGCTGGAGTGGATGGACAACTACGGCACCGACGCGCTGCGGTTCACGTTGGCGCGCGGGGCGAATCCGGGTGCGGACGCGCCGATCAGCGAGGAGTGGGTCGCGGGTTCGCGCAGCTTCTGCACGAAGCTGTTCAACGCCACCAAGTTCGCGCTGATGAACGGTGCCCGGGTGCCCGCGGCGCTGCCGGACCGCGCGGACCTCACCGACGCGGACCGCTGGATCCTGGACCGCACCGACCAGCTCACGTCCGATGTGGACGAACTGCTGGAGGACTTCCAGTTCGCGAAGTCCACCGAGGCGCTCTACCACTTCACCTGGGACGAGTTCTGCGACTGGTACGTGGAGCTGTCGAAGGTGCAGATGGACGGCGGCGGCGAGCGCGCCGAGCGCACCCGCGAGGTCCTCGGCTATGTCCTCGACGTGCTGCTGCGCCTGCTGCACCCGACGATCCCGTTCGTCACGGAGACGCTGTGGACGACGCTGACCGGCCGTGAGTCCGTGGTCATCGCCGACTGGCCGAAGTCCGCGGGCACGCCCGCGGACGAGGGTGCCGCGCAGCGCATCGTGGCCGCCCAGAAGCTGATCACCGAGATCCGCCGATTCCGCTCCGACCAGGGCTTGAAGCCTGGTCAGCGGGTGGCCGCGCGCCTCGGTGGACTCGACGAGCTGGAGCTGTCCGGGCACCTGCCCGCGGTGCGGTCGCTGACGAAGCTCAACGAGCCGGGGGAGGACTTCACGTCCTCCGCGTCGCTGGAGATCGGTTTGACCGGCGGGAACGTGGCGGTCGAGCTGGACCTGTCCGGCGCGGTCGACATCGCCGCCGAGCGCAAGCGGCTGGAGAAGGACCTCGCGGCGGCCCGCAAGGAGCTGGAGGGCACCGAGAAGAAGCTCGGCAACCCGTCCTTCACCGACAAGGCCCCCGCTGACGTCGTCGAGAAGATCAAGGTCCGCCGCGACACGGCGCAGACCGACATCACCCGCATCGAATCCCGCCTGGCGGCACTGCCGTCGGCGTGAGGCGGTTCTGAGTGAACGGCCCGTTCGTCCAACGAGATTGGTCGAACGGGCCGTTCAGGCTCCAACTCCGGGCCGGAACCCAATGACTCATAGTTCGAGTCGCTCAACTGGGTCACAAGACGGATCCCCGTGCTCCTCTGTCGGCGGTGTGCGGCTCGAGTCGAAGCTGGGACCGTTGACTCCGCGCGGGTGAAGCTTCTAGCCGAAGCAGACGGAGGCGTGGCTCGACGGATCTGATCTGAACCAGTCGGAGGTAGGGCCGTGATGCCGCAGTCACGAACTCAGGCCGGATGGACCAAGAGCACCAGAAGTTCGGGAGTCAGCGACAACTGCATCGAGGTTCGGATCTGGGGTCGCTGGATCGGTGTCCGTGATTCCAAAGAACGTTCGGGTGCAGTGTTCACGTTCGCACCACCGGCATGGGACGCGTTCCTCGCTGATGTGAAGGCGGGACGCTTCGATCGCTGATCTTCACGTGGTGGCATTCGCAGGAGGCGTGATGGACACCGGTTGGTTCAAGAGCGGCAAGAGTTCCGGCGGAAGCGACAACTGCGTGGAGGTCCGGATCACGACCGATGAAGTCGGCGTCCGGGACTCCAAGGAGCGTTCGGGTCCGGCGTTCGCGTTCCCGTTAGCGTCCTGGAGCGCGTTCCTCGCCGATGCCAAGGCGGGGCGTTTCAACCGTTGACCAGCGCGAGCGGCGCTGTGAGAAGACCTAGTGGATACGGGCTGGTTCCAGAGCAGTAGGAGTGCGGCTGCGAGCGACAACTGCGTGGAAGTGCGGATCACGGCCGATGAGGTCGGTGTCCGGGACTCTAAAGAGCGCGCGGGCGCCGTGGTCGCCTTCGCCCGACCGGCGTGGGCGCGTTCCTCGCCGACGCCAAGGTTGGACGCTTCGACCTCCCGTTGTGACGCCCGGGGCGGTTGAGGTGAGCGGACCGTTCGTCCAAGGGGATTGGGCGAACGGTCCGTTCACTCCACTTCGCTCACCTGCGCGACGGCACCGGGCCGGGTTGAGGTGAACGGACCGTTCGTCCAACGGGATTGGGCGAACAGGCCGTTCACTCACAACGTCCCGGGGCGCGGGCCGGGAGTGTGCACCCTCCGACGTAGACTTGAGCTGGACGTTTGTCGTCGGGGTAGGGGAGTGTGCCAGTTGTCCGGCACCGAGTCCGGTGCGCTGCACGAGCTGCGCGTGGTGGAGGCCGAGCTCAACGAGCGCTGGCCGGAGACGAAGATCGAGCCGTCGCTGGATCGGATCAGGGCGCTCACCGACCTGCTGGCCGATCCGCAGCGCAACTACCAGGTCGTGCACATCGGTGGCACGAACGGGAAGTCGTCCGTCTCCCGGATGGTGGACGCGCTGCTCACCCGCATCGGGTTGCGCGTCGGCCGCTACACGAGCCCGCACCTGCAGCTGGCCACCGAGCGCATCAGCGTCGACGGCAAGCCGATCAGCCCGGAGGCCTACGTCGAGGCCTACCGCGACATCGCGCCGTACGTCTCCATCGTGGACTCCAACCACGACGTGAAGATGTCGAAGTTCGAGGTGCTGACCGGGATGGCGTTCGCCGCGTTCGCCGACGCCCCGGTCGAGGCGGCCGTGCTGGAAGTCGGGCTCGGCGGTGGCTGGGACGCCACGAACGTCGCCGACGCGCACATCGCGGTGCTGTGCCCGATCGCGCTGGACCACGCCGACTACCTCGGCACCGACCTCGCGGGCATCGCCCGGGAGAAGGCCGGGATCATCAAGCCGGACTCGGTGGTGGTGCTCGCCGCGCAGACCGCCGAAGTGCAGACCCCGATCATGGAGCGGATCGCCGAGGTCGACGCGACCGTGGCCCGCGAAGGCAACGAGTTCGGCGTGCTCTCGCGGACCGTCGCCGTCGGCGGGCAGATGCTGCGGCTGCAGGGTCTCGGCGGCGTTTACGACGAGGTCTTCCTGCCGCTGCACGGAGAACATCAAGCTCGCAACGCCGCGCTGGCGCTCGCGACCGTCGAGGCGTTCTTCGGTGCGGGCGCCGAACAGCAGCTCGACGTCGAAGCCGTCCAGGAGGCGTTCGCCGGCGTGATCACGCCCGGTCGCCTGGAACGGGTCCGCGCCGCCCCGGCGGTGCTCGTCGACGCCGCGCACAACCCGCACGGCGCCCGCGCCCTCGCGGACGCGTTGAGCTCCGAGTTCTCCTTCCGCCGCCTCGTAGCGGTGATCAGCGTGCTGGCCGACAAGGACGTGCGCGGAGTGCTGCGGGAACTCGAACCCGTCGTGGAAGAAGTCGTGCTCACCAAGAATTCCTCGCCGCGGGCGATGGACCCCGACGAGCTCGCCGCCCTGGCCAAGGACATCTTCGGCCCGGACCGCATCGTCGTGGAACAGCGCTTGGACGACGCCGTGGAAACCGCCATCCAGATGGCGGAGGAGACCACCGGCGACTCCGACACCGTTTCCGGTGGTGGCGTGGTGATCACCGGGTCCGTGGTGACCGCCGGTGAGGGGCGAGCACTGTTCGGCAAGGAGCCACTGTGACCGAGTCCGGATCCGACCACGCGTCCTTCTGGTCGCTGCCCACCGCGCCCGAAGGCGTGCGCGACCCGTGGAAGGGTCTGCGCGGCATCATGGCGGGCACGCTGGTGATGGAGTTCATCACCTTCGGACTCGCGCTGCCCGTCGTGTGGCAGTTCGGCGGCGGCGTCACCGGCATCGGGTTCGCCGTGGTCGGCGTGCTCACCGTGCTCATGCTGATCGCCGGGTTCACCCAGCGGAAGCCGTGGGGGCTCGGGTTCGCGCTGGTGCTGCAGGTCGCGATGATCGCCTGCTACCTGGTGCACCCCGCCGTGGGCATCATGGGACTGCTGTTCGCGGCGGTGTGGGGCTACATGCTGTACCTGCGACACGACGTCGCGAAGCGCATGCGCGAAGGCCGTCTCTACGACCAGCTCGGCCACCCCGAGGGCTATCCGCCGGAGCAGTGATCGAGGTCGCCGGTGCGGTTCGACCGGTGGCCCCAGAGCTCGGCGAACCGTCGCGGCGGCATCGCATCCGGTTCCGGCGGCGAGCCACGGGCCGCATCGTCGTGCCTGCGGCGACCCCCGGGCGGATCGTCGTTCGGCGACGGCACCTGATCGTGTCCTTGGCAGTCGTGTTGATCATCGGTATCCATGGCGTATGGAGATCAACAACGATGCGGTGGCGAATCAGATTCCTCAACTGGTGGCTCGGAAATTCCAGCTCTCCACCTTCGACTTGGGCGAGCCGCTGGCCGGAATCGACATCAACGACAACGCCGCGCTGCTCGAATGCCTCGACACCGATCAGTGGAGCTGATCACGCGATGTCGATGACCGCCCGGCCCTGGATCTCCCGGCGGTTCAGCGCGTCGTAGGCGTCCTGCACCTCGTCGAATCCGAAGCGACGGCTCACCGCGTCCTGCGGCCGCAACCGCCCGCGGGCCACCAAATCCAGCAGGACCGGCATGTCCCGCTGCGGCTTCGCGCCGTACGAGCCCTTGATCTGCAGTTTCCGGCGGGCGATGGTGGCCAGGTCGAACTCGCCGATGCTGCCCTTCGGGGCGATGCCGACGACCACCACTTGGCCGCCCTCCACCACGGAATCGCGGGCCACGCCGAAGGTGGCCGTGCTCCCCAGCGCCTCGAACGCCACGTCGACACCTCGGCCACCGGTCAGTTCGCGGATCGCCTCCGGAGCGTCCACATCGGACGAATTCACGGTGTGCGTGGCGCCCAGTTTCCGGGCCGCTTCGAGCTTGTCGTCGGCGATGTCCACCGCGACGATCGTCGAGGCGCCGAACAGCGCGGCCAACTGGATCAGCGAACTGCCCACGCCGCCCGCCGCGACCACCGCCACCGCGTCGCCGACCCGCACGTCCGCGGCGTGCCGCAACGCGCCGTACGCGGTCATCGTCGAACAGCCCACCGAAGCCACATCGGCCAACTCCACCTCGTCCGGCACCTGGTACACCGAAGTCACCGGAGTCACCGAACGCTCCGCGAGGCCGCCCATCGAATACATCCACACCGGCTCGCCGCCCGGCCGGAACAATCTGGTCTGCCCGTCGTAGAGCAAGCCCTTCGCGCGGTTGTGCGCGAAGAACTCCAAGCAGATCTCCGAATTCCCGCGCGTGCACTGGGCGCAACGTCCGCACGGCATGATGAAGCTGGTCACCACCCGGTCGCCGACGCGCACCCCGGCCACGTCCGGCCCGACCTCGGAGATCACTCCCGCCACCTCGTGCCCGAGCACCGCCGGAGTCGGGAACGGCAGCTCGCCCTTGAGCACGTGCAGATCCGAATGGCAGGCGCCGCACGAGAGCACGTCGATGGCGACCTCACCGGCCTTCGGGTGCGGATCGGCGATCTCCTCGATGGTCATCGGCTCGTTCACGGCGGTGTGCACGGCTGCTCGCATCCGGACCTCCTCGTCGGACCGGCCGGTCGGTACGGCCGAAGCCGAACCTAGTCCGCCGGTTCAACGCACACCAGGGACCGGACGTTCAACTTCTCGTAGCCTGCCGGTCGTCGGACTCGGATAAAACCGGCACATGAGTGCAATGAATCGACGTGACCTGCTGCGACGCGCGATCACGGGAACCGGTGTGGTCGGCGCCGGGATGCTGCTGCCGTCGACCGCCGGTGCCGGACCGGCGTTCGTGCGCGGAGGCAGGCCGGTGCTGACGCACGGTGTGCAGCTCGGCGACCCGCGACCGGACGGGGTCGTGGTGTGGACCCGCGCGGACCGGCCCGCCCGCATGATCGTGGAGGTCGCGCCGGACGCGGGATTCCGCGGCGCGCGGCGAGTCCGGGGACCGCTGCTGACCCCGGAGACCGATGGCACCGGGGAACTGCTGCTCGACCACCTCGCCCCCGGACGCGAATTCCACTACCGCGTCAGCGCCGAAGACCTCGACGGCCGGGTCACCGGCGAACCGCTCACCGGGCACTTCCGCACCCCTTCACGGGGACGCGAGGACGTGCGGTTCCTGTGGTCCGGTGATGTCGTCGGCCAAGGCTGGGGCATCAACCCCGACGTCGGCGGCATGACCATCTACTCCGCGATGGCCCGCCGCGACCCCGACTTCTTCCTGCACAGCGGTGACACCGTCTACGCCGACGGCCCGTTGGAAGAGACCGTGGCACTGCCCGACGGGCGAGTGTGGCGCAACCTCGTCACCTCCGAGAAGTCGAAGGTCGCCGAAACGCTCGCCGAATACCGCGGGCAGTTCGCCTACAACCTGCTCGACGAGAACGTGCGCGGCTTCGCGGCCACCGTGCCGCAGCTGATCCAGTGGGACGACCACGAAGTCACCAACAACTGGTATCCCGGTGAGATCCTCGACTCCGAGGAGTACACCGAGAAGCGCGCCGACGTCCTCGCCGGACGCGCGTTCCAGGCGTTCCACGAGTGGCAGCCCGTTCGCCGCGTCGACGCCGTCGACGGACGGGTGTACCGGAAGGTCTCGCACGGGCCGCTGCTGGACGTGTTCGTGCTGGACATGCGCACCTACCGGGACGCGAACTCGCCCGGTACCAGCCCCGAGCGCATCCTCGGCGAGCAGCAGGCCAGGTGGTTCGTCGACGAGCTCGCCCGCTCCCGCGCCACCTGGAAGATCGTCGCCGCCGACATGCCCATCGGGCTCGTCGTCCCCGACGGGGACACCGACGTCGAAGCCATCGCCAACGGCAGGCCCGGAACGCCCAACGGACGGGAGGCCGAAATCGCCCGGGTGCTGCGGGAGATCAGCCGTCGCCGGGTGCGCAACGTGGTGTGGTTGACCGCGGACGTGCACTACACCGCCGCGAACCACTACTCGCCGGAACGCGCGGCGTTCACCGAGTTCGACCCGTTCTGGGAGTTCGTCTCCGGGCCGCTGCACGCCGGCGCGGGACCGCCGAACGAGCTCGACCCGACGTTCGGGCCGGAGATGGTGTTCGTCAACGCGCCCGCGGCCACCGGAGGTTCGCCGCTGGAAGGATTCCAGCACTTCGGCGAGGTCAACATCGACGGGAGCAGCGGCAGGCTCACCGTGGACCTGCGCGACGCCTCCGGTGCTTCGCTGTGGACCAAGGAACTGGACCCGCAGCGCTGACTCCCGGTGCACCTCGGTGGCGGTGATCACCACCGCCGAGGTCACCGGCCCCCGGCGCTTGCTCGGGCGCCCCGGACCCGATCGGTTCACCTGCATCGATACCCTTTTCGCAACACGGGCGCGGCGACTCAGGACAGGCCCGCGCCCCCATCCGAAGGAGAAAATCGTGAGCGAGCGCACCCTGGTCCTGGTCAAGCCCGACGGGGTCGAGCGCGGCCTGGTCGGCGAGGTCATCGGCCGGATCGAACGCAAGGGGCTCAAGCTGGTCGCGCTGGAGCTGCGCCAGGTCGGCGAAGAACTCGCCAAGCAGCACTACGCCGAACACGACGGCAAGCCGTTCTTCGGCTCGCTGCTGGAGTTCATCACCTCCGGCAAGGTGCTGGCCGCCGTCGTCGAAGGCCCCCGCGCCATCTCGGCGTTCCGCCAGCTCGCCGGTGGCACCGACCCCGTCGACAAGGCCGCTCCCGGCAGCATCCGCGGCGACTTCGGCCTGGAAGTCCAGTACAACCTCGTGCACGGCTCCGACTCCCCGGAGTCCGCCGAGCGCGAGATCAAACTCTGGTTCCCGGAAGTCTGATCGCTCCAGCGGTGCGGCCCGGTCCCGCAGCGGGCCGAGGCCGCACCGCATCCGCTTCGGACGGGACCTCTACCCTGGGCGGTGTGACTGTGGAGTCCGTGTTCGACCGCCTGGAGCCGCTGCTGCCGCGCGTCTCCAAACCCGTGCAATACGTGGGCGGGGAGCTCAACGCGACCGTCAAGGAGTGGGACGCCACTTCCGTGCGGTGGGCGTTGATGTACCCCGACGCCTACGAGGTCGGTCTGCCCAACCAGGGCGTCATGATCCTCTACGAGATCCTCAACGAGCTCTCCGACGTGCTCGCCGAACGCACCTACGCGGTGTGGCCGGACCTCGAAGAACTCATGCGGGAGAACGGGATTCCCCAGTTCACCGTGGACGGGCACCGCCCGGTCGGCGCGTTCGACGTGCTCGGCGTCAGCTTCGCCACCGAACTCGGCTACACGAACCTGCTCAGCGCCCTCGACCTCGCGGGCATCCCGCTGCACGCCGCCGACCGCACCGACGAGAACCCCGTGGTGCTCGCGGGCGGGCACGCCGCCTTCAACCCGGAACCCATCGCCGACTTCGTCGACGCAGCGGTGCTCGGGGACGGCGAGGAATCCGTCCTGGAGATCACCGCCGCCATCCGGCGCTGGAAAGAGGAAGGCAGGCCCGGCGGACGCGACGAACTGCTGCTGCGGCTCGCCGAGAGCGGCGGCGTCTACGTGCCGAAGTTCTACGACGTGAACTACGCCGAAGACGGCACCATCGCCGAAGTCGTGCCCAACCACGAACGCGTGCCCTACCGGGTCTTCAAGCGCACCACCATGGAACTCGACGAGTGGCCGTACCCGAAGCAGCCGCTGGTGCCGCTCGCCGAAAGCGTCCACGAGCGGATGAGCGTCGAGATCTTCCGCGGCTGCACCCGAGGCTGCCGCTTCTGCCAAGCTGGCATGATCACCCGGCCGGTGCGGGAACGGTCGCCCGAAGGCATCGGCGAAATGGTGCAGAAAGGCCTGGAAGCCACCGGTTTCGAAGAGGTCGGGCTGCTGTCGCTGAGCTCCGCCGACCACTCCGAGATCGCCGACGTCACCAAAGGCCTCGCCGACCGCTACGAAGGCTCCAACACCAGCCTGTCGCTGCCCTCCACCCGCGTCGACGCGTTCAACGTGGACCTCGCCAACGAGCTGTCCCGCAACGGCCGCCGCTCCGGACTCACCTTCGCGCCGGAAGGCGGCAGCGAACGAATCCGCCGCGTCATCAACAAGATGGTGTCCGAAGAGGACCTCATCCGGACCGTGTCCGCCGCGTTCGAGAACGGCTGGCGGCAGGTGAAGCTCTACTTCATGTGCGGCCTGCCCACCGAAGAAGACGCCGACGTGCTGCAGATCGCCGAAATGGCCAAGGAAGTCATCCGGGCCGGACGGCAGGTCACCGGGCGCAAGGACATCCGCTGCACCATCTCCATCGGCGGATTCGTGCCCAAACCGCACACCCCGTTCCAATGGGCCTCGCAATGCGACCCGGACACCGTGGACGAACGCCTGCGCAAACTGCGGCACGCCGTGAACTCCGATCGCAGCCTCGGGCGCAACATCGGCATGCGCTACCACGACGGCAAACCCTCCCTCGTGGAAGGACTGCTCTCCCGAGGAGATCGCAGGCTCGGCAAAGTCATCGAACGGGTGTGGCGCGAAGGCGGCCGGTTCGACGGGTGGAACGAATACTTCTCCTACGAACGCTGGACCAGCTGCGCCGCCGACGAGCTCGCGAAGCTCGGCGTCGACGTCGCCTGGTACACCACCCGCGAACGCGAAGAGCACGAAATCCTGCCGTGGGACCACCTGGACTCCGGGCTCGACAAGGAATGGCTCTGGGCCGATTGGCAGGACGCTCTTGAGGCTCGGGAGCAGGATGACTGCCGGTGGACGCCGTGCTTTGACTGCGGGGTGTGTCCGACTATGGGGACCGATATCGAGGTTGGGCCTTCTGGGCGGGTTTTGTTGCCGATCAGTCCTGTGGGGCAGGGGTCGCCGATCCGGAACCCGGCTTTTACTGAGTGACTTGCCCGCCCGGTCGGTTTGCTTTGGGGGTCGGGTGGCGGAACCTCAGTGAGCCTCTCGCTGCGGGATCTTTTTCCCGAGTGGCTCCGCCACGAGGGAAAAAGCTGTCCTCGCGAGAGGCTCACTGAGAACCCGCGGGTGGTCGGCTTTTTGACGTGGGCTATGTGCTTCGCACATACAGGCACGGCCTTCGGCCGCAAGGCAGGCGTGGCTTCGCCCGCCCTTCGCGGGCTTTGCCGCCGACGGCACGGCTTCGCCGCGAGGCACGGCCTTTGGCCGTGAGGCAGGCGTGGCTTCGCCCGCCCTTTGCGGGCTTTGCCGCCAACTGCACGGCTTTGAGGTTCCCCCGCTTTGTCGGAGGCTTGGTTATCTGGTGAGGGTTGGGGCTGGTTGGATGTTTTTGGTGTTGTGTTGGGTGTGGTGGGCTTGTTCGTATTCGTCGGGGGACAGTCCGTCGAGGCCGTGTTGGATGCGGTGGGGGTTGTACCAGCCGTCGATGTAGCGGAACAGTGCTGTGTCGGCCTCGGTTCGGGTGGCGAAGGTGGTGCCTGGCCAGTACACGAGTTCGATCTTGATGGTCGACCACAGGTTTTCCGCGAGGGCGTTGTCGTAGGAATCGCCGACGGAACCGGTGGAGGGTGCGATGCCGGCGTCGGCGAGCCGTTGGGTGAACCGGATCGCGGTGTATTGGCATCCTTTGTCGCTGTGATGGATCAGCTGTCCGTCGTGGACGTCGCGGGACCACAGTCCGTAGTCCAGTGCGGCCAGTACGAGGTCGGTGTCGGCTCGGATGGCGGTTTTCCAGCCGACGATGCGGTTGGAGAACGCATCACGTACCGAGGCCAGCCACAACACGCCCTCGCCCGTGACCAGGCGGGTCAGGTCGGCGACCCACAGGCGGTTCGGGGCGGTGGCCGCGAAGTCACGCTCGACCAGGTCGGGTGCGGCCGTGTGGGCGGGGTTCTGCCGTGTGGAGCCGGTTTTCCAGCCCTTGCGCAGGTGCGCGCCAACGAGCCCGTTGTCCCGCATGAGGCGTTCCACGCGTTTGCGGGAACACCGCACCCCGTGCCTGCGCAGCTGAAGCCATACCCGTGGAGACCCGTAGGTGTCGGCGAACTCGTGTGCTGACCGGATCTGTGTGATCCGTTCCAGCAACTCGGCGTCGTCGCGGTGGCGACGCGAGGGCGCTGCGGCGCGGGCGCGCCAGTCGTAGTAGGTCGAGGCGGGGATGCCCAGGACCCGTAGTACGAGACCGACCGAGAAATCATGGTCATCGATGAAGCTCATGACCGCCTCCGGGTCGGGTCGATCTCGCCGGCAAAATACGCGCTCGCCGCCCGCAACACGTCGTTGACCCGCTGGAGTTCGGCGTTCTCCCGCCGCAGACGGCGGTTCTCCTCGGCCATGTCCGTCGTCGGCCGGTCCTGCCGCTCGCCGGCGTCGGCCTCGTCCTGGCGGATCCAGTTCCGCAACGCCTCCGGATGCACGTTCAGCTGCTGGGCCAACCGCCGGATCACCGGCTTCGGGTCCGACTCCCGATACAACCGAACCGCGCGTTCCCGCAGCTCATCCGGATACTTCTTCGGTGCTGCCACAACGACTTCCTTCCTCAGTCTGCACCAGCAGACCAAACTCGGAAGCCTCCGGACAAACGGGGGAAGCTCAGCTTCGCCGCGAGGCACGGCCTTTGGCCGTGAGGTAGGCGGGGTTTTGCTCGCTCTTTGCGGGCTTTGCCGCTGAAAGGGACGGCTTCGTTGTTAACTGCATGGCTTCGCCGTTAGGTGTACGGCTTTGGTGTGAGGCGGGGGGTGTTCCTATGGTTTTGTCAAGCGGCGGTCGGGGGTGCTGCGGTGTGGGTTGTCGGTCGGGGTGGCTGGTAGCGGGTCTTGTTGCGGAGCATGGCAAAGATGACGTCGCAGCGCCGTCGTGCGAGGCAGATCAGGGCGGCGTTGTGTTTTTTGCCTTCGGCTCTTTTTCGGTCGTAGTAGGTGCGGCTGGTCGGGTCGGACAGGGCGGCGAAGGCGGCGAGGAAGAACGCTCGTTTGAGTTTGCGGTTGCCGGTGCGGGCCGGGTGCTCGCCGCGGATGCTGCTGCCGGAGCGGCGGGTGACCGGGGCGATTCCGGCGTAGGCGGCCAGGTGAGCGGAGCTGGCGAAGGCGGAGGCGTCACCGACTTCGAGGAGGATGCGGGCGGCGGTCCTGACCCCGATGCCGGGCATGGAGGTCAGGACCTCGGCAAGAGGGTGTGCATCAAGGATCCCTTCGACCTCGGTGGCGAGTGCTTTCCGTTGCTCCAGAACGGTTTTCAGGCTCTCGGCCAGCCTGGGCAGTACCAAATCGGCTGCGGCGGCCCCGGGAACGACCACGGTTTGCTCGGCCAGGGCGGCGAGGATGTCGGCGGTGAGGCGTTCGCCCATGCGGGGTGCGTGCTTGGTCGCGATGGAGGTCAGCTTGCGGCGATGGGTGTTGCCCAGGCCGATGGGGCCGCCGCAACGAGACAGGATTTCCAGCACGGCGGTGTGGGTGATGCGGGGGCCGAGGGCGCGTTCGAGGGCTGGGTGCAGGCCGGTGAGCAGGCCGCGGAGGCGGTTACTGAGCCGGGTGGCCTCGGCGGCCAGGTCGTCGTCGAAACCGACCAGCACGCCGAGTTCGGCCAAGGCATCGTCGCCGGTGTCGACTTGGCGCAGCGTGTGGGGCAAGGTACGGGCTGCGTCAGCGATCACGTAGGCGTCGCGGGCGTCGGTCTTGGCGTTGCCGGGGTAGAGGTCGGCGATGCGGCGCATGGCCAGGCCGGGCAGGTAAGCGACCTGGTGTCCGCAGGCGCGGGCGACCGCGACCGGCAATGCACCGATCGTGGCCGGTTGATCGACCACGACCAGCACCGGACCATGCTGGGCGAGCTTGTCGAACACCGCCCGCAGCTTCGGTTCACTGTTCGGGAGCGGCCCATCATGCAACCGTGTCCCGGCCGGGTCCAGGCCCACGGCATGATGCTCGCCTTTGCCTACATCCAAGCCGAGGAATACCTCGAAACCATTGCTCATCTGGCAGGCCGTTCGTTCGTCGTGAGTGGCCGCAGGTCGAGCATCGACGGCCGGCAGCCACGTTACGACGAGACCTACCCAGCGGGCGGCCGTGTCCCTATCAGCGGTCCCTCGATGCCACCAGGCCCGGTGACACCACCCCCCGGATCATGCGTTCGACTGGGGGACATAGTCATGCCGGACCTGGCGACCACAGCTCCTTGATCAGGAACTACGAAAAAGGTAACGGGGGCTTTGGTGCCTTTTGCGGGCTTTGCCGTTGGTCGGGCCGGTTTGCCGTGGGATGCAGTTGTTCGGGGGTTAGTTCGTTACTGCTGTTAGGGCGTCTATTAGGCCGTGGCCGTAGAAGCCGTTGTAGGTGGCGTAGCCGCGGCACAGGGCGTCTTGGCTGCCGTCGGTGTTGAGGTCGTAGTCGCGGGGGCAGTTCAGGGGGCGTGCCGTGTTGCGGAGGCGGTGGCTCAGTTCGGCTGCCCCTGCTTCGGGGTGTTGGGCGGCGAGCAGGGCGGCCACTCCGGCCACGTGGGGTGCCGCCATCGACGTGCCGCAGGTCGACCGGTAATCGCCGGGCACCGTCGAGCGGACGCAGCCGCCCGGGTACTGCTCACCGCCCGGAGCGGCGACGTCCACCGCGCCTAAGCCGTACGAGCTGTAGCCGGCCTTCACCGCGTCGGGACCGACGGCGGCGACCGACACCACGCCGTCCAGCTTCGTCGGCACCGCGTCGCACACCGCCTTCTGCTGCGGCGGGACCGTGGTGAGGTCCGTGCGCTCGTTGCCGACGGCGGCGACGGTGAGCACGTCCCGCTCCGTCGCGTAGTCCACCGCGCGGCGCACCGCCTCCCTCGGCACCGGCGACCCGGCGCGGGTGCAGCCCAGCTGCGCGGACTCGACGAGGAAACTGCTGTTGACCACGTCGACGCCGTGCTCGGCGGCCCAGACGAACCCGCACACCGCCGACTCCGGATGCACGTAGCCGTCGCCGTTGACCACCCGGATCGAGGCGAGCCGCGACTCCGGGGCGACCCCGGTGACACCGTGCCCGTCGTCGGCGGCGGCGATGATGCCCGCGACGTGCGTGCCGTGCGCGTCGCCCTCCGGCGGGGCGGTCAGCTCCGGTTCCTCCGGGGTGAGGCAGTTCGCCGAACGGTCCGTGTCCAGCGCGGCCGCCAACTCCGGGTGCGCCGCGTCCACCCCGGAATCCAGCACACCGACGACCACGTCCGGGCTGCCCCGGCTGATCGCGTGCGCCTCCGGGGTCCTGATCTGGCGCAGGTTCCACTGGTCGTCCCTGGCGGGCTCGGCAGCGGCCGCGGCGTTCTGGCTCTCGCCCGCCTCGATCCGGTCGGCGCGCACCTGCCGCTCCGCGCTGTAGGCGCGGTCCGGTCCCATCCGAATCCCGAAACCGGGGTCCTGCGAGTCGACGATGCCGACGCCGATCTGCTCGTAGTAGGCCGCCACCGAACCGCACTGCGCCTCGGTCTCGGCAGCTGCCGAAGCAGACGGCAGACCGGGTTCGAACAGGACGACGTAGCGCGTGTCGAGGCCGTCACCGGGACAGGACCCGGCGGGGGCCGCGACGGCAGAAGGGCCGGTGCCGACCAGCAAGCTCATGATCGAAAGGCTCGTGGCCACGGCGACGGCCCGCCGGACGATGGGCACGTCCAACCTCCAACGTGGCCGGGCGAACGCCCGATTTCCGCGACGGTAGCCACCGCGCGCGGGGCGGAACAAGGGCCGGAAGAACATACCGCGCGGTGCTCGACGGCCGACGCCGAACCAGGCGGTACCGTCTGGGCACGGTTGGTCCCGCCGGAGTCGGAGGCGGATTCCGGCCGGTGCGGATCAACGATCGGCCGACTCGTGCGGCCACCTCCGGGAGGAGCCTGGTGAGTCGTCGCGACCACCCCAACCCGTCGGCGGCGCCGGTGCAGAAGCTGCGCCTGCGCTACGCCAAGCGGGGCCGCCTGCGGTACAGCTCGCATCGTGACCTGGCTCGGGTCTTCGAACGGGCGTTGCGCAGGGCGGGCGTGCCGATGGCGTACTCGCAGGGCTTCAGCCCGCACCCCAAGGTCTCCTGGGCCGGTGCGGTACCGACCGGGGTGGCCAGCGAAGCCGAATACGTCGAGCTCCAACTGGTGCAGCAGGTGGATCCGGCGGTGCTGCGCGACGAGCTGAACCGGGTGCTGCCACCCGGAATGGAACTCATCGAGGTCGTGCAGGCCGGACCGGGAGCGCTGGCGGAACGCCTGGAGGCGAGCCGTTGGGTGATCGAATTGTCCGGCGTCGAGACGGAGCCGCTGCGCGCCGCGGTGGCGAGCCTGCTGGCCGCCGAATCCGTGGAAGTGGAACGCATGACCAAGGACGGGCGCCGAACTTTGGACGCCCGTGCAGCCGTCGTTTCGGCGGAAGTCCTGGACAGTGCAGATTCGGATGCGCTGAGTGATCGATTTCCCGCTTGCGTCGCCCAAGTGGACGATTGGCCGAAGGGCCGTGCACCGTATGGGATACTCGTAACGGTCGTGCGGCAGACAACACCCGTCGTTCGACCCGACGATGTGCTGAACGCTCTGCGCGTCGTCGCCGATCTGGACCCGTCGACGGCCGCGCGAGCGACCCGGTGGGAACAAGGTCGGCTCGACGACGAGGGAGGGCTCGCCGACCCGTTGACCCTGGACAGGGCGACGGCCGGAGCTCACCGGGGAAACCTCCCGGCCGGGTGACGGGCGAAGGCGCGGACACCGTCGGACCCGCCGTGGGACTTCCCGGTTCACCCAGAGCCGGGACGGAGGGGACCAACAGAATTGCCGTCGCCCACGGGCGACGGAGACCGCAGAACGCACATGCTCCTGTGCGGCCGCGTCCACGGACGCGCCCGGGGGCGGAGGAGTTGAATGTCGAACAGGGAAACGCCCGCTGGGAACGCCAGCGGGCCATCGTCCACATCCACGCAGGAAAGCGGCTCGGGCACTTTCGAGTTGCCCGCGAAGCTGCGGGTGCACGCACTGGCGAAGTTGCTGGGGGCGAGCAGCAGGGAGGTCATCACCTCCCTGGAAGCGCTCGGCGAACCGGTGCGCAGCGCGCAATCCAACATCACGCGCGAGATCGCGCTGCAGGTGGTGCAGAGCCTGCGGCCCGAGCAGATCGCCGACGCCCCGGCCGGTTCGGACGCGGCGCAGCCGCAGCCCGAACAGTCCGACGGTGACCGGCAGGCCGAACAGCCCGACGCCGGTCGGCAGGCCGAGCGGTCCGACGGCGGTCGGCAGGCCGAGTCGTCCGACGACGGCCCGCAGGCCGAGGACACCGCGGCTGAGCCCGCCGAGGCCGAACGCCAGGCCGGCGCCGAGGCCGCCGGGCTGAACCCGGTGTTCGCGGCCCCGCAGGCGATGTTCCTCGCACCGGAGCCCGTCGCAGCCCGCCCGGCGCCCGCCGCGCAGAAGCCCGCCGTCGAACAGCCCGTCGAAGCTCCCGCCGAGCAGGACGACACCGACTCGCAGCACACCGACGCCGAAGATTCCTCGTCCGACGCCGATGGCGACGATGACGACGAGCAGGGCGGCAGGCGCCGCCGCCGTCGCGGCCGTCGCGGTCGGGGCCGCGGCAAGGGCGGCGACGGCGACCAGTCCGACTCCGGTGAGGAGCAGGACGACGAGGTCGGCCGCGAGCAGGCCGAGAAGCCCGGCAAGCAGGACAAGCCCGGCAAGCAGTCCCGCAAGGAGGCGCGCAAGGAGGCCGCTCGCAAAGGCTCCGGCGACGACTCCGCCGAGACCGCCGACGGCAACCAGGACGCGAAGCCCGCCGACGCGCCCTCCGGTGACTCCGACGGGGACTCCGGGGACGACGGCAACCGTCGCCGTCGCCGCCGCCGTCGCCGCAAGGGCTCCGGGGACGACGACGGTCAGAACCGGGACGACGACCCGCCGAACACCGTTGTGCACGTCCGCGAGGAGCGCCAGGACAACGGCCGCCAGGAGAGCAGCGACGACGAGGTTCGCGCGATCAAGGGCTCCACCCGGCTGGAGGCCAAGCGCCAGCGCCGCCGGGACGGCCGCGAAGCCGGTCGCCGCCGCGCGCCCGTGCTGTCCGAGTCGGAGTTCCTCGCCCGCCGCGAGTCCGTGGACCGCCGCATGGTGGTGCGGGAGAACGGCGACCAGACGCAGATCGCGGTCCTCGAGGACAACGTCCTCGTCGAGAACTTCGTGACCGCCTCCGGTTCCGGATCGCTCGTCGGCAACGTGTACCTGGGCCGGGTGCAGAACGTGCTGCCCAGCATGGAGGCCGCGTTCGTCGACATCGGCCGGGGCCGCAACGCGGTGCTCTACGCCGGTGAGGTCGACTGGGACGCCGCCGGGCTCGCGGGCAAGGCACGCCGCATCGAGCAGGCGCTGTCCACCGGTGACAGCGTGCTCGTGCAGGTCACCAAGGACCCCGTCGGCCACAAGGGCGCGCGGCTGACCACGCAGATCAGCTTGCCGGGCCGGTTCCTGGTGTACGTGCCCGGCGGCGGCGCGACCGGCATCAGCCGGAAGCTGCCGGACAACGAGCGCAAGCGGCTCAAGGAGATCCTCAAGCGGATCGTCCCGGACAACGCCGGTGTGATCATCCGTACCGCGTCCGAGGGGACCTCCGAGGAGGCGTTGGACCGCGACGTGCGCCGGTTGCAGGCGCAGTGGGAGATCATCAAGGAGAAGGCCGACACGCCGAAGGCCCAGGCTCCGCAACTGCTCTACGAAGAGCCGGACCTGCTGATCAAGGTCGTGCGGGACCTGTTCACCGAGGACTTCTTCTCGCTGGTCGTTCAGGGCGGCGACGCCTGGGACACCATCGAGGCCTACGTGCAGCACGTGGCGCCGGACCTGATGAGCAGGCTCACCAGGCACGTCGGCAAGAACGACGTGTTCACCGAGCAGCGGATCAGCGAGCAGATCGCCAAGGCGCTGGACCGCAAGGTGTGGCTGCCCTCCGGCGGTTACCTGGTGATCGACCGCACCGAGGCCATGACCGTCATCGACGTCAACACCGGCAAGTTCACCGGGTCGGGCGGCAACCTCGAGGAGACGGTCACCCGCAACAACCTGGAAGCGGCCGAGGAGATCGTGCGCCAGCTGCGGCTGCGCGACATCGGCGGCATCATCGTGATCGACTTCATCGACATGGTGCTGGAGTCGAACCGGGACCTGGTGCTGCGTCGTCTCACCGAGTGCCTCGGGCGGGACCGCACCCGGCACCAGGTGGCCGAGGTGACCTCGCTCGGGCTGGTGCAGATGACCCGCAAGCGGGTCGGCACCGGCCTGCTGGAGGCCTACAGCAGCACCTGCGAGCACTGCCGCGGCCGGGGCCTGCTGGTCTCGACGGACCCGGTCGTGCACCAGCACGGTCAGGGCGGCGGCAACTCCGGTTCCGGCAACGGCGGCGGTGGTGGCGGCGGTTCGCGCCGGAACCGCAACCGGGGCAAGCAGGAGACGCCGGAGTCGGACGGCTCGCAGCACGCCGAGCGCAACGGCGTCGTGCAGGACCATGCGGCGAAGGACTCCCAGACCGGTAAGCAGGACTCGGAGAAGCAGGACTCCGGTAAGCAGGACTCCGGTAAGCAGGACTCGGGCAAGCAGGACTCCGGTAAGCAGGAGTCGGGCAAGCACGAGTCGGGCAAGCAGGAGTCGGGCAAGCAGGAGTCGGGCAAGCACGAGTCGGGCAAGCAGGACTCCGGTAAGCAGGACTCCGGTAAGCAGGACTCCGGTAAGCAGGACTCCGGTAAGCACGAGTCCGGCAAGCAGGAGTCGGGCAAGCAGGACTCCGGCAAGCGCGACTCCGGCAAAGCCGCTCAGCCGGAGCGGGAGGCTCAGCGGTCCGCGCCCGCCGCGGAGTCCACCGACCGCAGTTCGGCACCGCAGGCCGCCGCGCCCGCGAAGTCCGAGAGCACTCCGGCTCCGCAGCCGACGCCCGCGCAGCCCGCGGCTTCGGCGGAGTCCGATGCCGCGACCGGCGAGACCAACGGCCGCTCCCGGCGCCGCAAGGTCAGCCGTCCGGCCGGTAGCGCGGGAACGCCGGTGGAACCCGTGGTGATGACGGTGGCGGAGAAGCCGAGCGAGCCCGCGACGAACGGGGTTCCGGAGGTGCCCGCCCCGGCGACCGCCACGGTCACCCGGCGTCCGCGCCGGCGTGCCGCTTCGCGTCCCGCGGGTCCGCCGCCGGACGAGGCCGTCCCCGGCGACAACGCCGAGGGCGCCGGCGCTGGAGCGAACTCCGAGAACTGAGCACCAGCAACGCCGCGGGCGGGCCGGATTCCCGGCCCGCCCGCGGTCGTTTCGGCACGGGACCCGAGCCGCGTCCTCGGCTCGACCGGACGGCCGATTCGTTCAAGACAGGTGGCCGAGGGCGGTTTAGCGTCCCGGACATGACTGATGGCGGAACGAACCCGGGACGGGTGGATGCGGCGGAACGGTTCATCTGGCTGACCGCCCGGGTGTTGGAACAGCGCCGGTTCGAGTACCTGTTCGGCGCGGGCACCGCGGATCGGGTGGCGGCGGCGCTGGAGCCCTACCGCTGCTCCGACGGCGGCTTCGGCTACGCGCTCGACCCGGACCTGCGCGGTCCCGCGAGCCAGCCGCTCAGCGCGCACGCGGCCCTGAGCGTGCTCAGCGAGATCGGCCGCTGCACCCAGGAGCACGCCGCGGGCATCGTCGACCAGCTGACGTCGATCACCGGCTCGGACGGCGGCGTGCCCGCCGTCGCCCCGTCGCTGCGGGACTACCCGCACCCGCCGTTCATGCCGGTGGAGGACGAGCCGGCGAGCGCGTTGCTCTCCACCGCGCTGCTCGCGGGAGTGCTGCACCGGAATTCCTACGACCACCCGTGGCTGGCGGGAGCGACCGAGTTCTGCTGGCGGCGGATCGACGAGCTCACCGAGACGCACCCCTACGAGGTGCACGCCGCGGTCGCGTTCCTCGACCACGCGCCGGACCGGGACCGCGCCGTAGCGGCGGCGGCCCGGCTCGGTGCGCTGGTGCGGGAGCAGGGGATCGTGGCGCTCGACCCGGCGCACCCCGAGCGGTCCCGCCTGGTCCCGGGCTACGCGCCCGGCGAGTGGCACTACGTGCACGACTACGCGCCGGACCCGAACGGCGTGGCGCGTTCCTGGTTCTCCGACGAGGAGATCGCGGCGAGCCTCGACGCGCTGGAGGCCGCGCAGCAGGACGACGGCGGCTGGCAGATCCGCTGGCGGCGGTGGGCGCCCGGCACCGAACTGGAATCCCGGCCCCGCGTCACGATCGACGCGCTGCTCACCTTGCGCGCGTACGGCCGCTGAGCAGTTCGGCGGCGGTGAGCCCCGACAGCCGCCGCACCTGCCTGCTCAGATGGGCTTGGTCGGCGTACCCGGCGGTGGCGGCGAGTTCGGTGAGGTGGGCGGCGTCGAGGGACCGGGCGCGCTGGAACCGCAGCACGCTCACCAGGGTGCTCGGTCCGTAGCCGACGGCCGAGGTGAACCGCCGTCGCAGCTGCCGGACCGAGAGGCCGAGCCGCTCGGACAACTCCGCCACGCTCGGTGGCCGGGGAAAGCCGAGCAGCCGCACCGCCTCCGCGACGGCCCCGTCGTGCCGGTATTCGGGCAGCCGAGTTCGGGCGAGGTCCACCAGCAGTTCCGAGGCTTCGGTCGCCCGCGAGGTTTCCGCGAGTCGTTCCAGCACCGGCCGGGCTTGTGGTCCCCACAGGTCGCTCAGCTCGACCTGCTGGTCGCGGAGGTCGGCGGCGGGCACCTCGCCGAGCAGCAGCCGGGCGCCGCCGGGGCGCATCCGGAGCCCGGCGATGCCGCCCGCGGCCAGCGGTACGAGTCGTGGTCCGGTGTCGGGACCGGCCATTTCCAGCACGCCGTCGCGCCAGATCAGGTCGAGGCAGCCGTCGGGCAGGACGCGTTGCAGGTGGCCGTCGGACGGAACTTCCTGCGTCCATCCGCAGCTGACCGCGCGGTGCAGCGCGCCGGGAACCGGGTGCTCCTGGTATCGGGACACGACTTCATGCTGCCCGAAGCCACCGACGGTGGTGTTGCGCAGGGAAAACAACCGTGGTGAGCGCCAACGGGCGACCGGAGGGAGATCGTCGACGCCCCGCGGTGCGCGGCTCCATTCGTGCCGATGCGAATGGGGTCCGCCCGTTTTCCAGAGCCGTCCGGCGGTCCCGGATCGAGACCCTTTCGTCCTCGCGACATTGATGCGTGTGGCCGCCTGGATCAGGCTCAGCTAGCCGAAGCCGACGGGCACCACCGGAGGAACCGCATGGTGACATCCACCGGCCAACCAGCACGTCCGGAGGAAGAACCGCAGCACACCCGGCCGAACGATGCCACGGACGTTCCCGGCGCCACGACACCCCGCTCCGGGGTGGCCGCGCTCGCCCGGCGGGTGCATTTCCTCGCAGGGCTCGCGGTGGCGCCGTTCCTGGTCATCATGTGTCTCACCGGCCTGGCCAACGCGTTCACGCCGCAGATCGTCGACGCCGTGCACGGGCGGGAGCTCTACGCCGAGACCGAGGACGGGCCGACGCAGGCCGTGTCGGGTCAGGTCGCGGCCGCCGTGGCGGCACATCCGGAGGGGACAGTCACGGCGGTCATCCCGCCGTCCGCCCCGGACCGCACGACCCAGGTCGTCTTGTCGGTGCCCGGCCTCCCGGACACCGACGCGTTCTCCGACGAGGACCTCACGGTCTACGTCGATCCCTACACCGACCAGGTCCAGGGCGAGCTCATCACGGTCAAGAACCGCCCGCCGGCCCAGACCTGGCTGCGGCACGCCCACGGCAACCTGCACCTCGGCCCACCGGGACGGATCTACTCCGAGTTCGCGACCAGCTGGGTCCCGATCGTCGTCGTGGGCGGCCTCGTCCTGTGGGCCGCCCGGCGACGCAGCCGCGGTGCACCCCCGTCGTCCCGCCCGGCCACGACGACGGAGACGCGCCTGCGGGGCCTGCACGGCTGGTTGGGTCTGTGCCTGAGCGTCGGGCTGGTGGTCCTCGCGATAACCGGCTTCTCCCAGTCCAACTACGTGGGCGACCGCGTGGACCAGCTGTTCGAGGCCGTCGACTCCAGCGAGCCGAGTCTTGAGGCCGGAAAGGTCGCCGTCCCGCCGGGGGCGACGCCGATCGACGTCGACAGCGTGCTGCGCGTCGCGGGTGCCGAAGGTCTTCGCGGGGAACTGACCGTCACCCCTCCCGCCGAACCGGGCGAGGTGTTCCAGGCCGAGGAGACCGGTGTGGGCTGGCCCGTGCAGCGCGACGCTCTCGCGGTCGACCCCTACACCGGGCGGATCACCGAACGCGTCGCGTTCGCCGACCACCCGCTGCCGGCCAAGCTCAACATCGCCGGTGTCCAGCTGCACGACGGCACGCTGTTCGGCGTCGCCAACCAGGTCGTCGTGGTCCTGCTCGCCCTCGGCACGCTGGTGCTGGTCGTCCTCGCCTACCGGATGTGGTGGAACAGGCGGAACGACACGGGCCTCCCACCCGCGCCACGGCCGGTCTGGCGATCGCTCCCGAGAACGGCTCTGGTCGTCCTGATGCTCGGCACCGCGCTGCTCGCCTGGGCCATGCCCGTCCTCGGCGTCAGCCTGATCGGCTTCCTCCTGCTCGACGCACTGCTCGGAGCAGCGCGGCGCCGCAGCCGTCCGCGCACCTGAATCAAGCACATTTCCGCGTCGATTTCGGGTGAGCCGCCCGATCCGATTCCGCACCGTGCACAAACGGGAGGTCGCTCTGATGCGCAGTGGTCGTCCAGGAACGGAGCACGGCAGCGCCGCCGTCAACGCGGTGCTCACCGATCCACGGTCCTGCAGTGGTCCCGAACGTGATTCAGCACGAAACCGGGCAGAACTGCTCGAGGTTCGGGCCGATCTCCTCGGCGAGGTGGATCCGGACCGGTTGCGGCGCCATGCCGGCCAGCGTCTCGTCTACTGTCTGCGCAGCCGTGACCAGGGTGGCCGCTTCGAAGGTTCGCCGGAGGCGCGGCGTGCCCGGTTGCTCGCTGCGGCCGAGCACTACGACGTGGTCGACCTGGAAGCCGACCGCGACCTGGTCCCCGACCTGCTCGCCGAAATCCCGGCGCACCGGCGTCGCATCTCCTGGCACGGAACCGCCGCCGGGCACGACGCGCTCCACGAGCGCTTCGACCGCATGGCCGCCGTGGGAGCCGAGCTCTACCTGCTCACGACGGCCGCATTCCGGGCCGAGCAGGCGCTGGCGCCGCTGCGGTTCCTGCACGACATGGGGCGGTCGGACGTCACCGCGTTCGGCACCGGTGCCGCCGGGGTCTGGAGCCGCGTGCTGGCACCGTGGCTCGGCGCTCCCGTCGTGTTCGGCAGGGCCGATGGCGACGACCCCGAGGTGCCCAGCGTCGACCAGCTGGTGACCGATTACGGCTTCCCCCAGCTGCGGCCGTTGAGCACCGTGTACGGCATCGTCGGCCGCTCGGTCCTGGCCTCGGCGTCGCCGCGCGTGCACAACGCCGGCTACCGGGCGCTCGGCATCCCCGCACTGTACCTGCCGTTCCAGGTCGGGAACTTCGATACCTTCTGGGACGACGTCGCCGGGACCGGGCTCGCCGCGCTCGGCCTCCCACTGCAGGCGGCCACCGTGGTGGCTCCGCACAAGGAGGCGGCGCTGGCCACCGCCGACACGGCCGGCCCGGCGGCGTGCGGCTCCGGTGCGGCGAACTCGCTGGTGCGACGGGGGAACCGCTGGCACGCCGACACGTCCAACAGCCCCGCGATCAGCAGGGCGCTGGCCCGCGCAGGCGCACCCGTGTCCGGCCGCAAGGCCGCAGTGATCGGCTGTGGCGGTGCCGGGCGTGCCGCCGTCCTCGCGCTCGCCGGCTCCGGCGCCGATCCCGTGCTGGTCAACCGCGACCACCGGCGCGGCCGGGCGGTCGCCGAGATGCTCGGTGTCGGGTTCACACCCCTGGACGAGTTCCGCGCGGACGGATACTCGCTCCTCGTGCACGCGACGCCGGTGCGCGACCGGGTGCCGTTCCGGGCGGCCGAGCTGCGCGACGACGCGGCCGTCGTGGACATGGTCTACGGCCCGGCCGAGACCGCGTTCGCCAGGGAGGCGCGCGAGCGCGGACTCACCGTCATCGACGGGTGGGACGTGCTGCTCGCCGACGCCGGGTGCCAGTTCCAGTTCATGACCGACCGGCACATCCCCACCGAGCAGACCCGCGCGCTGCTCCAGGCCGGGCGCACGACCGCGGGCACCCGAACCCGCTAGCAGCCCCGAGCACCGACGACCCGGAAGGACCACCCGCATGGGCATCGACGACACCCCGGGGGCGACCTGGCTTCAGGCGCTCGACCCCCGGCACCGCGAGCTGCTCGCACGTACCGGCGACGTCACCGACGCGTGCGCCGAGCGAGCGGACGAGTACGACCGGGCGGCGGAGTTCCCGCGCAAGGACTTCGACGACCTGACCGCGGCCGGTCTGACCGCGGCCACCGTCCCCCGCGAGCACGGCGGGCTCGGTCTCGGCCCGCTCCACGGGGACACGCTCCCGCTCTGGCTGATGACCAAGGAGCTGGCCAAAGCCGACCTCTCCCTCGGCCGTTGCTGGGAAGGGCACACCAACTCGGTCGTGCTCATCGACGCGCTGGCCTCCGAGCGGCAACGGTCCCGCTGGTTCGACGGCATCGTGCGCGACGGTGCGACCTGGGTCGCCTGGAGCGGGGAGCCGCAGGCGCGGAAGCCCGGTGAGACCACGCGGTTCGGCACCAGCATCACCGCGGTCGACGGGGGATGGATCGTGGAGGGCAGCAAGGGCTTCGCCACCAGCGCGACCGGAGCGGACTGGGCCATCCTGCTGATCAACACCGCCGGGCCGGGCGGCGCCCGGCACGCGGACGGCCCGGCCGAGGGGCTGCACCTGCTGGCGTGCGACCTCTCCGACCCCGCGATCACCGTCGACGACTCGTGGTGGGACCCGATCGGGATGCGCGCCACCGCGAGCCACGTGGTCACGTTCGACCGGGTCTTCCTCCCCGAGGAGAACCTCATCGGGGAACCGGGCGCCTACCTGCACCAGGGCTGGCAGAGCGCTTTCACCCCGCACTACGCGGCCAGCTTCCTCGGCGCCGCCGAAGGCGCCTACGACTACGCGCTCGAGTACGTGCGCAGGCAGGACAAGACCGCCGACCCCTACGTGCAGCACCGCGTCGGATCCATGGCGGTCAACATCGACACCGCGCACCTCTGGCTGGCGCACGTCGCCCGGCTCTGGGACGGCGGTCACCGCGCCGAAGCGCAACGCGCCGGCAACCGCGCCCGCCACCTCGTCGAACACCTCGCGCTGGACACGGTGGAGCACTGCGTGCGCGCCTGCGGCGCCCGCAGCCTGGTCCGGCCCAGCCCCGTGGAACGGATCCTGCGCGATCTCACCTTCTACGCACGCCACGACAACGACGACCACGTCCTCGCGACGATCGGGCGGGCGGCACTCGGGCACACCCACGACTCCTCGTTCTTCAAGCCCTGACGTCCTGACCGGCCAGCCGCGTTCACCGCCACGCGCCGACCCCTGAAGGAGTCCTCCGTGTCGTTAACCTTCGGTCGGCCCGATCCGACAGCAGTGGGCGGTGAACCCGGGAACTCCACCCGGAGCTACCACGGACGGGTCATCGGCTCGGCGTCAGTGGCCATGGCCATGACCGCGCCGGGGCAGACGGCGGCCATCTCGGTGTTCGTCGACCCGCTGATCACCTCCCTGCAGGTGTCCCGGTCGTCCGTGGCCATGGCCCACGCGATCGGTTCCCTGGCAGGTGTGCTGGTGATGCCGCTGCTGGGAAGGATGCTCGACCGCCTCGGGCCGCGCCGCGCCATGGCCGTGATCGGATGCTGTTTCGGCGGGGTCCTGCTGGCGGCAGGCACCGTCACCGAGGTCGTCGGGCTGACCACGGCGTTCGTCGGCATCCGCATCGGCGGGCAGGGCGCGCTGAGCCTCGCGGCCACCACCGCGGTGGCGGTCTACGTGCACCGGCGCACCGGGCTGGTGATGGGTGTCGTCACGGCGATCGGCACCTCCGCGATCTCGCTCGCCCCGCTGGCGCTGGAGCACCTGATCCGTGATCTCGGTTGGCGCGCGGTGTGGCAGTGGGAAGGGTGCGCCGTCCTCGCCCTGACGCTGCCCGCCGCGCTGCTCGTCCTGCCGAGGCGTGTACGGACGGACGCGGGCACCGCAGCGGGCGTGGGCTCGACCGGGGCGTCGCGCGGGCGCCCACCCGGGACACCCGTCCGAACCGGCGCTCCCGTCCCAGACCGGACGCTGCGCAACGCGGGCCGGACATCGGTCTTCTGGATCGTCATCGGCGGGGCCGCCGTCTGCAGCCTGATCACCACCGCCCTGACCTTCCACCAGGTCTCGTTGCTGGGGGAACGCGGACTGGACGTCGCCGAGGCGGCCGCCAACTTCGTCCCGCAACTGCTCGCGGGACTACTGGCGAGCTTCCTCGTCGGCTGGTCGGCCGATTACATCGGCGACCGCGCACTCGTCGTCGCCGTCATGGTGCTCCTGGCACTCACCACCATCGGCGCCGGATGGGTGCGCCCGGGCTGGAGCGCGCTCGTCTACGGCCTGGCTCTCGGCGCCTGCGTCGGTGGGATCCGCACGTTCAAGGCGGTCGCGTTCCGCGGCTGCGTCGGCCCCGGCCGTCTCGGCGTCCTACGCGGCGCCGTGCACGCGGCCGTCATCGGTGCCTCCGCGATCGGCCCGCTCGTGCTCGCCGTGGGCCGGGGATGGTCGAGTTCGTACCACGGCACGCTCGTCGCGCTCTCCCTGCTGCCCGCCCTGGTCGTCCTCGCGGTGTGCCTGAGCAGACCCGGACATCGGCGCTGAGCGGTATGCGGGCGGCCAGGTTCGGGCGAGGTTCACCAGCAGGTCCACCCGCAGCTGACCGCGTGGTGCAGCGCACTGGGAACCGGGTGCCTCGTAGCCGGTCCCGACTTCATGCTGACCGACGGTGCCGTGTTCCTCAGCCGGTGGTCTTGAACCGCACGATGTCGATCTCCGTGGAATCGACCAGTCCCGGGTAGTGCGAGTCGAGCGCCGAGCGCAGCTCGCCCAAGTCCGCGAAGCCGTCCAGCTCCGCGTCCTGATCGGTGAGCTCAGCGACGGTTCGCCGTTCGACCCCGGTCACTTCGGCGGTCAGCGTGGTCGCCGGATCGTCGTCGTGCTCGAAGATCAGCCGGACCGGCCCCGGGGCGACCGGGTCGTGCACGCGAATCGTGCTGCGCTTGGTTCCGCTGCGGATCGCGTCCAGGTAGTGGTCCCACACGTACAGCGCGGGCGGCGGGCCGTCCGGTGCGTAGTCCAGGTAGTCGTATGGGAACGGGAGCAGCTCGGTGATCGGTACCGACTCCAGCCCGTTCTTGGCCCGGATGATCGCCCGCGCGTCCGGGTAGTAGTCGAACAGCTGCTGCCTGCATCGACCGCAGGGCGGGATGACCCGCATGCCGCGCGCCAGCACGGCGACGATCGTCGTCAACGGTGCCGCGCCCGCGGCGGCGGCCTGCCCGATCACCACCGGTTCCGCGCACGGTCCTCCGGTGAAGTGCGAAACGTTCATCCCGGTGAAGACCGCACCGCGCGCGTCGTATGCGGCGGCCGAGACCTGGTGGTTGTCGTTCACCGTGGCGTCGTCGAGCACCGCCGTCGCCCGCCGCACCAGTTCGAGCTCCTGATCGGTCAGCATGGACTGGATGCTAGGCGGCCCGCCGCGCGCTGTCCGCTCGTTTGCCGTGCCGGACGGGAAGCGGGCGGGGCCGGGAACCAGCCGATCGCGTGGATCAGGCGGCGGAGCGCGCGGGCACCGTGCTGTCCGCGACGAGGTCGGTGACGTCCTCATCCCGCCCGGTCCGGTGCAGCACGAGCTCGGCGAGCAGACCGGTGGAGATCATCTGCACCGAGAAGATCTCCAGCAGGATGCCCAGCGTCAACAGCGGCCGGGTCCCGATCGGGCTCTCGGTGAACATCCACACCCCGGTCAGGTACAGCAGAATCAAGGTGCCGAGCGCACCGGCGACCACACCGAGCCCGCCGAACAGGTGCGCGGGCCGCCGCCCGTAGCGGGTCAGCGCCACCACCGTCAGCAGGTCCAGCGCACCGCGCACGTAGCGCTCCAGTCCGTACTTCGACTTGCCGTGCTCGCGCGCCCGGTGGTGCACCGGAAGCTCCCGGACCCGGTAGCCCAGCTGGTGAGCCAGCGCCGGGATGTAGCGGTGCAGCTCGCCGTACAGCGGCACCCGCCGATAGACCTCGGTGCGGGCCGCCTTGAGGCCGCAGTTGTGATCCGACAGCCGCAGGCCGGTGATCACGCCGGTCATCCAGTTGAAGAACTTCGACGGCAGCCGCTTGCCCAGCGGGTCCTTGCGCTGCGCCTTGTGCCCGCTGACCAGGTCGGCTCCCGCGTCGAGCTCGGCGAGCAGCCGCGGCACCTCCGAGGGATCGTCCTGCAGGTCCGCGTCCAGGGTGACCAGCAGCCGCCCGCGGACCTCGGCCACACCGGCGGCCAGCGCGGCCGCTTTGCCGAAGTTGCGCCGCAACCGCAGCCCCCGAACGCGCGGATCCGCCGCGGCGTGCTCGCTGATGACGCGCCAGCCGTCGTCGGTGCTGCCGTCGTCGACGATCAACAGCTCCCAGCTGCGCGGCTGAGCGTCCATCGCGGCACTGATCTCGGCGAACAGCTTCGGCAGGCTCTCGGCCTCGTTCTTCGCCGGAGCCAGCAACGAGACCTCGACCTCGCCGGTCGCGGGTTCGCTCATGACGCCACCTCCGGGTTCTCCGTGAGAGGACGGACCCACCAGCCGTCCGGGAAGCGGAACGCGACGCGCAACGGGCCGGTGCTCGTCGCCGGGGCCACCGCGCGGTAGCCGAGGCCGATCTCGATGCCGACGGTCTGGCTTTCGGCGTCGGAGCGCGGGATGTCCACGACACCGCCGCCGACGACCTTCCCGGTCTGATCCAGCACCGCCACGCACTGGGCGCGTTCGATGCCGGAGATCGCCCAGCCCTTGAGCATCCGCGCGCCGCCTTGGAGCTGGTCGGTCTCCACGTTGAGGATCACGTCCCAGCCCGCCGGGCGCGGTTCGCGGTAGCTCCCGACGCTCGGCACCCGCCAGCTCGCGGTGTTCACCCGCGAGCCGATCTCCACGTCGTCGCCGCAGCCCAGCGTGAACTCATCGGAGAACGGGTAGTGCCCCAGCGCGCGCATCCGCGGCAGCAGCTGCTCGGGGGACGGGAAGCGGTCGGTGAAGGCGTCGGTCGCACCGACCTCGGCGGCGACGGCGAGCAGCTGCTGGTTCGGTGCGTCCTCGCGGACCGTCTGCGCCATCGGGGCGCCCAGCGCCACGGTGCTCAGCACGGTGGTGAACACCGCCACCGACCGCACCGCGGGCCAGCGCGCCCAGGCCACGGTGATCACGAGCACCGCGATCCACAGCGCGGCGGTCATGCTGTTGTAGCGGCTCTGCAGGCCCGCGGACTCGCCGAACGCGGCTCGTGAACCGGAGATCATCACCGCGCAGCCCGCGGCGTACACCGCGAGACCCCACCAGGGCGCGCTCGCCGAGCGGTGCTCGGGGCGCTGCAGGCAGCCGGGCAGGTGCACGGCGAGCAGCGCCAGCCCGGCCACCCCGGCGACCAGCGCCACGGACGGTTCGGTGCCCGTCCACACCATGCCGAGCATGCTCAGCCCCGCCAGCAGGGCCTGCGCCGGATCGTCGGTGGGCGAGGCGCCACCGCCGCCTTGCGGTCCGCGCAGCACCAGCCAGGTCGCGACCACAACGACTCCGACGATCATCGGGGTGGCGACGCGTCCACGCCGTTCGCCGCGCATCCAGGTGACCAGCGAGAGCGCGGGCCACACCGCGAACGAGGTTCCGTAGCTGATCGACGCCAGCAGTCCCAGCACCACGGCGATCGACAACCGCCCCCGCTGCATCGCCAGCAGCGCGCCCAGCACCAGCAGCATCGCCAAGATCCACGAGGCGCCGCTCATGGAGCGCACGAAGTTGTGGATGCCGTGCGGGTTGAACACCAGCGTCGAGGTCGCCAGCACCAGCCCGGCGCGCTGCCAGCGGCCGAGCGAGGCGGGCAGCATCGCCCACACCAGCAGCACGCAGCCCACGCCGAAGGCCAGCACCACCAGCCCTAGCGGGTGGTTCAGGCCGTGGCCGAACCGGGCGCTGAGCCAGAACAGCAGGCTCGGCAGCACGAACGGATGCTCGTTGCGGAAACCGAACAGCGCCTCCGGCCTCAGCGAGCCGTCTTCACCGGTGATGTCCAGCAGGACCCACCAGTAGTCGTAGAAATGCAGCTGAGGCGAGCGCAGCACTTCCCGCAGCATCATCAACGGCGGGATCAGAGCCGACAGCAGCAACAGCCGGGGACCGAGCGGACCTTCGCGGAGCCGCTGGAAGCGGTCGCGCGGCAGGTCGTCGACGTCCTCGGACGAGGTGTGCTCGTCCCGCCCCGAAATGGACTCGGATGCGATCTCGGTCACGCGCTTTTCCCCATGTCACGGTCCAACGGCGACTCACCGTAGCAAGCGCTGGACACGCGTTCGGGCGTTTGACGGGAGATCGCCGGTGACGGTGTTCACCCGCGCTTTCGGCTTGTGCGCGGCGGTGTCGGAGATCGTCTCCGCGCGTGCGCGCACCCGGCTCTCCGGCGGCGGAACGGCTTGGAATAAGCTGTCCTCCGGCCCGCTTCCGGCGGCCCGGCCCCCTAGCGGTCGGGTGTCGATGGGCGGTCTGTATGCTGTGTGAGCACTTCTCGCCGCCGGACGGGCGGAGAGGCAAAACGCCTGTGGAACCCGGTGCCCCTCGTGGGGACGAGGGTCGCGACGCAGGAACCCCCCGAAGCCCGGCTCGGCCGGGCGGTAGGAACTCCGGCTCGCCGGAGAGGGCGTCAACGGGTGAACCAAGCGAACCGAGTAGCAGGAGACTTCCGACTCATGTACGCGATCGTCAAGACCGGCGGCAAGCAGTACAAAGTGGCGGTCGGGGACGTCGTCGAGGTCGAGAAGCTCGAAGGCGACTCCGGCACCGAGGTCACCTTCCCGGCTGTTCTGGTCGTCGACGGCACCGACGTCACCGCCGACGCCAACGCACTGGCGAAGGTCTCGGTGACCGGGAAGCTGGTCGAGCAGACCAAGGGCCCCAAGATCCGCATCCACAAGTTCAAGAACAAGACCGGATACCAGAAGCGCCAGGGTCACCGTCAGAAGTTGACCCGCGTTGAGGTCACCGGCATCACCAAGTGAGGACCTGAGTAGTCATGGCACATAAGAAGGGCGCATCCAGCTCTCGTAACGGCCGCGACTCGAACGCTCAGTATCTGGGCGTGAAGCGCTACGGCGGCCAGGTCGTCAAGGCCGGCGAGATCCTGCTTCGGCAGCGCGGCACCAAGTTCCACCCCGGCCTGAACGTGGGCCGCGGCAAGGACGACACGCTGTTCGCTCTCTCGGCCGGTGAGGTCGAGTTCGGCAGCAAGCGCGGTCGCAAGACCGTCAACATCGTGCCGGCCGAGGTCGTCTGACCCGGCTCTCGGCACAGCACTTCCCGACGAGGGGCGGGTCCGGTTCGCACACCGGTCCCGCCCCTCGTTCGCGTTCGCGTTCGCGGACGTTGTGATGTCAGCACTTTTGGTACCTGGAGGGACTCGTGTCGCGGTTCATTGACCGCGTGACCATCCACATCGCCGCAGGCGATGGGGGCAATGGCTGCGCCTCGGTCCACCGGGAGAAGTTCAAGCCGCTCGGCGGCCCCGACGGCGGCAACGGCGGCCGCGGTGGCGATGTGCGGCTCGTCGTCGACTCGGGCGTGCACACGCTGCTCGACTTCCACCACCGGCCGCACGCGACCGCGTCCAACGGCAAGCCGGGCAAGGGCGGCCACCGCAACGGCGCGCTCGGCGAGGACCTGATCCTGCCGGTGCCGGACGGCACGGTCGTGCTCACCGAGGACGGTGAGGTCTTGGCGGACCTGATCGGGCCGGGCACCACGTTCGTCGCCGCCGAGGGCGGCCGGGGCGGGCTCGGCAACGCCGCGCTGGCCTCGAAGGCCCGCAAGGCGCCCGGGTTCGCGTTGCTCGGTGAACCGGGTGAGCAGCTCGACCTGGTCCTGGAGCTGAAGTCCGTCGCCGACGCAGGCCTGCTCGGGTTCCCATCAGCGGGCAAGTCCTCGCTGATCTCGGTCGTGTCCGCCGCGAAGCCGAAGATCGCCGACTACCCGTTCACCACTCTGGCGCCGAACCTCGGGGTGGTCACCGCGGGCGAGACGGTGTTCACCGTCGCCGACGTGCCCGGTCTGATCCCCGGCGCGAGCGAGGGTCGTGGGCTGGGCCTGGACTTCCTGCGCCACATCGAGCGGTGCGCCGTGCTGGTGCACGTCGTGGACTGCGCGACGATGGAACCGGGGCGCGACCCACTGTCCGATGTGGACGCTTTGGAGGCCGAGCTGGCGCGCTACACGCCCGCGTTGCAGGGCGAGCACGGCGATCTCGCCGACCGCCCGCGGCTGGTGGTGCTGAACAAGGTCGACGTGCCGGAGGCGCGCGAGCTCGCCGAACTGATCCGCCCGGACCTGGAGTCCCGCGGCCTGCGCGTGTTCGAGGTGTCCACGGCCAGCCACGAGGGCCTGCGCGAGCTGTCCTTCGCGCTGGCCGAGGAAGTCGAGCATTACCGGGCGTCGCTGCCCGCACCCGAACCGGCACGGGTCGTGGTGCGTCCGCACGCCATCGGCGACACCGGGTTCAGCATCGAGACCGACCCGGAGGACGACGAGGCGTTCATCGTGCGCGGCGAGAAGCCGGAGCGGTGGGTGCGCCAGACCCAGTTCGACAACGACGAGGCGGTGGGCTTCCTCGCCGACCGGCTGGCGAAGCTCGGGGTGGAGGAAGCGCTGGGTCGTGCCGGTGCGGAACCGGGCAGCCAGGTCACCATCGGCACCGTGACCTTCGACTGGGAACCGTCCACCCCGGCCGGTGTCGCCGCGATGCTCAGCGGCCGCGGTACCGACAACCGCTTGGACTCGACCGATCGCGTGGGCGCTTCGGAACGCAAGGCGGCGAAGAAGGCGCGTCGTTCGCACCTCGACGCCGAGGGCGGCTACGTCGGCGGTGCGGGAGCCGAGGAGGACGAATGACCGACGAGGTGGAGCTGTCGCCGACCCGCAAGTCCATCGCGGCGGCGCAACGCCTCGTCGTCAAAGTCGGATCGTCCTCGCTGACCACCTCGAAGGGCGCGCTGGACCAGGCGCGGCTGGCGGCGCTCGTGGACGCCGTGACCGCGCGCGTCGAAGCGGGCGCCCAAGTCGTCGTGGTGTCCTCCGGTGCCATCGCCGCCGGGATCGCGCCGCTCGGCCTGCGCCGCAGACCGCGCGACCTGGCCACGAAGCAGGCCGCGGCCAGCGTGGGGCAGCAGGCACTGGCGCACGCCTACGCCGAGTCCTTCGCCCGCTACCGCCGCACCGTCGGGCAGGTGCTGCTCACCGCCGACGACGTGGTGCGGCGGGCGCACTACCGCAACGCGCAGCGCACGCTGAACCGCCTGCTCACGCTCGGCGTGGTGCCGGTGGTCAACGAGAACGACACGGTCGCCACCGCGGAGATCCGGTTCGGTGACAACGACCGGCTCGCCGCGCTCGTCTCGCACCTCGTCGGCGCGGACGCGTTGCTGCTGTTGTCCGATGTGGACGCCCTGTACGACGGGGATCCGCGCGGTGGGGGAGCGTCGGTGATCCGAGAGGTCACCGGTGCCGCCGACCTCGACGGTGTGGACGCGAGCGGCGCGGGTTCCGGAGTCGGCACCGGAGGGATGGCCTCCAAGGTCGAGGCCGCCAGGGTCGCGTGCACCGCGGGCATCCCGGTGCTGCTGACCTCCGCCGCGCAGGCCGGGCGGGCGCTCGGCGACGCCGACGTGGGCACGGCGTTCGCGGCCACCGGCACCCGGCTCTCTGCCCGCCGGTTCTGGCTCGCGCACGCCGCGGGCGCCCGCGGTCGGCTGTGGCTGGACGACGGGGCGGTGACGGCGGTGGTCCGGCGCCGGCGTTCGCTGCTCGCTGCCGGGATCACCGCGGTGGAGGGCACGTTCGACGGCGGTGACGTGGTCGAACTGCTCGATCCCTCGGGCGCGGTCGTGGCCCGCGGCGTGGTCGCCTACGACGCGGGCGAACTGCCCGACCTCATCGGCCGCTCCAGCTACGACCTGCCCGCTGAACAGCGTCGCGAGGTCGTCCACGCCGACGACCTGGTCCCGCTGCGCTGAGCGGCCTGCTGCGGGCTTCGCCGCTCAGCGGAGCTCGGTGCCTTTGGTCTCCGGCAGCGTGCGGATCACCAGGAACGCGACGACGGCGCTCACGGCGATGTACCAGAAGAACGCCGTGGACGCGTCGAACGCGGCGAGCCCTTGGATCACCAGGGGAGCGGTGCCGCCGAACACGGCGACCGTCAGGTTGTACCAGGCTCCGATGCCCAAGCCGCGCAGCTCGGTGGGGAACAGCTCCGACATGATCGCCGGGGCGATCGACGTCATCGCCGTGTAGAGGCCGACTCCGATGCAGAACACCACGAGCAGCGCACCGAGTCCGGGACGGACCAGGGCAGACAACGGCACGATCAGCACCGCCGTCGCCGCCGACCACGCCAGCAGCTGCGGTTTGCGCCCGAAGCGGTCCGACAGCGCTCCCATCGGGTACTGCAAGGCGATGAACAGCGCAGTGGCGATCGACAGCGCCAGGAAGACGTCGGTGGCGTCGGCGCCCCGCGTCTGCACCGCGAACGGGGTCAACGCGCTGAAGAACGTGTAGTAGCAGAGCGTGGAGAGCATGCTGAACCCGATCAGCTGACCCACCGCCTTCGGATGCCGCCGCAACGTGGTCCACAGCGGATTCTTGAGGGCGCGGGCCTTGTCCTGGTTGTCCGCGAACTGCTCGGTCTCCTCCAACGAGCGGCGCAGCCACAGGCCGAGCAGCCCCAGCACACCGCCGATCACGAACGGGATGCGCCAGCCGAAGTCGGTGAGCTGCTGCTCGCTGAGCACCGAGGTCAGCAGGAAACCCAGCAGTGAGGCGATGAGCAGCGCGGTACCGGTAGAGATGTAGAAGAACGCGGAGTAGCGCCCGCGCCTGCTCGCCGGGGCGATCTCGGCCAGGTAGGCCGACGCGTTCGACACCTCACCGCCCAGCGACAGGCCCTGCCCGATCCGGGCCAGCACCAGCAGCGCGGGCGCCGCCCAGCCGATCAGGTCGAAGGTCGGCAGCACACCGATCAGCAGTGAACCGCCCGCCATCAGCGCGATCGTCAGCAGCATCGACGTCTTCCGGCCGTGCAGGTCGGCGAACCGGCCCAGCAGCCAGCCGCCGAGCGGCCGGAAGAAGAACGCCAGCGCGAACGTGGCCAGCGTGTTCACCAACGCCAGTTCACCGGGGAAGAAGCGGCTCGCGAAGTACACGCTGAACGCGCTGTAGATCGTCCAGTCGTACCACTCGATGGCATTGCCGATGCTGGCCGCGACGAGCTTGCGCATCGGCAGCCGATGCCGCTCGGGCACGGATGCAACCGTCACCGTCCACCCCTCCCGATCGAACCCCCACCCGGGCTACTGGATCGCGTCACACTAGATCCCCCAGCGCCCCCTGGGAACCCTTCCCGCCACCCGGGACCCACCGTTTCGCGGGCGGGGTCAGCCGGTGGAAGCGAGGGTGAAGGGGAGTACCGCCGGTGCGCCCGCGAGCCGCAGGGTGCGGGCCACGATCGCCGAGGTCCAGCCCGTGTCGGTGTAGTCGTCCATCAGCAGCACCGGGCCGTCGAGCTCGGAGATCTTCGCCGCGAGCTCGTCCGGAACCTTGAACTGGCCGCGCAGCGAGCCGACGCGCTGGGCGCTGTTGCCGCGCTTCGGGGTCGTCGACGGGTTCGTCGCCACCTCACCCAGCAGCGGCAGCCTGCCGATCGTGGCGATGCGCTGCGCGAGGCTGCGCACCAGCTGCGGCCTGCTGTTCGAGCCGATCGAGATGACGCCCACCGGCCGCTGCTCCCACTCCCACGAGGCCAGCACCTGCACGCACGCCTGGAACAGGTCCTCCGGCAGCTCCTGATCGGGAACGCCGTTGCCGAGCAGCTCGCGCAGCCGGTTGCCCCAGCCGATGTCGGTCAGCCTGCCGACCGCCCGGCCCGTTTCGGCGCGTTCCCCGGCGGGCAGCCTGCCGGAGACGTTCAGGCCCAGCGCGTCCATCCCGCTCGGCCACATCTTGCGCGGCGAGAACTCCACACCCGGCCGGTGCAGCCGTTCCTGCGCCCGCTGCACGACCTGCTCGTCGACGTCGGCGGAGCGGGTCTGCCCGGTGCAGTTGTCGCAGCGCCCGCACGGCTCGGCGTACGGGTCGTCGAGCTGGCGGCGCAGGAACTCCATCCGGCACTCGGTGGTGTTGAGGTAGTCCAGCATCGCCTGCTGCTCGGAGGCCCGTTCGGCGGCGATGCGGTCGTAGCGTTCGGCGTCGTACTTCCACGGTTCGCCGGTCGCTTCCCAACCGCCCTTGACGCGGCGCACCGCACCGTCCACGTCGAGGACCTTGAGCACCATCTCCAGTCGAGACCGGCCGAGCTCGACACGCGGCTCCAACGCGGCCGTGGACAGCGTGCCTCCTTCGGTGAGCGCTTCCAAGATCGAGCGGACGGTGCCCTCCGGCGGGAACGCCATCGACGCGAAGTAGCGCCAGATCTCCCGATCCTCGGGCCCGGGCAGCATCAGCGCCTCCGCCCGGCGCACACCACGACCGGCACGCCCGATCTGCTGGTAGTAGGCGATGGGCGAGGACGGCGCCCCCAGGTGCACCACGAATCCGAGGTCGGGCTTGTCGAAGCCCATGCCCAACGCGGAGGTCGCCACCAGCGCCTTCACCCGGTTCGCCAGCAGGTCCTCTTCGGCGCGCTGCCGCTCCTCCGGGTCGGTGCGTCCCGAGTACGAGGCGACCTCGAATCCCTGGTCGCGCAGGTAGCCGGCGACCTCATCGGTCGCGGCGACGGTGAGCGTGTAGATGATCCCCGAGCCGGTCAGCTCGCTGAGGTTGCCGGCCAGCCACGCCAGCCGAGCCTGCGCCGTCGGCAGCGCCAGCACCCCGAGCCGCAAGCTCTCCCGGTCGAGGGTGCCGCGCAGCACCAGCGTTTCCTGCGGATCGCTGAACTCGCCGCCGACGCCGAGCTGGTCGGACACGTCCTGCACCACGCGGTCGTTGGCGGTGGCCGTCGTCGCCAGCACCGGGACGCCTTCGGGCAGCTCGCCCAGCAGGGTGCGCAGCCTGCGGTAGTCGGGGCGGAAGTCGTGGCCCCAGTCGGAGATGCAGTGCGCCTCGTCCACCACCAGCAGGCCCGCGCTGTGGGTGAGTTCCGGCAGCACGGTGTCCCGGAAATCGGGATTGTTCAGCCGTTCGGGGCTGACCAGCAGCACGTCCACCTCGCCGACGGCGACCTGTTCCTCGATGGACTGCCACTCCTGCGGGTTCGCCGAGTTGATCGTGGCGGCGCGCACACCTGCGGACTCGGCGGCCTCGACCTGGTTGCGCATCAACGCCAGCAACGGCGAGACGATCACCGTGGGACCTTCGCCGAGTTCGCGCAGCAGCGCGGTGGCCAGGAAGTACACCGCGGACTTGCCCCAGCCGGTGCGCTGCACGACGAGCGCGCGGCGGCGATGCAGCACCAGTGCCTGGATGGCACGCCACTGGTCTTCGCGCAGTTGCGCGTCCGGACCGGCCAGCGCACGGAGCCGTTCATCGGCGAGTTCCCGCAGGGCTTGTTCGTCCACGCCCCGATTCCTACCGGATGGCGCCGACGTGCCCGGCACCGCCCGCCGCTTCGTCATCGGCGGAACTCGGTTGCGGCCGCCCACTAGGCTGGTCGCGTGACGACGAGCATCGAATCCTCCGCTCCCCAGCAGGCGGAGACCCCCGGCGACGAACTCCGCGACCAGGTGCACGAGGCGGCTCGTGCCGCTCGGGACGCCGCGACCGAACTGGCGCTGCTGCCGCGGGGCGCCAAGGACGACCTGCTGCACGCGATGGCCGACGCGCTCGTCGCACGCGCCCCGGAGATCTTGGCGGCCAACGAGCTCGACGTCGCGCGCGCGGAGGGCAACGGCACCGCCGCCGGGCTGATCGACCGGCTGCGGCTGACGAACGACCGCATCGCGGGGATCGCCGAAGGCCTGCGCACCGTCGCCGGGCTGGCGGACCCGATCGGCGAGGTGGTGCGCGGCAACGTGCTCGCGAACGGCTTGCAGCTCCAGCAGGTCCGGGTGCCGCTGGGCGTCGTCGGCATCGTGTACGAGGGCCGCCCCAACGTCACCGTGGACGCCGCCGGGCTCACCCTGAAGTCCGGCAACGCCGTGCTGCTGCGCGGTTCCGCTTCGGCGGAGCGGTCGAACACGGCGCTGGTCGAGGTGCTCCGCGCGGTGCTCGTCGAGCACGAACTGCCCGCCACCGCGGTGCAGCTGCTGCCCAGCCACGATCGCGCCTCGGTGCGGCACCTGATCACCGCGCGCGGGCTGGTGGACGTCGTGATCCCGCGCGGCGGTGCGGGCTTGATCTCGACGGTCGTCGAGCAGTCCACGGTGCCGACGATCGAAACCGGTGTGGGCAACTGCCACGTGTACGTCGACGCGCACGCCGACGCGGACACGGCGCTGCGCATCCTGCTCAACTCCAAAGCACGGCGCCCGAGCGTGTGCAACGCGGCGGAGACGCTGCTGGTGCACCGGGACATCGCCGCCGAGTTCGTGCCGCGAGCGGTCGCCGAACTGCGGACCGCCGGCGTCACCGTGCACGGCGACGACGAGGTCGTGCGCCTCGGCGGTTCCGGTGTGGTCGCCGCCGAAGAGCACGACTGGGACCTCGAGTACGGCTCGCTGGACATCGCCGCCGCCGTCGTGGAGTCGCTGCCCGCCGCTGCCGAGCACATCCGGGCGCACGGGTCCGGGCACACCGAGGCCATCGTGACCAGCGATGTGCGGGCCGCACGCCAGTTCACCGCACGGGTCGACTCGGCGGCGGTGATGGTCAACGCCTCGACGGCCTTCACCGACGGCGCTGAGTTCGGGATGGGAGCCGAGATCGGCATCTCCACGCAGAAGCTGCACGCTCGCGGTCCGATGGGGCTGCCCGAACTCACCTCCACGAAGTGGCTCGTGTACGGCGACGGCCACGTACGCCCCGCCGGCTGAGGCTGACTCCGGGAAAGCGCCGAGGGTGTGATCGGTCACCGTCCGGTTTTTTATCGGCGCTACCTCGGACATCACTCGATTAGGCTGTGCAGTCATGTCTCGTCGGCGCCGCATCGGGGTCATGGGTGGCACCTTTGACCCGATCCACCACGGCCACCTTGTCGCGGCCAGTGAAGTGCAGGCCCAGTTCGGCCTCGAACAAGTGATCTTCGTGCCGACGGGTCAGCCGTGGCAGAAGGGCCACGACGTGGTCAGCCCGGCCGAGGACCGCTACCTGATGACGGTCATCGCCACCGCGTCGAACCCGCGATTCCTGGTGAGCAGGGTCGACGTGGACCGCAGCGGCCCCACCTACACCGCCGACACCCTCAGCGACCTGCGGACGCTCTACCCGGACGCGGAGCTGTACTTCATCACGGGCGCCGACGCGCTGGAGCAGATCCTGTCCTGGCACCGGGTGAACGAGCTGTTCGAGCTCGCCCACTTCATCGGTGTCACGCGCCCCGGCTACTCACTCAACGGCGCGCACCTGCCGCAGGGATCGGTGTCGTTGGTGGAGATCCCCGCGATGGCGATCTCCTCCACCGGCTGTCGGGAACGCGTGAACGCGGGCCTGCCCGTCTGGTACCTGGTCCCCGACGGAATCGTCCAATACATCACCAAACGCGGCCTCTACCGCGCCGAAGACGGCTCACCGGCACCGGAGTGGGGGCCGTGAGCAACCGGTACGACCTCGGTACAACCCGCTCAGGGGCGCCCGCCTAGCGCTGCGTCGGCCGACGTGCGTGCGACTCGCTCGTAGCCCGAGAGATCGGCGGCTTCGAAGCAGGCGGGGCGCAATGCGGAGGAAAGGCCGGCATCATGAAGAGATTTCCCGTGTTCGCGCGGTCGCACCGTGCAAAGGTGGCGCCGTCCGAATCAGGGCGGTGGGCATCCGGGACATTGCCCTTGCAGCTTTGCGTCCTCGTCGTGGTCCTCATGGCCGCCGTCGAATGGGCGATGGGGCGAGTGCCGTACTGCTCGTGCGGGTACGTCGAGTTGTGGCACGGCGTGGTCAACAGTTCGGGGAATTCCCAGCACATCACGGACTGGTACACGTTCAGCCACATCATCCATGGCGTCGTGTTCTACTTCCTGCTCTGGTTGCTCAACAAGAAGACTCGGCTGTCCTTCGGTGGTCTTCTGCTGGCGGCGGTGCTGATCGAATGCGGCTGGGAGGTCCTGGAGAACACTCCGTGGATCATCGATCGCTATCGCACAGCGACCGTGTCGCTGGACTACTACGGCGACAGCGTGCTCAATTCCGTGTCGGATGTTCTGGCGATGGTGACTGGATTCGTGCTCGCCAGAAAGGCGCCGATCCGGGTGACCATCGCGGTCGCCGTGGCTCTCGAGTTGCTGACGCTGTACTTCGTCCGCGACGGTCTGATCCTCAACATCTTGATGCTGCTCTACCCGCTCGACGCGATCCGAGTCTGGCAGTCAGGGGCGTAGGAGCCCGCGAGCCGGCTGCGCCACTGCCGACCGTGGTCACGCGGTGTCGAGGTCCAGTGCCATCAGGACATCGTCGACGTACTTCCCCTGCAGGAAGAACTCGCCTCGCAGAGTTCCTTCGACCTGGTAGCCGTGCCTGCGGTACAGCGCTTGGGCACGAGGGTTGGAACCGAGCACCTTCAAGGTGACCCGGCGTGCGCCGCGCGCAACGGACTCCCGCCGGATCGCGCGGAGCAATGCGGTGCCCACGCCGCGTCCCTGGTGCTGCGGGGCGACCGAGCACCCGTAGATCATTTGGACGTGCGCGGCGGCGGACCCGATTCTGGGATTGGCGAGCGAACTCGGGACCAACTTCGCGAATCCCAGCGGCTGTGCGTCTTCCACGGCCACGAGGACGTTCTCGGGCAGCACCGGCTCGGTGAAGACGGGCGCATCGAGCGGCGGTCGCGGAAACACCGACGATTCCCAGGACCATGCGGCGTGCACGATTCGCGCGAGCTCCCGCTCATCGCCCTGAACTGCGGTTCGTACTCGCATTCCGCCGACTCCTCTCGCAGATCCGTGCATTCAGTGTCCGCTCCGGCGCAATCGATTTTTCGAGATCAGTCCATCGAATGAATCGCCGCGGACGTGGTCGGCCGTCCGGGAGATTTCGGGCTCCGCCGTCTCGGAACCGGCCATGGTGGTCCGCCTCGGCGTGGACACCCGGTCGTCGTGGTGGACGTTCGGGGCTGGCTATCCTGGAACGCGTGGGCGGAACCGTGCCCGCCTGAGAGGAGTGACGTGGCAGCCACTGAGGAAGCCCGCAAACTGGCCCTCGTCGCGGCGCAGGCCGCGGCGGACAAGAAGGCCAACGACCTCGTGCTGCTCGACGTCTCCGAGCAGCTGGTCATCACCGATTGCTTCGTGATCGCCTCGGCGCCGAACGAGCGCCAGGTCGACTCGATCGTCGAGGCCGTCGAGGAGAAGATGCGCGCCGCCGGAACCAAGCCGGTGCGCAGGGAAGGCGCCCGTGAGGGGCGCTGGGTGCTGCTCGACTTCGTCGAGGTCGTGGTCCACGTGCAGCACGCCGACGAACGCTCCGTGTACGAGCTGGAGCGGCTCTGGAAGGACTGCCCGCGGATCGATTTCGTGGACAGCGCCGCTCCCGCCGAGCAGCAGGACGGCGACGAGTGAGCTTGGATCGCCTGGTGCTGTGGCGGCACGGCGAGACGGACTACAACGCGGCCGGACGCATCCAGGGGCATCTCGACACCTCGCTGACCGAGAACGGCATCGCGCAGGCGCACCGCGCGGCCCCGGCGATCGCGGCGTTCGAACCGGGTGTGGCCGTCGGCTCCGATTTGCGTCGCGCGAGTGCGACCGCGGCCGCGTTCACCGAGCTCTCCGGCATGCCGGTGCGGCAGGACAAGCGGCTGCGCGAGACGCACCTGGGCGAATGGCAGGGCCTCAGCGGTGCTGAGGTGGAGCACGGCTGGCCTGGGGCGATGCCGGTGTGGCGGTCCGATTCGACCTGGGCGCCGCCGGGCGGCGAGTCTCGCGTCGAGGTCGCCGCGCGGGCGTTCGAAGTCGTCGAGGAACTCGACTCCGCCCACCGGGGGACGGCACTGGTGTGCGCGCACGGCGGGTTGATCACCGGGTTGACGGCCCGGCTGCTGGAGTGGCCGGTGGAGATGTGGCCCGGCCTCGGCGGGGTCTCCAACTGCCACTGGGTGGTGCTGACGCGCCACGCCGTCACCAACCGCTGGCGGCTGACCACGTACAACGGCGGCATGCCCGCCTGAGCGCCTGGTCACCCTTGAGCGTGCGCGCGGCGACCGGACTTTAGGGTTGCGCGCGTGTCCGTAGCCGTCGTCACCGATTCGACCGCGTACTTCCCGACCGGATTCGCCCAGCGGCATGCGGTCCGGGTGGTGCCGCTGCACGTCAGCGTGCAGGCCGCCGATCCGGTTCCGGAGCACGAGTTCGATTCGCGGCGGCTGCTGGCGGCCTGGGAGCGCAAGCAGCGGGTGACCACGTCGGGCGCCGGCGTCGGCGAGTTCACGGCCGCTTACCGGGAGGCGTTGTCCTCCGGGGCGGACGGTGTGGTCTCGGTGCACTTGTCCCGCCGGTTGTCGGGCACGTGGGACGCCGCGCGCCTGGCGGCGCGGGAGGTCGACCCGGAGCGGGTGCGCGTCGTGGATTCCCGGTCCACCGCGATGGGCCTGGGGTTCGCCGCGTTGAGCGCGGCGGAGAGCGCCAGGGGCGGGGCGAGCCTGTCCGCCGTGGAGAGCCGAGCGGCGTTGATCGCGCAGCGCACCAGGACGTTGTTCTCCGTGCAGACCCTGGAGCACTTGCGCCGTGGCGGCCGAATCGGCACCGCGGCGGCGGTGCTGGGCACGGCTTTGGCCATCAAGCCGCTGCTGCACGTGCACGAAGGGCGCGTGGAACTGCTGGAGAAGGTGCGGACCACGGCGCGGGCGCATGCCCGGCTGCTCGACCTGGTGTGCCGATCCGCCGAGGAAGGCCCCGTGTCGGTGGCCGTGCACCACTTGGCCGCGCCGGAGTGGGCGGAGCGGCTCGCTGACCAATTGCGCAGGCAGGCGTCGGCGGCGCTGGATTGCGTGGTGTCTGAGGTGGGGCCGGTGGTGGGGGCGCACATCGGACCCGGTGCGCTGGGAGCCGTGGTGCTGCCGGGTGGCTGGCGGCCCACTGCTTGAGTCCGCGATTCACCCGATGAATGGCGGATACAGCTGTATCCGGGTGAATTCCGCGGCCTATTTTGATTGAGTTATCCACAGGTCATCGATTTATCCACAGATCTTGAAATTGGGTCTGGGCATGGCCGGAGTCGGCTTCTAGCGTCGATGACATGGCTGCCACCACTCGCCTTCGCGGCGTTCTCCAGGATTCCCCCGAATCCGCCACCAGCCCGCGTGCCCGCCTGCTCGCGCTGAAACAGCAGGCCGACCGCGAGTCCCGAGCTGAGACTCGGGAATCCAGCGAGCACAACGCCGCCGACCCACCTGATTCCGGAATCGAACACGGTTCACGCGCCGGCCCTGATTCCTCCGGGCGGCATTCCGCGCGAACGGAACCGACCGCCGGAATGCGGCGGGTGCTTCAACGCTGGCTGCCCGAATCCGTGCTGCGGGCCAGGCTCGACCCCGGTCGTGCCGGGCGGCTCGGCCTGCTGCTCGCCGCGATCCTGGCGCTCATCGTCATCGTGATCACCACCTGGGTTGACCGGCCCGTCGCCGAACCCGCGCCCGGGCCAGGCCCACCGCTGCCCGTGCAAGCGGCACCGGCCACCCCCGCACCGCCCGCCCCGCCGCCGGAACTGGTGATCAGCGTCGTCGGTGAGGTGGCCCGTCCCGGCCTGGTCACCGTGGCGCACGGTGCCCGCGTGGCGGACGCGCTGGAAGCCGCGGGCGGCGCCAACGCGGGAACCGACAGCACCGCGCTCAACCTGGCTCGTCGGTTGGCCGACGGGGAGCAGCTCTACGTCGGCGTCCCGGTGCCGCCGGGAGCGGACACCGGACAGGCCGAACCCGGAGCCGGTTCGGGAAAAGCGACGGCGAAGGTCGATCTCAACATCGCAACTGAGGAGCAACTCGATGCGCTGCCCGGAGTCGGCAAGGTCATGGCGGAACGAATCGTGCAGTGGCGCACTCAGCACGGCCGCTTCGGATCGGTGGACCAGCTGCAGGACGTCGAAGGCATCGGCGACACCCGGCTGTCCAGGTTGCGCGAGCTGGTCCAGGTGTGAGGGCGACGTCCTTCCCGCATGCGGCGCTGATCGACCTGCGGCTGGTTCCGGCGGCCCTGGTGACCTGGGCGGTGACGCTGATCGGGCTGCTCGGCGGCTGGCTCCCGGCGGCCGTCGTCGCGTGCCTGTCGGCGGTGCTGCTGCCGCCGGTGCGGGCGGCGCGAGGGCGGGCGTGGCGAAACGGCCTGCTGGCAGTGCTGATCATCGCCGGTGTCGCCGCGTCCGGGATGGCGGTGCGGGCGCACGCGGTCGGCGAGCACCCGTTGCGCATCGCCGCGCAGCAGGGCGAGCGGGTGACCTTGCGAGCCACGCTCACGGAGCCGCCGCGCCCCTTGCAGGGCGCGTCCTACGGCGCCCGGCGTGCCCAGGACCGCTCGCTGGCGCACGTGCGGCTGAGCTCGGTGGACACCGGCGAGCGGCGGGTGCGGGTCGGCGGCCGGGCGCTGCTGCTGGTGCCCACCGAGCAGTGGCGGACCCTGATCGCGGGCCAGGAGCTGACGGTGACCGGGCGTGCGGTGCCGCCGCGCGGTGGGGAACTGCTGGCGGCCGCGATCCAGGTCAACCGGCCTCCCGCCCAGGTGCTGCCGCCGCCCGGCCGGCAACGGATGGCCGAAGATCTCCGAGAAGGGCTGCGCTCGACCTCCAGGGCAGTGCTGGGGCCGGCCGCCGCCGGTCTGCTGCCCGGACTGGTGGTCGGCGATACCGGGCTCCTGCCACCGGAGGTCGTGGAGCAGTTCGACACCGCAGGCTTGACGCATCTGATGGCGGTCTCCGGGGCGAATCTGGCCATCGTATGCGGGGCGGTGCTGCTCGTGCTGCGGCTGGCGGGAGCGGGGCCGGTGCCCTCCGCGGTGGGGGCGGGGCTGGCGATGGCCGGGTTCGTGGTGCTGGCCGGGCCGGAGCCGAGCGTGCTGCGGGCCGCCGTGATGGGCGCGATCACGCTGTTCGCGTTGGCGCTGGGCCGGGAACGCTCGGCGTTGCCGATCTTGTCCGCCAGCGTCATCGGCCTGCTGCTGGTGGCTCCCGGATTGGCCACCACAGCGGGTTTCGCGTTGTCGGTGGCGGCGACGGCCGGGCTGGTGCTGCTGGCACCGACGTGGGCGGGTGCGATGCACGCCAGGGGAGTGCCGATCGGGATCGCCGAGGCCCTGGCGGTGCCCGCCGCGGCGCACTTGGTCACGGCTCCGCTGGTGGCCGCGATCTCCGGGGAGGTCAGCCTCGTCGCGGTCGTGGCGAACCTGCTCGCCGGGCCGCTCGTCGCGCCCGCGACCGTGCTGGGTGTCGCGGCCACCGTGCTGGTTCCGATCTTCACTCCGGTGGCCGCCGCGCTGGTGTGGCTGGCAGGCCCGGAATTGGAGTGGGTGCTCGCGGTGGCCCGGTATTCGGCGGCGGTGCCGGGCGCGTCGTTCGGCTGGCCGTCGGGAGTGTTCGGCGGGACGTTGCTGGCGGTGCTCGCGGTGATCTTGCTGATCGTGCTGCGCGGCCGCATCGCCCGGCTGGTCCTGGTGAGCCTGGTGCTGATCGTCGTGGTGGTGGTCATCCCGATCCGGCACCGGGTGGCGCCGTGGCCGGTGCCGGGGTGGACCTTGGTGGCCTGCGACGTGGGGCAGGGCGATGGGCTCGTGCTGGCAACCGGACGCGAACACGAGGCGGTCGTCATCGATAGCGGACCGGACCCGGTGCTGATGGCCGAATGCCTGCGGCGGCTGCGAATTCGCAGCGTGCCGTTGGTGCTGCTGACCCATCTGCACGCCGATCACGTCAGCGGGCTTCCGGCGGTGCTGTCAGGGCGGCGAGTGGATGCGATCGGCGTCGGCCCGTTGAACGAGCCTGCCTGGGCGGCCGGGGAGGTGCGGGCGGCCGCACGCGCGCACGGGGCGCGGGTGCTGCCGTTGCACGCAGGGCAGCGGATGCGGTGGCCGGGCCTGGTGCTCGACGTGCTCGGTCCGCGAGGCGAGTTGGCGCGGACCACGTCCGCGGACGACGCCAACGACGCCTCACTGGTGGTGAAGGCCACCACGCGAGCGGGCCGAATCCTGCTCACCGGGGACGTCGAACTGCCCGGTCAGGCCGAGCTGCTGACCTCGGGGATCGATCTGCGTGCAGAGGTGCTCAAGGTGCCGCACCACGGTTCCCGCTACACCACGCCCGCACTGCTGACGGCGGTGCGTCCGCAGCTCGCCGTGATCAGCGTGGGAGCGGGCAACGACTACGGACACCCCAGCCCGTTGATCATGGGCGCGCTGACCAGGATGGGAGTGCGGATTCAGCGGACCGATCGGTCCGGGGACATCGCCATCGTCCCCGACGAGCGGGGAAGCGAAGCGGTGGAGCGAGGAAATCCGCTGCGGCCGGACGAGAACTGACCGGCAGGGGAGCCGAGCACCGTGGGCCGCGGCGAACCGCGGCCCACGGGCGGAGATCACAGTCCGAGCGCCTCGTTCACGGCGTCGGAGTTGGGGGCGACGGTCGCCTTCGGACCGACCTGGTCCTGCACGGCGTCCAGGGTCTTGAGCCCGTCGCCGGTGATCAGCAGCACGGTCTCCTGATCCGGGTCGATCTTGCCCGCCTCGATGAGCTTCTTCGCGGTCGCCACGGTGACGCCACCGGCGGTCTCGGCGAAGATGCCCTCGGTCCGGGCCAGCAGCCGGATCCCGGCCACGACCTCCTCGTCGGTGACGTCCTCGATGGCCCCGCCCGTGCGGCGCACCGTGTCGAGAACGTAGGGGCCGTCCGCGGGCGCCCCGATGGCCAGCGAGCGCGCGATGGTGTCCGGACGCACCGGCTGCACCACGTCGTTGTCGCTCTTGAAGGCGCTGGCGACGGGAGAACATCCGGTGGCCTGCGCGCCGAAGATCCGGTACGGGCTCTGCTCGACCAGACCGGTCTGGCCGAGTTCGCGGAATCCCTTGTCGACCTTGGTCAGCTGCGAACCGGATGCGATCGGCACGACGATCTGCTCCGGCAGCCGCCAGCCGAGCTGTTCGGCGACCTCGAAGCCGAGGGTCTTGGAACCCTCCGAGTAGTACGGCCGCACGTTGACGTTGACGAACGCCCAGTCCTCGTGCTCGGCGGCGAGCTCGGTCGCCAGCCGGTTCACGTCGTCGTAGTTGCCGTCCACCGCGAGCAGCGAGCCGTCGTAGACCGCGCTCATCAGGATCTTCGCTCGCTCCAGGTTGGACGGGACGAGCACCACGGAGTCCCAGCCCGCCCGGGCCGCGGCGGCGGCCACCGCGTTCGCGAGGTTGCCGGTGGAGGGGCAGGCCAGCACCTTGAAGCCGAATTCGCGCGCGGCGGCCAGTGCCACCGCGACGACCCGGTCCTTGAAGGAGTGCGTCGGGTTGCCGGTGTCGTCCTTGATCCAGATCCGCTTGACGCCGAGCGCCTTGGCGAGATTGTCGGCACGCACCAGCCTCGTACAACCGGGCTCGGTGTTCGGGTGCTCCTCGACGTTCGTCGGCACCGGCAGCAGCTTCTTGTAGCGCCAGATCGACCGCGGGCCGGACTCGATGTCCTCGCGGCGGACGCGCCCGAAGTCGTAGGCGACCTCAAGGGGCGAAAAGTCTTCCAGCGAAACGAACTCGGGAGCCAAGGGCTGGCGGTGGCCCTCTTCCTTCGACACCAGTTCGACGGCGGGACCCAGGTCGTAGGTCTTCCCGGTGGAGTTCGGGGCTTGGGCGGCAGCAGTCATCGCGAGGTCCTTTCCTCATCTGTCCCGCAGGCGGGTCGGAGTTGGCACCAATTTCTTCGACTGCCTCGCGCGTGCCGCGAATGGTCGAGATGGTTGCCGGGGCTTCATCGGGCCGTTCCCTCTGCCCCTCTGGATGAGCTATTCGGTTGTGCAGGCAACGTTACGGGAGGACGCCACTTCCTGGCCAGCACGGTCCAGCGCACGGGAACGAACGGCGGTGTCCCAGGGTCATGCGACGATGCCCCTATGAGTTCTCCGTCGGTGGTCCGCGATCCGCTGCATTTGATCCTCGGAGACGAGGAACTGCTGGTGGAGCGCGCCCTCTGGGAGGCGGTCGGCGCGGCCCGCGCGGCGGACCCGGAAACCGAGCTGCGCAGGATCAAGGTGAGTGAACTCACCCCTCCGGAGCTCGACGAACTGCTGAGCCCGTCGCTGTTCGCGGAGGGCCGGGTGGTGGCCTTGGAGTCCGCGCAGGACGCGGGCAAGGAGATCGCCGAGGCGATCTTGTCGCACGCCAGGCAGCCTGCGGACGGCGTGGTGCTCGTGATCGTGCACAGCGGCGGCGGCCGCGGCAAGAACGCGAAGGAACTGCCGAACGCGCTGCGCAAGCTCAACGCCCGGGTCACCGAGTGCAACAAGATCACCAAGGGTTCGCAGCGGGAGTCGTTCGTCAAGGACGAGGTTCGGCGTGCGGGCGGACGCATCGACGCCGCCGCGGTGAGCGCACTGATCGAGGCGGTCGGTTTCGACCTGCGCGAGCTGTCCTCGTCGGCCTCGCAGCTGGTCGCCGACACCGGCGGCAAGATCGACGACGCGGCGGTGCGCCGTTACCACCGCGGCCGTGCCGAGGTGACCGGATTCGTCGTTGCCGAGAAGGCGGTGACCGGTGATCGGGCCGGGGCGCTGGAGGCGTTGCGGTGGGCGCTGCAACTGGGCGTGGCGCACGTGTTGATCGCGGACGCCCTGGCCGATTCGGTGCGCACCATCGGCCGGGTCGCCGCCTACGGGCGGGGGGATCCGTTCCGGCTCGCCGGAGATCTGGGCATGCCCGCGTGGAAGGTGAAGAAGGCGCAGGCGCAGGCTCGCGGCTGGAGCAGCGCCACGGTCTCCGAGGCGCTGCGGGCGGTGGCCACGCTCAATGCCGACGTCAAGGGCATGGCGGCCGACGCGGATCACGCGTTGGAACGCACGGTGCTGCGCCTGATCGACCTGCACTCGTCCCGGAACTGACGCGAGCGACGCGGCGAGCCCGGACGCTCGACGTCCGGAGCCGCGAATTCCGCCCCGCACAGCGAAACGGGGTCCGCTCCCCGAAGGGAACGGACCCCGTGTTCAGCCTGTGAAGGCCGCGCGAGACCTCGCCGTCAGGCTCAGAGCTCGTTGGCGACCTTGGCCAGCGCGGACTTCTTGTTGGCCGCCTGGTTCGCGTGGATGACGCCCTTACCGGCGGCCTTGTCCAGCGTGCGCGAGGCGGCGCGCTGCAACTCGAGGGCCTTGTCCTTGTCGCCGGCGGCAGCGGCCTCGCGGAACTTGCGGATGGCGGTCTTGACCGACGACTTCACCGACTTGTTGCGAAGGTGGTTGCGCTCGTTGGTCTTGATGCGCTTCATCTGAGACTTGATGTTGGCCACTGCGGGCGCCTCTTTCCTCGATCGGACTCGTCGTGCCGCGCTGAATCGGCGCTGCCATGCCGGGGCGAACGGACCTCGGCGCGAGCAGCTTTCCTCCCTGGCGGAATGCCGCACGGCACGGTCGGCCATCTTAGCAACGCCGCATCGGACGCCCCGCCTCGGTCCTGGCTGCGAGGACGCTCACAAGTAGCGCCGCCGCCGCCGACCCGGCGCATAAGGTCACCCGTCGTGTTCACAGCATTGGGATGGCCCGGCTTCGCCGAACTCTCGCTGGCCGGGTTGATCTTCCTCTGCTGCGCGGCGTTCCTCGCCGGAGCGGTGGACGCCATCGTCGGTGGTGGCGGCCTGATCCAGTTGCCCGCGATGTTGCTGCTGGTGCCCGGTGGCGAGCTGATCTATTCGCTGGGGACGAACAAGCTCGCCGCCGTCGCGGGGACCGCGGCCGCCGCGCGAACCTACGCGAAGCGGACTCCGGTGCCGTGGCGCAGCGCGCTGCCGATGGCGGCGGTGGCGTTCCTCGGCGCACTGGGAGGCGCGATGTTCGCCGCATCGCTGCCGCAGACGGTGCTGACCGGCGTGGTGCTCGTGGCGCTGGTGGCGGTGGGGATCTACACGTGGCGCAAGCCGGACCTCGGTTCGGTGGCGGCACCCAGGTTCGGCTCGGCGCGGCAGACCCAGGTGATGGTGGCGGGCGGCGCGGTGATCGGGTTCTACGACGGCATCGCCGGTCCGGGAACGGGCTCGTTCCTCGTCTTCCTGCTCGTCGGACTGGTCGGTTTCGCCTTCGTCGGAGCGTCCGCCACCGCGAAGGTCGTCAACGTGGCGACGAACCTCGGCGCCCTGCTGTTCTTCATCGCCGCGGGCAAGATCCTCTGGGGCCTGGCACTGGTGATGGCGGTGAGCAACGCGACGGGCAGCGTGCTGGGAGCGGCGCTCGCCTCGAACCGCGGTTCGGTGTTCGTGCGCAAGGTTTTCCTCGCCGTCGTGGTGGCGCTGGTGGCGAGTCTCGGGTGGAAGCTCGCGTCCGGCATCTGAGCCCGTCCGGCAGGCCGATCCTGATCTAGCTCGGGCAAGGCGTCACCGCTGCTGCGAAGGGCCGCGACAGGCCGAGTTTGAGATCGAGAACACCGGCGGGTCGCGGGAATGATCCCGCCCTGAGTGTGGTTGTATGAGTCGGCCGATTTTTGTGTTCGTGTTCGACACGCTCGCGAAAGTTGCGGGCGCGACTCTGTCCTGAGCGCAAGCTGGAGAGTTCGCCGTCTGGACTAGGCCCCGTTGTCCGCACAGTGCGGGCATCGGTACTCATCAGCTGTGAGGAGACAGAGATGGCACAGGGCACCGTGAAGTGGTTCAACTCCGAGAAGGGCTTCGGCTTCATCTCGCCCGATGGTGGCGGCCCGGACGTGTTCGTCCACTACTCGGCGATCGACGGCTCCGGCTTCCGCACCCTGGAAGAGAACCAGACCGTGACCTTTGAGATCACCCAGGGCCAGAAGGGCCCGCAGGCCAGCGGCGTTCGCCTGGTCTGAGAGCGGTGATCCGCTCGGCGGGTCCCTCACCTTCGTGGTGGGGGACCCGCCGTTTTTTCGCCCCGAGCCCGTGGAGGCGGTACAACCGGGCACATGGAGCTCCTCAACAGCCGCATGATCCTTCGACCCCGCGACCCGGAGCGTTCGCTGCGCTTCTACCGGGACGTGCTGGGGCTCGCGATCTCCCGTGAATTCCCCGGGGGCACGGTGTTCTTCCTGGGCCAGGGGTTCCTGGAGTTGTCGGGGCGAGGTGAGCACGGCCCCAGTCCCGATCAGGTGCTGTGGTTGCAGGTCCGCGACCTGCGGGCGGAATTCGACCGGCTCAGCGAGCTCGGCGTCACCGTGGAGACCGAGCCGGTACGTCAGCCGTGGGGGCTGGACGAGGCGTGGATCGCCGACCCGGACGGCATGCGGATCGTGCTCGTCGAGGTCCCGCAGGACCACCCGGTCCGCGCCGACCAGCGGTCGCGGTGAGCCGAGGGGCCGCTGTCTGATCGAGCATCCGAGTCGAGCAAGCGGAGTTGGGCATAAGGGGCGGGTCGCGGCGTGGGACGATGTGGGTTGAACGCGCGCCCCGCGAGGACCCCGAGATCCCAAGGAACACCGAGTGAGCAGCTTCGCCGACAACACCTTCACGGACCCGGAGCGCATCCGGAACTTCTGCATCATCGCGCACATCGACCACGGCAAGTCGACGCTGGCGGACCGGATGCTGCAGCTCACCGGGGTGTTGGGAGAGCGGGCGTACCGGGCGCAGTACCTGGACCGGATGGACATCGAGCGGGAACGCGGCATCACGATCAAGGCGCAGAACGTGCGCCTGCCGTGGGAGAAGGACGGCGCTGAGCACGTCCTGCACATGATCGACACCCCGGGGCACGTCGACTTCACCTACGAGGTGAGCCGGTCGCTGGCCGCGTGCGAGGGCGCGATCTTGCTGGTCGACGCCGCGCAGGGCATCGAGGCGCAGACGCTGGCGAACCTGTACCTGGCGATGGAGCACGACCTGCAGATCATCCCGGTGCTCAACAAGATCGACCTGCCCGCCGCGGAACCGGACAAGTACGCCGCCGAGCTGGCGCACATCATCGGCTGCGAGCCCACCGATGTGCTCCGGGTGTCGGCCAAGACGGGTGAGGGCGTCGGAGCCGTTCTCGATGAGGTGGTCAGCCAGATTCCGCCTCCCGAGGGGGACCACGATTCGCCGCCGCGCGCCATGATCTTCGACTCGGTCTACGACACCTACCGAGGCGTGGTGACCTACATCCGGGTGGTCGACGGCAAGATCACGCCGCGGCAGCGCATCCGGATGATGTCCACCAACGCCACGCACGAGCTGCTCGAGGTCGGCATCATCTCGCCGGATCCCAAGCCCTCCGCCGGGCTCGGGGTCGGCGAGGTCGGTTACTTGATCACCGGGGTGAAGGACGTCCGCCAGTCCAAGGTCGGCGACACGGTGACGGCGGAGCGCAAGGGCGCTGAGGAGCCGCTCAGCGGTTATCGCGAGCCCAAGCCGATGGTGTATTCGGGCCTGTACCCGCTGGACGGCTCGGACTACCCGATCCTGCGGGAAGCGCTGGACAAGCTGCAGCTCAACGACGCCGCGCTGACCTATGAGCCGGAGACCTCGGGCGCACTGGGCTTCGGTTTCCGCTGCGGTTTCCTGGGGCTGCTGCACCTGGAGATCACCCGGGACCGGCTGGAGCGCGAGTTCGGCCTGAACCTGATCTCCACCGCACCGAACGTGGTCTACCAGGTGAAGCTGGACGAAGGTGAAGACCTGGAGGTCACGAACCCGTCGGACTGGCCGGAGGCCAAGATCGGCGAGGTGCACGAGCCGATCGCCAAGTGCACCGTGATCGCCCCGTCCGAATTCGTGGGCACGATCATGGAGCTGTGCCAGAGCAGGCGCGGCCGGCTGGACGGCATGGACTACCTGTCGGAGAGCCGCGTCGAACTGCGCTACACGTTGCCGTTGGCCGAGATCGTGTTCGACTTCTTCGATCACCTCAAGTCCCGCACCCGCGGGTACGCCTCGATGGACTACGAGGAGTCGGGCACGCAGAGCTCGCAACTGGTCAAGGTCGACATCCTGATGCAGGGCGAAGCGGTCGACGCGTTCAGCGCGATCGTGCACAAGGACGCCGCTTACGGCTACGGCACGAAGATGACCTCGAAGCTGCGCGAGCTGATTCCGCGTCAGCAGTTCGAGGTGCCGATCCAGGCCGCCATCGGCTCGCGGATCATCGCGCGGGAGACGGTCCGCGCCATCCGCAAGGACGTGCTCGCCAAGTGCTACGGCGGTGACATCAGCCGGAAGCGCAAGCTGCTGGAGAAGCAGAAGGAAGGCAAGAAGCGGATGAAGACCATCGGGCGGGTCGAAGTGCCGCCGGAGGCTTTCGTCGCGGCGCTGTCCACGGACGACTCGGGCAAGGACGACAAGTCCAAGCCGAAGAAGTGACCCCGCCGCCGGTTCGCCCCGAGCGGTGCAACCACTGGACCGTTCGCCGAACCGGCCGTTCGTCGAGGTGCGTGCCATAGCTGACGCCTATGGCACGCATCGTCAATCGGTCTTCCCGCCGTAGGGGTGCCCGGCCAACAGGGCCGATGCGGTTCCGCTGTGTCGTGGGACTCGCTGACCTGCGGTGTCCGGACCATGGGAACCCTTGCTCCCGGCGACTCGCCGACTAGCATTCGATCGGCATCGTGGAGACCCGGAAGTCGTTGCGCCGCTTGCGGTTTCGTCTCCCGTGCTCGTTCACCGCATCGCACAGGAGGTAGCACATGGGAGCATCCGACGTATCGCGTGAACACCTGCCGATCGCGGACGCCCCGCCCCCTTCCGTCACCGCGCTCGACGCGCGAGACCAGAGCCCCGCTTTCACCCCGGCGCAGCCGCTGAACGCGCCGGCCGGGGCTCCGAACGTCGTGATGGTCCTGATCGACGACATGGGTTTCGGCGCGTCCAGTTCCTTCGGCGGCCCGTGCGAGATGCCGGCGGCGCAACGATTGGCGGACGGCGGACTCCGCTACTCCCGGTTCCACGTCACCGCCATCTGCTCGCCGACCAGGCAGGCGTTGCTGACGGGACGCAACCACCACTCGGTGGGGATGGGCGTCACCACCGAGATGTCCAGCGCGGCGCCCGGCTACTGCGGAATCCGTCCGCGCAGCGCGGCCACGATCGGCCAGGTGCTCAACGGCAACGGTTACAACACGGCCGCGTTCGGGAAGTGGCACCAGACTCCGGCGCGGGACGTGAGCCCGGCCGGGCCGTTCGACCGCTGGCCCACCGGTGAGGGTTTCGAGAAGTTCTACGGCTTCCTGTGCGCCGAGATGAACCACTGGTACCCGGTGCTGTTCGACGGCACGAACCCGGTCGAGCCGGATCGCCGCCCGGAGGACGGTTATCACCTCTCCGAGGATCTGGTGGATCACGCGATCGACTGGATGCAGACCCAGCACACGCTCAAACCGGACACGCCGTTCTTCACGTACCTGCCGTTCGGCGCCACCCACGCTCCGTACCACGTGCCGCAGGAGTACCGGGACAAGTACCGCGGCAAGTTCGACCACGGCTGGGACCGGCAACGCGAGATCACGTTGCAGCGGCAGAAGGAACTCGGTGTGGTGCCGCCGGACACCGAGCTCGCGCCGTGGGCCGAGGGAGTGCCGCACTGGGACGAGCTCTCCGATGAGGAGCGCCGCGCGGCTGCTTCGCTGATGGAGCTCTACGCCGGCTTCGCCGAGCACACCGACGATCAGGTGGGTCGTCTCGTCGACGCGTTGGACGAGCTGGGCGAACTCGACAACACGATCTTCATCTACATCCTCGGCGACAACGGCGCTTCGGCCGAAGGCGGCTTAGGCGGGACGTTGAACGAGCACCGCTTCGCCACGGGCATCCCGGACAGCGCCGAGTTCATCAACGCGAACCGCGACGCGCTCGGCGACGCCACGACGCACGCGCACTACCCGGTCGGCTGGGCACTGGCGATGAACACGCCGTACCAGTGGACCAAGCAGGTCGCCTCGCACCTCGGCGGTACGCGCGACGGCATGATCGTGCACTGGCCGCGGGGTATCGAGGAACGCGGCGGCGTCCGCGACCAGTGGCACCACGTGATCGACGTGGTGCCGACGATCCTGGAAGCCGCGGGCATTCCGCACCCGAGTTCCGTGCAGGGCGTGCCGCAGCAGCCCATCGAGGGCACCAGCATGCTCTACAGCTTCAACGACGCCGAAGCGCCGGACCGGCATCGCGTGCAGTACTTCGAGATGGTCGGCAACCGCGGCATCTACCACGACGGGTGGATGGCCGTCACCAGGCACGGAACGCCCTGGGAGATGGTGCAGGACGGCACTCGCCGTTCCTTCGACGATGACCGCTGGGAGCTCTACGACACCAATGTGGACTGGAGCCAGGCGCACGACATCTCCGCCGAACATCCCGGCAAGCTTCGCGAGTTGCAGCAGCTGTTCTTGGTCGAGGCCGCCAAGCACCAGGTGTTCCCGCTCGACGACCGGATGACGGAGCGGGAGAACCCGAAGGAGGCCGGTCGGCTCGACCTGTTCGGCGACCGCACGACCATCACGTTCCACTCCGGTGCGAAGCGCCTCACCGAGGAGACCGCGCCGAACGTCAAGAACCGGTCGCACGTGATCACGGCGCAGGTCGAGGTGCCCGAGGGCGGTGCCGAAGGTGTGATCGTGGCGCAGGGCGGGCGCTTCGGCGGATGGTCGCTGTACTTCCACGAAGGACGCCCCAGCTACGCCTACAACTACTTCGGCACCGACATCCACAAGATCACCGGAGCTCGGTTGGAGCCGGGGGTGCACGAGGTGCGGCTCGACTTCGTCTACGACGGCGGTGGTGTCGGCAAGGGCGGCAAGGTCGTGCTGGACGTCGACGGAGCGAACGTCGCCGACGGCCGGGTGGACGCGACCATCCCGTACTACTTCGCCTTCGACGAGACCTTCGACATCGGGGTGGACCGGGCATCGCCGGTGGTGGACGACTACGCGCCGGTGGACAACGCGTTCACCGGACGGCTCCGGTCGGTGCGCTTCGACCTGGGCGACGACTTGATCGGCGATGCGGTTGACGACGAGGCACGGGAACGCTTCCGCGCCGCCCACGACTGATCAGCGCCGCTTCGGCCCGGTGGCACGTCCACCGGGCCGAAGTGCTCGCGCGGGCCGTCGTGTCCGGTTTGGTTACGGTGACCGGACGTGGAGGGAGGCGGTCGTGGAGCGTCGTGAGGTCGAGTACTTCCTGGCCGTCGCCGAACACGGCAGTTTCACCGGTGCGGCGAAGGCGCTGCGCATCGCGCAGCCGTCGCTGTCGGCGGCGATCGGGCAGTTCGAGAACCGCTTGGGCGGCAAGCTGTTCCACCGCCTCCCGCACGGCGTTCGCCTGACCCCGGCGGGTGAGGCGTTGCTGGAGCCGGGGCGTCAGGTGATGCGGGACTTGACCACCGCGCAGGACTCGGTGCACCAAGTCCTCGGGTTGACGTCGGGTCGGTTGGACATCGTCGCGCAGACCACGCTCGCCGTTGATCCGCTCGCCGGGTTGATCGGGGAGTTCCTCCGCCACCACCCGAAGGTGGACGTGCGGGTGCTCGATCAGGAGTTGGGCAAGACCGTGACCGGCAGCGTTCGTGCGGGTGAGTGCGAGCTGGGCATGGTCGATTCGGGCACCGATCCGGAGGGGATGGACGGAATCCGGTTGCGTGGCCGGGAGATCTACGCCGTGCTGCCTCCCGGTGAGCACAACGCCAAGCGGATCGGGTTGTCGGAGCTGGCCGCGCTGGACTTCGTCACCACCCCGGAGGGCACCGCTACGCGCGGGGTCATCGAGGACGTGGTCGCGGCCCGCGACCTGCGGCCGAGGGTGTCGGTGGAGACCGCGCACCAGGCGATGGTCGTGCCGCTGGTGCTGGCCGGGGCAGGGGTCACCTTGTTGCCTGCGTCGATGGCGGCCGGAGCCGCTCGGGAGGGGGCGACGGTGCTGCCGCTGCGCCCGAAGGTCGTCCGGGCGGGCCGGTTGTTCTGGCGTCCCGGGCCGTTGTCCCCGGCGGCGTCCCGGTTCATCGATTTCGCGATGAACTCGGCGAAGCCGGCGAGTCGTCGTTCTCGGTGATCGCTCACGGGGTGCGACCACTTTCGGGCGGGTGCCGACGGCTGCGCCATTGACCTTCGAGTTGGTCGAAGCTCGATGATGGTGCGGTGCCCAGTGCTGAGTTGATGCCCATCGGAACCTTCGCCCAGCGGAGCGGCATGACGGCGAGCGCGTTGCGCTTCTACGCCGGCTCGGGGCTCCTGACGCCGGCGAAGGTCGATCCGGTGTCCGGCTACTTCCGCAGGATGGGTCTTTCGACGCGGCGCGCGAACAGATCGACGCGGCACACGCGCGCTCGTCCGCTTTGGCCGTCGACTCCTACGGTCGCCTCATCCGCGATGCGATCTCCGAACTCGCCCAGTCCATCGCTTGCCGCGACACCCGCGCCACGGCCATCAGCTCCAGGCCCGGCATCGTGATGCCGGACCTGGAGTCGGCCGGTGGGAGGGCGACCACCGCATCCCGCTCCGGTCAGTGCGATTCCAGGAAGGAGTAGACGTCGGCTTCGTCCACGCCGGGAAACGTTCCGGATGGCAACGCGGAGAGCACGTGGGAGTGCGCCCGCGCGGAGGGCCAGACCATGCCCTGCCAGCGGTTCGAGAGCTCTGTCGGCGGCCGCTGGCAGCATTCGCCGTTGGGGCAGCGCGATTTCGAATGGTTCGTGGTCTCGCGTCCCCGGAACCAGCGCGACTCGGTGTAGGGCACGCCCAGCGTGATCGCGAAGTCACGGCCCCGGTTCGGATCGACGTGCGCCACGCACCAGTGAGTGGCCCCCGGCTTGTCGGTGTACTGGTAGTGCGTCGAGTACCGGTCCGGTGAGGCGAAGACCGTGCGCCCTGCCCAGTGCCGGCACATCCGCTGGCCCTCGATGGCACCCGCCGGGTCGGTGGGGAAGACCAGGCCGTCGTTCTCGTACGCCTTGTAGATGATGCCCGTCTCGTCGTTGCGCACGAAGTGGCAGACGAGGTCCAGGTACTGCGTGGCGAGGTTGGTGAACCGGTGCGCGGCCATCTCGTAGGACACGGAGAACACGTCCCGCAGGTCCTCCACCGCCAGGTCGCGATCCGCCTTGGCCTGCTTGAGGTAGCTGACCGCGGTCCGTTCCGGCATCAGCACGGCGGCGGCGAAGTAGTTCGCCTCCACCCGTTGGCGCAGGAAGTCCGCGAAGTCCCGCGGCTGGCTGTGGCCGAGGGTGAGGTGCCCGAGGGTCTGCAGCAGGATGGTGCGCGGGCTGTGCATGCCCAGCGACTCCCGGCGCAGGAAGATCCTGCTGTGGCGCAGGTCCGTGATCGAGCGGACCGAGCGCGGCAGGTCGGTGACGAACCGCAAGCCGTAGCCCATGTGCGTGGCGATGGACTGGATGAGGCCCTCGGAGAGCGCGCCGCCGTGGTAGCCGACCCGGTCGAGGATGCCGGATGCGGCCTTCTCGATGTCGGGAAAGTAGTTGCCGTGCTCGCGCATCATCCGCCGCAGCTCGGCGTTCGCCTTGCGCGCTTCCTCCGGCGTGGCGACCTGCTTCGTCTCCCGCCGCTTCAGCTCGTCGTAGAGGGCGAGCACGTGCTCCAGCGCCTCGGTGGGCACTCGCTTGCCCACCTTCAGCGGAGGCACGTCCAGGCGTTGGTACATCGGGTCGAGCTGCGCCTGCTCGACGGCGATCTCGAGCTCCGCGCGACGATTCGGCGGTTTTTTCGACATCAACTCGTCCACCGAGCTGCCGAGCGCATCCGCCAGCGCGCGCAGCAACGAGAGCTTCGGCTCGCGGTGCCCGTTCTCCAGCAGGGATAGCTGAGACGGCGCACGGCCGACGCGTTCGCCCAGCTCAACGAGGGTGAGCCCGGCGGCGCGGCGGAGGTGGCGCAACCGTTGACCGAAGACCAGAAGGTCTTGGTCGGTGGAAAAATTGCGGTCTTCTTCAGCGGCGAACTCGGCCATGACGTTGATGTTAGCAGAAAAATCCACGAAATTTCCATGGATTTCTTCTCGGAAAGGGCTGGTTCTCCGGCAACACTGGGTTCAGCAACGCCGCAACGAACATCCCGGAAGGGGAAGAACCATGAGCCTCCAGCCTGGAACCCGCCAGCAGGCGATCAAGGCCGCCGAAGAACTCCAGCACGACTGGGACACCAACCCCCGCTGGAAGGGCATCGAGCGTACCCACACCGCCGCGGACGTCGTCCGGCTGCGCGGTTCCGTGCAGGAGGAGCAGACCCTGGCCCGGCTCGGCGCCGAGCGGCTCTGGAACCTGCTGCACGAGACCGACTACATCAACTCGCTGGGCGCGATGACCGGTAACCAGGCCGTCCAGCAGGTCCGCGCGGGGCTCAAGGCCATCTACCTCTCCGGCTGGCAGGTCGCCGCCGACGCGAACCTGGCGGGCGAGACCTACCCCGACCAGAGCCTCTACCCGGCGAACTCGGTCCCGCAGGTGGTCCGCCGGATCAACAACGCCCTCAAGCGCGCCGACCAGATCAGCTGGTCCGAGGCGCTGGACCCGGAGGCCGCGGAGACCGAGTCGGAGCCGACCCACTGGCTGGCCCCGATCGTCGCCGACGCCGAGGCGGGCTTCGGTGGCGCGCTCAACGCCTACGAGCTGATGAAGGGCATGATCCAGGCCGGCGCCGCGGGCGTGCACTGGGAGGACCAGCTGGCCTCCGAGAAGAAGTGCGGTCACCTCGGCGGCAAGGTGCTCATCCCCACCAGCCAGCACGTCAAGACCCTCAACGCCGCCCGGCTCGCCGCCGACGTCGCGGGTGTGCCCTCGCTGGTCGTCGCCCGCACCGACGCGCAGGCCGCGACGCTGCTGACCAGTGACGTCGACGAGCGCGACCAGCAGTTCGTGACCGGCGAGCGCACCTCCGAGGGCTTCTACAAGGTCACCAACGGCATCGAGCCCTGCATCACCCGTGGTCTGGCCTACGCGCCGCACGCGGACCTGATCTGGATGGAGACCTCGAAGCCGGACCTGGAGGTCGCCAAGCAGTTCGCCGAGGCGATCAAGGCCAAGTACCCGGACCAGATGCTGGCCTACAACTGCTCGCCGTCGTTCAACTGGCGCAAGAACCTGGACGACAGCACCATCGCCAAGTTCCAGCGGGAGCTCGGCCACATGGGCTACAAGTTCCAGTTCATCACGCTGGCCGGCTTCCACGCGCTGAACTACGGCATGTTCGACCTGGCCAAGGGTTACGCCGCGGACGGCATGACGTCCTACGTGGACCTGCAGGAGCGCGAGTTCGCGGCCGAGGCGCAGGGCTACACCGCCACGCGTCACCAGCGCGAGGCGGGCACCGGCTACTTCGACCTGGTCAGCACGGCGATCAGCCCGGACTCGTCGACCACCGCGCTGGCGGGTTCGACCGAGGCCGCTCAGTTCTGATCGCGGCATGATCCGGTGCTCGAACGGCACCGGCTCGGAGGAGCGGAGGTTCCGGCCAGCGGCGGCCGGGACCTTCCGCGCCGGACACCTCGGTGACCGCCTCCGCACAACAACGGTTGAGCGCTCGTCGCGGGAGCGCTCACCTCAGACGCACCAGCGGCCCTGTGGCGGGGTGTGAGTGATCGCAATGGTGCGAGTGGGCGGGAATCTCCGATCGGGGATTCCCGCCCACTTTTCTGCGTTCACACCATCTGGTGATGGCTGTATCAGATCGGCCGGTTCGGCCCTCTTCATCGCAGACCGGTTTTCGACGGCGCCCGCGCCGCCGGGACGACAGGCACCAGCGGAAGGGGTGACGATCATGCGGATCGAAACGGGAGCGGAGCGGCCGTTCAGCGTGCACGACCTGGACGGTTCGCCGGAGGACGGCCGGCGGTACGAGTTGATCGACGGCGATCTGCTGGTGAGCGCGGCGCCGGGGTGGCCGCACCAGGCCGCGGTGGTGGAGTTGGCCTCGCAGCTGCACATCGCCTGCACTCCGGAATTCCGGGTGCTTCCCGCGCCGTTCGCGGTGCGGCCCGATCCGTTCACGGAGTTGCGCCCCGACATCCTGGTGGCCCGCCACGACGACCTGACGCTGCGAAACCTGCCGGTGGCCCCGGAGCTCGCGATCGAGGTCGTCTCGTCGAGCAGCAGACTCAAGGACACGACGCTGAAGAAGGCGGTCTACGCGAAGCTGGGCACGCGGTTCTTCTGGCTGGTGGACCCGGATCTGGAGGAGCCCGGGATCGCGGCTTGGGAACTCGTGGGCGGATCCGGGTACCAGCGGATCGCTCGCGTGCGCGATGACGAGGTGTTCGAGGTGCAACGGCCGTTCCCCGTCAAGCTCACCGCCGCGGACCTGGTGGCGGGGCTACGGCCATGAGGCCCGTCGTCGCGTCCGTCGCGGATGATCGGCGCGCATGAGAGCGGGGCGGGAATCCGCGCCGAATTCCCGCCCCGCTCACGTGGTCCGATCGGTGCGCCGGATCAGGCCGCCAGCCCCAGCGCGTCCAGCGCGCCGCCGACGGAGGAGAGGGTGTCGGCCAGCGTCGCGTCCAGCGCCTCAGCGATCGGAGTCAGCTCCGCTGCGTTCGCCGGGAGCGCGAGGCCGACCATCAGGGTGGGCACGGCCACGGCGGCGAATGCGATGCGACGGACGCGGGAGCGGGACTCGGTACCGGTGGTCTGCTTGGCGGTTGTGTTCATCTGGATCACCCGTTCTCTGTGTGGATTGCTCGGTGTGCCAAGAGATTCGCCGTCGTCAGGGCGGGTGGCAAGGTCATTTACAGGTCGTTTTCCCGTTCGGTACACGTTCGGCGAACTCGTGCCCCAGCGCACAGACCTTCGGAGGTGGTGTTCGTGAGTTGACGCGAGCGGACGCGGTCGGTGTGGTCGCCACGTGGGGTGATTCACGGGAGTTCGCGGCGGTGGTGTCGTCGCGTCGGCGCCGAGCGAGCACTAGGGTCCGGGCATGATCGAGCGGCGGACTTTTCCGGTGATCGCGGCACCGATGGCGGGCGGGATCTCCACTCCCGAGCTGGTGGCGGCGGTCGGCGATGCGGGCGGGTTCGGCTTCTTGGCGGCGGGCTATCTCACGGAAGAGGCGCTGGCCGGGCAGATCCGGAGAGTCCGGGAACTCTCCGCGGAGCCGTTCGGGGTGAACCTGTTCGTGCCGGGGCCACGGCGTGATCTCGACCTGTCCGATTACCGGGAGCGAGTCGCGGCGGAGGCTGAGCGCTACGGCGTGCGGCCCGGATCCGGGCACTGGGACGACGATCTGTACCAGGCGAAGGTGGAGTTGGTGATCGCCGAGCGGATTCCCGTGGTGTCGTTCACCTTCGGCTGTCCAGAGAAGTCCACTGTGGATCGTCTGCGTGCGACGGGTGCACAGGTGGTCTGCACGGTCACCACGCCTGCGGAGGCGCGGCTGGCCGAGTCGGCCGGTGTCGACCTGCTGTGCGTGCAGGGGTCCGAGGCGGGCGGGCATCGCGCGGTGTTCGACGATGCCGCCGACTCCGCGGCCGGTGGGGAGTTGTTCGGACTGCTGGGCGCGCTGCGGGTGATCTCCGGGGCGGTCGAGCTACCGCTGATCGGCGCCGGTGGCATCGTCTCGGGTGCGGATGTGGCCGCGGTGCTCTCGGCCGGTGCGGTCGCGGCGCAGCTGGGTACCGCGTTCCTGCTCGCCGATGAGGCGGGTACCGCGTCCGCTCAGCGTGCGGAACTCGCGGCGGGGACGCGGGACACCGCGATCACCCGTGCGTTCAGCGGACGCCCGGCGCGCGGACTGGTCAACAGGTTCCTGCTGGAACACGGTCCGCACGCCCCGGCCGCGTACCCGCAGCTGCACCACCTGACGAAACCGGTGCGGGGCGCGGCGAGCGGCGCCGGAGATCCGGAGGCCATGTCCCTGTGGGCGGGCCAGACCTACGCGCAGGCGACTCCGTTGCCCGCCGCCGAACTGGTCCGGACGCTCACCGAGCAGGCCAGGAACGCGATCGACGCCGCCCGTTCCCGCTTGCCCTGAGCCACGAAGACAGGTGGCGTGCGGACCTGAGTTCGGATGCCGTCGGGATGTGGGTGAAATCTGGATGCGCCGCCGGGCTCACCGAACATAGATTGACTCCGTGGGCCATGTGCAGTCAGTGAACATCGCCGTGCTCCGGACCGGTTCGTGGACCGGGCGCATGGGTAGCTCGGGCATCGACAAGCGACCGGTGCCCGGCCCGATCCGGTTCACCGCAGTCGGCGTGCGCGGGGATCGCGTGATCGACACGAAGCACCACGGTGCCTGGTACCAGGCCGCCTATGCCTTCGACGTCGAGGATCTCCGGTTCTGGTCGGCGGAACTGGGCAAGGAACTCGTGCCGGGCAACGCGGGCGAGAACCTGAGCCTGACCGGTTGCGACGGAAGCTCGGCGCTGATCGGGGAGCGCTGGCGGATCGGTGGCGCGGTGCTGCGCGTGACCGGGCCGCGCAATCCGTGCCGGGTCTTCGCCGGGTTCTGGGACGTCAAGGGCTTGGTGAAGCGCTTCGCCGAGGTCGGTCGCCCCGGCGCCTACCTCGCGGTGGAGCAGCCCGGTGAGATCACCGCGGGTGATCCGGTCGAGGTGCTCAGCAGGCCCGATCACCGGGTCACGGTCGCCGACGTGCTCGCGCTGGGCATGGGTGACCGGGAGCGCAAGGACCACGTCGTGGCCGCCGCCGCGGATCTTCCGGAGAAGTGGCGGGTCTCGCTCGGGCTCGCCGAACTCAGCGGTCGGGAAGGCATTCGATGATGCCGTGACCGTCGTCGAGCCTGGTGACGGAGGCGACGAATAGCCCGGCGGCGGCGGTGATCCGCTCGGTCCGGTCCAAGTCCCGCATCCGGCCGCCCACGTAGATCATCATCCGCAGGTCCATCTCGGTGAAGTCGCCGTCCGGGTCGGGAAGCAGTTCGATGATGATCACGCTGCCCTCCGGTCCCGCGGCCTCGGCGCAGCGGGTCAGGATGCGCACCGCGTCCTCGTCGTCCCAATCGCCGAGGACGTCGCACAGCACGTAGGCGTCGGATCCCGCCGGTAGCGGGTCGAAGAAGCTGCCGACGACCACCTCGGCTCGGTCCCGCACGCCCCGCGACTCCAGGTGGGCCTCCGCACCATGGGCGGGTCCGGCCAGGTCCACGACCATGCCGCGCACTCCGGGATGGCGCTCCAGGATCTCGGCGACGAGCAGGCCCCTGCCGCCGCCCACGTCGGTGACCACGTCGAAGCGATCCCAAGCAAGCGAAGCCGCCGCAGCCGGGGCGAGCGAGCCGGACTTGGTCTCCATCAGGTCGTCGAAGGAGTCCGACAGGTGCGGGCTGTGCGCCAAGTCCTCCCAAAACGATCGCCCGAACGCGGCCTGGTAGGCGGGATGGTGACCGCGGATCTGTTCGATGAGTTCCACGAATGCCAGATCGGCGCGGCCGACGGCCCCGTCGAGGTCGAGCCACTCCCGGCTCCCGCTCGGCGCGTCGCTCTGCAAGGCGCGGGAGGCGTCGTTCGGGCCGAACAGGTCTGCTTCGGGTTCGGTGAACACCCCGCGCCGCACCAGGAATCGCAGCACTCTGCCGAGCGGATCGGCTCGGGCCTCGGACCGTTTCGCGATCTCGACGAGCGGGACCGGGCCGTCCTGGACGATGTCGGCGATCCGCAGCGTCGCCACGGTCCGCACGGCGAAGGGCGTGACCAGATCGGCCATCTCCCAGATGTTCACCGGCTCAGAGGCCATGCGGGGAGGGTAGGCGTGGTCCCGGTACCCGGCAATCGGTCCTGGTCAGTCCTGCAGGACGGAGACGATGCGCTCGGCGGTCTCGCGCATGTGCTCGCGCACGACCTCGCGGGCCTTGGCGGAGTCTCCGGCTTCGATCGCGTCCACGATCGGCGAGTGCCGTTGCCATGCCATGTTGCGCACGGCCAGCTCCGGCCCGGAGCGGACGATGGTGGCTCGGGTGAGCCCGGAGATGTGCTGCCAGGACTGCACCAGCGCGGCGTTGCCGGTGAGTTCGCACATCCGCTGGTGGAAGGCCAGGTCGGCTTCGACCAGCGTCGCCATGCTCTGGTCGAGGTCGCGCAGCCGGTCCACTGATTCGCGCAGCTCGGTGACGCTCGCACTTCGTTCGGGCGCTTCGCAGAGCGCTTCCACGGCGAGCGACTCCAGGGCGGCGCGCACGGCGAAGATGTCCCGCACCTCGGCCTTGGTCAGGGCGCGCACGAGCAGCTTGCCGCGTTCGTCGGCGACCACCAGCCCTTCCTGCACCAGGTGACGCAGGGCTTCGCGCAGCGTTCCCCTGGACACCGAGAGCGCTTCGCTGAGCTCGGTCTCGATCAGCCGTTTGCCGGGTTCGAGCTGGCCGCTGCTGATCGCCTCGCGCAGTTTTCGCAATGACTGCTCGCGCAAGGTCTGCCGGTCGACGCCGTCGAGCGCCGGAACATCCAGGGGCACCTGTGGATCGCCTCTCTGCTGGTCGATTGCGCTCATCGTAATCCACCTCGACGGCCGCGAATAACGGTCGACTGTTGACCGTCGACGAGACGCGACGTTAACTGTGCGCTACCTAACGCACGAAGGAGTGAGGCAGATGCCGGAGTTGGGCTGCTCGACGATCTCGTTCCGGCAGCGGACGGCGGCCGATGCGCTCGCGATCATCAGGGACCTCGGCTTCGACGGCATCGACCTCGGCGGCCTTCCGGGCGTGTGCGACCACATCCCGACGCCGCTGACCGGTTCCCCGGAACACCTCGTGGACTTGGTCCGGCGCTCCGGCCTGCGGACCTGGGCGATCAACGTCGACCCCGGCCCGCTGAACGATCCCGCTCTCGACGAGCACGACCTGCTCGAATCCGGCCGGGCGCTGGTGGAACTCGCCGCGAGCCTGGACGCGGCGATGATCGTGCCGTGCGGAGCGCAGCACCGGGAACCGTTCGCGGACGAGACGACCGACCTCGACCGGATCGCGCACGGCCTGCGCCTGCTCGGCGCGCTCGCCGCCGAGCGCGGGGTGCGGCTGCTGGTGGAAGGCCTGCACCACTACCGGTTCTGCCACACGGCCGAACGCGCCGGGGCACTGCTGGAGCGGGTGCCCGTGGCATCGGCGGGATTCGTCTTCGACGTCAGTCACGTCGTGGCGGGCGGCTTCGACGAGGTCGCTCTGGCGCGCGAGTTCGCCGACCGCATCGAGCACGTGCACTTCCGCGACGCCGAACCCGGCGACATCAACCTCAGCATCGGCCGTGGCCGAGCCGACTTCGCCGGAGTCGTCCGAACCTTGCGCGAACACGGCTACACCGGCCGCTACGTGCTCGAACTCGAAACCCACGACGTCGCCGACGAGGACCGGCCCGCAGCGGCCGCGGCGGCGCGAGCGGACATCGCGGCGCTGCTCGGCAGCTGACGGCGGGCCGCGTCCCGCACCGAACCGACGGCCGGGCGCACGCCCGATGGCTCCGAGTCCACTTCCCGAATCCGGCGCCGGCGAGCGAAAACCCGGCGTTCGACCGCATCCGATCCCGATCTTGGAGGACCCGCATGTCCGAATCCGCCCGCACCGCCCTGATCACCGGAGCAGGCTCGGAACGCGGCATCGGCCGGGAGACCGCCCGGCAGCTCGCCGCCGCAGGCTTCGACATCGCCGTGCTGGACCTCGACGGCGACGCGGCCGAGCGCACGGCGGCCCTCGTCGCCCAGGAACACGGTGTTCGCGCGCTCGGCGTGCAGGCCGACGTCACCGGCCAGGAGTCGGTCGACGCGGCGGTCACCGCGGTCGAGAACTCGGATCTCCCCGCGATCGCCGCCCTGGTGAACAACGCGGGAATCACCCGCCCCACCCGCTTCCTGGACATCGAACCCGCGGAGTGGGAGCTGGTGTTCAAGGTCAACGTCACCGGCACCTACCTGGTGACCCAGCGCGTGCTCCCCGGACTCGTGGAACGCGGTTACGGCCGCATCGTCAACGTCTCCTCGGTCAGCGCGCAGCGCGGCGGCGGCGTGTTCGGCGGCTCGCACTACTCCGCGGCGAAAGCCGCCGTGCTGGGCCTCACCAAGGCGCTCGCGCGGGAGGTCGGCGCGAACGGAGTGGTGGTCAACGCGGTCACTCCCGGCCTCATCGACACCGACATCACCGGCGGCCTGCTGTCCGGCGATCGCAAGGAGAAGCTGATCGCCGACGTGCCGGTCGGCCGCAACGGCCGCACCACCGACGTCGCCGCCACCATCACGTTCCTGGCCGGAGAGGCCGTCGGTTACATCACCGGCGCCACTTTCGACATCAACGGCGGCTCGCACATCAACTGATCACGACGCATCGGGCTCGGCGTGCCCGATGCACTTCCAGGGGTGCGTTGACGTGCGAAAACGTGCTCCTGGAAGCTCGAGCGGCCGCTGACCGCCCACCCGCCGCACCGCCTCAACGACGAGGATCACGGAAAGAACGAGTGGTAATGCCCAACTCCCTCATTCTGCTGCACACGGCCATCACGGTCGTCGGCATCGTCACGCTGATCGTGGCGGCACGGCTCAATCCGGTCATCGTGCTGGTGCTGGGCTCGCTCTACTTGGGACTGTCCACCGGTCTCGGGTTCGAGGAGACCGCGAAGGCGGTCACCGACGGCTTCGGCGGCCTGATGGCCGAGGTCGGCCTCATCATCGGGTTCGGTGTGCTGCTCGGTTCGCTGCTCTCGGCGACCGGGACGTTGCAACGCATCGTCGAATTGTTCTTGAAGGCCTTCGGGAAGTCCCGAGCCCCGTACGCGCTGGGTCTGTCCTCCGGCGTGGTGTTCCCGGCGATCTACTTCGACGTGGCGCTGGTGATGCTGGCGCCCATCGCCCGCTCGGTCGCGGCGCGCACCGGAGCGAGCGTCGCCGCCGTCGGCGGGGCGCTCGCCATCGGCTTGGAAGTGGGTCTGCTGATGGTGCTGCCGGGCGCGGCGGCACTGGCGATCAGCGGTTCGCTCGGTGTCGGACTGGGCATGATGCTGCTGTGCGGCATCGGGATCGGGGTGCTCTCGATCGTCATCGCGGTGTTCTTGCACGGCAGGCTGATGCGCCGCACTTGGAATCCGGCGAAGGACGAGGTGGCCGTCGACGGCGGCGCGCAGGGCATGGAGGTGGCTCCCGAGGAGGCACCGCGCCGCACCTTGCCGCTGATCGTGCTGGTCCTGCCGGTCCTGGTCCCGCTGGCTCTGATCGTGCTGGGCACGGTGACGGAGACGGCGGGCGTGGAGATCGGCTGGATCTCGTTCCTGGCCGATCCGGTGGTGGCGCTGCTGCTCGGCCTGCTCATCGGGTGCGCGCTCACGACGTGGACGTTGTCGCGCGACGCCGTGGAGCGGGCGCTGACCAGGGGCGCTTCGACGAGCGGCACGATCCTGCTGTTCACCGGCGTCGCGGGCTCGCTCGGTGAGGTGATCAGCCGGACCGGAGTGGGCGACATCGTTTCCGGCTTGTTCCACGCGGGCAGCGCTTCGCCGCTGCTGCTGGCCTGGGCGGTGGCGGCCTTGCTGCGGCTGGCGCAGGGGTCGGGGTCGGTCGCGGCGATCACCGGGGCGACCTTGTTGGCCCCGGTGATCGGCGGTCTCGACACCCCGGCGGTGCTGGTGGCGCTGGCAGCCGCGGCGGGCGCGAGCTTCGGTGGGCACGTCAGCGACAACACCTTCTGGATGTTCCGCACCCTGCTCGGCCTGTCCACTCGCGGCGCGTTCCAGGTCTACACGGTCGCCCAATCGATCATGTCGGTGGTCGCGCTGGTCCTGGTTCTGGCGGCGGATCTGGTGCTGTGAGCCGTTGAAGGCGGCCGGTTCACCCGACGGGAGCGGGTGGATCGGCGGCACCCTGGTGGTCGAAGTGCCGCGGCCGGTGAGCTCTCCGCCGGGGGAGCGCTGCTGCAGTACGAACCGGCCGCCGGGGTCGCGCTCATGGAGTCGATCGTGCGCACCGGGGGAGCGCGGCCGGGCGACAAGACGATGGTCGATGTGCTCAGGCCGCTCGCGGCGGAGTTCGCCGGTTCGGTTCGTGGACGCGTGCCGCCGAGACGGCCCGCGCGACGGCGTCGTTGACGCCGAAGGCAGGCCCCGCCCCGGTCGCAGGCGGAGCGCAGCCTCGGCACTCCCGACCCCGGAGCGATCTCGTTCGTCTTGACCGTCGAGACGATCGCGGCGGCGATGGAGTCCGGTCGTTGAACCGGAACGACCGCAGTCCGGGGGATGAGCGATCGGCTCCGAGCCGGTCCAGTTGATCTTGAAACGGCCCCGGATCCAGGGTCTTCTTGCTGGCAGCAGCAGCCGGCTGCGCGTTCAAGGCGTCCCGTTCGCGATTCGGCCGAACAAGTCTTCACCCGTTCGATTGCTGTGATGTGCGGCACCTGTGGCGGCCGGACCGACTAAGGTGATGATTGGGTGACCGAAGGTTGGAAGCCCGACTAAATTGCGAACCGGGAAGACTCGATCCGGCGAGCGCGGGCACGTCCGGGATCAACGGTGAGATCGGCGAAAGGTGCGGTGCGGTATGTCCCAGGAGTTGGAGCACTTCATCGGCGGCAAGCGAGTCGCCGGAACCTCCGGGAACTTCGGTGACGTGTTCGACCCGAACACCGGGCAGGTGCAGGCGAAGGTGCCGCTGGCCTCGCCCCAGGAGGTCTCCGCCGCGATCGCGAACGCCGCCGAGGCGCAGCCCGCGTGGGCGGCGCAGAACCCGCAGAAGCGCGCCCGGATCATGATGCGTTTCCTGCAGCTGGTCAACGAAGAGATGGACTCGCTGGCCCGGCTGCTGTCCGCCGAACACGGCAAGACCATTCCCGACGCCAAGGGCGACATCCAGCGCGGCCTGGAGGTCGCCGAGTTCGCCGTCGGCATCCCGCACCTGCTCAAGGGCGAGTACAGCGAGAACGCGGGCACCGGCATCGACGTGTACTCGATGCGCCAGCCGCTGGGCGTGGTCGCGGGCATCACGCCGTTCAACTTCCCCGCGATGATCCCGCTGTGGAAGGCCGCGCCCGCCATCGCCGCGGGCAACACCTTCGTGCTCAAGCCCTCCGAGCGGGACCCTTCGGTGCCGCTGCGGCTGGCCGAGCTGTTCATCGAGGCCGGGTTGCCGCCGGGCGTGCTCAACGTGGTCAACGGCGACAAGGTCGCGGTGGACGCGGTGCTCACCGATCCGCGCATCGAGGCCGTCGGGTTCGTCGGCTCCTCCGCGATCGCCGAGTACATCTACAGCACCGCCGCCGCGCACGGCAAGCGCGCGCAGTGCTTCGGCGGCGCCAAGAACCACATGATCGTGATGCCGGACGCGGACCTGGACCAGGTGGTGGACGCGCTGGTCGGCGCGGGTTACGGCTCGGCGGGCGAACGCTGCATGGCGATCTCGGTGGCGGTTCCGGTGGGGCAGGCCACCGCGGACGCGCTGGTGGACAAGCTCACCGAGCGGGTCCGCAAGCTCAAGATCGGGACCAGTTTCGACGAGACCGCGGACTTCGGCCCGCTGGTGACGAAGCAGGCGCTGCAGCGGGTCGACGAACTCGTCGCCGCCGGGGTCGAGGAGGGCGCGGAGCTGCTGGTCGACGGCCGCGGATTCTCGATGCAGGGCCACGAGGACGGGTTCTTCGCGGGCGCCTCGCTGTTCGACCACGTCACGCCGGACATGCGGATCTACCGCGAGGAGATCTTCGGTCCGGTGCTGGCGATCGTGCGCGCCGCCGACTACGACGAAGCGGTCCGGCTGCCCAGCGAGAACGAGTACGGCAACGGCGTCGCGATCTTCACCAGGGACGGCGACGCCGCGCGCGAGTTCGTCAGCCGCGTCAACACCGGCATGGTCGGCGTGAACGTGCCGATCCCGGTGCCGATCGCCTACCACACCTTCGGCGGCTGGAAGCGGTCCGGATTCGGCGACCTCAACCAGCACGGCCCGGATTCGATCAAGTTCTACACGAAGACGAAGACGGTGACCTCGCGCTGGCCCTCCGGGCTCAAGGAGGGCGCCAGCTTCACCATCCCCACGATGAACTGACCTGGCCGCGGGCGCGGACCGGCCTGAGTTCTACGGCCGGTCCCGCTCCGAAATTCCGAAGGTGAGGAGTGGACGTGTCGGTAGCAGCGGTTTCCGGACCCTCCGGCGCGGTGTCGCCGTTCGCGCTGACCGAGGACCAGCGGGCGATCCAGCAGCTCGCGCGTGAATTCGCGGTCGAGCAGCTCGCGCCGCACGCGGTGCAGTGGGACCAGGACAAGCACTTCCCCGTCGACGTGCTGCGGGCCGCGGGTGAGCTCGGCATCGGCGGCATCTACGTCGACGAAGCCTACGGCGGCACCGGTCTGAGCAGGTTCGAATCGGTGCTCATCTTCGAGGCGCTGGCCTCCGGTGATCCTTCGGTGGCGGCGTACCTGTCGATCCACAACATGGTCGCGGGCATGATCGACCGCTTCGGCGACGCCGAACAGCGGGCTCGCTGGCTGCCCGCGCTGTGCTCGCTGGAGGCCCGCGCAAGCTATTGCCTCACCGAACCCGAGGCCGGTTCGGACGCCGCGGCCTTGCAGACCCGTGCGGTGCGAGACGGGGACGACTACGTGCTGACCGGGGTGAAGCAGTTCATCTCCGGCGGCGGCAGTTCCGACGTGTACGTGGTGATGGCGCGGACCGGCGAGAGCGGTTCGAAAGGCATCTCGACGTTCATCGTGGAAGGCGACGCCGAGGGGCTCTCGTTCGGGCCGAACGAGAAGAAGATGGGCTGGAACGCGCAGCCCACCCGGCAGGTGATCCTCGACGGCGTGCGGGTTCCGGAGAACCGCCGCCTCGGCCCCGAGGGGATCGGGTTCAAGATCGCCATGGCCGGGCTGGACGGCGGCAGGCTCAGCATCGCCTCCTGCTCGCTGGGCGGCGCGCGCGCCGCGCTGGACCAGAGCCTCGGCTACGTGCGGGAGCGCAGCGCGTTCGGTTCGAAGCTCAGCGAGTTCCAGGTGCTGCAGTTCAAGCTCGCCGACATGGCCACCGAGCTGGAAGCCGCGCGAATGCTGCTGTGGCGTGCCGCGTGGGCGCTCGACGCCCGCGACCAGGACGCGACGAGGCTGTGCGCGATGGCGAAGCGACTGGCCACCGATGTGGGTTTCACCGTGGCGAACGAGGCGCTTCAGATCCACGGTGGATACGGATACCTTGCCGAGTACGGCCTCGAGAAGATCGTTCGCGACCTGCGCGTGCATCAGATCCTCGAGGGCACGAACGAGATCATGCGACTGATCATTTCCCGTGGACTGCTGGAGTCGGCATCATGACAACACCCGCCCCGGAGCAGGTTCTGCTCAGCGTCGAGGGCGCGCTCGGACGCATCACGCTCAACCGTCCGAAGGCGATCAACTCGTTGACCCTGGACATGGTCCGGTCGATCACCACGGCCCTGCGGCAGTGGAGTTCCGAGGACCAGGTGCAGGCGGTGCTCATCGAGGGCGCCGGAGACCGCGGCCTGTGCGCGGGTGGTGACATCCGGGCGCTCTACGACGCGGCCAAAGCTCAGGACGACGTGCTGCCGAAGGCGTTCTGGGGTGAGGAGTACCGGCTCAACACGATGCTGGCGCACTACCCGAAGCCCGTCGTGGGACTGATGGACGGCGTCTGCATGGGCGGCGGAGTCGGCATCTCCGCGCACGGTTCGCACCGGGTGGTGACGGAACGGACGAAGATCGGCATGCCGGAGGTCGGCATCGGCTTCGTGCCCGACGTGGGCGGCACGTTCCTGCTCTCGCGCGCCCCCGGCGAGCTCGGCACGCACCTGGCGCTGACCGGTGCGCCCGTCGGCGGTGCGGACGCGGTGGCGCTCGACCTGGCCGACCACTACCTGCCCAGCGACCGCATCGACGACCTGATCAAGGCGTTGACCGCGGGTGACGCGGACGCGGCGCTGGCGAGATTCGCCGAAGCCCCGCCGGAGTCCCCGGTCGCCGCGCAGCGGGAGTGGATCGACGCCGCCTACGCCGCTGACGACGTGGCGGAGATCCTCGCGCGGCTGCGCGCCCGCCCGGAGGAAGGCGCCGCGAAGGCCGCGGACGCGATCGAGACGAAGTCTCCGACCTCGCTGAAGCTGACGCTGCGCGCGCTGCGCAGCCGCCCCGAGAGCTTGGAGGTCGCGCTCGACCAGGAGTTCCGGATCGCGCTGCGCTGCCTCACCGCGGGCGACTTCGTGGAGGGCGTGCGCGCGACCCTGGTCGACAAGGACCGCGACCCGAAGTGGTCGCCGAACCGGCTGGACGACGTGAGCGAAGACCAGCTGCAGCGGTTCTTCGCCTCGCTCGGCGCGGACGAACTGGGTTTGTCCGGCTGAGCAACGCGGGCCTCGCGCCCGGATCCGGATCACCGCACCCCGCAGAAGGGAACATGACAATGGCTGTCATCGGTTTCATCGGGCTCGGCCACATGGGCGGCCCGATGTCGGCGAACCTCGTCAAAGCCGGCCACACCGTGCGCGGGTTCGACCTGGTGCCCGCGGCGCTGGAGGCGGCGCAGGCGAACGGGGTGACCGTGGCCGGCTCGGTCGCCGAGGCCGTGACCGGTGCCGAAGCGGTGATCACGATGCTGCCCAGCGGCAAGCACCTGCTGGACTGCTACGAGCAGGTGCTGCCCGCGGCGCAACCCGGCGTGCTGCTCATCGACTCCTCAACGGTCGACGTCGCCGATGCCAGGGCCGCGCACGAGCTGGCCGGAGCGGAGGGCTTCGGCTCGCTGGACGCACCGGTCTCCGGTGGCACGGCGGGCGCCGAGGCGGGCACGCTCACCTTCATGGTCGGCGGTGCCGAGGAGCATTTCCAGCGGGCGGAGCCGTTGCTGGAACCCATGGCCCGCAAGGTCATCCACTGCGGCGGCCCGGGCAACGGCCAGGTCACCAAGATGTGCAACAACCTCATCCTCGGCGCCTCGATGGTCGCCGTCGGCGAGGCCTTCGTGCTGGGCGAGCGGCTGGGCCTGAGCAACCAGGCGCTCTACGACGTGGCGTCGATCTCCACCGGCCAGTGCTGGGCGCTGACGACGAACTGCCCGGTGCCGGACCTGGTGGAGACCAGCCGAGCCAACCACGATTACGAACCGGGTTTCTCGGCCGCCTTGATGCTCAAGGATCTGAAGCTGGCCGAGTCCGCCGCGCAGCAGAGCGGCACCGATGCGTCGATCGGGCGGCTGGCCACGGAGCTGTACCAGCGCTTCAACGAGGAAGGCGGCGGCAGCTACGACTTCAGCGCCATCATCCGTTCTATTCGGGAGCACTCTGAGCGGGCGGAAGCTACCGGTACTTCTGCTTAGGTTGTCGGGTGGCCGAACCTCAGTGGCTTCCTCGCTGCGGGATCTTTTTCCCTGGTGGCTCCGCCACGAGGGAAAAGCCGTCCTCGCGAGGAAGCCACTGAGAACCCGCGGGTGGTCGTTTTTTCGACGTGGGCCATGCGCTGGCGCGCATACAGGCACGGCTTCGCCGCCAAGATTCGGCTTCGCCGTAAGGCACGGCTTCGCCGTAAGGCACGGCTTCGCCGTAAGGCACGGCCTTGGCCGTGGGGCAGGCGTGGCTTCGCTCGCCCTTCGCGGGCTTCGCCGCTTACCGGATTGAAGGTGTTGTGAGTCGTGGTCGGGGTGGGGGCGTGGCTGAAAAGTTTCGGCGTACTCTGGCGCCTCGTGATGGACTGGCTGTTCGAGTGGTGGGACGGCGTCGAGCTGTGGCTCGTGCAGCTGTGGTACCCGCTGCTGGTGACTTTGGTCCTGGTCGTGCTGCTGCCGGTGTGCTGGTACCTGGCGCGTGTTCTCGACCGGGCCATCGATGCGATCGGCGCGAAGCTGACCCGAGTGCGCGACGCCGAGCCGACGGTGCGGACCCCGCGCGGAACGGACGTGTCGTGAACAGGATGAGCTCGCGCAAGCGCATCACGATCGCCCTCGTCGGGCTGATCGCGCTGGTCGTCATCGGCTGGTTCGTACAACAGGGCACGACGGGCCACCATTCCGCGACTCCGGTTGACGGCGGGGCACGCTGGTGTGGCAGGCTGTGCCCGTTCTGCCGGATTCAGCGGTGTCGGTGGTGCCGCGGCGAGCGTTCGCCGATATCGGACCGCCCGCATCGCTCGCGTGATCGGGAGAGCTCCGGTCCGTGGCGCATTGCCTCGGCATTGCGGTGAATAATGCCTTTTCCTGGTTGTTGACGTGTGTGGTTGAGTGGGATGTTTGCGACGAAAAAGCCTCAGGTATTCCGGAAGGAGCCGGCGGTGAGCAAGCTGGAGCAGCCTGGCGTGACTGCGAAGACGGCGGCAGAGGATGCCGAGCGGCGCGGCGCGGCCGTGCACGTGCTCGACGGCAGCGACCTGATCAGCAAGCGCACCACGCTGGACGGAATCGCGGCGGTGCTGTCGTTCCCTGAGTGGGCCGGGCGCAACCTGGACGCGCTCTACGACTGCCTGACCGACCTGTCCTGGTTGCCGGAGGGTGAGCACGTGCTCATCTGGTCCGGCGCGCAGCACCTGGCGGAGCACGACCCGAAGGCCTACGAGAAGATCAACACGGTGCTGCGGGATGCCGCCAGCAACACCATCTGCGGCCGCGGCTTCGCCTCAATCCTCACCCGCGACTGAGCTCGCCCCGACCGGCCACTTCGGCATAGGCGAGCTCAGCTGCGAGAGGTGCTCACTCCGCTTGTCGTGGGATCCAGGTGGCCGGGCGTTTTTCGGTGAAGGCTCGGATTCCCTCTTGGCCCTCTTCGGAGGCGAAGTGGCTCGCGGAGAGTTCCAGGACGGTGTCGAAGTCCTCGGCGATGGCGGCGGCGCGGGGGCGGCGGAGCAGTTCCTTCGTCGCGGCCAGCGCGTTCGGAGCGCCGCGGGAGAGCATGTCGGCGTACCGCGCGACCGCGTCGTCCAGTGACTCGGCGGGGACAGCCGAGTTGAGCAGGCCGATCTCGACGGCTCGGGTCGCATCGAAGTTCTCGCCGGTGAGGAACAGTTCGTGCGCGGCTCGCGGCTGCAACCTGGGCAGCACGGTCAGCGAGATCACCGCGGGCACCACGCCGATGCGGACCTCGGAGAAGCCGAAGGTGGCCGAATCGGCCGCCACCGCCAGGTCGCAGGCCGCGACGATGCCGACACCGCCCGCTCGCGCCGGTCCCGCGAGCTTCGCGATGACCGGTTTCGGGCTGGTCCACAGCGTTTCGAGCAGTTCGGGAAGTTCCCGCACCCCTTGCCGGTCGGCGTCTGCTGACTGCGATTCCTTGAGGTCCATTCCGGCGCAGAACACCGGGCCGGTGTGGTCGAGCACGATGACCCGCACCGAGTCCGCGGCCAGCGCGGCCGCCAGGTGATCGCGGAGTTCGCGCCGCAGCTGAGCGGACAGCGCGTTGCGGTTGCGCGGTGAGTCCAGGGTGATCGTCGCGATGCCTGCGTCGATGGTGCGGTGCACGAGTTCTTCGCCCATGCGCCGCACGTTAGCCGCCCCGGCCGGTCCGGAGCCAGGAACTCACGTCGGCGGGTAGCGGGTCGTCCAGTCCTCGGTGTCCGGCGGGTGCGGGCCGAATTCGAGGCTCGCGTCGTGCGCGAGCTGCTCGATCACGTCGTGCAGTTCCAGTTCGGTGCGCCAGCGGTCCGGGATCTTCGCCGCGCCCGACTGGGCGCCGACGAGGCTGCCGCACACGGCACCGGTGGTGGCGGAGTTGCCGGAGTGGTTGACCGCGAACGGCAGCGCGGCGTCGATGTCGCCGTCGGCGACCAGGGCCGCGTACAGGCCGATGCCGAGGGCGTCCGCGGCGCTCCAGCCGTTGCCGATGCCGGTTTCCAGGTGAGTCGGGGTGGTCTCGGGGGAACCGGCGTAGCGCACGGCTGCGGCGACCTTGCGGGAGACCTCCTGCTGCCCGCGATGCCCGCTGAGCTCGTCGAGCGCATCGTCGACGGCGGTGCTGAGGTCGCTGCCGTCGAGCAGGCGGGACACCAGGAACGCGAGGGTGCCTGCGCTCAGGTAGGCGACGGGGTCGCCGTGGGTGAGCGCGGCGGTGTTCTGCCCGACGCGGAAGACCTCGACCGGGTCGTCGCTCCATAACGCGGCCGGGACGGCGCGCATCACCGCGGTGCTGCCCTGCGAGTCGCTGACCGGGTGTTCGGGAGTGCCCATCGGCTGTTGGCCCTTGGCGAACGCGATGAGGGTGCGCATCATGGTGCGGCCCGGGTTGCGGGTCTGGAACAGGGCTCGATGCCCCACCAGCCAGCCGTCCGGAGCGGGGGTGTGCTTGAGGAACTCGCCCGCGGCGCGACCCCAGCTGAGGTGTTGGGTGTGCAGCCAGCGCTGGTAGGCGTGCTGGATGTGCCGGGACGGGTCGGCGACCTCGCCGGTGCGGCGACTCACCCCGGCTCGAATGGTGCCTTCCAGGGAGAACAGCAGCAGCTGGGTGTCGCTGCCGAGGCGTCCCGCCGGATGCCCTGCGGGCACGTAGTTGCGCAGGCCTTGCGGGCCGTGCCGGTCCTGGATGTCGCTCCAGCTGTTGCCCGCGATGGGCGTGCCGAGCGCTTCACCGATGGCGCAGCCCAGTACCGCGCCGAGGAAGCGGTCCCTGGATGCGGCGAGTCTGGGCACGGCGTGCAGGCTCCTTCGCCGGTCGGGGGCGTGCGCCGGGGCGCCGACGGGGTACCGCTGGAGCCACTCGGCGGATTCGTCCGGGTAGGGACCGAATTCGGCGGCGGCGTCCTCGGCGAGCCGTTCCAGCGCCGCGAGCGCGGCTGGTTTCTCGGACCACGGTAGGGGAATCGCGGCGGGACCGTGAGCGGCTCCGAGTAATTGGCCGCACAGCACGGCGGTCGTGCGGATGTCGCCGCCGTGGTCGGACGCGGCGGCGACGGCGGTGGCGAAGTCGTCGGGGCAGGCGGCGGCGACGCGCAACGCCACGGCGAGGGCCTCGGTGCCGGTGCGGCCCGCGCTCATCGCGTCGAGCTGGTCGGCACCGGGCACGAACCCGACGGGGCTGGTGGCTCCGAGGCTCAATGCGCGATCCAGCAGGCGCGGCCGGGAGTCCGCGGGCTCCCAGGCCGCGACCGCTCGCAGCAGGCTCTCGTGCAGCGGAATTTCGCGCAGCAGCAGGGAAATCGCGACGCCGAGCACACCGGCGGGGCGGTTGCCGTCCGGGTGGCCGTGGGACAACGCGGCGAGGTCCCTGGCGGAGCCGAACACGTCGGTGCCGGACCACAGCGCGGCCACGGCGCCGAGCGGTACACCTGTCGCGCCGGTCGCATGTGCGGAAGCCCTGCCACCGGCGGCGATCCTGGTCAGCGCGGTGAGCAGCGCCGGGTCGTCCACCGAGTCGGCGCGCAGCTCACTTCGGCCGACCAGCCAGCCGTCCGGTTCCTCGGTGGGGTTCGCAATGCAGTCCTGCCAAGGGACTCCGCGGGTGTGCAGCCACCGTTGGAGTCCACTGAGGACGGAAGCGGGCAGGTCGGCGGCACCGTGCACGCGCAGCGCGGTGTGCGCGCGGATCACGCCTTCCAGCGCGAACATCGTGGACGTGGTGCGCTCGCCGACGCGGCCCGCGACGGTGAACTCGGCGCAGGCGGTGCCCAGCAGCATCCCGGCGAATCGGCTCGCGGCGTCCGCCCGGTAGCCGGAGTCGTCGGCGAGGCCGGTCGCGGGGACCGGTGGTACCGGGTCGGTGCTGATGCGCTGGCGCAACGCAGCGAACCACGGCGGCCGGGTCAGCGGGCGGTCCCGCCACGAACGCCACTTCTCCAGCAGCAACCGCTCATCGGCGTCGGCGGGTCCGGTCGTGTCCGGGCCGGTGCCGTCCGACCCGCCGGAGTGCGAGCCGGAGTCCGGGCGCGCGGTCGTGGAATCGGGTGTCATCAGGCGGCGCCGTTCCCGGTATACCGCCAACAACGCCCGTTCCGCCTCGGTGAGCCCGTCAGAGGCCCTCGCGTCCGTCACTTGTCCAACGTTATCCCGTGTACCGCTTCGCCCAGTCCGGCGCCGTGCCGTCCGGGGCGAGCTCGGTCTCGGCGCGGCGCGCGTCGGTGATCAGCTGCTCCACTTGGTCGTGCAGTTCCAGCTGATCGAGCCATTCCCGGGGGATCTCCGACGCGCCGCGCGCCGCTCCCAGCAGGCCGCCGCACAGCGCGGCGGTCGCCGCGCTGTCGCCGGAGTGCGTGGCGGCCAGCGCGACGGCGTCCGCGAACGAGTCGGGGTGCGTCAGGGCCGCGGCCACCGCGACGCCGAGGGCGGCCGGGGCGTGCTTGCCCGCCCCCAGCTTCTCCAGCGCGGGCACCGGAACCGGGCCGTGCTCGGCCAGTTCCAGCGCGTCCCGCAGCGAGCGCGTCGTGTTCTCGTTGCCTTCCCATGCCTTGAGCTCGTTGAGCGTGGTGTGCACGCTCTCCGCGAGGGTCTGGCCGTCCCGCAGCGCCGCGACCATCGCGGCGACCGCGGCCGCCGGGAGATAGCCGTCCGGGTGGCCGTGGGTGAGCACGCCGATCGTGATGCCCAGTTCGACGGCGGCCCCGGGTGTGTCGGCGTGAAGGCCGACCACGGCGCCTCGCGCCGCTGCGGCGGCACCGGTGGCTTGGTTCGGCGGGGTGCTCGGCGTGGGGGCCGCGCTCTCGCCGTCCCACCCGGCGAGGGCGGTGACGGTGGCCTCGTCGGGGAACCGCTGCACGCGCAACGCGGGGTGCTCGGCGAGCGCGGCGGGCCGCACGGCCGGTTCGATCAGCGCGCCCTGCGTGATCAGCCAATGCTGCAAGGTGCCGCGCACCAGGTCCGGCTCCGAGCCGGACCGCTTGAGTCCCTTGTGGACGGTCGCGCGGAGCAGGCCGTCCAGGAGGAACACGGACTGCTGGCCCACTGCCGTGGACCGGCCGCGACCGCCGAGGTACTCGGCCGGTTCGCGGACCCCGTCCGGGTTGCGGCGCAGGATCGCCCGCTGCGACAGGAACGCCCACGGTGCGCCCAGCGCGTCGCCGGCGAGCACGCCGAGCGCGCACCCGGCGAGCCGGTCCAGCCGGTCCAGCTCGGCAGGGACCTCCTCGGGAAGTTCCCCGTCGCCATCGCCCGCCGCCACCAGCTGCGCGGCGCGTTCGGCCCCGAAGGCCTCCTGGAGCAGCTTGTGCAGGCCCTCGGAGAGGTCGTTGGGGGTGTCGTCCTCGCCGTCGCGGAACTTGCGCCACGCGGCGAGCAGCCGCAGCTCTTCGTCGTTCAGGCCGTCCCCGGCGTCCTCGTCCGCCGGACTTTCGGCGGCGGGTGTTCCGGCGGGAGCGGGGGTTTCGGCATGAGTGGTCTCTTCGGTCGGAGCAGAGCTTCCGGCGGGAGCGGCACTTCCGGTCGCAGCGGAGCCTTCGGCCGGAGCGGGACTTTCGGCCCGAGCCGGGCTCACGGCGGCCGCCGGACTTTCCGCCGCAGCCGGGGTTTCCGCCCCGGCGGGAGCCTCCGTGGCGGCCGGAGCGGCGGTCGTGGACCGCGTCGGGGCCGCGCTCGCCGCGGGCTCCTCGTCCGGGACGGCCGGGATCGGGGCGATCACCGCCGTGGTCTCCGCAGCCGTCTCCGGAACCCGCGCGGCGGGTTCCGACCGCTGCGAGGCGGCCTCGGCGCGTTCGGCCTTCCGCTGCACGGGCGCCTTCGCGGTGGGCGCACTGCCCGCCGGATAGCGGCGCAGCCACTCCGGCACCGAGGGCGGGTGCTCCCCGAACTCCTCCGTCGCGTCCCGTGCGAGCTGCTCGATGACCTCGCCCAGCTCCACCCGCTGCCGCCAGGCGTGCGGGATGGCGCTGGAGGTGCGCGCGGCGCCCATGATGTTCCCGCAGATCGAGGCGGTGGCGTCGCTGTCACCGGAGTGGTTCGCGGCCAGTACGACGGCGTCGGCGTAGGAGGACGGCCGGGCCAGCGCGGCGCACACCGCGATGGCCAGCGCCTGCTCGCCGACCCGGCCTTCGCCGAGGCGGTGCTGAATCTGCTCCGGAGTCGGCGTGCCCTCGGTGGCGAGTTCGATCGCCCGGCGCAGCGCGCTCGTGGTCTCCTCGTGGCCTTCCCAGCCGGACAGTTCGGTGAGCGCGCGATCCACGCCTTCCGGCAGCGAACGGCCGCTCAGCAGCTGGGCCACGATCACCGCCAGCGCACCGGCGGGCAGGAAACCGCTCGGGTGGCCATGGGTCAGCGCGGCCGTCGCCGCACCCACCCGGAACGTCTCGGTGGGGTCCGCGGACCAAAAACCGGCCGGAGCCGCGCGCATCACGCCGCCGCAGCCCTTGGAATCGTTGATCCGGTTCGTGAGCGTGCCCAGCTGCCCGCTGGTGGCGTACGCGTGCAACGCCTGCACGCAGGTGGCGCCCGGCGCGCGGCGCACGAACAGGCCCTTCTCCTTGATCAGCCAGCCGTCCGGTGGTGCCGCGGCGATCGGGCCGCCCGCTTCCTTCCAGTCGAATCCCTGGGTGTGCAGCCAACGCTGGTAGGCGTGCTGGACCTGCGGCGCCGGATCGGTGTCGTCGTAGAGCCTGCGGCGGATGGCGGCCCGGATCAGGCCGTCCGCGGTGAACAGGGTCAGCTGCGTGTCGTCGCTGATCGAGCCGCCGGGGCGGTGCGCGTCGACGAAATCGACCACGCCCGCGGCGCCGTGCTTGGCGCGGATCGTCTCGATCGAGTCGTCCTCGATGGGGTAGCCGAGTGCGTCACCGACCGCGCCACCCAGCAGGCAGCCGAGGATCCGGGCGCCGCGTTCCGTCCCGGGCTCGGTGATGGTGCGACCGCCGGGGCGGGCTGGGCCGGTGCGGGCGCTTGACGGGCGACCGGTTCCTTCGTCGCGGGAGCGGCGGTCCGGTCGGCGGGCTTTTCCTGCTGTGCGGGGGTTTCGCCGTTGGCCGGGGAGGAGTTGGGCCAGGAGCCCATGGTCGGCAGCGGCGGGGTCGTGGACTGCTCGGCGTCGGACGTCTTCGCCGCGGTCTCGGGGTCCGCTGCCGTGGACTTGGCCGCGTCGGGCTTCGCAGCGGCGGATTCGGTCTTCGCCGGGGGTGTCTCGGGTTCGGCGGTGCTCGCTTCGGGTTTCGGCGTGGCCGTGTCGGGTTTCGCGGTGACCGCTTCGGGTTTCGGCGTGGCCGCGTCGGGCTTCGCGTTGGCCGCTTCGGGTTTCGCTGTGTTCGCCTCGGGTTTCGGCGTGGCCGCATCGGGCTTCGCGTTGGCCGCTTCGGGTTTCGCTGTGTTCGCCTCGGGCTTCGCCGTGACCGCTTCGGGCTTCGCGGTGCTCGCCTCGGGCTTCGCCGTGGCCACCTCGGGCTTCGCCGCGATCGGCTCGGATTTCGCCGTCGATACCGGGGCGGACTCCTCGGCGGATGCCTCGCCCTCGTCGGCCGGTACAGCGGCCGCCGTCCGGCCGCCTGGCGCCAGCTCGGCAGCGGAGTCCGAAGTGGACTGTGGTGCGGGCTCGTCCTGCTTCGCCGAATCCGGCGACGCACCAGATCCCGCCGCCGAGCTCGGGGTCCCCGGACTCGCGGAACCCTTCGCCGCCTCGGAACCCCCCGCCGGAATGGGGAATCGCGCCACCGGCGCGGACTTCTCGGCGGCGGCGTCCGGTTCGCTCGTCGTGGCGGTGCCGGTCGACTCCGCCGCGTCCGGGCGCTGCGCCGAATCGGCCTGCTCGGTCTTCGCCGGGGCGTCGGCCTTCGCCTTGTCCTGCTCGCGCACCGCGGGCTGCTCGGAGGTCCGCTGCGCGGCGTTGTCCCGCGCGGTGCGCGGCAGTTCCGAGTCGAAGTCCAGGTCGATGAGGTCCCGCTCGGCGGGGTAGCGCTGCGCCCAGGTCTCGTCGGTGCGCGGCTGCGGCCCGAACTCCACCAACGCGTCGGTGGTCAGCTTCTCGACCGTTTCCCGCTGCTTGAGATCGCGCAGCCAGATGCCCGGCATCGCGGACACGCCCTCGCGGGCACCGACGATCGCGCCGCAAATGGCGCCCGTCGAATCGCTGTCACCGGAGTGGTTCACCGCGGCCATCACGGCGGGGCCGATGCCGTCGTTGCTCAGCGCCGCGCACACGGCGATGGCCAAGGCCTCGTGGCCCGTCCAGCCGCCGCCGATCAGATCCTTGATCTGCTCCGCGCTCGGCGTGCCCTGCGCGGCGAGATCCTCGGCGACCAGCAGCAGCCGCTCGGTCTGCTGATGTCCGTCGCATTCGGCCAGCAGGTCGCGAGCAGCGGTCAACGCGTCCGGCAGCGCGGCCCCGTCCAGCAGGCGGTGCACCAGCACCGCCAGCACGCCCGCGGGCAGGTAACCGCTGGGCTTCGAGCAGGTCAGCGCGGCTCCGGCGGCGGCGAGCCGGAACACCTCGCGCGGATCCTGCGACCACAGCGCGAACGGCGCGGCGCGCACCACGCCGGTGTTGTCGTCGGAGTCGTTGATCGGGCGCTGGAACGTGCCCGGCACGCCGACGGAGGCGAACTCGCGCAGCGCGGTGATGCACTCGCTGTTCGGGGAGCGCACGGCGAACAGGTCGCGTTCGGCGATGAGCCAGCCGTCGGGTTCCGGGTGCCGCTCGGCGTACGGTCCCGCGGCCCGCGACCACGCGTGGCCCTGGGTGTGCAGCCAGCGCTGGTAGCCGAGCTGGACGGCGGCCAGCGGGCCGCCGGTGGCGCCGCGGCGGGCCGCGACGTGGCCGCGGATGAGGCCTTCCAGCGTGAACAGGATCAGCTGGGTGTCGTCGGTGAATTCGCCGGGATGGTCACCGCCGCGTTCGTAGTCGGTGACGCCGCGCTCGCCGTAGCGGCTGCGGATCTGCTCCACCGGATACGTCTCGATCGGTGCGCCCAGCGCGTCGCCCGCGGCGGCGGCGAGCACGCTGCCGAGGAAGCGCTGCCCCCGGTCGCTGGTGATCGGGTCCGGGGCCTGCTGCTCGGTCTGCGGCACCTTGGCGGGTTGCGTGGCGTCCGCGGGAGCCGCCGGAGCGGGGGAGGGAGCGGGAGCGCTGCGGCCACCGGCCGACTTGATCAGGTCTTCGGCCGGGACCCGCGCCTTCACCTGGCTCGTCGGGTTGATCTGCAGGTCCATGCCGGTCGGGTTGCGCTCGACGAGCTGTCTGCCGGTCATGCGCTGCCAGCTCGTCCAGTTCGCCGGGAGGTACCCGTCGGAGGTGAACAGCTGCAACTGCCGCCTGCCGGAATCGTGGTCCATGGTGAACAGGCCGCTGCCCTGTGGCTGCGCGAACAGGATCAGCTCGGCGTCCAGCAGCGCCGCCAGCAGAGTGGGGGCCTGCGCGTAGCCGGTGGTGGTCAGCTGCAGCGCGCGTTCGACGTCGTTGGTCGGTGCGGGCAGGCGTAACGCGACCGGCGAGGGGCGGTAGTTCGGGTTCGGCGAGAAGTCATCGGTGAGCTCGCCGCGCTCGTCGACCCGGTAACCGCCGATGAAGCCCCAGGGCGGCACTTCCGCGTTCGGGTCGCTGAAGATCGGATCCACCACGTACAGCCAGGTGTTCGGCTGTTTGGCGGCCTGCTCCCGCATGGCCGGCGTGATCACCGGCCGACTCGGCTGCTGGGTGTTCATCTCCCGCACTCGCCCCCGACTTGTCGTTGCACCTTGATCCTTGCCGCCGAGGTTCACTGGCTCACCCGAAAGTGTGGTTCCGCGCCGCGATATCGCTCGGCTGCGCTGCGACTCACCACCGTCGCGTAGTTGATCCGCACTCTCTCATGGCCACTTGGGGTGAAGTTTAGTGTTCCACAAAAACACCGTGCGTCAGTGATGGCGCTCTCCGCCAGAGGTGTGCGGAACCGGGCGACGGCGGACGAACCGGGCCACCCGGCGGCGACCCGAGGTCGGGGTAACCGGGTCACCGCCGGGCGTTGGTGCGCCCAAGTCGGGGCCGCACGAACGGCATCTTGCCCGGAAGGTTGCGCACCTGGGAGAACTTGTCGGAATTCCGCAAGATCGGCCCAATCCGTTGCCCCGCTCGGAGTCGTGCGCTGGTCCGAACGCCGAGCCGGAACCGCGATGCGTTCGGCCGTACGAGTGGCCGGACGCGGAGAGCTCATGCGACGCCGGTGACGTCCTCGTCGCGGTCCAACGCTTGCGCGTGGCGCCTCAGGATGAGTTCGGCGACGGCTGGGGAGTCCGCCATCGGTGCCGCGATCAGCGGGGAATCCCCCGCGACCTGAGCCTGAGCCGCGTCGATGACGCGGTCGGTGAGCAGCCCGGGCGCGAGGAACCAGAACGCCACCGCGATCCGGCGGGCGCCCCGTTCCCGCAGCAGCGAGATCGCCGCCGGGACATCGGGTTCGGCGGCGGTGGCGAACGCGGCGACCGCGCCGGCCCACGAGGTCCGCGCCTGCCACCGTTCGGCGACCTGCGCGACGAGCCGGTTCGCCGGAGCGTGCGCCGAGCCGACCCCGGCGAGCACCACGCCGAGCTCGGAATCCGTTGTCGCCGCACCGGTTTCGGCCAGCCGGTCCAGTGCCGCGGCGTCGAGCAGCGGGTCGGGGCCGAGCACGTCCGCGGTGTGCAGCCGCAGCCCGGGCAGTCGCGCGCTCGCCTCGGCTAGGACGGCGGGCAGGTCCACTTTCGCGTGGAAGGCGCTGCCCAGCAGCAGCGGGACGACCACCGCCTCGCGGTGCCCGTCGGCATGCACCGCGCTGAGCACATCGCCCACCCGCGGCGCGGAGAGGTCCAGGAAGGCCGCGCGCACGTCCAGGTCCGGGCGCTCGGCGCGCACCACGTCCAGCAGGGCGTGGATGGTGCGCGCCGAGCGCGGATCCCGGCTGCCGTGCGCGACGGCGATCAGTGCGGGGCGCAACCGGATCAGCTCGCGACGGCCGCCGCGAGCGGAGCCAGCGGCAGCCCGATCAGGCCGGCGGCCAGCGTCGTGCCGTCCGCCGGATCGATCACCAGGAACGACCCGGTGCGCCGGGATTCGGCGTAGTCGTCCACCGGCAGCGGTTCCGCGGTGCGCAGCTGCACGCGACCGATCTCGTTGAGCTGCAACGAGTCCGGGGTGTCCACACTGGTCAGTTCCTGCTCGTCGAAGCGCGCGGACAACTCCGTCACCATGGCCTGCACGGTCCGGGTGCCGTGCTTGACCAGCAGCTTCGAGCCGGGCTGCAAGGGCTTCTCGGCCAGCCAGCACACGGTGGCGTCGAGCTCGTCGGTGATTCGCGGCGCGGCGTCCGCCGTGGCGATCAGGTCGCCCCTGGACAGGTCCACGTCGTCTTCCAGCAGCAGCGTCACCGAACGCCCGGCCGACGCGCGGGGCACCGGGCCGTCCGGAGTGTCCACCTTGGACACTCGGGTGCGGATGCCTGCGGGCAGCACGACGACCTCATCGCCCTGCGCGACCACGCCCGCCGACACCTGTCCCGCGTAACCGCGGTAGTCCGGCAACTCGGCCGTGCGCGGGCGGATCACGTACTGCACCGGCATCCGGAACGGCACGTCGAACGGATCCGGCGCCACCGGCACCGTCTCCAGGTGCTCCAGCAGCGCGGGGCCGGAGTACCACGGCGTGCGCTCCGAACGCTCCACCACGTTGTCGCCGTGCAGCGCCGACACCGGGATCGTGACCACGGCGTCGTCGGAGTAGCCGAGCGCGCGTGCGTGCCCGGCGAACTCCTCGGCGATCCGCTCGTAGATCGCGCCGTCGTACTCCACCATGTCGATCTTGTTGACGGCCAGCACAAGCTGCGGCACGCCCAGCAGCGCCAGCACCGCCGCGTGCCTGCGGGTCTGCTCGATCACGCCCTTGCGCGCGTCCACCAGCAGGATCGCCAGCTGCGCCGTGGACGCGCCGGTCACCGTGTTGCGGGTGTACTGCACGTGCCCCGGAGTGTCGGCGAGCACGAACGTGCGCTTCGGCGTCGCGAAGTACCGGTAGGCCACGTCGATCGTGATGCCCTGCTCGCGCTCCGCGCGCAAGCCGTCCACCAGCAGCGACAAGTCCGGAGTCTGCAGGCCGCGGTCGGCGCTGGCGCGGTGCACCGCGTCCAGCTGGTCGGCCAGCACCGACTTCGTGTCGTGCAGCAACCTGCCCACCAGGGTGGACTTGCCGTCGTCGACCGAACCGGCCGTGGCCAGCCGCAGCAGATCCGTGTGCACCGGCAGCACCACCTCGGCGCCGGAGTCCGGTGCGGTACGGGTCGTGGTCTCGGTCATCAGAAGTAGCCTTCCCGCTTGCGGTCCTCCATCGCGGCCTCCGACATCCGGTCGTCGGCCCGCGTCGCGCCGCGCTCGGTGAGCCGGCTCGCGGCGACCTCGGCGATCACGTCGTCCACGGTGTACGCCTCGGACTCCACGGCACCCGTGCAGGAGCCGTCGCCGACGGTGCGATAGCGGACGATCTTCTCCTCGACGGTCTCGCCGTCGCGGGCACCGCCCCACGGTCCCGAGGTCAGCCACATGCCGTCGCGCTGGTACACCTCGCGGCGGTGCGCGTAGTAGATCTCCGGCAGCGCGATCTTCTCGCGCTGGATGTAGCGCCAGATGTCGAGTTCCGTCCAGTTCGACAACGGGAACACCCGCACGTGCTCACCCGGCCGGTGCCTGCCGTTGTACAGGTTCCACAGCTCCGGGCGCTGGCGGCGCGGATCCCACTGGCCGAAGGCGTTGCGCAGGCTGAAGATGCGCTCCTTCGCCCGCGCCCGCTCCTCGTCGCGCCTGCCGCCGCCGAAGACCGCGTCGAACTTGTTCTCCGTGATCCCGTCCAGCAGCGGCGTGGTCTGCAACGGGTTGCGGATGCCGTCGGGCCGTTCGGCGAGCCTGCCGTCGTCGATGTAGTCCTGCACCGAGGCCACCACGAGCCGCAGGTCGTGCTCGGCGACGAGCCGGTCGCGGAACTCGATGACCTCGTCGAAGTTGTGCCCGGTGTCCACGTGCAGCAGCGGGAACGGCACCGCCGCCGGCCGGAACGCCTTGATCGCCAGGTGCGCCAGCACCGTCGAGTCCTTGCCACCGGAGAACAGGATCACCGGCCGGTCGAACTCCCCGGCCACCTCCCGGAAGATGTGGATGGCCTCGGACTCCAAGGCGTCCAGGTTGTCGACCTGCGGTGGTGCCCCCGTGGACACCGGGTCCTCCGGCAGGTCGAGCTGTGGCTCGGCGGTCATACCCATCCTCTCCGGGTGTGCTTGCTGACGAGTCCTTGCGGAGTGGTCCTTGTGCTGTGGCTTGTCAGCGGCGGAGCCGCCGAACGACCCGCTACGCGAATCAATCTGCACGGACTCCTCCTGATTCAGCCGTGCAGGCCGCATTCGGTCTTCGACGTGCCCGCCCAGCGGCCGCTGCGCGGATCGGCGCCCGGCGCGGGCTTCGCCGTGCACGGCGCGCACCCGATCGACGGGAAACCCGCGGGCACCAGCGGGTTCACCAGCACGCCGTGCTGCTCGATGTAGGCGTTCATTGCATCGTCGCTCCACGCAGCGATCGGGTTGATCTTGACGAGGTTGTTGCGGTCGTCCCAGGTCACGATCGGCGTGTTCGCCCGCGTCGGGGCCTCGACCCGGCGCACCCCGGTCACCCAGGCCTCGTAGCGGGCCAAGGTGTCGCGCAGCGGCACGACCTTGCGCAGGAAGCAGCAGCGGCCCGGATCGCGGTCGTGCAGCTTCGGACCCTCGGTCGCGTCCTGCTCGGCGACCGACTGCTCCGCCTGCGCGTTGACGATGTTCACGTCGTAGACCTGCGCCACCGCATCGCGGGTGCCGATGGTCTCGGCGAAGTGGTAGCCGGTCTCCAGGAACAGCACGTCCACACCCGGCTGCTGCTTCGCCGCGAGGTCGACCAGCGCGGCGTCCTGCATGTTGGAAGCGACGATCAAGCCGTCGCCGAAGGTCTCGGCGGCCCAGCGCAGCGCCTCCTCGGCGCTCGCCTCGGCCAAGCGCGGGGCGGCTTCCTCGACCAGTGCGCGCAGTTCCTCGTCGCTGCGGCGCACGCCGATGTCGGTGGAGGGGATGTCCGTGGTGGTCTCGACAGTCATGGGTCTCCGTCTCCTCAGCCGCTCGCCAGCCCGACGAGCCGTACGGTGAACACCCGCAGGCATGCCTCGCATTTCCAGGCACCCGCCGGTTCCGGCTCCGGAATCAGTTCCTCGTCCCCGCAGTAGGGGCAGTAGAACGGCACCGCCCGGCCTTCCGGGACGGCACCGCCTTCCGCGCTCGCACTCACTTGAGGGCGTCTTCCTCGGCGCGGCCCACCCACTGCGCGAACCGTTCGCCCTGCTCGCGCTGACCGAGGTAGTTGCGCACCAAGCGCTCCACGTAGTCGCCGAGATCCACCGAGGTCACCTTGTGCCCGCGGATCTTGCGGCCGAACCCGGCGTCGAGCCCCAGCCCGCCACCGAGGTGCACCTGGAAGCCCTCCACCTGGTTGCCCTCGTCATCGCGCACCATCTGGCCCTTGAGGCCGATGTCGGCGGTCTGCGTCCGGGCGCAGGCGTTCGGGCAGCCGTTGAGGTTGATCGTCACCGGATCCTGGACGTCGCCCTGGATGTCCTCCAGCCGCTGCTCCAGGTCGTTGATCAGATCGATGGCGCGCTGCTTGGTCTCGACGATCGCGAGCTTGCAAAACTCGATGCCGGTGCAGGCCATCACGTTGCGCCGCCACGGAGTCGGTGTGCTGTGCAGGCCCAGCTTCGCCAGGTCCGCCACCAGGCCCTCGACCTGCTGCTGCGCCACGTCCAGCACCAGCAGGTTCTGCTCCACCGTGGTGCGCACCCGTCCGGAGCCGATGCGCTCGGCGGCCTTCGCGACCTCCACCAGCGTCGAACCGCTGACCCGGCCGGCCTGCGACTTCACGCCGACGTAGAAGTTCCCGTCGACCTGCGGGTTCACCCCGAGGTGATCGCGGTGCCCGCCCGGCGTTTCCGGCGCGGGGCCGTCGAGCAGCTTGCGGCCGAGGTACTCGTCCTCGATGACCTGCCGCGTCTTCTCCGCGCCCCAGTCGTCCACCAGGAACTTCAACCGGGCGCGGTGGCGCAGCCTGCGGTAACCGTAGTCGCGGAACAGCGAGGTCACCGCGTGCCACACCTCGGCGGCCTCCTCGATCGGCACCCAGGCGCCCAGCCGCACCGCCAGCTTCGGGTTCGTCGACAGGCCGCCGCCGACCCACAGGTCGAAACCGGGGCCGTGCTCCGGGTGCTCCACGCCGACCAGCGAGATGTCGTTGATCTCCGGCACGGTGTCCCAGCGCGGGGAGCCGCTGATCGCGGTCTTGAACTTGCGCGGCAGGTTCGACAGCGACTTGTCACCGATGTAGCGCTCGGTGATCTCCTTGATCGCCGGAGTGGCGTCGATGATCTCGTCCGCGGCGACACCCGCCACCGGGGAACCCAGCAGCACTCGCGGGCAGTCCCCGCAGGCCTCCGTGGTGTAGAGGCCGACCGACTCCAGCTTCTCCCAGATCGTCGGCATGTCCTCGACCCGGATCCAGTGCAGCTGGATGTTCTGCCGGTCGGTGATGTCCGCGGTGTCGCGGGCGTAGGTCTGCGAGATCTCACCCACGACGCGCAGCTGCTCGGTGGTCATCGCGCCACCGTCGACGCGGACCCGCAGCATGAAGTAGGAGGCGTCGAGCTCTTCCGGCTCGATGGTGCCCGTGCGAGCGCCGGGAATCCCTGCTGCGCGCTGGGTGTAAAGACCCCACCAGCGGAAACGTCCGCGCAGATCGGCCGGGTCGATGGAGTCGAACCCGCCGTGCGCGTAGATCGTCTCGATGCGGTGGCGGACGTTGAGCGGGTTATCGTCCTTCTTGGACCGCTCGTTCGCGTTCAACGGTTCGCGGTAGCCGAGCGCCCACTGCCCCTCACCGCGTGTCTTGCCCTTGCGGGCTGGGGTGCGGCGCTCGGTACGGCTTTGAGCTTCCGTCGGGGGGACCATGGCCCGACCTCCGTGGTGGTGGACGAGGCACTCGGGTCGACGCCGTGCGGATCCCACGAGGAGGTTTCGCAGTCGGCGCTCACCCGGCGCCGACTGGACAAGTTCGGAACGCGGCGGCGGGTTAGTCCGTAAGACGGCACAGTGCGCTGGAGACTCGGCGCAGATCCAGGTAGCGACGAGCGACCAACAGCAGCCTTGTTGCGGGCGCACCCATAACGGCCAGCGTGCCACGCGTCCACCCTGTGGTCCAACATCAACCGGATAGTGAGACGAGGGTCAAACTGAGCCCTCCACGGCGGTTTGCGCAGGAGGGCGCTCAGCGGCTTCGCCGCTACCCCCTCAACGGTGTGCCCTCTCACGTAGCGGCCCGGTACGGCGAAACCGCTGTCCTCGCGAGGAAGCCGCTGAGCATTCGCCGGTGGTCGTTCTGCTCACGCTGGTCACTGCTCAGCGGCTTCGCCGCTGACGGGACGACGGCGAAACTCATGCTGAAACAACTGCTTACGCGCACTTTGGGACACTGGACGGGTGCCTTCGCAGCCACCTCCAGGTGAACCGGCTCCGCCGGACGGATCACTGCCCGCGAGCGCCCTGACCGGGCTCGGCGAGCGTCCCTTCGGCGTGTACGTGCACGTCCCGTTCTGCGCGACCCGCTGCGGCTACTGCGACTTCAACACCTACACCGCCGATGAGCTGGGTTCTTCGGACGGTTTCGCGGACTGGCTGGACGGCTTGCGGGCCGAACTCGACCTCGGCGCGCGGGCGCTCGCCGCCGGAGGCGGGCCGGTGCCCGCCGCGCAGACCGTGTTCGTCGGCGGCGGCACGCCCTCACTGCTCGGAGCGGCACGGCTCACCTCCGTGGTGTCCGCCATCCGGGATTCGTTCGGCCTCACCGCCGACGCGGAGATCACCACCGAGTCCAACCCCGAGTCGACCTCGCCCGAGTTCTTCGCCGGAATCCGCGAGGGCGGCTACACGCGGGTGTCGCTGGGCATGCAGTCCGCGGCCGAGCACGTGCTGCGGGTGCTGGAGCGCAACCACACCCCCGGCCGGGCCGTCACCGCGGCTCGGGAGGCGCGGGCGGGCGGGTTCGACCACGTCAACCTGGACCTGATCTACGGCACGCCGGGGGAGACCGATGAGGATCTGCGGACCTCGCTGCGCGCGGTCCTCGAAGCCGGGGTCGACCACGTCTCCGCGTACTCGCTGATCGTCGAGGACGGCACCGCGATGGCCCGCAAGGTGCGCCGCGGCGAACTGCCGATGCCGGACGAGGACGTGCTCGCCGACCGCTACGAGATCATCGACTCGACGCTGGCCGAGGCCGGTCTGCGCTGGTACGAGGTGTCCAACTGGGCTTCCGGCGAAGCCGCCAGGTGCGCGCACAACCTCGGCTACTGGCAGGGCGGCGACTGGTGGGGCGCCGGTCCGGGAGCGCACAGCCACGTCGGCGGCGTGCGCTGGTGGAACGTCAAGCATCCGGCGCGCTACTCGGCGCTGCTGGCGGAGGGCCGCTCGCCCGCGCACGCCAGGGAGCTGCTCGACACCGAGGACCAGCGGGTGGAACGGATCATGCTGGAACTCCGCGTCGCCGAAGGACTCCCGTTGTCCGCACTCACCCCGGACGGAGCGCTGGCCGCGAAACAAGCCGCCGAAGACGGCCTGCTCCGCCCGGACGCCCTGAGCGCGGGCCGCTGCGCCCTCACCGACCGAGGCCGCCTGCTCGCCGACGCCGTCGTGCAACGCCTGCTGTGACGCCCGGCCGGGCGAGATGTGGGCTGATCGGCGGAACCCCGGCGACGGGACCCGCGCACGAGGCGGTTTCCGGCTGAGGGCGTCGGGGCGTGGGGGTGCGGCCCGTAAACTTGACGGAGACGCACCGGCAGCGGTGCGTGGCCTGGGGCGATGCGGAGGTGACGTGGTGAACGCCGATCAACGGCGGTTCGAGGTCCTGCGGGCCATCGTGGCCGATTTCGTATCGACCAACGAACCCGTCGGCTCGAAGGCGCTGGTCGACCGGCACAACCTCGGCGTCTCCAGCGCCACCGTGCGCAACGACATGGCCGCGCTCGAAGAGGAAGGGTTCATCGTCCAGCCGCACACCAGCGCCGGACGAGTGCCCACCGACGCGGGCTACCGGATGTTCGTGGACCGGCTGCACGAGATCAAACCGCTCACCGCCGCCGAACGCCGCGCCATCGACGCTTTCCTGGAAGGCGCACTGGACCTCGACGACGTGATGCGCCGCAGCGTGCGGCTGCTGGCGCAGCTGACCCAGCAGGTCGCGGTGGTGCAGTACCCGACGCTGACGCGCTCCACGGTGCGCCACGTCGAGGTGGTCACGATCACCCCGGCGCGGCTGATGCTGGTGCTCATCACCGACACCGGCCGGGTGGACCAGCGGATGGTCGACCTCGGCGACGTGATCACCGACGACGACGTGGCCCGGCTGCGCAACGTGCTGAACTCGGCGATGACCGAGAAGCGCCTCGCGGACGCCTCGGCGGCCGTGGCGGAACTGCCGGAACAGGCGCCGCCGGAGCTGCGCGACGCCATGACACGCGTCGCGAGCGTGCTCATCGAATCCCTCGTGGAACACCCCGAGGAACGCATGGTGCTCGGCGGCACGCCCAACCTCACCCGCAACGTCACCGACTTCCCCAACTCGTTGCGCCAAGTGCTCGAAGCGCTCGAAGAGCAGGTCGTGGTGCTGAAACTGCTCGCGGCGGCCCGCGATTCGCGGACCGTCACCGTGCGCATCGGGATGGAGAACGAGGCCGAGGAAATGCAGACGACGTCGGTGGTGTCCACCGGCTACGGCACGCATGGGATGGTGCTGGGTGGCATGGGTGTCGTCGGCCCCACCCGGATGGACTATCCGGGAACCATGGCGGCGGTCCGCGCCGTTGCCGCTTATGTGGGTGAGATCCTGGCAGGCCGTTGACGCCTGACCGGACGACCACTCGTCCACGTGAACTCGCAGACCTAGCAGAGGAAGATCGCACAGGTGGCCAGGGACTATTACGGGACCCTCGGGGTGGCCAAGGACGCTACGCCGGAGCAGATCAAGCGCGCTTACCGCAAGCTCGCCAGGGAATTGCACCCCGACGTGAACCAGGAGGCCAATGCCCAGGAGCGGTTCCGTGAGGTGACGACCGCCTACGAGGTGCTGTCCGATCCGAAGAAGCGCCAGGTCGTGGACCTCGGCGGCGACCCGCTGTCCCAGGGCGGCGGCGACGGCGGCATGGGCGGCGGTGATCCGTTCGCCGGTTTCGGCGGCCTCGGCGACATCATGGACGCCTTCTTCGGCGGCTCCGGTGGCGGCGGTGGTGGCGGGCGCGGCCCGCGCAGCCGCGTGCAGCCGGGCTCCGACGCGCTGCTGCGCCTGGAACTGACGCTGGAGGAGTGCGCCAGCGGGGTCAACCGGGACATCACCGTGGACACCGCGGTGCTCTGCGACTCCTGCGACGGCGGCGGTTCGCGTGCGGGCAGCGCGCCCTCGACCTGCGACACCTGTGGTGGCCGCGGCGAGGTGCAGTCGGTGCAGCGTTCCTTCCTCGGCCAGGTCATGACCTCCCGTCCCTGCCCGGTGTGCCGCGGCTTCGGCGAGGTCATCACCGACCCGTGCCAGCAGTGCAGCGGCGACGGCCGGGTGCGTGAGCGCCGGACCATCACCGTCAAGATCCCCGCGGGCGTCGGCGACGGCATGCGAGTGCGGCTGGCCGGTGAGGGCGAGGTCGGGCCGGGTGGTGGCCCGGCGGGCGACCTGTTCGTCGAGGTCGAGGAACTGCCGCACGAGCGGTTCATCCGGGACGGCGCCGACCTGCACTGCAACGTCGAGGTGCCGATGACGGCCGCCGCGCTGGGCACCGTGCTGTCGCTGGACACCCTCGACGGCACCGAGGAGCTCACCGTCGAGCCGGGCACCCAGCCGGGCACCGAGCACGTGCTCACCGGCCGCGGCCTGCCGAAGCTGCGTTCCAACGGGCGCGTCAGCGGGCACGGCGACCTGCACGTGCACCTCGACGTGCAGGTGCCGACGCGGCTCGACGATGAGCAGATCGAGCTGCTGCGCCGGCTGGCGACGTTGCGCGGCGAGGAGCAGCCGGAGCCGACGGTGACCGCGAACGGCAACGGTCAGCGGCAGGGCCTGTTCTCCCGCTTCAAGTCCTTCGGGCATCGCTGAGTCCCGATTGTGATCTTGTGGCCGGTCGCCGCCGGTTCTGGTCGTGCCCGCCTCGGCAGGGTGCTGACCAGGACCGGCGGCGATCGTCGTCCGGGGACTTTCGGCAACAAGGCACGTCACTGAATCGGAGTAATGAACACGCGTTTGTGCGTTTTCTAGCGCGGAGGGATGACGCGGGGTTACGGTAAGTCCGATGCCTGAGGGTCACAGGTTCACTGCCTCAGGTAGCTCGCACAGCGAGCCCAACCGGGCGCTCGCCGGACACTCCCCCCTCGGTCCGGCGAGGCCGCGCCGTAGCCGGGCCACCCCCAGCCCCGCTACGGCGCGGCACCCGGTCGGGGAGATCGACGACCTCCCGCGACGTGGACGGGCCGGAGACCGGTGCACCGAGCGCGCGGATAGCCTTCCCGGCATGACCGAGAGCGATCTGGATTCCCTGTTCCTGCGCATCATCGCCGGGGAGATCCCCGCGGACGTCGTGCACGACGGCGAGCGAGTGCTCGCGATCCGCGACATCAACCCGCAGGCACCGACCCACGTGCTGGTCGTGCCGAAGACGCGCTACCGCAACGCGGCCGAGCTCGCCGCCGCCGAGCCGGACCTGCTCGCCGAACTGGTGCGCGTCGCAGGCGACATCGCCGAGCGCGAAGGCATCGCCGAGTCCGGATACCGGTTGCTGTTCAACACCAACGTCGACGCCGGCCAGACCATCTTCCACGTGCACCTGCACCTGCTCGGCGGCGAACCGCTCGGCGGGCTCACCGGCGGCCCCCTGAAGGGCTGACCGGCAGGAGCGGGCGATCGGCGACGTAACCGCGTTGCCGATTGCTCTACCATCGGTATCAGGCAGAACGACCGACTCCGCGCGCCGAGCGCAGAAAGCAGGCCCGAACACACGTGGCCGGAATCGCAGCGGGTGGATCCGCCCAGTCCGGACAGCAGCAGTCCAGGGACGTTGAGAACCAGCAGGACAACGCAACGCCGGACGGGACCGCGCGGGACGGGACGGCGCCGGAGCAGCCGAACCTCTCAGCCCAGCGCCTCTCCGCGCAGAACCGGCCGCAGAACCAGCCGCCGGACCGGCCCGCCCAGTCGAAGGTCACCGTCCCGGACAGCGCGGTGCTCGCGCTCGTCGGCACGCGCGACGCGAACCTGCGGGCCGTGGAAGAACTCCTCACCGCCGACGTGCACGTGCGCGGCAACGAGGTCACCTTGACCGGTGATCCCGCCGACGTCGCCTTCGGAGAACGGGTGTTCGCCGAGCTCATCACGATCGTCGACAAAGGCGGCCAGCTGGGGCCGGACGCCGTGCGCCGCGTGGTGGACATGCTCTCCGCCGACCACGGTGAGTCGCCCGCCGACGTGCTCAGCCTGGACATCCTGTCCAAGCGCGGTCGCATCATCCGCCCGAAGACGCTGAACCAGAAGCACTACGTCGACGCGATCGACGAGAACACCGTGGTGTTCGGCATCGGACCGGCGGGCACCGGCAAGACCTACCTGGCCATGGCGAAGGCCGTGCAGGCGCTGCAGGCCAAGCAGGTCAACCGGATCATCCTCACCCGGCCCGCGGTCGAGGCGGGGGAGCGGCTCGGGTACCTGCCGGGCACGCTCTACGAGAAGATCGACCCGTACCTGCGGCCGCTGTACGACGCGCTGCACGACATGATCGACCCCGAGTCGGTGCCCCGGCTCACCCAGGCGGGCACGATCGAGGTCGCGCCGCTGGCCTACATGCGCGGCCGCACCCTCAACGACGCCTTCATCATTCTCGACGAGGCGCAGAACACTACGCCGGAACAGATGAAGATGTTCCTGACCCGGCTCGGTTTCGGCTCCCGCGTCGTGGTCACCGGCGATGTCACCCAGGTCGACCTGCCCGGTGGGCAGCGCAGCGGCCTGAAGGTCGTGCGGGAGATCCTCGACGGGGTCGACGACGTGCACTTCGCCGTGCTCGACAGCGGGGACGTGGTACGTCACCGGCTGGTCACCGACATTGTCAACGCCTACGACCGCTGGCAGGCAGAGCAGGACGCGGACTCCGAGCAGTTCACGCGCCGCTCCGGTCGCAACGGTCAGTTCCGGGAACACGCATGAGCATTGAGATCGCCAACGAATCCGGCGTCGAGGTCGACGAAAGCACCATCGTCGCCGTCGCCCGCTACGCGCTGGACCGGATGAGCGTGAGTCAGCTCGCCGAGCTGTCCATCGTCCTGGTCGAGCTGAACGTGATGTCCGACCTGCACGAACGCTGGATGGACCTGCCCGGTCCGACCGACGTGATGGCCTTCCCGATGGACGAGTACGACTCGTCGCGCCGCCCGGATTCGGCAGGGTCCGGCCCGGCGCTGCTGGGCGACATCGTGCTGTGCCCGGCGTTCGCGAAGGACCAGGCGCGCAAGGCGGGGCACACCCTGATCGATGAGCTGCACCTGCTCACCGTGCACGGCGTGCTGCACCTGCTCGGCTACGACCACGCGGAGCCGGAGGAGGAGCGCGAGATGTTCGGGCTGCAGAACCGGATTCTGGCCGACTACCGCACGGCGCGGGACGAGGCCGAGCGCGAGGCGGCCCAGCGCGACGCGGACAACCGCGTCCTGGGTGCGGTGGGACTGGATCAGACGGCTGAATCCGAAGTCCCGCGCGACTGAAAGCTTGTTCTGCGTGGGTGTCGGGAACCTCAGCGGCCTTCTCACCGCGCCCCTGACCGGTGTGACAGTGATTTCTCCCTGCTCGGCGAAATCGCTGTCCTCGCGAGCAGGCCGCGGGGAACCCGCCGGTGGTCGTCTTGTTCAGGTGGGTACCGCTCATCGGCTCCGCCGTTGACAAGACGACCGAATTCCCGCATCGCACCGAACAAGATGAAGTATCGGCCGAAGGAGCCACGGATGAGCAGCGGTGCCGCCGCTGAGCAGGAGACGAGGACACCCGCAGTCGGCGGCAGGCTCCGCGGGGCGAGAAGGCGGAGATCGTGTTCATGAGTTCGGCCGCACTGGTGGTGTGGGCTGTACTGCTGGTCCTGGGCGCCGGAGTGTTCGCGGCCGCCGATTCGGCGGTGGGCTCCGCGTCCCGGGCGCGGGTCGAGGAGCTGCTGCGGGAGAACCGCAGTGGTGCCAAGCAGCTGGCGCTCGTCCTGGAGGACCGGCCGCGGCACGTCAACCTGCTCATCCTGCTGCGCCTGGCCTGCGAGCTGGGCGCCACGGTGCTGGTCGCCGTGGCGGTGCAGCGCGGGATCGAATCGGACGCGCTGGCGGCGCTGTTCGCGATCCTGATCATGCTCGTGGTGTCGTACGTGCTGGTGGGAGTGGGACCGCGCACCATCGGCAGGCAGCACCCGTACGGAGTGGGCCTGGTGGTCGCGGCGCCGGTCCGGGTGCTGGCGAGGGTGCTCAACCCGCTCACCCGGCTGCTGATCCTCATCGGCAACGGGCTCACCCCGGGCGGCGGGTTCCGCGAGGGACCGTTCTCCTCGGAAGTGGAGCTGCGGGAACTGGTCGACATGGCCGGGGAGCGCGGCGTGGTCGCCGCCGGCGAACGCGAGATGATCCACTCGGTGTTCGAGTTCGGCGACACCATCGCCCGCGAGGTCATGGTGCCCCGGACCGAGGTCGTCTGGATCGAGCGCACCAAGTCCGCCCGCCAGGCCCTCGCCCTGTGCTTGCGCTCCGGCTTCTCCCGGATCCCGGTGATCGGGGACAGCGTCGACGACATCGTCGGCGTGGTGACGCTGCGCGAACTGACCCAAGCCCTCGCCGAACTGGGCGACCTGAACCAGGCAGGCCCGGAGCTCGGTGAGCTGATGCGCCCGGCGAGCTTCGTGCCCGACACGAAACGGCTCGACGAGCTGCTCAAGGAGATGCAGCTGTCCCGCAGCCACCTGGCCATCGCCGTCGACGAGTACGGCGGCACCGCCGGGCTGCTCACCATCGAGGACGTCATCGAGGAGATCGTCGGTGAGATCACCGACGAGTCCGACCTGGAGGAGCACCGGCCGATCGAGCACCTCGACGACGGCACGGTCCGGGTCTCCTCCCGGTTGCCGGTGGAGGACCTGGGCGCCATCTACGACGTGGAGCTGGACGGCTCCGAGGTGGAGACCGTGGGCGGTCTGCTCGCGCAACGCCTCGGCCGGGTCCCGCTGCCCGGCGCGGAAGCCGAGATCGAAGGCCTGCGGCTGCGCGCCGAAGGCGGCAAGGACCACCGCGGCCGCATCCGCATCAACGCGCTGCTCGTGCGCCGCGCGAACGGCGAGCTCGCATCGCATCGCGGTGCCGACCAGGAAGGAAACAGCACCCGTGGCTGAGCAAGTGCAGGAATCGGCGGCCCCGCAGGAATTGGACCCGGAGGACGCCAAGATCGTGACGCTGGCCCGCTCGGCCCGCGCGCGCATCGGCGCAGCCGAGGGGGCTGCGGTGCGCGACACCGACGGCCGGACCTACGCGGGCTGCACGGTGCGGCTGCCGTCGCTGCGGCTCAGCGCACTGCAGGTGGCGGTCGCCACCGCGGTCGCCAGCGGTGCCGAAGGGCTGGAGGCCGCCGCGGTCGTCACCGACGCGGCCGAGGTCTCCGCCGACTCCATCACCGCCGTCCGCGACCTCACCCCGTCCGCTCCGGTGCTGCGCGCCGACGCGAGCGGTGCGGTCGCCGGGGTGCTGCGCTGAACAGGGCCGGTGCGCCCGCGGGCGTGCCCGGCGGTGACAATGGGCGGGTGAGCAGCACTTCAGACGCAGGTTCCGCCGATGCGCACCGTTCCGGGTTCGCCTGTTTCGTCGGCCGCCCCAACGCGGGCAAGTCCACGCTGACCAACAGCCTCGTCGGCTCGAAGGTCGCGATCACCTCCAGCAAGCCGCAGACCACTCGGCACGCGATCCGGGGCATCGTGCACCGGCCGGACGCACAGCTGATCATCGTGGACACGCCGGGGCTGCACCGGCCGCGCACGCTGCTCGGGCAGCGGCTCAACGACCTGGTCTACGAGACCTGGTCCGAAGTGGACGTCGTCGGTTTCTGCGTGCCCGCGGACCAGAAGGTCGGCCCCGGTGACAAGTTCATCGTCGAGCAGCTCGCCAAGGTCGCCCGCCGTACCCCGGTGATCGGCGTGATCACCAAGACGGACCTGGCGACCAAGCAGCAGGTCGCCGAGCAGCTGCTCGCGCTGCAGCAACTGATGGATTTCGCCGACCTGGTACCGGTTTCCGCGGTGGACTCCTACCAGATGGACACCCTGGGCGACCTGCTGGTGAGCCACCTGCCGGAGGGGCCGCAGCTGTACCCGGACGGCGAGCTCACCGACGAGCCCGAGGAGACGCTGATCGCGGAGATGATCCGCGAGGCCGCGCTGGAAGGCGTCCGCGACGAGCTGCCGCACTCGCTGGCGGTGGGCATCGAGGAGATGAACCAGCGCGAAGGCCGCGACGACTTGGTCGACGTGCACGCGATCGTCTACGTGGAGCGGCAGAGCCAGAAGTCGATCGTGATCGGCCGCAAGGGCGAGCGGCTGCGCGAGGTCGGTACGCAGGCGCGGCAGCACATCCAGCGGCTGCTGGGCAGCAAGATCTACCTCGAACTGCACGTCAAGGTCGCCAAGGACTGGCAACGCGACCCGCGCCAACTGCGCAAGCTGGGGTTCTGAGGCGGAGCTCCGCCGCCGTGGCCGACCATGATGTTGCTTTCGCAACCGGGATGCCAACGATTTGATCGAACGGCCACGGCAGGCACTTGCGCTCCGGTAACTTCCGGTCCGGCCTCGTCAGAGCGCTGCCCGATTCATCGATCGAAGGACTCCCCGTGACCAACCCGTATGGCGGGCCGCCGTCCGGCCCGCAGCCGCAACAGCCCTACGGGCAGCAGCCGTTCCCGCAGACGGGTGGCCAGCCCCAGCAGCCGTATCCGCAGTCCGGTCCGGTGCCGCAGCAGGCTCCCGGCCAGCAGCCGTACCCGCAGCAGCCGCAGCCGTACGGGCAGCAGCCCTACGGCCAGCAGCCGCAGCCCTACGGCCAGCCGGGTTACGGGTACGGGCACCCCGGCCCGTTCGCCGAGTGGGGAACCCGTCTCCTGGGCTACCTCATCGACGGGGCGATCATCGGTGTTCCGATCGGGATCGTCGCCGGCATCATGGGCGCTATCGCCGGCAGCGCGGCGAGCTCCGGTGACCTCGAAAGCGCGATGTCCACGATCATGATCACGAACGTGATCTCGCTCGTGTTGAACCTGGCTGCGGCCGCGTTCGGCATCTGGAACATGGCCTACAAGCGGGGAACCACCGGCCAGACCATCGGCCAGCGGGTCGTGAAGATCAAGACGGTGAGCGAGGACACCGGGCAGCCGCTCGGTTTCGGCATGGCCTTCGTGCGGCAGCTCTGCCACGCGCTGGACAGCCTCGCCTGCATGGTCGGCTGGTTCGCTCCGTTGTGGGAGCAGAAGAACCAGACCTGGGCCGACAAGATCATCAGGTCCGTCGTGGTCCCGGTCGATCCCGCGCAGGCCGGCGGCTACCCGCAGCAGCCCGGATACCCGCAGCAGCAGCCCGGCTACCCCGCGCAGCCCCAGCCCGGCTATCCGCAGCAGCAGCCCGGATACCCCCAGCAGGGCGGCTACCCGGGCCAGCAGCCCGGATACCCGCAGCAGCAGCCGCCGCAGCAGTGGTGAGCACCAGGTGAGCGGGCTGCTTCGAGCGGCCGCCTCCCCGTTGCGCCGTGCGCCCCGGACGACCCGCCTCGCCGCGGGCGCCGGGGCGCTCGGCTTGGTGCTGAGCACCGGGGTGATCCCGCTGCCGTGCCCACTGCTGTTCCTGACCGGCCTCGACTGCCCGTTCTGCGGCGGTAGCCGGATGATCGGCGCGTTGCTGCACGGCGACTTGGCGCTCGCCGCGGACCTGAACTTCTTCGCTCTTGTGGTCGTGCTGCCGGTGGCGGTGCTGTTCCTGATCGCCTCGGCGCGTCAGGAGATCGGGGGTGTGCCGTCGCCCTGGCTGGTCGGCCGGCGCGGCCGCTGGGCGGGCAACGCGGTGCTGGCGGCCGCCGTGCTGTGGGGCGTGGCGCGCAACCTCCCACTGCCCGGCTTCGAGGTGCTGCGGGCGTGAACGCACCGCGGCGACCACCTGGAGATGGCCGCCGCGACGCCGACTACTCGAATTCCGACTGGAGCTCCGGCCCCAGCGTCCCGGTGGCGGCCAGGACGACGAACAGGATCACCCCCACCCAGATCGCCAGCACGATCCAGCCGATGATGACCCCGGCCAGTGCCATTCCCCGGCCCCGCTGCGCGGGTTGTTCCTTCAGCTTGCGCAGCGCGACGTGCCCCAGGATCAGGCCGATCGGTCCCAGCACGATGCCCAGCTGGCACACCAGCAACGACACCAGCGACACGACCATCGATGCGATCGCCAGCCCGTTGTTCGGCGGCGGCTGCGGGTACATCCCGTAGCCCGGGTAGGGCGGCTGCGGTTGCGGTGCGGGCGCCTGCGAGTAGGGATTCGGCTGGTACGGGCCTTGCTGCGGTGCGCCCTGCTGAGGCGGGTACTGCTGGTACGGGTTGTTCGGGTCGTAGGGGTTCGTCATGGTGTCCTTCCGTGGAGCCGCCGTCCCGTGGACGAGAGCGCCGATCGGCGCGACCGTGGTCGCATCCCGCCTAGCCGGAGTCCGGCACGCGAGACCGCGCCGCAGCTCCACTCCTCACCGTCCGGTGGTGTCCCCAGCCGTGGTCGCGGTTGGTTCGCCGAGCAGAACTACCACCCCGGCCGGGCAGCACGGGGCCGAAAGAGGACGACCGGACGTAGATCACATGCCTGGGAACGGAAGGCGAACACCCTGCGTTCGCAGCGAGGGCTCACCCGGAGCGGTCGGGTAGCCCGGTAGTGGGACGATGGCGGGGTGAGCCTCTACCGGGATACCGGCGTCGTGCTCCGGGTGCACAAGTTGGGTGAGGCCGACCGGATCATCACCTTGCTCACCCGTCGCTACGGGAAGGTGCGCGCCGTCGCCAAGGGCGTGCGCCGCACCACCTCGCGCTTCGGTGCCCGCGTCGAACCGTTCTGCCACGTCGACGTGCAGCTGCACACCGGGCGCACCCTCGACGTGATCACCCAGGTGCAGACGCTGGACGCGTTCGGCGTGCACATCGTCGACGACTACCAGCGCTACACCGCGGGCTGCGCCGTGCTGGAGACCGTCGACCGGCTCGCCGCCGAAGAAGGCGAACCCGTGCTCCGGATGTACCTGCTGGTCACCGGCGCTCTGCGGGCGTTGTCCGGGCGGGAGCGGGATCCGTCGCTGGTGCTCGACGCGTTCCTGCTGCGGGCGATGTACTACGCGGGCTGGGCTCCCGCGCTCAGCGAATGCGCCCGCTGCGGTAGCGCCGGGCCGCACGCCGCGTTCAACGTTCAGGGCGGCGGCGCGATGTGCGTCGACTGCCGCCCCACCGGCTCCGCTCGCCCCGCGTCGCAGACGCTGCCGCTGCTGGAAGCGCTGCTGCACGGCGACTGGGCCGGTGCGGAGCAGAGCACCGAGGCGGTGCGCCGCGAGGGCAGCGGACTCGTCGCCGCGCACCTGCAGTGGCACATGGAGCGGCAACTGCGCTCGCTACCGCTGGTGGAACGCCGCGAACACCGATCGACCGTGCCCGAGATCATCCGGGAGCGCGCGGCGGCCGTCGACATCACGACCCCGGAGACGGCGGACGGAGCCACCGGTTGATCGTGCGCAGCTGGCGTCCGCGGGACGCCGCGGCGGTGCATCGGATCTGTCTGGCCACCGGGGACGGCGGCGAACCCGTGCACCACATCCTGCGCGACCCGGAACTGGCCGCCTACGTCTTCGCCGATCCTTACCTGCTGCTGCACCCCGAACTGGCCTTCGTCGTCGAGGGGCGCGGCACGGTGCTCGGCTACGTCGTCGCCGCGTTGCACACCGAGGAGTTCTACGCCCGCTGGCAGCTCGAATGGTCGCCGCGCTTCGCCGCCAGCCACCCATCGGGGCGCGTCGTCAACGGCCGCAGCGGCGACAGCCAGCTGCGGGCGTACCTGCACCGGCCGCGGCTGATGCTTCCCGCGAACCTCGACCGCTACCCCTCTCACCTGCACATCAACCTGGTAGCGAGCGCTCGCGGGCAGGGAATGGGCAAACAGCTGCTGCACGCGGTGTTCCAGCAGCTCGCCTGTGCCGGATCACCGGGCGTGCAGCTCGGCGTGAGCCCCGGAAACACCAGGGCGCACGCGCTTTACCAGCGAACCGGGATGGTCCGGCTGCCGTCGGACACCCGGCTCGAAGTCCGCTACGGGACACCACTGAACGGGTGACATGCGGGTCCGGGAGAATGGTCGACCGGCCGCGAACGAAGGAGAAGGCACACATGCTGCGACGCCGTGGACGCGGGAGCGACGACCCGAGCGTGAAGGCGCCCGCACCGCACGCCGAGGGGGCCACCCCACCGGACCTGCCCGCCGAACTGGTGCCGAAGCACGTGGCCATCGTGATGGACGGCAACGGGCGCTGGGCCAATGAACGCGGACTGCCCAGGGTCGAAGGGCACAAGCGCGGCGAGCAGGTGGTGCTCGAACTCGCCAGGGGCGCCATCGAGATCGGCGTGAAGTGGCTGTCGCTGTACGCCTTCTCCACCGAGAACTGGAAGCGCAGTCCGGACGAGGTGAAGTTCCTCATGGGCTTCAACCGGGACGTCATCGCCCGCCGCGTCGATGAGCTCGACGAGCTCGGCGTGCGGGTGCGCTGGGCAGGCCGCAAACCGCGGCTGTGGCGCAGCGTGGTGAACACGTTGCAGGCGGCAGAAGAACGCACCAGTCGCAACGAAGTCATGAACCTGACCATGTGCGTGAACTATGGTGGCCGGGCCGAGGTGGGCGACGCCGCGCGGGAAATCGCCCGGCTGGCCGCCGCAGGCAAGATCAATCCAGAGAAGGTGGACGAGCGGACCGTGGCCCGGCATCTCTACCAATCGGAGATGCCCGACGTCGACCTGTTCATCCGGCCGTCCGGGGAGCAACGCACATCCAACTTCCTGCTCTGGCAGTCCGCATACGCCGAGTTGGTGTTCCAAGACACCCTGTTCCCCGATGTGGATCGTCGCCACCTGTGGCGCGCGTGCGAGCAATACGCACGCCGCGACCGGCGCTTCGGCGGCGCCATCGACCGTGCCGCGCAGGACGAGAGCACCACACAATCCGCCCAGGAGGGCATCTGATGACCCAGGAGGCCGCAACGACCGCGGAGCTTTTGACCGCGGCGAAAGAGGCGCTGGAGACCTATCACGAGGTGAACGTCGACGACGATGGTGCGTTGACCTTGCGGCACGGCGACGTGCCGTGCGCGGTGCAGGCGATGCAGCTCGCCGAAGGACTCACCGTGCTCAGCTTGACCTGCGTAGTGGCGTGGGACCTGCCGTTGGACGACAAGCTGGCGCAGTCCACGGCGGAGCGGGCCGGCCAAGGCCTGTTCGGCACGCTCGGCGTGGTGCGCACCGAGCGCGGCATGGACGTGACCTTGCGCTACGCGTTCCCGGCCGAAGGCATGGAACCGCAGCCGCTGGGCACGCTGCTGATGCTGGTGGTGTCCACCGCGTCGCAGTTGCGCGGTGAACTCCTGACCGAGGTGGAGGACACTCCGGTCGACTGAGTCGGTCCTTTCGCGGGGGTGGCCTGCTTCGGTGGTAGCGGAACCTCGGTGAGCCTCTCGTCGCGAGATCTTTTTCCTGAGTGGCTCTCCGCCACGAGGGAAAAAGCTGTCCTCGCGAGAGGCTCACCGAAAGCCCGCCGGTGGCCGGTTTGCTCTAGCTGGTCACTGCTCATCGGCTTCGCCGCTGACAAGATGAAGTGCAAGGCCATTCGACGCTGAGCGGTATTGGGCGACGAGCCTTCTCCGGACTTCGGGGAAGGCTTTTTGCCTGTTCAGGGCACGATTTGCTCCCCCTGAGGCCTTCTTCGCAGACACGCGTCGGCGTGTCGGCTCAGGGGAGTTTGAGATCGCCGGATACGGGCGTGACATGGGGCCTCCGCGTGAACCTGTCAACGGCCTGATCACGGGACGTGCCGACTGGTTGGGCGAAACGGGGACGCCGGTTCCCGGACGGGTGGCGGGCGGCGACTCCGGAACCGGGGTAGCTGCGAACGATTGTCAGTTGCTGCTGGCACGATGAGGCCCGTGACCACGACGCTGCGCCGTTCCGGCCGTGATCCGGTGCGGCGCCGCCGGATCACCTCGATGGAAGTGCTGTGCGCGCTGCTGCTCGCGGCGTTGCTCTTCCAGGCGCCGATCAGCGCGCTGCTGGACGCGCCGGGCCTGCGCACCGGATCGACCGTGTTCGTCGCGGTGTGCGTGCAGGCGTTGCCCTTCTTGGTGCTCGGCGTGCTGATCAGCGGTGCCATCGCGGCGTTCGTGCCCCCGAGCGCGCTGCGACGTGCGCTGCCCGGCCGCCCCGGCGCGGCGGTACCCGTCGCCGGCCTCGCCGGGGTGGCGTTGCCCGGCTGCGAGTGCGCCTCCGTTCCGGTGGCCCGCCGATTGATGCAGCAGGGCGTGGCTCCGGCGGCGGCCCTGGCGTTCCTGCTGGCCGCGCCTGCCGTGAATCCGATCGTGCTGGTCTCTACGGCGGTGGCGTTCCCCGGCGACCCGCTGATGGTGCTCGCCCGGTTCCTCGGCTCGCTGCTGACGGCCTGCGTCATGGGCTGGTTGTGGTTGCGCGTCGGCCACGGCGACTGGATCGCGGAGCGCGCACTGCGCCGCGTCGAACAACGCTCCCCGACGGGGGCCGGTCGCTGGGTGCTGTTCACCGAGACCGCCCGGCACGACCTGGTGGAAGCGGGCGGGTTCCTCGTCCTGGGCGGACTGACCTCGGCGGTGTTCAACGTCTTGGTGCCCGCGGCGTGGATGAACTCGCTCGGCGGGCAGCTGGTGCTCGGGGTGCTGGTGATGGCCGTGCTCGCGGTGGTGCTCGCGCTGTGCAGCGAGGCCGACGCGTTCGTGGCGGCCTCCATGGCCGGGCTGCCGCTGATCCCGAAACTGGTGTTCCTGGTCGTCGGTCCCGCCGTGGACCTCAAGCTCATCGCGTTGCAAGCGGGCACTTTCGGGCGGTCGTTCGCCCTCCGGTTCGCTCCGCTGACGTTCGTCGTCGCCATCGCCTGCTCGGTGCTGGTGGGTCTGTTGCTGCTGGGAGGCGCGTGATGCGGCGCGAAACGCAGAACCTGCTGCTGGTGCTGCTCGGCGGCGCCCTGCTCAAGATCGCGTTCACCGGGACGTACCTGCGCTACGTCAAGCCCGGGCTGTTCCCGTGGCTGGTGGGGGCGGGCGTGGTGATGGTGCTGCTGGCCGCCGTCGCTATCGTGCGGGACATCCGGGTGGCTCGAGCGCACGCGCGTGCCGAGACCGACCCCTTCGCCCCGCCTCCGGAACCGGAATCCGCCGAGCACGATGCGCACGGACATGAGCACCGCACCCGGAGTCCGTGGATGCTGCTGCTACCGGTGTTCGCGATCTTCCTGATCGCTCCGCCCGCCCTCGGCGCCGATTCGATCGGCCGGGGTGGCCAGCAGGCCGCGGCCCCGGAACAGCCGGGCGACGACGCGCTGTTCAACGCGCTGCCGCCGGGACCCGCCCCGCTGCTGACGGTCTCCGAGTTCATCACCCGCGTCGTCTGGGACGGCAGCGGATCGCTCGAACACCGCGCGATCCGGCTGCAAGGTTTTGTGGTGCGTCCCGAGGACGATCCGGGGCGTACCCAACTGGCCCGGATGCGCATCAGCTGCTGTGCGGCGGACGCCGCTCCGGTGCTGATCGACCTCGACGGACCCGCCGCCGCGGCGCTGGCGCGGACACCGCAGGACACCTGGATCGAGGTGACCGGGACCTTGCGAGCGGGCACCGCGACGCCGGACAACGGTCAGGTGCCGACCTTCGACATCACCGAAGTGCACGACATCCCGACACCGGACGACCCTTACGAGTACTGATCCTCAGGGGGCCGTACGGAGAGGTTCCGCGTACGGGTAACTCGCCGGCCGGACACCGTTCTGCAAGGACTCCACCTCAGGCACGACGCTCGAAGCCCTCGCGTCCCGGGACGGTCGCCGCAACGGCGAGGGGTCCGGCGGACGTCACTGCGCGGCCGCGCACTCCGGGCAGACGCCGATGATCTCCACGGTGTGGCCGACGTCGGAGAAGCCGTGCTCACGGGCGATCCGTTCCGCCCACTGCTCGACCGGCGGATCACCGACCTCCACGGTCCGCCCGCAGCGGCGGCACACCAGGTGGTGGTGGTGCTCGGTGGAGCAGCGCCGGTAGATCGCCTCACCGGACTCGGTGCGCAGCACGTCGATCTCGCCGGCGTCGGCCAAGGTCTGCAAGGTGCGGTACACGGTGGTCAGGCCGATGCCCTCGCCACGGCTGCGCAGCTGCTCGTGCAGATCCTGTGCCGATCGGAAGTCGTCGACCTCGCTGAGCAGGCGGGACACCGCCGCACGTTGCTTGGTCGCCCGCAGCCCCGGCACGCCGGCCGCGGAACGCTCACCGGTGGTCACGCTGTCTCCGTTTCCTCTGCAGTGTCCTGGGGCGAGCGCGCGCCACGACCGCGAGGGCGCGTGCCCGACAGTTCCTCCGCGTGCGTGGCGGCGTCAACGACGATGTGCGCGAGGTGCTCGTCGACGAGCCGGTACATCACTTCCCGGCCGTGCCGTTCGCCGTACACGACGCCCGCCGACTTCAGCACCCGCAGGTGCTGGCTGATCAACGGCTGGGTGACGCCGAGCGCGTCGACCAGTTCGTGCACGCACCGCTCGGCGGTGCGCAACTGCAGCACGATCGCGATGCGCACCGGCGCGGCCAGCGCCCGCAGCAGCTCACCCGCCTCGACGAGCGTCTGCTGGTCGTGCACCGGCACCGGACGCGGCGCTCCGCGCTCCGGGGAGTGCACGTGTTCTTCGGCGTGATCCGGGTGGCCGCTACCCGTCTCGGCCACCGGCGACGCGGTCTCGGCCGATTCGGCGAGCGGGTCGGGGCTGACGGCGGGCATGGTGTCCTTTCCAGCGGGCCTGGAGACATCGGGAGCCGCCTGCGAACGGAGGCGGCTGCTCTCCACCGCCCATCCTACGGGTCGGGCGAAACGCCCCGGCACCTCGCGGGGGAGGCCCGATCCGAGGTGCGGGGCCGATCATGGCAGCGCATATTCCCGCATCGCACCGCGCGCACCACCGACCGGGCTCCCGGGTGCCGCAGGGGCGCGCAGGAGATGGGTGGGGCCACCGATGCGGCGAACCTCATCGGTACGCTGGGAAACCCCAGGACGGAACGCGTGCGATGGCATAGCCTGCGCAGCATCGGAGATCGTCGAACCGCCGTACTCCGAGCCTGGAAGGCCAACCCCCGTCGAGCACCCGGCCCGCGTGGTCGAGCCTCGGCCCGAAGCAGATCGTCGAGTCCCTCGACCTGAGATTCCGGAGTGACCGTGCCCGCCGATCAGATCGACACGATCGTCAACCTTTGCAAGCGCCGTGGCTTCGTCTTCCCTTCGGGGGAGATCTACGGCGGTACGAAGTCGGCGTGGGACTACGGGCCGCTCGGCGTCGAGCTCAAGGACAACATCAAGCGCCAGTGGTGGAAGTCGATGGTGCAGGGTCGCGACGACGTCGTCGGCCTGGACTCCTCGGTGATCCTGCCGCGCGACGTGTGGGTGGCCTCCGGCCACGTCGGCGCCTTCCACGACCCGCTCGTCGAGTGCGTCTCGTGCCACCACCGGTTCCGCGGTGACCACCTGGTCGAGGAGTTCGCCGAGCGCACCGGCAAAGAGATCGCCGAGGGCGACCTCTCGCAGATCCCCTGCCCGAACTGCGGCAACCGCGGCCAGTTCACCGAGCCGCGCGAGTTCAACATGATGCTCAAGACGTTCCTCGGCCCGGTCGAGAGCGAAGAGGGCATGCACTACCTGCGTCCCGAGACCGCGCAGGGCATCTTCGTGAACTTCGCGAACGTGATGACGACCGCGCGCAAGAAGCCGCCGTTCGGCATCGGCCAGATCGGCAAGTCGTTCCGAAACGAGATCACGCCCGGCAACTTCGTGTTCCGCACCCGCGAGTTCGAGCAGATGGAGATGGAGTTCTTCGTCGAACCGGGCGAGGACGAGCAGTGGCACCAGTACTGGATCGAGGCCCGCACCGAGTGGTACACGAGCCTCGGCATCAACCGGGACAACCTGCGGCTGTACGAGCACCCCAAGGACAAGCTCTCGCACTACTCGAAGCGCACCGTCGACATCGAGTACCGCTTCCGCTTCGCGGGCAGCGAGTGGGGTGAGCTGGAGGGCGTCGCCAACCGGACGGACTTCGACCTCACCACGCACTCCAACCACTCGGGCGTGGACCTGTCGTACTTCGACCAGGCCAGCAACTCCCGCTACCGGCCGTACGTGATCGAACCCGCCGCGGGCGTGGGCCGGCCGATGATGGCGTTCCTGGTCGACGCCTACCACGAGGACGAGGCGCCGAACGCCAAGGGCGGCGTGGACAAGCGCACCGTGCTGAAGCTGGACCGCCGGTTGTCGCCGGTGAAGGCGGCGGTGCTGCCGTTGTCGCGCAACTCGGAGCTGTCCCCGAAGGCGCGGGACCTGGCCGCGCAGCTGCGCGGGAACTGGAACATCGAGTTCGACGACGCGGGCGCCATCGGCCGCCGGTACCGCAGGCACGACGAGATCGGCACCCCGTTCTGCGTGACGGTGGACTTCGATTCGCTCTCCGACCACGCGGTCACCGTGCGCGAACGCGACACGATGTCCCAGGAGCGGGTGGCGATGGACAAGCTGGAGGAGTATCTCGCAGTCCGACTCATCGGCTGCTGACGCCAGGAGTCCTCGCAGATGGTCCGCGTAGTGAGTCGAACGGCGGAACCTCGGCGGTGTGCTCGCTGCGGCCGGGATTTCTCGGGTGGCCGTCCGCACCACGAAGTCGCCGTCCTCGCGAGGAAGCCGCCGAGAGCCCGCCGGTGGTGCTCCGGTGGTCGGCTTCGCCGCCGACGAGAAGACGATCAAAGATCATTCTGCAAGGACTCCTGACTCCCTTGGAACGCGTGTCTCATGGCTGAATTCGGTTCCGCTCCCCGAGGTTCCCGTACCGGGCGCGTGCTGCGCCGCACCGTGCTCGGCGCGCTCCTGATGGTGCTGTTGCTGTTGGGCGGCACCGGATTCCGCGTGTGGCAGGTGGCGCGCACCGACGATCGACGCCCGGTGGACATGATCGTGGTGCTGGGAGCGGCCCAGTACCACGGCAAGCCGACCCCGGTGCTGCGAGCGCGGCTGGAGCAGGCCCTGGAGCTCTACGAACAGGGCCTGGCCGAGCACGTGGTGACCGTCGGCGGCAGCCAGGAGGGCGACGAGTACACCGAGGCCGAAGCGGGCAAGTTGTGGCTCGGCGAGAGGGGTGTCGAGGAGTCCAAGATCAGCGCGATGCAGACGGGCTCCGACACCCTCGGCAGCATGCAGGCCGTGGCGAAGCTGGCGAAGGAGCGCGACTGGGACTCCGCGCTGATCGTCAGCGACCCGTGGCATTCGTTGCGCGCCCGGACGATGGCGGGCGATTTCGGCCTTGACGCGTGGGCCTCGCCCACCCGCTCCGGGCCGATGGTGCAGACGCGCGCGACCCAGCTGCACTACATCTTCCGGGAGACCGGCGGCCTGCTGTTCTACCGGCTGACGCACGCCCCGGCCGAAGTCGTCGGCAACGGCATCGGCTAGCCGAAGCAGGGCCGCCGAACACCGGGTTCAACGCGTGTTGGCGAGACGTTTCGGCTGGCTGGGCCGGATCAGGCCGTACGCTGGGCGCGGTGAACGCCTTGTGTCCCGGGTACGGAGAGCACGACCTGGCCCGGTTGTCCGCCGAACCGCCGAAAGCCGCCGCGTTGCCGGGTGCGCACCAGGAGACCCGCACTCCGTTCGCGCGGGATCGGGCGCGGGTGCTGCATTCGGCGGCCCTGCGCAGGCTTGCCGGCAAGACGCAGGTCATGGGGCCGGGAGAGGGCGATGTCCCGCGCACTCGGCTGACGCATTCCCTGGAAGTCGCGCAGATCGGCCGCGGCATCGCCGTGACGCTGGGTGCGGACGCGGACCTGGTGGACACCGCGGGGCTGGCGCACGACATCGGGCACCCGCCGTTCGGGCACAACGGCGAAGAGGCGTTGAACGCGCTCGCCGATTCCTGCGGCGGTTTCGAGGGCAACGCGCAGACGCTGCGGATCTTGACCCGGCTGGAGCCGAAACTGCCGGACGAGGCGGGTGCGGGCAGCGGCCTGAACCTGACCCGTGCGTGCCTGGACGCGGCGACGAAGTACCCGTGGCCCCGGCGCCCCGGTGAGGTGAAGTTCGGCGCTTATCCCGACGACCTCGAGGTGTTCACCTGGATGCGCCAGGGCGCGGTGGGTGATCGCCGCTGCCTGGAGGCGCAGATCATGGATTGGGCCGACGACGTGGCGTATTCGGTGCACGACGTGGAGGACGGGGTGCATTCGGGCCGCATCTCGTTGCACGAGCTCTCCCGTCCGGGGGAGCGGTCGGAGATCGTGCGGCTGGCGGCGAAGCACTTCTGGGCGGACGGCGACGCCGGTGAGCTGGACGCCGCGGCGGGTGAGCTGGCGGAACTGCCCGCGGTGGCGGCGGTGGCGGACTACGACGGCACGCTCGGCGCCCAGGTGGCGTTGAAGCGATTGACCAGCGAACTCGTCGGCCGGTTCACCTCGGCGGCGGTGTCGGGCACCGCTGAGGCGTACGGGCCGGGGCCGTTGACCCGGTACGCCGCGGACGTGGTCGTTCCGCGCCGGGTGGCGGCGGAGGTCGCGGTGCTCAAAGCGGTGGCGGTGCACTTCGTGCTCAGCGACCCGCGGCGGTTGCGGATGCAGACGGGGCAGCGGGAGTTGCTGGCGGAACTGGTGGAGGTGCTGTCGCGGCGAGCGCCGGAGACGTTGGATCCGGCGTTCCGGCCGGGCTGGTCGGCTGCGACCGGCGATGCTGCGCGGTTGCGGATCGTGCTGGATCAAGTGGCCTCGCTGACGGATGCGCAGGCGGTGTCCTGGCATGCACGCCATGTACGCAGCGGAGCCAAACCGGTGTGAAATACGTCTGGTCGGGGGGTGTTTTCCCCTGACTGTCCGGCATAGTGTTCACCCAGCGTGTCGGCCGTTCGGGACCCCCGACCTGAACGGCCGACTGCTGTGCGTGCGGCGCGATCCCCGACCCGTCCCCGTGCCGCAAGGAGACTTTTGATGCCGAACCGGCACTACATCCAGAAGCTCGTCGTGGACGGCGAGCCGTACGTGAACACCGACAACCTCGCCGACTGGGTGACCGACCTGCGCTGGCGCGACCCCGAAGCCCGCCGCGCCGCCGAGTACATCGCCCAAGAGCTCCGCCTGATGGGCCTGTCCGACATCGAAGAATCGGTGCGCTGATCGTCCCGTTCGGCCGGTGCGGGTGGCAGACTCGCGGGAGTCCTGAGTGAGCAGCCGACGCGCTGAACGGAGTCCAAGGCCGTGACCGAGCATCTCGATTTCAGCCTGGCCCTGCACCACCGGCTCGCCCCGGAGGCGAATCGGCCGTTCACCTGGTCGCCGTATTCGGTGGCCAGCGCGCTCGGGCTGGCCGCTGCGGCGGCCGGCGGCGACACCCGCGCCGAGTTGCTGTCCGCGTTGCGCGCCGACGACCCCGAAGCGGTGCGCGAGTCGCTGTCCGCGGCGGCGGAACCGTCCGGCACCGGTTCGGCGGAACCGCCGGTGCTGGCGGTCGCGAACACGCTGTGGGCGCATGACGAACTGCCGGTGCGCGAGACGTTCCTCCGCTCGTTGAAGGAATGGCCGGGCAGCGCCGTGCGCAGCGCGCCGTTTCGCACCGCGCCCGAACGCGCGCGGCAGCTGATCAACTCGGATGTCGCGGAGACGACGCGCGACCTGATCCCCGAACTGCTCGAGCCCGGCACGGTCGACGCCGACACGGTGGCGGCCCTGGTCAACGCCCTCTACCTCAAGGTGTCCTGGCGCGAGGCCTTCGACGACCACGTGACGGCGGACCGGCCGTTCCGGGCTCCGGCGGGGGAGCGGACGGTGCCGACGATGACCGCGACCCGCCGCCTCGGGTACGCGGCGGCCGGTGGCTGGCAGGCGGTGAGCCTGCCCGCGGCGGGCGGGGTGGAAGCCGTGGTCCTGCTGCCGGACGAGGATCTCGCCGTCGCCGAACCGCGGTTGGGCGACACCGAACTCCGCACCCTGCTGGCAGCGGTGCGCGACGAGCGGGTGGAGCTGTTCCTGCCGCGCTTCGACGTCTCCTCGGATGCGGAGCTCAACGCGCCACTCGGCGAGCTCGGCGTGCACAAGTTGTTCACGCCCGCCGCCGACTTCAGCCCGCTCACCGACGCGCCGCTGAAGATCTCGGCGATCGTGCACCAGGCGGTGCTGCGGGTCGACGAGTCCGGTCTGGAAGGCGCGGCCGCCACGGCGGCGATGATGCGGCTCACCGCGATCGTCCGGGAACCCGACCCGATCCGGGTGCGGGTGGACCGGCCGTTCCTGTTCCTGGTGCGCCACCGCGAGTCCGGTGCGATCTACTTCCTGTCTCGCGTGGTCGACCCGTCCTGACCTGCGCTCATCAGGCAGCTGTCACGTTCCCGCGAGGCGTCTCGTCTTGGTGGTGAGTCCCCGCACCGGGCGGGGACCGGGCATCAGGGAGTGACCATGTCGCGGATCCCCCGCGTTCCAGCGCAACGAGCGAACCTGCTGACCAAGCTCGTCTACCGGTACACCCGGCGTCGTTTCGGCGCGGTGCCGGACCCGATGGCCGTGGCCGCGCACCACCCGAAGCTGCTGCTGGCTTCGGGAATCGGGGAGCTGGCCGTGGAGCGGGCGGCCCGAGTCCTGCCCGCGAGCGTCCGGGAGCTGGCCGTGTACCGGACGGCGGTCCGGATCGGCTGCTCGTGGTGCGTGGATTTCGGCACCATGTTGCAGCGCAACGAGGGTCTGGACATCGACCGGCTCAAGGAGATCGACGACTACCGGACCTCGCCGCGGTTCACCGAGCTGGACCGGCTGGTGATCGAATACGCCGACGCGATGACCGACCTGCCGATGCGGGTGACCGACGAGCAGGTGGCCGAACTGGACCGCCGGTTGGGCCACCAGGGCGTGCTCGAGCTGACGCACATGATCGCCACGGAGAACCAGCGCACCCGCCTCAACCACGCGCTCGGCATCACCGCCCAAGGCTTCACGTCAGGCGAGGCCTGCCGCGTCCCCACGCCCTGACCGCCTCGCACCGTCGCTGAAGCCATCCGAGGTGAATGCTTCCTGCGCCCAGTCCTACCGGTCGAATGGGGCCGTTCACTCCGCTCGCCCACGTGAGTGAACGGCCCGATCTCATCGGGCGAAGGCGGCATTCACCTGGCGTCGGCCGGTCAGGTGTCGGGGGGCAGGTTCGTCAGCTTGTCGGGGTTGACCACGTCGTGGAGTTCCGCGATGCGGTCGCCGTCGAGGGTGAACACGAGCACCCGGCGAGCCGACGTACGGCCGGTGTGATCGGCGGGGTCGCCGGGCACGAACACGCCGAGATCTCCGTTGACCAGCACCGGGAACGCCCCTCGCAGCGACGCCGTGCCGTACTTCGCGGCGAGCCCCAGCAGGAACCGGCTGATCTTGTCGGCGCCGACAACCGGCCGCCGTGCCGTGTGCGCGTTGCCGCCGCTGTCGCCGAACAACGCCGCTTCCGGATGCAGCAGCCGGGTCAGCTCGCTCACGTCGCCCGCGTGGACCGCGGCCATGAACCGCTCCACCACCTCTTGCTGCCGGGGCAGCGGAGTGCGGGGCGGTGTGCCCGCGGCCAGCGCTTTGCGCGCCCGGGACGCGTGCTGGCGAGCGGTGGCGGCCGAGCAGTCGAGCAGCTCGGCGATCTCGCCGAACGGCACCTGGAAGCCGTCGTGCAGTACGAACGCGAACCGCTGCTCGGCGGGTAGTTCGTGCAGCACCCGCAGCGCGGCCATCCGCAGATCGTCGCGTTCCACCACGACCTCCAGCGGATCCTGCGCGTCCATCGGCGTCACCACGGGTTCCGGTAGCCACGGCCCCACGTACTGCTCCCGCCGGTGCGCGGCCGAGCGCGTCTTGTCCAGGCAGATCCGACCGACCACGGTGCTCAGCCACGCCCCGAGGTCGCGGACCTCGGCTCGTTCACCGGCCAGCCGCAGCCACGCCTCCTGCACGGCGTCCTCGGCGTCGGCGAATCCGCCGGTGAGCCGGTAGGCGAGGGCGATCAGCCGTGGGCGGTGCGCGTCGAACTCGGCGGCTCGCGCCGGACCGGCATTGGTCATGGAGCCGATTGTGCTCCCCCGCGGGGACACCCGTCGGTGCGCTGTGCGCGACGCCTAGACTGGCCGTGTGGCTGGAAGGATCCGAGATAGCGACGTTGCCGAGGTACGTGACCGCATCCGGATCGACGAGGTCGTCGGTGAGTACGTGGCGTTGCGCAACGCAGGCGGGGGCGCGATGAAGGGGCTGTGCCCCTTCCACGACGAGAAGACGCCGTCGTTCAACGTGCGCCCCAGCCACGGCACCTTCCACTGCTTCGGCTGCGGTGAGGGCGGCGACGTCATCGCGTTCCTGATGAAGTCCGAGCACCTCGGGTTCGTCGAGTCCGTGGAGCGGCTGGCCGACCGCGCCGGTATCCAGCTGCAGTACGAAGGCGGGGTGCCGAGCGAGAAGCGCGACCGCGGCACGCGCGCGCGGATGGTGGAGGCGCACCGGGTCGCCGCCGAGTTCTACGCCGAGCACCTGCGCTCGCCGGAGGCGTTGCAGGGCCGCGAATACCTCGCGGAGCGGGGTTTCGACGAGGCGGCCGCCACCCGCTTCGGCTGCGGTTTCGCCCCGTCCGGCTGGGACAAGTTGACGAAGCACTTGCTGGGCAAGGGTTTCGAGCTCGACGAGCTGTACAAGTGCGGCTTGTCGAAGGAGGGCAGGCGCGGCCCGCTGGACCGGTTCCACCGCAGGTTGTTGTGGCCGTTGAAGGATCTGGCCGGTGACGTCGTCGGTTTCGGCGCGCGCCGCATCTTCGACGACGACCCGATCGAGGCGAAGTACGTCAACACCTCGGCGACGCCGATCTTCAACAAGTCGCAGGTGCTGTTCGGCATCGACCTGGCGAAGCGGGAGATCGCGAAGCGGCACCAGGCGGTGGTCGTCGAGGGCTACACCGACGTCATGGCGATGCACCTGGCCGGGGTGCCGACGGCCATCGCGTCGTGCGGGACGGCGTTCGGCGACGAACACATTTCGGTGCTGCGGCGGCTGATGATGGACGACGACGCGTTCCGCGGTGAGGTCATCTTCACCTTCGACGGCGACGCCGCCGGGCAGAAGGCGGCGCTGAAGGCGTTCGACGGGGAACAGCGGTTCGCGACGCAGACCCACGTGGCGATCACGCCCGACGGCATGGACCCGTGCGAACTGCGCCAGGCCAGCGGGGACACCGCGGTGCGGGATCTGGTCGCCCGGCGGAAACCGCTGTTCGAGTTCGCCATCCGCAGCCTGCTCACCGAATACGACCTGGATTCGGTCGATGGCCGGGTGGACGCGCTCAAGCGCACGGTGCCGCTGGTCGCGCAGATCAAGGACTTGGAGCGCCGCGACGGTTATGCGGTGCAGCTGTCCGGCTGGGTCGGCTGGAACGACGAGAACCAGGTGGTGCGCCGGGTCCGCGAGTCGGCGGGCGCCCCCGTGAAGCAGCAGCCGCGACGTCGCGCGCAGCGCAATCCGGACCAGGACTCGCTGGGCGTGGACGTGGAGTTGCCGCGGCGTCCGAGCAGGGACGATCCGCGCTGGTGCCAGCGGGAGACGTTGAAGCTGGCGTTGCAGGTGCCCGCGCTGGCCGGTCCGGTCTACGACTCGCTGCCGGACGAGGCGTTCACCGAGCCGTCCTATTCGCGGCTGCACCAGGCGATCGTCGCGGCGGGCGGCACGATGTCCGGCCTGTCCGGTGCGGGCCTGGTGGACGCGGTGGGCCGGGAGTGCCCGGACGAGGTGACGCGGCGGCTGCTCACACTGCTCGCCGTGGAGGCCCTGGACACGAAGTCCGAGGAGGATCCGCGCTACGTGGCCGGGGTGATCGCCCGCTTGCAGGAGATCATGGTCGGCCGCGAGATCGCGGACATCAAGTCGCGGGTGCAGCGGATGTCGCCGACGGAGCAGCCGGAGGAGTACAACTCGCTGTTCGGGGACATGCTGGCGTTGGAGCAGTACCGCCATTCGTTGCTGCACCAGGCTTCGGGAGCGTTGTGATGTCCTGGTTGCGCGGGTTCGTGGCCCGTCTGTCCGGCACCGCCGAACTGCCCGCGGACTTCGCCGGTGAGCTCACGAGCGATGAGCGGGTGCTGGCGGTGGCGCGCGCGGGGGACGGGCCGCTGGTCGCCACGGATCTGGGGCTGTGGCTGCCGGACGGCCGGCGCGTCGGCTGGCACCTGGTGAGCAAGGCGACCTGGAAAGAGGCAACGCTGACCGTGATCGAGTCCGAGGAGTCCGGTCCGGCGGGCGAGGCGGTGCTGCTGCGGGATCTGCCGCCGCGACGCATCGCGCTCACCGAGCCGGGCAGGCTCCCCGAGGTCGTGCACACCCGCGTGACCGGCTCGATTCGCAACACCCAGCACCGGGAGCTCCCCGAGGGCGGTGCCCGGTTCGTGCAGCGCAAGGTGCCCGGCCGCAACGGCCTGGTGCTGCAGGTCCGCGCTGATCCGGGCACGGACGAGGCCGCGCTGGCTCCGGTGGCCGCCGAGGTGGCGCAGCGGCTGCGCCGCCCCGCAGGCTGAGCCCTGGACAACCTCACAGTACGACCGTACTGTTTTCCGGGTGTGGGATCCGCCGAAGTACCTGTCCTTCAGCGAGCACCGCGATCGTCCGGCGCACGACCTGATGGCCCGCGTCCCGCCGCTTCGAGCGCGCAGGGTCGTGGATCTGGGCTGTGGTGCGGGAAACCTCACGACACTGCTCACCGACCGCTGGCCGGACGCCGAGGTCGAGGCCGCGGACGCCTCGCCGGAAATGGTCGAGGCCGCGCGGGCCAACGGGGTGGATGCGCATCGCCAGGACGTGCGCGACTGGAAGCCGTGGCCGGACACCGACGTGGTGCTGTGCAACGCGGTGCTGCAATGGGTTCCCGAGCACGTAGACCTGCTGCGGTCGTGGCTCCCGGCGCTGCCCGCGGGCGCCGCGTTCGCCTTCCAGGTGCCCGGCAACTTCGACTCCCCGTCGCACCGGGAGATCTACGGACTGCTCCGCGAACGGGGGCGGGAGGTGGACGGTTTGCTGGGTGCCCATTCGGTTCTCGCGCCCGCGGAGTACGCGGAGATCGTCGCCGACCTGGGGCTGTCGGTCGACGCCTGGGAGACGACTTACGTGCATCGCCTCAGCGGCCCCGACCCCGTCCTGGAGTGGATCAGCGGCACCACGCTGCGGCCGGTGCGGGCGGCCATGGCCGACGCGGAGTGGACGTCGTTCCGCGCCGAGCTCGGCACCCGGCTGCGGGCGGCTTATCCGGCACGGCCGGACGGCACGACCTGGCTGCCCTTCCGGCGGATCTTCGTCGTCGCCCACTGCGGCTGACCGCGAGCCCGTGACCTGCGCGGTTCAGGACACGAGGGGGGGTGTGAACGGGCTTGCGCGGATGCGTTAAAGTTGTCCATGTCAGCGAGACAGGGGCTGGCAAGCACAACTGACATTCCTCCGTAGCTCAATTGGCAGAGCATTCGGCTGTTAACCGGAGGGTTACTGGTTCGAGTCCAGTCGGAGGAGCAGTTCAAACCCCAGGTCATCGACCTGGGGTTTTGTGCGTTCGTGGGTACTTTCGCTCCGGCGGATCCCGGCCATGCGGGCGCCATCACCGGCACCAGGGCGCCCGTCGAACGACACGGGGCCGACGCGACGCTCAGGTCGCACCGGCCCCGGTGTTCAAGAAGGTCAGTCCGTGCCCACCTCGATGGCGGCGTGGTCGAGGGCGTCGGACTCGACGGCGTCGTCCTCGCCGGTGCGCGCCGCGATCGCCGTGGCTCCGCCCGGAGCCAGCTCGCCGACGAGCTCGCCCCATGCGGTGAGCGCACCGTGGCCACCGCCCTCGTACAGCTCCAGCATGCTGCGCGAGTCGGCGATGTCGAGGTTGCGCATGGACAGCTGCCCGATGCGGTCGTTCGGGACGAACGCCTGGTCCTTGCTGCGCTCCATGGACAGCTTGTCCGGGTGGTAGCTCAGGTTCGGGCCTTCGGTGTTCAGGACGGTGTAGTCCCAGCCGCGGCGCAGGCGGACCGTGACGCTGCCGGTGATCGGGTAGCCGATCCACCGCTGCAGCGACTCCCGGAGCATCAGCGCCTGCGGGTCGAACCAGCGGCCTTCGTAGAGCAGCCTGCCGAGGCGGCGGCCCTCGGAGTGGTACATCGCCACGGTGTCCTCGTTGTGCACCGCGTTGAGCAGCCGCTCGTAGGTGATGTGCAGCAGCGCCATGCCCGGCGCTTCGTATACGCCGCGGCTCTTCGCCTCGATGATCCGGTTCTCGATCTGGTCCGACATGCCGAGCCCGTGCCTGCCGCCGATGGCGTTGGCCGCGTGCACCAGGTCGACGTCGGAATCGAAGGACTGCCCGTTGATCCGCACCGGGCGGCCGTGCTGGAACTCGACGGTGATGTCTTCGGCCGGGATGTCCACGGCGCTGTCCCAGAAGGGCACACCCATGATCGGGTCGACGATTTCGAGCGGGGTGTCGAGGTATTCGAGCTTCTTGGCCTCGTGGGTGGCGCCCCAGATGTTGGCGTCGGTGGAGTACGCCTTCTCCGCGGAGTCGCGGTACGGAAGTTTCCGCTCGACCAGCCAGGCGGACATCTCATCCCGGCCACCGAGTTCGGTGACGAAGTCCTCGTCCAGCCAGGGCTTGTAGATGCGCAGGTCCGGGTTGGCCAGCAGGCCGTACCGGTAGAAGCGCTCGATGTCGTTTCCCTTGTAGGTGGAGCCGTCGCCCCAGATGAACACGTCGTCCTCGCGCATCGCGCGCACCAGCAGCGTGCCCACCACCGCACGACCGAGCGGCGTGGTGTTGAAGTACGCCTGCCCGCCGGAGCGGATGTGGAAGGCGCCGCAGGCCAGCGCGGCGAGGCCTTCCTCGACCAGTGCGGCACGGCAGTCGATCAACCGGGCGCGCTCGGCCCCGTAGACGTGCCCGCGTTCGGGCACGTCGGACAGGTCCGGCTCGTCGTACTGGCCGATGTCAGCGGTGTAGGTGTACGGCAGGGCACCGCGCTCGCGCATCCACGCCACCGCGACCGAGGTGTCCAGCCCGCCGGAGAAGGCGATGCCGACTCGCTCACCCACTGGAAGATTATTCAGGACCTTCGACATTTATTCATCGTAACAAGTGCCTTCGGGCTGCTCGAAAAGTGTCCTCGCATCTGGCACGAAGAGCATGCGTCCTGCTCCTGGGGCCGGTGGGCGCGGTGAAGATCATGACGTATAAATATGCAGATTCGAGGTTGTGACTGCATAAGCGGTGGGAAGCGCTCCGCCGAGCAAGCGCAGGAGCAGGTCACCGAACCCGCGGTCCGGTTCGCCGTGCAGTTCGGGCCGGAGTGACCCGGAACATCCGGCCGAGGGTTGAGTGTGCCGCGACGGCCGGGTGTTTCTTCGAGGCATGACGCCGAACGACAACGCCGAGCCGACGATCCGGCTGACCAACGCGGACTACGCCCGAGCAGAGGCGATGCAGGCCCCGTACCGGGCGCGCCGGGTGCCCGGCGGCACCGTGCAGCCGCGCTGGTTGACCGGGGGAGACCGCTTCTCGTACCGCGCGGGAGCCCGCTACGTCCTGGTGGACCCGGCCAGGGGAGCGCGCCGCGACGCCTTCGACCACGACCGGCTGGCCGCCGCGTTGTCGGTGGCGGCGGGCCGCGCGGTCGCGGCCGGTGACCTGCCGATCACCTCGGTCGACCTCGACTTCCCGGACGACGATGACCTGACGGTGCGGTTCTCGGCGTTCGAATCCCGCTGGGAGTGGTCCGACCGCACGGGTGTCTGCACCCGAGTCGACGACACCGAGCCGTCGCCCGGCGAGGTCGCATCGCCGGACAAGGCGTGGATCGCCTTCCGCCGCGACGGCGACATCCTGATCCGTTCCCGCGACGGCGAGCAGGAGTTCGCGCTCACCGATGACGCCGAACCGCACTTCGACTACGGCGGGCTGCCCGAAGCGCTGGGCATGCGGGCGCTGTTTCGCAACCTCGGCCTGCCCTCGCCGCTGGTGGTGTCCTGGTCGCCGGACTCCACCCGGCTCCTGGTGCACCGCCTCGATCAGCGCGACCTGCCCGAGCAGGTGCTCGTGGAGTCCGCGCCCCGCGACGGCGGCCCGCCCGTCGAGCACCGGTCCCGCTACCCGATACCGGGCGATGAGGCGCAGGCGACGATGGAGTGGACCGTCCTGGACGTCACCACGCGCAGCGTCGTGCGCCAGCAGCACGATCCCTACGTGATCGTGCATCCGGCGGCCACCACGTACCGGTGGTGGTCGGGGCCGAAGGGCGACGCGGTGCACTTCCTGCACCACTCCCGCGACGCCCGCACCCTCGAGCTGCGCCGCCTCGACCCGGCCACCGGCGCGAGCACCACGTTGATCAGCGAGAGCGGCAGGACGCGCGTCGACCCCACTCCGCAGCTCGGGGAACCGGCGATGGTGCACGTGCTGGACTCCGGCGAGATCCTCTGGTGGTCGCAGCGCGACGGGTGGGGGCACCTCTACCTCTACTCCGCCGACGGTGCGCAGATCACGCAGGTGACCTCCGGGCAGTGGCCGGTGCGCAAGGTCCTCTGGGTGGATCAGGAAACCCGGCAGGTGTGGTTCCTGGCCACCGGGCTCGTCGAGCACGACCCGTACGTCCGCCAGATCTGCCGGATCAGCCTCGACGGCACCGGATTCACCCGCCTCACCGACGACGACCTCGATCACGACGCGGTGAGCCCGGACGAAGGCGGCTACCTCGTCGACCGGGCGTCCACGGTGCGCACCCCGCCACGGTCGGTCGTGCTGGACGGGGACGGGCAGGTCCTCGTCGACCTCGAATCCCCGGACGCGGGGGAGCTCGAAGCCCTCGGCTGGAGCCCGCCGGAGCGATTCCGCACGACCGCCGCCGACGGGAAGACCTCGATCCACGGACTGCTGTGGCGCCCGCACGGCTTCGGCCCCGACCGCAGCTACCCGGTGATCGACTGCATCTATCCCGGCCCGCAGATCCACCGGGCCGGACCGGCGTTCAACAGCGCCGTACCGGGAGAGGCGGAGGCGTTCGCGGCACTGGGATTCGCGGTCGTCGCCGTCGACGGACGTGGCACCGCAGGCCGCGACAAGGCGTTCCACGACCAGTCCTACGGCGCCCTCGACGACGCGGGTTCGCTGGTCGACCACATCGCCGCGATCCGCGAGCTCGGCCACCGGTACTCCTGGCTCGACACCGAGCGGGTCGGCATCACCGGGCACTCCGGCGGCGGGTTCGCCGCCGCACGCGCCATGCTCGCCCACCCCGAGTTCTATTCGGTCGGAGTGGCGGTGGCGGGCAACCACGACATGGGCGTCTACGTCCCGATGTGGGCCGAGCAGTACCACGGGGAGATCAACGACGAGAGCAAGCGGGCGCTGTCGAACCCGGCGCTGGCCGCGAACCTGCAGGGGAAGCTGCTGCTGATCCACGGCGAGCTCGACGACAACGTGCTCCCGGCGCACACCCTGCGCCTGGTCGATGCGTTGATCGAGGCCGACAAGGACGTCGACATGCTCATGATCCCCGGGGACGAACACGCGCTGCTGCGCCGCATGCACTACGTCACCCGCCGCACGTGGGACCACTTCGTGCGCCACCTGCACGGCACCGAACCGCCCACCCACCGCCTCGCACCGCTCCCGCTCCCGCTCGGCGAGGGGTTCTGATCGGAGGAAGGCGTGCTGCCCACCCGGAGGGCAGCACGCCGATTCGGCGGCAGCGGAGCACGTGGCGTTTCCGGGCAGCCGTTCTCCCACGCCGCTGATCGCGTAGGCGAAGGCGGTGGCGCGCTCTTCGCCGAATGTCCCGAAGCGGCCGGCGATCTCGATGTTGGTGCTCAGCCACATGGCGGCCGATGCCCTGCGCGCCGGTGATCTCGGACTCAGAGGAAGGTTGCGCCCCTCCGTCGCCGCGTCCAGGAGTGGTCGCTCCGATCGCCGAGCGAACGACCGAAATGGGCGAATCCTCCGCTGGAGCACGAAATTTTCTGTTGCACCGGAACGGGATGGAGGTTCGCGGGTTCGCTCGCCTGCTCCTGGCGGCGTCGACGGTCGAAGCGGAGCTCAGAAGGGCGGCTGGTATGCTGATCGCAGAGTCTGAAGCCGATTGGATCAAGTCGAATCCTGGCGTGTGCGGGTACGAGAATGCGTGAGCACTCCGATGGATCGGTAAACATCAACCGGCGTCCGGACTAGTCGGCTAACCAAAGGGTTAACGAACCGCGAAGGGGCGCCAATGAGGGCGCCTTTTTTGATGTTCATGAAGCATTCCACCCTTTCGGGCGATTCAGTCTCGGGTTGATCAGGGTCGGGTAACGATTCTGATGAGCTCGCCGATCTGATTCGTACAGCTCGACGAAACCCCGCTTCCCCCTGAGGTTTTCCCGCAGGTCACAGCGGGCATGGACGATCAGGATCGGCCCGCGGTCCCAGCCGTGTGGCATAAACCAAATCGATTCATGATGCGTGCGAACCAACGAAACTCCCACTGCTCTCCGTCCTCGGAGCAGTGGTGCACCAACGGGGACGAACAATCAGGACGGGGGAAGTCGGGATGTCCGCTCCAGGGATCGGCAAGGAAAACCACTTCGCACTGCCCGATCTGGCCACGGTGGCGCAGCTGCCGAAGCCGATCAGGGCGTTGGTCTATTTGGTCATGCTGTCGCTGTTGACGGTGGCGGGGATCAGTGCCCTGCTCGCCACCATCGTGATCATCGGTCAGCTGACCGGTGCTTTCAGCATCACGGCGTTCATGTGACGCTGCGGCAGAACGGGCCGGCACCCTCGGGTGTCGGCCCTTTTTGCTGCTACTGCAGCATTTTCCACCGTCCGCCCACGTCACGGACTCGCCCCGCAGGGTTTCGCCCGGTCGAGCGGGCAACCCAACGAGCTTCTCACCGCCCAGCCTCGCTACGATCACCCAGAGGAGCGTTTCATCACGCCATCGGGGGCAGTAGCTCAGTTGGTTAGAGCAGCGGACTCATAATCCGTCAGCCGTGGGTTCAAGTCCCACCTGCCCCACCATCTGACCTGCGGCGGAACTCGTAACAAGATCGAATTTGTCGACTTGGGTGCGAGTTTGGGTGCGAGTAGCTTCCCGAAGCATGGGTAGTGCGAGCAGCGGCGGACGCCAGCGAGGCCGCATCGAAGAGCACGGCAGGACACTCCGCGTGATCGTTTACGCCGGAGTGGACCCCGTTACCGGCAAACGGACGTACCTGCGGGACGCGGTGCAGGGGACGGACAAGGCCGCCCGGAAGCGGGCCGAACGCCTGCTGAACAAGTTGCTCTCTCAGGTCGACGGACAGCGCTCCGCGCCGTCGTCGGCGACGTTGTCCTACGCCCTCGACGAGTGGCTGCGGACGAACGAGATCGAGCAGAGCACCCGCGAGACCTACGAGGGCTACGTTTCCCGAGTCATCCGACCGGCGCTGGGGGAGACAGCGGTCAACAAGATCACGGCGCGGATGCTGGAGAACTTCTACACGGAGCTCCGCCGGTGCCGGGTGCGGTGCGACGGCAAGCCGTTCATCGAGCGCCACAAGAAGGACGGCGATCACGACTGCGTGGCGGCGAAGTGCAAGCCGCACGTCTGCAAGCCGATGGCCGCTTCGACGGTCCGGCAGATCCACTTCATCATCAGTGGCACCCTCGACGCTGCGGAGCGCTGGGACTGGATCAACACCAACCCCGCACGGGTGGCGCGCAAGCCGAAGCAGAAGCCACCGGAGCCCGACCCGCCGACGCCGGACGAGGCGGCCCGCCTCTCGGAAGAGGCGTTCCGGCTGGACGAGGACTGGGGCACCCTCGTGTGGCTCGCGATGACCACCGGGATGCGCCGGGGCGAGCTGGTCGCCCTCCGCTTCTCCCGCCTCGACTTGGACACCGGCGTGATCGACCTCCGCCGGAACTGGGTCGGCGGCCAGGAAAAGGACACCAAGACCCACCAGAACCGCCGCATCGCTCTCGACACCGAAACGGTCGTCCTCCTCGGCGAGCACAAGCGCCGCGTCCGTGAACGGGCCGAAGCACTCGGGATCGAGTTCTCCGAGGACCTGTTCGTCTTCACCGGCACCAAGAGCCCGGACCACAGCCACCCGTACCCACCGGACGCCCTCAGCTCCCGCTACACGAACATGGCGAAACGCCTCGGAATCCGAACCCACCTCCACGCCTTGCGGCACTACTCGGCGACGGAACTCCTTACTGCTGGCGTTGATCTACCGACCGTCTCCGGCCGCCTCGGGCACGGTGGGGGTGGCGCGACCACGCTACGGGTCTATGCGGCATGGGTTGCGGCCTCCGATCGCAAGGCGGCAGAAATCCTTGGAAGCCGAATGCCGAAAAGGACTAGGTAGTACCGTGCGTCTACTGCAAGAAAAACTTCCCGACGGTATCCCATTTTCCGTAAATGATCATGAAAGTAATTGCTACCAGCGCACCGATAACTTTGACAGTGCCCCAAGCATGTTGGGCATGTTCGTTTATGGATTCAAGGAATAGCAGGAACCTGCCAGAAGGGGGTGTTTTCCCTTGTTGCTCGGAGGTGATTGTTCGGACGTGTGGTAGAAGTCGAGTTGGGTTATCACTCGCTACGAAAGATAGGGCGCACCGTACCAAATCTGCATAGCGCTCTCGTGATTCGGGGGAGTCTCCTTCCATTGCCTCGGACCTAAGCGAGTCGGCAAGTTTCGTGCACTCAGTATAGATTTGCACGTAATCGCCATGGGTGAATTTTCCCCTGAATCCGAGGGCGGTCCTCTCCAGTGCGCGAGCTAGGTCGAAGCCAGCTTTATGCATTGGATTTCTCCATCTTGACGCGGAAAAGGATTGCGGCGGTGCTACCTGCTTCTGCGCTGTCTGGACAGCCGTACGGGCGGGTGATCCGGGAGAGTCTTTTTCGAGGTGCTTCAGTAGAACCAAGCACCGATTTATGACCCTCCGATGAGGGAGAACCCTGTCCAGGGTGGAGAATGCGGACATCGCAAAAAGTCCTACCGCAAGTCCTATAAGTGCAACCGACCCGCCAGCGAGGACATCGGAAAATGGCGTAGGTGGATGGAAAGTCAACACTTTCCCGAGCGCCCACATGGCAGGGGCAAATCCAACGAAGAGAACCCAGTAGGCGGAAGTTATATTGTTGGCGTGCGCTACCCGGATTTCCCTAAGGGTGGATGCGTAATTTTCACCCAGCAAGGGTGTCCATTTTTCTGGATCTGAGGTTGTTTTCCTGAGGTTGGAGTATATTCGTGCTCCCAGGATTGGGTACAAAACTAAATACACTACGGGTAGGGAGGCTAGCATGATCGGGATGTCGATAATTTGGCTATCTTCGTTTATTCCGACGGCTACCGAAAAGCTGAATAGCCCTACTGGAAATGTTGCGATTAAGAAACTTAGTGATGCGAGTGTGCGACGAAAAACAAGATGCCTGACACGTGTATTGCTCCGGAAATCTCGAACGTACACGGCCCCGACGAATATTCGGACTCCCTGCCCGAGGGTGAATATATACATGAAAGCGTATGCGATTGAGAATAGAATTATGAGCACTGCTTGAAAGGCGAGCCCAGTGCTTAGTAATTTGGTAAACATCGTCACCTAGGTTAGAATCGTTTTGGTGGCGAAACGGTAGCGTATTTGGCGTTGTACCGTGTGCAGGTGAACGAATTTGAGCGCGGAGCATGGCGGGTGCACGGGGAGCGGACGATCTATGACAACCGGTATGTCCGGCTGGGGCTAGTGGATGTTGAGCCGCCGGATGGGCGGCGGTTCGAGCATCACGTGGTGCACCTGGATCGGGTTGCGGTGGCGTTGATAGTGAACGAGCGCGATGAGGTGTTGATGCTGTGGCGGTACCGGTTCGCCACGGATGAGTGGGGTTACGAGCTGCTGGGCGGCATCGTGGACGGGGACGAGGAGTCCACGGCGACGGCGTTGCGTGAGGCGAGCGAGGAAAGCGGTTGGGAGCCGGTCGGGGAGGCCGAGCACCTGGTGAGCTTCGAGCCGATCCCCGGCATGGTCACCGCGCAGTTCGACGTCTACCTGTGGCGCGGGGCGAGGCACGTCGGCGACCCGACCGATGAAGAGGAAGCCGGGACGATCGAGTGGGTTCCGCTGGAGCGCGTCATCGAGTTGACGCAGCAGCGAAAGCTTCTCGGGTCCGGGACGTTGGTCGCGCTGTTGTACTACCTAGCCTCACGAGGAGCCGGGAAGGATCAGGCCGCTGAGTCGGCGTAGTTGGCGGTCTGACTTGATTTGGGAGGCGAGGCGCCGTGCTTGGCGGGAGTGTTCGAGTGCGGCGTCTCGTTCGCCTGCTGCGGCGTAGGCGAACGCGAGATCGACCAAGATTCCCGTGCGGGCGCGCGTGAACGCCTCGGGCAAGCGCGGGAGCGCGTCGGTGAGCTGGTCGATCGCTTCGGCCTCCCCGAGTTTGCTCAGCGCGTTGCCGCGCCACCGGTCCAGGTGTGAGCCGCCGAGGAACAGGAACGGCAACGCGGGATCGACCGGTTCGGCGGGCAAGAGCTGGTCGGCTTGATCGAACGCCCGAAGTGCGTCGTCTCGCTGCCCGACCGCCGAAAGCCCTTCGCCGTGCGCAGCCGCCAACCACGCTCGGAGCAACGAGGGAGCTGCGTCTCCGGCCACTTCACGAGCTACGGCGAGCTGTTCAGCCGCCGCTTCGGTCTCGCCAATGTCGATGAGCACGAACGCCTGCTCGGCGGTGGCGTGCGCGAGCAGCGGCAGCGACATCGCTTCTCGCGCGGCGGTTTTCGCGCGCTCGTAGTGCTCCCACGCCTGCCCGTGCGCGCTGCGGTCGAGGGCTTCCCACCCGGCCAATGTGGACGCTTCGGTGAGCACGCCCGCAAGCGCTTCGCGGTGCCCGCTCAGCGTGCTGTGTCCGAGCAGATTGCTCACCTGGTCGATGTCGCCCCGGAGCCGGTCCAGCATGGTGACGCCACCGAAGCGTCGATCGATCTGCCGGGCATGGTCCACCTGGAGACGGAAGCTCTCCAGCAGCTCCGGATCAACCCGGCGGGCGACCGCGATGCGGGCGCGTAGTTCGGCGACGTCTTGGTCATCCGGCTCGGACGGGAACCCCAACTCCTCGTCGGTGCGGCCGTAGAGCTCGCGGAACAGCCGCCGGTAGGGCTCGCTGACGGACTCGTGTCCGTTCTCCCAGCGGGAGAGCTTCGTTTTCAGGCTCGTCGGCGACATGACCGACACATCTAGCCGTTTCGCGAGTCGGTCGAGCATCCGGATCACGTCGTTGGCCGAGTAGTCGAGCTGCCTGCGAACCACTTGCAAGCGGGTTTTCGCTGTCATCGCATCATCCCCCGATATGCGATCTGACCTGCATGGTTAATTGCGGTTAATGGCGTCGCGGTTAACCGCAGCCATCTGTGAAAACGCGCTCGACTGCCGTTTCTTGGAGTCATGGACAGCGCACATGGAACGGCCCACCGGGGCAGGCCGGTTGATCGCCGGAGCGGTCGGCTAGCCGCCCGACCCGCCGCCACGTCCGGTCTCCGCGGTGAGCCGCGAGTTCATCTCGTCGAGCGTGTCGGTGATCCGGCGGAGCTGGTGTTCGATGGCCGACAGCCGGCCGGGCACATCGTCATCGGCAATGGTCAGCGGGTCGCCGACCTGGGGCGGAGTGCGGCGGTCGAGCACGGCCGAGAGGTGTTCGGCGTGCCAGCCCAACGCCAGCGACAGCGCTTCGAGCGTTCGCGCGCTCCGCCGCCGCTGCACGGTGTTGTGCTGCAACTCGCGCACGATCGCCTGCGATACGTGCGAGCGCTCTGCCAACTCGCGTTGCCGCATACCGAGTTCGCTCACGCGCTGGTCAATCGCATGAGCGACCGCAGTCCAGTCCTCCGACACGTATTCCTCCGCGCTCCGCCTCAGCGCCGACATTAGCGCGAACTCTTTTTCGACACAGCAACCCCACGCGAGGGACGAGGCACTTCGCGTCTTCTATGCGCTGATATTGGCTTTCTATTCCGCCGAAATGCGCGCATTCCTCGTTCTCAGGAGACACAAACATGGAAAAGAACTTCGAGAACGCCGGGAGACCGACGTTCTACACGGTTCGGGAAGCGGCGCGGATCATGCGCTGCAACCCCTCGACGCTGTACCGCGCCATCCGGGAGGACTCGTTCCCGGCCGTGCGGGTCCGCACCCGCTACGTGGTCCCGAGTGCGGCCGTGGACCGGCTCGCCGCTGAGGCGAGCGAGTCGGGCGGTCGCGTGGAAGTGGCGGAGATGGCCGCCGAGCGCCGGACCGCTCGCGACGTGGCGCGGCTGAACGGGGGTGCGTCGTGGTGAATCCCGAAGAGACCGAACGGCTCGCGCGGCTGGACCTGCTGCGGTCGCTGCCGCTGGACGTGCTCACCGACGTGGTCACGGACAACGGCCGCTGCCTGTGGGAGCTCACGGCGGGCGACCCGCCGGAGCCGACCGGCGCCGAGCCCGATCGGGAATTGGCCGCGCGGCTGTGCGCGGACTGCCCGGTTCGCGACGAGTGCTTGGAGTTGGAGTTCCGCTCCGCCGGAGCGGAGACGGTCGGGGTGTGGGGCGCGCTGTCCGAAGAGGACCGCCGCGCGCTCTACCCGATGTGGCGGGCACGCCGTGAAGCCGAGCGGGGTGAGTGGGAATGACGCTGCAACTCACTCCAGTGCAAGTGCTCGCGGTGGTCGGTGCGCTGCTCGTCCTGATCGGCGTGTGGCGGGCGAGTGCCCGCGCGTCCCGCAAGGCCGCCGAGACCGCGCGGACCGGGGCGCGGCTGGTGTCGCTGACCGGGCGGGTGGTCGCGACGGCGGGCGTGATCGTGCTCGGGCAGTGGCTCGTGATCACGCAAGGCGGTAGCGGTGCGGCGCTGTTCACGGTGCTGGGCATTCCGGCGGCGCTGGCGGCGTACACGCTCACCAAGGCGCTCACGGTCACCACACCGGAGCCGCCGCATCACCGGAGCCGGAAGCGATGAGCGGGCGGACATCGCGGGACGGGCGGCACTCGCCGCCCGTCCCCTCCGGGGCCGAACCGGTCGAGCAGGTGCGGCGGCAAGTGGACCGGTTGTGCTGGACGGGAATCCTGCTCGGACTCGCGTTCACCATGACCAACGTCCAGAGCTTCGCCGCCGGAGACGCGGCCGTGTGGTCACTGCGGTGGTCGGCTGCGTGGCTGCTCGATCCGATGGTGTCGCTGGTGCTGCTGGCGATCCTGCGGGCCGAGCAGGTCACCGCTCGCTATGGCGTGCACACCGGTGGGTGGGTGCGCGGGGCGAAGTGGTTCACGCTCGCCGCGACTTACGTCATGAACACCTGGGAGGCGTTCGCGGACGCCTCGGCCGCGATGGTGGTGCTGCATTCCGTGCCGCCGCTGGTGGTGTTCGTGGCCGCCGAGGCGGTGACCGACCTGCGGGACAAGCTCGGTGAAGTCGCCGCGCTCTCAGAGGCACCGCAGCGACCGGCCGCAGCACCCGAGCGAACCGAGCGGAAGGCCGCGCCGCCGCCGCGCCGGACCTCCGCCGACGAGTACCTGAACCGGGCGCGGCAGGCGTGGCAGCCCGGCGTGACCGTGACTCCCGCGTGGATTCGCGAGATCACCGGCTGCTCGCGCGGGCTGTCCTCACGACTGGCCGCCGCACTCGCCGAGGAAGTGAACACCGAACGGGGCGAGCCATGAACGACGACGCACTCCGAGGCTCCGTGAACGAGGTGGAGCGAGCCGTGTTCGACGCCGAAATCGTGGACGACCGACCACGCCGTGAACGCGCACGACGGTTCGCGCGGTGGTGGCAGCGTTCGCCGCGCGTGCCCGCATCGCTGAAGTCGTGGCCGCTACTGCGGCAAGCGCTCATCGACGCCGCCGCAGCGGTGACCCGCTCACCGTGGCGGTTCCTGCGGGCCGTCGTCCGAGGCGTGCTGTTCGCGGTGCGCCGGTGGCGACGATGGGTGCGGGTGCACGACTACCGCGAGGCCGCCGAGCAGTCCGAGAAGCTGGCCGACAAGTTCTTGGAAATCCGGTCGCTGACACTGTTCCGCTGGAAGGTGACCGGATCCGTCGCCCTCGGCGTCATCGGTGCGGGCACGGTGCTGGGAGTCCTGTTCGGACAATCCGCGCTGTGGGCATCGCTCGCACTGGTCGCTGTAGTGGCAGCCGTGACGGGACGTCGCAAGGAAGGCGCGGCGGGACGCAAGCGCGTCATCGCCGGTCCGCGTTCGTTCGCGTGGACGATGGACCCGCAAGTCCTCATCGACGCGTTCCGGGACGCGAAGCTGATCGGGCGAGAGGACACCGTGCACCTGGTGGAGCGCGCAGTTCGCTCCGGGCAGGGCTGGGCGATGACCGTGGATCTGCCCGCCACTCGCAAGGCGGCCGACGTGATCAAGCAGCGCGAAGCGCTCGCCTCCGCGCTCGCGGTCGACGAGGTGCAGCTCGTCGCCGAACGGGTGCGGGGCAGGCGCGGGCACGCCGGGCGGGTGTTCCTGTGGGTGGCCGACGACGATCCGTACTCCGGCCCGGCGTTGCCGTGCCCGCTGCTGTCGGTGGATTCCTGGGATGCCTGGCGCCCGGTGCCGTTCGGGCGCGACGCGCGGAACCGGCGGATCGACCTGCCGTTGGTGTGGACGTCGCTGCTCGTGGGCGCGATTCCGCGCCAAGGCAAGACATTTGCCGCCCGACTCGCCACCGCCGGCCTCGTCCTCGACCCGCACGCACGGCTCTACGTCTTCGACGGCAAGGGAGGAAACGATTGGGACGCCGTCGAAGCCGTCGCGCACCGTTTCGTGCGCGGCGACGACGATCGGCACGCCGAAGCGGTGCGCGACCACCTCACCGAGTTGGTCGGCGAAGTGCAGCAGCGCTACACCCGAATGTCCACACTGGACGACGAGCTGTGCCCGGAATCGAAGATCACGCGGGCCATATCGCGGGATGCCGACCTCGGGATGCCCATCACGGGCGTGATCCTGGACGAAGTACAGGTCTTCCTGGACAACCCGAAGCGCCAAGACGTCGGCGAGGTGAAGACGACGCTCGGCGCGCACATCGCCGATCTACTGGCCTACCTCGCGCGGAAAGGACCGGCGGTCGGCGTGGTGGTCATCCTGGCGACCCAGCGGCCGGACTCCGCCACCATCCCGTCCCGGCTGCGCGCCGTGCTCGGCTCACGGTTCGCACTCCGGGTGATGGACTGGCGCGACTCCAACATCGTGCTCGGCGACCAAATGAACACCCGCGGCTACGACGCCTCCACACTGCTACCGAGCCACAAAGGAGTGGGAATCCTGCGGCCGGACGGTGAAGCCGACGGCAGCGGCGACGTGCTCGCGATGACCGTGCGGACCTACTACCTACCCAACCCCGAATGGCGCACCCTCTGCCAGCGAGGCCGAAAGCTGCGTGAAGCGGCGGGCACCCTCACCGGGCACGCGGCGGGCGACACGAGTGTAAGAAGGATCGATCCGTCCACAGTGGCGACCGCAGTCGGCGCGACCGCGCCGGAGCCGACGACGCTGCCCGAACCGCTCGGAGCAGTGCTCGACCACCTCGGCGACGACCTGGAAGCACGGGAGTTCGTCTCCACTGCCGAACTCACCGACGCACTCGACCTGGAACCGACCGCGTTCGGACGACGCATGGGCGAACTCGGCTGCCAACCCCGCCGAGGACGCCTCACCGACGACACCGGCACCGCGCGACAGGTACGCGGGTACTACACCGCCGATCTCCGGGCCGTCATCGAACACCACCGGTCCGAGGATGTCCCGTAGCCGTCACATACCCGTCCCGGACGGGACAGCCCGTCACACCGAGCGGGACAGGTTGCCGACTCCGATGAAGTGCGGAAACGATGAAAATGACGGGTGGGACGGGTCTCGTTGACCCGTCCCACCTGTCCCTATTCGCGGCCCTGCACGCTGAATCGGGTCGCCTCTGTGGAACCCGTCCCGGTGTCTAGAAGCGGCGCAGCGCGTCCCGCACCGCTCGCAGCACGGCGAGCGACGGGCGCCCGGACTGCTCGACCTCGTCCGGCTCAGGCTCCGTCTGCGGGAACGGGGTGAGAAAGATGATCGTCGGCAGGTCGGCGTTCAAGTCGCCGCACCACGCCGTGACGTAACCGCCGCGCTCGCGGGAGTGCTGGCCGCCGGACATGATCAGCGGCTCGGCTGGTCGAACACCGTGCACCGGTCCGCCCGCGCCCGCAGCATCCCCGCGAGAGCCTCCAGAGCGTCAGCAAGGTCTCGGTGCTCGTCGCCATCGAACCGGTCCTCGGGAATCCGGTGCGCGGCGTCGTCGATGGCCCATTGCGCCCGCCGCAGCAACACCGCGAGCGCAGCAGCATCAGCGGCGCTCATGCGTCTCCACCTCCTGAAGACGCGCGATCAGGTGCGCCAGGAAGGTCTTCGCACCATCCCCGGCAAGCCCGAGCAGGACTCCGCACGGCTTACCGGGCAGCACCAGGCACACCATGCCGTCCTCGTTCACGTACGAGTCGATCGGCGAGTCCGAGCGCACCACCGACACGACGTAGTCGGACCCGTCCAGTCCGCGACCGGCGGGATGGCGACCTGTTCGCAACTCCACGGGCGAGCACCTCCACGGCTGGGATCACGGCCGGAGCCGACGTTCGGGGTCGTCGACCCCGGCCGTGACCGGGCGCCCGGCGGTGACAGGTGAGAGGCGGAGCGCCACCACCGGGCGGTTCTGGTGACCGCAGGTACACGGTCCATGTCAGACTGAAACCAGCTTCACAAACAGCCGACATCAGCGGAACGACACGAACACGACATAGAGACGACTTCCGCATCGGGGACGGGAGGACCACCAGTGCGCCCCTACCGCACACTGCTCGAACAGAAAATCCGAGAACGCCGCATGACCCTGGAAGAGTTCTGCGCCTACGCCGAGAACTTCGCCCGCGAACACGGCGAGCCAGGAACCCTCAGCTTCCGCCACCTCCAACGGCTCGTCGCGGGGAAGGGGCCGAAAGGCCAGCCGCTCGGCCCCATCCGCCCGGCGACCGCCCGACTCCTGGAACGCATCTTCGAGACGGACAGCCGCGAACTCCTAGCCCCACCCATGCAAGCCATCGCCCCACCCGACGACGCCGAACTCCGCGACCGCATCAAGAAATCCCGCCGAGTCGACGCAGGCATGTTGAAGGGTCTTTGCGACCAGCTCAGCACCATCCGCCGAATCGACCGCCAATACGGCGCGATCGTCACCCACAACGAACTTTTGTCAAAGATCTCCCAGGTCCGAAACCTTTTCGTCTACAGCCTCTCCGGGGACACGCGCCGAGAACTCGCCATCCTGCTATCTGAGATGCACGCCTTGGCTGGGTGGCAGTCCCTCGATATGGGGGACTGCTCCGTCTCCTGGCATCATTACGAACAGGCTAAAATGTTCGCGCTGGAGGCCAAAGATACCTCTTATCGTGTACACGCTGTCGCCGAGCAGGCGTTCACCTTGGTTGAAATGGGTGAAATAGGATCGGCGGTCGAGCTAATTGAATCGACTCGTCAAATGGCAAAGCGCTTCTGTTCGCAGTTGCTATGTTCCTGGAATCACGCTGCGTGCGGCGAAGTATTGGCAGCTGCTGGGGAAGCTAGCTTCGCGTTGAAGCAGTTTGATGAAGCGGAAAATCGTCTTCCGAGTGACACTTTGGTCTCATGTGGCCCGTATGTTGTACTTGATATGAATCATCTAACCCGCTGGCGGGGGAGTTCCAGTGTTCGTTTGGGGGTCCCTAGTTCGCTAGGGCTCTTAACGGAAGCTATCGGTGGATTAGATCCAAGCTTCTCGCGTGCCGAGTCGGCTTTGCGGGTTGACTTGGCCAGTGCTCTCGCTGGTGTAGGAGATCTTGCAAGCGCGCAGGATCAGATGCATATAGGAATTCGAATTGCTACCAGTGTTGGATCGCAAAGGCAGCTGAATAAGGCGCGACGATTTGAAAAGATGTTAGGTTCGAGGTAAAGGCATCAAGGGTCAAGCTTGTATCGCTCGCGGACTTAGCCCGGTTTCCTTGTTGGTCTGATTCAGTTGCGTGCTTTGATGTTTCCTCTTAGTGGTTTTGCGTTGCTTCGGCCTGAATAAGTTTCCACATTTCGAGAGGTGGCACGAGCTCGGCATCTACAGTTTCGGTCTGCCCGCCTTGCGGCATAAGTTCGGCGGTAAGGTAAGGCCTAATCCCTTGTATGCGCAAAAATTTAAGCACTCGTTGCTCGATGCGCCATGCCTTTTCCCCAGTTGCGCAGGGGAGCTGTCGAAATAACCGCCAGCCGCGGAGCTGGTGCTGCCGAATTCGCTCAGCCCCGACGACGGTGACCCCGACCTTCACTGCTTCGTGTTCAGGATGGAATAGCAGGTAAACCCATCCTGGTTTCGTCCGATCGAAACCAGACGATCTCTCGCGGCAAGCGTGGCATCTGCGCCCAGATTGCACTTTGCTATAAGACAGTGTGGTTAAAATGGATCTGCAAGATTGATTCTGGCATTGGCATCGCCAGGGTTGAAGCGCGGTCGGGTAGGGTTCAAGTGGTGTAAGTCCTGCTGCGTGCATTACCGAAGTGGCAATATCTTCGGTGAGCCTCCGGCGTTCCCCTCTTTGTTCTGCACCGCAGTATCGGCAACCATGGCCATTTCGCGCGGAAGAATAGCAAGGGCTGGATTTCCGATGGCATTTAACGCAGGTGGATGGCCACGGGATATCTGATCCAGGATATGGGGTCGTAGGTTTAAATCCGGCCAAGTGCATGACTGAGACTGCTAGGTCATGGTCAAGTCGGAGTGTATCGCCACGGCGATCTTCCCAGCAGTGTCGGCAACCATGTCCTGCGTGCACGTCGTTATAACGAGGGGACGACTCGCGCTGGCAGGTGATACACCGGCAGAGCCAGGGTGCCTTGTCTCCAGGAAAATCAACCAGCGGATTGAACCCAGCGGACTTCATCAGCTGTAATGCAGAGACTAGGTCGATCTTCTTCCCAGAACAATAGACGCAGCAACCTTGTCCTTTCTGGATACTGTGATAGCTGGGAGTGATCTCACGCAAGCAAGTGAGGCAGCGGCAGAGCCATGGTTTACCGGCCCCAGGGTATGGTACAAGTGGCTCCGCTCCGGCCTTGATCATGACTTTGGCTGCCAGTATCGGGTCTAGCCGCTTGCCCATGTCCCGCCTTCCGGTCCGCCGTGAGTTAGTCAGGGATGAATGGCGATCCCTGGGGCTCTGGTGCTTTGTTCTTAGGGATCATGCCAGCTGCCTCTGACAGTGGGAGCTTCGTGGGGGAGGCTATTCCAGGAAACGGGGCGTCTGGTGGGCGAGCTGGGTGCGAGTTTGGGTGCGAACTGGTGCCGATCTCGCACCCAGAGCCACGCCATCGGCAACGACGAGCACCGTTTGCCCAGGTCGCCCACCAGAGCCACACGTGACGTTGGTCTCATAATCCGTCAGCCGTGGGTTCAAGTCCCACCTGCCCCACCTTGTGGGGAACCCGCTGAGCGAGCGCGAAAGCGCAGTCGGCGGGTTTTCTTGTCGCATCGCCGAGCCCGTAGTCGGCGGCGGGGAGAGTGACGGCCCGGCGAGCCCGGTCGCTTCGCCGGTTCGTTCGTCCGATGGCGGCCCTGGCTGCGCACGCGTTCCTTCCCGTGGCCGGTGCGGTTCGCCTGCGTTCGGGATGAATCGGCGCTCCGGACGAACCTTCTGCCGCGCTGCGCGTCTTTTCAGATGTGGAGATCCACGAGTCACCGGACGGGGGTCCGGGATGACTGTGCTCTGGTCTGAGGGGGGCCGATGGTTCTGAACGTGCGAAGCATCTGGATCGCGTTGGCGGTGATCGCGGTCCTGGGCGTGGTCGGCGGGATGGTGGGGATGGCGAGTTCTGACCGCTGGGAGTCGTCCTGCGCCGGCTCTGTGTCGCGGGGTGCCGCGGACGACGAGATCGCCCGGGAGATCCGGGAGGAGTTGCCGTCGTTCACGGAAGGCACCTCAGTGGCCGTCGAGGTGGTGAATTTGGACTCGTGCGCGGAGGTCACCGGCCTCGACGCCGAGAGCGGGTTCCCGACCGCGTCCGTGGTGAAGCTGCTGATCGCGATCGACGCGGTGGAACGCTCCGGGGGAGTCGCGGACAGCGAGATCCAGCGAATGCTGTCGGCCAGCGACGACGACGTGGCCAGCCGGTTGTGGACCGCTAACGGAGGCCCGGACATCGTCCGTCGCACGGCGGCGAAACTGGGACTCGCGGACACGGTGCCGCCGCAGTCGTCCGGCCGGTGGGGGAACACCCGGATGAGCGCCAGCGATGTCGCGCGGGTCTACCAGTACTTGACGGCGGAAGCCGACGCGGACACCCGGACGCTGCTGCTGGGCGCGCTGGGGCAGGCACCTGGCACCGCGGGAGACGGATTTCCGCAGCACTTCGGCATTCCCGACGGCCTGCCCGAGCATCGGTGGGCGATCAAGCAGGGCTGGGGATCAACCGACACCAACACCGTGCTGCACACCACCGGACTGGTCGGCGGGGATCGGAACCTGGCCGTCGTGGTGCTGAGCACCTGGCCGCCGGACACCGACTGGCAGGCGGCCAGGACGGCGCTGACCGAAGCGGTCCAGTCGCTCGACCGGATCCTCTGACCGGCGCGTCATTCCGGGGAGGTTCGGGCCAGTTTCAGGCCGTGGTGGGCGAAATGGTTTTCGAGGAGTCTCGCCATGACGACGGCGGAGTCGTCCCTGCTCCGCAGACGGTCGTCGTCAGCGGGAAGTGGCCGGGCCGCACGACCGTGCGGGTGAAGAAGTCGCACAGGACGTCGAAGAATTCCTGGTCCGAGCGGGTGGGGCTGGATTCGCCGAGGGCGGTGAGGCCTGCTTCGACGATGGTGTTGAGGTAGCGGCGGCGCGCGTTGCGCTGGTGGCGGACCTCGCTGGTCTCGGTCACCTCGGTCACGTCGACCGCTCGGAACCTGTCGGGATCGCTGCCGGGGCCGCTGCTCGGCCAGTGGTCGTCTGCGCGGACCTTCACCACGGCGTCCTCCACGGAATCCGCGTCGACGTAGTGCACCCGCCTGATTCCCCCGTCGAGGCTCTCCAGTTCGACCCGGTAGTGGGACAGGTCGTTCTCCTCCGGCGCGTGATCGCGGCCGTCGAGCTCACCGCCTTCCGCGGTCTCGTGCGCCTGATTCGCTGGTGTGTCGGTCATTCGCCGTCCTCGTTTCGGTGGATTCCACGGATCGCACAGCCGCCCGAGATCCTCAGCGGACGAGCGGGCTCGCCGTCCGCCAACGATCGTGCTCAAGACGGTCAAGGGTGCGTCGGCTGATAGTGCGAGGTCGTGATTTCGGCGGGATTCCTCTCGGTCCGCCGAGGCACGATCACCGGGCCGAACCCATCACGAGCTTGCTGACGCGGGCATTTCGATGCCGCGAGGAGCCGGCCGGAGCGGGCGGGCTCCGGCCGGCATCGGCTCAGTTGACCTCGAGGAGTTCCACGTCGAAGTGCAGCGTGGAGTTCGGCGGGATGACCGGCGGGAAGCCGCGCTCGCCGTAGCCCATGGCGGGCGGGATCACCAGGGTGCGGGTGCCGCCGACGCGCATGCCGGTGACGCCGGTGTCCCAGCCCTCGATGACCTGGCCGGAACCCAGGGTGAAGGTCAGGCCCTGGCCGCGGTCGTGGGACGAGTCGAACTTCGAGCCGTCGCTGAGCGTGCCCGTGTAGTGCAGGGTCACGACGTTGCCCGGCTGGGCTTCGGCGCCGTCGCCGACCTTGGTGTCCTCGACCTGCAGATCGCTCACGTCATCCTCCTCGGTTGTGGGCCGCTCAGTCTGCCTTGCCGCCGGGACCCGTCGGGGGTGAGGGGTGGTCTCGGAAAAAAGCGAGAACTATTTGTTCCACCCGTAAATGGGAAGATCCTTCTCTGTTTCTGGATCGGTGGTGTGGGGCGTTTCATTCTGTCCGATCGTTGTGCTGATCCCGGGTGTTTGGTCACCGTGAAGGGATCGTTCCATTTTTCGGGGAGGGCGGGCGATGAGCAGGTTCGCGCGGCTGGCGTTCACCGACGCGGTGCGGGAAATGCAGGTGGAGCAGGGCAGCCGCCCGGTGTACCGGAAGGACTTGGGTGCGTCGGTCGGGCTCGAATCGGATCCGCTGGGTGATCGGGAGCGCGAGTTCATCACGGCGCGGGACGGTTGTTATGTCGCTTCCGTCGGGGAGACCGGGTGGCCGTACGTGCAATTTCGCGGTGGTCCCGCCGGATTCGTGCACGTGCTGGATTCCGGCACTCTCGGATACGCCGACGTGCGCGGGAATCGCCAGTACATCACCGACGGGAACGTGCGCGGCGATGACCGGGTGGCGCTGTTCTTCATGGACTACGCGACGCGAACCAGGCTCAAGTTGTTCGGGCATGCCGAGGTGCGCGACGTCGCCGATGATCCGGAGCTCACGGCCCGTCTGAACGAACCGCGCACCGACGGCCGGGTCGAGCGGCTCGTGCTGATCGGCGTCGAGGCTTACGACTGGAACTGCCCGAAGCACATCCCGCACCGCTACTCGGAGGCCGACCTGGCCCGAGTGCACGCCCGCCTGAACCGCGCGGAGAACGAGAACACCGCCCTCCGCGCCCGCCTCGCCGCCCTCGGCGAACCGCTTCCGGAGTGAGTGAACGGACCGTTCGCCCAATCTCGTTGGACGAACGGTCCGTTCACTCGAATCCGGCGCCGTGCGGGTTGCTCCGGTGGTCGGGGTGAACGGACTGTTCGCCCAATCTCGTTGGACGAACGGTCCGTTCACTTACTCCGGGACTAGGCGGCGTAGGCGCGGCGCAGGGCGTTGAGGTCGAGCTTGTGCATGGTGAGCATTTCCCGCATGACGCGGTCGGAGCGGTCCGGATCGGGGTCGCGCAGCATGTCGGTGAGCTCGCTGGGCACGATCTGCCAGGACAGGCCGAAGCGGTCCTTGAGCCAGCCGCACGGTCCCTGCTCACCGCCCGCCACCAGCTGCTCGGTCATCCGATCCACTTCTTCCTGCGAGTTGCAGTCCACGTGCAACGAGATCGCCTCGGTGAACGTGAACTCCGGACCGCCGTTGAGGCCGAGGAATTGCTGACCGGCCAGTTCGAACGTCACGGTGAGCACCGTGCCGGGCTCGCCGGGGCCTGCTTCGCCGTAGCGCTGGATCTCGGTGATCCGAGAGTTCGCGAAGATCGACGTGTAGAGCCGCGCCGCTTCTTCCGCCTGGCCGTCGAACCACAGGCACGTGGTGATCTTCTGCATGATGTCCTCCTCTGCGCGAACCTGCCGCACCTGCACAGGAGGACCATTCCCGGGCGGAATACTCATCGCAGCCTGAACGCGGAGCGGTCGAGGCCGCCTCCGGATGTCAGAGCAGGAGGGCCGTCGCCAGGAGGAACAGCAGGAACAGTGCGGCGAACCCGTTCCGCCGAATCGTGGGCGCCGGCGAAGCCACTTCCGCCTGTTGGGGCCGGTCACGCTGGTAGACGACCGGAACTCGGGCACCGGCGCGCTTGGTGACGTGCCGACTCGTGAACTGGATTCGCCGGCCGTCGTGATCCGTGAAGTCGACGATCCATGCCCCGGACTTCGAAGCGTCGGTCTTGCGGACCACCACACCCTCCGTGCGGATCCCGGTCCGGCTCAGTCGCACGAAGCTGGTGATCCGCAGAACCGGAACGGTCAGCGCGAGCAGCAGGATGCCCACGGAGACGGCGGGCAGGAACGGCGGCGCCGAACTCGAGCCGGTGTGATCGTCCGGGGTGGGCTCCGAGATCAGGCTGGCGGTGAGCGCGACGGCCGCGAGGCAGAAGAGCGTGCCGGCGATGAATGCCGAGGTCGCGGCCTTCAGCGGGGTGCCTTCGGTCGCCGCCAACCTGGAGGTCTGGGGCTCCTCTGGGAGGTAGAGCACGTCCGCTTGGTCTCCGACCGGGGTGAAGGTGTTGTGGATCTTTTTCGGTTGCAGGGTGAACTGGTCGCCGCGCTGGTCGCTGTAGCCGAACAACGGCTGATCGAGCATGGCCCCTCGCTCATGACCGTGCACGGTCGCCGTCGTCCGAACACCGTGGTCCTGCAATCGCCGGGTGACGCGCACTTCGTTCCCGCCATGCCTCAGGACGGCGATCCCTGCGGCGAGCAGGAGTAAGCAGAAGATCAACCCGGGCACATCTTCCCCCGTGATCGTCACGAAGCCCCCTGCAGGTCGTGCCGACGTCTACGACGCGATCACACCAGAGGATTCGCCGGAGCCGCCAGCAACCGTGCCCGAACGGCCGCAGGGCGTGCCCGCTCGGGTCAGCAGCAGCGGGAGCCGGGGTGGGTGTCGCCGCGGTCGACGTGGCGGCGCCAGAATTCGCGCTCGCCCAGCGGTGTGGTGCCGGCGTGGTGCTGCCGGTGGTGTTCCAGGTACCGCTCGTAGGCGGTCTCGCCGACGATGCCGCGGGTGATCTGCCAGGCCTCGCGGGCGGAGCGTCCCAGCCGGGACAACACCGCCCGCGAGGAGGGCATTCGGGAACTCACGTACCCGCGCCCACTTCCTGGCGGTCCTCCGGTTCACGGCGGTCCCGCAGGATGCGCCGCTCCTCGGCGGTGGGGAACAGGCCGGTCGGCGCCCACAGCTCCGACTCGGTGTGCGGTGCCTCGGTGTCCGGCAGCGGTTCGGTGCTGCGCAGCGCCTGGATCCACACGCGGATCGCATCCACCAGCACGATGAGGATCAGCACGGCGAACAGCACGCTGAGCACACCGCACACGGTGGAGTTCGTGACCACTTGGCGCATCTCCTCGACGGTGCCCGCCGAGCCCTTGCTGGTCTGCCCGGCGTCGATCGCCGCCTGGTAGGCCGCGCGCTGGGAGAAGAAGCCGAGCTTCGGGTCCGGCGAGAACACCTTCTGCCAGCTCGCGGTCAGCGTCACCACCGCGTCCCAGGCCAGCGGGATGATCGTCACCCAGGCGTACTTCGCGCGCCCGGACTTGATCAGGATCGTGGTGGCCACCGCCAGCGCCACCGCGGCGAGCAGCTGGTTGGCGATGCCGAACAGCGGGAACAGCTGGTTGATGCCGCCCAGCGGGTCGTTCACACCGGTCCACAGGAAGTAGCCCCAGCCGCCGACGATGACCGCGCTGGAGATCCAGATGCCGGGCTTCCAGGTGACGTCGCCGAAGCGCTTCCACACGTTGCCGACGGTGTCCTGCAGCATGAATCGGCCGACTCGGGTTCCGGCGTCCACGGTGGTGAGGATGAACAGCGCCTCGAACATGACCGCGAAGTGGTACCAGAAGGCCTTCATCGCGTCCCCGCCGATGACCTGCGAGAACACTTCCGAGAGTCCGAGGGCGAGTGTCGGGGCGCCGCCGCTGCGGCCCACCAGCGTCTCTTCGTCGACCGCGGCTGCCGCGGCGGCGAGTTGTTCCGGAGTGATCTGGAAGCCCACTCCGGCCACGGCTTGCGAGGCGGACTGCAACGTGTCGCCGAGCGCTGCACTGGGCATGTTCATCGCGTAGTACATGCCGGGATCGATGATGCAGGCCGCGGCCAGCGCCATGATCGCCACGAACGACTCGGTGAGCATCCCGCCGTAGCCGATGACGCGGACCTGCGACTCCTTCTCGATCAGCTTCGGCGTGGTTCCCGAGGACACCAGCGCGTGGAAGCCGGACAGCGCACCGCAGGCGATCTGGATGAACACGAACGGGAACAGCGTGCCCGCGAACACCGGTCCTTGGCCGTTCCAGGCGAACTCGGTGATCGCCTCGGTCTTCATCACCGGCATCGCGATCAAGATCGACACCGCCAGCATCACGATGACGCCGACCTTCATGAACGTGCTCAGGTAGTCCCGCGGCGCCAGCAGCATCCACACCGGCAGCACCGAGGCGATGAAGCCGTACACCACCAGCGCCAGCACGACCTGGTTGCCGGAGAGCGTGAACGTCTCGGCCAGCGCCGAGTCGGCGACCCAACTGCCGCCGATGATGCTCAGCAGCAACAGCACGACGCCGATGATCGAGGTCTCGATGATCCGGCCGGGCCGCAGATAACGCAGGTAGATGCCCATGAACAGGGCGATCGGAATGGTCATGCCGATCGAGAAGGTGCCCCACGGCGAGTCCTTCAGCGCGCCGACCACGACCAGTGCCAGCACCGCCAGCAGGATGATCATGATGGCGAGCACGGCGATCAACGCCGCGATGCCGCCGACCGGGCCGATCTCCTCGCGGGCCATCTGCCCGAGGCTGCGGCCGTTGCGGCGGGTGGAGAAGAACAGCACCACCATGTCCTGCACGGCGCCGGCGAACACCACTCCGACGATGATCCAGATCGTGCCGGGCAGGTACCCCATCTGCGCGGCCAGCACCGGGCCGACCAGCGGACCCGCGCCCGCGATGGCGGCGAAGTGGTGCCCGAACAGGACTCTGCGGTCCGTCGGCTGGAAGTCCGTGGCGTTGTTCAGCCGCTCCGCGGGCGTCGCGCGGGTGTCGTCCACCCGCAGCACCCGGTAGGCGATGTAGCGCGCGTAGAAGCGGTAACCGATCGCGTAGGAGGCGAGCGCGGCGAACACCAGCCATGCGGCGGAGATCTCCTCACCGCGGCCGAGCGCGATGGCTCCCCACGAGATGGCCCCCACCGCGGCCACCAGAACCCACAGGACGATCTGCTTCGGACTCCACTTGTTTCGTTGCGGCGACGCCCCGTCCGTCGGCGTCGTCGTCGTCGTGTTCGCCACCGTCCCCGGTCTCCGTTCCGCGATCAAAGCAGTTGTGCATGCAACTTGCTGTTGTGATCGCACCGATCTGCAAAGCAGTCGCAAGGATCTGCCTGCGATGTCCCCCATGTCCAGTGCAAGACCGGGAAGTAACCAGGATGTAAGGGGCCGCCGCGGCAACAGCGGCCCCGCACGGCTCAGCTGTGCTTGGTCACCACACCGGCGAGCAGATCGAGCCGCTCCAGCGACTCGTCCCGCGGCTTCGTCGGCAGGTAGAACAAGAGCCGATCCACCCCTGCCTCCGCGTACTCCTCGACCACCGAGTCCTTCGGCGCCGCGTACAGCGACACCGGAACCCGCCAGCCCGCGTGCTCGCGCACCTTCTTGATCAGCTCGCCGAGGTTCTCGGTGCCCGCGCGGGGAAGCCAGCCCCCGCCGTACTCGGCGACCCGGTCGAAGGAACGCTTGCTCTCGCCGCCGATGTAGATCGGCGGATGCGGCTGCTGCACCGGCTTCGGCCACGAGTAGATCGGGTCGAAGTCCACGTGCTCGCCGTGGAACTCGGCGAGCTCCTTGGTCCAGATCTCCCGCATGGCCCGGATCCGCTCGTCCATCAGCGCGCCGCGCCTGCCCGGTTCGGTGCCGTGGTTGCGCATCTCGTCGCGGCTCCAACCGGCGCCGATGCCGAAGAGCACCCGGCCGTTCGAGACGAGGTCGAGGCTGGCGACCTCCTTCGCGGTGGTGATCGGGTCGCGCTGGATCATGAGCGCGATCCCGGTGCCCAGCAACAGGTTCTCGGTCACCGCGGCGGCCGCGGTGAGGCTCACGAACGGGTCCAACGTGCGGTAGTAGATCCGCGGCAGGTCGCCGCCGCCCGGGTACGGGGTGTCGCGGCTCGCGGGGACGTGTGTGTGCTCGGCGAGGAAGAGCGAGTCGAAACCGCGGTCCTCCAGCGCTCGTCCCAGCTCCGCGGGGCCGATGCCCTCGTCGGTGTTGAACGTTGAGATACCGAACTTCATGGCCGTTGAGGCGGCCGGGAGGCCGCCTATCCTCCCATCGTGCGCCGGGTGCGGAACCGTAGGTGTTCCGCGGCCGACGGTAGTCCAACGCGCACCCGGCGGCATCGCCTGCCAAACGGGCGAGTGAGGGTGCTGATGATCGGCTGACCAGGGGTGACGGCGAATGGGTGATCTTGGGTGTGGTGATTCTTACTCGCCGCATCGGCCCGGCGGCTCGGTGCGCGTCCCTGGAGGTCCTTTGTGGATGGAATATGCCGCCTGGTCGGTGAACGTCCCGGTGTGCGAGGGAAACGGCCACGGGCCGAGCCCGGGACGACCTGGGAACGGTCGGTCTCGCGTGGCTCCGGCCGCCTCGTCCGGACGATCACTGCGCGACGGCATTCGTGGCGGACGGTAAACTGCGCCTCTCCGCCGGTCGGAGCTTCGATCGGGAAATCTGGTCCGCGTCGGCTGCCAACCGCGAAGGGGGTCTCGGGCGTCATGCAGAGATGTGACGGTTTCGATCGCATTGCCCGTGACCGCCTGGCCGGGCGACGGGCTGGCGGCCATGGATGAACTGACGACCAAACTCACCGAGCTATACCAGGACAACTACCGGCAACTGCTGCGGATCGCGGTGCTGCTCGTTGATGACCGGGCTTCCGCCGAGGACATCGTGCAGGACGCCTACGTGCGGGTCTTCGACTCCAGGACGCGGTTGCGCGACCCGGACAAGGCGCTGGCGTTCCTGCGGCAGGCGGTGCTCAACCGGGCTCGGTCGGTGTTACGCCGCCGGTTGGTCGCCAAGCGCTATCAGCCTCGGATCGCCACTGAGGACTCGCGCCCCGACGACACCGGGCGCGGCCTGGATCGGGCGGTGCTCGCGGACGCGCTGACCCATTTGCCGCGCAGGCAGCGGGAAGCCGTGGTGCTGCGGTACTACGCCGACTTCAGCGAGGCGCGGACCGCGCAGCTGATGGGCGTGAGTCAGGGTGCGGTCAAGTCGTACTGCTCGCGTGGAGTGGCTCGGCTTTCGGATTTGCTGCGGGAGCGGGTGTGAGGGATCCAGACGACACGCAGGGCGTCGACGAACTGCGCAGCAGGCTGCACGCGTTGGTGGACGACGTCGAGCCGCGCGGTGACACGCTGCCCCGGCTGCTGGCGGCCCGTCAGCGCCGATCTCGGCGCCCGTCCCGGCGTCCGCTGATCGCCGCGGGCGGTGTGGCGGTGGCGGCCTCAGCGGTGTTCCTGGTCGCGCTGACAGTGGTGCCGGGGACGACCCCGCACCAGGCGGCGCCGGTCAGCATCGCGCCGAACAGTTACGTCGCCGCACCGGACCCGGGCACGCTCGCCTCGTTCGACGTGCTCACCGGACAGCGGCACGAGGTGCTCGCCGACGTCGGAGGACCCGTGCGGGGCGGACTCGCCGCCGACGGGGACCGGGTCTACGCGACCGTTCCGGCGGCGGGCGGCAGCGACATCGTCATGCTCGGCCCCGACCGGAGCGTCCGGCCGGTCGCGCACCGAACCGGAACCGATACGGCGCTGGCGGCGGGCGGCGGGCGGATCGCCTACGCCGACGGCGACGGCGTGACGGTCGAGGGAACCGGTCAACAGCAGCGGATCCCGCTGCCTGCCGGGCGGCAGGCGCTCGACCTGGCGGTGGACCACGACGGGACGCTCGCAGTGCTCACCTCGCAATCCGAGATCCACATCGTGGCTCCCGGCAACACCGAACTGGGCGAACCGATGCCGAAGTCGCCCGCCGGGACGTGCCCGCCGCAGGCACTGGCCTGGGCCGACAGCGAGGTCGCGGTGCTCACCTCTGCCGAGTGCGGAAACCCGCCCGCCGAACGGATGCGGGTCACCACGCTCGACCGGGACAGCGGCGCCGCGATCGGCGGCGGCGCCCCGTTCGACACCGGCGGTGCGCTCACCGCGGAACAGGTGCAGCTGTCCGTCGACCGGGTCGGCCGGTACCTGGTGTCGGTCGCCGACGGCAGGCAATGGCTGGTGGACGGCGCGGACACGCGCCCGGTCGCACCGGCGTGCGGCGGCAACGACTGCGTTCCGGCGACGTTCTGGGGCTGAGCTCGCTACGGAGGCCGACGGGATCCGCGATCGAGGTGAATGTCCCCTTCACCCGATCTGACCGGTCAAACGGGACGTCCACCCGGTGGAAGTCGGTGCCTCCTTTGGCCGGTCCTGCCGCTGAACTGGTCCCCGGTGGTTGGACTGGAAAGTCAGTTCCAGCTACCGGGGAGTGGTTCGTGTATCCGCATAGTTCGTTGTCGCGGGAGCAGCGTGAGGCCGCTGTGGTGTTGTTCGGGGCTGGTCATGGGGCGGTGTCGGCTGCGGCCCGGTTGGGGGTGTCGGCTTCGGCGGTGAGAACGTTGCGGGATCGATGGTTGTTGCGCGGCCCGGGAGCGTTGATCATGAAACCGACCAAACGGTCCTACTCGTTCGAGTTCAAACTCGACGTGGTGCTGCGGTTCGTGGCCGGGCAGGCCACGGCGGCCGAGCTGGCCGCCGAGCATGACCTGTCGTCACCGAAGCAGGTGAAAAATTGGGCGCGCCAATATCGGCGTGACGGCGAGGATGCGTTGCGCCCCAAGCGGGAAGGCCGCCCACCCCGCGAACCACAACCACCACCGGACGGCGAGACGGCCGAACTGGAACGGTTGCGGACGGAGAATCTGCGGTTGTCCGCGGAGAACGCCTACCTAAAAAAACTGCGGGCCTTGAAGGAACAGGGGCGAGGGTAAAAACCCAGGTCATCGTCACCCTCAAGGCGCACTATCCGCTTGCGGTACTGCTGGAGGTCGCGGGCCTGGCCCGGTCGACGTTCTTCTATCACCAGGCCCGGCTCGACCGGCCGGACCCGCACGCCCGGCTGAAACAGGCCGTGACCGACGTGTTCCAGCAGGCCCACGGCCGTTACGGGCACCGCCGCGTCCACGCCATGCTGCACCGCCACGGCCTGAGACCGGCGAAAAAGACCGTCCTGCACATCATGCGCACCCTCGGCCTGGCCTGCACAGTCCGCCGCCGACGCCGCTACTCATCCTGGAAGGGCGAGGCCGGCACCACCGCCGGCAACGTCCTGGACCGCGACTTCACCGCCCCGGCACCGAACACCAAATGGGTCACCGACATCACCGAATTCCGTGTCGGCACAAGCAAAATCTATCTCTCACCGATCATCGACCTGTTCGACCGCTCCGTCGTGTCCTACTCCTGGAGCACCCGACCCGACACCCACCTGACCAACTCATCACTGACCAAAGCCATCGCCACCCTCAACACCGGCCACACCCCACTCGTGCACACCGACCAAGGCTTCCACTACCGACACACCTCCTGGCGCCAACTGCTACACGAGGCAAACCTGACACCCTCCATGTCCCGGAAAGCGACCTGCCTCGACAACGCCGTCGCCGAAAACTTCTTCAGCCACCTCAAAGAAGAACTCTTCCACCACCACAACTACAACACCCCCGACGAGTTCACCACCGCCCTCGAGAACTACCTCGACTGGTACAACACCACCCGCATCTCCACCACACTGAAGAACCTCACCCCCACCGAATACCGAGCCCAGGCCCTCACCACCTAGCCTTCACTCACCCAGTCCAACAAACAGGGACCACTTCACGCTCAAAGGAGGCATTCACCTCGTTCGGAGGGGCTTCGTCGGCACTTCGGACCTACTCGGGTGTGCGCAGTCTGAGGCCGCGTTCGGCGAGGACGCGCAGCGCGACGTCGTCCGGATCGGACTTGCCGGTGGCCCAGGCGGCCTGCACGATCCGCACTCGCGAGCCAGTCTGCTGCACCGCCTGCGCCGAGCCGTCGAACCCGCCCGGCACGCCCGGTTCGGCGGCCAGGTCGGCGACACCGCCCGACCCCGGTGTGTTCAGCAGTTCCCGCAGATTCCGCGCCGGAGTCGCATCGCCGAGGTCCACGACCGCGAGGGACACCGTCGCCGTCCGGCCCGCGGCCGCACTGTCGAAGACCTGCCTGGACAGCGCCACGCACGGATGCCGCTGGAACCAGGCCCGCACATCGCCGAACGAGGATTCTGCGCAGTCGCCGCCGAGCTCGGCACCGGTGCGCTCGAACGAGATCCCGTCCACCCGTTGCGCGACGACATCCGGCTCCGAACCACCGGCCCACAGCAACGACAGCACCGCGCCGGCCAGCACGACCGCGGCAACGCCGAGCGCGATCAGCCTCGTGCGCCGCGAGGTCCCGCTCAGCCGTGCCCGCAGTGCGTTCGGCTTCTCGGCAGGCGCTGGTGGGGGTGCTTCGTCCTGGACCTTCGGGATGAGCAGCGTGTTCGCCGAGGCGAGATCGGGTGTCACCGAATCCGGGAAGCCCTCAGCGGTCAGTTCCGCGACGGAGATCCTGCCCGCGCGCTCATCCAGGACGCGCAGCACGTGCCGCGTCGGCTCGACCCTGCAGGGGCGTTCGTAGGTGGCGAGTTCGCGGGCGGCGGCGAGGATGCTCGTCGTCGACGGGTACAGCACCCGCACGCCGCGATGCAGATCGTTCGTCGGCTGGGTGATCTGAGCGACGTACGGGCCGACGGCGACGATGGCCGCGACCGGCATCGGCTCCGCGCCACGGGACTGCAACGCGCGGGCCAGCGCGGCCGCCGACTCCAGCGCTTCCATGGCCGGGTTCACCGCAGCGGTCTGGCGCAGCAGCGGCCACCCGTCGACCGTCCACGGGGTGTGCACCGGAGCGTTCAGCGTGAGCGCCGAGTCCGGCAGGTCGATGCCGACGACCACCATGATGCCGCGCGGCAGCACCAGCACGGCGTCCAGCGTTCGCGGAGCGCCCGGTGGTTCCGCGCCGAAGACGGCGACGCCGCCGTAGACGCCGCTGCCGGGTCCCCAGGCGGTGATGGCCGCTCGGATGTCCGCGCCGATCTTGGTCGGCTCCTTGCCGAGCCGCACCACCCGCATGACCGTCTCCGTTCCGCGATCGAGCTCCAGTCGCCCGGTCGGTCTATGGCCACCGGGTCCGGCAGGCATTGTCGCCTACTGCGCGTGCTCCCCCATCCGAGTGGTATCGGACACTCGTCCGCACCCGCGTGGTTGGGCCGTCCGGGGCACCCGTTCGTCCGCACGGACGGGCCTGGGAACTGCAAGGATCTCGCTGCGGCGGGAGCAGGGGAGTACCTCGGACGGTATCGGAACGACATGCCCCGTACGGGGAGTTCATCAACTTCATGTGGCGTCCGTGGTCAACACCCGTGCAGAATGACGCCGCACACCACCGATCTCCCGCCACAACGGGTGATCGGAGGGATCGGCCACCGCCGGACGAGGTCGTAGGGGAAGACGTCCCTCGTCGAACAGCGGAGGTCAGCAGTGAGCACCCGTGGCAGCACCGGTGGCGTGATCTACGTCCACTCGTCGCCGTCTGCGGTCTGTCCGCACATCGAGTGGGCCGTCGCCGGCGCACTCGGCATGCGGACCGAACTCCGCTGGACGGCGCAACCCGCGGCGCCTGGGCAGTTGCGCGCCGAACTCACCTGGACCGGCGAACCGGGAACGGGCTCCCGCCTGGTCACCGCATTGCGCGCTTGGCCGATGCTGCGGTTCGAGATCACCGAGGATCCCAGTCCGGGAATCGACGGGCAGCGGTTCTGCCACGTCCCCGGCCTCGGCCTGTGGAACGCCCGCACCAGCGCGAACGGCGACATCGTCGTGAGCGAGGACCAGTTGCGCACGCTCGCGGCCAACAGCCGCGGCTCCGAGTCGTTCACCCACCGGGTCGATCAGCTGCTCGGTGCCGCGTGGGACCAGGAGCTGGAGCTGTTCCGCCACGCGGGCGACGGTGCCCCGGTCAGCTGGTTGCACCGGGTGGGCTGAGCGGGTCCTGGCCGGGTTCCTGACCCGTGACCGGTGCGATCCCGCCCCGTCGCGCTGTGGGAAGCTGATCGGCGTGCAGGCGAAATCTCCGGCAGGCCGATCGAACCACTCCTGGCTGAAGTGGGGCGTGCCGATCGCCGTGCTGGTGCTGCTCGCGGCAGGTGTCGGCGGGATCATCGCGCAGCGCTCCTACTCCTCGCCGGTGCGCGCGGGCATGCCCGGGGGAACGCCCGAGTCGGACGGTTCGCACCTCGCGAACATCGAATTCACGCCGGACGCGGAAGCGCACCCCGACAGCGCCGACATCCGCTGGACGCTGCAGATGCACTTCAACGCGATCAACATGCGCCGGTACGAAACGTGGAAGGCCACCGTCGTCGAGGAGAAGCAGAAGCAGCTTCCCGAGGACAAGTGGCAGCAGGAGTACGCCACCACCCGGGACGCCGCGGTCAAGGTGCACCGGGTCGAACCCGGCCCGAAGGACTCGCTGCGCATCCTGATGACGTTCGTCAGCACCCAGGATCCGAAGGCCGCCCCGCCGGGCCTGGAATCGTCCTGCCTGCGCTGGTCGGTGGTGTATCCGATGGTGGTCGACGCGGGCGGGTTCCGGCTGGACACCAACAGCCTCCCCGGCAGCGCCCTCGCCGTCCGCTGCTGACACCGATCGCGGAGGGGTCCCGAAGACAGCCCCGAAGTGAGATGCATTCGGGGCTGTCGAGCAGGTCCTGGCACGCCGCCTGAGGTTCCGGCTCCCGCGCACACGCGCGGCGACCCGCGAATCAGGCCTTGGCGAATGCGAGCGCCACGTTGTGCCCGCCGAAACCGAAGGAATTGTTCACCGCGGCCGACAGCTCGACCTGGCGCGGCTTGTCCGTCACCACGTCCAGTTCGACCTTCGGGTCGAGCTCGTCGAGGTTGCGGGTGGGCGGAATCTGCCCGTGGTAGATCGACAGCAACGTCACGATGCTCTCCACCGCGCCCGCGCCGCCGACGAGGTGCCCGAGCGCGCCCTTCGGCGCGGTCAGCGAGACCCCGTCGCCGAACGCCTTGCGGATGGCCGCGGCCTCGCCCACATCACCGACCACGGTGGAGGTCGCGTGCGCGTTGACGTGCTCGACCTCCGAGGTGGACAGATCCGCGGTGCGCACGGCCTGCGTCATGGCGTTGACCTGGCCGATGCCGTCCGGGTGGCTACCCGTGATGTGGTAGGCGTCCGCGGTGATGCCGACCCCGGCGAGCCGCCCGTAGATCCGCGCCCCGCGAGCCTTGGCGTGCTCGGCGCTCTCCAGGATCACCACGCCCGCACCCTCGCCGAGCACAAAGCCGTCCCGGCCCGTGTCGAACGGGCGCGAGGCCAGTTCCGGCTCGTCGTTGCGCGTGCTCAGCGTCCTGGCCTGGCAGAACCCGGCGACGGTGATCTGGTGGATGCAGGATTCCGCACCACCGGCGACCACCACGTCGGCCTGCCCGGAACGGATCATGTCCCAGCCCCGCGCCAGCCCTTCCGCTCCGGAAGCGCAGGCGGAGGCGGGGGAGTGCACACCGGCCCGGGCGCGCAGGTCGATGCCGACGTGCGCGGCGGGACCGTTGGGCATGAGCATCGGCACGGTCAGCGGAGAGATCTTGCGCAGCCCGTGCTCCTCCAGGAGGTCGTCCTGGTTGAGCAGCGTCACCGGCCCGCCGACGCCGGTGCCGAGCGCGACACCGAGCCGATCCGGATCCACCGACTCGTGCTCGTCGGTGGGCATGTCGTAACCGGCGTCGTTCCACGCCTGGCGAGCCGCGATGATCGCGATCGCCTGGCAACGGTCCAGCCGCCGCAGCTGCACCCGAGGCAGCACCTCGGAAGGATCGACGACCAGCGGCGCACCGATCTTGGCGGGCAGGTCGTACTTGTCGACCCACTCCTCCGTGAGCCTGCGAACGCCGCTGCGGCCGGTCAGCAGACCGTCCCAGGTGGACGCGACGTCACCACCGAGTGGTGTCGTCGCGCCCATCCCGGTGATGACGACGTCGGTCGCCGTCATGCGTTCTTGGTGATGTAGTCCACCGCATCACCCACGGTCTTGAGGTTCGCCAGCTCGTCGTCGGGGATCTTCACGCCGAACTTGTCCTCCGCCTGCACGGCGATCTCGACCATCGACAGCGAGTCGATGTCGAGGTCGTCGACGAACGACTTCTCGATCGTGACGTCGTCGGCGTCCACGCCCGCGACCTCTTCGACGATGCTTGCCAGACCCTGCGCGATTTCCTCGTTCGCCACGGTGGTTCCTTTCCTCTGTTGCGGTGTCACCTCGGGCGTGCCCGCGGTGGTATCCGGTGAGCGCGAACGCTCAGGGGCAGATCACGACTTGGCCGGCGTAGGACAGTCCGGCGCCGAAGCCGACCAGCAGCAGCACGTCCCCGCTGGAGAGCTCGCCCGCCGACCGCATGTGGTCGATGGCGAGCGGGATCGAAGCGGCGGAGGTGTTGCCGGAGTAGACGATGTCACGAGCGATCACCAGGTCATCGCGGGCACCCTGGCTCTGCAGCTTCTTCGCGATGCCCTCGACGATGCGCAGGTTCGCCTGGTGCGCCACCAGCGCGTCCACATCGGACAGTTCCAGGCCCGCGAGCTCCACGGCGCGCTTGGCGACCGGGGCGATCTGCGTCGTCGCCCAGCGGAAGACCGCCTGGCCCTCCTGGTAGATGTACTTGCCGTCGCGCAGGTAGATGGTGTCGACCAGATCGCCGGCACTGCCCAGCGTGGCCGGGCCGATGCCGGGCTCGTCGGACGGTCCCACGACCGCCGCGCCGGCACCGTCGGCGAAGATGATGCAGTTCGCCCGGTCCTGCCAGTCGATGCACTCCTGGAAGCGTTCGGCGCCGATCACCAGCACCCGGCCGGCCGACCCGGCGAGCACCATGTCGGAAGCCATGCTCAACGCGTAGCAGAACCCGGCGCACGCGGCGTTGAGGTCGAAGGCGCCGGAGGCCTTGATGCCGATCTGGTCGGCGACCTGCGCGGCGGCGTTCGGGATGCCGCCCGGCATCGTGCAGGTGGCGATGATCACCTGGTCCACGTCGGCCGGGGTCAGGCCCGCGTCGGCGATCGCCTTCGAACCGGCCTCGATCGCCATCGAGACCACGGTCTGGTCGTCATCGCCGAGGCGGCGGTGCACGATGCCGACGCGCTGCTGGATCCACTCGTCGTTGGTGTCGACGGTCTTCGCCAGATCGTGGTTGGTCACGATCCGGTTGCCCTGGGTGCTACCGAAACCGAGCAGCTTGGTGGCCGCCGGACCGGTGGACTGGCGCAGGGTCGGTTTGCTCACGCGTCGCTCCCAGAGATGTTCGCGTCCTGGGCGGGCTCCTCGGAGTCCGCGGCCAGCAGGTCGGCGACCTTGTCGAGGTCTTCGGGCTTCTTCAGCGCCACGGTCTTGGTGCCCTTGAGCTCACGGCGCACCAGGCCGGTCAACGCGCCGGCCGGCGGGAACTCGACCACGGCCCGCACGCCCCGCTCGGTGAGGGTGGCCATGCAGTGGTCCCAGCGCACCGGCCGGGTGATCTGCGCGACGAGGCGGCGCACGAACTCGTCGCCCGCCTCGACGACGGAACCATCCGCATTGGACAGCAGCCGGAACGCGGGGTCCTCGACCGCGACCTTGTCGGCGTGCGCGCCGAACGCTTCCTGCGCGGGCGCCATGAACCGGGTGTGGAACGCCCCGGCGACGGCCAGCGGCCGCACCTTCGTCCCGGTCAGCGGTTCCTCGGCCAGCGCCTCCAGCGCGGGCTTGCGTCCCGCGGCGACGATCTGCCCGGCGCCGTTGCAGTTCGCCGGGTCCAGCCCGAGAGACTCCAAGTGGCTCACGACGGCGTCCGGGTCACCGCCCATCACCGCCGACATCGCTGTCGGTTCCAGCGCGCAGGCGGCGGCCATTTCCCGGCCGCGCACCGCGGCCAGCGCCACCGCGTCGTCCGGCGAGAGCACTCCCGCGATCGCGGCGGCCGCCAGTTCGCCCACCGAGTGCCCCGCGACCGGAGTCTCGGCGGGAATGTCGAACCGGTCCCGCAGCTGCTCGGCGGCGAGCAGCGACAGCGCCACCACCAGCGGCTGCGTGACGGCGGTGTCCTTGATCTCGTCGGCGTCGGCGGTGGTTCCCAGCCGCACCAGATCCAGCCCCGCGCTCTCGGACCAGGCCGCAACACGCTCGCGGGCGCCGTCGAGTTCGAGCCAGGGCGTCAGCATGCCAGGGGCCTGAGAGCCCTGGCCGGGGGCGAGGAGCGCGATCACCCTGCTACTACACATCCCCGACCTAGATCGGCGTGATGTCGACACGGACGAAGTCCGAGGCGCAATCTTGTGGAGTGTCTACAACGGCCATCCTGATTCGGGCATCACGGAGCGTGAATCATTGTTGCTCATGTCGGTTCGATCACTTCCGGGGCAACTGCGCGCCAACCCGGCTCACCAGCGTTCACCGAGCCGCCGCAGGACGGTGACCAGGCAGCGGCGTGATCACCACAAGCCGCGGGCGCGTGCCAGTCGGCCCACCGACAACGCCACCCGCAGCACCAGCGCGTCTCGCGCGTTCGAGGGAGTGCGCCCGGTGAGTTCGGCGACCCTGCGCAGCCGGTACCGCACCGTGTTCGGGTGCACGTACAACTGCCGGGCGCAGTTCTCCAGCACCCCGCCCAGCTCCAGGTAGGTGTCCACCGTTTCCAGCAGCGCTCCGCCCGCGTCCACCAGCGGCAGCACGATGACCTCCACCAGCTGGCGCTCCGCCTCCGGGTCCCCCGCCAGCGCGCGTTCCGGCAGCAGATCCTCCGCCAGCACCGGGCGCGGCGCCGTCGGCCACGCCACCACCGCGCGCAGCCCGGACATCGCGTCCGACGCGGATCGGTGCGCTTCGGAGAGGCTGGACGTGGTGGGGCCGACGACCACCGGCCCGTCGTCGAAGGCCTCCGAGAGCTTGCTCGCCGCCTCGTGCGTGGCCCGGTCGTTCGAGGGGCCGCCGAACACCACCACCAGCCGGGTGCCCTGCACGCCCAGCAGCACCGGACGTCCGGCGCGGGCCGCGCGGCTGCGCACCTGGTAGACGATCGTCGGCGGATCGTCCGAGGGCGCGGTGCCGACCAGCACCGTCGCCTCCGAACCCGGTTCCCAGCCGAGCGCCGCCGCTCTGGACAGCAGCGACTCCTCCGGGTCGCCGCGCACGATGCCGTCCACGACGAGCGCCTCCAGCCGCGCGTCCCACGCCCCGCGGGCCTCCGCCGCCGCCGCGTACGAGGTGGCCGCCGCGAACGCGATCTCCCGCGTGTAGCGCAGGATCAATTCGGTGAGCGCGGTGCGTTCCTCGTCCCGTTCGGCCAGTTCCGGCAGCTGATGCTCGAACACGTCGATCGCCGCGCGCACCAGATCCAGCGTCTGACGCAGGCTCACCCAACGCGACAGGTCCTTCGGGGCGGCGCGGAACGCCTCCGCGGTCAAGCGGATGGCCTCCGTCGGGTCCTGCAGCCATGCCACGAAGTTCGAGACCCCGGTCTGGGTCACCAGCAGCACGCTCGCCCGTTGGTCGGCGGGCAGCCGGCGGAACCACGGCAGCCGCTCCTCCATCGCGTTGATGCTCGCGGTGGCCAGATCGCCGGATGCCCGTTCCAGTGCACGCAAGGTGATCGCGGAAACACGTTTGCCTTGTTCACCTGCGCCTTCGGAATTCATACCGCCAGAATCGCACGGCCTCGCCGCGTGCGGCGCCGGGCATCGAGCAGGCCGTGGCTCCGGGGTGGACGCTCCTGGTCGTCCCGCTCGAACGGGTCCGATGTGGAGCGTTCGCGGGGAACCGGCCGGGCGGGATCCGGCGCGGTTCGGGATTCTTGCGGAAGCCGCGCACGCGTCCGCAGGTGCCCGTTCACCGCGCCGCGGACGGCCGGTGGGCGGCAATTCATCCGATCAGGCGTGGTCGGGGCGGCTGATCGCAGGACACGATGGCAGCAGGCAAGCGACGCGAACGCGGCTCGGACGCCGCCAGGGGAGTGATCAGCATGGCCCTGCCGCTGGTATGGCTCGGTGACGTGTTGCGAGCGGCGGGGGTGACCGTCGTCGAGACGCCGGGGTGGCAAGAGCGCACGGCGAGTTCCGGTGCGCAGCCGGAGCCGGTCGGAGTGCTCCAACACCACACCGCCACCGTCGCCTCCTACGAGAACCCGGCGCCCAGCCTGCAACTGGTGATCGACGGTCGGTCCGATCTGGCCGGGCCGCTGTGCCACGGGCTGATCGGTTTCGACGGAGTGGTGCACTTGATCTCGGCGGGCCGCGCCAACCACGCTGGGAAGGCACAGGCCTCGGGGCCGGTGTCCGCGGGCGACGGCAACACGCTCTACGTGGGATTCGAATGGGACTACCAGGGCGTCGAGCAAGGGCCGAGTCCCGAGCAGTACGCCGCCGCGCTGGCCGCGACCAAAGCGGTGCTCGATCACCTGGGCGAACCGTACGAAGCATCGCGCGGGCACAAGGAGACGAGCGTGACCGGCAAGATCGATCCGGGGCACGTCGACCTGGACCGCTTCCGGGCCGAACTCGCCACGAACGAACAGGAGAACGCCGACATGACGCCCGAACAGGACGCGATCCTGCGCCGCATCGAGAACGAGCTGCTCGGCCCGCGCGGACCGGAAGGGCAGATCGCCGGGTGGAACACCGCGCTCGGCCCGCGCACGCCGGTGGCGATGCTGGTGGATCTGGTCAACGGCTTGATCGCCACCCAGACTCCCGCGCCGCAGCAGGCGCCCGCCGTGCCGCAGCAGCAGACCACGAAAGGCGACGGCCAGGCCCCGGCGCAGCCCGCCGACGCCGAGTCGATCAAGGCCGCGTTCGCCGCACTGCCACCGGAACAGGCGGCTCCGCTGTTGGCAGAACTCGTCCGCATCCAGCAGGACCGCCAACTCACCCCGGAACAGCAGGCTCGCACTACGGCCTGACGCGGCTCGGGCGGGCGGAACGACGGTGAAAGCTCAGCGACGAGGTGTCGCGGCTCTTCGGTCCGATCGTTCCGCTCGTCTGCGTAATAAGCGGTTGACCAGTACGGGCTGTTGAGTCAGCGCCTCCGGTTCGTCCAATAACCGGTTGAGGCGCTGGTAGTACCTCGTCGGCGACATGCCGAAGCGCTCCTGGATGACGCGGTCCTTGCTGCCCGGATAGCGCCAGAACTCGCTCTCGAACGCCAAGATGGCGTGATCGACGTCGTTCACCGGGCCTACCCCCTTCGCGTCGAGCGTTCCTCGCCCTGCCGTCTGATCGATTGCTGCCGTCTGATCGATTCAACCTGCGATCACCGAGTCTACTCCGCCTCGCACCCCTGTTCGATCACCTGATCGAAGATTCGTCCGTTGTGATTCGAACCACGACAGGACCGCGGAACAAGCTCGGCGACCGACGATGTTGACAGCAGTACGAAACGTCGTGCGCTCCGGGGCTCGGTGCAATTCCGAACCGGCGGTGACAGTCCGCGAACCGGTGCCTCCCGGCCGATCCCGGTCAGGAGGTTCCGGCCGATCCGGTGGAACTCCGGAACCGACGGTGACAGTCCGGATGGGAGGCGGCGCACGGGCACTCGACCGCGACCGGTCGCCATGCGTGGCACCGGTGGCCGCCGCGTTCCCGCTCAGCCCCGGTGCCAGGACCGGCTGGGAGGAGTGGGTTGTGCGGGCTGTCGCGGAATGGGTGCTCGGCAACGGAATCACCGTGCTGGGCCAGCAGATCTCCTGGGCCGAGCTGGTGGGGCAGCTGTGTGCGCTGGCAGTCGTCTTCCTCGCGCAACGGCGCACCCTGGCCACCTGGCCGGTGCAGGTGACAGCGACGGTGCTGCTGTTCGCCGTGTACGCCTCGGCGGAACTCGGCGGCCTCGCGGTGCGGCAGATCGTGATCCTGCTGATCTCCGTGTACGGCTGGTGGGCTTGGAGCCATCGCAGCGACCCGGTCTACGGCGTCGCGGTGCGCAAGGGCAGCGTGCGGGAACGCCTGGTGCTGCTGGGCGTGCTGGCCGCGGCCACGACGGGTTTCGCCGCGCTGCTCACCGCGATGGACGCGTCCTGGGCGCCGTGGCCGGATGCTTGGATCTTCGTCGGCACGGCCGTCGCGTTCTGGGCGCAGGGGCGCGGGCTCGTGGAGTTCTGGTTGGTGTGGCTGGCCGTTGACGCGGTCGGCGTGCCGTTGCAGCTGGCTTCCGGGCTCTACTTCAGCGCCGCGATCTACGTGGTGTTCGCCGGGCTGGTGATCCACGGCTGGTGGAGCTGGAACCGCACCGCCCGGACCCAGAGCCTCGCCGCGGCCCGAGCATGACCCGCTGAACGCGCGAACGGACCGCCCTCTCGGACGGTCCGCTCGACGCGTACCGGTTCGTTCAGGGTGTCGGAGCCACCCGGTCGTCAGGCGTCGCCGGACTCGGAGGTCTGCGGCCCCGCCGCCCGCACGTCGTCCAGTTGATACCGGCGAGTGGCCTCCGCGACGGTGGACCGGGCGACCACGCCGCTGCGGGCCAGCGCCGAGAGCGTGGCGACCACCGTGGACTCCGCGTCCACCAGGAACACCCGGCGTGCCGCCGGACGGGTGTCGGAGAACCCGAACCCGTCCGCGCCCAGGCTCACCATGTCTCCCGGCACCCATGAGCGGATCAGATCCGGCACGGCGCGCATCCAGTCGCTGACCGCGACCACCGGGCCGTCGGCGTTCGCCAGCGCCCGGGTCACGTACGGCACCTCCGGTTCCGCGTCCGGGTTGAGCAGGTTGTGGCGATCCACGGCCTCGGCTTCGCGCCGCAGTTCCGTCCAAGACGTCGCGGACCACACGTCGGCCCGCACATCCCAGTCCTCGGCGAGGATCTGCTGCGCCCGCAACGCCTCCGGCATCGCCACACCCGAGGTGAGGATCTGCGCGGGAGCGGATCCCGCCGAACCCCGGCGGAACAGGTACAGGCCGCGCAGCAGCCCGTCCACGTCGATCCCGTCCGGTTCGGCGGGCTGCTGATACGGCTCGTTGTAGATCGTCAAGTAGTAATAGACGTTCTCCGCATCCTCGCCGTACATCCGCCGCAGACCGTCCTTGACGATGTGCGCCAGCTCGAACGCCCACGCCGGGTCGTAGGTGACCACTGCCGGGTTCGTCGCCGCCAGCAGCAGCGAATGACCGTCGGCGTGCTGCAGTCCCTCACCGGTGAGCGTGGTGCGCCCGGCGGTCGCGCCGAGCAGGAATCCGCGCGCCATCTGGTCCCCGGCGGCCCACAGGCTGTCGCCGGTGCGCTGGAACCCGAACATCGAGTAGAAGATGTAGATCGGGATCATCGGTTCGCCGTGGGTGGCGTAGGACGTGCCCGCGGCCGTGAACGACGCGCTCGAACCGGCCTCGTTGATGCCCTCGTGCAGGATCTGGCCCTGCTCGCTCTCCCGGTACGCCAGCATCAGCCGGTAGTCGACCGGCGTGTACGACTGGCCCTGCGGGTTGTAGATCTTCTGCGACGGGAACATCGAGTCCATCCCGAAGGTCCGCGCCTCGTCCGGGATGATCGGCACGATGCGCGGCCCCACTTCGGGGTCCTTGGCGAGGTCCTTGAGCAGCCGGACGAACGCCATGGTGGTGGCGACCTCCTGCTTGCCGGAGCCGCGCCGGATCACGTCGTAGACCTTGTCGCCCGGCAGCACGAGCGGTTTCGCCTTCACCCGCCGCTCCGGCAGGTAACCACCGAGCCGTTTCCGGCGTTCGTGCAGGTACTGGACCTCCGGCGAGTCCTCGCCCGGGTGGTAGTAGGGCGGCAGGTAGGGGTCGGCGTCGAGCTGCTCGTCGGTGATCGGGATCCGCAGGCTGTCCCGGAACAACTTCAGGTCGTCCGGGGTCATCTTCTTCATCTGATGCGTGGCGTTGCGGCCTTCGAAGTGCGGCCCGAGGCCGTAGCCCTTGATCGTCTTGGCGAGGATGACCGTCGGCTGCCCGTGGTGCTCGGTCGCGGCCTTGTACGCCGCGTAGACCTTCCGGTAGTCGTGGCCGCCGCGGCGCAGCGCCCACACCTGGTCGTCGGTGAGGTCCTTGACCATGTCCTTGGTCCGCGGGTCGCGGCCGAAGAAGTGTTCGCGGACGAAGGCGCCGTCGTTTGCCTTGTAGGTCTGGTAATCGCCGTCGGGCGTGGTGTTCATGAGGTTGACCAGCGCGCCGTCCCGGTCGGCGTGCAGCAGCGAGTCCCACTCGCGGCCCCAGACGACCTTGATGACGTTCCAGCCGGCGCCGCGGAAGAACGCCTCCAGCTCCTGGACGATCTTCCCGTTGCCGCGCACCGGCCCATCGAGTTGCTGCAAGTTGCAGTTGACCACGAAGGTCAGGTTGTCCAGGCCCTCATTCGCCGCCACGTGCAACAGGCCGCGCGACTCGGGCTCGTTCATCTCGCCGTCGCCGAGGAACGCCCACACCCGTTGCTGACTGGTGTCCTTGATGCCGCGGTCGTGCAAGTAGCGGTTGAACCGCGCCTGGAAGATCGCGTTCATCGGCCCGAGGCCCATCGACACCGTGGGGAACTCCCAGAAGTCCGGCATCAGCCGCGGATGCGGATAGGACGGCAGTCCGCCGCCGGGACCCGCGTGCGAGTGCTCTTGGCGGAATCCGTCCAGCTGGTCGGTGGTCAGCCGACCTTCGAGGAAGGCGCGGGCGTAGATGCCGGGGGAGGCGTGGCCCTGGATGTAGAGGTGGTCGCCGCCGCCCGGATGGTCCTTGCCGCGGAAGAACCAGTTGAACCCGACTTCGTAGAGACTCGCCGAGGAGGCGAAGGAGGAGATGTGCCCGCCGACGCCGATACCGGGCCGCTGTGCGCGATGCACCATCATTGCGGCGTTCCACCGCATCCACGCGCGGTACCGGCGTTCGGTCTCCTCGTCGCCGGGGAACCACGGCTCTTGCTCGGTGGCGATGGTGTTCACGTAGTCCGTGCTGGTCAGCGACGGAACGCCGACGCCGCCTTCCCGTGCGCGCTGCAGCAGCCGGAGCATCAGGTAGCGGGCGCGCTGCTGGCCGGCTTCACCGAGCATCGTGTCGAACGACTGCAACCATTCTTCGGTTTCCTCCGGATCGATGTCCGGGAGATGCGAGGCGAGACCGTCTCGGATGACCCGCACCCGTTGCGGGGTGCCGCCGACGTCGTTGTTCTGCGCGGGCAAAGGAACTCCTCGACTGCGTACGGTGCTTGTCGCGGGCTTGGGTGACGCCCAACACGTGCCATCGTCCCCCATCTTCGTGGCCGCTGCGTGAACCGCGGTCATTACATGGCGGTACCGTTCTAGCCTGACCTGGATGTGGGCGCCTACAGTCGAGTTCCACGCCGGATACCGGCGTGTCGTGCGCCCAGCAGTTGCGCCGGAAGCGGTTCGCAGTGTTCGCTATCGGCCAGATCTGCCCAACCTGGGTGTGGTGTTCGCACCGCACCGCCTGCATTGGAGGAGTGAGAACGCCGTGGTCGCCGCGGGAGACGCCGGCAAGAGCGAAGTCGACGTCGCCGACAGGCTCGACATCGAGCCGGAGATGGTCGTTCAGGAGATCGGTTGGGACGAGGACGTCGATGACGCCGCACGTGCCGCGATCGAGGAGCGTTGCGGGAGCGAACTGCTCGATGAGGATGCCGACGAGGTCGTCGACGTCGTACTGCTGTGGTGGCGGGACGACGACGGTGATCTCACGGATACGCTCCTCGACGTGATGACGCCTCTTGCCGATGAGGGGGTGATCTGGGTGTTGACGCCGAAGACCGGCCGTGACGGTTACGTGGAGCCCAGTGACATCGCCGAGGCAGCGTCCACGTCCAACCTGGCCCAGACCTCGAACGCGAGTCTGGGGGAAGCCTGGATGGGTACCAGGCTCGCTTACCGCAAGGCCAAGTCCAAGCGCTGACGAGCTCGGCCTTGAGCCGAGCGGATCGCCGATCCCAACGTCCCGGGCACCGGTGGCCACCCGCCACCGGTGCCCGGGTCTGTGTGATCGGTGTAGGTTCGGCGGCGTACGTGCACAGGTCGAACAGAAGGGTGCGCGCATGACGCTCGAGGTCGGCGCCGACGCTCCGGACTTCACGCTGCCGGACTTCAACAAGGAGCAGGTCTCCTTGTCCAGCTTCAAGGGCAGCAAGAACGTGCTGCTCGTCTTTTACCCGTTCGCGTTCAGCGGGGTCTGCCAGGGCGAGCTGTGCCAGGTTCGTGACGACCTGGCCGACTTCCAGAACGACCAGGTGCAGGTGCTGGGCGTGTCGGTGGACACCCCGTTCGCGCTGAAGGCCTGGGCGGAGCAGCAGGGCTACACGTTCCCGCTGCTGTCGGACTTCTGGCCGCACGGCGAGGTCGCCAAGGCCTACGGCGTGTTCCACGAGCAGGCCGGGATGGCGCTGCGCGGCACGTTCCTGATCGACACCGCGGGCAAGGTGCGGTTCGCCGAGGTCAACCAGCCCGGCGAGGCTCGCGACCAGAACGTGTGGAAGAAGGCGCTGGCCGAACTGGCCGCGTGACAACCGGTGGTGGCCGAACCGGTACAGTGATCCGGCCGGTGTGCGGTTGATCTCCGGACGGCCACCACTCGGGGCGCATAGCTCAGCGGAAGAGCACTTGCCTTACAAGCAAGGGGTCGCTGGTTCGAACCCAGCTGCGCCCACCTTAGTCCTCTGAACAGCGAAAACAGGGTTTCATGCGAGGGGTGCTCCGCTTGCACAGCGCACAGCGAGCCCTTAATTTTGCCCCATGCAGGAGCAGTGGGACGGGCTGATCCGGGACTACGGCAAGGCCCTGAAGCGCGAGAACAAGTCCCCCAAGACCATCGAGCTCTACGTCTCGACTGCGACCCGGTTCGCCGACTTACAAGCAAGGGGTCGTTGGTTCGAACCCAACTGCGCCCACTCCACGAGAGGCCCGCTGATCTGGATCGAACGTCCAGGTCAGCGGGCTTTTTGCTTGAGTGACGATGATCTTGCAGATATGTCCTTTGTGGACTCGAAGCGCTGTTCGGGGCGCTGATGGGAGGATTTTGGGAGGATTCGTTCTGCGCGCCTGTGCCCAGCTGTATTGGGTGCGTCGTCGTGGGTTGGTTTCCCTACGCGCCATCGCCGGGCTTCTTAGAGGTTGTCTCGTTTGGATCTTGGCTGGGATGATCTTGGGTGATGGTTGATGAGTTGTCGCGTCGGTTGGTGCCTGATGAGTTGTGGGGTCTGGTCGAGCCGTTGATTCCTGCGCATCAGGTTCGTCCGCAGGGTGGTGGTCGTTCTCGCGTGGATGATCGTGCGGTGTTCACGGCGATCGTGTTCGTGCTGACCAGCGGGTGTGCGTGGCGACATCTTCCGCCGAGTTTCGGGGTAAAGGTGCCCACCGCGCACCGGCGATTCATGGAATGGACCGAAGCAGGCCTGTGGCGGCGACTCCATGAGACCGTGCTGGACGAGCTCGGGAGCCGGGGCTTGATCGACTGGTCGCGGGCGATGGTGGACGGAGCGTCGCTTCGGGCGAAAAGGGGGGATCTGTAACCGGTCCGGGCCCGGTCGACCGGGGCAAGCTCGGCTCCAAGATCCACGCCCTGTCCGACCGGACCGGCATCCCGCTGGCGGTCGCGGGAGAAGGCCACTGGCACGGCTACCAGCGATCCTCGGGCGCCCGTATTTCAGCCGAGACAGCTTATCTCAGCCAACACGAATACGAAAGTTCGAGCTGATCTGAGTCAAAATCGCCGTCCCTCAGCACGATCACGAAAATTGAGTGGTTGAGCTGGTCATTGGATGATTTCATCATGCCCGCCCATAGCTCTGCGCATTGCTGAGAGAACTTTGTCTGCGAACTCGGATTCACCGCGCGAGGAGAACCGGCTGAACAATGCTGACGCGAGCACCGGCGCGGGCACCCCTTCATCGATCGCCGCCGCCAGCGCCCACCGTCCTTCGCCGGAGTCGGAGACACGCCCGGCGAAGTCGTCCAATGTCGGACTGGTATGAAGCTCGGAGGCAGCGAGATCGAGCAGCCAGGAGGTGATCACCGAACCTCGCCGCCATAGCTCGGAAATCTGCGTATTATCGAACTCGTAGCGATAGTGCTCCGGGTTTTCGATAGGGGTGACTTCAGCGGAATAAGTGGTATCGGCCTGTTCCAGCCCGATATTGGCCCTGTAGATAATGTTCAAACCTTCCGCGAATGCCGCCATCGCGCCGTATTCGATTCCGTTATGGATCATCTTAACGAAGTGTCCGGCACCGGCCGGCCCGCAGTGGAGATAGCCGTTCTCCGCCGTCGACGGCGTTCCATGCAGGCTCGGAGAGCGCTGAGCTGCAGAGAAGCCAGGTGCGATCGACTCGAACAAAGGCGTCAACCGGGCAACAGGTTCCGTATCGCCTCCGATCATCAGGCAATACCCGCGCTTCTCGCCGAACACCCCTCCCGACGTACCGATGTCTAGGTAGTGGATACCCTGGGCATCGAGCTGACTCGCACGGCTGATGTCTTGATGGTAGTGACCGTTTCCGCCGTCGATGATGATGTCGCCGGGATCCATTTCGGTAGCCAGTTCGTCGATCACAGCACCAGTGGCGCCAGCAGGCACCATGACCCAGGCGGTTCGTGGCTTTTCGAGCGCCGCGACGAACTCCTTCAGACTGTAGGCGGCGACCATGCCGTCTTCTTGAAGGGCTTCGGTGGCCGAGGTATTGAGGTCGAAGCCGACCGCGGTATGCCCGTCCTTGACGATCCGTCGAACGATGCCAACGCCCATCCGGCCGAGTCCGACGATTCCCAACTGCATTGTACGGATGTCCAATCTGCGAAGAAGAAGGAAACTATGCGTGACAAATTTTCCCGGCTTATCGGATCACTACGTGACCTATGTTGATCTCGTCTGCCACCTCGGACTCAAGCTAAGTCTGCTGGCACTAGCGCCAATCCGAAACCAGAAGGTAGCGGCTGCCGCCGAGTTGATGTCTCATCAGCTGTAGCACAGAGGCGTACGAGTACGGACTATTTTGTGCGACAACAAAGTTGAACAGTGCCGACAACATCGGAATCCCGATGTTCTCTGTTGCCGCAGCGGCTACTACCGCCCGCCATTCATCGCTAATGGTAGCCGAACGCGATTCGATCGGGTCGTCGACCAGTGCAGCGTGAAATGCTGAAGCGATGGTGGCTCCCCTCCAGATATTCCATACTGCTGCCGCATTGAAGCTATTGCCGGAGCGTGACGCGGTCTCGCCAAGGTGACGGAATGCGTCCTGATACAACGCACTAATCGCATCAACGAATGCACCGTGAGCCTGATCCGACGTCAGTAATTTGGGCGGTGTTGCCGCAACACCTTGAGTACGTGCGGAGTCAGTACTTCCTCGATCACTGTTCAGACGAGCCAGGATCGAGATCGCCGCCGAAGGATTGAAAATATTGCTGGACATGGCATGCACTGCTGCTCGTGCGCCACTGCCGTTGTGGTCGACGCGATCCTCCACCACGTCCATCAGGGGTATATTGATGCAACCGGGAAACTTCATTCGGGCTGCGTCGCTCGCGACGGTGGCTATATAAGACCCGATCGCCTCATTCCAGGAACGCAGCGTGTCGGCTATTTGTTCGGGGCCCCATTCCGCAGAGCTCGCGCAAAACCACAACGATCTCAGAAAATAGTTGCATGAGTGAGTATTCGAGACCATTATGTATTGTCTTGACTAGGTGGCTGGAGCTGCCCGAACCCAGATAACAGACGCAAGGCTGATCGCCGATGTGCATAGCTATCGATTCCAGCATACCTCGGACTTTTTCGTACGCCGCTCCGTCGCCGCTTACCGTGAGACTGATGCCATTTGTGGCGCCGTATTCTCCCGACGCTAGACCGCCGGCCAGCAAAGCGGCTCCCCGATATGCGTAGTCGAGTTGACGCAAACTTGTTTCGACTGCATCCGCATTGCTAACGTCGATGACAATGTCACCCTCGTCGACCACATCGAGTAGCTCGGTCAAAACCTTCGCGGTGTTGGTATCAGAAACGGCTGTTATAATCACACGTGGGGTGCCCAGTGTATCGATCACTGTCTGTATCGACTCGGCGACCGTTACCAGTCCAGGAGTTGGTGTGCTCGCCTTTGTCCGGGCCGGATTCTGCAAGGATCGGCTGTGAAGAACCACCCCGATCCCATTCCGCACCAGATTATGGGTCAAGCCGGAGCCGATCGGCCCAGCCCCGATGATCCCTACGGGCCGAAGGCCTATCATCACCGAACGCCTCCCTCCGTCTGCGTCGAGGACGAAGACGTTGTCGATCCATTTACTGTCCAAAGGCTGGTGTGCCGTTCGAGATAGGTGCAAGCCTCGGCTACGAGTTCTGAAACCTCTAAAGCGCCGTTCAGGGTGATTCCCTGCTCGTCCGACTTGAGTAGTTCTAGCGTCTCGAACTGCGAATGCACCAGCGACGGCGGGAAAAAATGCGACGCGCGTGTGTCGAGTCTGTTCCGGGCGAGTCCTTCAGATACGATGAGATGAATGAACACCATCGGTACATTGGAGCGCAGAATGTCTCGATAGCACTGTTTTAGTGCGGAGCACGCAATTACAGTTCTGTCTACATGCCGTTGCGAAATAGCGTTGATTTCCCGTAGCCAAGGTACGCGATCGTTGTCATCAAGCGCCATTCCCGACCGCATCTTCTCGATGGCAGTGGCAGTATGGTGGTCGTCACCGTCTATAAACTTGCCCCTGATGACATCCGCCAACCGGCGTCCTAATGTCGTTTTTCCACAACCGCCCACACCCATCACAAGAATGACCATGTCTCGCACCCTTTCTGGTCCCCTATAGATGGATTATCAGTAGATATTCGCAGTCAGTCCACCGTCGATGACGATGTCGGTACCCGAGATGTACAGGGCATCGTCACTGACCAGGAATGCGGCCAGTGAGGCGATCTCGGAAGGTTGAGCAAAGCGGCGCAACGGATACTTCGTCTCGATCTCGGTCCGAGCGTGGACAGGGTCGGATGCGTAGTCGAAGAATTCCTGGAGCATCGGCGTATCGACATCCCCGGGGCAAATGCAGTTGCAGCGGATGTTGTCACTTCCGTACCGGGCGGCGATCGATTTAGCCAAGGCTGTCACTGCTCCCTTGGTAGCTCCGTACATCGCAAGGTCGCGGTCGCCGACCAGCGCTAATAGCGAAGCCACGATCACCAGAGTTCCACCTCCCCTTTTTTGAAACTCTGGGATCGCGCTGCGCGCGGCGTGACCGATGGCGTTGATGTTGGTGGCGTGCATCGAATTCCATTGGGACTCATCGGTGTCTTCGATTCCGCCCATTACTTGGACCGCGGCAGTCGACACTACGGCGTCGAGTCCACCGCCGAGTCGGACTGCGACGTCCACCATCTTTTGATTGGTCTGTGCATTGCTGATATCGCCAACCAGAAAATGTGCCGACCCATGCCACGGGCTCAATGAGCTCTCGAGTCGAGCCACTGCATCGGAATTATTGTCGACGCACACGACAGTGGCCCCGTCGCGTAGAAGACGTTCCGCTGTGGCGGCACCTATTCCTCCGGCTGCTCCTGTCAGTACAATCGATTTTCCCGTCAGAATCATTGGTTTGCTCAGTGTCCCAACTGATAGCAGGTGTAGAGGGTCAAGTTTTTGAGGCGAAACTCTCAGCGAGTTATCAGACGATCCTGATTACCCGGCAAGGGGTGCCGGCGGCGAGTACGGCGTGAGTTCCATGGTGACGACTTCCTCGTGCTCCCTGCACTGATGACGGAGCCCTCGGCGATGTTGATGCCTGCTGCCAGCTGCGCCATGTCCACGATATGGGTAGACATAGCCGACCCAAAACCAGTGACGTGAGCGTCAAGATCCAACAGGGGAAGTACGCCGCATGTAGAAGTGCGGAGCCGATCACGACGTCCGTGGGATATGGATCGCGGTGCCCTCTATCGGAATGCCGTCGTAGTTGATATCGACGCCGTTGCGGACGTCGACGTTCTTACCGAAATCGCTCGGCGCGAGACCGGGGTGGCAACCGCCGAACAAGGCTTGAGCGAGGCGTCGATCTGCACTTCTTAATGCCTCTCTGTTGAACGTACACCGCGCACGATTGGTCTGAAACTTAGAATAATGCTCTATTTCAGTTCCTCCCAAGTGGTTTTGCCTTTTCTGGTGGCATTATCGCTATCCGTGAGGTCCTCAATCTCCAGCTGGGCTTGAAGTGACTGATCCATAGCCAAAAGACCCTTGCAAGACAAGCGGGCGGCCTCGCGCAAGCAAATGGGTGGACGATCCCATCCGGATCACGAGGTCGTCGAGTCCGTCCGAGATGACCACGAGCTCGGTGGGAGTCATGCTCAGTTCGACCAAGTGCGGCTCAGCCGGGGCGTCGGCGACCCCGGTGGCCCGCGTCGTGATGACCACGGGCGGCGATTCTTCCCCCACGTCAGATGAGACCGCCCCGGTTGGCCCTCACCCGCGCCGACTCATGGTCCACATCGCCATGCAGCAGAACGACGAATCCGGCAGCCCGTCACCTGGGGCAGGCACCTCACCGTGGGGGTTCCGCTGCCGGTTCCCGGCGTGCATGCAACTCCACACCCCGAACGACAGTCGCCCGAAGCGCACGACGTTCACACCGGTGGCGGGAGCGGAAGCCACCGCGAACACGCAGACCGGGCGCTCACGGTAAGCGGCCCCGGCCCGCACCGGGCGCGGCGACTGGAACGTCGCGGTTGTGGGAGGCCACAGCTAGGGAGGGTGTCGCCAGTACCCGCTCTGGCAGAACCGGGTAGCGCACCCGCCGGCGTTCGTAGCGCTGATTCCGGGGAATTCGGTCAACTGGGATAGTCGTCGGAGCGCACCGCGACGCGTGACCCAGCGTGGAATTCGTGGTCGATGCGGACCGGAAGCCGTGTCGGACCGCAGAAGCCACCCGTGCGACACCGTGAGTGAAAAGGACAGGTTCGTGCAGGCCTACGGTGATTTGTTCCGGCATCCTCAAGTCAAGAAGTTGCTGTCCACCAACGTCCTCGGACGTCTTCCGGAAGGCATGGGGCCGCTGGTCGTCGCCCTTTTCCTCCGCGCGCACGGATTCGAGTACGGAGCCGTCGGCGTGCTCGTCGCGATGTACGGCATCTCGGCGGCGGTCGGAACGCCGGTTCTCGGTCGATGCGTCGACCTCTACGGGCAGGTGCGAGTCCTTTCGGTGTGCATGGTGGCCTCGACCGCGGGGTTCCTCGTCCTGTCGGCCACGTCGGCGGATCAGGTCCTGCTCGCCGGCGGCGGCATCATGTTGGCGGGCCTGTTCACGCCGCCGCTCGAACCCTGCCTGCGCAGCCTCTGGCCCCGGGTGCTGAACAGTGGGCGAGCGATCCACACGGCGTACGCCCTCGACGCCACGCTCCAGGAACTCGTGTTCATCTGCGGGCCGCTGCTCGTCCTGCTCGCCGTGGAAATGACGGGACCTACGGGGGCCGTGATCACCACCGGCGTGCTGGGCTTGGTGGGAACGCTCCTGTTCATCAGTTCACCGCCGGTCCGCGCGTGGCGAGCGGAACCTCGCACGGCCGACTGGGCGGGACCGCTCCGTTCACCGACCCTCCGCCGTGTCCTGATGGGTCTGGTGTTCGCGGGCGCGACCATCGGACTGCTGAACATCTCGGTCATCGCTTACGGCGAAGCGCACCGCAGCAGCGAACTTCCCGGTGTCATCCTCGCCGTCAACGCGCTGGGAGCACTGATCGGTGGCCTCGTGTACGGCAGCCGCCGCTGGCCGGGAAGTCCGGAAACCCGTTTTCGGCTCTTGATGTTCACGCTGGCCGTGGGATACCTGCCGCTCGCTTTCACACCGCCGCCCGTGGTGCTCGTTCCGTGCGCCATCCTCAGCGGGGTGTCGTTGGCACCGGCGCTGGCCGGCGCGTTCGCCGTGGTGGGCGGCAGCGTCCCTGCCGGTACGACCACTGAGGCGTTCGCCTGGCTGGTCACCATCTTCATGATGGGCAACGCGGTCGGTTCGACCGTGGCCGGGACATTGCTGGAGCACGCGAGCTTGACCGCCGCCTTCTGCGCGCCTCCGGTCAGCGCTCTGCTGGGCTTCTTGGTACTCCTCGGATCCGCGGTGAGGCGCCGCTCGCCGCGATCCGTGCACGAGAAGGAAATCGCACACTGACCCGGCGGTCGTGGTCGCGACCTGAATTGCGGAATGTTCTCCGCGATCGGACGCCGGTGTCTTCCGCGCTGCCCCTGTGCCGGATGTGGCCGCGACGTGGCGCGGAGCCCTCCGCGCCACGAAATCGCTGCCCTCGCGAGGAATCCGCTGACCGAGCGGCCGCGATCAGCCGTCCACCACGCCGGTCAGCAGCTCGGCCGTGCCTTCGGGCGACTCGACGTGGAAGTGGTGGCTGCCCAGGTCGACGGGAACGATGCGGAAGCGGTCGCCGTAGCGGTCGACGGCTTCCTGCGTGAGGATCTCGCGTACCGCGAACACCGTGATCGGCTGGTGCACATCGCGCAGCGCGGCGTCCATGTCCCAGCGCACCAGGCCTTCCATCGAGCGCAGGCCCGCGGGCTGGCGCACGGCCACCATCTTCTCGAAGTAGACGTCCTTCAACGCCGGATCGGTGCCTTCCGGCGTACCGCTGTCGACCATCGCCCGGGTCGCCGCGGCGAAATCCTGGTGGAACGACCCCAACACCGCGTTGGCCCGGTGCTCGTCCTGCGCGGGGAACAGCGCCAGGTAGTGCAGGGCGTCGAGCGTGACCACGTGCGAGACCACGTCGGGCAGGATCCGGCCGGTTTCGACGGCCACCGCTCCGCCCAGGGAGTGTCCGACGACGACGGAGGTGTCCACCGACTCGGCTTCCAGCACGGCCGCGACGTCGCCGGCGAACTCCTCCACCGTCCAGATGTCCCTTGCCGACCGGGACTCGCCGTGTTCGGCGAGGTCGATGGACAGCACGCGGTACCGGTCGGGGAGGAAGCCGGTCAGTGCGTCGAAATCGGTTCGGTCGCAGCCCCAGCCGTGCACCAGGGCCAGCGTCGGCCCACTCGCCGGGCCACTGATCGTGTATCGGATCGTCGTGTCGTTCGGGCGCTGAACCGCACGGTTCGCGACAGCCCTGTGCGTCACCGTCATCCTGGGAGTCCTTTCGTGTTCCGGGTAGCTCGATTCCGCCGCCGTCGGCCTCCTGGCTCGGACGGCCGGAAAAGCGTTCGAAGCCTTCTTGATCAGTTGTACTCGGGAGCGGGCACCGCGTTCGCTCCTTGGGACGCCTGCGGCAGCTGCGGCGACGAAACCGCAGCTGGCCGCCGTCAACGAGGCGGGAACTGGCACAGTGGACATGTGCCCCGTAAGGGGGACGCACAAGTGGGGCCGTTCAGCACTCGTGCGGCCGCTCGCGGAACTGAGCGCTGGAGGTGATCCGGCGATGTCGGAGGACGACGTGGTCGGCGAGAAACTGATGACGGCGCTGTCGAGCGCGGCACAGCACCTGACCGGGTCCCGTACGGGCAGCGAGGAGGAGACGCTCGCGCTGATCGTCGCCGGGGCGATCCAGACGGTGCCGGGCGTCGAGCACGCGGGGGTGTCGTTGCTGCGCGCCGACGGCAGCATCGTCTCCTACACGCCCAGCGCCGAGGCGGTGGCCGAGGTGGACCAGCTGCAATCCACCTACCGCGAAGGCCCGTGCGTCACGGCGTTGTGGGACGAGCACACCGTCATCGTCGACGATCTGGTCAACGAAACCGATCGGTGGCCGCGGTTCGCACCGGCCGCCGCCGCGCACGGGATCGGCAGCATGCTGTCCTTCCAGCTCTTCGCCCGGGAGAACACGCTCGGCGCGCTGAACCTGTACTCCACCGAGCCGCACGGCTTCACCGCGGACTCGCAGGCGCTGGGCAGCCTGTTCGCCGCGCACGCCGCGATGGCGCTGGGCGAATCCCAGCACGTCGCGCAGCTGCAACAGGCTTTGACCAGCCGGGACGTGATCGGGCAGGCGAAGGGCATCCTGATGGAACGCTTCGGCCTGGATGCCAAGGAGGCGTTCGCGATGCTGGTGCGCAGCTCGCAGGAGACGAACATGAAACTGGTCGACGTGGCCGGATGGCTGGCCAACGGCACCGGTGATCGGCTGCAGCGGGATTAGGCGTGCTGCCCTGGGGGCAGCCCGCTGAGTAGGTATTCTTCGCGCCCGGGCGTGGGGAAGGCTCAGGCCTCGTCGGTTCACCCCCTGCAGCCGGTGGGGCCGCTCCCACCAAGCATGGCCGCTGGTCTCGCGCGGATGCCGCCCCGGAGGAGGCCATGACCGAACAGGATAGGCGCGCGCAACTGTGGGCCAAGCTGCTCGCCGAAGAGCAGAAGGCCCCGCGCTCGGCCTCGCGGATGAGCGTGCTCGGGGCGCTGTGCGTGTCCGAATTGACGGTGACCGGTGCCGGGGCCACCGTGCTCAGTCAGCAGCAGCACGGCGATGGTGACGGGCAGAGCCCCCGACGCGGGCTGGTGCATGCCACCAATGCGGTCAGTACCGGGCTGGAGGACCTTCAGCTCACCGTCGGCGAAGGTCCGTGCCTGGACGCCTTCGCGTCCGGCGGCCCGGTCTTGATCGCGGACCTGGCACGCGAAACCGCGCGCTGGCCCGGCTTCACCCCGGGTGCCTTGAAGCTGGGGGCGGCGGCGGTGTTCTCGTTCCCGCTGCAGGTCGGCGTCGTGCGGCTGGGATCGCTGGACGTCTACCGCGAGACGCCCAGTCCGCTGTCGAGCGGGGAGGTGGCCGATGCGCTGATCCTGGCCGACCTGGCCACCGCGACGATCATGGTCGAACTTGACGGGCACGCCACCGAGGACTCCAGCTGGCTGGCCGACGAACACGCCGAAATTCACCAAGCCTCTGGGATGGTGCAGGTCCAGCTCGGTATCACCACGCAGGCGGCCTTGCTGCGGCTGCGCGCGCACGCCTACACCCATCAGCAGGAACTCAGTGATGTGGCCCGCCAGGTCGTGACCCGGCGATTGCGCCTGACGCCCGATGACGAACCCGCCTGAGACGCAGGCCAGGGAGTGGAGAAGGACACGACGACGATGACGGACAACAATCGCGAGCAGCGGCTGGCACAAGCCTTCGTGGCTCTGTCGGACACGCTGGTCGACGACTTCGACATCTTGGATTTTCTGACCACGCTGACCGAACGGGCCGCCGAACTGCTCGACGTCAGCGCCGCGGGAGTGATCCTGGCCGATCAACGCGGCGGATGGCGCCCCACCGCCGCGTCATCCGAGGACGCCCGGTTGCTCGAGCTCTTCGTGACCCAGACCCACGAAGGGCCGTGCCAGGACTGCATCCGGGACGCCGTTCCGGTGGTCAGCTCCGATCTCGCGGGCGAGAACACTCGTTGGCCCGCTTTCACCGAGGCCGCCATGGCCGGCGGGTTCCGGGCCGCAGCCGCGGTCCCGTTGCGACTGCGCCATGAGGTCGTCGGTGCGTTGACGTTGCTCAACACCGAGCCCGTCGGCGTGGACGAGGCCAGCATCCAGCTGGGCCAAGCCCTCGCTGACGTGGCCACGGTCGGCCTCCTGCACCACCGCGCGGTCCGTCACAGCGAACTGCTCTCCGAGCAGTTGCAGGCCACCCTGCACCACCGCGTCGTGATCGAACAGGCCAAAGGCGTCCTGGGCGAACACGGGAAGCTGACCATGAAACAAGGCTTCGAGCTGCTGCGCGGTTACGCCCGGGCCAAGGATCTGCACCTCTCCGACGTCGCCCGGGGGATCGCGGAGGGCACCCTCGATCCCGCCGCACTGCTGGCCCACTCCGGCGCGCGAGCCGCCGACTGAACGGTGTCCTCACGGCCGGCCCCGGCGGCGCCGGCTCGTGCACTGGTCGCACCGGTTGATCGTGGCCACGGGCGCCCCGTGTTCGTCGAGGAGCTCGGCCGTGCGGACGGTGTCGTGTCCGCTGCGAGGGCAACCCTGTTCGCTCACCGTGGTGCTCACCCGCACTGTCAGCGGCCTGCCGGAACCGTCCGGCGCGGTGCTCGTGCTGTGCGCGTGGAGTCTCGCGTCCGTCGGCTCAGCGGGTGGCATGGGCGGAGCTCCCGTCGCGGTACGGGGCGGTGTCGGCATCGCGCTCGCCGGTGATGTGCACCAGGACAGAGATGTTGGTGGGCCGCCGCAGCCGGCCGGCGAGGCTTTCGGGGTGGTTGCGGCCGGGCTCGGGGGTCGCCACGGAATCAGATGTGGCGAGGTCGTGTCGGGCAAGAGCGGTCACGACTGCCTCCTCGAAGGTGGGGCAGCCAGCGAAGGGAACAGACGATCCCGAAACGGCATTCCCGCATCGTGCACATCGCACGGAACAGCAAATCCCGCAGAAGAACCGACGCGAACACTCCGTTCAGGCTGTCGCGTGCGTTCTGGCGGGCTGCGTGCTCAACCGACCGGCCCCAACATCCCAGAGCGGAGACCGTCGTGTCTACCCGTGGTCGCGGAACTCTTTCGCCCAGGGCCGCGCGAATCTCGTGAGCAGCAGCCGCGAATATCGGCCTCCGCCGGTCGGGCGGTGGCGAGGGATTCCGTGCACCTCCCCCGGAGCGGATCCTGGTCAGTGCCCTGAAGACACCTGTGCCGGACCCTAGCGGGTAATTCCGCGATTGCCGATTCCCGAGTCGTGCCACTTCTGTTCGGGACTTCGAGCGTGAGAAAGCGGTTATGGCAGCGGAGTCCTATCCAGGCCATCTCGGTAGTTGAGAAAGCAGCCGACCACCGATCTCGAGCAGTGGCGTTTGGGGTTGCGGTGAATGGGGAATGGCTGCGTACGAGATAAAGGAGGCCAGGAACATGGTGGAGCTCGGGGTGGAGAACGGCGAAGAGATCGGCCGTGCATTCGACCGTCCGGTACTCGCGCTGCGCCGACTGGTCGAAGCAGGAGCGCTCGATTTTCCGTTCCCGGGGGAAGGCGACACCCGCAGGCGGTGGTCGTTGCTGGCCGCGCACGGTCGCCGGGACCTGTCGCTGGCCAGGCTGGTGGAAGGGCACACCGATGCGGCGGCGATCCTGCACGAGGCCGGGCGGAAACCGGTGCCGGGCGCCGTCTACGGGGTGTGGGCCTCCCGGGCGGGAGGAGAAGGGGCGGTGTCCGACGACTCGCGCGGCGTGCTCACTGGCACGGTGCCGATGTGCTCGGGCGCCGCCACGGTCGACCGCGCGCTGCTCGTGGCCCGTCCCGGCTCGGCGCAAGACGCCACCCGCGACGTGCTGCTCGACATCGCGGTCGATCCCGCGACCGCGCGCCCGGTCGCCGGTAGCTGGCAGGCGGCGGGCATGGCCGATTCCGAAACGCTCGACGTCGTGCTGCGCGACCTGCCGTGGTCCGAGGAGTCGGTGGTCGCCGCGCCGGGCTTCTACACCGAGCGCCCCGGTTTCTGGCTCGGAGGCGCCGGAGTGGGAGCCGTGTGGTTCGGCGGTGTGCTCGGCCTGTGGGATTCGGTCGTCGCGAACCTGCGGACCTCGCGCGCGGATCCGCACAAGCTGGCGCAATTGGGTGCGTTGCGGCTGGCCGTGGAGCAGGCCGACGCGGTGCTCACCCGTGCCGTTGACGAGATCGACGCGGCCACGGCACCCGCCGCGAGAGCGCTCGCGCGGCGATGCCGTTGCGCGGCGGAGAGCGCCGCGCGTCAAGCGCTGGACCTCTCGCCTCGCATCACCGGCCCCGTCGCGTTCGCGCGCGACGCTCAGCTCTCCAGACGTCTCGCCGACCTGCAGGTCTACGTGCGCCAGCACAGCACCGAACGCGAGCTCGCCGACTGGGGCGAGCAGGCTCTTGATGGCGATTCGGGGCTGGGCTCATGAATTCGGTTCCGGCGGAAGACGAATGGCGCGTCGAACTGGCCCGACGCGATCCGCCCCGGCTCGACACCGGCGGGTGGCGCCGTGCCGCGGTCGTCTCGGCGCACCCCGACGACGAAAGCCTCGGCGTGAGCGGCCTGCTGCAGACCCTGCACGAGCAGGGAACTCGGTTGGACCTCATCGTGGCCACCGACGGCGAGGCGGCTTTCCCCGCGCTCGACGACCCGGGGCGTCGGGAACTCGCCGACACCCGGCGCCGGGAGCTGCACGCCGCGGTGGCGGCGTACGGCATCAACGAGCCGCCGGTGTGCTGGCTGGGGTTCCCCGACTCGAACGTCGCGCCGTGCGAGGACGAACTCGTCGAGGTGCTGCGTCCGCTCCTGGCCGAAGCCGACGTCTGCCTCGCGCCCTGGTCCGAGGACCCGCACCCCGATCACCAGGCGGTCGGCCGCGCCGTGCTCCGCGCGGCACCTCCAGGGGCGCGGGTGTGGGGCTACCCGATCTGGGCGTGGCACCGGATGGAGGGCGCGGCGTCGGCATTCCCATGGGGCAGGGCGGCGACGCATGCGCTGGATCCGGCGCAACGGGAGCGGAAAGCCGCCGGACTGGCGGCGTTCACCTCCCAGACCGAGACCGGGCCGGACGGTGCGGACCCGATCTTGCCCGCTGACGTGCTGGCGCATTTCGACCGGGAGCACGAAGTGCTGTTCGCACAGCCGCGCGCAAGCACACCGCGGGAACGCTTCGCCGAGCTCTACGAGTCGAGCACCGAACCTTGGGACGTGCACTCCTGGTACGAGCGACGCAAGCAGAGGCTCGCCGTGGCCTGCCTGCCCGAACCTCGGTACGCGACCGCGCTCGAACCCGCCTGCGGCACCGGTGAGCTGACACGACTGCTCGCGTCCCGGTGCGACCGCGTGCTGGCCTCGGACGCCAACGGCGCCGCGGTGGAGCGCGCCCGCGCCAAGCTCCGCGACCACCCGGCGGTCCGGTTCGAGAAGCGGTCGCTGCCGGGGAGCTTCGGGCACGAGGCGGTGGATCTCCTCGTGTGGAGCGAGATCCTGTACTACCTCGGCGACGACGCGCTCACCGCGACCATCACCGAGTGCCTGCGTGCACTGCGCCCCGGAGGCGACGTGCTGGCGGTGCACTGGCGGCACCGAGCGCACGACGCGCCGCACGACGGCCCAGAGGTGCACCGCAGGCTCGGTGCGCATCCGGACCTCCTGCCCGTGGCGTCCTACGACGACGCCGACTTCCTCGTGTCCGTGTTGCGGCGCCGATGAGCGGCGAGGTGGAGGCCGTCGCGGTGGTCGTTCCGGCGCACGACGAGGAGGAGACCGTCGAAGCCTGCGTGCGCAGCATCATCGCGGCCGCGCACCGTTGCGGCCTGCCGGTGTCGGTGTGCGTGGTCGCCGACCGCTGCACCGACCGCACCGAGCACCGCGCGCGGAACCTGGCCGGTGAGTTCGAACGGTTCGCGGTGGTGTCCCAGTCCCGGCCACGATCGCTCGGCGCCGTGCGCGACCTCGGTAGCCGGTGCGCGATGGCGCTGTTGCCACCCGTGCGTGCCGAGCGGCTCTGGTTGCTGCACACCGATGCCGACAGCACGGTGCCGGCGACGTGGATCGACGACCACCTGCGGCACGCGTTCGGCGGAGCCGATGCGGTGGCCGGGCGTGCCGACGTGGCGGACTACAGCGCGATCACCGCTCGCGCACAGCATCGCTACCAGGAACACGTCCGGTGCGGCGAAGGCCGGTTCACGCACTCCCACGTCTACGGGGCCAACCTCGGCGTGCGCGCGGACGCCTTCCGCGCCGTCGGCGGTTTTCCCGACGTGTCCACCGGCGAGGACCACGGCCTGTGGCTGAGCCTGGTCGAGCACGGCGCGGCGGTGCGGCAACCGAACGATGTGCGCGTGCGCACCAGCGGTCGCACTCGCGGCCGCGCACCGGGTGGTCTGGCGGATCTGTTGCGGACGTTGGCCTGCGATGAAGCGATGCTCTCTTCCGGCGCTCCGCCGGAATGATCCGCGCGGCGGATCGGGTGCGAGACCCGGCGACTCCCGCACCGCGGAATCGACTTCTCAAGCAGCCTTGCTCAGCGCCATGGCCGTCCTCGCGAGGTGCCGAATTCGTCCGGCGCCGTTGCCACCACGCCCGTGGCGCGGCGTCATGAATTCGTGCGCTGCGGGCCGGCGGAGTTCGACGTGGCGTCCTCCGGCTCGGGCATGAGCTGGTCCAGGTTCTGCTGGGCTTGGAGGAACTCTTCGATGAGCCGCTGCGCGTCGGTCTGCAGGGCGCCGTAGACGGGCCACTGCTCGGGGCTGTCCAGGCGCTGGTTCGTGCTCTGCTCGATCAGCGAATCGTAGGCGCGGCCGGCCCGATCGGTGGTGTCGCGGAGCTCGTCGGTGCTCCGCTCGGTGGCGGTGGTGCGCAGTTGCCCGAGTATGCGTGCGGCTTCACCGACTTCACGCAGGATCGAGCTGTACGCGGCGAGGAAGCGGTCGTGCTCGTCCTGCAGCGAGTGGTAGGTGTCGACCGCGGAGGTCAATCCCCGGCCGGCGGAGCGCAGTTGTTCACCGGCGCGTTCCAACGCGTTGATCACGACCCGGTGTCCGGTGAAGGACGAGGAGGAGCGCCGCAACCACCGGCGAGGGTTGAACCGCATCGTTTCGGCGACCTGCTCCACGGTGGCGCGCGCCTGTGCGGCAGCGGCCGGGAACTGGTCCGCGCGGTGCCGCCACTCCGCGGCTTGATCGCGGGTCGGCGCTCCGTCTGCGATTCCGTCGGCGATGTCGGTGAGGAGCTCGCACAGCGAGTGCGACAGCGCGGTGATGCCGTACTCGGCGTTGCGGTAGCGGATCGGCGGTACCAGCACCAGGTTCGTGAGGATCCCCAGCCCGCAGCCGAGCACCACCAGCCCCGCGATGCTGGCCAGCGACACGAAACTCGCGGACGACGGCCCGCCGGTCTGGGTGAACGAGGAGTACGCGAACAGCGCCGCCACGCCGACCTGCGGTCCTTGCTGGCCGAGTTTGCGCCAGCGGCCCAACACCAGCGCGATCAAGATCAGCACGGCGAAGGTCAGCGTGGCCGCGCCCAGCACCGGTGTGATCAACCCGGCCAGCACGACGCCGAACACCATCGCGAGGGCGTAGCGCGCGGATTGGTCCAGTGACTGGGAGATCGTCGCCTGCACCATGAGCAGCGCGGTGAACGGGGCGAACGTCGCCGACGGTGCGCCGAGCACGTTGTTCGCCAGCACCCAGGCCATCGTTGCTGCGGCGACGCTCTTGACGATCAGCAGCAGCGCATCCCGATCCGGGCCGGCATGACCGAACGCCCGCCGCACCACACCCGCCACCCGCTCCCATCGGACCTGCACAGATTTGGTGCTGCGGTGATTCAGGGCACGCCGAATCACGTCGCCAGGTGCCATGATTCTCCCAACATGGACCGGACGGACCATCGAAGCCGTCGTCAGCGCCGCTCGCAGGGCGCTGTCCGAACAACAACACGCTGCTGCCTCACTTCGCGTGGATCATCCGTCCGCTTTCGGCTTTTTCTTTCCACGGCGCGGTGAGTCCGGGGGAGTTCGCGGCCCGGTGTGGAACATCGGGTCGGGTTCGCGTCCCGGAGTCCCCTCGCCGCGAACGTGGGGTGGGACGATCTTGTTCCAGATGCTGCGCAGGCGATGCTTCTTGTTCGATCCCAACGGGTTTGCACCTCTTCCATCTCGTGGTGCCGAGCGGTCGTGCATTCCGGCCGCCCGGCTTTCGGGTAGTTCGTTCTGAGACGAACTGTCGCGGTGTGTTCGGGCCGTTCAGCGAATCGGGATCAGAACCAGTGGCTGCGTCCTGCGACCTTCGTTCCGAGGCGGCCCAGCACGAAGAGCACGAGGCCCGCTACGAGCAGCACTCCACCAATGGTGGTGAGCACCGGAACTTGGAGGAGAAGGCCGAGGACAAGAAGAATGATGCCGAGGGTGATCATGTCAAGTTCTCCTTCGGGTGAGGCAAGGTCCTGATCGTTTGCTACCCGTCGTGAACGTCTTCTAATCCGAGGCCGGACGGCGCTTTCGTCCCACAACCGCCGTGAGCGGGCTTTCCTGGTTTCTGATCCATGCTCTTGCGGGGCTGCGCCCGGGCGGAGCGCAGCCGAGATCCGCCGTGCCGTCCGGCGATCACCCACGGGCTTCGCCGGGCCGAGCGGCTCGCGGCGGAGCTCGGCTCGCTCCCGCCGCCTGCCCCGTACGTCCGGCATCGAGTTGATCCTTGCCCGAGGTCACCGGCCCGCAGGCCGCGCACGCGCATCCCGCGAAGGTGATGCCGGTCCAACGTGGCCAATTCAACGAGCAATTTGGTTCAAAGGATTGTTAACAATCGTGTTCATAGTTTAGGTTGCCTGGCAGCAGTTGGAGGACGTCGTGCTCGCGACGACTTGATGGAGGAGCGCCATGCCCGTCGATGCCGGTGGTCTCGCCCACCGCCGCGGTTCGCAGACCGCGATCCCGTGCCTGTTCATGCGCGGCGGCACCTCGCGTGGTCCGTTCTTCGACGAACGGACGCTGCCGGCGGACGTCGCGACCCGCGACGCCGTGCTGCTGGCCGCGCTCGGGTCTCCCGACGAGCGGCAGATCGACGGGATCGGGGGAGCGCACCCGCTGACCAGCAAGGTCGGGCTGGTCGGTCCGGGCACGCGCCCGGGGGTGGACGTGGAGTGGACGTTCGGGCAGGTGCAGCCCGGCCGGACCGGCGTCGACGTGACGTCGAACTGCGGGAACATGCTCGCCGCGGTGCTGCCGTTCGCCGTCGAGACCGGCCTGGTGGTCCCGGCCGCCGACCGCACCACCGCCCGCGTGCTGACCCGCAACACCGGCATGGTCGCCGAGATCGCGATCCGCACGCCCGCCGGACCGGACGGGACCAGGCACGTCGACTACGCCGGTGAGGCGCGGATCGACGGCGTCCCCGGCAGTGCCGCGCCGATCGAGATCGGGTTCCTCGACACCGCCGGTTCCGTGGCGGGTTCCCTGCTGCCCACCGGGAACGAGCGCGACACCGTCGAGGTCCCCGAGGTCGGATCGGTGGACGTGACGCTGATCGACAACGGGCAGCCGCTGGTGATCGTCGAGGCGGGACGGCTCGGCGCCACCGGCTACGAAGAGCCGGCCGAGATCGACGGCGATGACGTGCTCAAGGCGAAGGTCGAAGCCCTGCGCCTGGTCTGCGGCCACGCCATGGGGCTCGGCGATGTCACGGACCAGAACTATCCGAAGATGACCCTGGTGGCGCCGCCGCGACACGGCGGCGACGTGTCCACCCGGAGTCTCATTCCGCGGGTCGCGCATCGGTCCATCGGTGTGCTCGCGGCGGTCACCGCCGCGACCGCCTGCGTGCTCGAAGGAAGCGTCGCCCACCGGGTCGCCACCGTCGGCGCCGAGCCGACCGTCTCGGTGGAGCATCCCGCAGGCGAGTTCAGCGTCACCCTCGGGCTCGATCCCGCCGATCCGCAGCGGGTCGTCCGCTCTGGGCTGCTGCGCACCGCGCGCCTGCTGATGTCCGGCGAGGTCCTCGTGCCCGCATCCCTCTGGAATCCCCTCGCGAAGGAGCGCTCCGCGTGATCATCGATGTGCACGGTCACTACACCACCGCCCCGGCGCCGCTCGGTAGCTGGCGCGACGCGCAGGTCGCCGGGCTGACCGACCCGTCGCGGCGGCCGGCTCCGGCAGGCCCGGTGATCAGCGACGACGAGATCCGCGAGTCGGTCGAGGCCCACCAGCTCCGGCAGATGGACGAGCGCGGCATCGACGTGACGGTGTTCTCGCCGCGCGCGTCGTTCATGGCCCACCACATCGGGGACTTCGCGATCTCCTCGGCTTGGGCGCGGATCTGCAACGACCTGTGCCACCGGGTCGCGGAGCTGTACCCGGAGCGATTCGCGTTCGGCGCGATGCTTCCCCAATCGCCCGGCGCGAATCCGGCCACCGTCGTCCCCGAGCTCGAACGGGTCGTGCGGGACCTGGGGGCGGTCGCGGTGAACATCAACCCCGATCCTTCCGGCGGGCACTGGACCTCGCCGCCGTTGACCGACCCGCACTGGTATCCGGTCTGGGAGAAGCTCGTCGAGCTGGACGTGCCCGCGATGGTGCACGTGTCGACCAGTTGCAATCCGGCCTTCCACACCACCGGCGCGCACTACCTCAACGCCGACACGACCGCGTTCATGCAGTTGCTGCAAGGGGACCTGTTCACCGAGTTCCCCGGGCTGCGGCTGGTGATTCCGCACGGCGGCGGCGGAGTCCCCTACCACTGGGGCCGTTTCCGAGGGCTGGCGCAGGCACTGGGCAAGCCGGAACCGGAGGAAGCCTTGCTGGGCAACGTCTTCTTCGACACCTGCGTCTACCACCAACCGGGCATCGATCTCCTGCTCGGCGTGATCCCGCACGAGTCCGTGCTGTTCGCCTCGGAGATGGTCGGCGCCGTGCGCGGCATCGATCCGCGCACCGGGCACCACTTCGACGACACCCGCCGGTACGTCGAGAACGCCGGGCTCACAACGGAAACCCTCGAAGCGGTCGAAGAACGCAACGCCCGGCGCGTGTACCCGCGGCTGGACGCGCGGTTGACCGCCCAAGGCCGCTGAACCCCACTCACGAGCAAGGAGTCCGCACCGTGCACGAACTCGGAGTCGTCCACCAGGCCGTCCAGCGTGCCGATCGTGAGGCCGTAGCGGCCCTCGCGGAATTCGGCGTGGCGACGGTCCACGAGGCCATGGGGCGAATCGGCTTGATGCGCCCCTACATCCGCCCCGTTTACGCAGGCGCGAGGGTCTGCGGGACGGCCGTCACGGTGTTGCTGCAGCCGGGGGACAACTGGATGCTGCACGTCGCCGCCGAGCAGGTCCGGGACGGTGACGTGCTGGTGGCCGGCTGCACCACCGAATGCGAGGACGGCTTCTTCGGCGAACTGCTCGCCACCTCGCTGCGCGCTCGCGGTGCCACCGGGCTGGTCATCGACGGCGGCTGCCGCGACGTCGATGAGCTGCGCGCGATGGACTTTCCGGTGTTCTCCCGCGCCATCAACGCGAAAGGCACCGTCAAAGCCACCTTGGGCTCGGTCAACGTGCCCGTAGTGGTGGCCAACGCGCTGGTCGAACCGGGCGACGTCATCGTCGCCGACACCGACGGCGTCGTCGTGGTGCCCGCGGCCAGGGCCGCCGAGGTCGCGGCGGCCGCCGCCAAGCGCGAGGCCGGGGAGGCGGGCAAGCGCGCGCGGTTCCAGGACGGGGTGCTCGGCCTGGACCTCTACGGCATGCGTCCTCAGCTCGAAGCCCTGGGACTGACCTACCTCGACTGACGGACCGAACCGTCGCCTCGGGTGCAACGACGCACGGCAAGGAGGAGACCGATGAGCACCGCCCCCGAAGTCACCCCTGGATGGCTGCCCTGGCATCCGGACCCGAGCCGTCCCGAGTTCGTCCCGCCCGCCGGGGCCGTCGACGCGCACTGCCACGTGTTCGGCCCGCCGCCAGGTTCCCGTTCGCCCCCGAGCGCAAGTACACGCCGGTGGACGGCGGCAAGGAGCAGCTGTTCGCCCTGCGCGACCACCTCGGCCTGGCCCGCAACGTGATCGTGCAGGCGACCTGCCACGGCAAGGACAACGGCGCGTTGGTCGATGCGCTGCGAGCCGCCGGCGGCCGGGCGCGCGGTGTGGCCGCAGTGGGCGCCGAGGTCACGCGCGACGAGCTCGACCGCCTGCACTCGGCGGGGGTTCGGGGCGTGCGCTTCAACTTCGTCAAGCGGCTGGTCGACACCGTGCCGACGCGGACGTTGGAGATCATCGCTGGGAAGATCGCGCCGCTGGGCTGGCACGTCGTCCTCTACTTCAAAGCCGAGGACCTGCCCGGTCTGGCGGAGTTCTTCCGGTCGCTGCCGGTTCCGATCGTGGTGGATCACCTGGGCCGCCCCGACGTCGCGAAGGACCCCGACGGGCCGGAGTTCACCGGATTCCTCGACTTCGCCGCCCGCAGCGGTGCGTGGGTCAAGGTGTCCTGCCCCGAACGCCTGTCGAAGACCGGCCCGCCCGCCGTTGACGGCGAACGGCATGCCTACGCCGACGTCGTTCCCTTCGCGCGCCGGGCCGTCGAAGCGTTCCCCGACCGGGTCTTGTGGGGCACCGACTGGCCGCACCCGAACCTGACCGGCCACATGCCCGACGACGGGCTGCTGCTGGATCACGTTCCCCGGATCGCCGTCACCGCCGAGCAGCGGCAGGCACTGCTCGTGGACAACCCGATGCGCCTGTACTGGCCCGAAGAGCCTGTCTGAACCACCAGAGGACCGGGCAACGTCGCCCGGTCTCCCCATGAGGAGACCGCAGTGCCGCACTCCGACAACTCAGCTGACCGGGCTGCTTCGGCGAACCGGGTGAACTCGGCGAACCGGCTCGACCGGCTACCGATCTCCCGGTTCCACCGGACGACGATCGTCGCTTTGGCGTTCGCCTACTTCTTCGAGTTCGCCGACATCAACACCTTCGCCATCACCGCGCCGAAAGTGCGCCAGCAGTGGGACGCGGACGTCACCCACATCGCCTATGTGACCTCGTTGTCGTTCGTCGGCATGTTCCTCGGTTCGGTCGCGGCCGGAGCCATGGCCGACCGCTTCGGCCGGAAGCGGACCCTGACGCTGACGACGGTGTGGTTCTCGGTGTGGTCGTTGGCGACGGTCTTCGCGTGGGACATGACCTCGATGGGCGTGTTCCGCGTCCTGACCAGCGCCGGGCTGTCGGCGATGACCGTGGTCGCGGTCGTCTACATCAATGAGATCTTCCCGCGGGCGAAGCGCGGGAAGTTCCAGGCCTACGTGATCATGATCGGCATCTGCGGCACTCCGATCACGAACCTCATCGCCTCGTTCGTGGTGCCGATGGGGGAGCAGACCTGGCGCCTGGTCTACCTGTGGGGCGCCATGGGAGTGCTGTTCCTGCTGTTCCTGCGCAAACTCGTCGAGTCCCCGCAGTGGCTGGAATCCCGCGGCCGCCACGACGAGGCCGAAGAAGTCCTCAGTGGACTGGAGGAGAAAGTCGTTGCGGAGCACGGACAAGTGCCCGCCGCCGGGGAACCGATCGCGCAGCCTTCCGCCGTCGAGCCCGGGTTGCGGATGCTCAAGGACCGGAAGTTCCTGTTCCCGACCGTGCTGCTGTCGGTGCTGTGGATCACCCAGACCATCGGGTTCTTCGGCTTCTCCTCGTGGGCGCCCACCCTGCTGGCCGCCGAAGGCGTCAGCGTGGAGGACTCCATCTTCTTCGTCGCCCTCACCACGGTCGGCGCACCCCTGGGTTCGTTCCTGGCCGCGCAGGTCACCGACCGGTTCGAGCGCAAGTGGTGCCTGGTGGTGTTCGGCCTGATCATCGCGGCGTCCGGCCTGATGTACGGGTTGACCTTCGTGCCGGTGCTGGTCGTCGTGTTCGGCTTCATGGTCAACCTGTTCGAGCGCGGCTACACGTCCCTGGCCTACGCCTACTCGCCCGAGCTCTACGACACCCGCGGCCGTTCGCTGGGCACCTCGATCTCGTACGGCTTGGGCCGGCTGTCCAACGCCGTCGGGCCGTTGATCATCGCCGCGCTCTACAACGGATACGGGTACCGGACCGTCTTCTACTTCATCGCGGGCACCTGGGTCGTGGGCGCGCTCGCGCTGGCGTTGTTCGGCCCGGCCACTCGCAAGATCCGGTTGCGGGCCGAGTCCGCCGAGCGCGAGGCCGCCACCGGCCACTGAACACTGATGCTCGTTCAGGGCGTGGGCCAGTGGCTGCCGAAGATCATGGGCGAGCTCGGCTTCGAGATCGGGGACGCCCTGCTGGTCTCCGCCGCGCTCGGCGTCGGGGCAGCGCCGGGCTGCTCGCGGCGGACCACGCCGACCGCGGATTCGCCGTGTTCGCGGCGATGGGCCTGTTCGGAGCGGTGATGATGGCGCTGGCGACCGTCACGATCAAGCTGCGCCGTCCCAGGAGGTGAACCGGCGCAGCGAGGCATTGCCGCAGCCGCCCGTTAGGATTGGTGGACAAAATTGTTAGCAATAATCGGGCGGAGCAGCACCAGTGACGACAGCGAAGCGCGACGAGCCGACCGCACCGGCGGTGGTCGACGTGATCCGCGAGGCCATCACCAGGGGTGACTTCGCGCCCAACCAGCGCTTGGTGGAGGCCGAACTCGCCGAGCAGTGCGATGCCAGCCGGGCTGCGGTGCGCAACGCGCTGGTGCAGCTGACCACCGAAGGGCTGGTCGAGCGGGTCCAGAACCGCGGCGCGCGGGTGCGCGCGGTCTCGGTGGAGGAGGCCATCGAGATCACCGAGGTCCGCATGGCGGTCGAGGGCCTGTGCGCGGCGCGCGCCGCCGAACGCGTCAGCGGCGAGGACAAGTCCGAGCTGCGCGAGATCGGCGAGCAGATGCGGACCGCCGTCTCCGGCGGGGACGTGTGGGGCTACTCGGAACTGAACAAGCGGCTGCACTCCCTGGTCCTGCGGGTCAGCGGGCAGCGGACGGCGCACGAGGTCCTCGGCAGGCTGCGCGGCCAGAACGTGCGCCACCAGTTCCGGCTGGCCATGCACCCGGGGCGTCCGGCGGTGTCGCTGCCGCAGCACCTGGCGATCATCGAGGCGATCTGCGCGAACGATCCGGCGGCCGCCGAGCAGGCGATGCGCGAGCACCTGCGCAGCGTCATCGACGCCTTGCCCGAAGTGGGCGGCAAAACGCGTTTCAACGCGGTCTGACTTTCGACGACTTGCCCCGAGCAACTGTTCGGCCGGGGCATGCGCGGTGGGTGCGGTCCCATTGCCGCGTCGTGCCGACCGCAAAATGGGCAAGGTTGCTTTACGCGACCTAGTGCAAATTTGCCAAGTGATGGTCAAATTGCTGACGGGGCGCGAATGCGGCGAATGGTACGAGCGTGAGCACGGCCCCGCGCTCACTTCCTGATCGAGTCAGATGCCGGGAGCGGCAGGCCCCGTTCCGGGCGTGACCACGGCGGACTCCCGCGAGCCGGAACTGCGGCCGACCACACCCGGCCGTGGCGAGTGAATACACCGGCGAGGGCTCAACCCGCCTTTTAGTTCGACCCATTGTGCACGGTAGGTTGCACGCCTATCGCCGCATCCGCGGCCGCCTTGACCGGATTGTCCGGCTGTTCCCAACGCACACCACGAGGGGCTCGCCAATGGAATTGACGGAAAGCGTCGCCGCCCTGCTGAAGGAGAAATTCGGAGTGGACCCCCACTCCGTGCGTCCCGAAGTTCCGCTGCACCAGCTCGGCATGGATTCACTGGCGTTGGAAGAGCTGCGGCTGCTGATCGAGGACCGGCTGGACCTCGACTTGGAGGACGCCGAACTGACGTCCCGGGCCACCGTCGAACAGCTGCTGGCGCTCGTGCGGGACCGGACCGTCGCATGACGGCGCGGACGAGCACGCCGGCGCAGGAGACCTGCACCGCCGCGGTGACCGGCCTGGGCCTGGTCACCGCGGCCGGAGTCGGCGTCGATGAGACGTGGCGCGAGATCACCCAGGCCACCGCGCCCTCCGGAGTGCGCAGACCGGCCGAACTGAGCGGCCTGTCCTGCGACTTCATGTACCTGGCCGACGCGCTGGACGTCGACGCGCACCTCGACGTGCCCGCTCAGCGCCTGATGGACCGCTTCTCCCAGCTCGCCGTGATCGCGGCCAGGCAAGCGGTGGCCGACGCCGGCCTCGACCCGGAAACCTGGGACGGGAGCCGCGTCGCCGTCGTCATCGGCTCCGCGCACGGCGGCCTCCCCTTCTACGACGAGCAGCACACCGCGCTCATGGAGAAGGGCGACCGCCGGGTGTCGCCCAAGCTGGCTCCGCTGGCCGCCGTCAACGGCGCCGCAGGCAGCATCTGCCGGGACCTGCAGGCCCGAGGGCCGAGTCTCGCGGTGACCACGGCCTGCGCCTCGGGCACCGACGCGATCGGGACCGCGCACCAGCTGCTGCGCTCCGGAGCCTGCGACATCGCGATCGCCGGTGGCGCGGAATCCGTCTGCTCCCGGCTGATCGTGTCGAGCGCGTGCCGGTTGCGGGCCTTGTCCACCCGGTGCGAGAACCCGGCGGCCGCGTGCCGCCCGTTCGACGCCGACCGCGACGGTTTTGTCATCGGCGAGGGCGCGGGCCTGCTCGTGCTGGAGCGCCCCGAACACGCCCGCTCCCGTGGCGCTCGGGTCAGGGCCGGTGTCGCGGGGTACGGCGCGTCCAACGACGCCTACGCCCCGGTCGCCCCCGACCCGGAGGGATCCGGCGTCGAGCTGGCACTGCGGACCGCGCTGGCCGACGCCGGAGTCACCGGCGAGGACGTGGGGCACGTCAACGCGCACGGCACTTCGACGGTCATGAACGACTTCATCGAAGGCACGATCCTGCACAAGGTGCTCGGCGAGCACCCGCTCGTCACCTCGACCAAGGGCATGACGGGCCACACCTTGGGTGCGGCGGGCGGCATCGAGACCGCGCTGACCGTGCTGGCGCTGCAGCACCAGCTCGTCCCGCCCACGGCCAACCTGGAATCACCCGACCCCGAGATCCCGATCGAGGTGGTGGCCAAGGAGTCCCGGCCTGCGCGGCTGGACTGCGCGGTGAAGACCGCACTCGGATTCGGCGGGCACAACGCGGCACTCGTGCTCACCCGCGCCTGAGCAGTCGTCGAACCGCCTGCGACCGCGGCCACCGACGTGAAGGAAACCCATGCCTGAAGAAGTCATCCGCGACCTGACGCTGGACGGCCTGACGTTCTCCTACCGGCTGCTGCGACAGCCCGACTCGTGCACCGAGCCCGTCATCGTGCTGGGCGGTGTTCTGCAGGGGATGCGCGGCTGGCCGCAGATGGAGGACCACGTCCTGCCGCACGCCAGCCTGATCACCGCCGATCTGCCCGGCATGGGCGGCGCCGACCCGCCCCGGCCGGAGCACGACAGCGAGCTCCTGTGCACGGCGGTCGACCGGATCATCGACGATCTCGGTGCTCCGCGCGTCAACCTCTTCGGCTACTCGTACGGCTCGGTCATCGCCTTCACCTGCGCGCAGCGTCGGCCGCAGCGCATCGCGCGGCTCTTGCTCGGCGGCCTGCCCGTGCACATCTCGGAGGCCCAGTACGCCCATTGGCGGCGGGCGACGGACCGGCTGGTGGCAGGGGACCTGGAGGATTTCGCGGAGCTCGCCGCCGAAGGGATGCTCTGCCTCGACGAGAGCAGGCCGGTGCACCGCCGCCACCTCGCGTACCGCTACGTGAAGCGGTCGTTTTTGCAGGCCGCCACGCACACGCCCGACGCGAAGAACGTGCTCGACCGCTCGGTGACGCGGCGGCTCTCCTTCACCGGCGGACTGCCCGGTGTGTCGACGCTGGTCTTCTGCGGGGAGCACGACACGGTCAGCTCACCGGAACATCAGCGGGACTTCGCCGCAGGCCTCCAGGACGGTGATTTCGTCACCGTCGACGAGTCCGATCACTGGGTCGTGCTGGAGCGTCCCGACGCCGTGGCCGACCTGACGACGCGGTTCTTCACCGGACGGCCCGTGCAGGCGGCCGCGGCCGCACGAGGCGTTGTGGGAGCACAGCGGTGAACACTCGTCGTCCACAAAGGACGAATGTCCGGTTCCGGGGCTTGCGGCCCAAGCCCGCCTGAACCGATTTGACCGCGGGCGGTTCGGCTTCCACCAGGTCGACGAGCTCCTCGAGCTTCGTGGCGATGCGCACGTCCAGGTCGGTGTGCGTGCACTCGACGTGCGGCGGAAGCCGGTTGTGCACGGTGCGGTCGATCAGGCCGCCGTGCTCCAGGGCGTGCACGGTCTGGGCGAGCATCTTCTCGCTGATGTCGTCGATGCGGCGGCGGAGCGTGTTGAAACGGTGCTTCTGGGCGAGCCGCGCGACCCGGCGGAGCACCGATCCGATCTCCTCGACGCACCACGCCTGCATCGACGAGTTGTGGTCGCAGTGGCAGGCGGATGCGCCCGAGGGGCGGCCACCTGGCAAGCGGCCGGGTGCAGGCCTGCGTGGAGGTGCGCGGCGAGGACGACGTCCGGCGCGGCGAGCCGCTCCGGGGGCGGGTCGAGCGCCTCGCGCATGAGGCTCCACGTCCAGGTGCCCTCGAGTCGCGGCGGCCCTGGGCGGCCCGCAGCCGGGGCCGAAGATGTGAGTCGTGACACGTTCGGGTGAAGTGTGATCGGCAAAGTCCCAGCAAAGCCGACCATCCGAGGCTCGTTGTGGCCGGTGTTTCGTCGCCGGTCGTCCACGTGCCGCGCCGTGAGGTGTAGTATCGGCCCTGGTCGTTGTTTCTGGGTTCGTGTTTTCGCACGCTCGCAGGATTACTGATGCGGGCGCGCTGCTGTCTTTGGAGTAGCTGGAGTAGTCGCCGTCTGAGATCCGCGACCCTGGTGCCGGACCGGCACCGGAACCAACCAGCTACCAGGATGGAGAACGACATGGCACAGGGCACCGTGAAGTGGTTCAACTCGGAAAAGGGCTTCGGCTTCATCGAGCCGGGCGAGGGTGGACCCGACGTTTTCGTGCACTACTCGGCGATCGACGCCGCCGGCTTCCGCAGCCTCGAAGAGAACCAGCAGGTCACCTACGAGGTCACGCAGGGTCCGAAGGGTCCGCAGGCCGAGTCCGTGCGCGTGGTCTGATCGCCTTTTCGGCGAACTGAGCGCATGATCGGGGAGCTTCGCTCCTAGATCATCGAAGTACAGACTAATGAGGCCGACCGTCCGAATCGGACGGTCGGCCTCATTGTGTTCTCCGGCCGCTCACAACGCGGCGCCGTTGGCTACGTGAACAGCTGCGCTGCCTTGATCACGAGCTGGTAGACGCCGAGGGCGAACGGGATGCCCACCCACAGCCAGGACACGGTGAGAAGGGCTCGGACTTTGAAGCCGCCCTCGGGCGTGGTCTTCTGCTCGGTCATGTCTCGCCTGTTCCCTCAGCTGCTCTGCTTGCCGGACGAGCTGGTGGCCTTCTCGCCCGCGGACTCGTCGGTCTTCTCGCCCGTGGCCGCGTCGGTATCCTCGTCGGACTTGTCGGCGACGGCGTCGTCGGCCTTCTCGTCCTCCTCGGTCTCGGTGGACGCCTCGGCCTTGTCGGACACCTCGTCCTCGGAGTCGGTGGCCTCGGTCTCGGTGGACGGCTCGGCCTTGTCCGCCTTCTCGTCCTCGGAGTCGGTGGCCTCGGTCTCGGCGGTCGGCTCGGCCTTGTCCGCCTTCTCGTCCTCGGAGTCGGCGATCTCGGTCTCGCTGGACGCCTCGGCCTTGTCGGACACCTCGTCCTGGGAGGCCTCGGACTCGGTCTCGTCCTTGGGGTCGACCTCGTCCTTCGCCTCGGCCCCGTCCTTCGTCTCGACTTCGTCGTCGGACTTCGCCGCATCGTCGTTGGTGAACTCGACGGCTTCCGGTGCGGGCGAGTGGAACTTGGCCTTCACCGGGCGGATCAGTTCGTTGGCCACGAACCCGACCACCAGGAACCCGGTCATCAAGTAGAACGACACCGTGTACAGCTCGGCGCCGGACTTGCCCGCGGCTTCACCGGAGTCCGCCAGCGCGTCCACGATCGCCGGTCCGAGCACGCCCGCGATCGACCATGCGGTGAGCAGTCGTCCGTGGATCGCGCCGACCTCGAAGGTTCCGAACAGGTCCTTCAGGTACGCGGGGATCGTCGCGAAACCCGCTCCGTAGAAGGACATGATCAGCATCGCGGCGACGACGAACAGGGCCACGCTGCTGTCGCCCGCGAACAGCAGCAGCAGGTACGCCAGCGCACCCACGCCGAGGTAGAGGCGGTAGATGTTCTTGCGCCCGGTGCGGTCCGACAGCGCCGACCACACGAAGCGGCCGCCCATGTTCGCCAGCGACAGCAGCGACACGAAACCGGTCGCGGCGGCCACGGCCACCGGAGTGCTGGTACCGGCGAAGAAGTCCTGAATCATCGGCGACGCCTTCTGCAGGATCCCGATACCCGCAGTGACGTTCAGGCAGAGCACGATCCAGAGCAGCCAGAACTGCGGCGTCTTGATCGCGTTGTTCGCCGAGACGCGAACGGTGCTGATGCTCTTGGCCGCGGCGGCCGGGGTCCAGCCGGGCGGCGTCCAGCCGGGCGGGGGAACCCGGACCAGCAGGATGCCGAGCGTCATGAACACGGCGTAGACGATGCCGTGCACCAGGAACGTGGTGCCGATTCCTTCAGCGGTCTTGCCGAAGGCACTGAGCATCGCGGTCGACCACGGCGAGGCGATGATCGCACCGCCGCCGAAGCCCATGATGGCGATGCCGGTGGCGAGACCGGGACGGTCCGGGAACCACTTCATCAGCGTTGATACGGGAGCGATGTACCCGATACCGAGGCCGATGCCACCGACCACGCCGTACCCGACGACGACGAGCCAGTACTGACCCAGGTACATGCCCAGCGCGGAGATCAGGAACCCCGCGGCGAAGCTGATGGTGGAGACCAGCATGGCCCAGCGCGGGCCGCGGGACTCCACGAACTTGCCACCGAACGCCGCGGACAGCCCGAGGAAGAAGATCGCTACCTGGAACGGCAGCGCACTGCCGGTGCCGGAGATCTGGAGGCTGGATTCCAGCGGGCTTTTGAAAACACTCCACGCGTACGCCTGGCCGATGGAAAGATGGATGGCCAGCGCGGCCGGAGGAACTAGCCAACGGTTCCAGGTCGGCGGCGCAACGACCGAGAATCCGTCACGCACTGTCACAAGTAAACCTCCTTGGTGCAAGGGGTTCCGGCGTCTGGTACCGGAAACGCGCCCCGGCACGTCGGGGCGCACGAATTCGAGATGCTACCTGCCTGGTCAAACGGGAAATAGGCGAAGAAACGACATCTGGGTGTCGGTGGTCCTGGCGAGGTGTCACCAAAAGTGATCATCGCAGGTGAGGCGGAAGGCCCTTAGTGCGCACCGGAAAGTGGCTCGACGGCCCGGGCAAAACGTGCTGAACAATGTGAAAGCGGCTCCGTCGGGGTTACACGCAGTGATCCGAGTCGCTGTTCACGCTCACATTGTTGTGACCATATCGAGACCAATAGTTTGCAGTTGTGTAGCTAATCCTCCGGATAGTGCCCGCGTGTGCTTCCCGCACATCCGTGTGACTAGACTTCTGATTCCTTGACGCGTGAGCAAGCCCGAAGGATCCACAGCATGACCCGAACGTCGGAAAACCGAAGCCGAGGTCGGCTTGACGGTCAGCCTCCAGAGCCGAGATTCGGCAACATCTCGAAGCATAGCCTTCGGCGCCCCACCAACTCGAATGGAACCGACTTCGTCGAAATTCAGGAGAGTGACGATTTCGTCTCGCTCCGACGTCGTTTCCGGTGGTTCGTGTTTCCCGTGACGCTGATCGTTCTCGCCTGGTACTTCACCTACGTGGGGCTGGGCGCCTACGCCCAGGACTTCATGAGCCAGCCGGTGTTCGGCGTGGTGAACATGGGAATCGTGCTGGGACTGGCGCAGTTCGTGACCACGGCGATCGTCACCGTGGCGTACGGACGATACGTGCGCAAGCGCATTGACCCGCTCGTCGACCGCCTTCGGGAGCAGGAAGGGACCACGCGCTGATGGCGATCAACTTCGCGGCGGGAGCCGTCGGTGACCCGGCGATCACCGTGAGCGTTTTCGCGGGATTCGTGCTGCTGACGCTGTTCGTGGTGTACCGGGTTTCGACCCGGAACGCCACCGCCTCCGACTATTACGTCGCGGGCGGGAACATCACCGGCGCGCAGAATGGCATCGCGCTCGCCGGTGACTGGCTTTCGGCGGCCTCGTTCCTCGGCGTGGCCGGCGCCATCGCGGTGCACGGGTATGACGGATTCCTTTATTCGGTCGGATTCCTCGTCGCGTGGCTCATCGAATTGATGCTCATCGCCGAACTCGTCCGGAACACCGGCCGGTTCACCATGGGTGACGTGATCGGCTACAGAATGCGCCAGCGCCCGGTGCGGGCGGCCGCGGCGAATACCACGCTGGTCATCTCGTTCTTCTACATGGTCGCGCAGATGGCGAGCGCCGGTGGTCTCGTCGCATTGCTGCTCGACGTGCAGAGCAAATTCGGTCAGGCGCTGGTCGTCGTGGCCGTCGGCCTCATCATGATCTTCTACGTGCTGGTCGGCGGCATGAAGGGAACCACCTGGGTTCAGATCATCAAGGCGACGTTGCTGCTGATCTGCGTGACCTTGATGGCCGTGTTCCTGCTCGGCCGGTTCTCCTACGACTTCTCCCTGCTGCTGGAGGAGGCCACGAACAACAGCCCGATCGGGCAGGCGCTGCTGGAGCCCGGCGCGCAGTACGGGCAGACTTCGCTGTCCCGGATCGACTTCATTTCGCTGGCGATGGCGATCGTGCTGGGCATTTCCTGCCTGCCGCACATCATGATGCGGTTCTACACGGTGCCGAATGCCCGAGAAGCGCGCCGTTCCGTCGTCTGGATCACCTGGACGATGATCGTGTTCTACCTGGCCACGATGCTGCTCGGTTTCGGCGCGACGGCGCTGGTCGGTTCCGAGGCCATCACCAACGCCCCGGGCGGTGAGAACTCGGCGGCACTGCTGCTGGCCTATCGCATCGGTGGTTCGCCGCTGCTGGGCGTGGTCGCCGCGATCGCGTTCGCCACGATCCTCGCGGTCGTCGCCGGTCTCACCCTGACCGCGTCGGCGTCGTTCGCCCACGACGTGTACGCGAACATCATCAAGCGCGGCGAGGCCGACACCGGATCGGAGATCAAGGTCGCCCGGATCACCGCGCTGGTGGTCGGCGTGCTCTCCACGGTCGGCGGCATCGCGGCCATCGGGCAGAACGCGGCGTTCATGGTCTCGCTCGCGCTCGCGCTGGCGGCGTCGGCGAACCTGCCGACGATGCTGTACTCGCTGTTCTGGCGGCGGTTCAACACCACGGGAACGTTGTGGTCGATGTACGCGGGCCTGATCTCGTGCATCGTGCTGATCACGTTCTCGCCCGCGGTGTCGGGCCGTTCGTCGGCGATGTTCCCGAGCGCCGATTTCGACATCTTCCCGCTCACCAACCCGGGAATCGTGTCGATCCCGCTGGGTTTCCTCGCCGGATTCATCGGCACGCTGGTCGGCAAGAAGGACCAGGACCCGGTCAAGCAGGCCGAGATGGAGGTCCGCTCCCTGACCGGTGTCGGTTCGGGCCTGGCGGTGGAGTCGCGTCGAGACTGACCTGACCGCACGACGAGGGCCGCATCGGGAATCCCGGTGCGGCCCTCGTGCTGTTGCGGGGGCGCCGGCCGGTGCGCCGGGGGAGGTGGAGCGCACCGACCGGCTCAACGGTCCGGCGACGAGTCGGGGAGGTGTCGCCGGACCGGGTCTAAGGGCGGGCGCGCTGGTGCTGTTCGCGCGCCCGGAGCCACTGGCGGGCTTGGCGGCGCAGGTCGTTCTCCTCGGTCCAATCGATGCCCACCGGAATCGTGCACAGCAAGGTTTCCTCGCCGTGGGAGCCGCGAACATCGCCGCGATGAACGGTGATCACACCCGAACCTCGCCCCCAGCGAAAGGTGTAGGACTCCCGTTCCGAGACCCGCGCGAAATGCCACACCATGGGCAGGAATCTGCGCGGGCGCCGGGCGGTCATGGCACTGCCGAAATCGGCCTCGGGGTCGCCGCGACGCACATTTCGCAAGGCGCGCAGCCGAGAGCGGGAATGTCCGCGATCTCCTCGGGTGAGAGCGCGAGTCCGCACGCGGTACGCGCCACCCGATCGAGCCAGTCCACCCGGACCACGGCGTGCGCTTGCCGCAGTGAGACCCGGTTGTGCCAGCGCAGCACCCACAGGCGTTCCGGCGGTGGTGGTCGTTCGGTCGCGATGACCGGTGACTTCGCCAGTCCCCATTTCACAGTGGAAATATCCTCTCTGTTCTTGGTTGGAATGTCTCGACGAGGCGTCGTGTACACCAAGATGCACCAAGAAAACCGCAGCGCACAACTACCCAATCGATCGATCGTTTTCAGGTGGTGTGATTCCTAAGATTTGGTGCATGGCTTACAACACAAATGGAAGTCCGCGTGCTCGGGTGATCGGTGCGGAACTGCGCAAAGCTCGAACGGAACAGGGAGTGGGTGTTCGTGAACTCGCTCGCAGGCTCGGCACGGACCATTCCAAGCTGTCACGCTGCGAAAGCGGCTACACCGTTCCGACCCCCGAACACGTGGCGAGTGTGCTCACCGCCTTGGGGGTGCCAGAGGCGGAGCGTGATCGAGTGGTCCAGCTGGCGCGAGGAACCGAGCGTACGAACTGGCTCGCTCCAGGAGTGCCCGGTGCGCACCACGAGCTGACCACGTTGATCGAATTCGAACGCAGCGCCAGTGAGATCGTCGAGGTTTCGAACTCCGTTTTCCCGGGACTGCTCCAGACTTCCGACTACGCACGCGCGGTCATGGCGGACGTGTCCGGGGCGGAGCTGGAGACCCTGCTGACTCTGCGGGTGGGGCGACGCGATGTCCTGGAGAGCAGGCACGGCCCTCAGTTCACAGCGCTGGTTTTGGAGCAGGCGCTGCGCACTCCTATCGGGGGCAGGCTGGTGCTCGCTGATCAACTGCGTCACGTGCTCAAGCTGTCGGAACGATCGAACGTGACGATTCAGGTCATCCCGACGGCCCTGGACGTGTGGCACGCCGCGCACATGGGCGGGTACATCCTGTTCGAGTTCCCGAAAGGCGCCCCGATCGTCCACCTGGAGCACTACAGCTCCGCCGTGTTCCTGCACGAGGGATCCGACACTGACGCCTACCGCTCGGCGACGGCTACGCTGCGTTCGCTGGCGATGAACCCGGACGAGTCGGCGGAGTTCATCGCTCGTGTCGCCGAGGAGACGGAGAGTCGGGAATGAACACTCAGCCCAGTCGGTGGAGGAAGTCCAGCCGTTCACACCAGCAGACGGCGTGCGTCGAGGTGGGGCGGGTCGAGTTCGGTGCGGCGGTGCGGGACTCGAAGGATCGGGCGGCGGGTCACGTCGAGGTGCCCGCTCGTGCTTGGCGTTCCTTCGTCACCGCGTTGAAGACCGGCAGCTTAGACCGCTGAAGCGGCGGCTCACTCGACGGGCATCAACCGCGGCGCGGCCAGCAGGGCGCGGAGTGCCGCGTCCGGGACGGGCCGGGAGTACAGGAATCCCTGCTGCGCGTCGACTCCGAGCTCGTTGAGCAGGTCGCATTGCGCCCGGTTCTCCACACCTTCGGCGATGCACGTCCGCCCCATGCCCCTGGCCAGTTCGATCACGGCCCGGACGATGCCGAGGTCGGTGGGGTCCGACTCCATGCCGACCACGAACCTGCGATCCAGCTTCACCAGTTGCGTCGGCAGGTCTTTGAGACGTGCCAACGAGGAATAGCCGGTGCCGAAGTCGTCCATCGCGAAGCGCACTCCCCGCTCGTTGAGGCGGCGCATCATCTTCCGGGGCTGTTCGGGCAGGTCGACCAGCACCGTCTCGACGACTTCCAGCACGACCCGGCCCGGATCGATGCCGCTGTCGTCGATGGCCGAACTGATTTCGGAGTGGAAGTGCGCCGATTCCGGGCGCAGACCGGCGAGGTTCACCGTGACGCCGGGGGCCTCGCCGTGCGGGGAGCTCCATTCGCTCGCCTCGCGCAGGGCGGTCCGCAGCACCCACCGGTCCAGTTCGGCGAGCAGCTTGGCCTGCCCTGCGACCGGCAGGATCACGTCCGGGGAGAGCAGCCCGTGCCTCGGGTGCGGCCACCGCACCAGGGCCTCGGCTAGGAGGATCTTCCCGTCGCGATCCAGGATCGGCTGGTAGTGCATCTGGAGGCCGTCGTGCAGCAGCGCGTCGCGGAGGTCCTCCTCCAGTGCGAGCCCGCCGGCGGGAGCGGGCGGTGCGGCACGGTCTCGACCCGGCTCCTTGGCGGCGAACATGGCCGCGTCGGCCGTGCGGATCAGTTCGTCGGCCGTGGTGCCCTCCTCCGGAGCGGTCGCCGCGCCGATCGACGCGGTGATGTTGATGAGCCTGTCCCGCAGCGGAATCGCCGTGCACAACAGATCGGAGACGAGCTCGATGAGGGTGTCGAGCCCGTCGCACGCCGTCAGATCCGAGCAGATGACCAGGAACTCGTCGCCGTAGAGGCGTGCCGGGGTGCAGCTGCTCGGCAACTCGTTGCGGAGGCGCTCGGCGAGGAGGTTGATCAGTTCGTCGCCCGCGTCGTGCCCGAGCGAATCGTTGAACCGCTTGAAGTTGTCCAGATCGCAGAACAGCACGCCGACGTCGCGACCGGCAGACGACAGCAGCGGTACCAGCAGCTCGTTCACGCCTCGCCGGTTCAGCAGGCCCGTCGGGTGGTCGTGGGTGGCTTGGAAGTGCAAGGTCTCGGTGCGGCGCTGCTGTTCGGTGAGGTCCTGGAACACGGCCAGCCAGAAGCGGTTCCCGTCGTAGTCGACCGAGGCCGAGCAGCGCACCTCGCAGTAGACCGGCTCGCCGGTGGAGCGGGCGAGCCTGCGGTGCGAGATGGGTTCACTGCCGGGGTCGCCCGCGACCGCCTGCGGAACCAAGCCGGTGCGCGGGTCGTCGGCGTGCATCAACTGCGGTGCGGTTCGGCCGTGCGGCCAGTAACCGAGCAGGTCGCACAGCGCGCCGTTGGCGTCGAGAACCCGGTCGTGCCGGTCCAGCAACGCGATGCCCGCCGGGGCGAGTTGGAACAGGTCGGTGAAGCGGCGATCCGAACGTTCCCGCTGGGCGTAAGCCTCGGACTCATCGCGAGTGATCTTGATGAAACCGTCCAGCCTGCCGTCGTCGGCGCGCTGAGCGGTGATCACGACATGCGCCCAGAAGGCCGAGCCGTCCTTGCGCAGCCGCCAGCCGCGGTCGATGAAGAAGCCTTGCGCGGCGGCCTGCCGCAACTCCCACGCCGGGTAGTCGGACGCGATGAGTCCGGCGGGGTAGAAGACGGAGAAGTGCTTCCCGATGATCTCCTGGCTGGTGTACTGCTTGATCAGCTGTGCGCCCGCGTTCCAGCTGGTGACCCGGCCGTCGGCGTCCAGCGCGAAGATCGCGTACTCGCGCATGTCGGCCGCCAGGGCGCCGAGCAGCCGCTCGGTCTCCACTTGCGCCCCGGAGCGCGGGAACGGCGCGTCCGGAGTGTTCGGCGTACCGCGCATGAGCACCACATCTCCGTTTCTGCGATTGAAGAGCACGGTGTGCGGATCAATGGCGGAGGGGCGGCCACAGGCGGCATCGCGGCTGGTGGACAACACGCGTCGATTCGGCGGCGGGCGTCGCGGGAAACCTGCCTCCTCGCCGGCCCAGGCCGTGGGCGCAACCCGGTCGGATCCGGCCACGGTACCGGCGATTTGCCTGGTGTGCCAACGAAAACGCTGCGCAAGCGGTTGCTGCCGTGGCGGGGCTGAACCGTGCGCGTGGTGTGCTGGAAGGGACGCGTGTTGCCGGCTCCGGGATTCGGTCGGCGAGATCTTCCCGAATGGATTCGGATGAAGGAAAGCGCCGGAATTCCGCCCGTTCATCAGGTGTCCGCTGTGGAGGAGGCGGGATCGGTTCGATGGTATTACGAGTGGCTCGGATGAACCGGTGGACAATGATCGTTATGGTGGTTAAAGTAGTGGCATCGGTCGGTGTGGCATTGGCCCGTCCGTCGGCTGCCTGGTCTGGATCCGGGCGCCTGATATTTCATTCTGCTCCGTGATGAGTGGTGGCAACGTCACGTGAGCTCTTTCTTTGCTCGTTCCCGGCAGCGGGGGATCGCCTGGGACGAGAGAAGACCTGCCGAACAGGAGAGATGTTGATCCATCGCATCAATGTTCCCCCGCCCGGCGCATGTCAAACATCGGAGGAAGAAAAGGGCTCATCCCGTCGAGGTGCGAGACGCGACGCCGACGACGGGCTAAGAGCTTTCTGACAGGTAGACGCGGCATCCGCTGATCGTCACGGGGCCGTGAACCTGGTGGCCCGGCGAGCTCCGGCCACCCTGATGGCCGCTGACCGGCGACTGTCCCGAACCGCCACCGATTCTCCCGACCGATCTGGCGATCGTTGCCGCGTGAAACGCCGATGGCATTTCCCTCGAGATGCGCCGAGCGGAAAGTGCTGCACCGCGTGGACGCCGACGCCCGCGAGTCCGTTCGGCGATGTCGACGGAGTGCCGCGATATACGACTTCCCGGCGGCGCGCTTTCGGCGACCGACTCGCCGATTGGCCGAGACGCACGTCCCGCACCCTCGCCGAGCGCGAGGACACCCGAATGTGAAGATCAAATGAGAGTGGAGGGCCGGCACATGCGGCTCATCAACGAAACCGCCTTGAGCCCGGTGGACGAACCCGACTGGCGTCGATCGGCGCTGTGCGCCCAGACGGACCCCGACGCCTTCTTCCCCGAAAAAGGACAGTCGGCCCGTCTGGCGAAACTCATCTGCGCCGCCTGCGAGGTCCGCGAGGAATGCCTGCGCTACGCCCTCGAACGAGCCGAACCGGCCGGAATCTGGGGCGGCCTCAACGAATCCGGACGCCGAGAACTCCGCACGACCTCCCGCACACGAGCGGCGTGACGTGGTGTCCTTTGTGGATGTGGTCAGGAGTTCGTGCGAACCGGCCTTCGTGACAGTGGTGCCGGGGTAAGGTCGCTCCGCGCTCGGCGGAGGCCGGGGGCCGAGAGACCTTCGGCGGGGGAAGAAGTGACCGAGCCGGGCGAAGACCGGGACGCGCTGCGAGCACGCAATGCAGCGATGCGAGAGCAAGTGGACGGCCTGCTGGACAAGTTCAACCAGCAGACCCGGCAGCTCCAAGAAGCCCAGGAGGCCGCCGCGTCGGCGACCGCGACGGTCACTTCAGCAGACGGTTTGGTTACCGCCACCGTCGATTCCGCTGGGTCCTTGGTGGACTTGGAATTCGCGGCGGCTTCCTTCCAGCGCAGCGACCCGAAACGGCTCGCCCGCACTGCGGCGGACACGGTTCGCCGCGCTTCCGCGCAAGTGCAGCAGCGTCTCACCGAGCTGATGTCACCGATCACCGAAGGAATGCCGGACCTGGCTGATCTGGTTGAAGGCGCCCCTTCGCTGAAGGGACTCGTCCCGACTCTGCCGGAACCCCCCGAACCTGCTGCGCCTGAGCAAGGAACGTCACCCGGCGAGCGGAGCCCTGCCACCCCGCCCGCGCAGCAACGAGCAAAGCCCCGGCGGCCTGTCGTTGATGATGACGATGACGACGGCCAGCGGAGCTGGCTCCTGCCCGGAGGCCGTTGATGAGTGCGCCCGGCGGCGGTGCCCGGATGGACCCGGACCAGGTCCGATCCGGTGCTGCGAAGTTCGACGTGGCGGCTGACCAGCTCGACGATGCCCACCAGGAACTGGAACGGCAGTTGCAAGCCCAGGGTGCCTGCTGGGGTGAGGACGAAGCAGGCCAGGGTTTCGCGAAGGACTACATGCCCACAGCGGACCTGATGAACGAGTCGATGAAGGCGTTGACCGAGACGCTGCGGTCACTCCGGCAGCAGGTGCAGGAGGCCGCCAACGACGCGCAGGCCACCGATCAAGGCAACGCCGATGACATCGGCGGCATAAGGATCTGACGCATGGGCATGGACATTCCCGACGAGGTCAAGTGGTTGTTGCCCATCGTCGTCGGTGAGAGTTGGCCGGAAGGCGACGAGGACAAGCTCCGCGCACTGCGGGACGCATGGACAGCGGCAGGGCAAGCCATGCCGGGGGCTGCTGCGACCGGTGATGCCGCAACCCGGGACGTGCTCGCCGGGTGGCAAGGTGAGTCCGCGGACGCGTTCGCCCAGTTCTGGGCACAGCTCACCGACGGGGACAAGGCCCAGTTCCGCCAGATCGAGCAGGCATGCGAGCAGCTCGCGGAGTCGTGCGATCGAACCGCGCTCGACGTCGAGTACACGAAATACCTGATCATCGCTTCGCTGATCCTGCTCGCGATCCAGGTTGCGGCGATGATCGCCGCCGCTTTCGCCAGCTTCGGCGCGACAACAGCAGGGATCGTCCCCGCGCAGCTCGCCACCCGCGCCGCCGTGCAGATGATCTTCCGGCAGCTGGTGCAGAAGCTGATGCAACAGGGCGTCAAGCAGGTCGCGAAGGAAGCCCTGGAAAAAGCAGCCAAGGAGCTCGTGCAGAAGGTCAGCAAGGACGGGCTGAAGAACCTCGGGTGGATGGCCGCGAAGAACTCCGGTGCGCAGCTCGCGCTGGACGGCGGCATTCAAGGTCTGCAAATGGCATCCGGGGACCGCAAGTCCTGGGACTGGGACAAGACCACTGACGCAGGAGTCGGCGGTGCGGCGGAAGGGCTTGCCGGACACCTCGTCAACGGGCCGGGACACGGCCCCGGCAGCGTCATGGGACACGCCGCGAAAGGTGCGGCGGAAGGCGCGCTGGGGACGGTCGCGGGCGCAGCTGCCACCGGCGATCTCGGGGAGCTCTCGGCCAAAGACGTGCTCATGGGCGCATCTGGTGGGGCCGTTGACGGCGGTATCGGAGGCGCGAAGGACGGGTTCAGCGCGGCGGCGAACTCGGGGCAGCCGACCGTCGGCCCGGTACCGGAGCTCGGAGTGGATGCCTCGGCCGCGGAAGGTGAATCGGGAAGCGCTCGTTCAGCGGAAGTGAGCGGCGAGCGCGGTGAGACCGGGAATTCGGTTCCGCCCAGCGACGGGCAGGAAAGTTCAGCCCGCGACCAGGAACCTGGAACTGGGTCCACTGCAGACGCACCCACGCAGAGCAGTGGCGGTTCTGGTCCGTCCACAGCCGCTGGCGGCGGCTCGAACGCATCCGATGCTGATCCGGGTGGAAGCCCCTTCGGAAGGAGTGCGAGCGACCAGGCCGGTTCGGGTGTTGGCGAAGCACCTGACGGGCCTTCCGCGACCGCCGCATCCGCCGCGGTCACTGCAGAACGTTCCGACGCGGCGTACGGGGCGGGTGCGCCCGGAGGAGGACTCGGCGGTGCACCCGGTGTCGGACAACACCCTGGAGCGCAAGGAAATTCGCATCCGGGCGGGCCAGGGTCGGGAGCTCCGCCGGGCACGCCTGGAATGGGAGCCGGCCCCATGCCAGGCGGCGCAAGTGCGCCAGGCGGTGCACCCGGCGGCCCTGTTGCGGCACGTGGTGACCTCGGTGGTGCGGCGGGCCGAGGTGGTTTCCCGCCGAACCAGGGTGCACATCCTCCGTTCGCCGCACTGGACCAGCGAGGTCCGCAGCAACCGGGCGGGCAGCCGGACGGCCGGGGACCGCGCGGCGGATTCCCCGCACAGCAAGGTGCGCAGCAGGCAGGCGCGCCGAACATGGCCCCCGGGCACAGCAGGCCGAACACCGGCGCAGCACCACACCAGTTCCCGCCAGCCGCGATGCCCGGCGGCCCGCCGAATCCGAGCCACGGCCAGCCGCGCCCGAGCGGTCCGCACGGGCCGATGCATGGCGGCCCGGTCACTCCGAACATCGCCCCACCTGCCGGGCCGAACCACGGTCTGCAGCCAGGTATGGCCGGGCAGGTACCCGAGAATCTCGGCCGGTCGACGCACCAGGCGAGCACGGGCAACGGCTGGAGCCCCGGGCCGCAGCAGACAGCCGCGCAGAATTCGGCTCCGACGCCGTTCGCCACCCAGCCGCAGCCGGGGACTCCCGGTGGGCCTGCCCCGGCACATCGCGGTGGCCCGCCAGTGCAGCCGAACCAGCACGGCGATTTCCGTCCTCCTAGCGGGTTCTCGCAGCACGGCGGGCATCCGGCACCACCGCAAGGAGCCCCGTCCGCTGGGCGACGGCCGCAACAGGGCATGCCGCAGGCCAACCCGAACGCCGCTCCAGGACCGGGGCAAGGCGCCCCGCGTCAGCCGGGAGCAGTCCCGCCGAATCGGCCTCCGCAGCAGGCCCGGCCCGCACCGCCTGCATTCCCGCAGAACCAGCCGCCGCAGCACCCCGCACGATCGACGCAACCACCTTTCCCTGACGGTCGCCGACCGGGCGGCCCCACAGCCATGCCAGGACACGGCCCGGTGCACCAGCCCGCACAGCTTGGCCCGCGGACTTCGGGTGGAATGCCCGAAGCGCCGGCTGCCCGACCCGCTCGGGAGACGCCTCGCGCCGTGCCGGAGCAGCAGGGCAGCATCGGTGATCCGCAGAGCTCCGACTACGACGCGAATCAGGCGCCGCAGGGTGCCCAGCCGTCACCGGGACCGCAACGATCGCCGCATCCCGAGCCTGCCCGGGCCGAGGTGGCTCAGCCTGAACCCGCACGTGCTGAGTCTCCGGATACCTCCGGCACCGAGATCCCAGAAGATCAAGGGATCGCTGACGATGGGCGAAGCCCGGATTCGGAGTGGATGGACGCAGATCAGTCCACCCCCACCGATCCTCAGCCGGAGCCGGAATCGGCTGCAAAAGCCGATCATCAGGACGTGCCGGGCGAGGCGGCGGAGCCCGCAGCGCTGTCGCAGCCAGGGAACCTGGACTTCTGCTTCGATCCGGAATACCGGGCTCCCGCACAGTCGTTCGCGGCGTTGGAAGCGCGCTTGGCGAGGGTGGAAGTTTTCGACGATGAGCGCCGAGTCGAAACCACCCGGCTCGATCTCATGGAACGGCAGCTGGCGAAGAAGCTTCCCGAACTGGGCGGGATCTCCTTGCGCGGCGCGATAGCGGCGCATTCTTACTCGACCCACGAGGTGTTCGGGCCGATCAACGCTGCCAGCCGTTCCGGCGAGCTCAACACTGCGAAGCGCAAGCAGTTGCAGGCGATCGTGTCCGGGATGAACGAGTTGCCGCGGGTCGAGGGACCGCTGGCCCGCGGCATCAACTCGCACGGGGACTTAGCTCGCCGCGACTTGATCGCCGGGCACTACGAACCCGGGCAGATCACCGTCGAGACCGCTTTGACCAGTTGCTCGATGACGGATCCGGACGCGCCAGACGCCGCGATTCCGGGCGACATCGACCTGCGGATCGAGTCGAAGACGGCGCGGCGGTTGCAGGAACTCGCCATGAACCCCGGTGAACGGGAAGCAGTTCTGCTGCCGGGCTCGCAGCTGCTTGTGCACAGCAAGGAATTGGTATCCGAGACGACCAAAAGCGGCCAGGTCGTCGAGAAGTGGATCATCCACGCTGAAGAGATCGCCCCGGGGGATCCGCGTTACCTGGACCGCGCTGAGGTTGACCGGCGCATGGAGGACCGCTGCGAGCGCACCCGGGCGGAAGAATCGTCCGGTACCGGGAGTGCGCAGGACCAGAAGGAAGATGCGGAACGACCCAGCGAGCCGAGCAAGATCGAAAACGCGCTGTCCGCAGATGCCCCGCACGCGGGAGCGCCAGCCTTGCCGGACCCCGATTCGGGAGATCCTTACGGAGCACCACAGCTTCCCAGCGACGCCAACGGTTTGCCGGACTGGAAGCAGCTCGCGTCCAGCACGCCGCCCGTCACCGAACTGCCTTCGCTCCACGCGGGTACGGCACATCCGGACCATCAGGCAGCTTACGTCGCCGACCGGCATCCCGAACTCGGCGAGGTCAACCCGAACGCCGGTCAGCCGGATGCCTACGACCGCGGATTCCTGACCAACTGCACCAGGTGCGTCGTCAGCTATGCACAGCGGCTGGGCGGCATCGACGCACAGGCAGAACCGGTGTTGCCGAGCGAGCTGGCGACCAAGGGGCGGCTCGATTACATCGACCGGCGTCTCGGCGGAGATTGGGAGAGTCACCGCAGCTACGACAGCATCATCGAGCGGATGAGCAAGGAACCCGTCGGTTCGCACGCAGTGATCGGTGTGCAGTACATGAACGGGCCGGTGCCCCTCGGTCACGTCGCAATGGTCACGAACACCCCGGACGGGGTGGCGTTCATCGATCCGCAGACCGGACGGCTGATGACATTGCCGCACCCGCCGCGGAGCCTCACCCTGCTGCCGTTCGGTTCGCTCCCGCAGGCAGGGGAGGGCGTAGGAACCTCGCGCGCCGAGCCGGATGGGCAGCGACCGGACTCCGACAACCGCCTCGAGACCGAAGCCGATCTCCGTTCGGACTCCCGCGAGCCGGAGGCACGACCAGAACTTGCTGAGGTGGATGACGGGGATTCCCGGGCTCGTCGCCCTGACGGGCCGTGGTTCGGGCAGCACACGAACCCTTTCCGGCCGTCGTTCCCGGGTGAGGATGAAGAGGAGGAAAGGCCACTTCCGCCTGCTCAGCCGGGTTTCATGCCTTCTGCTGGAACTCGTCCGCCTGGAATCTCTCCGGCGGGGCAGCACGACAACCCAGCGCCTAACGCTGGTCCAGAGCCGATGCCCGTCGGTCAGGTTCCCCCGGCCGCGCCGGCCGCGCGGGGCTCGATCGAGGCGCCGGAGATCTCGGAACTGCCGAGCTTGCCTGCAACGGACGGCGCCGGAGCGTTGAACCGATCGTTCAACGGCACGCTCGATCCGTCGTCGCCCACGAACTCGGCCGGTCCGGCTACCACTGCGGACCTGCCGCGAAACCCAGCGGGGAGCACGCCGAGCAGTTCTTCCCCCGCCGCGGGGCAGGGTGCGCCCGCCTCGATGCCGCCGCTGCGGGATGCCCCAGCAGGCAGTGCGGTCCCGGGGGAGACCGGCGCCCAACCCGGCTCGGCTGGCGGTAGCGCGACCAGCGGAGGCAGCGCGGGATCGAGCGGATCGGAGGCTTCCGGCGGTCTCCCCGGAGTCGGACCTGGCGCGGGCGGTGCGAGATCCAGGTCGGATTCCGATCGTCGGCCGTGGCTTGCCGGGGCAACGAGTGGGATCATCTATGAACGGGAGCAGGCCATCCCCGCGGACCTCGCGGTGAAGTACCTCGGAAACCACGAACCTACCGAGTTGCTGACCGGAGACGGACGGCAGTCATTGTTCCGCAGCACCAGCTTGCCCGATCTTGGGCCGGTCAGCTTCGACGAATTCTCCGGCGTTGAGCAACGGATGAAACTCCGCTGCGAAGTGCCTTCCGCAGCGAACCCCGGGGGCCTCTCCGAACAGGGCGACCTCAGCGGGGGAGAATTCATCGGAAGCGCGGAAATCGTGATCGAAGACCTCGGCGGAACCGAGCGGGTGCTCGGTACATACGACAGCAACACCCAGAGCTGGACACCAACTCCCGCTGGAAGGTCGTGGCTGAACACCCCGGGCGGGAACATGTCCGGGCACGAGCAGCGGAGGAAGCCGTAATGGTGGAGCAGGCGGACGCAACCGAGCTCGTCGAACGGTGGCTGCGCTCCAATGCGGAAGCGAACGGCGAACCGCTCGACGTCCGGGTCGATCACGAGCACGTCAGCCGGGTTCCGGAGGGCTGGGCGGTTCCGTGGAATACCGCGGAGTTCCTCGACGGCGGCGACCTCAGCAAATCGATCTTCCCGCCGCCGGTGTTCATCGTGACTGACCCGGACGGCGCATTGCGGCAAGCGAACACGACGCCGCAGCCCGGTTTCTCCACGCCCGTCGCCTGGCCCGGTGAACCGCAGTACACGGAGATCATCGACCCGGAGTACCGCTCGATGGGCTTCTACAGCCTCGGCGTTCCGAATCGATTCGTGGCGGGTTGGAAGATCACGCTGCCGGATGGAAGTGTCCAGGAAAAGGTGAATCCGGGCTACAAGATCGGTCCGGAACGAGCTGGGATGCCGAAATCGCAGAACCCGCTCGAAGCGCTCCTCAACTTCCTGAGCATGAACTACATCGGCCGAGACGAATTCCTGATTTCCCTACTGGATACCGTGGTCCTAGTGCCGTTGGACTGGAACAGCGAGCAACCCGTGGCCAGTGGTGCGGTCATGCACGTGTACAGCTCGCCTCGGAAGATTCCGGAGTCCTGCAAGTGGCTGCGGATAACGGTTCCCGGTTTCATCGAACGATTTCCCGGGTCCGGTATGTCGATCAACTCCGATCACTTTCCGAGTGCGCACGTCACAGCACTTGAGATCGCTGAGTTGATCGCCGCCAATCCTGGACGTGAGCCAGGCGAACCGCGGGTCGTCAGCGAGATCGGCCCGGACGGATCCCTCGACGAGTACGCCCGGCAGCTCCAGCAGCACTTCGGTCTTGAGAAGCCGCCATCGGTCCCGACCTCGTGGATCGTCGGCGCGCGAGCAAGTGGCAGTGACCTCTCCGGCGAGCAGCGTCAGCGGATGCTGCTCGGATTGGCGTGGGCGACATCGAACCCGCCCGTGACAAGCCCGCGAAGCCGGCCAGGTGGACGGCCGACCTCCGACGCCGACCTCTCGCGGGACCGCTGGCCGGCGGACCTGCACGCCAACGGCTTGGTCGCAGTCCATGATGACGGCGGCCGGCTGCGCCCCACGATCTCCACTTTCGGTACCCAGCCGCGTGCGAGTGATTCCGGCGCGGACTTCTCCTGGCACGCAGTGACCGGCGCCTTCGCCGGTTTCGCGATCGGTGACGCGCTGGGGTCCGCGGTGCACGGTTTGAACTGGGATGAGGTTCGCCAACGGTTCGGTGCGAACGGCATCACCGGTTTGGAAACCGCGTTCGAGCGCCCCGGACAGGTGAGCTGGCGGACTCAGCTGCTGCTGTTCCTCACTGAAGGGGCAGTGCGAGGCTTGCGCTACGCAGGCGATGAACGTTTCGAGAACCTGCCGCTGGCAACCAGGTCCGCGCACGCTCGTTGGCTGACCGCCCAAGGAGTCCCATGGCAGCAGGCCGCGGGGCCACTAGCCACGACGCACCCCGACCCCGGCGGATTCTTGCTCAAAGTTCCTGAAATGCACTTCCGGCGTGGCCTGCAGGGCGGGTTGCTGGCAGAGGTGCAGAACCTGGTATCGGACCCGGGCAAGGAAAACTCACTCAACGGCCCGATCATGGCGATGTGGGGGCTGCCCGGTGCAGTGTCGACCTGGGGGGCGGGGGCGCTCGCCACGGGCTGGAAACGCTCCCCGGCCGATGCCGCAGCGGCCGGCGCAGTGTCCGACCTGTTCCGGAATCTGTTCCTGCGCAAAGCCTTTGTGCACCCGGTCTGGTCTCAACTGGAGAAGCTCCTTGAGCAGTACGAACGATTGGACTCCCCGGAGTCACGGAACATCGCCGGGCTCCTCAAACACGTGTCCACGCGTTGGAAGAGGATCTTCGGCGACGATCTTCAAGACATCAAGGAACTCGGCGACGGCGTAAGCACCTCGTCCGTGCTGGCACAGGCACTGCTGATCGCGTCCCGGCACGGAGCGAACCCGCGCCGCGCTCTGCTGATCGCGGCCAACTACACGGGCAGTGCCATGGCTACTGCGCTCACCGGCGCACTGATCGGTGCCAGAGCCGGAGTGGTCGGTTTGCCGAACGACTGGCTCGAAGCTCTCGACATCGGCGACCTCGTCCAAGAGATCGCCGACGACGCCTTCTGGCACTTCAGCACCCGAAATCCCTACAACAACGCCTACACCCAGGAAGGCTGGATCCACCGATACCCACGGTGGTGACGAGGTGGGGACCCAGTTCCGGGATGATGGCGTGCTGCACAAGCAAGAACTAGCTGATCTTGGCTCGGTTCTTCAGGAACGCTTCGTGTCGGCTGTGGGCTTCTTGGCCGACGAAGGCGTTGAAGCTTCCTAGCTTGTACTTCGTGGTCTGGCCGCGGGTTGCCACCTCGATGTCGAAGTCCTTGCTGAGCATGCTGATGTGACGCTCGAGCTGCGACGTGCCCATCGTGGTTCCGGCGAGGCGGGTCAGTTTGGCTGCTGACAAGAAGTCGTTCGCCTCGGCGAGTGCGCGGTACACCGGATCCTGAGCGCTGGGCCTGATTTCCCGCCGCGGCCCTTCCCTGCGGAAGGCCTTCAGAATGGCGTTGCCAACCGCATGAGCGACAGGTGGCGGGAACGCGTTCCCGATTTGCCGGTAGCGCGAGGTCTTCCTGCCGGTAAAGGACCAGTCATATCGGCCTTCGAAGCCTTGTAGAACCTGCACCATGTCACAGGTGAGTTTGGGGCCGATCGCAAATTCGTCGTCACGAGCAGGAGGGGCGTCTGCGACGCCCATCGCATCCACGTGCATTTGAGCCCAGGCACGTTTCGCCCGGGTCGGCCCCAGGTCTGCACCGCCGTGCTTCTTGGAACCGCCGACAATCGTTGGAGCGATCTTGTCGGCGTGTCCCTTCCAGTCATCGGCGCCTTTCCAATCGCCCATGAGATCGAAGAGCGCTTGGCCAACGGTAGGCGCGGGGTCGAACTTGTCCGGCTTTGGCCAGTGGAAGAATTCTGCGTCCTCAGGTTTCAGCGCCACTAGCACGAACCTTGGTCGCAGCTGGGGTACGGCGAAGTCCGAAGCTTGCAAGAGCTGCCATTCGCCGACGTAACCGGAGTCGGCCAACCGGTCCAGGACGTGCTGCCGATAGCCGGCGAAGCGGGGCATGCTCAGGCCTCGGACGTTCTCCAGCAGGAGCGCTCGCGGCCGGACCTTGTCCACCTGCTCAACTGACCAGGCAAACAAGTCCCGCTCGTCGTTCGCGCCGAGCTGCTTGCCAGCGATGGTGAACGGAGGGCACGGGACTCCTCCGGCCAGCAACGACACGCCTTCGTAGTCGCGCGGATCCCAGACAGAGCTATCAGCGACGTCACCCTCGGCTACGGGGGTGATGTCGTTGTGGCGCAATGTGGTGCAGGCATTGCTGTCGAACTCGACTGCGACCTCGTGCTTGAACCCGGCCTGGTGCAGGCCAAGGACCTGGCCACCTGCGCCGGCGCAGATCTCCACCGCGGTGAAGCTCTCGTTCACGGTGTCTCCTCCTTCTGGGTGCGCGCGACGCGACTGGCTAAGCGGGTATCTTGCCCCATGGCCACTTGGCCCCGTTGGACGGCATTACTGGTCTGGTGAGCATGTCTGCGAGTGATCGTCGAAGGGCGCGGGAGACAGCCCATGAGAGGGGCTTGTACCCCGCGCCGGCCAGCGAAGGCCGCTCTCGCAACATGAGGGCGAACCGGCGCAGCGATACCAAGCCGGAAGTCGCGCTCCGAAGCGAGCTCCATAAGCGGGGCTACCGCTATCGCAAGGATTATCGGCTGTCGCTGGATGAAGGAGTCCGGGTCAAGCCGGACATCGTCTTCACCGCGCGCAAGGTAGCCATCTTCATCGACGGCTGCTTCTGGCACGCCTGCCCGGAACACGGACGCCAGCCCGCGTCCAACGCCTGGTACTGGACGCCCAAACTCGCACGGAACGTGGAGCGCGACCGGACAGTGACGGCCGCCCTGGAACGTGCTGGCTGGCAGGTGCTTCGGATCTGGGAGCACGAACAGCTGGCAACCGCGGTTGAGCTTGCGATCACGGCTATCGAACATGAAAGCGATAGTAGCCGTAAGGGCTGACGACGTCTCGCAGCTTGGCTGCCACTATGTGGTGATTCGGCGGACTGATCGGCACAGGCGACTAGCCGAACGCCGGACTGACACAAGTCAGTCCGGCGTTTACTTGCCTCGAGCGCGCCTCCCGGCCCACGAGCCGCGGCTCATCGTGGCGTCAACGATTAGCGCTCGAGCGCGTCGCGTCCAGGTGCCGCAGCAGAGCCTGGACATCGCTGGAGTCCAGGCCGCCCGCGACCGAGGGTTCTTCTTGCAGATCGGAGAGCTGCTGGACTGACGGGTCGTCAAGGACCTTGCCCATGAACTCGAGCTTCTGATCCAAGCGCGCGTGCACCACTTCGTCGACAGTGTCACGCGCGGCGAGGACGGTGACGCGGGTTGCAGTCCCTGGCGCGAGCCCGAGGCGGTGGATGCGGTCGAGACTTTGCAGGAAACGGCCTGCCATGAAGTCCCGATCCACGTAGACAGCGTCGTGGCACACCTGGTGAAGGCTGATTCCCTCGCCGAGGGTCGCCGGGTTGGAAACGAGGACGTGGCAGTCCGGGTCCTCCCGGAACCGCCTGAGCTGTTCTTCGCGATCCAACGTCCCTCCGTGCACAACCGCAGGCTGGTATTGCTCCAGGAGCTGCTCCAAGGTCGTCAGGCTCCGTACGAATGTCGTCCAGACCAGGGTTTTGCGCCCTTCGGCCGCGTTCGCGGAGACGATCGCGGCAGCTTCTTTGTACTTCGGTGACATCTCGTAGCTGGGCAGGTCGCGCACGAGGGTGTGCAGCGAGTCACCCTGCGGGATCTCCAGCGGCGGAAGCCGGTACGCCAGTGGCTCGTGCTTGCTCGCCCCTTCCAGCAGGAGCGCAGGACTTGTCGCTGCCATCAGAAGGCGCAACGCAGTCTTGCCCAGCGCGCTCAGGTCATCGCGCGCAGTGTTGCCGGCAACGTCGCCGAGCAGAGATTTGTAGATCTCCTCGTGCAGGGGTGGCATGTCTAGGTATCGGACGACGGAGGTCATCGGAGGAAGTCCCAATTCGGGCTTGGTCGTCCTGGTGAACAGTGGCCGCAGGACGCTGCTCGCGTAGGTGAGATCTCCATCGGACACCGCGGAGGACACTGTCCGGTGGCCGTGTCCCGGCCACACGAACCCCATGAGGTTTTCGAGGTCTTTCGCGCCATTGGGCGCCGGTGTTCCAGTGAGGATCAGCCGACGGCGCGCAAGCGGACCGAGTGTCATGCAGGCCAGCCCGTAAGCTCCACGGCTGCCCAGTTTCATCCGGTGTGCTTCGTCGAGGACGACCATCGAAGGGGCGGCCTTGAGCCAGCTTGCAAGCGTGCCGAGCGAACGTTCCAGCCGCTCGTAGTTGATGATCAGAACCTCGGCCCACTGGTCGAGTGAGCGCTCGAAGACGTACGTCCGCAGTGGGTTCTGGAAGCACGCCCCCGTCTCGAACTGCCAGGACTCGTAAGCTGATTTCGGGCAGACCACGAGCAACCGCTTCGCATTTCCACGGGCTTTTTCCGCTGCGTAGACGCCTAGCGCCACGCGCGTCTTTCCTGCCCCGGGCACGCTGAAGTTCGCTCCGTGCTGGAGTGCCAGCAGTTTCGCGATGTCCCTGCTCTGGAACTCCGTCAGGTCAGCGGTCCAATCTGTCCCGAGGAGTGCTGGCACGTCGTCTGCGGTGATGTCTTCAGGTGCGTCCGGTGCTTTGAGCCTGGCTTGCACTGTGGCTGAGTCCTGGATGTTGCTGCGGACCAGCTCCCGGAGGTCCGCAGCCCATGCCACGCCTGCCGGATGCGGCCAGGCACTGATCGTGCCGAGCCTGGTGAGGAAATCGTCCAGATCGACCGAAACGGTGTGCGGACCGATCTGGGCGCCGGTCCGGAACCGGGCGGAGAGCTGTGCGAGGTCGCCCCGGTGGTTCTCGACCGTCGCGAGCACCACTTTGGTCCGCGTCTCATCGAACCCGAGTTGGAGGGATGTTTCGCCGACGACTTCTGTCATGAAACGCCCCTGCTGGCTGCAGCGTCGAGCAGCCACGAGACGCCATCGCCCGGATTGGAAATGCCCCGGCCGGCCTGCTGGGCCAGTTTGCGCACGCTGTCCCGCAGCTTCACCACCGCGTCGTCGAAGGCCTCTTCGTCCAGCGCGCGTGCGGCCCGCGCCTGCACCAGCTCCACGACGCATTGGTCGATATCCGCGCAGGCGTCCACGAGTCGGGCGGGTGCCAGCTGTTTGCGCTTCCGAACTCGCATGTCCCGGCCAGCCTTGTCGATAGCGCTGTCGAAGGAGACCTTCAACTGGTCAAAAGTGGCTTGCGCATCCTTCTTCTCGTCCTCCCCGACTTCGGCGGAGACGGCTTTAGCCGTGGCCTTGGCCCTGAGCACCCGATCACTGAGGGCGCGAGCTGACGAAACCGCTGACGACGCGCCAGGAATAGCCATGCCCAAGCCTGGGATCGAAACGGCGTCCTCGGCCGAACCGTGCGGATTCAACTGCGATGGCAGCGCGTCTTGGAGGTACGTATCTGGAAAGCTGCCATCCTCGATGTGGCGCACGTCGGTCTTGGCGAAGCCAAGCATGATCGAGGAAAGTCGAGTCTCCTTGAAAACCTCGGCCCGATCCGGGTCGGAGGCCGCCAGCTTCTCGTGAGCGCGGTGCAGCTCTTTGAACTTTTCCTGGTGGTCCTCGAAGTCGATGAGCTCGAGCGATGCGCCATACTCGGTCTTGCTGCGCTCGATCAGATCTCGGATGACGCCGAGAATCCACCTCTCCTGCTGGAGAGTGTTCACGCGGATGCGGAACTCCTTGGCGATGGTTTCCGGAGTTCTGCCCAGAGCGGCTTGTTCCTCCATCGCGAGCAACCGGTTGATGTATGAGTACTCGCGCCGGTGATCTTTGCGCAGCTGGAGCGACAACTCGACTGCGTTGATGTCCGCCCAGGTGAACGACTCCGGGAGAATGCCGACGCGCATGGATTGCGCACCGATCTCGCGCAGCGCGGCCGCACGTGTGTTGCCGTTGACGACGATGCCGTGGTAGGTGATCAAGCCCGGATCGTTCTGCCCGAACTCGTGCAGGCTTTCCTTGAGGTGGTCGAAGTTCGGATCGCGAACGGCGGGATTCGCCGGCTCGGCCTGGAGCAGGAACTTCAAGTACTCCTGGCTGCTCTCGCTGTAGGGATCGTTGTCGAGGGCCTTGTCGCGTTCCGGGTCATGGCTGCGCTGGGCGCGAATGCGGTGCGTGGCGGGGTTGAAGAACAGCTCGCTCAGCGGTAGCTCGAGGACCTCGACGTGCAGCGGTTGCTGGTTCCAGTCGACGGTGACGGTTTCGCGCACGCCGCCGGATTCACGTGCTTCGGCCAGGCGTTTCTTGATCAGGTTGCTGATCTCGTCCGCACGGGGCGGCGGAGGGAATTCGCGCAGCATCGTCACTTCCCAGCAGCTTGGTCGTAGGGGGCAACCGCGCGTTTCACAGTCGTGCGCGACTCCTCCGGGAGAGCCCGGTACAGGCCCCAGAGCTTCTCAATCCCGTTGAGCTTGCGATTATCTGCCTTCACCCAGCCGGCGAAGATCTGACGTTCGAGGGGAGCGAGGAAGTCCAAGGCGTCGAGCACCTTGGCCGGGTCGGCGTCCTTGCCTCGGCCTCCTACTCGGCAGCGGTTGCATTCGGTGATCAGCTGGATCTCGGTCGACCCATCAGCAAGCGTGATGCGGCGCCGGGCCACGTCGAGTTGCGCGCTCATGACTCCGCCGTCGTAGAAGTCACCGGCTGCCATTCCGCAGGATCGGCACAGGTGGTTGTCGGCAGCCATGATCTTGGTCCGCTGGGATGCCGTCAGGCTTCCCGTGGCCGCGGACTTTCCGCGGTTGCGAAGCCAGACGTCTTCGCCTTTTCTGGCGTAGCGCTGTTCTTCCTGGCGCAAGGATGGGTCCTCGCGGCTCGTGTCGATCCGCCAGCCGCGATCGCGCAAATCCCGCACACGCCGGTCGATCTGCGCCACTTCGGGAAAGGCGTCTCGCAGCTGCTTCTTGCTGAAGATGTTCCCTTCTCCGACCTCGGACTCGAGCCAAAGCGCTGCGCGAACCATGCTGCCGTACGTCCTGTCGGTCCACAATGGACGATCCATTGGTCGCTCCTCTTTGCATGGGTATCAAGGACTGGTCCGCGACGACAGGAATACGTCGCCGCAGGGATCGCTTTGCTGAATCAGGTCTACACCGTGCGTCGAAGGTTTTCAAAGCCCTGATCATCTTTCTCTCAAAGTGGCAAGATGACTCCGCGGGGCGAATGACCGGCGAAGGATGGGCGACACTGAAAAGGGTTGGAATATGCCAGCAGCAGGTGATGTGGGGCGGCGCATCAGAGAAGGTCTTTCGAAGGAGCGACGCGAGCTGGTTGACCAGCTCAAACTTTTCTGTAGCCACCTGGGGTCGGGGAGGCGGCAGACGCTGGTCGTAATCGTCGACCGCCTGAAAAGGGGCTATGGCTACAGCATGGGTGGCAGCACGCTCTCCAAGGTCCTGAGTGGCGACATATTCCCGGAATATCGCCTGGTCTCAGCCTTGCGTGACCTTGCTTGCGAGGACGCGGGTGCCGATGCCGTCGGCATCACAGCCGAGGAGCTTGAGAGCTTGTACTGGAAGGCGAAGGACGCGCGCTGCCCCGCATGCGCCGGTCATGTGCGCCGTGTCCGTGAACTGGAGAAACAGGCAAAGTCGTGTCACAAATTCCACATTGATGTTCGGTTTCCGCTGTCGGCAAGCGCAACGCCTGCACAGTTGCCGGTCCCCTTGTTCGAGGGGGACCGGCAGCGGAGTGAACTCGCCGCCGCCGTTGACGAGCTAACGGAGAAGGCCGCTGGAGCGCTCGCGGACGGCAGGCAAGAGGACGCGCTCGCGCTGATCGCGGAAATCCCGGAGCGGCTGGACGCCCCGGCGGTCGCGACCTGCGTGACGGCGTTCAGGGGCAGGGAGGAGCATAGCCTCGCCGAGACACTCCTCCAGCTCTACGGCAGGGAGCAGCCCGAACGCCAAGTCATACGACTGGCACTGCAGTTGCAGGAGTCCGGGCGCATCTCAGATGCCGGCGCCGCGATGCGCGCTTCGGTCGGTTGACTCCGCCGGCGAGGAACTGCGCCGTGCGGGCTGAGGCTGGTTGATCGGGTAGTTCAGTAGTCGATGGTCGGCGCCGGTGATGCGGGCTCGTCAGGCTCCGCGCGCGCGTAGTACCCGCCGTTGATTCTGGTGATGTTCCGATCGGTAGTGTCGGCAGGTACAGGGACCAGGCGTGTGGAAACGAAAGTTCCCTTCTCCGGCACCGGGAGTTCGAGGTCTCGAGCGATCCTGGGGGAGTCCTTCTGGTGCCCGAGCACCACGATCCCTTCATCTCGCAGCTGGGAACGAGCGTCCCGGCAGCGTTTGAGGCCGTCGGCCTGCATCGAGACCGTGAGCGCCGTGTTCCGGTCGATCACGCGCCCTTGTTCGATCCGGAAGAGCTCGTTGATCCGCCGCTGTCCCGACGTCTGCTTGGTGATCCGTTCTGCCAGGTCGGTCGGCAGCGTCAGGAGGATGTTGGGAGGCATCGGACTGCGGTGGCACAGCCAAATGATCTTCTTCCTGGCGGCACTCGAGATCGTCGCTTTCTGGTCCTTGTTGCGCCCACTGTTAAGCAGGTCCTCGGTTATGCGCAAGACGCCGGCTTCGAAGGTTCGCTGTCGCTCGCTGGCGGCCATCAGCAAGCAAAGATGGCCCATGGCTTCGCTAGGAATTTGCCACTGGGAGGTCAGTGAGAACTTCGCATCGACCTCGTGTCCCTCGATTCGGTAGTCCATCTTCGTGCCCGGTTCAAGCTCGAAGGTCGCTTTGGTGACGATCTCCACCTTCGTGCCCAGGTAAGTCTTCTCCGTCTTGGTCACGCCGTCGATGTCGTAGCGTCCGGTCCGCTGCCCGTCCAGAACCTCGTCGATGGATTGGCGGAACACCGAGCCGAAGAGATCTTCGAGGTCGCCCTGGGCGCGGAACCAGTCCACGACCTCACGGAGCCCAGCATCGTCGTCGAGCGCGGTTTCGCCAGATGGTTCTGCTGGTGATTCGGTCGATGCTGCGTCGAACAGCGACAGGTCTTCAGGCACGAGGTACAAGATAACGCTGCGTACGTGTCTGCTATCCGAGGGTGTCGATAGTCGATCCTTTATCGACCCGTGGACCCACGGATACCGCCACCCGTCACCGCTGCGGCGAGCGGGCCACTCGGTTGGCGCTCACCCTGTCGAGTACTGGTCGAGGAGGGGAGCGCCAGGCATGGAGATCACGTGGACCGTGGACGGGGAGTTGTTCGTGCTCGCGGTGGAGCCTCGGGTGACGGTGTTGGACGCGCTGCGGGAGTACCTCGGGGTCAACTCCGTGAAGAAGGGGTGCGATCACGGGCAGTGCGGGGCGTGCACCGCGTTGGTCGATGGGCGGCGGGTGCTCACGTGCTTGTCGTTGGCGGTGCAGTGCGACGGTGCGGAGATCACGACGGCGGCCGGGTTGGGGGAGCGGCCGGTGGCTCGGGCGTTCGTGGAGCACGACGGGTTCCAGTGCGGTTATTGCACGCCGGGGCAGGTGTGTTCGGCGGTCGGGATGCTGGACGAGGCCGCTCGGGGGTGGCCGAGTCACGTGACCGAGGACGTCGCCGCGGACGTGGACGGGCTCAGCGACGACGAGATCCGAGAACGGATGAGCGGGAACCTGTGCCGTTGCGGGGCCTACGTGAACATCGTGGCCGCCATCCGCGAGGTGGCCGAGCGAGCAAGCCGGGCCGGGGAGGGCGCGCGATGAATCCCTTCGACTACGAGCAGGCCACCGACGTCGCGCACGCGGTGGGGGCGGTGACGCGGAATCCGGGCGCGGTGTTCCTCGCGGGCGGTACGAACCTTGTCGACCACCTCAAGTTGGGGGTCAGCGATCCGGAGTTGCTGGTGGACGTGTCGCGGTTACCGCTGGACGAGGTGCGGGAACTGCCGGACGGGGTTCGGGTGGGCGCCGCGGTGCGCAACAGCGACCTGGCGGCGCATCCGCTGATCCGGCGGCGGTTTCCGGTGCTGGCGCAGGCGTTGCTCGCGGGTGCCTCGGGGCAGTTGCGGAATCTGGCCACCACCGGTGGGAATCTGATGCAGCGCACCCGGTGCCCGTACTTCCAGGACGTGACGACTCCGTGCAACAAGCGCCGGCCGGGAGCGGGATGTTCGGCGATCGGCGGGCATCACCGGGACGCGGCGATCCTCGGAACCTCGCAGCACTGTGTGGCCACGCATCCTTCCGACATGGCCGTGGCGATGGCCGCGCTGGACGGGGTCGTGCGGGTTCAGGGCGACGGTGGTGAGCGCGGCATCCCGGTCGCGGAGTTCCACCGGCTTCCGGGCGACGAACCGCAGCGGGACACCGTGCTGCGGCACGGTGAGTTGATCACGGCGGTGGATCTGCCGGGGACGGCTTCGAGGTCGGTTTACCGGAAGGTGCGGGAGCGAGCCTCGTACGCGTTCGCACTGGTGTCGGTGGCCGCCGTCGTCGAGGTCGAGGACGGCGTGGTGCGGGAAGCGCGGATCGCGCTCGGCGGTGTCGCGCACAAGCCGTGGCGGGCCACGCAGGCCGAGGACGCGCTGCGTGGTGCGGTGGTGGGCGAACAGGTGTTCCGGGACGCGGCGGAAGCGGAGTTGGCGGCCGCCGCTCCGTTGGCGGGCAACGCTTTCAAAGTTCCGATGGCGCGGAACACGCTGGTCGCGGCGCTGCGGCAGTTGACGGGAGGGCAGCGATGACGGACTTGCTGCGGCCGCGGGCCATCGGGACGCCGATGGAACGGGTCGACGGATGGGCGAAGGTCACCGGTACCGCGCCTTACGCGTTCGAGCATCCGACGAGCGCGCCGCTGTACGTGCATCCGCTGCAAGCGGAGATCGCGCGTGGCGAGGTGAGGTACATCGATTCGCACGCGGCGGAGGACCTCGACGGGGTCGCGGTGGTGCTCACGCACGAGAACGCGCCGCGGCTGGCCACCGACTCCGACGCCGAGCTGTGGGTGTTGCAGACACCGGAAGTCGCGTTCCGCGGCCAGCTGATCGGGGCGGTGCTGGCGGAGACACCGGAGATCGCCAGGCAGGCCGCCGGTCTGGTTCGGGTCGAGTACCGGCAGGAACAGCACGACGTGGTGCTGCGGGCCAACCACGAGGCGCTCTACACACCGGAGGTCGTGAATCCCGCTTTTCCCGCGGAGAGCCACGAAGGCGACGTGGAGGCAGCCCGGCCGGAAGTCGTGATCGAGCAGACCTACACGACTCCGATGGAGCACAACAGTCCGATGGAACCGCACGCCACCATCGCGAGCTGGAGCAACGGCACCCTCACATTGCACGACTCCACGCAAGGCGTGCACGTGATGCGGTCCCGGATCGCGCCGGTTCTCGGGCTGGAACCGGAACGGATTCGGGTGATCGCACCACACGTCGGCGGCGGATTCGGATCGAAGGGCACCGCGCACGCGCACAACATCCTCGCCGCGCTCGCCGCGCGAATGGCGGGCGGACGGCCGGTGAAGCTGGCGTTGACTCGGCAGCAGATGTTCGCGCTCGTCGGCTACCGCACACCCACCATCCAGCGGGTGCGGCTCGGAGCGGACCGCGACGGAACGCTGTCGGTGGTCGCCCACGACGTGATCGAACAGACCGCGACGGTGCAGGAATTCGCCGAACAGACCGCGGTCGGCACCCGGACCATGTACGCGGCGCCGAACCGGCGCACCACCCACCGGCTCGCCGCGCTGGACGTGCCGGTGCCGTTCTGGATGCGCGCACCGGGCGAGGCGCCGGGCATGTTCGCCACCGAAGTCGCCATGGACGAACTCGCCGAAGCGTGCGGACTGGATCCCATCGAACTGCGCTCCCACAACGAACCCGCCGTCGACCCGGGCACCGGCCGTCCGTTCTCGGCCCGGCACCTCGCGGAATGCCTCCGGGAAGGCGCCGAACGGTTCGGGTGGGCCGGGCGCGAACCCCATCGGGACGGGGACTGGCTCGTCGGCACCGGTGTCGCCAGCGCCACCTATCCGCGCTACGCCATGCCCGGCTCCACCGCCACCATCCGGCACCACGCCGGGCGGTACGAAGTGCTCATCGGCGCGGCCGACCTCGGCACCGGGACCTGGACGGCGTTGAGCCAGATCGCGGCCGACGCCTTGGGCTGCCACTTCGAGGACGTGCGGTTGGAGATCGGCGACACCGACCTGCCCGCCGCCACCGTCGCCGGCGGCTCCTCCGGGCTGGGGTCGTGGGGCTCGACCGTCGTCGACGCGGCGCGGCGATTCCGGGAGAAGTTCGGCACCGACCCCGACGACGGCGATGAAGCGGACGGGGCGATGCCCGACAACCCGGACGCGCAGCGGTACTCGATGCACTCCTTCGGCGCTCACTTCGCCGAAGTCCGAGTCAACGCCGACACCGGTGAGGTGCGGGTGCCGCGGATGCTCGGAGTGTTCTCCGTGGGCCGGGTCGTCAACCCGCTGCTCGCGCGGTCGCAGCTGATCGGAGGCATGACGATGGGCCTGTCGATGGCGCTGCACGAGCACAGCGTGCTCGACCCGCAGTTCGGGCACGTCATCAACCACGACTTCGGGCAGTACCACATCGCCGCGCACGCGGACGTCGCCGACATCGACGCGATCTGGCTCGACGAGCACGATCCGCATTCGAACCCGATGGGCAGCCGTGGCGTCGGAGAGATCGGGATCGTCGGCTCGCCCGCAGCGATCGCGAACGCCGCCTACCACGCCACCGGCATCCGGATACGCGACCTGCCGATCACCCCGGACAAGCTGCTCAGGTGAGGAGGCGCCCCTGAGACGCGACGCCGGGGGCTTCGGATGTGAGTGAACGGACCGTTCGTCCAAGCAGATTGGACGAACGGTCCGTTCACTCATTTCGGCTTGGCGCCGGAGGAGGGCGCGGCGAGCTCGGGTTTCGGAGTGAGCGGACCGTTCGTCCAATGTCGTTGGTCGAACGGTCCGTTCACTCTGTTCCGAGTCGGGAGGTGCGGGCGGGGGTGTTGGTCTCGCTACTGGTCTGGTTGTGGTGGGGGTTGTGACGCTCGGGTGTAACTAACTCAAGAACAACACCTGGTCAGGGCCTTGCGGGTCTTGTCTGTCACCCGAACGAGGGGGCACTCTGGGGCTCCGAGTGAGGGGTGGGGCCATGGTGCGATTCCGAGGAGTTCTGGCGCGGACAGCGGTGCTGCTGGCGGTGTTGGCGACCGTGCTGGCGGGAGGTCTCGCCTGTCAGCCGGCCCGGACCCAGCGCGCCCCGGAACCACCGCAGGGCGCCGCCCCGCCTCCCGAGCCGATGGCCGAGGCGCCCGCGGCGGAGCCGCCGAGCGAGGGGCCACCGGTGCTCGCCGTGAAGATCGACAACGTGCCGGAGGCGCGGCCACCGACCGGTATCGGCGCGGCGGACATGGTCGTCGTGGAACCGGTGGAGGGAGGTTTGAGCAGACTCGTCGCGGTCTTCGGCGAACACCGCCCACCGGTGGTGGGGCCGGTGCGCAGCGCTCGGGAAACCGACCTGGAGCTGCTCGCCCAGTTCGGCAGGCCGACGCTGGTGTTCTCCGGCGCGGCCCCGGAACTGCTGCCGATGTTGGACGGGGCGCCGCTGGACCCGGTGCAGCCGGAACGGTCGCCGGGCGGGTTCTTCCGCGGTGATGACCGCCCGGTTCCGCACAACCTGTTCGTCCGTCCCGATGAGGTCCCGGCAGGCGCGGCCTGGTCGCCGGAGGCGCCGCTGGTGTTCGGGCCTGCCCCGGCGGGCGGGGTTCCGCGGGAGTCCGCACAGGTCGACTACCTCGCCGCGTCCACCGGTTTCACCTGGTCACCGGAGCAGCGGCGGTGGCTGGTGTCGATGGACGGCCGACCGGCCGCCGCCACCGACAGCGGGCGGCTCGGTGCGGGGACGGTGGTGCTGCAAGAGGTCAACGTCCGCGACTCCTCGTTGAGCGACAGCAAGGGGAGCGTCTCGCCGCACGCGGAGACGGTGGGTTCGGGCCGCGCGGTGGTGCTGCGCGACGGCCTGGCGTTCGACGCGCGATGGTCCCGGCCGAGTCCGGACGTGGGTGCCACGTACACGACGGCGTCCGGTGAGCCGTTGCCGTTCGCGCCGGGGCCGGTGTGGGTGGCGTTGACCGAGCGGCTGTGAGAGCCGCCGGGCTCGGGGCCGTTCGTCCGATTCGTTCGGGCGAACGGTCCGTTCGGTGACGAACAGGAAGAAGAACGCGGACTTGACACTGCCGCTTAAATGGAGAATTGCGCTAAAAAATAAATACCTGCGCTGATGTCTCTATTTTATCAAAGGCGGAGTGAAGTGTCAAAGAATGCGGAATTGTCGGAGGAGCGGGAGTGCGTCGCCTTCCTGCACGGCAGGTTGGACGCCGAGCGGGCGGCCGCCGCGGCGGCGCTCGCCGACGCCCTCATGCAGTCGGTGAGCCCGGAAACGGCCTGGCAGCGCGATGTTTCCGTCGCAGCCGGGCGGGCGCGGGTCGCGCGAGCGAACGTGGCGGCGGGCGGATTGTGCTTCGGACGCATCGACGGCGCGGACTCCCGAATGCACATCGGCCGAATCGGCCTGTTCGACGAGGACCACGGCCACGAACCGCTGCTACTGGATTGGCGGGCTCCGGCGGCCCGCCCGTTCTACTGCGCGACCGCCGCGAATCCGGAAGGGCTCGTGCGCCGACGGCACCTGAGTCTTTCGGGGCGACAGGTGACGGATTTTCACGACGAGTTCTTCGACGGCACCGACGATCCCGGTTCCGCCCTGCTCGCCGCGATGAACGCGCCGCGAGAACCCGCGATGCGCGACATCGTCGCCACCGTCCAAGCCGAGCAGGACGAGATCATCCGGTTGGACCGGGCGGGCGTTGTGGTCCTCGAAGGCGGTCCTGGCACGGGCAAGACCGCCGTGGCCTTGCACCGCATCGCCTACCTGCTCTACACGCAGCGAGAACGGCTGTCCCGGCGCGGCGTGCTGATGCTCGGCCCGAACCCGGCGTTCCTGCGCTACATCGGCACCGTGCTGCCGTCGCTGGGGGAGACCGACGTCGTGTTCGCCACTGCCGGCGCGCTGTTCCCCGGGGTGCGCGCGGACGTCGAGGATTCGCCCGCGGCACAACGGATCAAGGGCGACGGCGCGATGGTCGAGGTGCTCGCGGCGGCCGTCGCAGACCGGCAGGAAACCCCTGCGCGGCCCATTGAGATCGGGCTCTCGGACGTCACCGTCCCACTTGATCACGAGCTGGCCGACGCCGCGCGGGAGCGGGCGCGGGCGAGCGGGGCGCTGCACAACGCGGCAAACGAGGTGTTCGGCGAGGCGCTGCTGCACGGCATCGCCGACCGCGCCGTCGACCTGATCGGGGACGGTTGGCTGGAGGACGAGGACGTCGCGCTGCGCGCCGATCTGCTGGCGGACGTGCGCTTCGAGCTGTCCGGCAACGCGGAGTTCCGCCGGGCCGTCGACTCCTTGTGGCCGGTGCTGACACCGCAACGCCTGCTCGCGGACCTGTTCGGCTCCCGGCGGCGGTTGCGGGCGGCGTGCTCCTCGCTGTCGGAGCAGGACCGCGAGGAATTGTTCCGCGCGGACGGCGCCGCCTGGACGGTGTCCGATGTGGCGCTGCTGGACGAGGCGGTGGAATTCCTCGGACCGCAGGTTTCCGTTGGGGCGCAACAGGAACGAGCTCGGCGGGAACGAACGGACTATGCTCGCGAAGTCCTCGCCGCGCAGGACTGGGACGACGAGGACGGCGAGACCTTGCGGGCCGCCGACGTGATCGACGCGGCGGAATTGGCCGAACGGCAGGAAGAACGCGACCACCGCCCGCTCGCCGAGCGCGCCGCCGCCGACCGGGACTGGACCTACGGGAACCTCGTCGTCGACGAAGCCCAGGAACTGTCCACGATGGACTGGCGGATGCTGATGCGGCGCTGCCCCGGCAAAGCGATCACCGCGGTGGGCGACCTGGCGCAACGCCGCTCACCGGCGGGCGCCCGGAGCTGGCGGGAGGCGTTCGAACCGCACGTGCGGGAGCGCTGGACCCACCGCGAACTGACCACGAACTACCGCACCCCGGCCGAGATCATGGACGTGGCAGCCGCCGTGCTCGCCGCCGCGGACCCGGACGCCCGCCCGCCGCTCTCGATCCGTCGCAGCGGACACCCGCCCTGGTCGCGGAAGGTGGAACCGGCCGGACTGCGCGCCGCGCTGCACGAGATCGCCGAGTCCGAAGCCGCTCAGCCGGGCACGTTCGCGGTGATCAGCCCGGTGCCGCTGGACCTGCCCGGGCACACCGTGCTGACGCCGGGGGCCGCGAAAGGCCTGGAGTTCGATTCCGTGGTGCTGGCCGAACCGCACCGCATCGCCGACGGACCGCGCGGCGGCGCGGAGCTCTACGTCGCGCTGACGAGGGCGACCCAGCGGCTCGGCATCGTGCACACGGCGCGATTGCCCGCCCCGATCCGGGAATCCGGCGGGGTTGTCGGAGACGTTGGCTAGGCTCGAAAGCATGAGCGACCGCCGCTTGTTACTGGTACATGCCCATCCCGACGACGAAGCCACCGCGACCGGCACCACCATGGCCCGGTACGCCGCCGAAGGCGCCACCGTGAGCCTGGTGACGTGCACCAGCGGGGAACTCGGCGAGGTCATCGCCGAAGACCTCGCGCACCTGCGCGACTCCCCGGACGCGCTCGGCGAACACCGCCGGGGCGAGATCACTTCGGCGCTCGCCGAGTTCGGCGACGTCCGGCACCACTGGCTGGGCGGCCCCGGCCGGTGGCGCGACAGCGGCATGGCGGGGCTGGAGAGCAACTCCTCGGCCGGCGTGTTCGCCGCCGCCGATCCCGTCGAGGTCACCCGCGAGATGGTGGCGTTGCTGCGCGCCGAACGGCCGCACGTCGCGATCACCTACGACGACTTCGGCGGCTACGGCCACCCGGACCACATCGCCGCGCACCGCGCGCTGATGGACGCGCTCGACCCGGCAGCCGACCCGGAGTTCCTCCCGGAACTCGGCGCGGCCTGGCAAGTGCCGAAGGTGTACTGGTCGGTGCTTCCCGAATCGTTCATCACGCGCATGCAGGAGGCGGGAATCGACGACTTCAAGCCGAACACCGTCCCGGACGCCGACATCACGGCGGTGATCGACGGCGCCGCCCAGCACGAGACGAAGATCGCTGCGCTGCGCCACTACCGCAGCCAGGTCGACGTCGACGACGACGGGTTCTTCGCCCAGCTGGTGCGGCGTCCGGAGTTCGCGACCGAGCACTACTTCCTCGTGCGCGGCGACCGCGGCCCCGGCAACGGCCCGTTCGGCGCGGAGGAAGACCTCTTCGCGGGCCTCGCGTAAGGGCGCTCCCGGTTCGGTCCGGCGGAGGGCGGTTCGGTCCGGCGGAGGGGCGCCCGACCTCCGTCGTGATCTTCGGCGCCGCCTTGCCGGTTCAGGTGCGTGTCCCCTTTGACCGTTCCGACCGGTCGAATGAGGCATCGCCTGGTGGGGTCGCCGGAGTGAGTGTCTGCTTCGGCTGGTGGGAGGGACGTTCACCTTGTTGGCTTCGGTTCTGCTGCGCGGCCAGTGGGGGAGCCGGATTCGGCCTGATCAGGCCGGTCAGCAAGTACGGTTGGCGGAGTCCGTTGGACCACCTCGGGGGAAGGTGCATGACGACACGGGAGCAGGTCGAGACCGTGACGGCGTCCGCGCTGTCGCTGCGCGGCGTGGTGAAGCGCTACGGCGAGATCACCGCCGTCGACGAGCTCGACCTCACCGTGACAGCCGGTACCTGCCTGGGGCTGCTCGGCCCGAACGGTGCGGGCAAGTCCACCACGATGCGGCTGATCACTGCCCAGACCAGGTCCGATTCCGGTGAGATCGAAGTGCTCGGGTTCCGCGTGCCGCGCGAGTCGAAGCGGGCGCGCACCGTGATGGGCGTGGTGCCGCAGCTGGACAACCTCGACGAGGAACTCACCGCGCGGCAGAACTTGGAGGTCTTCGCCCGCCTGTACCGGGTGCCGCGAGGGGACCGGCCGGAGGCGGTGGAACGCGCACTGGACCTCGCTCAGCTGCGCAAACGGGCGGACACGAAGACCGATGAGCTCTCCGGCGGCATGCGGCGCAGGCTGCTGATCGCGCGTGGGCTGGTGCACTCACCGCGGATCGTGCTGCTCGACGAACCCACCGTCGGTCTTGATCCGCAGGTCCGCCAGGAGTTGTGGGCGCTGATCGACGCGTTGCGCGCCGACGGCGTCACCGTGCTGATGTCGACGCACTACATCGAAGAGGCCGAACGGCTCGCCGACGCCGTCGCGGTGATGTCCGGTGGCCGCGTCATCGCCACCGGCATCCCCGACGACCTGCGCGGCGAGCACGCCGGGCGGGACGTCGTCGAGTACTACGGGCCGCCGGGCAGGCTCGCCGAAGTCGAGGCGATCGCCGTCGAAGAGGGCCTGACGACCCGCCGCACCGGTCCCGCCGTGTCGGTGCTGCGCGCCGAACTCATGTCCGAGACGACGGCACGGCGCCTCGGCGACGGGCACCGCCGGGTCAGCAACCTGGAGGACGTGTTCGTCTCGCTCACCGGGGAGGCGGTGGAATGACGAACGCGCGGGTCGCAGGCCCCGCGCCGGAGCGGCTGCGGCGATTCGAACTGGCCGCGTTCGGCGGGGTGTGGAAACGGGAACTGACGTTGTTCCAGCGGTACTGGCTGTCGAGCACGTTCTCCTCCGTGGTGGAGCCGACGATCTACCTGCTGGCGTTCGGGTTCGGGCTCGGATCGCTGATCAGCACGATCCGAGGACTGCCGTACATCGAGTTCCTCGGCACCGGCGTGGTGGCCACTTCGGTGCTGTTCACCAGCGCGTTCGCCGGGATGTTCACGACGTTCGTGCGGCGCAAGTTCCAGCACTCCTACGACGCGATGCTCGCCGCGCCCGTCGACGTGCACGAGCTCGTCGCCGCCGAGGCGCTGTGGATCGCGACGAAGTCGGGCGTGTACGGGTGCGCTCCGCTGCTGGTGGCGATGGCGTTCGGGCTGGACCCGGCGCCGGGCATGCTGCTGGTGCCGCTGATCGGGCTGATCACCGGACTGGGGTTCGCGCTGTTCGGGATCTGGTGTTCGGCGGTGGTGCCCTCGATCGACTCGTTCAACTACATCGTGAGCGCAGTGATCACGCCGTTGTTCCTGGTGGCGGGCACGTTCTTCCCCGTCGACCAGCTGCCCGGCTGGGCGAGCACGGTGGCGGCGTTCAACCCGCTGTACCACTGCGTGGAGCTCGTCCGGGACGCCGCTTTCGGCCTGCGCCCCGGCCTCGACCTGCTGCACGTGGGTGCGCTGGTGCTGTTCGCCGGGTTGATGTGGCTGCTCGCCTACACCGCGATGCGGCGCCGGTTGATCGACTGACGTGTCAGGGCTTGCGGCCCACGGCACCGAGGACGCATCGCTGCACCGGACCGGGGTCGCCGACGCGGGGGCCGTCCGGCCACCAGTCGAGCAGCGGCACAAGACCTTCGGTGGAATCCGGGCCTGCGGGCACGAGCTCCAGGCCGGGTAACAGCTGCTCGATCTGCTCCCGCGACCGGAAGTGGTCGGCGTCGAGACCGTGGGCCAGCATCGACTCCCGGATCCGCCGCACCGGAGCGCCGGCCTCGCCGCCCGGATCCCAGAAGTGGCTCAGCGCCACGTAAGAACCGGAGGGCAGCGCGTCCACGTAGTGGCGCATGATGCCCGGCAGGTCGAGATCATCGGGCTGGTGGTGCAGCGTCGCGCTCTGGTACAGCGCGATCGGCCGGGTGAAGTCGAGGTGTCCCAGGACGACCGGGTTGTTGAGGATCTGCTCCGGCTTGGTGAGGTCGCCCTCGATGTAGCGGGTCAGGTAGTGGTCGTCGAGCAGTGCCCGGCCGTGCGCCGCGGCGACCGGATCGTTGTCGACGTAGACCACGTGCGCCTCGTCGTTGAGCCGCCGCACCACTTCGTGGGTGTTCTCCGCCGTCGGCAGGCCCGCGCCCAGGTCGAGGTATTGGGTGATCCCGGCCTGTTCGGCGAGGAACCGGGTGGCCCGGATGTGCCAGGAGCGGTTGACCTTGGCGAGCGCGCTCGCCTCCGGGGCGACGGCGTCGGCGGCCGCCACCGCGGCCCGGTCTACCTCGAAGTTGTCCTTGCCGCCGAGCGCGAAGTCGTAGCACCTGGCCACGCTCGGCACGTTGACGTCCACCTGGGGCGGCACCCAGGAATGCTCATCGGACATCAACACCTCCGGATGGCGGCTCGGCGCGATGATCTTATCCGCGCACGGGGAGTTGTGGGACCCGCGGTCGGTACTCAACCGCGTGCGGTGTAGGCCTCGATGAGGTGGGACTCCGCATCGGCGAGGTAGCCCTCCAGGTCGGCGGCCGCCGATTCCAGTTCGCCGTCGGCGACCTCGTCGGCGATGGCGCGGTTGCGCTCCACATAGGATTCGTAGAAGCCGCGGGTGCGTCGCGGATCGAGTTCGCCCTGGTCATCGGTGGACATCACGTGGAACGCCAGGCGCAGTTCCGCCAGCAGGCCGGCCATCGCATCGTTGATGCGCGGGCTGTCGGCGAGCCCGACCAGTGCCTCGTGGAAGCGCATGTTCGCGGTGCCGACCTCGCTCCAGTCGCCGTCCTCGGCGGCCCGCTCACCGGCGCGCACCGCACGGGCCACGGCCTGCACCAGGTCCGTTTTGGTGGTGGCGGCGTTGCGCACGGCGCCCACTTCGATGATCCGCCGCAGCCGGTACAGGTCGATCACGTCGGAGCTGGTGGGTTTGCGCACCGAGACGCCCTTGTGCATCTCGTGCACCAGCAGGCGTTCGTGCCCGAGCAGCCGGAACGCCTCGCGCAGCGTGTTGCGGGAGACGCCGAGCGCGTCCTTCACGCTGACCTCGGAGAGCTGGGTTCCGGGCGGCAGTTCGCCTTGGATGATGCGCTGCCGCAGCAGGTCGGTCACTCGCTCGACGGTGCTGGTCCGTTCGAGCAGGGACCGGTCCGCTGCCAGCCGGTCGACCCACTGCGCGCTGGTCATGCGTCTCCCAAGGGGATGGATTGATCGGAAACCAAAGTGTAACCAGCCGTGCCGAATCGTAGGCGTGTCCGACAATCAGGCGGTTTCCGCAGCTAGCGAGCTTGCGAAGCACCTCCGGTGATTGTTGAACGATCGAACGTTCAACAAGGGGATCGTTGATATGTCGGAACATACTATTGAACCCTCGCTGAACGAGCCCTATCGTGACCACACCGCCGAGGCGGCGGCCCGAATCACTGGGAAACCCCAGCGCACGACCACGGGTGGCGACGGGCTCCACCCGGCGGCCGGAAGGACACTGCATGAGCGGCACCAGCACGAAGACCAGCGCCAACCGCGGCGCGCTGATCGGAGCCGTCTTCCTGATGGCCACCAGCGCCATCGGACCCGGCTTCATCACCCAGACCACCGACTTCACCATGCGGCTCGGCGCGGCGTTCGCCTTCGCCATCGTGCTGTCCGTGCTCATCGACATCGCCGTGCAGCTCAACGTGTGGCGTGTCATCGGCGTCTCCGGCATGCGCGCCCAGGACCTCGGCAACAAGGTGCTTCCCGGCCTGGGCTACGCGATGGCCGCGCTCGTCGTGTTCGGCGGGCTCGTGTTCAACGTGGCCAACGTGTCCGGCACCTCGCTCGGCCTGGACGCCATGTTCGGGCTGGACGCGAAGATCGGCGGCACCCTGTCGGCGCTGCTGGCCATCGGGATCTTCCTGAGCAAGCGCGCCGGAGTGGCGATGGACCGCATCGTGGTCGTGCTGGGCGTGCTCATGATCGGGCTCACCTCCTACGTCGCCATCGTGTCCGACCCGCCGGTCGGTGAGGCGATGCGGCAGGCCGTGCTGCCCGACCAGGTCGACTTCCTCGCCGTCACCACGCTCATCGGCGGCACCGTCGGCGGCTACATCACCTACGCGGGCGCGCACCGGCTCGTCGACGCCGGCGTCACCGGCCCGGAGCGCATCGTCGACGTCAGCCGTAGCTCGGTGCTGTCGCTGCTGGTCACCGGCGTGATGCGAGCAGTGCTGTTCCTCGCGGTGCTCGGCGTGGTGGCGGGCGGCGCCACGCTCAGCTCGGCCAACCCGACCGCGGAGGCATTCGGGCACGCCGCCGGGGAGATCGGCATCCGGGCCTTCGGGCTGATCATGTGGGCGGCCGCGATCACCTCGGTCGTCGGCGCCGCCTACACCTCGGTGTCGTTCCTGGTGACCTTCTCCGCGGGCTTGCAGCGCGCCCGGACCTGGCTGGTGGTCGGCTTCATCGCGCTGTCCACCGCGGTGTTCCTGCTGCTGGACCAGGCCCCGACGACGCTGCTGGTGATGGCGGGCGCGCTCAACGGGCTGATCCTGCCCGTCGGGTTCGGCGTGCTGCTGTGGGTGGCGGCGCGGCGCGGTGATCTGCTGGGCGGCTACCGCTATCCGCGCTGGCTGCTGGTGATCGGCGTGCTGGCTTGGCTGCTGTCGTTGTACTTCGGGGTGAACTCGCTGAGCGGCATCGCGCAGCTGTGGCAGTGACGGTGAACGGCGGGAATCGTCGAACGGAGGGGACATGCGGATCGATCTGAACTCGGATCTCGCCGAAGGCTTCGGACGGTGGGAACTCGGTGACGATGCCGCGCTGCTGGGCGTGGTGACCAGCGCGAACGTGGCGTGCGGCTTCCACGCGGGCGACCCCGGAGTGATCCGCCGCGCCTGTGCGGAGGCGGCGGCGCGGTCGGTCGCGGTGGGCGCCCAGGTCGGCTACCGGGATCTCGCCGGTTTCGGCCGCAGGTTCATCGACGTGCCGCCTCGCGAACTCACCGACGAGGTGCTGTACCAGCTGGCGGCGCTCGACGGCATCGCCCGCGTCGAGGGCACCGCGGTGACCTACGTGAAACCGCACGGCGCGCTCTACAACGCGATCGTGCGGGACGAGGCGCAGGCGGCGGCGGTCGTCGACGCGGTCACCTCCTTCGATCCGGAGCTCGCGGTACTCGGACTTCCCGGTTCGACGTGGCTGGCGCAGGCGGCGGACGCGGGCCTGCGAGTGTTCCGGGAGGCGTTCGCCGACCGCGCCTACACACCCGAGGCGACCCTGGTGTCCCGCCGCGAGCCCGGCGCGGTGCTGCACGACCCGGAGCTGATCGCGCGGCGGTGCCTGCGCATCGCGCACGGCGAACCGATCGAAGCCGTCGACGGCCGCGAGATCACCGTGGCGGCCGAGTCGATCTGCGTGCACGGCGACAGCCCCGGAGCCGTCAAGATCGCCGAGACCGTGCGGGACCGGCTGCGCGCCGACGGCGTCGAACTGGCGCCCTTCGCACCGGGGCGGGCGAAGTGAGCGAGCTGCGGGTGCTGCGCTGCGCCGACTCGGCGCTGCTGGTGGAGCTGGCCGACCTGCCCGCGGTGCAGGCGCTCCACGGTGAGCTGCGCGAATCCACCCCGGACGGAGTGCTCGACATGGTGCCCGCGGCCCGCACGCTGCTGCTGCGGCTCGATCCGGGACGCTGCGATCCGGCGGCCGTGGAACGCGCGGTCCGCGACGTCCGGGTCGGTCAGCGGCGCGGCCACGACGGCGGGCTGCTGCGGGTTCCGGTGGTCTACGACGGTGCGGACCTCGCCGAGGTCGCGAAGCTGACGGGGCTCACCGAGCGGGAAGTCGTGCACGAGCACACCGAGGTCCCGTGGACGGTCGCCTTCGGCGGGTTCGCCCCCGGATTCGGCTACCTCACCGGCGGTTCGCCGAAACTGGCCGTGCCGCGGCGCGGCGAGTCGCGAACTCGGGTGCCTCCGGGCGCAGTGGGACTCGCCGGCGAGTTCAGCGGCATCTACCCGCGGGAATCGCCGGGCGGCTGGCAGCTCATCGGCCGCACCGACCTGGAGATCTGGCGCACCGACCGGGAGCCGCCCGCGCTGTTGCGACCCGGTGTGCGCGTCCGGTTCGAGGAAGTCTCATGATCGAGATCGTGGAGCCCGGCCCGCTGGCGACCGTGCAGGACCTGGGCCGCAGCGGCCACGCGGGCATCGGCGTCGGCGTTTCCGGCGCGGCCGATCGGGCAGCGATGCGGCTGGCGAACCGCCTCGTCGGAAACGCGGAGGGAGCGGCGGCGATCGAGAGCACCTTCGGCGGGCTGCTGCTGCGGCCGGACCGGGACGTGACGGTGGCCGTGACCGGCGCCGACTCGCAACTGACCGTGGACGGCCGGGCGGAACCGGTGAACACCGTGCTGCGGATCCGCGCGGGCGGCTCGCTGCGCGTCGGCCCGCCCGCGCGGGGACTGCGCGGGTACGTGGCGGTGCGCGGCGGGATCGCGGTGGAACCGGTGCTCGGTTCCCGTGCCACCGACGTGCTCTCCGGGCTCGGGCCGCCGCAGCTCACCGCCGGGACGCGGCTGCCGATCGGTCCGGCGCCCGCCGAGTTCCCCGTCGTCGAGCACGCCCCGATCCGTCGCGGGCGCGACGGCGACCTGGAGCTCGCGGTCGTGCTCGGGCCGCGCGAGGACTGGTTCACCGAACAGGCGATCAGCACGCTGCTGGGGGAGTCGTTCGAGGTGAGCGCCGAGATCAACCGGGTGGGCATGCGCCTCGACGGTCCCGAACTGCCCCGGGCGCACACCGAGGAACTGCCCAGCGAAGGAATGGCGCTCGGTTCGTTGCAGGTGCCGCCATCGGGACGGCCGACGCTGTTCCTCGCCGACCATCCCGTCACCGGCGGCTACCCGGTGATCGCGGTCGTGACCGCCGCCGACGTCGACCGCGCCGCTCAGGCCCGCCCCGGACAGCGGGTGCGATTTCGTCAAGTGACACCGGATCCAGCGAAGAGGTGAGCGCGATGCAACCCGCGACCATGACACCGGGGCAGGCCAGGGCCACGTTCCGCGCCGGGCTCCGCGCGCCGACCGCGGGCTACAGCTCGGGGTGGACGCAGGCGAACCTGCTGACGCTGCCGCGCGCGGACGCCTACGACTTCCTGCTGTTCGCACAGCGCAACCCGCGGTCCTGCCCCGTGCTTGACGTGACCGAGCCGGGCGAGACGGCGGCGTCGATCTTCGCGGGTGACCTGCGCACCGACCTGCCCGCCTATCGGATCTACCGGAACGGCGAACTCACCGAGGAATCCGGGGAGGTCACCGGACTGTGGCGGGACGACCTGGTGTCGTTCCTCATCGGTTGCAGCTTCACCTTCGAGGCCGCGCTGCTCGAAGCGGGCGTGCCGGTCCGGCACCTCGAACAAGGCGTCAACGTGCCGATGTACCGGACGAACCGCGAATGCCGCCCGGCGGGCGCGCTCGCCGGGCCGCTGGTGGTGTCGATGCGCCCGATGCTCGCCGACCAGGTGGCCACCGCGGTGCGGGTGACCTCCCGCTACCCCGCGGTGCACGGCGCACCCGTGCACATCGGGTCGCCGGCCGAACTCGGCGTCCGGGACCTGGACGCGCCGGACTTCGGGGAACCGGTTCAGGTCAGGCCGGGGGAGATCCCGGTGTTCTGGGCCTGCGGAGTGACCCCGCAGGCCGCCGTGATGCGCTCCAAGCCGGCACTCGCGATCGGGCACGCTCCGGGGCACATGGCGGTGACCGACGTGCGCGACGGCGACTACCTGGTTCCGTGACCCCCGCCCGAGGAGAGGAGCGGGGGAACACCGGGCTCTCCAACGCAGCCGGGCGCGCCGATTGTTCCCACCGTGGCGAGTGACCCGCCCCACCTGTGCGGATCACCTGTCGACGCACGCCTCGACGATCTAGGCTGTGGGAATTCGCGAGCCTGGGGGTGTGCGATGGGAACTCCGTCCGACGCGGACGAGCGACGGCGGTTGGCGGGCTTGGGCCTGCCGGAGCAGCCTTCGATGACGCGCGTCTTCGACTACCTGCTGGGCGGTACGAGCCATTTCGAGCTCGATCGCAGATTCGTCGAGGACGTCGAACCGGTGTTGCCGAACATCGCCGGGCACATCCAGGTCATTCATGCGTTCCTGAGCCGCGCGGTGCGCTACCTGGCCGAATGCGGGATCGACCAGTTCCTCGACCTGGGAACCGGATTGCCCACGGTCGGCGATGTGCACGGCACCGCGCAACGCGTCGACCCGACCGCGCGGATCGCCTACGTCGACGCCGACCCGTTCACGGTGCGGCTCGCCGAGGCGCAGCTGCGCGGAGTGCGCGGCGTGACGGTGACCGAAGCCGACCTGTGCGAACCGGCCAGCGTGCTGACCGCGCCGGGAGTGGCGGGGCTGCTGGACTTCACCCGCCCGGTGGCGGTGCTGGCGATGGCCGCGCTGCCGTTCATCACCGACGACGACGAGCTGGCCGGGGTGGTCGCCGCCTACCGGGACGCGTGCTCGGTGGGCAGCGCGCTGGTCTGCTCGCACCTGTCGATGGTCACCGCGACGGCGGATCAGGTGCGCAGGTTCGGTGACGTGGCGGAGCAGATCGGGAGCAGGCCGATCTGGCGTTCGCCGGACGATTTCCGCACCGTGTTCAACGGCTACGAACTGGCCGAGCCAGGGCTGCTGCGGACGGCGCTGTGGCGTCCGGAACTGGGTGAGCCGACCGGCCGGCAGCACGATGCGCTTGAGATGGACACCCTTTCGGCGGTGGGGATGCTGGTGTCCCGCCCTGTTCCGACCGCGCTGCGCCTCGTTGGCCGATGAGTCGAGTCGGCGGAACTCCGGATGTTCGACCTCCGGGGTTTGCCGGTGTCGAAACCCCTGGTGGGAAGCCTTCCAGGCCCGCTTGGAAATGTTTTTCAAGGATTTCGGAACGATAATTTGCGGCGTGCCGAAAAAATTGTTTGGCCGAGTGGTCGAGTTGAATTCGCGCTCTCGATTTCCAGCTGATGTCTTGATTGTTTCGCGGTGGCGGGTAATGTATTCGGCAGAAGGGGAGTAGCCCTCAATTCGCGATCGACATACTGGCGGCAATGACGCGCGCCCGGTCGCGAAGCCTCTCGATGCGCAGGCGGGCGAGACCTTCGATCCGAAACATGTCGTATCGGAGGCGTGTCGCGCCCTGGTCCGAGCGGGGAAGAGGTGTTCGTACCGTGTTGACCAGCTTCGCCGTCAGCTCCGCGGCGATCTTCGTGGCTGAGCTCGGTGACAAGTCCCAGCTGATGGCGATGACCTTCGCCACCCGTTACCGCGCCTGGCAGGTGCTGCTCGGCATCACGCTCGCCACCACCGTCGTGCACGCCGCCTCGGTCGCCCTCGGATTCGGGATGGGCGCACTGCTGCCCACCGAATGGATTGGCCTGGTCGCCGGTATCGCCTTCCTCGGCTTCGCCGCATGGACGCTGCGCGGCGACCACCTCACCGACGCGGAGAAGAGCAAGGCGAGGCGCACCGGTGGGTCCGCGGTGATCGCGGTGACCCTCGCGTTCTTCCTCGCCGAGCTCGGGGACAAGACGATGCTGGCGACGGTCACCCTCGCCTCGCAGCACGACTGGCTGGGCACCTGGATCGGGTCGACCTTGGGCATGGTGCTGGCGGACGCGCTGGCCATCGGCGTCGGCCTGCTGCTGGGCAAGCACCTGCCGGAACGCTTCATCCGCTACGGCGCCGCCGCGCTGTTCGCCGTCTTCGGCGGCTGGCTGATCATCGAATCTCTCGTCGGGATCATCTGACCCCCCGCACGAAGCGAACGGCCCGCTCGGCCCCACCGGCCCGAGCGGGCCGCACCCGTTTCCGGAGCCGGAGTCCAGAGTGAACGGACCGTTCGTCCAACGAGATTGGGCGAACGGTCCGTTCACTTCATCCGGCACGTGATCGGCTTCGTGCCGGGCCGTTCCTGGTCGGAGTGAACGGACCGTTCGTCCAACGGGATTGGGTAAACGGTCCGTTCACTTCATCTCGCCTCGGCGAGCTGTGGGGGCGGTGTGGGTGAACGGACCGTTGGTCCAACGGGATTGGGCGAAGGGTCCGTTCACTCCTCCGCCTCGGTGCTCGGGGAGGCGGGTGGGGCTGGAGGCAACCCGTGACGGGGTCGGTGGGTTCTCGTTGTACGGGGGACGACGGTTCGGAGGTTCGCGTGAGCTGGATGATCTACGGCGCTACCGGGTACACGGGCCGGCTCATCGCGGAACGCGCCATCGACCGGGGCCAGCGGCCGGTGCTCGCCGGGCGGGACACCGCGAAGGTCGCCCGCGTCGCCACCCCGCTGGGCTTGCCGTACCGCGTGTTCGATCTGCGCGATGAGGCCGCGACCGCGGGGGCGCTGGCGGACGTCGACCTGGTGGCGCAGTGCGCCGGACCGTTCTCGGCGACTTCGGCGCCGATGGTGGCGGCCTGTTTGGCGGCGGGGGCGCACTACGTGGACATCACCGGCGAGATCGACGTGTTCGAGTCCGTGTTCGCCCGGCACGAGGACGCCGTCCGCGCCGGAGTGGTGCTGCTGCCCGGGGCCGGGTTCGACGTGGTGCCGACGGACTGCCTGGCCGCGCTGGTCGCCGCCGCGCTGCCGGAGGCGAGGAACCTGGATCTGGCGTTCCAGGCCGTCGGCGGGCTCAGCGGCGGCACGGTGAAGAGCGCGCTGGAAGGCGCCGCCCTCGGCGGCCGGGCTCGCATCGAGGGTTCGCTGCGCACGGTTCCGCTGGGTTGGCGGCGCCGGGAGGTGCCGTTCCCGTCCGGGCACCGCTCGGTGTCCTCACTGCCCTGGGGAGATGTCAGCACCGCTTACCGCAGCACCGGAATCCCGAACATCACCACGTTCACCCGGGTACCGGGGCTGCACCGGTTCGGGCCGGGGGCGACGGTACTCGGCAAGGTGGTGCTGGGGCGGCCGATGGCGCAGCGCCTCGGCAAAGCCGTGATCGGTTCCGTGGTCGGCGGTCCCCGGGCGGCGAAGCGGGCGCGGAGCTGGGTGGAGGTCTTCGCGGAGGCCACCGACGACGCGGGTCGTTCGGTGTCGGCGGCGCTGATCGGCCCCGACACCTACGAGTTCACGGTGGACGCGGTGCTGCGCACCGTCGGCGGCCTGCTGGCGGGAGGAATCCGGCCGGGCGCGCACACTCCGTCCACCGCGTTGGGCGCGGACTTCGTGCGCCGCCTGCACGGAGTCCGCGTCATCGAGCCCGCCCGGTAGGGAGGTGAGTGAGCGGACCGTTCGTCCAACGAGATTGGGCGAACGGTCCGTTGACTCCATCCCGCCCTGGCGAGCTGCTCGCGTGGTGCGGGGGAGAAGTGAGTGAACGGACCGTTCGTCCCGTGGGATTGGGCGAACGGTCCGTTCACTCCGGCTGCTCGGTGCCCTGGGGCCGGACGCGGAGCTTGGTGCCGGGGCCGTGGGCGTTGAGGAACTCCAGGTACGGGCCGGTGCGGTCCGGGGCGTGCAGCGCCACCAGGTGCGGTTCGCGGTGCACGGCGATCAGCGGGGTGGTCTCGGTCCACCGCTGCGCGTCCAGTGCCGGATCGGCGGAGTCGACCACCACGGAGTGCACCGCGCCGGTGTCCACATCGGACTTGCGCGGTTCCAGCAGGCACAGTTCGTTGCCGTCGGGATCGGTCATCACGACCCACGGCACGTCCTCGCCCTGACCGACGTCGGCGAAGCGCGCGCCCGCGTTGAACAGCCGCAGCAGCATGGTCCGCTCGTGCTCGTGCGACTCGCTGCGCAGGTCCAGGTGAACGCCGTTCTTCCCGGTCTTCTCCCGCGAGGCGGCGGTGAACAGCAGCGGCACCCCGGGCGGCCCCGCGGGCCGCACCACCGGCTCGGGCGACCCGGTGTCGACGGTCCAGTCGAGCACCTGCGCCCACCATCGCGCCAGCCGCATCGGTCGTGCGGTGGCGAATTCGACGGTGAACCCGGTGCCGTTCATGAGCCCGGAGGTTAGGCCGCGGCCGGACCGGCCGCATCCGCATCCCGCGCGCACCACGCACCGACCTCGCGACATTCCCTTCGGCGCCCCGGAAAGCGCAAGAGCCGATCAAGCGCGCGCGGTCAGCGTCCGCGTGCTGACCGCTTCCGGGGCGCCGTGGTCCCCGACGACGTGCCGAGGTCCGGTGACGGTGTCGCCGAGTGCGGCGCGCAGCGTGCGGGCGACGAGCTGACGGCGCACGGACCTGGGCGAGAGCTCCGCCAGCAGCCAGCCGATCGCGGGCGGCAGCACCCGGGGCAGCCGTTCCCGGGCGCAGTGCCCGGTGCCCGGCACCAGCCACACCTCGGCCGCCGGCCGGTCGGCCAGCGCGATGGTGTCCCGCAGCGGGACGTACGGGTCGCCGGTGCCGTTGATCGCCAGCAGCGGGGACGGCGAGGTCGAGCTCAGCAGTCCTTGCCTGCGCAGGGAGAAGTCCAGGGAGAACCGGTCGGCGTCGGCCCGGCCCGGTAGCGCGGGCAGGTCGAGCGCGTTGCCGATGACCCCGGCCATCCCGTGCGGCAGCCCGAGCACGTCCACGGCGGTGCCGTTCGCGCCGATGGGGCCGCCGAAGTCGATCGCCGCGTCGACCCGGCCGGTGAGCGCGAGCTTCGCGGCCCAGTGCCCGCCGAAGCTCAGGCCCAGCAAGGCGGTCTTCGAGCACCGGGTCAGGTCGGCGAGTTGCCGGGCGGTTGCCGCCAGCAGCAGATCCGAGTCCGCCGCGAGCGGAACTCGTGATTCGCCGGTGCCGGGCATGTCGATCGCGGCGACGGTGAGCCCGCTGATCAGCGAGATCAGCAGCGCCATCCGGTGCAGTTCGACCTTCCACGTGTCGACGCCGCCGCACAGCAGCAGCAACTGGTCGCTGACGGCTCGGGGCCTGCGGTAGATGTGCGCGGCGACGCGGGTGTGCTGCCGCCGGTACGGGACGTCGAGGAGGTACCGGCGGAACGTGACGGGCAGGTTCTCCGAAGCGTGCCGGAAGCATTCCAGTTGACGCGCGTAGGCCTCGCGGCGATCCGCGGTGGCCAGGCAGGGGAATCGGGCCGCGCCCCAGCACGCGGCGGCCTGCGCCCAGTCCTGTTCGGACTCTTTGCGCCGGGCTTCCTCGGCCCAGACCGGGACCCAGCCGGTGCGGCCGTGTCCCCACATGTCGTCGATTCGGTCACGGGCGCGGGCGATCACGGTCGGTGACACTCCCCAGCTCTGGAACTGCCGGGCACGTTCGGTGAACAGTTCCGCGGGATCCACGAGAAAGGTGAACATGGTCGCCTCCGTCGACTCAGGGTCTTTCCGGCTGGGGGAGGGAAAATCGGGGTCCTGAGCCTGTGACCTGATGGTCTCGCGCCAGGTGAGATGGACCAAGTGGCCTGGCCGCACACTACCTGAATATACGTGCGGAAACGTGCGTTGATCTTGATAGTGCCCCGATTCGAGCGACAGAATGCTACACAGAGTAGTCAAGTGCCGGTGCGACAAGGCCGTTGCCCAGCACTCCACCTCCAGACCCGAAGTCCACGAAGACGAAGTCCACCAAGGGCGGCGAAGCACGCCTGCCTTGCGGCCGAAGGCCGGGCAGTTGAGCGGCGAAGTCCGCGAAGGGCGGCGAAGCAAGCCTGCCTTGCGGCCGAAGGCCGTGCAGTTAGGCGGCGAAGTCCGCGAAGGGCGGCGAAGCAAGCCTGCCTTGCGGCCGAAGGCCGTGCCTTTGGGCGGCGGAGTCCGCGAAGGGCGGGCGAAGCCCCGCTTGCCTTGCGGCCGAAGGCCGTGCCTGTATGTGCGAAGCACATAGCCCACGTCAAAAAAACGACCACCCGCGGGTTCTCAGCTGTCTTCTCGCGAGGACAGCTTTTTCCCTCGTGGCGGAGCCACTTGGGAAAAAGATCCCGCAGCGAGAAGACAGCTGAGGTTCCGCCACCCGACCACCCAAGCAAAACGACCGGCTCGAATCACCACTGCGCCGCCACGACTACACCGGAAAGGCTCGACAGCCGTGGTGGGGCACTCAGCGAAACCGCCGCCGGCTCCCTCGCGAGGAAGCCGCTGAGAACCCGCCGGTGGTCATCTTGCTCAAGTCGGTCACCGCTCACCGGCTTCGCCGCTGACAGGACGACGACCACAAGATCAGCCCGAACACGTCCTGAGCCATCAGGTCGCGGAATCCGCCGGGTAGTGCCAGTTCGAGCCGGTGCCGCGGTACTGGTCCACCGGAATCGGCGACACGTCCGGTGCTAGGTGATCGCTGCACAGCACGCCGTAGAGGTGATCCACTTCGTGCGCCACGAGCCGCGCGATGCCGCGTTCGAAGATGGTGATGCGCCGTTCCCCGGTGATGTCCTGGTGCTCCACGTGCACCACCACCGGCCGCGGCACCAGGCAGCGCACGTCGAAGAAGCTCAGGCAGCCCTCGTACTGCTCGTCGCCCTGTTCGCCCGCCTCGATGATCCGCGGGTTCAGCAACGTGATCAGGTCGTCGCTGCCGGGCGGGCGCACGATCGCCGCCGCCCGCTCGATGCCGATCTGCGGGGCGGCGATGCCCATGCCTTTGCCGAAGGTGTGCGCCTTGGAGATGCGTTGTGTCGCCGAGTGCAGCTCGTTGATCACCCGCCGGGCGTCCTCGGCCTCTTCGGGCAGCGTGAACTGCCGGGCGGATCGCCGCAGCACCGGATCGCCGTCCTGCACGATGCCCAGCGCCGTCATCGTCTCGCTCGGTTTCGGCGGCCCGGACGGGGCGGTGGGCGAGTCGTTGCGGAAGTGCCATTCCAACCGGTACCGCGCGTGCAGCGGCGGATCCTCGGTCGACCACGCGTAGATCGTGCGGTCCTGCTCGTGCCGGGTCTCGATGGCGGTGTGGAACGGCATCGACTCCGCCGTCATCGAGGTGTGCAGGCCCCACACCGCGGGGTCCAGCGCCGTCGGGAAGTTCAACGTCACCGATAACCGCTGGGTGGGCAGCCGCACCGCGCGGCGGAACCAATGGCCCCACTTGTCGTCGCTGACGGTGTAGGTGTATTCGATCCAGGCGCTTTCCCCCGGATACAGCGGGAATCGGCCGGAGTCGTTGGCGAACAGCAGCCACACTTCCTTGAACGCGTCCCGGTCGTGTTGCACGCTCCAGCGCATCGGCTCTTCGCGCTTCTCCCCGTGCCAGGCCTGGAGGTCGATTTCCTCCCAGGTCAGCGGGTTGTCCCGGTAGAGCCGGTTGGAGCGTTCGGGATCGCCGGGGAACCGGTCCACCGAGACGCGGATCAGGTAACGGGTGATCGGCTCGGTGCCGTTGTTGACCAGATGTCGCCGCATGGTGGCGCGATAGGAACCGTTGACGTAGAACAGTTCCGCGTGATCGTGCTCGACCACCAGCCCGCCCGCGGGTTCGATGGCCGGCGCGGCGTGCTGCGGCGCGCTGGGTTTGCGCGGCGCGGGAACGGTGTTCTGCTCCCGCCAAGCGCGGCGCAGTGATCCACCGGCGTTGAGCGCGCCGTCGGCTGCCTGCGCGAATTCGCGCGACGCGTGCTCACCGCCGCTTTCGACCTTCGACACGTACGACCGGCTGTAACCCATCTCCCGAGCCAGTGCTGATCTGGACAGGCCCCGAACGTCGCGCCACCGCCGGAATTCGGCGACGAACACGTCTTGTTCCGGCGTCGCGTCCAGATCGGTTTTCGCCTGGCCGGTCATGGTCACCATCCCCATCGCGTCCGGCGTGCGTGTGCGTGAGCTCACCGTGAGCAGGCGCTCAGCCTACGCACACACCCCCCTGTCGCGGTCTCCTTGAACCGAGGTTCCAGGACGCCGACAGCACGATTCACACAGATGGCGGGTAGCTGAGCGAAAAATGTCCTCCGAAGTCTTCGCACGCACAACAATCTCGCGTCCTCCGGCCGCTTTCGGGCGGTTCGGAATCGAAGGATCTGATCACGTGAGCAGCCCCTTGGCGATTCACGGCGGCCCGCCCGTGGTGCGGTCCGCCGGCCCGCAGATCCCTTGGCCGCCGGTCGACATCAACACCGCTGTCGCGGTCACCGCCCAGCTCTACAGCGCCGTGTCCTTGCCGGGCCGCACCGGCATCGTCGCCGAGTTGGAGAGCCGGCTCGCGGAGTTCTTCGGCGTCCGCCGCGCGGTGGTCACGTCCTCGGGAACCGCGGCGCTGCACTCGGCGTACTCGGCGCTGGGACTCACCGACGGGGACGAGGTGATCGTGCCCGCCTACACGGCGCATCCGACGGCGACGCCGCTGTTCCACCGGCGGGCGAAACCGGTGCTGGTGGATTGCGACGAGCTCGGCAACATCGACCCGCTCCAGGTGGAGGCGGCGATCACGCCGTTCACCAAGGCCATCGTCGTCACGCACCTGTGGGGCGTCCCCGCTCGGGTGGAGGCGCTCGCGGACATCGCCGAGCGGCACGGGATTCGCCTGGTGGAGGACGGCTCGCACGCGCACGGCGCCGCGGTGGGCGGCCGCCGAGTCGGCACCTTCGGGCACATCGCCGCGTTCAGCATGGGCGGCTCGAAGCCGTTGTCGGCGGGGGAGGGTGGTTTTGTGCTCACCGATGACGACGATCTGTACTACCGGGTGCTGCTGCACAGCCAGGACGGCGGACGGTGCCGCAGCGAGATCCCGATCGACCACCCGCTGCGCCGGTACGTGGTCACCGGAACCGGGTTGGCGCACCGAATTCATCCGCTCGCGGTGGCGCTGGCGCTCGGACAGCTCAACGAGCTCGATCGGCGGCTGGGCGGGCGGCGGCAACTCGCCGCGCACATGATCGCGGAGCTGCGCGGGCTGCCCGGGATCAGCGTGCCGGAGGTGCCCGCGCGTTCGGCGCCCGCCTGGTACGCGCTCGCGTTGCTGCACCGGCCGGAGGACTTGGGCGGTTTGCCGGTGGACGCGCTGGTCGCGGCGCTGCGCGCGGAGGGCTGCCTCGAGGTCGATCACCCGCGGGCGCCGCGCCCGCTCAACGAACACCCGTTGTTCGACGCGCCGAACCGCCTGTTCCCGAACCTCCCCGAGGGGTGGCCGCGCTACCGCGCCGGTCAGTACCCGCGCTCGGAGCGCAGGCACCGCAACACCCTCACCGTCACCGTCCCGCACGACGATCCGGATCTCGCGGAGGGCTATGTGCGCGCGTTCCGCAAGGTGATCACGCACCACCGCACCCTCATCGGCCCTGACCCGTGATCTTGCGGGCGGCTCCGCGCCGTGGCGATTTCCGCGATTTCCCGGGAAAGGGCACGCGGTCAGCTCAGCGCGGCGTCGCGGAGATCTGCCAGCAGGGCCGGCAGCACCGTTTCCTCTTCGACCGCACGGGAAGCCGTGGACATCAGCTCGGCGAGCTGCGGATCCCACGGGGTCTCCACCGGGGTGCCCACCAGGTTCGGCAGGTCCGAGCGGTCCCGCGCGGCGAGGTCGACGGCTTCCCGGTAGTCGGCCGCCGACATCCGCCACAGGCCCACCTCGTGCTCCGACCACAGCGAGCGGGCGATCGTGACGCCCGTCCAGTCGAAATCGCCGTGGTAGCGCAGGCGCGCGCCGTTCGCGTGCAGTCGCCGCAGCAGCGCCAGCGCCACCGTCGACGGATGCCCGGACAGGCACACCAGCGGATGCCGGATTCCGGCTCGCACCGCGGCTTCGAGGACCCGCGGGTTCTCGCACACCGCGACCACCACGCCGCGCTCGACGAGCCGTTCCGGGGCGGCGACCAGGTCGCGGTGCGTGAGGTGCGTCGGCAGTCCCAGCTCGGTGCGCCCGGTGATCGACCGCGACCAGGAGTCGTCGCCGGTCAGCGGCAGCGCCCAGCTCAGCACGGTGCCGGCCACGTCGTTCACGGCCACCCCGCAGCGTTCCCACAGCGCCTGCCGTTCCCGCGCGCCGCCCGGCGGTTCCACGTCGTGCGCCAACGCCGCCGCGCGCAGCACGATCCGGCTCAGCGTGCCGCCGTCGTCGAGTTCGTGCGGGGCGTCCGGTGCGGCGAGGTCGGAACGCGACACCCACTGCACCGGAGTCGTCGCCGGGTCCAGGGCCAGCGCGGCGAGCACCGCCGCGGCCCGCGCGGTGAACCCGGCGAGTTCGGTCTCGGAGACCCGGCCGTACTGGTGCAGCCAGCGTGCCCACGGCCGAGCCCACCGTGCTCGGTCCAGTCCGTGCGCCGACAACGCGGCCAGCGCCGGATCGGACGATTCCGGTTCCGGCGCATCGGCATCGGGGGAGGCGACGGGCCTGCCGTGCAAGATTTCCAGCACCTGCGCCAGATCCAGCTCGAACCGCGGATCGGAGCGCAGCACCCGGTCCAGTTTCGCCAGCATGATCCGGGAATGTCCCAGGTACAGCTCGCGGCCGTACACCTCGCTCACGGCGGCGCGGGTGCGCTCGTCGGGGAGTTCGGCGCTGAACCGGTCCGGCCGCTTCGGGGACTCCAGCGCCTCGCGCGCCCGCTCCCAGAAGCCGCGCAGCGGCTCGCCGCCCCACGCGGTGCGGACATCCGCGCGGACCTGTTCGGACACGTCAGCCATCGGAGCGCTCCATGCCCCGACCGTCCCACGTGGTGTGCGTGCAGGCGATGCCGTGTCCGCTGCGCGGACGCAGCACGTCGTAGATGTGCATCTTCGGGATCTTCGGCGACACGCCCCACCCGCTGGGCCAGGTGATCAGCCAGTCCATGTCCAGGTCCACCAGCAGCCCCAGCATCCGCGCGATCGTCGGATCGTCGAGCCGCTCGAACGCCTCGTCCAGCAGCACCAGCCGCAACGGACCGCGCCCGCCGGAGGACACGCTGACCGCGTCGTAGAACGCGGCGGCCGCCGCGAACAACGTCACGTAGGAGATCAGCCGCGTCTCACCGGAGGACAGCTGCCGCAACCGGCGCACCCGAGGCTTGCCCTCCGGGCCGACGTCGCGCACCCGCACCGTGAACGCGAACCACGAGCGGTAGTCCAGCGCCCGCGACAGGATCTCCGCGTAGCCGCCGGAGGCGCTGTCGCGTTCGGCCTCGATGAGGTCGGTGAACACCTTGCGCAGCAACGAATCCTGGTCGTCGCTGCGATCCGCGAACGGAGTGCGCACCAGGTCGATGGCCTGCTTGATGTCGTCGCCGAGCGACGGCGACGGTTCCCACTCCAGCTGCACGTGCACGCCCTGGCTGGAGCGGGCGCCGTCGAGCACCTCGTTCATCCGCTTGCACAGGTTTTCCGCCACCGTCACCTGCCCGCGCAGCCGTTCCGCGAGGTCGCGGATCAGGTAGTCGGCGAAGATCGACCGGTAGCGCTCGTTGAGGAATCCGCGCTGCTCGGCGAGACGTTCGGCGACTCGGCGGGCCGCGTCCGCCACCGGCTGCGGCCCCTCTTCACCGGTGACCGTGACGGTCAGCAGGCCCTGCTGGTCACCGGCGGCGATGTCGTAGCCGCCGCTGAGCGACTGCTGCAACGCCTGGAACCGGTTGAGCACCGCCGTCTCGCCCGCCGTTTTGCGATCGGCGACGGCGGCCAGCAACTCGGCGGCCTCCGCCGGGTCGGCGGGCGGCTCCACGTTGCGCGGATCGGGCTCGGCGCCGTCCTCGGCCGGGACCACTTCGGCGGCCGCCCACACACCGGGCACCCGCAGCGCTTCGGTGAACGCGGAAGCCGCGGTCTCGGCGTCGGATTCCCGCCCGGCGAGCTGCGAATGCTTCGTCTCCCACTGGGTTTCCAGCCGCACCACCTGTTCCCGGGCGGTGCTGATCCGTTCCCGCGCGGCGGGGAGGTCCTTGCGCAGCTGGGTGCGTTCGCGTTCCAGCTCGCCGACCTTGCCGGAGATCTCCTGCGCCGCCCCGCCCACGGCGTCGCTGAGCTCGGCGAGCCCGGTGGCCTGTTCGGTGTGCTCGACGCAGCGCTGCTCGGCCTGCGACTCGGCCTCCATCCGGTCGGCCACCGCGGCGTCGTGGTGCAGCGCGATGTCGCGCAGGTCGGCCAGCGTGGCCAGGCAGCGGGACTCCACCACCTCGTGCAGCGCGTCGATCGCCGACCGGGCCTCGGTCGCGGCCCGGTTCGCGTGCTCCAGCGCCTGGGTCTCCGGCGGCAGGTCCGCTTCTCCGGCGGCGCGCACCAGTTCGGAACGGGTCGCCTGCCAGCGCTGATCGGTCTGGTCGAGTTCGCCGCGGGCCTGCTTGGCGTGCCGGTCGGCGTCCTCGGCGGCGTCGGTGGCGGTGGCGACCTGGGCGTGCGCGGTGACGAGGCCGGAGTCGTCGGGGAACGATTCCAGGTGCCGTTCCAGGGATTCGCCGTGCTCGGTGGCGTCCCGGTGCCGCCGTTCCACCTCGCCGATCTGCTCGCGCAGCGCGGAGAGCTCTTCCTCCAGCTCCGCGATGCGCCGCGCGCGGGACGCCTCGCGGGCGCCCGCGCCGACGTACTCGGCGGACTCCTTCTGCCACGCGCCGGACAGCACCCCGGCCTGCCACCGGCCGTCGGTGCACACCACCAGCCCCGGACCGTCCACGATGGACACCGAGGTGAGCAGGGAAGCGATGTGCTCGGCGGGAACGGGGCCGTCCGGTTCCGGAGCGGGCACCAGCAGTTCCGCCAGCGTCCCCGCCGAACCCGCCGCGCCCGGAACGGCCAGCACGTCCGCCAGCTCGGCGACGGTGCCCTTCTCCGAAACCCACGCGTTGAGCAGCCCGCTGGCCTGCAACGCGGCCTCCAGCCCGGCCCGTTCCGCGTCGTCGAGCGACGGCTGGAAGTCCACCAGCCGGTAGAACGCGCGCCCCGTCGCCTCGGGCCGCTCGGCCGCCGCCCACGCCGGGCGCTGCGGCGTGCGCTCCACACCGGCGCGCAGCTCCGACAGCTCCTGCTCACCGGTGCGGACGCGGTCGCGGAACTCGCCGAGTTCCCGCTCCACCGCCGAAATCCGCTGCCGGGCGTCCTGCAAACGCGGCCGCGCCCAGCGACGCGCCAGCTCCAGCGCCTCGCGGGCCGCCGAACGGTCGGCCAGCAGCCGATCCACCTCGGGCACCTCCGGCACCGGATCGTCCACAACGGACTCCGGATGCTCCGAGCCCCAGCGCTGCGCCCGCTGCCGCCAGTCGGCGGCCGCCTCCGAGAGGCGCTGCTGCGCCACGTTGCGCCGCCCCACGGCCTCCGTGGAGATCAGCTGCGCCTGGCGGGACTGCTGCTGGAGCTTCGTGACCTGCTCCCGCTGCCGGTCCAGTTCCACGGCCTGCTGGTGCAGCGTCAACGTCAACGCGCCACGGCGCTGCGCCACCGTGCTCGCCTGCGCGGCCCGATCCGCCGCCGCGCGGAACCGCTGCGCCAACTCGTCGGTGTCCACCTCGGGGGCGCTGAGCCGGTGCACGTCCACCGGCTCGGCATCGGGCTCCGGGACGGTCCGCACCCGGTCCGGAGTGCTGATCGGCTCCGCCTTCGGCACCTCCGGCGGACGCGGCACCAGATCCCCGTCCAGGCCCGCCGCGGCCAACTGCCGGTTCGCCCGCTGCGCCGCCTGCTCCGCGGACTCCGCGTCGCCCACCAGCCTGCGCAACGTGCCCAGCACCGACTCCGCCGAACGCTCCTCCTGCGCCCGATGCCGCGCCGCGGTCTCCAGCGCCGCGACCGCCGCCGAACGCGAACCCTCCACGACCCGCTCCCGGTCGCGCAGGTTCTGCAACTCCGCGTACGCCGGGTGCGAGCGCAGCGACTCGATGCTCGACTCCAGCGTGCCCTCGCGCTGCTCCAGCTCGGTGACGGTGCGCTGTGCCGAATCGCGCTCCTCGCGGTGCCCGGTGACCTGCTTGTCGAGCTTCGCCAGTTCCTTGCGCAACGCCCCGAGCCGGTCCTGCGCCGCGCGCATCGACTCCGCGCGCTCCCGCAACGCCCCCAGCGCGTACCCCGAATAGGTCGACAGGAACGCGCCCAGCGCCTTGTCCGCGCCGGTCAGCCGGACGATGTTCTCCCGGATCGACTCCAGGTCGTCGAACGAGCTGGCCAGCCGCTCGATCAGCGCGGGCTCCAGCGGCGGCAGCGCGTCCGAGAGGATCTGCTCCAGCTGCCCCTCCAGCACCTTCAACCCGACGTCCGGGTTGCGCAGCGTCCGCTGCAGGTGCAGCAGGTCCCCGTAGCGGGCCGAGGGCACGCCGTAGACCTGCGCGGCGATCTTCGCGCGGAACGCCTGATCGTCGAGCACGCAGTCCGCGCCCAGCAGCTCCCGCAGCTGAGCCGGACCCAGCGGCACCCGCTCCGGACCCACCAGGTGCAGGTTGTGTCCCACCCGGCGGCCCGTGATGAACCGCCACGAGTCGCTGATCGCCTGCGAGGTCTTCGACGCCTTCACGCCGACCCCGCAGGTCAGGAATTCCTCGCCGCCGTCAGGGGATTCGCGGCGCAGCTCCACCCAGGCGTAGCCGATGCGGTTCGGGCCGCCCGGGTACTCGTCGAGCATCAGGCGCCGGATGCTGACCGTGTCGAAACCCTTCGACCCCAGCTGGCGCAGATCGCCGTCCAAGCACAGCGGCAGCAGCAGCTCCAGCGTCCGGGACTTGCCGGAACCGTTGGTGCCCTGGAAGATCGCGCGCCCACCGGAGAGGTCGAACGTGTTCTCCGCGTACTGCCAGATGTTCACGATCCCGCCGCGGTGCAGCCGCCAGCGGTGCACCGGTCCCGCGGAGAGCGTCGCGTCGCCCGGCTGCTCCGGGCTCGCCGGGGCCTCCGAGTTCGCGGCCTGCACCGCTGCGTTCGCGTCGTCGGGGCTCACCGTGAACCGTCCTCTTCCAGATCGTCGAACAGGGACAGGCCCGGCGGCGCCGGCGCCGGTGCGGGCTCCGGTTCCCGCCCGGGGGCGGGCGTGGCGTCCGGTTCCGGCAGCCACCGGTGCGCCGCCGGGCTCAACCACCAGGTGAGCTCGCCATGATCCTCCCCGGTGGTGGCGGTGCCGTCGGCGGCCTCGCCGCGCAGCACACCGAGCCGCCGCAGCAGGTCCGCGACGGACCGCACCAGCTCCGCGGGCTCCTCGGTGGCCTGCCGCGACCACGCCGCCGGATACGACTCGATCAGCTCACCGCACACTTCGGTGAGATCGTCCCAGGTCACCGGGTGCCTGCCGTCGGGCTCACGGGGTTCGGCGCACTCCAGCAATCGCGGCAGCGCCAGCAGCGCGATGCGCGCCACCGTGCCGGTGCCGGGGAACAGGGTGTCGGTCAGGTAGTCCTCCGGGTCGCTCACCACGACGCCTTCGGAACGAACCTCGGTGACCAGGCCGAAGAACCGCTCCAGCAGCCGGGATTCCACGCCGAAGTTCTTCAGCAGCCACTCCCGCTGCTCGGCGGGCAAGTCCGCGTAGAGCACCACCGGGTCCTCCACCAGCCGCCGCCGCACCACGTGCTCCACGCTGCGCGGACCGGCCTGCGCCGCCGCCGCCACCAGCTCTTCGGGTCCGGCCGAGGTGCCGATCGGGCCGGCCGGCAGCTGGCCGAGCAGATCGGTGTCGATGGTGATCAGCGCCTCCGCCGTGGAATCCGTCGCGGTCACGGTGCCCTCGGTCTCGCTGATCACCCCGAGCGCCACCAGATGCCGCAGCGCGGCGGTCAGCGCCCGCCGATCCGCCGGATCGTCCACCACCGCCACGCCCGCCTCCACGGCGGCGGCGCGCACGTCGATCACCAGGCGGGACAGCAGCACCTGCCTGCCGATGCCGGTCAGCGTGGCCAGCGTCAACGCCAAGTACGCGTAGCCGCGCGGCGTCAAACCCGGCTCGCCGCGCGTGGCGTCCGCACCCGGCCCCGACTTGTACAGCCGCGCGAACCGGCGCTCCACCACCAGCCGGTACCCGAGCAGCGAGGAGAACACCTCGTGCAGCGCCGCCCGCTGCCGGTAGATCATCGGCAGCAGATCCCCGTCCGCGGCGCCCTCCCGCAGCAGCGGGCGGCGCAGCAGCGCCCGCGCGCACCGCACCACGTTCGAGGCGTCGATCGAGGACAGCTCGTCGAAGGCCTTGGTCGCCGTCATCGGGTCGCCTCCGCGGGAATCGCGCCGTCGCCGTGCACGTCCAGCACCGCATCGGTCAGCGTGAGCGTGCCCGCGGCGCTGCTGATCTTCGTGTGGGTGCCCGGCTCCGGACGGATCGTCACCCGCAACCGGTGCACCGGGTCCAGCGCGGAACCCGGATCCTCGGAGCTGTCGCGCTGCGCCATCGCCAGCGTCATCAGCTCGCACAGCACGCCCAGCGCCTCCCCGGACAGCCGGGTGTCGGCCAGCGCCGCACCCGCCGAGGCGAGTTCCGCCACGGCCGCGCCGCGCCGCGCGTCCTCCTCGCGGGCCTCGGCCAGCAGGGACTCCTCGGTCATCGGGTCGTCCAGCACCCGGGAGGTGCGCCCGCGCGCCCCGCGATCACCGCGGCTGCGCACGCTCACCGTCACGTCCTGCACCGGCCCGTCGCGCCACGGCACGTCGTGGTTGTCGCTGTCGTAGTCCGGCGCGGGCAGCAGGTGCCGCGCCGAGTACAGCCCGAACGCGGCCGCGTAGATCCGGTGTGCCTCCGGCTGCTCGGCCTCGTCGAACCAGCGCGCCAGCTTCAGCAGCTCACCCCGGCGACCCGGCAGCAGGCCGCCGCCCGAGGTCGCGCGCTTCACGCTCGCCAGCAGCGAACCGATCGCCCGCGCCGTGGCCTCCCGCAGCGCCGCCACCTGGCTGGGGCGTCCCGGCGCGTCCACGAACCAGTCCGTGAGCTCCTGCCAGTCCGCCGCGGTCCGCCCGCGCGCCCGCTCCACCTCGGTGCCCAGCTGATCCGCCGGACCCAGCAGCCGGATCAGCTCACCGCGCACCCCGGCCAGGCCCGCCAGCGAGCCCGCGATCGTCTCGGTGTGCCGCAGCACGTCCTCCACGACCATCTGGATGTACTCGACCAGCAGGTTCCGGAACCCGGAGATCTCGTCCGGTGCCAAATGGTGCCGGGTGACGACCTCGCCCAGGTAGGCGTAGAAGTCCCGCACCGTCGCGGCGAGTTCGGCGTGCTGCAGGAACACCGTCGTGACGTGCTCCGCCAGCCGCTCGCGGGTCCGCCTGGCCCGTTTCGAACCCGGCTCGGCGCGTTCCGCGGCGACCGCGGACGACAACGCCGAGCCGATCTCGCCGAGGCCGCGTTCGATCGCGGGCAGCAGTTCGCGGGACACCTCGCGGGCACCTTCCGGCACCCGCAGCAGCGCGTCCACATCGCGCTGCACCCGGACGGCGAGCTTGCTGACCTGGTAGCGCACGCTGCCGTGCTGGAACTCGGCGATGCTGGCGGCGATCGTCTCCCGCCTGCCCAGCACCAGGTTTCCCCACAGCCGCAGCTGCTTCAGCCGCTCCACCACGGTGTCCAGCTCGGACTCGCCGGGGTCGATGCGGCCTTCCCGCTCGGCGGCCGCCAGCGCCGCGGTCACCTCGCCGATCGACAGGTCCGCGAGCAGCGTCGAGGTGAACAACCGCATGATCGCCAGGTAGGTGCGGTGCTCGCGCGCGCTCAAGTAGGCGAACAGCCGCAACCGCTGCTGGTCCGCCCGAACGTCATCCAGTGCCTGCGCGGAGGAGGCGGACTCGGCTTCGGTGCCCGCCACCCCCGCGCGCAGCACGTCAGCTTCGTGATCCGGGGCCGTCACGGTCGGCCACGATAACCCGAGCCACCAACACTCCCTGTCAAGAGCCCAGCTAAGACTTCGCTTCTGAGCGACCTGCGTAGTGGGTCACTCAGCGGAACCTCAGCGGCTCCCTCGCTGCGGGATCCATTTCTCATGTAGCCCTCTACACAGCGAAATGGCTGTCCTCGCGAGGGAGCCGCTGAGAACCCGCCGGTGGTCATCTTGCTCAAGCTGGTCACTGGTCATCGGCTTCGCCGCTGAGAAGACAACGATCGGAAGGCCGGAAGACCGTTGGCGGGCGCATTTGCCGGGTGGGCGCTCGTGGCGGGGTGTTGTGGCGGCGGTAGCGTGCTGTGCTGCCTGGTTGGGTGAAATTGGGAGGAGCAGCGCCGGTGAGAGCGGGACGAGCTGTCGGGCTGATGCTCGGAGTGGCGGCTGATGCTGCACTCGGTGATCCGCGGCGGGGGCATCCCGTCGCTGTCTTCGGGCGCGTCGCACAGACCGTCGAACGCCTGCTGCACCGCGACAGCAGGGGCGCAGGGGTGCTCTACACCGGGCTGCTCGTCGGCGGAACCGTCACGGTCGGCGTCGTTGTTGAACGCGCCGCCCGGCGCAGTCCCGTTCTGGAGGCGGCCACCACGGCGCTCACCACCTGGGTCGTGCTCGGCGGCGCGTCACTGGCCGACGAAGGAACCGCGATGGGCCGGTTGCTCGACGCGGGGGACCTGGACGGGGCTCGCGGCAGGCTCGCCCACCTGTGCGGCCGGGACGCCGCGCACCTCGACGAGCAAGGACTGGCGCGGGCCACCGTGGAGTCCATCGCGGAGAACACCTCCGACGCCGTCGTCGCGCCGCTGGTGTGGGGCGCGATCGCGGGAGTTCCGGGGCTGGTCGGTTACCGGGCGGCCAACACCCTCGACGCGATGGTCGGGCACCGCAGCCCGCACTACCTGCGATTCGGCTGGGCCTCGGCCCGGCTCGATGATGCGCTGAACCTGGCCCCGGCCCGGCTGGCGGCGATGCTCACCGCCGCGTGCGCCCCGGTCGTCGGCGGCTCCGCGGGCGGGGCGTGGCGGACGTGGCGGCGCGACGCCGCCGCCCACCCGAGTCCGAACGCCGGGCAGATCGAGGCCGCGTTCGCCGGGGCGCTCGAAATCCGCCTCGGCGGCCGGACCGTGTACGGCCACACCGCCGAGCAACGGCCGATCATGGGTGAGGGCCGCACCGCCGACGCGGGAGACGTGACGCGCGGAGTGGAACTGTCGCGGGTCATCGGCTCGGTCTCCGGCGTGCTCGCCGCCGCGGCGGTCGTGGCTCTGAGCACACGCGGCCGCTGACCGGTCGGATGGCCGCCGCACCGACCCTGTGCGTTCGGTCGGCTGTTGTGCTGACAGGGCGTGGTCGGTGGGTCGACCGATCGTGGGGTATGCGGCTCCGGAACAGGTGATCTGGCAGTGGTTCCGGTAGTGGTGGAAGGGACCGAAGGAGGTCACATGAGCGAACTGGCCACCGTGCTTTCGGGCTTGCTGCTCCCGCTCGCCATCATCGCCGTCGTCGGCGTGATCACGTTCGTCTACCGGCAGCCCCCAGGCGGCAAGCACCGCTGAGGCGGGTCTGTGCTCTGCCTGTGGAGGCTTGGGAGGTCGGCGTCCCGTCCTCATTCCCCGCGGGAGGCAGCCTCTTCGCGTTCCCGGCGCTCGTCCTCGGCGACGGCCTCGGCGACCGACATCTTCCGGGGCTTCTGCACCGTTCCCGCGGTCTGTTCCGGGGGCCGGAGCTCCGCGTAGATGAGGTACCCGATCGAGGCCAGCGCCATCACGCCGAACGCGATCCACTGCAACGCGTACGAGAAGTACGGCCCCGACGACAGCTGCGGCAGCGGCAACGCCGCGAGACCGCCCGGCTGCCCGTCGACCAGCGCGAAGTAGCCGGGCCGCAGCGGAACCCCGCTGCCCGCGGTGATGACCTGCGAGTCCACCGAGTAGGTCCAGCGGTGCCCCTGGCGCTCGAACACCGGGCGTTTCTCCTGGTCCTTCTCGTCCATCCGCACCCGAGCGGTGATCGTGACCTGCTCGGTGGGCGCGGCGGCGAACGGGGGAGCGTTGGTACCGACCGGCCGCACGAAGCCGCGGTCGACCAGCAGCGTCTCGCCGGTGGTGGTGCGGAACGGGGTGAGCACCTCGATCGCGGGCTCGCCCTGCACGGAGCGCAGCCAGGCCAGCGTCTCGGCTTCCGGCAGGTACCGGCCGGTGACGGCGATCTTGGTCCACTCGGTGGTCGCGTCGGGCGCTCTGCCGTCGGGCAGCGCCTCGCCGAGAGGTTTCGGCTCGGCCGTGAACGAGTGCTCGATGGCGTCGTTGCGGGCCTGCGTCTGGTCGTTGCGGCCGAACTGCCACGGCGCGAGCAGGGTGAAGCAGAGCGTGGCGAACAGCACGACCAGCAGGATCAGTCCGATCCACCCCGGTCGAAGCAGGAACTTCAGGCGCACGGCTCCACGGTAGGCGGCCCCGCGGCGACGCTCCCGCCCGCCCCCGCCGCAGTGCGGCCCAGCCCACGCCTGGCCTCCCGGAAAACTCCCCGTGCGGCGAATCGGGCAGCGGAACCTGAAACGGTCATTTCGTCGAACGGAATTGGGCGAACGGTCCGTTCACTCCGAACGGGTCTCGGCGATCCGGCGTGCTCGCGTCGATTCGGGGTGGGTGAACGGACCGTTGGTCCAACGGGATTGGGCGAACGGTCCGTTCACTCCGACGGCTTCGCCGCTGATCGGATGAGGGGCGGGGACCCGACGGAAGGCCGCTCGAACGCAGCTCGGCGATCAGCAGGGGGCGTTGCGGGCGGCCGTGACGGCTTGGCGGGCGTAGGCGCCGCCGAACAGCACGGTGTGCACGAGCAGCGGGAACAGCTGGTGCACGCCGATCCGGTCCCGCCAGCCCTCGGCGAGCGGCCGGACCTCCTCGTAGGCGGCCAGCACCCGCTCCAGGTGGGGGCAGCCGAACAGCGCGAGCATCGCGAGGTCCGTCTCCCGATGCCCACCGTGCCCGGCGGGGTCGATCACCCACGCCGCCCCGCCGCTCCAGTGCACGTTGCCCGCCCAGAGGTCGCCGTGCAGCCGGGCGGCGGGCTCATCGGAGCCGGTCAGCTCGGGCAGCCGGCCGCAGACCCGCTCGATGAGCGCGGACTCGTCGGCGCCGAGCAGCCCGGCGTCGACGGCACGCCGCAGGTAGGGCCGCACCCGGTACTCGGCGTAGAAGGACGGCCAGTCCGGCATGGGCTCGTTGCGCATCGGCGCGAGCCCGATCCACGCGTCGGCCGGGCCACCCGGTGGCGGGCTCCCGTGCGCGGGCGCACCCGCGGAGTGCAACCGGGCCAGGCCGCGCCCGAGCTCCTCGGCGGCCGCCGGAGCGGGCGAGCCGGAGTCGAGGTGTTCGGTCACGAGATGGCGATCGGTGTCGCCGAGCACCGCCGGAACGGGCAGCGCGCCGGGTTCCGCGAGCCACGCCAGCGAGGCGGCCTCCGCGGCGATCGCACCGGGCATGCCGGGCGGGTTCGTCTTCACGAACACCTGCCGTCCGTCGGCCAGCCGCACCGATCGGGAGGTTCCCGCGTCGCCGCCGCCGAGCTCCCGGACTCCGACCGCTTCGGAGCCGGTGAACCGCAGCACCACGTCTTCGATCTCGCCCATCACATGCCTCCGCTCCGCTCGCGGCCGAGTGTCCCCTCCGCCGGGCGCGAGTGCGCCCGAGCGCACCGGCCGGTCAGAGTCGTTCGCGGGTCCAGTCCAGCAGGCCCGGCACCGCGGCCTCGATCATCGCCAGCACGTCCTCGAAGCCGCGGTCCCCGCCGAAGTACGGGTCGGGCACCTCGGCCGCGTCCTCGGAGGCCGGGTCGAAGGACCGCAGCAGCCGCACCCGCTCCGGCTCGCCCAGCGCGTCGCGCACCACGCGCAGGTGCCCGGCGTCCATCGCCAGCAGCAGGTCGGCGTCGAGATGCTCGTCGCCGAGCTGCGCCGCCACGTGCTCGGTGGGGTAGCCGTGGTCGGCGAGCACCTTCAACGTCCGGGGATCGGCGCCCTCGCCGATGTGCCACGGACCGGTGCCCGCGCTGCTGACCTCCACCTGGTCCTCGAGCCCCGCCCGGCGGACGTGCTCCTGGAACACCATCGCCGCCATCGGCGAGCGGCAGATGTTCCCAGTGCAGATGAACGAGACGTGCATGGATGTTCCCTCGCTTGGCTTCGGAGGCGGGGCGGCCGAACCTCGGGTCCTCGGACTTGGTCGGGTATCGACGGTACGGCCCGTCCAGGAGGGAGCGCTCCTGGGCTGAAGATCGTCTTCCGGCGGTTACACTGCCCGAGATGACGAGCGGAAACGAGCACGAGCTGCTGCGCCACCACGGCGATGTGGACGCCGCACCGGGCCTGCTCGACTTCGCCGTGAACGTCCGGCTCGAACGCCCGCCGCGGTGGCTGCGCGATCACCTCGCCGCCGCGCTGGACGACCTGGGCCGCTACCCCTCCGCCGCGGATGATCTCGCCGCTCGGACCGCCGTCGCCGAGCGGCACGGCCGGGAACCCGAGGACGTGCTGCTGCTGTCCGGCGCGGCGGAGTGCTTCTCGCTGCTGCCGGCGCTGCGCCCGGAATGCGCCGCGGTGGTGCATCCCTCGTTCACCGAACCGGAGTTCGCGCTGCGTTCCGCGGACGTGCCGGTGACCCGGGTGCAGCTCGACGATCACCGCCTCGACCCGGCGCTCGTCCCGGACGAGGCCGATCTGGTGGTGTTGGGCAACCCGACGAATCCGACCTCGGTGCTGCACCCCGCCGAGGCGATCCGCGCCCTGGCCAAGCCCGGCCGGGTGGTCGTGGTGGACGAGGCGTTCGCCGACACCGTGCCCGGCGAACCGGAATCGCTTGCGGCGCAACGGATTCCGGGCGTGCTGGTGGTGCGCAGCCTCACCAAGACCTGGGCGTTGCCGGGGCTGCGCGCCGGATACGCGCTCGGTGAACCCGGCCTGCTGAGCCGGTTGAGCGCGCCCCGCCCGCATTGGCCGCTGGGCACCCTCGCGCTGGCGGCGATCACCGCCTGCTGCGCCCCGCAGGCGGTGGCGGAGGCCGAGCGGGCCGCCGTGGAGATCGCCGCGACGCGGGATCGGTTCGCCGCGGAGCTGGCCGCCATACCTGGGATCACGGTCGCCGGACCTGCCCGCGCACCGTTCCTGCTGCTGGACGTCCACAATGGTGCGAAGGTCCGCCACGCCTTGCGGGACCGCGGCATCGCGGTCCGGCGCGGCGACACCTTCCCCGGTCTCGGACCGGATCACCTGCGGGTGGCGGTTCGGGACGCGGCACGCAACGCGACTCTGGTCCGGGCGTTGCGCGAGCTTCTCGGATAGGGAGTCCTTGCGGAATGATCTTTTTTCGGTGTCGTGTCGGCGGCGGAGCCGCTGAGCGGTGACCGGCTTGAGCAAGATGACCACCGGCGGGTTCTCGGTGGCTTCCTCGCAGGGACGGCGATTTCGCCGCGTGCCGGTGTACGCCGGAAATCGCGGTGACCTCGGCGAGGGGCAGTGCGGAAGCCGCTGAGGTTCCGCTGAGCGGCCCGCTGTGCAGGTCGTTCTGAAAGGACCGATAAGTGCGAAGACCGAACCAAGGGGTGCGATTCGGATGACCGTGCGGATTCAGGACGTCGTGGACTCGCTGGAGGCCGCCTACCCGCCGGAGCTGGCCGAGAGTTGGGACGCGGTCGGTCTCGTCTGCGGCGATCCGCAGGCCGTCGTGCAGCGGGTGCTGTTCTGCGTGGATCCCACTGAGGACACTGTGGACGAAGCGGTGGGTTTCGGCGCGCAGCTGCTGGTCTCGCACCATCCGCTGCTGCTGCGCGGCGTGCACGGGGTGCCCGCCGACGACCCGAAGGGGCGGCTGGTGCACCGGCTGATCCGCTCCGGCATCGGCTTGTACTGCGCCCACACCAACGCCGACACCGCGGCCGTCGGAGTGTCCGATGCGCTGGCCGAGGCGATCGGTCTCACCGTCACCGGCCCGCTCGCCCCGCACGCCGAGGGCTCGGCCACCGGGCTGGGCCGCATCGGTTCGCTGCCGGAACCGGAACCGTTCGACCGGTTCGTGCAGCGGGTCGCGGAGAACCTGCCCACCACCGCCTGGGGTGTGCGCGGCGCGGGCGATCTCGACCGGGAGATCAGGACCGTGGCGGTCTGCGGCGGCGCGGGCGACTCGCAGTTGAGCACCGCGCAGGCCGCGGGCGTCGACGCCTACGTGACCGCCGACCTGCGCCACCACCCGGCGGGCGAGCACATCGCCCGCGGGGAGCTGCCGGGTGCGCAGGTGCCCGCTCTGGTGGACGTGGCGCACTGGGCGAGCGAGTGGCCGTGGTGCCAGCAGGCTGCCGACGTCGTGGGCGCGGCGCTACCGGATACTGTCGAGGTTCTTGTCTCCACACGCCGGACCGACCCGTGGACCGCTCACGCCGCCGGTACGGCCCCCGACTCTGGGAGGACTCCCGCGTGAAAGCCGACCCCGCCGTGCAGCGCAAGTTGCTCGATCTGGCGGAGGTGGACGCCGAGCTCAACCGCGTCAACCACCGCCGCCGAACGCTGCCCGAACTGGAGGAGATCGGCCACCGCGAACGTGAGCTGCAGGCACAGCGGGATTCGCTGGTGGCCGCGCAGACCTCGTTCGGCGACATCGACCGCGACGCGAAGCGGCTCGAAGCCGAGGTCGACCAGGTCCGCAAGCGCGAGGACCGCGACCGCAAGCTGATGGAATCCGGCGGTTCCGCCAAGCAGCTGGAGGACCTGCAGCACGAGCTGCAGACCCTCGCCCGTCGCCAGGGGAACCTGGAGGACGAGCTGCTGGAGGTCATGGAGCAGCGGGAGGCGTTGGAATCCGACGTCGAGCGTGCCCGCGCCGGAGTGACCGAGGCGGAGCAGCGGCTCGCCGACGTGCAGCACAGCCGGGACGAGGCGATGGCCGACCTGGACACCGCCGAGGCCAAGCGCACGGTGGAACGCCAGTCCTTGGCCGGCGCGCTGCCGGAGCCGCTGCTGGCCCTCTACGACCGGATCCGCGCCTCCAAGGGCGTCGGGGTGGGGCAGCTGCAGGGCAACCGCTGTGGTGCCTGCCGCATCGAGCTGGACCGCTCGAAGCTCGCGGAGCTGCGGGACACCGCCGCCGACGACGTGGTCCGCTGCGAGGAGTGCGGCGCGATCCTGGTTCGCTCCAAGGATTCCTGATGCGGGTCGTCGTCGAAGCCGACGGTGGCTCCCGGGGCAATCCGGGGCCTGCCGGGTGCGGCGCGGTGGTGCGCGGCGCGGACGGCGCGGTGCTCGCGGAGCGGTCGCGCTGGCTGGGTGTCGCCACGAACAACGTCGCGGAGTACGAGGGCCTGCTCGCCGGACTGCGGGCGGCGGCGGAACTCGGTGCCGACGAGGTCGACGTCCGGATGGACTCCAAGCTCGTCGTGGAGCAGCTCTCCGGCCGCTGGAAGATCAAGCACGAGGCGCTGCGATCCCTTGCGGCTCAGGCGAAGGAGCTCGTCGCCGACTTCTCGACGGTGACCTTCGAGTGGATTCCGCGGGCGAGCAACGCCGACGCGGACCGGTTGGCGAACGAAGCGATGGACACCCGGGCCGACGCCGAACGCGGCGCGGAGTCGGCTTCCGCCGGCAGTGCGGAGTCGGCTTCCGCCGGGGGTGCGGGGACCGCTGCCGCCGAGACTTCGGGGCGGGTGCGCCCCACCGGCTGGAACGGTGCCGTCGGGGCGCCCACGAAGTTGCTGCTGCTGCGGCACGGGCAGACCGCCATGTCGGTGGACCGCCGCTACTCCGGCCGTGGTGACGTGCCGCTGACCGAACTGGGCGAGAGCCAGGCGCGGGCCGCCGCGGCCCGGCTGGCCGGGATGGACGGGGTCGTCACCGCCGACGGCGCGGCCCCGGTGCTCGCCTCCCCGTTGGGGCGCACCCGGCAGACCGCGGAGGCCGTCGCCGCAGCCACCGGCGGCGAACTCACCTTCCACGATGGGCTGCTGGAGACGGACTTCGGTGCTTGGGAGGGTCTGACCTTCCTGGAGGCAGCGGAGAAGTTCCCCGAGCTGCACCGGTCCTGGCTCGGCGACTCCACCGTCGAACCGCCGGAGGGCGAGAGCCTGGAAGCCGTGTTCGGCCGGGTCACGGGTGTGTGCGACGAGATCCTGGAGCGCCACGCCGGAACCACGGTGATCGTCGTCAGCCACGTCACGCCGATCAAGGCGCTGCTGCGGCTGGGGCTCGACGTGGGGCCGTCGCTGTACTACCGCCTGCACCTGGACTTGGCGTCGCTGTCGATCGTCGAGTTCTATCCGGACGGCAACGCCTCCGTCCGGCTGGTCAACGACATCTCCCACCTGGGCTGAGGCCTGAATGCTCGCCGCGAGGCCACGGCTGCTCCTGAGCTGAACGCCTCCTCCGGCCGATCTGAGCGGGAGAACGGGGCAGCACTTGATGCGCTTCGGCTCGGGCGGGTTCCGGTTGGCCGGTTTGCGACGGAACGTTGACCGGGTGCCCCGATGGGTATCTGCTCACCGGCGAGGTGATCACGGATGAGTGCACGGACGCGCCGATCGCGGCGCAGCAGCGGGGTTCTCGGGCTCCTGCTGGCCGCAGCGATGGCGTTGCCCGCCACGGCCGCCGCGGCCCCGGAACCGTGGACCGGTGATTTCGCGGACTTCCCCGGCGAGTCCTGGCAGCAGCGGTGGGGCGTGCTCGGTGACGGCAGGTTCGGCTTCGACCGGATGTCCGGGCAGGACGGCTCGCTGGAGGTGTTCTACGGCGCGGGTTCGTCCTCGCCGTCCTGCGACGACTGCCCGAGCGAGGGCGGCGGTCAGTTCTACACCGACTTCGACGACCTCGGCCGCGAGGACCTGTCCCAGGCCCGCTCCCTGCACTTGAGCTACCAGGTGCGGTTCCCGGCCGACTACGACTTCGGCAAGGGCGGCAAGCTCCCCGGTCTCTACGGCGGCCCGCCCGGCGAGGCCGGTGGCGGGAACCACGGGCAGGCCTGGTCCACCCGGTTCATGTGGCGCAACGACGAGGGCCACGACGCCCGCGCCGGCGACGGCGAGGTGTACGTCTACGACCCGTCGCTGGGCGACGGCTACGGCGAGGACGTGGGCCGCGGCGCGTGGCAGTGGCAGGCCGACGACCAGTGGCACACCGTGGAGCAGTCCGTGGACCGCGACACGGGGCGGATCGTGGTGCGCTACGACGATCAGGAGGTGCTCGACGTCGTGGGCATCGAGCAGATCGGCGACGTGCCGTTCGCCGGGATCTTCTTCTCCACCTTCTTCGGCGGCCACGCCACCGAATGGGGACCCGACCACGACGTGCGGGCGCGGTTCCGCGACTTCCAGGTGGACGTGCCGGAGCAACGAGTCCTTGCAGGAGCATCTGCGCAGGTGTCCGGGTAGCGGATCCTCAGCGCCCTCCTGGCTGCCTCTTCGTCGTGTCGCCGCGATTTCTGGTGATGCCGATACGCGGTGAGATCGCTGTCCTCGCGAGGAGTCCGCGGAGAACCCGCCGGTGGTCCACCTGCTCGGGCTGGTCACTGCTCATCGGCTCCGCCGCTGGCAAGACGCAGCTCGAAGGGTTCCGCAAGGCGCGCCGAGCGGTCAGGCGGCGACGTGCGCGGCCGGGTTCAGCTCTCGGCTGAACGTGGCCAGCCCGTCGGACAGCCGCCGGGTCGCGCGCGGGTCCCACCGCCAACCGTCGTCGTCGGCGGTGAGCCACTTGTCGAACAGGAAGCTGGCGGGCGCCACCCGCTGGGCACCGTGATCGGCCAGCAGGCGGCGCACCGCGTAGTCAGCGGTGCTCGACTGGGCTTGCGTCGAACCCAGGCACACCGCGTGCACCGGTCGTCCGGCGGGCGAGGGCATCAGGTCCAGCCACGCCCGCAGCAGACGGCTCCCGGAGACCTCGTAGGACGGCGTGATCAGTACGATCCCGTCGGCGCGGTCGAGCAGCCTGCGCGCCCACCGCAGCGCGGGGGCATCGGCGCGGCCGGTCAGCAGCGCCGACTCGGGCATCCGGTGCAGCGGCAGACCGCGCACGCGAAACCCCTCATCGCGCAGGGCTTCGCCGGTGGCGCGGTGCAGTTCTTCCAGGCGGGACAGCGAATGCGGGCTGCTGGAGACCGTGATGACGGTGGACATGAGCGCGTTCTTCCTGCGAGCGGCCGAAATCGGCCGTGAATGAGCGTGACGGGCGCGTTCAGCAGGACGAACAGCAGGCACCGTTGACGCGCGCGTAGTCCACGTAGCGGCAGCGGGTCAGCGGTGCGGCGGTCACCAACGCAGTAGAGCAACCAGCCCGAATACCGGTCAATCCACTCCCACCCGACGAGACGACCACCGAACGAGCGAGAAAACCCCACGGCCGAAGGCCACACACCCAGGCAACGAAGCAAGCCGACCGAAGGCCACCCCTGCGGCGAAGCCGTACCTCACGACCGAAAACCGTGCAGTCAGGCGGCAAAGCAAGCCCACCTCACGCCCGAAGTCCCCGCCCTACGGCGAAGCCGTGCTTTACGGCGAAGCCGAATCTTCGCGGCGAAGCCGAATCCTTACGGCGAAGCCGTGCTCTGCGGCGAAGCCGTGCCTGTATGCGCGTAGCGCATAGCCCACGTCAAAAGGTCGACCACCGGCGGGTTCTCAGCTGTCTTCTCGCGAGGACAGCTTTTTCCCTCGTGGCGGAGCCACTCGGGAAAAAGATCCCGCAGCGAGAAGACAGCTGAGGTTCCGCTACCCGCCCACCTCAGCCAAGCGAACCCAGAACAAGAGAAAGGTGGAGGAGTCGGCCTGTAAGCCGGATCCTGTTCTTGGGGACCTCGCGATCTCCCGGTCGGCGACCATCCATCTCGGCCTGCCGTTGCCGGCAGGCTCCAGCGGCCTACCCGCAGGCTCGGGCGGGCAGCCCTCGAACACCTGCGCAGACGCTGATCGGCGTCCTCTTGGCCTTGCTCCGGGTGGGGTTTACCTAGCCGCCCCGGTCACCCGGGGCGCTGGTGGTCTCTTACACCACCGTTTCACCCTTACCCGTCCGGCGAACCGGTCGGGCGGTCTGTTTTCTGTGGCACTGTCCCGCGGGTTTCCCCGGGTTGCCGTTAGCAACCACCCTGCCCTGTGGAGTCCGGACTTTCCTCGACGCGGGTCGTGCCCGCGCCGCGGCCGCCCGGCCGACTCATCCACCAGGTTTCAGTCTAGCGACCACGGGTCCGCGCCCGGTGCGGCGTGCCTCGGAGCCCACCTGGATCCGGGCATTTCAGACGGTGATGATTTCGGTCGCTGGTCACTGCCCGTGGAGCGACCTGGACGCGGCGGTGACCGGTGGAGCCGCTACGCTGGATGCAGTCAAGATCACGTCCGGGTGGCGGGCGCGGACGCGGTTCGCCATCGTCGGCCGGCGCCCGGCGAACGGGTTTCGGTGCAACATCGAGTGGTGTGCCGAATTCCACTGTCCGGCCGATTCATGCACTGTGCGTGAGGAAGGGGCTCGCAACAGAGTGAACGATCAGGGGTTCCCGATCCAGCGCATGTCCGGCCTCCGCTCCGTCGCGTTCATTGCTCCATCCGAGTCAAGCCCGAACGGCCTATTCGGGGAGTGAACCGGTCTGCCGACGTCTCCGGTGGCGCTGGATCAACCACTACTGCTGGTGACCATGTCATGTTCTACTCGTATCGTCGCGTCGGGAAGATCCTGTCGGCCGACGTACCTGCCCGACGACCCTTCACGCACTCAGGGGTAACAAGATGACCGCCATGCCGCTGGAAACGTTGGCGCACGTGCAAGTCCTGGCCGCGCTCGACCCGCTGGCGCAGCAGACAGGTCTCGGGACCGAAGGCATCCGCGGGTGGATCATCAACAACCTGCTGCCGCTGCTGCTGCTCGCGGTCGCGTTGCTGTTGCTGTGGCTCGGCGGCGGTAAGGGCGACAACGCGGGCGTGATGCGCCGCGTCATGGGCGTGGTCGTGGCGCTGGCCATCATCGGGTTCGCGGTCACCGGCGCGGGCGTGGACATCGGCACGTTCATCGCCGGTCTGTTCAGCACCACCAGCGGGTGATCGCCAGTGCGGATCCGCACCGATGACGAGGTCTACCGGGTCGACGCCGTGTGGCTCGGCCCGCCGAAGGCGACGTTCCCGTGGCGAGTGCGCTACGTCGCGTGGGGCGTCGGGACGATCGTGCTCCTGCTGGTGCTCGCCGTCGAACGGCGGATGAACATCGGCTTCGGCTTCTTCTCCACCGCGTGGGCGCTGATCATCACCGTCGTGGTTACGCGGATCGTGTGTTCCCGGATCACCCACGAACGGCCGCTGGGAGCGGTCCTGGTGATGTGGTTGCGTGAGTTGACCGCACCTCGTGAACGTTCCGCCGGACGCGGCGGGGCGGCGGGCGCGGCCCGGATCAAGGTGCGCACCCAGCGGCCGCGGCCGAAGCAGAAGCAACCCAGACAAGCAAAGCAGCCCACTCGGCGCAGCCGGGGAGGCCCGCCCCAGCAGGCCCGGCGATCCGGCCGGTCCCAATACGGGGCTCAGCCCGCCGGTGGTTCGAACAGGCAAGTCCGCCGCACCAGGAAGTCCGCGGGACGCACCAAGTCCGCGGGCGGGCGTGCGCGTAGCAAGGAGGTTCGCGGTGTTCGGTCGCCGTCGAGGCGGTGAGCGCCAGCCCCAGGGTCTCGGCGCGTCCCAGCGCGCCCCGCAAGGCGGGGGCAAAGCGCGGGGGAAGGCGAAACGGCAGGACCGCAGGCTTCCTGACGAACAGTCGTTGCCGAGCTACACGCCTTCCATCGCCGCCAGGTCCATCGACGGACACCTGCTGCGCACCGGTCAGGACGTGTTCGCCTGGTACCGGTTGTCGCCGCAGCGCTGGTCCTTCCGCTCCGATTCGCAGCGCCAGGACCTGATCGCCGCCATCGCGGGGCAGTACGCGGAGCTCCAGGGCCGCTGGATGCACCTGCGCGTGACGAGCCGTCCGTACCCGATCCGGATGTGGGCGGAGGCGCACGTGCACAACGCGCGCGGTGCGCTGCCCGACGCTCCCGGCGCGCTGAGCTTCGACGACTACATGGTCGGCGAGCAGCAGCAGCTGATGGGCCGCTCGATGGCGGAGAAAGAGGTGTACCTCGGCGTCCAGGTGCAGACCCGCAACGTGGTGGACCGCGCCGTGGAACGCGCCGCCCCGCTGCTGCGGCGGGTGTTCCCGGAGGCCGTGGACGCCGAACTGGTCGCGCTCGACAGCGAGATCGAGCACCTGGACCAGGTGATCGGCTCCGCCGGGCTGGACGGACGTCCGGTGACGGCGGAGGAGGTTTCCTGGCTGATGCACCGGTCCTGCTCGCTGGGCCTGCCCGCGCCGCGCAACCTTCCCGCGGTGCCCGGCGCCGCGTGGGAACCCGAGGACTTGGCGTCGTTCACCGACGCCGCCGACATGTACCAGGAGCCGTACTCGCCGACCGCCACCGTCCGCGGTCGCACCGGCTCCAACGCGGGCATCACCCGGCACGTCGCGGTGCTGACGGTGGGCCAGTCGCACGGCCTGCAGATCCCGGAGATCGACGACCCGTGGATCCAGCACTCCGATCGACTGCCCGCTCCGGTCGAGTGGTCCGCGCGGATCTACGTGCGCCGCCCCGAGGACGTGGGCGGTGAGCTGCAGCGCCAGATGAACAAGGTGCGCTCGCAGGTCCGGCACTACACCGAGGAACACGGCTTGGAGCCGCCGACCTCGCTGGCCCGCCAGGCGGGCCGGGTGCTGGAGATCGACGACGAGATGACCACCGGCTTCACCGCGCTGGCCACCCGCGTCCGCTCGTGGTGGCGGCTGGCGGTGTCCGGGCCGACGGAGCGCGACGCGCTGCGCCTCGCGCAGCAGATCCTGGACCTGTACAAGCCGAAGGTCGCCATCGAGCATCCCGAGGCGCAGTACGCGATGGCTCGCGAGTTCATCCCCGGCGAGCAGCTGGCCTCCGGCGCGTACATGCGGCGCGGTTCGGTGGTGTGGGCCGCGGCCGCGGTCCCGCAGGCCACCGCGGAGGTCGGCGACCGGCGCGGCATCCTGCTCGGCGAGACCTGCACCGCGACCCGGCGCCCGGTGGCTTGGGACCCGTGGATGGCGCAGGAGGTCCGCGACGCCTCCGGCCTGACGGCGATGGTCGCCGGTTTGGGCGGCGGCAAGTCCTTCCTCGGCGGCGGCACCGTCTACAAGACGTTGCGGGCGGGCGCGCACTGGACGTTGCTGGACCCGTCGGGTCCGCTGGCGGAGCTGTGCAAACTCCCCGAGCTGGCGCCGTACGCGCGGCCGATCAACCTGCTCAACGCCCAGCCCGGCATCCTCAACCCGTACCGGGTGGTGGCCGAGCCGCAGCTGGAGCACTTCGTCGACGAGGACGACCCGGAGCGCAGCTGGCGGCGGGAACGGGCGCTGTCGGCGGCCACCCGGCGGCGGCTGGTGCTGGACGTGCTCACCGGTCTGCTGCCCTACGAGGTGGCCCGGCTGCCGCAGACCCGGATCGTGCTGCTGCGCGCCGTGCGCGCCGTCGGCGGCCGGCCGGACGCGCACCCGGGCATGGTGTTCGAGGCGCTGCGCCGCGACGCGTCCGAGCACCACGAGCACGCGGTGGTGGTGGCGGACTTCCTCGATGAGATCCGCGAACGCATGTCGCTGCTCATCCCGGAGGCCGACGCCGACCCGTACTCGGAGACCCGCGAGGACCGGTTGACGGTGCTCACCATGGCGGGCTTGGCGCTGCCGAAGGACGGAGTCGGACGGGAGCATTGGACGGACGCGGAAGCGCTCGGCGTCGAGATGCTGAACCTGGCCGCGTGGCTGACGCAGCGATCCGTTTACGAGCGCCCGAAGAACGAGCGCAAGGGCGTCTGGATCGACGAGGCGTTCTTCCTGTCCGAGGTGCCGACGGGCCGGGTGCTGATGAACCGGTTCGCCCGCGACTCCCGCAAGTGGAACGTGCGGGTGCTGCTGTCCAGCCAGATCCCGGCGGACTTCCTGCGCATCCAGGGTTTCGTGTCGCTGCTGGACTCGGTGTTCGTCGGCAGGCTCGACGATGAGCAGGCGCAGGCGGACGCGTTGCGGCTGCTGAAGGTTCCGGTCGGCGCGGGTTACGAGCAGGTGGTGTCCGCGCTGGGACGCAGGCCGGGACCCGCGCGCAACAGCACCGAGCGGGATCGGGCGCCGCGGCAGTTCATCTTCGGTGACGGCGCCGGCGGTGTGGAGCGCATCCGCATCGACTTCGGCGGCCCGCACCTGGAGCACTTGCGCGACGCGCTCGACACCACTCCCGGCAGCACCGCGGCCGATCCGGATCAGCGGGCGCTGCCCGGAGCCGAGGGCGCGGCGAACTCCGACACCCCGCCGCTGCCGTCGCCGCCGCCGGTGCCGGAGGACGACTACGCGGGCGATATCGACGGTTTCGACGAGTTCGAACTCGAAACCGTCGGCATCGGGCCGGGTGAGGAACGCAGCAACGGAACCGACCGCTCGCAGCAGCGGCCCGGTCAAGGCGGAGACGAAGTGCGGTGAGCACGCTGCTCGCACCCACGATCATGGCGGCGGTGATCGTGGCGGTGATCTGGGCCGCGAAGCGGGTGGTGTCCCGGCGGGCGCGGCTGACCGCGCGCGCCAGGAGCCGTCGTTCGGCGGTGCTGCTGGTCGGTGCCCTGGTCGCGATCCAGGCGCTGATCGGGGCACCGGTCTCGGCGCAGGGCTTGGACTGCAAGGAACCGCCGAGTCCGGAACGGCCGCAGTCCGGCATGGTCGGTGCGATCGACCGGGCGCCGCTGGGTTCGGGGGTTCCGGGCAGCCCGTACGACGAGTTCGGCTACGCCGGGCACGTGTGGCACAACTATGACCTGGGCTGCGGGCCGCAGGGCATGATGAACCCGAACGCGCTGGTCGACACGTGGTTGGGCAACGAGCTGTTCAACCTGTCCAAGAACCTCGTGGGAGCCACCAACGGGCTGCACTACGCGCTGGTCAACGGCAATCTCATGGGGCCGCTGGACGACCTGATCGCCACCGGCACCGTCGCCCTCTACGACAGCGTGTTCACCCCGTGGTTCGGGGTCGCGGCGCTGGTCCTGGCGGTGCTGCTGTTCCGCTACATCTGGCAGGGCGACCTGGCCACGATCGGCAAGCGCACCATGTGGGCGCTGGCGGGGTTGTGGTTCGCCTCTGCCACGTACCTCACGCCGATGATCTACACGCACGCCCTGGACGAGATCGTGATCACCGGGACTTCGGTGGTGCAGTCCGGTTTCCTGCAACAGGTCGGCGTCGGAGACGCCACCAACTCGTTGCCGACGGAACTGCACAAGCAGGTCGTTTACAACAACTGGCTGCGCGGTGAGTTCGGTGCGCCTGATGCGCCGGAGGCCGAGCGGTTCGGCCCGCAGCTGCTGCGCGCGCAGGCGTGGACGAAGCAGGAGGTAGCGGCGAACGCCGACAAGGGACCGGCGACTCCGAAGACCGATGCGTTCACCGACGTCGCCGGCCAATTGCAGAACACCAGTGCCTACGGCTACTTCCAGGGCAAGGACGGCAGCCGGGTCGGCGCCGCGATGTTGTCGGTGGTGCAGGGCCTCGCGTTCGCCTCGTTCCAGCTGATGGCGAAGGCCGCGATCCTGCTGGCGCAGGTGCTGCTGCGGGTGCTGATCTTGGCCGGGCCGCTGATCGGGCTGGTGGCGTTGCTGAACCACCAGGTCCTGCGCGCGGTCGGGCGGATCGCCGGTGCGGCGATGCTCAACGTGCTGGTGATCGCCGCGATGGCCGGGCTGCACACCTGGGTGCTGATGTGGATCTTCAACGGGCCGACGCCGTTCGACGTGCTCATCCAGATCCTGTTGGCGGGACTGGTGACGATCGTGTTCATCATGGTCGGCAAGCCGATGCAGCGGATGGGCCAGATGGTGCAGCTCTCGGTCGGCGGTTCCGGTGGCGTGGCGCAGGCTTCGCGCGGCGTGTTCGGCCGATTCCGCGGGCGGCAGCCGACCGAAGATCCCAGCGGGGACTTCTGGAACCAGGTTCGCGAGTCCGATCCGGACGCGCCGCCACCGGACCCCGCCGGACAGCGCGGCAGGTGGCAGACGCGACCGGAGGCCGATCACCAGGCGATGTCGGCGACGGCGCAGCGCCTCGACCGGCAAGGCGGGCCGTGGGCGGCGTTGCCCGGCAGCGGAGCGCCCACCGGCGGCGGCATGGGTTCGCCCGCGCTGCCCGCGTCCGGCCCGGCAGGGGAGCGGCGACCGGGCGGTCCCGCCGCGGCTCTGCCGGAGGGCAGGCCCAGCCGGACGGTCGACACCGCTCCGGTCACGGACGTCGGATGGGATCGGCGGGAGGAGGAACCGGTGCTGGTTCCGTCCCGGTCGGACCATGCGCCGATGCCCGCTCCGACCGAACCGGCCGCGCCGCGCCGGGCCGACATGGAAGTGGTCGCGGGCAAACCCGTGTACGTCGTGTACCGGCCGTCCCGCGGTCTGGAGGTGGCGGATGAAGACTGACCGACCACTGTGGACTGATGGTTGCCGGCGGAATGGCCTGCGCACGGGGTCGTTCGGTGGAGCCTCCGCGGCTTCCTCGCTGCGGGATCCATTTCTCACGTATGCCGTAGGCGGCGAAATCGCCGTTCTCGCGCGGAAGTCGCCGAGAACTCGCCGGTGGTCTGCTCGCTCAAGCCGGTCACTGCTCAGCGGCTCCGCCGCCGACGAGACCAAAGATCATTCTGCGATGACTCCTCAACGGACAGAGCCGGCCGGGCGGGTGCGAACCCGGTCGGCGGGGTGAAGGGGAAGCGATGCCGATCCGGACGCATCGGGGACGCGCGGCGGTCTACCGGAGGCTGTGGGGCTGGCCGCTGCGCTCGCCGAAACACCTGGTGACCGCGGTGATCGTGCTCGCGGTCGTCGCCACGGCCATCGGGTTCCTGCTTCCCGAGCCGCCACCGGCGCGCAACTACCGGGACCAGCCGCAGGGCACGGAGCAGTACCAGGCGGCCCCGGCGCCGCCGAGCCGCACGCCCGCGCCCCCGACGTTCTCGGTGCCCGCCACCCCGCCGCCGCCCGCGCCCGCGGACCCGGCCGGGCTCCAGGTCGTGGAGGCCTGGGGCAAGAAGTGGGCGACGCACCCGCCGGGCACCGCCGCGGCGCAGTGGGTCGAAGGCCTGCGCCCGTACACCACCGAAGAGTTCATCACCGAGATGACCTCGGTGGACCCCGCGAACGTGCCGTCGACGGCGATCATCGGACCGCCGAAGCCGTTGCGTTCCACCGCCAACTCGATGAGCGCCCGGTTATCGACCGATGCCGGCGACATCGAAGTAGATCTGATGAACACCCCGCAGGGATGGCGCGTCTCCGGCTACAACAAGGTGAGCTGACATGCGAAAACTCTTGGTGGCGGTCGTGGTGTTGGCCGGCTTCGCCGGACTGGTCGGGCTGGGCGCGTTCGTGCTCGTGCTCTCCGGCGTGCAGGGGACGCAGAGCTGGTCGGATTGCAGCGCCGGACTCGGCCCGTCGGGCGACGGGAAGGGCCGCGGCGAAAGCGATGCGAGCAGCCTCGACGAGGAGTCCGTGACCATCGCCAAGGAGATCATCAAGATCGGCAAGGAGCGCAACCTGCCGCCGCGCGCGTGGCAGGTCGCGATCCAGGCCGGCAAGACCGAGTCGAACCTCGCGAACCTGACTCACGGCGACCGCGACTCGCTGGGCATCTTCCAGATGCGGCCCTCGATGGGCTGGGGCAGCGTCGCGCAGGTCACCGACGTCGACTACCAGATCAACAAGTTCTACGACGTGCTGCTGGAAATCCCCGACTGGGAAGGGCTGCAGCCGGGCACCGCCGCGCAGCGCGTGGAGCGTTCCGCCTACCCGTTGCGCTACCACAAGTGGGAGCCGATGGCGGCGCACCTGGTCAGCGTCGAAGGCCAGGTTTCCGGGTTCAGCGGCTGCGAGGACCTGCCCTCGGCCGGGGTGCTCGCGACCAAGGCGATCGCGTTCGCCGACCAGCAGATCGGCAAGCCCTACGTGTGGGGCGCGGCGGGACCGAGTTCGTTCGACTGCTCCGGGCTCACCCAGATGGCCTGGAAGGAGTCGGGCGTGAACATTCCGAAGTACTCGCGGTCCCAGTACAGCGACGGCGGGGCGCACCTGCCGCTCACCCAGGCGCAGCCCGGTGATCTCGTGTTCTGGGGCGCGGGCCGGGACCCGGGCGCCATTCACCACGTGGCCCTGTACTTGGGCGACAACCAGATCCTGCACGCGCCGCAGCCCGGCGAGTCGGTGGAGCGCACCGAGATGTGGGACGGCGGTGAGCTGCTGCCGACGGTGGTCCGGCCCGGTGGTGACGCCGCCGCGCCGCCGCAGGTCGCTCCGCAGCAGCCCACGATCCTGCCGAGCACCGGGCAGCCCGTGGGAGACCGGCCCGCGCCGGGTCCGGCGGGATCGCAACCGGCGGGCCAGCCGGTGCGGCAGCCGGTGTAGCGGGTACCGGGCAACCGGATCAGCACTCTCCGGCGTGGTGGGAACGCGGTGCGACACGGCCACCGCGAATGGTTCGGACCGCTGATCGAGGCGGTTCGCTGTGGCAATCTTGGGCGGGGCCGTCCGATGGCCCGACCTGGCGGCGAAGCGGGTCCGCGGTCCGCTGCGCCGCGTGCGCGGGATGAGCACCGCCGATGCGGTGCGAATCCCGCGGCGTCCTACACCGGGAGGAAGCATGTTCACCCCAGACCCCATTCCGAGGCGTTCCGCACCTCCGGCGTCGAGCACGCCGCTGGGTGACTATCTGTCCCGCGCCGGGCACGGGGTCGACACCGGGTACGCGGTGCTGCCTCGTTCGCTGGCGGAGTCGATGCCGTTGCCGTGGCAGCAGCACATGCGCCATCTGCTCGCCGAGTTCCACCAGGCTTTCGGGCACATGCAGTGGCCGGTGTACCGGGTGGTGCCGTCCCGCTACGAGCGGCTGGTGGACCTCGACGACGAACAGCTCGCCGAGGTGGGCTGCACCGTGGAGGTCGGCGACAGCGGCGAGCTGGAGTACCGGATGCGCGACGGCCGCCGCATCGACAACCCGGAGAGCCAGCAGGTCCTGGTCTCCTGCCTGGACCCCATCCCCCGCAGGCAGCCCGACGGCCGCCCACCCGCACCAGGAGCCCCACCGCCCCCCGCCTGGTGAGCCCTGAGCGGTACGGGGCGCGGCCCGCCTGACCCCCCGAATCGTGGAAGCCGGTCCTGCTCTACGCCCACGAACGTCGAAGCCGTTCTTTCCGGCGAAGCCGCGCTTTTGGCGGCGAAGCCCGCAAAGGGCGGGCGAAGCCCCGCCTGCCTCGCGGCCGAAGGCCGTGCTTTGCGGCGAAGCCGTGCCTTGCGGCGAAGCCGCGCTTTTGGCGGCGAAGCCCGCAAAGGGCGGGCGAAGCCCCGCCTGCCTCGCGGCCGAAGGCCGTGCTTTGCGGCGAAGCCGTGCCTTGCGGCGAAGCCGCGCTTTTGGCGGCGAAGCCCGCAAAGGGCGGGCGAAGCCCCGCCTGCCTCGCGGCGAAGCCGAATCCCCGCGGCGAAGCCGTGCCTGTATGTGCGAAGCACATAGCCCACGTCAAGAAGCCGACCACCGGCGGGTTCTCAGCTGTCTTCTCGCGAGGACAGCTTTTTCCCTCGTGGCGGAGCCACTCGGGAAAAAGATCCCGCAGCGAGAAGACAGCTGAGGTTCCGCCACCCGACCACCCCGGACAGACGAGAACGGGACGTGACACGACCCCGTACAACGTGCGAGGCTCGGGGTATGGCCCGCGATGGTTGGTTCTTCTGCTTGAAGCACCAGCAGGTCGAGCCCGCCGCGGGATGCCGCGCCGCCGACCGGCTGGGGCCTTACCCGGATCGCGCCTCCGCGGAGCACGCTCTGGAGATAGCCAAGGAGCGCACCGACGCGGCCGATGAGGCCGACCGGCGCTGGGCCGAGGAGGACTGAGCTCCGATGGCGACGGCACAGGTACCACGAGGTGGCACCGATGCCGTCGCAGCGTCTCCGCTGGGTTCCGGGCATCCGCCGCACCCCCGCCGCCCGGCGGACGGGATGTGCGATTTCACCGCTGTGCGCAAGGATTTCGGCCTGCCCGCGGAGTTTCCCACCGCCGCTCTGACGGAGGTGGAGCAGACCGTCGCGCAGCCGGTGTTCGAGGCGGACAGGGTGGACGCGACTGAGTTGCCATTGGTCACGGTGGACCCGGTGGGCGCGAAGGACCTCGACCAAGCGGTGCTGCTGAGCCGTCGTGGCTCCGGTTTCCGCATCGAGTACGCGATCGCCGACGTGCCCGCGTACGTGCGCCCCGGGGGCGCGTTGGACGCGGAGGTGCGGCGTCGCGGTCAGACGTTGTACTTGCCGGACGGGAACGTGCCGCTGCATCCGACGCTGTTATCGGAGGGCGCGGCGAGCCTGCTGCCCGATCAGGTGCGGCCCGCGGTGCTGTGGACGATCGACTTGGACTCGGACGGTCTTGCGGTGCGTGCGCAGGTGCGGCGTGCGCTGGTGCGGTCGGTCGCGCAACTCGACTACGAGGGCGTGCAGCGTTCGCTGCGGGCCGGCGTCGCGCACTCGTCGATCGAGCTGCTGCCGGTGATCGGGCGGCTGCGCCGGGCGCAGGCGTTGCGGCGCGGCGCGATCGAACTGGGCTTGCCGGAGCAGCAGGTGGCGGCCGACGAGTCCGGCGGCTGGCGGGTCGCGCTGCGGCCGAGGCTGGTCGTGGAGGAGTGGAACGCGGAGATCTCCCTGCTCACCGGCATGTGCGCCGCCGAGATGATGTTGGACGCCGGCATCGGGATTCTGCGCACCGTGCCGGATCCGGAGCCGCCGACGGTGGCGGCGCTGCGGAGGTCCGCGGCTCGGCTGGGCGTGGAGTGGCCGGAGGATCTGCCGCCGGCGGAGGCGTTGGCGGGCATCGATCCGGTGCGGCCGGAGGCGCTGGCGGTGCACGTAGCGGCGACGCGGCTGCTGCGCGGCGCCGGGTACACGTCGTTCGACTCGAGTGTTCCGTCGAAACCGCGCCACGCCGGGATCGGGGCTCCGTACGCGCACGTGACGGCTCCGTTGCGGCGGCTCGTGGACCGCTACGGCGCGGAGGTGTGCTTGGCGGTGAGCGAGGGCCGTGAGGTGCCGGGCTGGGTCCGGGAGGCGCTGCCGGTGCTGCCCTCGGCGATGGGCTCCTCGGACCGGGTGGCGACGCAGGTGGAGCGGGCGTGCCTCGCGCAGGCCCAGGCGTGGTCGCTGGCGGGCCGGGTGGGCTCGGTGTTCCCGGCGACGGTGCTGCGGACGGGCGCCGCCGACGGTGAGGTGTTCATCCCGGATCCGCCGGTGATCGCCCGTTGCGCGGGTGACGACCTCACCGAGGGCCAGCGAATCCGGGTCCGCCTCACTCAAGCCGACCCGCACCGCCGCGAAGTCACCTTCACCACCGCCTGACCGGCCCGGAGCGAACGCCTCCTTCCGTCGACGCGACCGGTCCGACGGGCCATTCACCCGGCGCGACCGCTGGAGTGAATGTCTCCTTTGACCAGCGGGGTTGGGCGAAGGGGCCGTTCACCTGGTGATCGCTGGTTTCGGTGGGGTCGTGCGAACGGGTGATGTCGGGTTCGAGAGGGTGGGCCGTTCAGTGGGGCGAACCACAACGGACCCGTCTAGCGCGGGATCCGGTCGATGCGGATTGTGGAAGGGCAGCGTCGCAACGTGACAACGAGGAGGCCCGTCGTGGCTGAGGTGCGCGAGATGACCGTCGGTGTGCTCGGAGGCACCGGCGCGCAAGGCAAGGGCCTGGCGATCCGGTGGGCCGCGGCGGGCCTGCACGTCGTGATCGGCTCGCGCAAGGCCGAGCGCGCTCAGGACGCGGCGCGCGAGATCGCCGAGACGGCGGACGGCCAGGTCACCGGGGAGGACAACGCGGCCTGCGCGGCGGTGGCCGACATCGTGCTGGTCGCCTTGCCGTGGGATGCGCACGCGGACACCTTGGCGACGCTGCGCACCCAGCTGGCGGGCAAGATCGTCATCGACTGCGTGAACCCGCTCGGGTTCGACAAGCAAGGCCCGTTCGCGCTGGACGTGCCGGAGGGCAGCGCCGCGCTGCAGGCGGCCGCGCTGCTGCCGGAGTCGCGGGTCACCGCGGCGTTCCACCACGTCTCGGCCGTGACCTTGGCGGACCTGTCCGTCGAGCACGTCGACCTGGACGTGCTGGTGCTCGGCGACGACCGGGAGGCCACCGACGTGGTGCGCGAACTCGCCGACGTGATCCCCGGTGTGCGCGGCATCTTCGGCGGCCGGTTGCGCAACGCCCACCAGGTGGAGGCGCTCACGGCGAACCTCATCGCGATCAACCGCCGCTACAAGGCGCACGCGGGCGTGCGAGTCACCGACGTGTGAGCCTCCGCCGCGGCGGGGAACTCTCGCTGAAGCAGCCGCGAGGAGGGAGCCGCATGTCGCAGCAGCAGACCCAGTTGCCGTCGGAGGCGGCGGGCTGGACGGATGACGAGCGGGAACGCGCCAGCCAGCTGCTCGACGGTCACGCCATCGTGGTCAACGTGCGCAAGCAAGGTCCGCACCGGCACTTGGTGCCGTGGCTGGAGCGGCAGGAGCTGCTGACTTACGTCGGCCACTCCGGTCCTCGGCACTCCTGGGCGGCCTCCGATTTCGCGAGTCCGTTCGTGAAGGAGGCGAAGTCGGATCGGGAGGCGATGGTCCGCCACTACGACCAGTGGCTCGACGAGCAGCCGGATCTCGTCCGCAGGCTGCGGGAGGGCGAACTCGGCGGCCGCGCCTTGGGCTGCTGGTGCGCCCCGAAGCCTTGCCACGCGGACGTCCTCGCCCACCGCGCCGGTTGAGCCCTGCGGGAGCGGGTGAACGGACCGTTGGTCCAACGGGATTGGGCGAACGGTCCGTTCACTCCGGTCCGGAGTCGGCGAGCTGGGGTGGTTGTGCTGATGCGGGAGGGGGTGAACGGACCGTTGGTCCAACGGGATTGGGCGAACGGTCCGTTCACTCCGGTCCGTCAGTTGAAGGAGTGTTCGGCGGCGGGGAAGTCGCCGCCGCGGACCTCCTGGGCGAAGCGGTCGGCGGCGTCGGCGAGGATGCCGCCGACGTCGGCGTAGCGCTTCACGAAACGGGCGGTGCGTCCGGTGTTCATGCCCGCCATGTCCGTCCACACGAGCACTTGCGCGTCGGTGTCCGGCCCGGCCCCGATGCCGACGGTGGGGATCCGGAGTTCGGCGGTGACGTGCTTGGCGGCTTCGGCGGGAACCATTTCCAGCACGACCGCGAACGCACCCGCTTCTTGCAGCGCCTGCGCGTCGGCGAGCAGTTCCGCAGCTTGGTCGCCGCGACCTTGCACCCGGTAGCCGCCGAGCCCGTGCTCGCTCTGCGGCGTGAACCCGAGGTGCCCCATCACAGGAATCCCGGCGGACACGAGCGCTTCGACCTGCGCGGCGTAGCGCCGGCCGCCTTCGAGTTTGACGGCGTGCGCGCGGCCTTCCTTCATGAACCGGGTCGCGGTGGCCAGCGCCTGCTCCGGGGAGCCCTGGTAGGAGCCGAACGGCAGGTCGGCGACGACCAGGGAGTGCTCGGCGGCGCCGGTGACGGCGCGGACCAGCGGCAGCAGTTCGTCCACGGTCACCGGTAGCGAGGACTCGTAGCCGTAGACGTTGTTGGCCGCCGAGTCACCGACCAGCAGCACGGGAATCCCGGCCTGGTCGAAGATCCGCGCGGTGTACATGTCGTAAGAGGTGAGCATCGGCCAGTTCTCGCCGCGCTCCTTGAGCTGTTGCAGGTGGTGGATGCGGACGCGGCGCCGGGCGGGTGTGGTCCCGTACGGGGCGGCGGTCTCGCCGTGGGCAGGCTGCGAAGCGTGTGCAGCAGTCATCGTTGACCGTCCCTTTCCTCAAGGCCTGCGTTGCAGGTCCCTGGGCGTTATGCGACGTCTTGCAATCGCCAGGGTCGCACGGGTCGACGTCACCTCGGAGCGTCCGACGACGCAAGTCACAGCGGGATGAGCTCGCCGACCGCGTGAGCGGAGTGCGTCGGGGAGTAGCGGCGCTCCCGGGCGCGAGATCGGAGTTGCACCAGATGCACCAGCGATGCAACGGCGGCGCCAGGTGGTGGCAACCGAACGCAGCAGGTAGCGGCGTGGATGCGCACCTTTGGCCCAGTGCGTTGCGCCCTCCGGGTCAAGTCAAGATCATCTACTGGACCTGGTTCGGACGTGCTGCCTAGCCTGATCGGGTTGCAACGTACCAAAGAGGGAGCAGCATGACCGCGGCCAAAGAAGCTCCAGACATCTTGTCTCCGGAATTCGCCATCGATCCGAACCCGTTTTATCAAGTGCTGCGAGATGATTTCCCGCTGCTTTGGCACGAGGCGACCCAGAGCTACATCGTGTCCCGCTACGCGGACGTGAAGCGCGCGTTCCGCGAACCGGTTTTCACCACTCAGAATTACGATTGGCAGCTCGAACCGGTGCACGGCCGCACCATCCTGCAGTTGGACGGCCGGGAGCACGCGGTGCGGCGCGCGTTGGTCGCTCCCGCGTTCCGCGGCAGCGAGCTGCACGAGAAGTTCCTGCCGGTGATCAAGCGCAATTCCAGCGCGCTGATCGACCGGTTCCGGGGCACCGGGCGCGTCGATCTCGTCGCCGATTACGCGACCAAGTTCCCGATCAACGTGATCGCCGACATGCTCGGCCTGCGCGAGGAGGATCGCGACCGGTTCCAGGGCTGGTACACGGCGATCATCGCCTTCCTCGGCAATTTGAGCCAGGACCCGGACGTCATCGAGGCGGGGATGCGGACCCGCGCCGAGTTCGCCGAGTACATGATTCCGGTGATCCAGGACCGCCGGGAGAACTTGGGCGACGATCTGCTCTCCACGCTGTGCACGGCGGAGATCGATGGCACCAAGATGAGCGATGAGGACATCAAGGCGTTCTGCAGCCTGCTGCTCGCCGCGGGCGGTGAGACGACCGACAAGGCCATCGCGGCCCTGTTCCTGAACTTGCTGCAGAACCCGGATCAGCTCGAAGCGGTGCGAGCCGACCGCGATCTGATCCCGCAGGCCTTCGCCGAGGCGCTGCGCTTCTCCCCGCCGGTGCACATGATCATGCGTCAGCCCGCGGAGGACGTCGAGCTCAGCGGTGGTGTGGTGCCGAAGGGCAGCACGGTGACCTGTCTGATCGGGGCGGCGAACCGGGACGAGGGGCACTACGCGAACCCGGACAGGTTCGACGTGTTCCGGGAGGACCTGCCCGCCCGCACGGCGTTCACGGCCGCCGCCGATCACCTCTCGTTCGCACTGGGCAGGCACTTCTGCGTCGGCGCCCTGCTGGCGAAGTCCGAGATCGAAGTCGGCATCAACGACCTGCTCGACGCGATGCCCGACGCGAAACTCGCCCCGGGCTTCGACCCGGTCGAACAGGGGGTCTTCACCAGAGGCCCCGAATCAGTCCCGGTGCACTTCACCCCCAACTGACCCGCCGAGCACGTGTCGTCGTCCCGCCAACGGCGACTCGTGCCTTCCGGCGGCGAAGTCCACCAAGGGCGGGCGAAGCCCCGCTTGCCTCGCGGCCGAAGGCCGTGCCTTGCGGCGAAGCCGTGCCTGGATGTGCGAAGCACATAGGCCACGTCGAAAAAACGACCACCGGCGGGTTCTCAGTGGCTTCCTCGCGAGGACGGCTTTTTCCCTCGTGGCGGAGCCACTTGGGAAAAAGATCCCGCAGCGAGGAAGCCACTGAGGTTCCGCTACCCGACCACCTCAAAAAACCGACCGGATCAGGACCCGACCGTATAGCTAGGACTGAACTCCACAGGTAGCGCGGCGAGTCCGCGCATCCACACCGACGGCAGCCACACCAGCGCATCCGGGTTGGCGGCGAGCCCCACGTCCGGCAGCCGGTCGAGCAGCACCTCGATGGCGATGCGGGAGATCACCGCACCGATCTCCGGCCCGGGGTGCGGGCAGCCGTGCTCGCCGTGTCCGAAGGACATGTGCGCGTTGTTGCCGATGGAGTCGGAGTACGCGTCGGGCCGCACCTGCGGGTCGGTGTTGGCGGCGGCGAATCCGAGCACCAGCATGTCGCCGGTGTGGATGCGCTGCCCGCCGAGTTCCGTTTCACGGGAGGCGAATCGGCCGATGAAGTTCTGGGTGGGGGTGTCCTCCCAGAGCACTTCGTTGAGGGCTTGGCCGATGGAACGCCGCCCGCCGGCGAGGGTGACGGCGAAGCGCTCGTCGGTGAGCATCAGGCGGATCGCGTTGCCGATCCAGTACGCCACCGGCTGCTGCGCCGCGGTGAGCACGACCAGCAGGTCCTGCAGGATCTCTTCCTCGGTCATGCCCGCCGGGTGCACCAGCAGCCGCGAGGGCAGGTCCGCGCCGGGGTTCTCCTTCTTGCGCTCCACCAGCCGCTGCATCCGCTCCTGGATGCGCTGGTAGGCGCCGACTCCGTCGTCGCTGGCGACGGTGTCGGTGAGGTCCTGCCCGAGCTGCGCGGCTTCGTCGTCGCCGAGCCCGAACAGCCGGGCCATCACGCGCAGCGGCATCGGGTGCGCGAACTGCGCCATCAGGTCGGCTTCGCCGCTGCCCGCGAACGCGTCGATCAGTTCGTCGGCGATCTGTTCGCAGATGCTGCGCAGTTCGAACTGGTCGACTTCGTCGAGGGATTCGCCGATGGCGCCGGTGCGCCGCTGGTGTTCGGCTCCTTCGGTGAACATCAGCGAGGGCTGGTAGCCGACGAACGCCATCAGGGACCAGTTCTCCGGTACGCGGTCCCACGCGTTCCAGCGCCGGGTGTCGCGCGCGAACAGCTCCGGGTTGCTCTCCACCTGGTGGATTTCCCGGTAGCCGAGCACGAGCCACGCCGGCACGTCGCCTTCGAGCCGCACGGGTGCGACCGGCCCGTACTCGTTGCGCATCTGCCGGTACAGCTGAGCCGGGTTCTGCTGGAACCGCGGGCCGTGCATGGCGATGGGCTCTTTGCCCACCGGGCAGCCTTGCGGCGTGGGATCGGTGGTCGGCCAGATATCTGGATTGGTCATAGGGAATGAAGCTCCCGGGTTTCCGTTCGGACAGGGAGTAACGACCTGGCGACCGATGCACATCGGGACGCGGTGTCGGCCGTGCCCCGATGAGGTCGGATCACCGGATGTCGCCAGGTGACGTCGGCACGCCCGGCCGCTCGGTCAGCGGTGCGGTCTCGTTGCCGACGACGGATGACGGCATCCGTGGCTCGCCAGAGCGCCAGGTGAGCGGCCGGGTGACCGGCCCACCTGGTTGACGAAGGGCGAACCTGTCGTCGCTTGTCTCTGAAGTCTCTTCAGGATGATCTTGCGGTCGGTGTCTTGTCAGCGGTTGCCCCGCTGAGCAGTGACCGGCTTGGGCAAGACGACCACCGGCGGGTTCTCAGTGGCTTCCTCGCGCGGACAGCCCATTCTGAGCACGGAGCTACTTGAGAATGGGATTCCGCAGCGAGAAAGCCGCTGAGAACCCGCTACCCGACGCACTGCGCAGCTCACTCTGATAGGGCTCCTAATCGCCGATGACGTAGCTGGGGCTGAATTCGACCGGTAGTTCCATCAGCCCGCGCATCCAAACCGAGGGCACCCACTGCAGGTCGTGCGGCGGTACCCGCAACCTGACGTCGGGCAGCCGGTCCATCAGCACTTGGATCGCGGTGCTCGCCATGGTTTCGGCGAGCAGCGGCGCCGGATCCGGGCAGCCGCGGTCGCCGGTCCCGAAGGACAGGAACGCGTTGTTGCCGACGTTGGCCGCGTAGGTCTCCGGCCGGATCCGCGGGTCGGTGTTGCCCGCCGCGAGTCCCAGCACCAGCATGTCGCCCGCCTGGATGAGCCGGTCGCCGAGCTGGGTGTCCCGCGTGGCGAACCGGCCGATGTAGTTCTGGGTGGGGGTGTCCTCCCAGAGCACTTCGTGCAGCGCGTGCCGGATGGAGCGCCTGCCGCCGGTGAGAGTGACGGCGAAGCCCTCGTCGGTGAGCATCAGGCGGATCGCGTTGCCGATCCAGTGCGACACCGTCTGCTGCCCGGCGGTGAGCACCGTGACCAGGTCTTGGACGAGGGAGTCCTCGGCCAGGTCCGGATCGCCTTCCCTCCACCGGCTGATCAGGTCGGCTCCGGGCAGTTCGCGCTTCTGCCGGACGAGCCGCCGGATCCGTCGTGCCACCCGTTCGTGCGCGGCGGTGCTGTCGCCGTCCCGCACCGACTCGACCATGTCCTGGAGCAGGTACAGGGCGTCGTCGCGCGACATCCCGAACCCCCACGCCAGCGCGTAAAGCGGGAGTTGGTAGGCGAACTGCGAGATCAGGTCCGCCGTACCGGTCGTCGCGAACGCGTCGATCAACCGGTCGGCGGTGGTCTCGCAGTACCTCTGCAACTCGAACTGATCGACGCCGCTGAGGGCGGTTCCGAAGGTCCGGACCCGGTGCCGGTACTCGTCGCCTTCCGCGAACCCCATCGTCGGCTGGTGCTGCACGAAGGCGCGCAGCGACCAGTCCTCCGGCACCTGATCCCACGCGTTCCATCGCCTGGAGTCGCGGGCGAACAGGTCGGAGTTGCCGCAGACCTGGCTGATCTCGCGGTAGTCACCGACGAACCAAGCCGGTACCCCGCCTTCGAGCACGATCGGGGCGACCGGGCCGAACTGCGCCCGAATCTCCCGGTACAGCTCGGCCGGGTTCTGGTGGAACCGGGGGCCGAACAGTTCGATCGCGTCGGCCCGATCACGTCGGGCCTCCTGGTCGCTCTGCGGCCAGGCTTCGGCGGTGGGACCCGGCGAGCTCACGATCTGGCCCCCTGCGGGGCCGTGGCCAGCGTGTACAGGTGGTTCACCAAGGTGATCAGCACGTTCTTGCTGGACGCCCGATCCCGTGCGTCGCAGTCGATCAGCGGGATGTCCTCGGGCAGCGACAGCGCGTTGCGCACGTCGTCGAGCCCGTGGCCGTGGTCGTCGAAGTTGTTGCGCGCGACGATGAACGGCATCCCGTGGTGTTCGAGCCGATCGATGGCGTACCAGGAGTCCTCCAGCCGCCGGGTGTCGACGAGCACGACCGCACCCAGCGTTCCGGAGAACAACCGGTCCCACAGGAACCAGAACCGCTGCTGCCCGGGGGCGCCGAACAGGTACAGCACCCGCTCGGCGTCCAGGCTGATGCGGCCGAAGTCGAACGCGACCGTGGTCGTGGTCTTCTCCCGGACGGCGCTGGCGTCGTCGACGCCGAGGCTCGCCTGGGTCATGGTCTCTTCGGTGCTCAGCGGACGGATCTCGCTGACCGACCGGACCATGGTGGTCTTACCCACCCCGAAACCGCCCACGACGACGATCTTGAGCCCGTCACTGGCGGTGCTGCGCAGCGGTGCGCTCGTGGGGTCAGAGGTTGTGGAGTCCAACGAGAACCTGCTTCAAGATGTCGGGGTCGGGCAGTTGTGCCTTCTTGCCTGCCGGCGAGGAGGTGGGGTGGCGTGCGGTGATCCGGTTCGTGTCGAGCAGGTCGCAGAGCAGGATCTTCACCACGCCGACTGGCATGCCCAGGTGCGAGGAGATCTCCACGACCGCCATCGGTTGCCTGCACAGCTGCAGGATCCGGATGTGTTCGGACTGCATGCCCGGAGCCGGGTCGCACTCGCTGACGATGAGCGTGACGAGGTCGAGGGACTCTTCGTTCGCCCTGCTGCGTCCCCCGGTGACGGTGTAGAGCCGGTCCGGATCTTCGTTGTCGAGGGGCCGCCAGATCATGACAACCCGCTCGGCTGGGCTTGGCGGGGCGGAGCGCTGAGGTATTCGCCGATCTGCTCGACGAGCTCGTTCATGTTGTGCCCGATGACGCCGACGTCGGCGTCCTCGTCGGCGAGCACGGCCAGGTGCGCGCCTTCACCGGCTTCGACGATGAACAGCAGGCCGCCGTGGAACTCGGTCATCGATTGCCGGACACCGCCGCTGCCGTCGCCGAATTCGACGGAGGCGCCGTAGGAGAGGCTCTGGATGCCGGAGGCGATCGCGGCGAGCTGGTCGGCCTGGTCGATGGTCAGCCCGGGGGAGTGGCAGACCTTCAGCCCGTCCTTGGAGAGCACGACGGCGTGCTTGGCGCCAGGAGTGCGTCCCAGCAGGTTTTCCAGCAACCAGTCGAGATTGTGGTCGTTGGTCATCAGGGTGTCGGGGTTCCGGTATGGCCGGGTGGCCCCTGCCTCCATTCTTTCTCGTCGGCAGATTTGTCAGCGCGCGTCGTCTGACCCGGACTGCGAGCTCTCGCTGGGCCGGCTCGCCTGCCGGAACGCGCCGAAGCGGGCGCCCGCGTTCGGTCGGGGCCGGGCGGGGCGGGTGGTGGGGTGTTCTCGTCGTCGGATCCGGAGACCAGCGACGGGGAGGCGGCGGCCAGCGTCTCGCCGCGGCGGCGCTTCGGAAGGTTCTGCAAGGTCGCCTCCGAGTTCTGGACCTGAGCCGCGGGCTGCTCGTCGAGGTCCTGCCGGGTCAACGTGCCGGTCGCGGTGGCGGTGCCCGCGGGCGTCGCCACGGAGCTGAGTTGCGCGGGCTGCGCGGTGCCGCTCACGGTGCGGGTCGGGAGGGTGAACTCCTCCTGCTTGCGCGGCTGGGTGATCAGCTTGCGCGGGATCATCACGATGACCCCGGTGCCGCCGCGCGAGGAGGGCCGGAACGACACCGTCAGCCCGTGCTTTCGGGCGAGGCAGCCCACGACGGCCAGGCCGAGCCGGGTGCCGTTGAGCGTGGTGAGGTCCAGCGGTTCGGTGCCGACGGCGTGCACGGCGCGCTTCATCGCGGCCTCGCTCATCACCAGGCCGCCGTCTTCGATGGTGACGATGACGCCGGAGTGGACTTCTTCCACGTAGACGTGCGCGAGTTCGGACGGCGGGGAGAAGCTGGTGGCGTTGTCCATCAGTTCGGCCAGCGCGTGCATGACGCCTTCGGCGGCGTAGCCGACGATGGCGACGGTGCTGGTGGAGTGCAGCCGGACGCGCTTGTAGGCGGCGATGCGGCCGACGGAGCCGCGCAGGATGCTCTCCATCTTGATCGGCTTGGTCCAGCGACGGCCGGACCGGGCGCCGGTGAGCACCGCGATGCTGTCCGCGAGGCGGCCGGCCTGCGCGGTGGTGTGGTCGAGTTCGAGCAGGTCGCCCAGCACGGATTCGTCGTGCCGCTCTTCCATTTCGCGGAGGCTGGCGAGCATGTTCGTCGACAGCGCCTGCATGCGTCCGGCGGCGTTGGCGCAGGCGAGCATGGCGGCGGAGCGGGCGCGTTCACCCTGGCCGATCTCCTGCCCGAGCGCGCGCAGGATGCGCTGGTGCGTCGGGTTGCGCGGGTGGTCGATCTCGGCCAGGGCGGTGTCCACGGAGGACCCGGCGCGCAGCCGGGTGACCAGTGCGGGCAGGGTCTCGTCGGCCAGCTTCGCCGCTGCACCATCGGCCTTCTCGGCGCGGGTGCGGTAGAAGGAGGCGTTCTGCAGGCCCCAGCTGGCTAACGCGAGAGCGATGCTGATCAGGCCTGCGGCGATGCCGGTGCTCCACGCGACCAGCGCGGTCGCCGAGTCGGGGCTCGCCAGGGCGGCCCAGGTGCTCAGCGCCGCGGTCACGACCCCGGAGATCAGCAGTACCAGCAGGGAGCGGGCGAGATGGCGGCGTTTGGCCGCGGATTGTGTGTGGGTGGGTGCTGACATCAATCAGGTCCTCGTCGCGGTCGGTGGCACTGGCCTGCGCACCGCGGGCGCTCGGCGGTGCGGTGGGGGAGTCGCGCGGGAGGTGTCCGGCCGGGCCGACACCCGGCCACCCTCGATTCGGCTTGCTCGGTGAGATCCCGCTGATCTCCCCTGGGCTGGCGATGCTACTCACTCTCCGGGGGCCGAAAACACCGGTAGGTGATCTCGGCTGGTGGAGTGCGTGTCCCGGATATGGGTATGACGCGGTGGGCTGCGTGGGCGTCATTCCGGCGAGTATCAGGATATGTGACTTTCGGGTGAGCCCGGTTCCACGTTCGGGGGTCAGCCGATCCATGGTTCTGTTATCCGTTCGTAAGTTCCATCGTGCTGGCGCAGGTGCAGCCACTCGTTCACGAACTGCTGGAACACCACGTCGCCGCGCGGCAGCAGATAAGCCTTCTCCTGGAAGGTGAACGGCTGATCAGGGTGCACGGCGCAGAGTTCGGGGTGTTGCCGCGCCTGCCATTTGGTCTCCGCGCCGTCAGTGATCATGAGATCGACGCGGCCGTTGCGGATCTCCTCGAAAATCGTGTTGTTGTCGGGATGCGGAACAATATCCGCGCGGTGCAACTTCTCGCGTGCGAACTTTTCGTTGGTGCCACCGGGGTTCACCACCGCGCGCACGCCGGGACGATCGATCTGCTCCAGCGTCTGGAATCGCGCGGCGTTCTCGCATCGGGTGATCGGAGTCTTGCCGTCGACGACGTACGGCTCGCTGAAGAACGCCTCCTTCGCGCGCTTCAGCGTCACCGACACGCCGCCCGCCGCGATATCGCACCGCTGCGGGAAATCCGCGCTCAGTGACTCCCAGGTCGTCGCCACGATCGTGGCGCGCACGCCGAGCTCCCCGGCGAGATCGCGAGCCATGTCGATGTCGATGCCGCTCCAGGCACCGTCCGCATCGCGATAGGTGAACGGGCGGTAGTCCCCGGTGCTGCACACCCGGAGTTCACCGCGCTCCACGACTTCGTCCACTCTGGACTGAGCAGTCGCTCCGGCGGCGTCCCGGCCGGATTCCGGCGGCGCGCCCGAATCGGCGCAGCCGGTACCGCAGAACCCGATCGCCACGGCCGCCGCGAGCACGGCGGATTTTCTTGCCCACCCCATGTTCGTCCTTCCGGCGATCCCGCATCAGTGCGGGCGCCCGGGCAGACTAGCCGAGACGCTGGCCCATTCGTCCATCAAGATCGGTCCAGCGGCTCAGGTGCGCACTGCTCCACTTTCAGCAACCGGATGCGGCCGGATGCGGACTACCCGGGTGTGCTGCGACTCAGTGGTTCAAGCGCAGCAGGAAGTCCCGCCAGGCGCCCGAATCGAAACTCAGCAGCGCCCCTTCTGGATCTTTGGAGTCTCGAATATCAACCCCGACCCCGGTCATCCGCGCTTCAACGCAACTGTTGTTGTTCGGGCCGCTGTAGCTGCTCTTGAACCAGGTTCGGGAAGGGAGGCAAGTGTCCCTCGCTTCGCGGGTCACCGGCCTATCCGATCCAGGAAGCCCCGCCATAACGAGAAGTTGAAGCTCAGTAGCCCGCCATCGGGATCTTTGGAGTCCCGGATGTCGATGCCGTGGCCGGTGATCCGCGCTTCGACGCAGCTGTTGTTGTTCGGGCCGCTGTAGCTGCTCTTGAACCAGCCCTGCTCGTCGGCTCTGCTCATGTTCCAAGGTCCTCCGCATGCTTGGTGATGAGGGCGCGGGACTCGTCAGGGCCGAGTGCGACGGCGCGCAGCTTGTCGAAAGCGTGCGAGCACATCTCTACGTCTGGCTGATCAACGAGGTATACGCCTCCGCCGATGAAGGTTGGCTGGTGAGCGATGTCAGCGGCAACCCCTCCGAACCGGATGACTTCGAGGTTGCAGCCGAGTAGCGGGTGGCCGGTTGCTGCTAGTGGCGCAACTTGCATCACCACATGTGATTGCTGGTCAATGACTTCGGCCAAGTGGATGAGCTGCGTTCGCAGCACATCGGTCCCGCCCACGGGTCGTCTGATCGCGGCCTCCCCGATCACGAACCAAATGCGCGGCGCGTTGTCCTGGAGAAGAAGGTCTTTGCGCTCCATGCGGAACTTGACGCGCGCTTCGACGTCGTCCTCGTTGTCTCTGAACGCTGCAGGCCTGCCGAAATCGACAACGGCACGCGCGTAGTCCTCGGTTTGCAGTAGCCCTGGGATCAGCTCTCCGTCGAAGTAGAGGATCTCCGTCGCGTCCTGCTCGTGGTCGCTGAGCCTGCGGAAGGCGCCGGGCATCGCGTCGGAATACATGCGTCGGGGCTGGCGCTGCCGTGCGATCTTGGCGAGCTCGGCCATCTCGGCGGCGTCCTGCCGAACCGTGGTCAGGTCCATGTAGGACGGCCGGGCCGTGGTGCTGTTGTCGTAGCCGACGACCGAGAGGTCGTCCGGGGCGCGGATCCAGGCTCGGATGAGGGGCTGCAACAACCCGTTGGCGCACTGGTCGTTGTCCACCACGACCGCCGTCGGGCGGTGGCCGCGCTCCAGCAGCGCGCGTCCGGCGCGCGCCCCGGAGTCGGCGTAGTCGCCGGGGAGGACCTTCACATGCCCGGCCAGGCCGAGCACGCGCATGGCCGCCCGATAGCCGTCGCGGCGTGCCGCGGAACCGGGCAGTTCGCCGCCGTCAACGTGGAGGACGTCGCGGTGGCCGAGCTCGACGGCCGTGCACGTGCCGTGGGCCGCGATGGTGCTGGGCGCGGTCGGGTTCGGCGTGACCGCCCCGCTCCAAGTGCTGATCATGCAGAAGGTCGGCGGGGTGCCGGTCCACGGCCGCCCGAGCCGCAGCGTGCTCAGGGGCGGCTTTCGCGCCAGCGGTTCGTGATCGGGAGGCGCCGGTCGCGGCCGAAGGCCTTCAGCGTGATCTTCGTGCCCGGCGGGTACTGGCGGCGCTTGTACTCCGCGCCGTCCACCATCCGGATCACCCGCTCCACCAGCTCCGCGTCGAACCCGTCCGCGACCAGATCCGAATAGTCCCGATCACCCGCGACGTACCCGTCCAGCACCGCGTCCAGCACCTCGTACGGCGGCAGCGAATCCTGATCCGTCTGATCCGGCCGCAGCTCCGCCGAAGGCACCTTCGTGATCGAGTTCTCCGGGATCGGCGGCACCTCGCCGAGCTTCTCCGCCTCCGCGTTGCGCCACTTCGCCAACTCCCACACCAGCGTCTTCGGCACGTCCTTGATCGGCGCGAACCCGCCGACCGCATCGCCGTAGATCGTGGAATAGCCGACCGCGAGCTCCGTCTTGTTCCCCGGCGCCAGCACCAGATGACCGTGCTGGTTCGACATCGCCATCAACGTGATGCCCCGGCACCGGGCCTGCACGTTCTCCTCCGCCAGCCCCGTCAACCCGAGCGGCCCCACGAACGCGGCGACCATGTCCGCCACCGGCCGCTCCTCGAAGTGGCAGCCCAACCGGCGGGCCAGCTCCGCCGCATCCGAGCGCGAGTGCTCCGAGGAGTAGTGCGACGGCATCGACACCCCGTACAGGGCGTCCGGCCCCACCGCGTCCGCGGCCAGCGCCGCGCACACCGCCGAGTCGATGCCACCGGAGAACCCGAACGTCACCGACCGGAAACCGCTCTTGTGCACGTAATCCCGCAAGCCCGTCACCAGCGCCGCCCACACCTCGGCGAGCTCCGACAGCGGCTCCGCGTTCGGCGGAGCGGGCAACGGCTCGTAGGCGGGCAGCGGCTCGGGCTGCAGCACCGTGCGGGTCACGTCGAACGCGGGCATCCGGATCCGGCCCGGCTGCTCCGGCACCGTCGTCGACGTGTGCCCGCCCGCGGGGGTGTCCAGGTCCACCACCAGCAGGTGCTCGGTGAACTGCGGAGCCCGCGCCAGCACCTCGCCGTCGGCGGCCAGCACCATCGAGTCGCCGTCGAAGACCAAGTCGTCCTGCGCCCCGACCATGTTCACGTACGCGATCGGCGCACCCGCCTCGGCTGCCCGTCGCGCGACCAGCGGAACCCGCACGTCGTCCTTGGAGCGCTCGTAGGGCGAGGAGTTCACGCACACCACGAGGTCCACGCCGACCTGGCCCAGCGCGGCCACCGGGCCGCCGTTCTGCCAGATGTCCTCGCAGATCACCACGCCGATGTCCAAGCCGTGCAGCTTCACGATCGGCAGGTCGAAGCCCGGCGCGAAGTACCGGGCCTCGTCGAAAACGCCGTAGTTCGGCAGGTGGTACTTGTCGTAGGTCGCGACGACCTCACCGCCGAACAGCAGCGAAGCGGAGTTGCGCAGCCCCTCGTCATCGCGATCCAGGTGGCCGACGACGACCAGCACGTCCCCGCAGCCCGCCTCCCGCAGGTTCACCGCCAACGCGTCGATCGCGGCGCGGTTCGCCGCGGCGAACGACTTGCGCAGCGCCAAGTCCTCCACCGGATACCCGGCGAGCACCGACTCGGGGAAGGCCACCACGTGGGCGCCCTCCTGCACCGCTTTGCGCGTCCAATCCAGGACCATCGCCTTGTTCCCGGCGATGTCCCCGACGATCGCGTTGACCTGGGCTAGAGCGAGACGCAGCTGCGGCATGAACGTCATCTTCGCGCACCCACCTGACGAAGTCCCACCGCCCGTGACGAAGCCGACGCTGAACGCGTGACACCATCCCCCGAATGAGTCGCTTGCTGACCGCTGGATGCGCGCTGTTGCTGCTCAGCGGCGCCGCCGCCTGCGCCACCTCGCCATCCAGCGGACCGCTGCTGCAACCGCGCACCGAACGCAGCGGCCCGGCAGGCGCGGTCCCGGCGGGGTTGGAGGAGTACTACGGCCAGGAGCTCTCCTGGGGACCGTGCGCCGACTACGCCACCAGCAGCGCCGACCAGGGCGTCTTCCAGGACCGGGCATTGGAATGCGCGCAGCTGCGGGTGCCGCTGGACTACGAGCAGCCGCAAGGCCGCCAGATCAGCGTCGGCGTGCTGCGCAAACCCGCGACCGACCCGGACGGCCGCATCGGCTCACTGCTGATGAACCCCGGCGGACCCGGCGCCTCCGGCATGAGCGCCGCAGCCGGTCTCGGCCCCACCCTGGAATCCACCGAACTCGGTGAGCGCTTCGACCAGATCGGCTTCGACCCGCGCGGCATCGGCGCCAGCGAACCCGAGGTCCGCTGCCTCACCGACCGCGAATGGGACGCCGACCGGCTCGACTCCGACGCCGACACCTCACCCGAAGGCACCGCGGAGACCGAACAGGAAGTGCGCGACTACACCGGAAAATGCGTGCAGCGCACCGGGCAGGACGTGCTCGCCCACGTCGGAACCCGCGACGTCGTGCAGGACATGGACGTGCTGCGCTCCGCGCTCGGCGACCCGAAGCTGACCTATCTCGGTTACTCCTACGGCACCCGCATCGGCTCCGAATACGCCGCGCGGTTCCCCCAGAACGTGCGGGCGATGATCTTGGACGGCGCCATCGATCCAGATCAGGACGCCATCGAGCAGCAGGTCATGCAGGGCGCAGGCTTCCAGCGCGCCTTCGAGTCCTTCGCCCAGTGGTGCGCCGGGCAGAACCACTGCGCCCTCGGCACCGACCCGTCCCGAGCGGTCTCGGCGTTCCAGGACCTCACCCGCCCGCTGCTGCAGAACCCCGCGCAGGCGGGCGACCGGCAGCTCTCCTACACCGACGCCACCACCGCGGCCATCCAAGCGCTCTACGCGCAGAGCATGTGGCCCGCGTTCAACACCGGTCTCAACGAACTCGCCCAAGGCCGCGGCACCGTGCTGCTGACCCTCGCCGACTCCTATTACGGCCGCGAGACCAACGGCTCCTACAGCAACATCACCGACGCGTTCAACGCCGTGCGCTGCGTCGACGACCCCCGCGTCACCGACCGCAACGTGTTGCGCGAAGCCGACCGCCGCTACCGCGAAGCGGCCCCGTTCCTCGACGACGGACTGCCCGCCAACAGCGCGCTGGACATGTGCTCGTTCTGGCCCGTTCCCGTCACCGGCCAGCCCGGCCGGCCCCAGGTGCCCGGCCTGCCGCCCACCCTGGTGGTCTCCACCACCGGCGACCCGGCCACGCCCTACGACGCGGGCGTCCACCTGGCGGAGGCGCTGCGCGGCAGGCTGCTCACCTTCGAAGGCAACCAGCACACCGCGTTCCTCCAGGGCAACTCCTGTGTGGACGACGCCGGGATCGACTACCTGACCGAGCTCGAACTGCCCGCGGAAGGCACCCGGTGCGACTGACCGACCACCCCGCCCGGCGGCGGCGCACGAAGGTAACCAGGACTCAACACGCACGGTCGGGCGCTTCGGGAACCGCAGGAATTAGGCTGCGGGCATGAACCGCCAGCAGGAGTTCGTGCTCCGCACCCTGGAGGAACGTGACATCCGCTTCGTGCGGCTGTGGTTCACCGACGTCCTCGGCATCCTCAAGTCCGTGGCGATCTCGCCCGCCGAACTGGAAGGGGCCTTCAGCGAGGGCATCGGGTTCGACGGCTCCGCCATCGAAGGATTCTCACGCATCTACGAGTCGGACATGGTCGCCAAGCCCGACCCGACCACGTTCCAAGTGCTGCCCTGGGAGACGGCCGACGGCGAGCACTACTCGGCGCGCATGTTCTGCGACATCGCGATGCCCGACGGCTCCCCGTGCTGGGCCGACCCGCGCCACGTGCTGCGCCGCACGCTGTCCAAGGCCACCGAAGCGGGCTTCACCTGCTACGTGCACCCCGAGATCGAGTTCTTCCTGCTGAAGAACCTGCCCACCAACGGGACCGAACCGAAACCCGCCGACTCCGGCGGCTACTTCGACCAGGCCAGCCACGACGCCGCCCCGCACTTCCGGCGCAACGCCATCGAAACGCTCGAAGCGATGGGCATCTCCGTCGAATTCAGCCACCACGAAGGCGCCCCCGGCCAGCAGGAGATCGACCTGCGCTACGCCGACGCCCTCACCATGGCCGACAACGTGATGACCTTCCGCTACACGGTCAAGGAAGTCGCGCTCATGCAGGGCGTGCACGCCTCCTTCATGCCCAAGCCGTTCACCCAGCAGCCCGGCTCCGGCATGCACACCCACTTCAGCCTGTTCGAAGGCGACCAGAACGCCTTCTACCACCCGGAGAACCCCTACGAGCTCTCCGACACCGGGCGGGCGTTCGTCGCCGGAATCCTCACCCACGCGCGCGAGATCAGCGCCGTCACCAACCAGTGGGTGAACTCCTATAAGCGGCTCATCGTCGGCGGCGAAGCGCCCACCGCGGTCTGCTGGGGACACGCCAACCGCTCCGCGCTGGTGCGGGTGCCGATGTACTCGCCGGGCAAGTCGTCCTCGCGGCGCGTCGAGGTCCGCAGCCCCGACTCGGCCTGCAACCCGTACCTGGCGTACGCGGTGATCCTCGCTGCTGGATTGCGCGGCGTGGAGAAGGGCTACGAACTGCCGCCCGCCACCGAGGACGACGTGTGGTCGTTGACCGAAGGCGAACGCAAAGCCGCCGGATACGCGAGCCTGCCGCAGAACCTCAACGACGCGCTCAGCGAGATGGAGAACTCCGAGCTGGTCGCCGAAACCCTCGGCGAGCACGTCTTCGACTTCTTCCTCCGCAACAAGCGCAACGAGTGGGATTCCTACCGCAGCCGCGTCACGCCGTACGAGCTGCAGAGCCTGATGCCGATGTTGTGACCGGGCTCAACCGATCTCGTGGGGTCAGGTCGTGGGCACCCGGAGGGTGGGGCGATAGGTTCGCCCCGTGACTGATTCGCAGGCGCATCCCGAGCCCTCCGGTGGTCCCGACACCGAAGCCCCCTCCGACCTGTTGGAGCACCGGGCGGACGAACCGGAATGGCCGGCCGAACAACCCGACGCGGGGTTCGACGCCGACCAGGCCACGCTGATCGGCTGCACCGTCACCGGACCGGGCCAGCTGCCCGCCGCCCGGGTGCTGCGCGAATCGTTCCTGCACAGCCACCCCGGCGCCCGGTTCGTCATGCTGCCGATCGGCGGCGCCGCTCCCGGCGGGGACGAGCTCACCCCGGAGCGGATCGGCGTCGACGCCGACGAGTTCGCCCGGCTCGCGGTCGCCTGCACCGCGGATCAGCTGCGCGCGGTGCTGCGGCCCCGGCTGCTCCAGCACCTGCTCGCCACCGGCGCGACCGTGCTCTACCTCGAACCGTCGGTGCAGGTGTTCAGCGAATTCGACGACCTGCTGCGCGAACTGTCCCCTGATCGGCCGGTCGCGCTGGTGCCCCGAGTGCTGCGCACCCTCTACGCCGACGGGTTCCGCCCGAGCGCCACCGACCTCGTCGAATCCGGGCCGTTCGATCCGAGCGTGCTCGGCGTGCGCCCCGGAGCGGAGGACTTCCTCACCGCGTGGGCCGACCAGGTCCGAGCCGACCCCAGCGTCGGCATGCTGCTCGACGGCGCACCGGCACTGATCGACCACCACGTGCTGCGCGATCCGGGCGTGGGGCTGTCGGTGTGGAACGCGGCGCAACGCGAACTCATCCCCACCGGCGACGGCGGGCACGCGGTGGACGGTTCACAGCTGCGCAGCATCCACTTCGACGGGTTCCAACCGCAGCGGCCGTGGCTGCTGTCCACGCACTACGCCGATCGGCCGCGGGTGCTGCTGTCCGAGCACCCGGTGCTGGCCGGGCTTTGCGCGGCCTACCGGAACAAGCTCGTCGAAGCCGGCTACACGCGGGAACATCCGCACCCCTACGACACGCTCCCGGACGAAACGCCACTGCCCGAACAGCTGCGGCGCGACTACCTCGCCGCCTGGCAGCGCGGCGAAGCTCCGGCGAGCCCGTTCGCCTCCGGCGCGGGCACCGGCGACTTCCTCGACTGGGCGTGCGAACCCGTCGACGAGCGGCAACGCGCCACCGGCGGTTCCCGTTGGACCGCCGCGGTGTGGGCCGACGACCAGGTGCTGCGCAAGAACTACCCCGACCCGTTCGGCGCGGACGCCGACGCGTTCCGCGAATGGTGCGCGGGCGTCGGTGTCGCAGGCGGCCGGGTGCCCGCCGCGGCCGTGCGCAACCTCGGTGGCGGCGACGGCTCGACCCTCGTCGACCAGCTCGGCGTCGCCATTTTGGGTACCGGCCGCACCGCCGAACTGGTCCGCGCCGCCGTGCGCGCCTCCGGGTTGCCCTCGGCCGACACGCCCTACTACCCAGTGGTCCTGCGCTGCGAACCCGGCTTGACGGTGCCCACGGGACGCCACCTGATCGACGTGCAGCCCGACACGACCGACGCGGACGGAGCGGTGGAGGCGTGGGTGCTCTCCGAAGCCGCCCGGCAGGCCGCTCGCCGCGCGGGCGGCCCCACCACGCGAGTCGTCGCCCTCCCGCTGCTCGACCCGGGGCCGGTGGACCTGCCGACGCGCAAGGCCGCCCGCGCCCGCTTCGGGTTGTCCGAGGAGTTCGTCATCGGCGCGTTCGCCGACCACTCCGACGAACGCCGCGACAACATCCTCGGCCTGGTCACCGCCTTCTTCGCCGCGTTCCCCGAACGCGAGGACGCGCACCTGCTCGTCGCCGTCACCGGTGCCGCCGACCACCCGGAGGCCGCCGAACGACTGCGGCTCGCCACCGCCGCCGACCCGCGAGTGCACCTCGTCGAGGAAGAGATCGGCACCGAGGGACTGCTGGCCGCGGCGGACTGCGTGGCCTCGCTGCACCGCCCCGCGGGCGGTGACCGGTACGCGTTGCGGTTGCTCGAAGTCGCCGGGCACGGAGTCCCCGTGCTCGCCGCCGACCACGGTGCCGTCACCGAACTGCTCGGCTCCGCCGGAGCCACCCTGGTGCCCTGCCAAGGCCAAGGCGAACCGGACATCGACGCCGCAGCCGAGGCCCTGCGCAACGCCGCCGACGACCCCGACGACACCGCCGCAGCCGGCCGCCGAGCCCGTGATCACCTGCTCGCCCAGCACAGCGTCAACCACGCCGCCGAGCGGCTGCGCGAGCACGTCGAGCACGCCTACCGGAACTGGCGCACCAAGTGGGCCAAGGACCGCCACGGCGACCTCGACGACCCGCTGCACCCGCTGCTCGTCGCGCGGCACGCGCTGCACCGCTCCCCGGACGTCGGCGCGGGCGGCCGCAACTCGGTGGCACCCGCGCTGCGCAAGGCGGTGCTCCGAGTGCTCAGCCACTACGACGAGCACATCCGCGACGTGCTGCGTTCCATGGTCGACGGCGTGGAGCAGACCGCGGCGGAATTGCTGCGCCGCCAGTACGACGCGGACGGGGGAGGGGAGGAGCTTGACCTCCTGCGCACCGAAATCGGCCGCATCGACCAACGTCACGACCAGCTCGACGAACGCCTCACCAGCACCGACGACGGAATGGTGCGCGCCCGCGCCGACCTCGCCGACCAACACCGGCGCCTCCGCGCGCTGGAGGCAGGCGGCGGCTCGACCGGCGGCGATTCCGACCAAAACGACCTGCTGGCGCAACGGCTCGACAGCCTCACCGGCGCCGTGGAACGAACCCTGGACCGGATCGACGCGCTGGAGAACGAGCGCGAACAGTCCCGCAACCAGGAACTCGAAACCACCCTGCGCTCCGCGACGAGCGACGCCGCTTACGCCCTGCACCGCACCGACGTCCTGCAGCGCATCCTGCTGCGCGAGCACGAACGCAACACCGGCACCGCCGACGGAACCAGCACCCCGGTGCTCTGCGACGCTGGCCTGCTCCGGTTGCCGGCCGACGACGCCATGATGCTGCCGTGGCTGTCCTCGCACGCCACCTGGGACGCGGAAGTCTCCGGCCTGATCGACTCGCTGCTCGAACCGGACGGCGTGTTCCTCGATGTCGGCGCCTACGTCGGCTACCAGACCGTGCGAGTGCTGAGCAGGCTCGGCAACAGCGGTGCCGTGATCGCCGTCGAACCCAGCGCGGACGGCCGCGCCCTGCTCCACCGCAACGCCGAGGTGAACGTCCCCTCGGCGTGGGACCACCGCCTGGTCACCATCTCGGCCGCGGCCTGGGACGCCCCCGCCGACCTGATCGCCGAGCCCTCGCTGGCCGGCGGCGTCTCGGTCCGCCCGACGGACGACGCGGACTCCGCGGATCCCGAGACGTTGGTGCCCGGGGTGCGTCTCGACAAGGAACTGGAGAACACCTCGACGCTGCACGACATGACGTTGTCGGTGGTGCACGTGGACGTCGGCGCACGAGTGCACCGAGTGCTCGGCGGTCTAGTCCGCCTGCTCCGCCGGGACCGTCCGTCGATCGTGTGCTCGTTCACCCCTTCCGGCATCACGGAACTCGGAGACGACCCGGCCACGGCCCTCCGCGAGTTCGGCACCTGGGGTTATGAACTGGTTCCCGTCGGCCGCACGACCGCGGTATCGGCGTCGGAACTGCTGGAAGCGATCGACGCCGCGGGCTCCACGACCACGGTCAAGCTCTGGCTGCGGCCGAAGGGCAAGTCCTGACCCGCGACCGAAGCCGAATGTCAAGAGTCTGACCAGGCGATTTGACATTCACGGAGAGTGTGCGTAACTTTCTCCAAGTCGCACGGCAAGCCGGACGGAACAGGACGCAAGAGCCTGGCGGGGACGGTGAAGGTGGCGGCGCCTGGGACTTCCCAGTAGCGCGCACCGGACGGGACGCGCGGGTTTGACACCGCGAAGCGGACCGGGTAACGTACGACAGCCGCTAAGATTCGAGAGGCGCTTCCACGGGAAGCGGGTCACGGCTCAGCGGAAAACAACTCCAGACAGGTCGACGATCTGGCCGACCGGGGTGCGGGTGACCGCGAGGTTGACCCCCTGAAACGGCCGAAAATCGGGCCTGCTAGAGTTTGGAACATCGCAAGAACGAAAGACGAAAACGACTCCCCGGAGTTCGCGGCCCTGAGTGTGGGGTTGTGGGTGATGGTGTGGGTGTGTTCTTTGAGAACTCAACAGCGTGCCGATGATGGTGAGTGGTAAACTCATCTAGATAAATTTTTGCCTCGGCGATTCTTTGGGATTGCTGGGGTGCCTCGTTTATTTCGGGGCAGGATTACTCTAAAACATTGTTGGAGAGTTTGATCCTGGCTCAGGACGAACGCTGGCGGCGTGCTTAACACATGCAAGTCGAACGCTGAAGCCCTTCGGGGTGGATGAGTGGCGAACGGGTGAGTAACACGTGGGTAATCTATCCTGCACTCTGGGATAAGCCTTGGAAACGAGGTCTAATACCGGATAGGACACATGGCCGCATGGTCTGTGTGTGGAAAGTTCCGGCGGTGCAGGTTGAGCCCGCGGCCTATCAGCTTGTTGGTGGGGTAGTGGCCTACCAAGGCGACGACGGGTAGCCGGCCTGAGAGGGTGACCGGCCACACTGGGACTGAGACACGGCCCAGACTCCTACGGGAGGCAGCAGTGGGGAATCTTGCGCAATGGGCGAAAGCCTGACGCAGCAACGCCGCGTGGGGGATGACGGCCTTCGGGTTGTAAACCTCTTTCGACATCGACGAAGCCTTCGGGTGACGGTAGGTGTAGAAGAAGCACCGGCTAACTACGTGCCAGCAGCCGCGGTAATACGTAGGGTGCGAGCGTTGTCCGGAATTATTGGGCGTAAAGAGCTCGTAGGCGGTTTGTCGCGTCGGCCGTGAAAACCTGCCGCTTAACGGTGGGCGTGCGGTCGATACGGGCAGACTTGAGTTCGGTAGGGGAGACTGGAATTCCTGGTGTAGCGGTGAAATGCGCAGATATCAGGAGGAACACCGGTGGCGAAGGCGGGTCTCTGGGCCGATACTGACGCTGAGGAGCGAAAGCGTGGGGAGCGAACAGGATTAGATACCCTGGTAGTCCACGCCGTAAACGGTGGGCGCTAGGTGTGGGGACTGTTTCCACGGTTCCTGTGCCGTAGCTAACGCATTAAGCGCCCCGCCTGGGGAGTACGGCCGCAAGGCTAAAACTCAAAGGAATTGACGGGGGCCCGCACAAGCGGCGGAGCATGTGGATTAATTCGATGCAACGCGAAGAACCTTACCTGGGTTTGACATGCACAGGATCGCCCCTGAGAGGGGGTTTCCCTTGTGGCCTGTGTGCAGGTGGTGCATGGCTGTCGTCAGCTCGTGTCGTGAGATGTTGGGTTAAGTCCCGCAACGAGCGCAACCCTTGTCCTGTGTTGCCAGCACGTGATGGTGGGGACTCGCAGGAGACTGCCGGGGTCAACTCGGAGGAAGGTGGGGATGACGTCAAGTCATCATGCCCCTTATGCCCAGGGCTTCACACATGCTACAATGGCTGGTACAGAGGGTTGCGATACCGTGAGGTGGAGCGAATCCTTAAAGCCGGTCTCAGTTCGGATCGGGGTCTGCAACTCGACCCCGTGAAGTCGGAGTCGCTAGTAATCGCAGATCAGCAGTGCTGCGGTGAATACGTTCCCGGGCCTTGTACACACCGCCCGTCACGTCATGAAAGTCGGTAACACCCGAAGCCCATGGCCCAACCCTTGTGGGGGGAGTGGTCGAAGGTGGGACTGGCGATTGGGACGAAGTCGTAACAAGGTAGCCGTACCGGAAGGTGCGGCTGGATCACCTCCTTTCTAAGGAGCTAGCTCACTTCCGCAGTCTGGGTGACCGGGTTGTGGGGTGTTCAGGGTTGATGAGGCGCATGTTCTCGTGCTCTGAGTGCTCATAGGATTAGTGGAAATGCCATTCTGTTTTCTGTCATCGGTTCGCTGTTGGGTGTCTGAGAGAACACACGTGTGTGTTTTTTCGGTTGTTGTTTGAGAACTGTATAGTGGATGCGAGCATCTTTGTGGCCAAGTTATGTAGGGCACATGGTGGATGCCTTGGTACCAGGGGCCGATGAAGGACGTGGGAGGCTGCGAAATGCCTCGGGGAGCTGTCAACCGAGCTGTGATCCGAGGGTGTCCGAATGGGGAAACCCAGCCCGAGTGATGTCGGGTTACCGCTTCCTGAATGTATAGGGTTGCGGGGGGAACGCGGGGAAGTGAAACATCTTAGTACCCGTAGGAAGAGAAAACACTGGTGATTCCGTGAGTAGTGGCGAGCGAAAGCGGAGTAGGCTAAACCGGGCGCGTGGGATACCTGGCAGGGGTTGCGTGTTCGGTGTTGTGGGGCATCATTGGAGGGGGCTGCCGGCTCTTCAGCGTGGTTGTGTGTGTTAGTTGAACAGGTTGGGATGCCTGGCCGGAGTGGGTGAGAGTCCCGTAGGCGAAAATGCACATGGCGCGTGTAGTGGTGTTCCCGAGTAGCAGCGTTTCCGTGGAGGGTGCTGTGAATCTGGCGGGACCACTCGCTAAGCCTAAATACTTCCTGGTAACCGATAGTGGATAGTACCGTGAGGGAATGGTGAAAAGTACCCCGGGAGGGGAGTGAAATAGTTCCTGAAACCATGTGCCTGCAATCCGTCAGAGCATGCTTTTTGGGTGTGTGATGGCGTGCCTTTTGAAGAATGAGCCTGCGAGTTGCTGCTGCGTGGCGAGGTTAACCTTGTGTGGGGTAGCCGGAGCGAAAGCGAGTCTGAAGAGGGCGTGGAGTCGCGTGGTGCAGACCCGAAGCGGAGTGATCTACCCATGGCCAGGGTGAAGCGCGGGTAAGACCGTGTGGAGGCCCGAACCCACCAGGGTTGAAAACCTGGGGGATGAGCTGTGGGTAGGGGTGAAAGGCCAATCAAACTCCGTGATAGCTGGTTCTCCCCGAAATGCATTTAGGTGCAGCGTTGCGTGTTGCCTGGGTGGGGTAGAGCACTGGTTGGTTGATGGGCCTTATGGGTTACTGACGTCAGCTAAACTCCGAATACGCCTGGGTTGAGCGTGGCAGTGAGACGGTGGGGGAGAAGCTTCATCGTCGAGAGGGAAACAGCCCAGAACACCGGCTAAGGCCCCTAAGTGTGCGCTCAGTGGGAAAGGATGTGGGATTGCCCAGACAACCAGGAGGTTGGCTTAGAAGCAGCCATCCTTGAAAGAGTGCGTAATAGCTCACTGGTCAAGTGGTCCTGCGCCGACAATGTAGCGGGGCTGAAGTGCACCGCCGAAGCCGTGTCAATCAGGACTTGGTTCTGGTTGGGTAGGGGAGCGTCCTGCATGCAGTGAAGCATCCGGGTAACCGTGGTGTGGAGTGTGTGGGAGTGAGAATGCAGGCATGAGTAGCGAGAGCAGAGTGAGAATCTCTGCCGCCGATTGACTAAGGGTTCCTGGGGCAGGTTCGTCCGCCCAGGGTGAGTCGGGGCCTAAGGCGAGGCCGACAGGCGTAGTCGATGGAGAACGGGTTGATATTCCCGTACCCGTGTGCATGCGCCCATGGTGAAACGGTTGAGACTAACCATCCGCGAGCATGGTGGCTCTTCGGAGTTGTTGTGTGAGTGCATGGGACCTGATTCCGCGGTAGTCAAGTGATGGGGTGACGTAGTGGGGTAGCTGTGCCAGTGAGTGGTAGTACTGGTGTAAGCCTGTAGCCTGTCGTCTAGGTAAATCCGGGCGGCGTGAAGGGTGAGGGGTGATGCGTAGCCGTTGTGGTGAAGTCAGTGATCCCGTGCTACCGAGAAAAGCCTCTAGCGATGTGTGTGCATGGCCCGTACCCGAAACCGACACAGGTGGTCAGGTAGAGTATACCGAGGCGGTCGGGTGAACTGTGGTCAAGGAATTCGGCAAATTGCCCCCGTAACTTCGGGAGAAGGGGGGCCACGGCTGGTGAACACTTTTTCGGTGGGAGCTGGTGGTGGCCGCAGAGGCCAGGGAGAAGCGACTGTTTACTAAAAACACAGGTCCGTGCGAAGTCGTAAGACGAGGTATACGGACTGACGCCTGCCCGGTGCTGGAACGTTAAGAGGACCCGTTAGCATCTTTTGGTGTGAAGCGGAGAATTTAAGCGCCAGTAAACGGCGGTGGTAACTATAACCATCCTAAGGTAGCGAAATTCCTTGTCGGGTAAGTTCCGACCTGCACGAATGGCGTAACGACTTCTCCGCTGTCTCGACCACAGGCCCGGTGAAATTGCACTACGAGTAAAGATGCTCGTTTCGCGCGGCAGGACGGAAAGACCCCGGGACCTTTACTATAGCTTGGTATTGGTGTTCGGTGCGGCTTGTGTAGGATAGGTGGGAGACTGTGAAGCGTTCACGCTAGTGGGTGTGGAGTCGTTGTTGAAATACCACTCTGGTCGTTCTGAGCATCTGAACCTCGGACCCTGATCGGGTTCAGGGACAGTGCCTGGTGGGTAGTTTAACTGGGGCGGTTGCCTCCCAAAGGGTAACGGAGGCGCCCAAAGGTTCCCTCAGCCTGGTTGGTCATCAGGTGTTGAGTGTAAGTGTATAAGGGAGCTTGACTGTGAGACTGACAGGTCGAGCAGGTGCGAAAGCAGGGACTAGTGATCCGGCACTGGCAGGTGGAAGCGGTGTCGCTCAACGGATAAAAGGTACCCCGGGGATAACAGGCTGATCTTGCCCAAGAGTCCATATCGACGGCATGGTTTGGCACCTCGATGTCGGCTCGTCGCATCCTGGGGCTGGAGTTGGTCCCAAGGGTTGGGCTGTTCGCCCATTAAAGCGGCACGCGAGCTGGGTTTAGAACGTCGTGAGACAGTTCGGTCCCTATCCGCCGCGCGCGTAGGAGATGTGAGGAAGGCTGTCCCTAGTACGAGAGGACCGGGACGGACGGACCTCTGGTGTGCCAGTTGTTCCGCCAGGAGCAGGGCTGGTTGGCTACGTTCGGGAGGGATAACCGCTGAAAGCATCTAAGCGGGAAGCCTGTTCCAAGATGACGTCTCCCACCCCTTTTGTGGGTTAAGGCCTCCTAGAGATGATGGGGTTGATAGGCTCGGCATGGAAGCACAGTAATGTGTGGAGTGGACGGGTACTAATAGGCCGAGGACTTGTTCACAAAGATTGCTACGCATCCACTATACGGTATCTGAAACAGCAACCTGGATTGTTGTTGATATCAGAATAAAGGTTTCACCTGCCCGGTGATCATGGGTTCATGGTTTGTGGGTGTGGTGTATGTGGTTTGTCGGTGGTTTTAGCGGAGCGGGGAACGCCCGGTCCCATTCCGAACCCGGAAGCTAAGCCCTCCAGCGCCGATGGTACTGCACTCGATAGGGTGTGGGAGAGTAGGACACCGCCGACAATACTCATCCAGAAACGCCCCACGACCGAATGGTCGTGGGGCGTTTCTGCATGCTCGGGTGTTTCGGTGGCGCGGATGTGTCTCGTAGTCTTCTGTGATGGAACGCGTGCGCATGCTGGTCGTGGAACCGTCGTCCACCGCCCCGGTGGGGCGGCTCGGGGAGTGGCTGTCGGAGGCCGGCGCTGAGTTGGACGTGGTGCGAGCGCCGCAGATTCCTGCGCCTGCGACGCTGGACGAGTACGACGCGCTGGTCGTGATGGGCGGCGGCATGGGTGCGCTCGACGATCTGGAACATCCCTGGTTGGCCGATGTGCGGGCGTTGCTGAGTGCGGCGGTGAGCAGGCAGCTGCCGGTGCTGGCGATCTGCTTGGGTGCTCAGCTGTTGGCCGCGGCGACTGGTGGTCGGGTCGCTCCGATCAAGAAGGGTCCCGAGGTGGGGACTCTGCTGGTGGCCAAGCGGGATAGCGCGGCGGAGGATCCGTTGTTGGGGCCGTTGCCGCTCACACCGGACGTGATGCAGTTCCACAACGACGAGGTGGTGCGGTTGCCACCGAGCGCTCAGCTGTTGGCTTCCTCGCCGGCCTGCGAGAACCAGGCGTTCCGGGTCGGGATTTGTGCGTACGCGCTGCAATTCCACATTGAGACGACCACGGAGAGGGTCTTCGACTGGGTGGCCACCATGCCGGAAGCTGCTGGTGCGGCGCGGCCCGGTCAGCTGGAATCCGCGCACCTCGACGAGTTCCACGCGGATCTTGCCGAGACGTGGGAACCGGTGGCGCAGCGTTTCGTCCAGTTGGCCGCGACTCCGCTGGACCAGCGCCGCGGGACTCGGGCGCTGCCGATGGCGTGAGGCCGCACCGGTCACCTGTGGGAGCGCACTGACATCGGACTACCGTGCGGAGTATGGGCAACGGCAACTCGTCACGTTCGGGTTCGGCTCCTTCTCCGGCCAGGTACGGCTTCAGCGATGTCGTTCGGGCGGAGCAACAACTGCGGGCGGCGGGATGGTGGTCGGACGCGGGGCCGACGGACGAGCCCGTCATCTCGGCGTTGTCCCGCGCTCCTGATCCGGACCTGGCGTTGCTCGCGGTGGACCGGCTGCGTGAGGCCGCTGCCGAGGAATGGCCGGCGCTGGCGAAGGAACTGGGCTCGGACGTCGTCGTTCGTGGCGGGCTGATCGGAGTGCTGGGGGCTTCGAGCGCGTTCGCCGATCACTTGGTGGCGTATCCGGGGGACTGGCGGAGGCTGCGTTCGCGGCAGGAGAACCAACGGCCGGATGTTGCCGCGCTCACCGAGGGACTGTTGGCCGCCGTTCGATCTGCGGACGGGATTCTGACGGGTGCGGAGGCGATCAGTGCGCTGCGCGGCGCCTATCGGGGGCTGCTGCTGGAGGTGGCGGCGGCCGACCTGCGGCCGATCGTGGAACGGGAATTGCCGGGCGAGTCCTTTGAGGACATCGCCGCGGGGTTGTCCGACCTCGCGGTGGCGGCGTTGCGCGCGGCCCTGGTAGTGGCCGCGGCGGAGTTGTCCGGCAGGGAAGGCGCGGACAGCGTCGAGGACCTCGCGGTGATCGCGATGGGCAAGACCGGTGGCCGGGAACTGAACTACGTCAGCGATGTCGACGTTGTGTTCGTGGCGGAGTCCGAGGAAGCGTTGCCGGGGGCGACGAAGCTCGCCAGCATGATGATGCGCGTCGCAGGGCCTGCGTTCTTCGAAGTGGACGCGGCGTTGCGCCCGGAGGGCAAGGCGGGCGCGCTGGTGCGCACCCTCGACGGCTATCAGAGTTATTACCGCAGGTGGGCGCGGACCTGGGAGTTCCAGGCGTTGCTGAAGGCGCGGCCGGTCGCGGGCAACGTGGAGCTGGGGCAGCGCTACGTCGACGCGGTGTGGCCGAACGTGTGGACGGCCGCGGAGCGGGACAACTTCGTGCCCGACGTGCGGTCGATGCGCCGCCGCGTCGAAGAGCACGTGCCCACGGAGCTGTCCGAGCGGGAACTGAAGTTGGGTCCCGGTGGGCTGCGGGACGTGGAGTTCGCTGTGCAGCTGCTCCAGATGGTGCACGGCCGAAGCGATGCGGACCTGCGCAGCCCGAGCACCGTCGAGGCGTTGCGCTCCCTCGGCGAGGGCGGTTACGTCGCCCGCGCCGACGCCGCGGACCTGGTGGAGTCGTACCGGTTCCTGCGCACCCTGGAGCACCGGGTGCAGCTGCGACGGTTGCGTCGCACCCACCTGCTTCCCGAACTCGACGACAAGGACGAGCTGCACGTCCTGGCGCGTTCAGTGGGACTGCGTTCCAGCGGACGCCACAGCGCGGGGGAGGTGCTGGTCGCCGAATACCGCAGGCACAGCAACCGGGTGCGCAGGCTGCACGAGAAGTTGTTCTACCGCCCGCTGATGGAGGCGGTCGCGAAGGTCCCGACCGACGCGTTGCGGCTGACCACCGGTGCGGCGGTGCAACGGCTCGCGGCCCTGGGCTACACCTCACCGGAAGGCGCGTTGCGCCACATCGAGGCGTTGACCTCGGGAGTGTCGCGCCGGGCGCACATCCAGGGCGCGCTGCTGCCGATGCTGCTGGACCTGCTCGCGAACACACCGGACCCGGACGGTGGGCTGCTGGCGTATCGGAAGGTGTCCGAGGCGTTGGCGGAAACGCCCTGGTACCTGCGGTTGCTGCGGGACGAGGGGGTGGTGGCCGAACGGCTGGCGCAACTGCTCGGCACCTCGAAGCTCGTGCCGGAACTGCTGGTGCGCGCGCCGGAAGTGCTGCGGCTGCTCTCGGACACACCGGCGTTGGCCGAACGTGATCCGGGGGAGGTCGCGACGTCGCTGCGCAGCGCGGTCGCCCGGCATGCGGAGCCGAGCCGGGCGGTGTCGGCGGCGCGGTCGCTGCGCCGACACGAACTGTTGCGCATCGCGTGCGCCGACCTGCTCGGCCTGCTGCCGCCGACGGAGGTGTTCCGGGCGCTGTCCAGCGTGTGGGCGGCGGTGCTGGAGGCCGCTTTGGACACCTCGGTGCGGGATGTGGCGGCACGGGCGGAATGGCAGACGGTGCCCGCGCGGATCGCGGTGATCGGCATGGGCCGGCTCGGTGGAGCGGAGCTCGGTTACGGCTCGGACGCCGACGTGATGTTCGTGTGCGAGCCGGTGCCGGAAGTACCGGAGTCGACGGCGGTTCGCTTCGCGACCTCGGTCGTGGAGCAGGTGCGTCGTCTGCTGGGGGCACCGAGCCAGGACCCGCCGCTGGAAGTGGACATCGACCTGCGCCCCGAGGGCCGCAGCGGCCCGCTGGTGCGCACCATCGACTCGTACCTCAGCTACTACCGCAGGTGGGGCGAGGCGTGGGAGGCGCAGGCGCTGTTGCGGGCGCGACCGGTGGCGGGGGACGAGGAACTGGGTGAGCGGTTCTGCGCCGCCATCGACCCGATCCGGTATCCGGACGGCGGTCTCGACGAAGCCCGGATCAGGGAGATTCGCCGGATCAAAGCGCGGGTGGATTCGGAACGCCTGCCGCGCGGTGCCGACCCGGCCACGCACACGAAGCTGGGACGTGGCGGCCTCGCCGATGTGGAATGGACCTTGCAGCTGGTGCAGCTGCGTCACGGGCACGCGCACGAATCGCTGCGCGTCACCTCCACCATGAGCGGCTTGGCCGCGGCCGTGCAGGCCGGTGTGCTGGGAGAGGAGGACGCCGCCGAGCTCGGTGAGGCCTGGACGCTGGCGATGCGGTCGCGCAACGCGGTGATGCTGGTGCGCGGGAAGTCCGGGGACCAGCTGCCCAAGCAGGTGCGGGAGCTGACCGCGGTGGCCGCCGCACTCGGCTACTCCGGCGACGTCGACACCGGTGAGGTGCTCGACGACTACCTGCGGGTGACCCGGCGCGCTCGGGCCGTCGTGGAGCGAGTGTTCTACGAGGACTGAGCCGGTCCTCACCGCAGCAGCCGGCTCAGTTCCACGCGGGACCGCAGGCCGAGCTTCGTGAAGATGTTGCGCAGGTGGTGGTCGACCGTGCGGGGACTCAGGAACAGCCGGTCGGCGATCTCCCGGTTCGTTGCTCCCTCGGTCACCAGCCGCGAGATGTGCGCCTGCTGCGGGGTGAGGTCGTCTAGGGACTTGGCCGCCGGTTCTTCGGCGACCTTCTCACCGGTCGCGCGCAGTTCGGCGCCTGCCCGGTCGGTCCAGGTGTCCGCCCGGTAGTGCCGGAAGATCTTGACGGCGTCGTGCAAGTGTTCGCGGGCGGCGCTCGGTTTGCGGCCGCGCCGCAGCCAGGTCCCGTAGAACAGTTCGGTCTTGGCCAGTTCCAGCGCGGTCTCGCTGACGCGGTGCAGCCTGATCGCTTCCCGGAAGTGCTCATCGGCCGCGCCGTCCCGCTCGTTGAGCAAGGCGTGGCAACGGTGCGAGAGGGCGAGCCTGCTGGGGCTCCCGGTGGCGTGCGCCCAGCGGTCGAAGCCGCGCAGCGCCCGCACCGCTCGGCGCTGTTCGCCGCAGCGCACCGCCGCCTCCACCAGGTGCGGCGCGGCGAGCGCGCGGATGGCCGGGTTGACGCGGGACGAGCCGGGAGCCATGAAGCGGAAGCGGTCGAGCGCATCTGCGGGCCGTCCGCTGACGAGGTCGACGCAGGCCGAGGCCCAGGAGCTCAGCGCACCCGGTCGGCCGAGTCCGCGGCTGGTGACGGCTTCGGACGCCGCGTTGAGCCGCCGTTCGGCCGTGTCCCGATCACCTTGCAGGGCCGCGAGCAGGGCGAGGATCGTGAGGTGGTCGGTGGCGTGGTTGAGCTGTCCGACGGCGTCGGCGATCCGCAAGGCCGCCAGCGAATCGGCCTCGGCGGCGTGGTGGCTGTCCTGCGACAGCGCGGCGAGCGTGCCGTAGATCGACGCCCACGGCACCAAGAACGGCGTCCTGCCGCCCGGGCTGCCGGTGCTCGCCCGCACGGCGAGTTCCCGGGCGCGTTCGAAGTCGCCGAGGGTGTAGGCGGCCTGCGCGGCGCAGATCGTCGGCATCGCGTCGGGCACCGATTCCGCCAGGTCCACGACTTCGCGCAGCAGCGGAACCGCCTGCTCGTGCCGTCCCGCGTAGGTGGCCGCCATGGCGATCACGTGGTCGAGCAGCAGCCGCGTCGGCGGCGGATCGTCGGGTCGCCGGAGGGTTTCGGCGCGGCGGGCGATGGCGGAGAACTCCGGGAAGTCCCCGGCCAGGCAACTCGCCTCACCGGCGAGCATCAGCGCCATCGCCGCGAGCGGCCGGTTGTGCTCCGCGTGCAGCGCTCCGGCGGCGTTCAGCAAGGTGGCGCGGGCTTCTGCGGGCACCCCGTTGTGCAGTTCCAGGCCGCCCTGCATCAGGTCGGTGACCGCTCGTAATCCGGCGGAGTCGCTCAACGGCCAAGCCCGCCGCAACAAGCAGCGGGCTTGGCCGGGCCTGCCGTCCAGCCAGGCATCGGCTCCCGCGCTGACCAGCCGCAATGCTCGCACTTCCCGCTGTGGGGAGAGCTCGGCCGCCAGCCGGTAGGCGAGGAACGCGCCGTGGTGGTCGCCGTCCAACCTGGCTCGGGCGGCGGCACCGTCGAGCACGTCGGCATCGTGCGGGGCGCCGGTGACAGTGGCGCGGTGCCAGGCCCAGCGCAACGGGTGCACATCCGGGTCGAGCACCTCGTTCAGGAGTTCGTGCGCCCGTTGCCGATCCGCCGGAGTGGACTCCGCTCGCAGCGTGGCGCGCATCAGTTCGTTCGGCGGGCGCACGGTGCGGCCGTCGACGACGACCATCCCGGCTGCGGTCGCCGCCCGCCACGAAGGCCCGTCGATGCCGAGTCGGGTGCTGGCGCGCAGCACCGTGTCGAGATCCGAGCGCAGGTCTTCGGCCACCAGCTGCACGAGGACCCTGGCCGCTGGCGGCAGTGCGGTGAGCGCGCGGCGCACGGTGGTCCGGTAGGTGCTGTCCGGGGCAGTGCCTCCGGTGGGGGTTCGGTGCCGCAGAGCTGTCCCGGTGTCAACGCGTCGACGAGGTCGACGAGCGCGCGCGGCACGCCGGAGGCGAGTGCGACGAGTTCTCCCGCGAGGTCGGGAGGCAGCTGTTCGGGTGTGCGGTCCCGGAGGACGTGCCGGGCGGCCGTGTCGTCCAAGGGGCGCACGACGAGCGTCGGCAGACCGGCCAGCACCAGCGCCGCGTCGCTGCCGGGGGCGCAGGTGAACAGCATCAGCAGCGGTAGGTCGGTGAGCCTGCGGGCCAGGTGTCCGAGCGCTGCCAACGAGCTGCGGTCGAGGGTGTGAGCTCCGTCCACCCAGCACAATGTCGGCACGTCGCCGGTGGTCAGCGCGCGGCGGAGTTCGTGGCCGTCGGCGGCGGCTTCGTCGTTGGCGGGGCGGTCGAGCAGGCGGTCCAGGGCGGCGCCCGGTAGTTCCGCCTCGACTTCGACGCCTGCCACCCCGCGGGTGCGGAAGTCGGCCGCGAACGCGCGGGTCGCGGCCACCATCGTGGACGCGCCGAGGCCGGTCCCGGCGAGCAGGACCAGCGCCGCGCCGCGTCCCGCACGGCACCCGTCGACCAGGTCCCGCAGCTCGGCGAGTTCCTGATCTCGACCGTGGAGCACCACCCCGGAGCGTTTCCCGTCGGGCAACGGCATTCCGCCAGTGTGGCGTGGATCTCGGTCGCCGGGAAGCCCGGCTCGTTCCCGTCATTCGCCGGTCGGCTGTGAACCGGCGATTTCGCCGATGTGCTCGAAGGGGCGCGCGACGACACTTCCTCATGTTCTTGGTTCGCTCAACGAGGAGGTTCCATGCGCAGGTTCTCTGCGGTTCTGCTCGGCTTCGTCGCGGTCCTGGCCTTCGCCCCCGCCGGTGTCGCGAATGCCGAGGGCAAGACGCCGGTGGTGTTCGTGCACGGATACAGCGGCAGCACTTCGAACTGGCTCACGGCGATGGCGGCGTTCCGGGACGCCGGCTATTCCGACGACGAGCTGCACTCCTACGAGTACGACTGGACGCAGTCCAACGAGCTCAGCGCGGCCGGACTCGATGATTTCGTCGAGGACGTGCGGGCGAGCACCGGTTCCGATCAGGTCGACATCGTGAACCACTCGATGGGCGGGCTGGTCAGCAGGTGGTACCTGAAGGAATTGGGCGGTACCGAGCAGGTCGCGCACTGGGCGTCGCTGGCCGGGGCGAATCACGGGACCACCGCCGCCGGTGCCTGCACCGCGTTCGCCTCGTGCCGGGAGATGCTGCCCGGTTCGTCGTTCGAACAGCAGCTCAACAGCGGCGTGGAAGCGCCCGGCGAGACGTCCTACGCCACTTGGTACTCGCCGTGCGACGGCGTGATCCTGCCGTACGAGAGCACGGCCGTGGACGGTGCGCAGAACACCGTCGTGCCGTGCGAGACGCACATCGGGTTCCTCGGGAACACCGACGTGCTCGGCGAGGTCGCGGATTACTTCGCCTGATCGGGATCGCCCGCGGTGGGTTCGCCGCGTGGTGGATCTTTTCGGGGAGGTGGCGTCGGCCGCCTCCCCGGCTTCGCGTTCGGCGGATGCGTGTGCCCGGTACCGGTCGGTTCCCTATCCGCTGTTCGGGTGTGGCGGCCGAAGGCTTCGGGAGGTGCGCCGACCGCCGAGCGGGGTGTACCGCTCGAGTTATTCCGGTTCTGAGTGGTATCGGATTCTGCGCGGGGGTTCCCGCGCTTTTGCGGATTATTCTGCGTCGCTTGTTCCCGTCAACGGTGCTCACGGTCCTGGCATCTTCGGCGGCGCACTGAAGCGCCCGAATGGGGAACTTTTCCTTGCGGCGTCACACGTGTTCCTGCACGTGCAAATGCACCTTCTTGAGGAATTGTCCGAGGGGTTGCCTCCGGTCGGCTGTGAGAATGTGCACGCCTCGGCGACCAGGGGAGCGTCGGTCCGGTGGAAGCGCATCGCCTGCGACGAAAACGGTCGACTGTGCTGCGAAATCCTAATCGGCGAGCTCTCGAAGCCTCTCTGGAAAGTCCAATTCGGACGATTGTCGGGGATGGGTCTCGGTCTTGAAAATCCGAGGAACAGCCCATTCGGAGGTCTGCCTGCCGCTATCGTGACGGTAACCTTCTCGCACCGCGAACGGTGCGCGCACGACCGGCGTCCGGGCGGGTCCGAATAGGAGTGCATGGTGTCCGAGGACTTTGAATTACTCGTCGATCGGCAGGCGCTTTACGGCGCCGGACCGTTGTGGATGTCGACGCTGAATTGCCTGTACTGGGTGGACGTGCTGCGCAGGGAACTGCACACGTACCACCGCGATTCCGAGGCGGATGAGGTTCATGTCCTACCTGGAGTCGTCACGGCGCTCGGCGCGACCCGCAACGGACAGCTCATAGCCGCTGCCGACAGAGGATTCTCCCGGCTGTTCCCAGGGCGTGCCGCCCTCGAACCCATCACGGGCGTGCAGGCGGGCGACCGGATGAGCGTGGGTGCCTGCGACCCGGCGGGCAGATTCGTCGCCGGCACCCTCACCCATAGCCGGGAGGCGAAGCGCAGCGCACTGTACGTGCTGGACGGCACGCGGGCGCGGGTGCTCGTGGACGGTCTGACGCTCTCCGGCGGCATCGGCTGGAGCCCGGACGGCGGGACCATGTACGTGATCGACACGGTGCCGCGGGTGATCTGGGCCTTCGACTACGACGTGACCAACGGTCGTGCCGGGCGCGGCCGCCGGTGGATCGTGTGCGCCGAGTCCGAAGGTCACCCCGACGGCCTGGCGATGGACAACGAGGGCGGCGTGTGGGTGGCGATGCGCGGCAGCGGCCGGATCCACCGCTACAGCCCGGCGGGTGACCTGGAGACGGTGCTGTGGGCGCCGACGCGGCGCGTCACCGGGCTGGTGTTCGGCGGGCGCCGACTCGACGAGATGTACGTGACCTCGGCGTGCTCCGGGTACGACGAGCGCGCCTTGGTCGCCGATCCGTACGCGGGTGCGCTGTTCCGCTTCCGGCCCGGCTCCACCGGTAGCCCGCTGGCGCCGTGGAACGGCACTTGAGCTTCACCGTCCGGCCGGAATCCCGGCGGACTCGGCGCAACTGAGAAAGCGGGCCGGCCGGGAGCAACTCCCGACCGGCCCGCTTCGTCTGCGCTGAGCGCCTCGATCACACGTCGAAGTACAGGGCGAACTCGTGCGGGTGCGGCCGCAGCCGGACCGGGTCGATCTCGTTCTCGCGCTTGAGCTGGATCCAGGTCTCGATCAGGTCCGGGGTGAACACGCCGCCTTCGAGCAGGTAGTCGTGGTCCTCCTCGAGCCGGTCGATGACCTTCTCCAGGCTGTCCGGCACCTGCGGGACGTTCTTGGCCTCTTCGGGCGGCAGCTCGTAGAGGTCCTTGTCGATCGGCTCCGGCGGCTCGATCTTGTTCTTGATGCCGTCGAGGCCGGCCATCATCATCGCCGCGAACGCCAGGTACGGGTTGCCCGACGGGTCGGGACAGCGGAACTCGACGCGCTTGGCCTTCGGGTTGCTGCCGGTGATCGGGATGCGCATGCACGCGGAGCGGTTGCGCTGCGAGTACACCAGGTTCACCGGCGCCTCGTAGCCCGGCACCAGCCGGTGGTACGAGTTGATCGTCGGGTTGGTGAAGGCCAGCAGGCTCGGGGCGTGGTGCAGGATGCCGCCGATGTAGTGCCGCGCCATGTCCGAGAGCCCGCCGTAGCCGGACTCGTCGTAGAACAGCGGCGAGCCGTCCTTCCACAGCGACATGTGGCTGTGCATGCCGGAACCGTTGTCGCCGAACAGCGGCTTGGGCATGAACGTCGCGGTGCGGCCGTCCTCCCAGGCGGTGTTCTTCACGATGTACTTGAACAGCTGCAGGTCGTCCGCGGCGTGCAGCATCGTGTTGAACTTGTAGTTGATCTCGGCCTGACCGGCGGTGCCGACCTCGTGGTGCGCCCGCTCGACGGTGAAACCGGAGTCGGTGAGCTGGGTGGCGATCTTGTCGCGCAGGTCCGCGAAGTGGTCGTACGGCGAGACGGGGAAGTACCCGCCCTTCATCCGGGTCTTGTAACCCCGGTTGCCGCCCTCTTCGTCGCGCTCGGTGTTCCACCAGCCCTCGACGGAGTCGACCTCGGCGAAGCTGCGGTTCGGGCCTTCGCCGAAGCGCACCGAGTCGAAGATGTAGAACTCGGCCTCGGCGCCGAAGAACACGGTGTCGGCGATGCCGGACTCGGCCAGGTACTGCTCGGCCTTGCGCGCGATGTTGCGCGGGTCCCGGCTGTAGGGCTCCAGCGTGAACGGGTCGTGCACGAAGAAGTTCAGGATCAGCGTCTTCTGAACACGGTACGGGTCTACGCGCGCGGTGTACGGGTCCGGCAGCAGCAGCATGTCCGACTCGTGGATCGACTGGAACCCGCGGACCGAGGAGCCGTCGAAGGCCAGCCCTTCGGTGAAGGTGTCCTGGTCGAATGCCGAGGCGGGCACCGTGAAGTGCTGCATGACACCCGGCAGGTCGCAGAACCGGACATCGACGTACTTCACGTCCTCATCGGAGATGAAGCGCAGGACCTCGTCTGGATTCTTGAACACCCTCGATGGCTCCTTCACGCACTGATTGACTGCTCACCGGCGCGCATGCTTCGAGCTCACCGGCTCGTCGCCAACGTTATGTCACGGGTGTTGCTCGGTCGTCACCTTGATGTTTCGCCGACGTTAACGACCGCCTGAACGGGTGAGGTCGGTTACGCAGGGCAGATCAGCACGCGCGGCGGCGCCGGTCGGTTTCGCTCCGACGTGCGGTCGTAGGCTGGGGGAGTGGGCGAGAAGACGGGATCCCGATCCGAGATGAGCAGCCAGAACAGCGCGGGCGACGACTCCGGTGAAGCCGCTGAACAGGGTATCGGTGGTCTCTTCGGCCACGGCCCTCGGCCGCGGTGGCGCGGCGAGTGGCTCGGACTGCCGGAGAGCGGGCAGGGCGCGGTCGCTACGGGCGGTCGCCGGCTGCTCGGGTTCCTCGCGGACATCGTGCTGGCCGCGCTGGTCGCGGGACTGTTCACGGTCCCGGAACCGCCCGGCAACTGGAGCCTGCTCGCCTGGTTCGTGATCACCGTGGTGCCGGTGGCCTTCTTCGGGTTCACGCCCGGCATGCTGCTCACCGGAATCTGGGTCGCCCGGGTGGACGGGTCCGCGGCGGTGGGTGCGTGGCGGGCCGTCGTCCGCTGCGCGCTGACGGGCGTACTGGTGCCCGCGATCATCCGCAACGCCGACGGCCGCTCCTGGCTGGACCGGCTCACCGGGACCGTAGTGGTCCGGCGCTGAACCGGACGCGGCCGTGTCGGGCTGACCCGAACGGCCGGGGCGAAAAAGAACGCGGATCCGGCCGGGACGCACCCGGCGGATCCGCGTCGAAGTCGGTACGGCTCAGCGGCGACGCATGGCGCGCTGCACGTTGCGCATCTTGGCGCCCTGCGGCATCGGCCCCTTCGGCATCGCGTTGCCCCGGCTGGCCAGCGCGGACAGCCGGTTCTCGAGCGAGTCGACCTGGCCCGCGTTGATGTTGCGCGGCAGCTTCATCATGTGGGTCTGGAGCTTGCTCAGCGGCACCTGGCCCTCTTCGCCGCCGATCATGATCTCGTAGATCGGCGTCTCTCCGACGAGCCGCGCCACCCGCTTCTTCTCCTGCGACATCAGCGACTTCACCCGGCTCGGGGCGCCCTCGCCGACGAGCACGATGCCGGGGCGGCCGATCACCCGGTGCACCGCGTCGAGCTGCTGGGTGCCCGCCACGGCCTGGGAGAGCTTCCAGTTGCCGCGCATGTTCTCCAGCGCCCAGCCTGCCGCGCCGGGCTGGCCGTCGGCCTTGCGGTACACCGTCGCCTGCACCCGGCGGCCGAACAGGATCACCGCGCCGAGCACGCCGAGGGCGATGCCCACCGGCAGGAACGCCCAGTGCATGTTCCAGATCATGCCGATGAAGAAGACCGCGACGGCCACGACCAGGATGATGCCGATCATCAGCGGCAGCAGCAGCTTGTCCTCGCGGCGCTGCATCTGGAACGCCTGCCAGATCTGCCCGATGCGGCCGCGGAAGGCCGCGCGCCGTTGCTTCTTCGCCGCCTTCTTGGCTGCCTTGTCCTGGTTGGCCATGCCCTTCAGGATACGGCGGGGTCTCAAGTCCTCCCCAGGCACGGTGCACCTGGACTGCGGAAAGGAGACCGCCCGCCGCGCGAGGTGCGCGACGGGCGGTGAATTCCCTGCTCAGCGAGCTACTGGCGGGCGAGCAGGCTGCTCGCCTCCTGCGCGGCTGGCTGGGCCTGCGCGAGGTGGGAGAGGTTCTCCGGCAGCGGCATGCCGCGATGCTGGGTGGCCTTGGCGTAGAGCCGCCCGGCGCGGTAGCTGGAACGGACCAGCGGGCCGGCCATCACACCGGGGAAGCCGATCTCCTCGGCGGCCTTCGTGTGCTCGACGAACTCCTCCGGCTTCACCCAGCGGTCCACCGGGTGGTGGCGCGGGCTGGGCCGCAGGTACTGGGTGATCGTGATGATGTCGCAACCCGCGTCGTGCAGGTCCTGCAGCGCGGGGCGCACCTCTTCGGGGGTCTCGCCCATGCCGAGGATGAGGTTGGACTTGGTGACGAGCCCGGCCGCGCGTGCCTCGGTGAGGACCTTCAGCGAACGGTCGTAGCGGAACGCGGGACGCATCCGCTTGAACACGCTCGGCACGGTCTCCAGGTTGTGCGCGAGCACCTCCGGGCGGGAGCTGAAGACCTCGGCGAGCTGGTCGGGTTCGGCGTTGAAGTCCGGGATGAGCAGCTCGACGCCGGTGCCCGGGTTCAGATCGTGGATCTGGCGCACCGTCTCCGCGTACAGCCAGGCGCCGCCGTCTGCGAGGTCGTCCCGCGCCACACCGGTCACCGTGGAGTAGCGCAGGCCCATCGCCTGCACGGACTCGGCGACCTTGCGGGGCTCGGTGGTGTCGAGCTCGGCTGGTTTGCCGGTGTCGATCTGGCAGAAGTCGCAGCGGCGGGTGCACTGGTCACCGCCGATGAGGAAGGTCGCCTCCCGGTCCTCCCAGCATTCGAAGATGTTGGGGCAGCCCGCCTCCTCGCAGACGGTGTTGAGTCCCTCCCGGCGGACCAAGCCCTTGAGCTCTTGGTACTCGGGTCCCATCCGGGCTCGGGTCTTGATCCACGATGGCTTCTTTTCGATGGGTGTCTGGCTGTTGCGCACTTCCAGACGCAACAACTTCCGCCCCTCTGGCGCCGCAGTCACGCGTTCAGGCTACGCCCCGACCGGTTCATCCCGAAACCGCGACGGGGGCGCAGTGGTGATCCGTGCGCCACACCCGGGAGGTCAGGCGGGATCGGCGGTGACGCCGGTGAGCTCCTCGGTCAGCGTCCACAGCCGGCGCGCGGTGTCGGCATCGGTCGCGGCCGAGCTGGATTTGGCGCGGGTGGGGTAGCCGCGGATCTCGGCGAACCCGTTGGGGCCGTAGTAACTGCCGCTGGTCGCGCCCGGCGCGGTCGCCGCGTAGAGCTGGGGCAGCGCTCCCTGCTCGGCGGACTGGGTGATCAGGCCGTTGATCCCGCGGGCCACCTTGGTCAGCGGTCCCGGTAGCGAGCGGGCGTTGAGCGAGTTCATCGCGAGTTCGGTGCTGCTCATCCCCGGGTGCGCGGCGATGCTGCGCAGGTCCAGTCCCTCCCGCTGCGCGCGGCGGTCGAGTTCGAAGCAGAACAGCAGGTTCGCCACCTTCGACTGCGAGTAGGCGCGAGCGGGGGAGTAGCGGCGGCGGTGGAAGTTCAGGTCGTCGAGGTCGAGCGAGCCGCCGCGGTGGGCGATGCTGGAGAGCGTCACGACCCGCGTGTCGGGGCGGGTGCGCAGCGCGGGCATCAGCAGCCAGGTCAGCGCCGCGTGGCCCAGGTGGTTGGTGCCGATCTGCAGCTCGAAACCGTCCTGGGTGGTGCTGAGCGGGGGCGCCATCACCCCGGCGTTGTTCATCAGCACGTCCAGCTGATCACCGGTGCGTTCCCGCACCTGCTCGGCGGCCTTGCGCACCGAGGCCAGGTCGGCGAGGTCGAGCTCGACGAGTTCCGGTTCGACGGTCGCGTCGGCGGCGACCTGGTCGCGTGCCGCGCGGCCCCGTTCGGGATTTCGGCAGGCCATCAGCACGCGTGCGCCACGGGACGCCAGCACCTGCGAGCTGTGCAGGCCGAGGCCGGAGTTCGCGCCGGTGATGAGCACCGTGCGGCCGTGCTGGTCGGGGATGTCGGAGGTCGTCCATTGCGCCATGTCTTCACCCTTACCTGCGCCGCGGGACGGGGAAAAGGCGTAACGCAGCACAATCGGATCACCGGCCGCGCGAGTGCCGATTTCGAGTGCCGCATTCGGTCGGTGACGCCGCGATGCGTACCGACCGAGGGCCGCTGCGATGGGTGGTCTTGCTGTTGCCGCCCGTGGTGGACGTGGTGCTCAGCGGGTGGGGATGAGCCTGCGCAGCTGGGACAGCGGACTGCGGCGGCGCGCGGTGGCCTGGGGCGCTGAGGTGCGCAGCAGGTTCATGAACGCGTGGCCGACGCGGTCGATTTCTTCGATCGGCTCGTGCGGTTCCGCGAGTCCGGCGGCGAGCGCGAGCGTCCGCCGTTCTTGGCGCAGGAGTCCGGCGATCGCCGGTTCGTCGGCGTGCGAGTCGAGGATTCGGCGCAGCACGGGGTTGTCCGAGGTGGTGCGTCGCCAGGCGTTGCTCACGGCCTCGACCCGGTCGCCGCGCGGGTCGGCGTCGGCGTCCTCGATGCCGATGTCGACGCGGCCGGTGAGGCTGCGGTTCCACTTGTGGTGCAGCGCGCGCAGCAGTTCGTCGCGGTCGGCGAAGACGGTGGCGGCAGCGGGCACCAACGCGGGATCCAGTGGTGCCGCCGGGTCTTCTCCGGCGTGGTCGAGGACGGCCCGGATGGCGTTTTTCCGCTGGTAGAAGTCGTTCCAGGTCATGGTTCCTCCAGACTGGACGGTGGCGTACCCCGGGTGTGCGGCATACCGGGAGTATGTGCGTTCGAAGGTACCACCGGGGGCATACCGGAGGTATGTTTTATGATTGTGAGTATGGCTACAGCGCGGCCCCGGCGAGTGGAGAACACCGAGAGCACCCGGCAGGCGCTGGTGGATTCGGCGGTGGTCCTGTTCACGAAGAAGGGCTACGCCGGAACCTCGCTCGACGAGATCGCCAAGCGCGCCCGAGTCACCAAGGGCGCCCTCTACCACCACTTCAACGGCAAGCAGACGTTGTTCGAGGCCGCCTTCGAAGAGGTCGAAACCCAGGTGGTGCGGCGGCTGTCGGCGGAACTGTTCGGCTCGGGCAACATCTGGGAGACCGTCCGCGCCGGGCTCGGCGAGTTCCTCAAGGTGTGCCTGGAACCCTCCTACCAGCGGATCGTCGTGCACGAGGCGCCCGCGGTGATGGGCTGGGAACGCTGGCGGGAGGCGGAGGAACGCTTCACCTTCGGCGTGATCCGGGAAGCGTTGCGCGCGCTGGTCGAGGCGGGCGAGTTCGTGCCGCTGCCCGTCGAGGCGCTCGCGCACGTCGTGTTCGGCGCCCTGTCCGCCGGTGCCACCACCATCGCGGGATCCGCGCAGCAGAAGAAGACCAGCGCCGAGGTCGGCGAGGTCGTCGACGCCGTGATGCAGGGCCTGCGAGCGGTCTGAGCGTGCCCGGTGGGCGGCGATTAGCCTCGGATTCGTGACCGAGTCATTCAAACTCCGCATTTTCACCGAACCCCAGCAAGGGGCCACCTACGACGACCTGCTGCGCGTGGCCAAGGCCACCGAGGCGGCGGGCTACGACGCGTTCTTCCGCTCCGACCACTACCTCAAGATGGGCTCGGTGTCCGGTGAACCCGGACCCACCGACGCCTGGGTGACGCTGGGCGGGCTGGCGCGCGAGACCTCACGAGTGCGGCTGGGCACGCTGATGACCGCGGGCACCTTCCGCTACCCGGGACCGCTGGCGATCGCCGCGGCGCAGGTCGACCAGATGTCCGGCGGGCGGCTCGAGTTCGGCCTGGGCAGCGGGTGGTACGAGGAGGAGCATGCGGCCTACGGCATCCCGTTCCCGGCGTTGAAGGAGCGGTTCGACCGCTACGCCGAACAGCTGGAGATCATCACCGGACTGTGGGCGACCCCGGCCGGGGAGACCTTCAGCTTCGACGGGCGGTACTACCGGCTCACCGACTCGCCCGCGCTGCCGAAGCCCGCGCAGAGCCCGCGCCCACCGGTGCTCATCGGCGGTGGCGGCAAGAAGCGCACGCCGGAGCTGGCGGCGCGTTTCGCCGACGAGTTCAACCTGCCGTTCACCGACCTCGACACCGCCGCCGCGCAGTACGAGCGGGTCGCGGCGGCCTGCTCCGCGATCGGCCGGGACTCCGGTGAGATCGTCCGTTCCGCGGCGCTGGTGCTGTGCGTCGGCAAGGACGACGCGGAGATCGCGCGGCGGGCGGCCGCCGTCGGCCGGGACGTCGACGAGCTGCGCGCCAACGGGCTGGCCGGAACGCCCGCCGAGGCCGTGGACAAGATCGGCACGTGGCGGGAGCGCACCGGCATCACCCGGCTGTACCTGCAGGTGCTGGACCTGGCGGACCTCGACCACATCGATCTGGTCGCCGCCGAGGTCGCGCCGCAGCTGAGCTGACGCGCGAGCCGGTCGTCAGGGCCGGAGCTGTCCGGCGATGTCGGACGCGGCGGTGAGCAGGACGAGCGCGGGCACGGTGGCCTGCGGGCGCAGCCGGTAGGAACCGCGCTTGTCCTGCTCGACCAGGCCGCAGCCGGTGAGGCTCTTGAGGTGGTGGTAGAGCTGCCCGGTCGAACCGAGCTCCGCGGCCGCCTGCAACTCCGCCGTGGTCGCCGGACCCGATTCGGCGAGCCTGCGCACCATCGCCGCCCGCAGCGGGTGGCCCAGCGCGGCGAGCACGTCGGTGCGCGGCGCGTCCGGCAGGTCCAGCACCTGGGCCGGGTCGACGTGGATGTCCCACTCCAGCGCGACGGGTTCGCCGAGCCGGCCCTGGTAGGCCACGGATCCGCCGCTGGATCGCCGCGCGGGAGCGGCGGGTCGGCCTTCGAGCGCGGCGACCCGCTGTTCGAGCGCGTCCAACCGGGAGTGCACGTCGTCGGAGCTCACCGGTCGAGCTTGCCTTATCCGCGCAGCGCCGAGATCAGCCGGTCCCGCCACGCCGCGTCCTGCACCGCCTTCAGCAGCGGCAGCGACGGGTCGCCCTTCTGCAGCTGCGCCGCGGAGATCCCGCCGTGCGCGAGCAGCGCCCCGGCGGCGATGCGGCCGTCGGCGAAGCGCACCGACATTCCGGCGGTGAGCACGCCGGGCAGGCTGCCGCCCTTGTAGCCGAAGCCCAGCATGCCCTCGGGCAGGTTGCCCGCGGCTTGGCGCTCCAGGATTCCGCGCGCGATGTCCCCGGCCCGGCCGGACGGGTAGCGGCCTTCGGCGATGCTGCGGTGCAGCGCGGCGAGCTGCTCCGGGGTGCTGGCGGCGGTGCCCGAAGCCCAGGTCAGCTGCTGTTCGTAGGGCGGCAGCGGCTGGGTGAGCAGCCGGTCGCGCACCTGGTCGCGCAGGGCCTTGTCGTCGCGGTGGCGGCGTTCCAGCTCGAATCCGATGGCCAGCCGTCGCGACAGCGGAGTGCCTGGCGCCGGGGCCTCGTCCGGGAGCACCAGGAACAGGTATTCCGCGCACAGGGAGCGCACGTCCGCGTCCGGCCAGCCGCCCGCTCGCGCGGCGCGCAGCACGTAGTCGGTGCCGAGCCGGTCGCGCAGGAAGTCGGGCACCGCGCTGTCGCTGTGGGCGATCATCATCGTCGCCATCCGCTCCAGCGCGACCCGTCGTTCGGGGTCGGCGGCGTAGAGACCGGTGGCGTCGGCAGGGATGCCGAGTTCGGCGAGCGCGTTGGCGTGTGCGCCGCCGTCGGTGGGCACGTAGAAGCGTTCCCAGTCGCCCACCCGGATCTGCTCGTTCGGGTCGAGCTCGCCGTAGGCGACGGCGGTGGCGTACGCGGCGAGGTGCGTCGCCTTCACCGCCGAGGCCAGCGGCTGGGCCGTGTTCGCGCGGTGCGCGATCCGCAGGCCGGTGGTGTCGGTCAGGGTGAGCGCGAGGTGGTCGCGGTTGCCGGTGATCCAGGTGAGCCAGCCGTCGGGCGTGCTCAGGTCGGGTTCCGCGGCTCGCGGAGCGGCGATCGAGCGTGCCTGCGCCGGCGAGCAGGCGGTCAGCAACGGCATGGCGGCGACGGCGGCGGTGCAGCCGGTGAGCAGGGTGCGGCGGGACAGCGACATGAGTTTACTCCTCTAGTAATCCGTAATTACGGAATACTAGAGGAGTGGGGTTCGGTTGTCAGCGAAGGGTCGGATCCAACGCCAGCGTCACACCCGGAGCCTCCGGCTCGGTCCGCGCGATGTCGGATTCCGTCACCGGCAACGTCCCGTCCACGGCGTCCAGCACGTCCTGGCGAACCCAAGGCAGCACCTCGTCGATCGGCACGTCCCGGCCCAGCTCCGCCGACAACGACGTGACACCCGCGTCCCGGATGCCGCACGGGACGATCCGATCGAACTCCCCCATGTCCGGGGTGCAGTTGAGCTCCAAACCGTGCATCGTCACGCCGCGCTGCACCCGAATCCCGATCGCGGCGATCTTGCGCTCCGGGCGGCCGTCCTCCGCGGCCAGCCACACCCCGCTGCGACCCTCTACGCGGCCGGTCGTCAAACCGAACCGCGCACAGGTCCGGATCAGGCCCTGTTCAAGACGGCGCACGTAATCGACCACGTCGATCGGATCCGCCAGACCCAAGATCGGATAGCCCACGATCTGCCCCGGGCCGTGCCAAGTGATCTTGCCGCCGCGGTCCACGTCGATCACCGGCGTGCCGTCCTGCGGGCGGTCCTCCGGCTGGGTGCGCTTCCCCGCCGTGTACACCGACGGGTGCTCCAACAGCAGCAGCGTGTCCGGGCCGGAATCCTCCGCGCGGCTCGTGGCCAGTTCCCGCTGCAGGTCCCAGGCGTCCAGGTAGTCGATTCTTCCCAGCTCACGCACCTCGACCGGATCAGACGAGGCACGACATGACATCTCCGCACGACTCACTCGGTCAGGGTACGCCTTGGTGGTTTCACGGCTCTTTTTGCTTGGGTGGTCGGGTGGCGGAACCTCAGCTGTCTTCTCGCTGCGGGATCTTTTTCCCAAGTGGCTCCGCCACGAGGGAAAAAGCTGTCCTCGCGAGAAGACAGCTGAGAACCCGCCGGTGAGCGGCTTTTCGACGTGGGCTATGCGCTTCGCGCATCCAGGCACGGCTTCGCCGCGATGCGCGGCCTTCGGCCGGAGGGCACGGCTTCGCCTAGAGGTACGGCCTTCGGCCGAAAAGGACGGCCTTCGGTCGCGAGACAGGGCTTTGCTGCGAGGCAGGTTCGGTTCGCAGTGCTTTGCGGGCTTTGGGTGCCTGCTGTGCGCGGGGGCGGCGGGCGGGGTCAGCCTGTGATGGCGGTGAGGGCCGTGTCCAGGGTGGGGTGGGCGAAGGGGTAGCCGTGTTCGTCGAGTTGTTGGGGGATGGCTCGTTGGCCGGTGAGGAGGGCTTCGTCGGCTGCTTGGCCCAGTGCTGTTCGCAGGACGAACTCCGGGGCCTTCCAGGGGGCGGGGCGGCCCAGCGCCGCGCCGAGTTCGCGGGTGAACTCGGCGTTCGTGACGGGGGACGGGGCGGTCAGGTTCACCGGGCCGGACACCTCGTCGCGTTCCACCAGGAACCGGAGGGCACCCACCGCGTCGTCCAGCGAGATCCACGGCATGTACTGCGATCCGTCGCCGAGCTTCGCGCCCAGCAGCAGCGAGAACAGTGGTTTGAGCTTGCCGATGAGGCCGCCCGCCGGGGCGATCACCAGGCCGGTGCGCGACACCACCACCCGCGCGCCCGCACCCTGCGCCGGGCTCGTCGCCGCCTCCCACTGGCGGCACAGATCCGCGAGGAAACCCGAACCCGGCGGCGTCGACTCGGTCACCGGCAGCTCACCGGTGTCGCCGTAGTAGCCGACGGCCGAACCGTTGATCAGCGTCGGCACGCCGTGCCGGGCCACCGCCTCGGACAGCAGCGCGGTCGGCCGCACCCGCGAGGACACCAGCAGCTCCTTGCGCTCGGTGCTCCAGCGGCGATCCAGCAGGCCCGCGCCGCACAGGTTCACCACCGCGTCCGCGCCGGCCAGCGCCTCCTCGTCGAGCAGATCCTCGGCCGGATCCCAGCCGTGCTCGTCGGGGGCCTCCGGTCGCCGTCGCACCAGCCGCCGCACCTCGTGCTCACCCTGCCGCAACGCCGCCACGAGACTCGTGCCGATCAACCCGGACGAACCGGCGATAACCACGCGCATGCCCCGATCGTCCCGCAATGATCTTCCGCGCGCGACAATTTCGCCGAGGTGAACCGACCCCGGACAGCACGGAGGGCCGCTCACCAGCAGGTGAGCGGCCCTCCGCGGAAATGTCACATCCGGGGCGTCACAGGCCCAAGTCGGCCTCGAACGCGCCGTCTTCCAGCCGCTGCTTGAGCGTGCTGAGGAACCGGGCGGCGTCCGCGCCGTCGACCAGCCGGTGGTCGTAGGACAGCGCCAGGTACACCATCGAACGGATCGCGATGGTGTCGCCGCCGTTGTCGTCGGAGACCACCACGGGACGCTTCACGACGGTGCCCGTGCCCAGCATGCCCACCTGCGGCGGGTTCAGGATCGGGGTGTCGAACAGCGCGCCGCGGCTGCCGGTGTTGGTGATCGTGAACGTGCCCCCGGACAGCTCGTCCGGCTTGAGCTTGTTGTTCCGGGTGCGCTCGGCCACGTCGGAGATCTTGCGGGCCAGCCCGCCGAGGTTCAGGTCCCCGGCGTCGTGGATCACCGGCGAGACCAGGCCGCGCGGCGTGTCCACCGCGACCGACAGGTGCTCGGCCGCGTGGTAGGTGATCTCCTTGGTCTCCTCGTTGACCGAGGCGTTCACCTTCGGGTGCAGCTTGAGCGCCTCCGTGGCGGCCTTCGCGAAGAAGGGCAGGAAGGACAGCTTCACGCCCTCCGCGGCCTCGAAGGAGTTCTTCGCCTGCTGGCGCAGCTTGGCGATGCGGGTCACGTCGACCTCGATCACCGTGGTCAGCTGCGCCGCGGTCTGCAACGACTCGACCATGCGGCGAGCCAGCAGTTGACGCAGGCGGGACATCTTCTGCGTGGTGCCGCGCAGCGCGTCCGCCTCGTCCGACTGCTCGGCTCGCGGGGCCGGAGCGCTGGACTTCGCCGCCGCCGGTGCCGCCGGAGCGGCCGTCTGCGACTTCGCGGCGTCCACCGCGGCCTGCACGTCCTGCTTGCGGATGCGGCCGCCGACGCCGCTGCCCTGAATCGTGGACAGGTCGATGCCGTGCTGGTTGGCCAGCTTGCGCACCAGCGGCGTCACGTACGGCGTGCTCCCGGAAGGAGCCGACGACTGCTGCGCCGGGGCTTCCTGAGCCGGGGCCGCGGGCTGAGCCGGAGCGGCCGGCTGAGCCGGGGCCGCGGGCTGAGCCGGGGCCGCGGGCTGAGCGGGCTGTGCCTGAGCAGCCGGTTCCGGCTCCGGTTCGGGAGCCGGAGCGGCCGGTTCCGGTTCGGGCTCGGACTGCGCCGGGGCCGCCGCAGCGGCACCCTGCTCGCCGACGACGGCCAGCTTGCCGCCGACCTCCACCGTGTCGTCCTCTGCCGCGGCGATCTCCAGCAGCGTGCCCGCCACCGGCGAGGGGATTTCGGTGTCGACCTTGTCGGTGGAGACCTCCAGCAGGGGTTCGTCGACCTCGACGGTGTCGCCGACCTGCTTGAGCCACCGGGTGATCGTGCCCTCGCTGACGCTCTCGCCCAGCGCGGGCATCGGCACCTCGGTGCCCTGCGCCGAACCACCGGAAGCGGGCGCGGCCGGAGCAGCGGGCTGCTCGGCGGCCGGAGCCTCCTGGGCCGGAGCCGCCGGAGCGGACTCCTGCGCCGGAGCGGGCTCCGCGGCGGGCGCTTCCTGCGCCGGTGCGGCGGCTCCGTCATCGGCGCTGTCACCGATGACGGCGAGCTCGCCGCCGATCTCCACCGTGTCGTCCTCCTCGGCGACGATGCGCTGGAGCACACCGGCGGCCGGGGACGGGATCTCGGTGTCGACCTTGTCGGTGGAGACCTCCAGCAGGGGTTCGTCGACCTCGACGGTGTCGCCGGCCTGCTTGAGCCACCGGGTGATCGTGCCCTCGCTGACGCTTTCGCCTAGCGCGGGCATCTGGACGGAGAAGGACATCGGTCGCTGACTCCTCGTGCGGTGTGGCGGGGTGCTGTGCTGGTGCGGGATGCGAACCGAGACGGCTCAGCCGTGGACGTGCAACGGCTTGCCGGCCAAGGCGAGATGCGCCTCGCCGAGGGCCTCGGTCTGCGTGGGGTGGGCGTGCACCAGCGGTGCCACGTCCTCGGGCAGCGCCTCCCAGTTGTAGATCAACTGGGCTTCGCCGATGAGCTCGCCGACCCGGTCCCCGACCAGGTGCAGGCCGAGCACCGGCCCGTCGGTGGCGCGGACCAGCTTCACCGCGCCCGCCGTCTTGAGGATCTGGCTCTTGCCGTTACCGGCCAAGTCGTAGGTGAAGGTCTGCACCGAGCCGTACTGCTCCTTGGCAGCGCTCTCGGTCAGGCCCACCGAGGCCACCTCGGGGTGGCTGTAGGTGACGCGCGGGATGCCGGCCTCGTCGATGGACTGCGGGTTCTGGCCCGCGATCTCCTCGGCGATGAACACGCCCTGCTGGAAGCCGCGGTGCGCCAGCTGCAGGCCGGGCACGATGTCGCCGACCGCGTAGACGCCGGGCAGGCTCGTGCGCAGGCGGTCGTCGGTGACGACGAAGCCGCGCTCCAGCTTGACGCCCGCCTCCTCGTAGCCGTGGCCCGCGGTGTTCGGGCCGCGGCCGACGGCCACCAGCAGCAGGTCCGCGTCGAGCTGGTCGCCGTTCTCCAGGCTCACCGAGACACCGGAGTCGGTCTGGGTGGCGCCGGTGAACTTCACGCCGGTCTTGAACTTGATGCCGCGCTTGCGGAACGCGCGCTCCAGCTGCTTCGAGGCGAACTCGTCCTCGTTGGGCACCAGGTGCGGCAGGGCTTCGACGATGTTGACCTCGGCGCCGAAGGAGCGCCACACGCTGGCGAACTCCACGCCGATCACACCGCCGCCGAGCACCACGACCTTCTCCGGCACGTAGTCCAGGTTCAGCGCCTGCTCACTGGCGATGACCCGGCCGCCGAGCTCCAGGCCGGGCAGCGACTTGGAGTACGAACCGGTGGCCAGCACGATGTTCTTGCCGGTGTAGCGGGTGCCGTCGACCTCGACGGTGTTGGCGTCGACCAGGGTGCCCGCGCCTTCGACCAGCGTCACCTTGTGCGCCTTGGCCAGGCCCTGCAGACCCTTGTAGAGCTTGCCGACGACACCGTCCTTGTAGGAGTTCACCCCCGCGATGTCGATGCCCTCAAGGGAGGTCTTGACACCGAACTGATCTCCGTCGCGCGCGGAGTCGGCGACCTCCGCGGCGTGCAGCAAAGCCTTGGTGGGAATGCACCCGCGGTGCAGGCAAGTCCCCCGAGCTTGTCCTTTTCAATGAGGACGACGGACAGGCCCAGCTCAGCCGCGCGGAAAGCGCAGGCGTAGCCGCCCGAACCGCCGCCGAGAATGACCAGATCGGCGGACGTGTCGGTCACTTCGCACTCCTCGACAGCCATCGTTGAATCGCTGAGGTGCCGCCGTCCCGGCTGTCGCGCGAGGCACGGAACACCTGGCAGCCATCTTGTCACCACCCGAAGGAACGACGCGACGTGGGCTCGCTCTGATCGCCGGAACGTGCGCGAGGACACTGAATCGTTTTTTCCGATTCTCAGCTTCGTCACAGGCTCCCGGTGGCATCATCTCGAACGGGAGCACTGGTTTTCGAAGGTGGCTCCGAGTGCGTCGCCGCCCGAGGTGAATCGAATCCGGGCGGCCGGGCTTCCGGGTTCAGGGAGGCGAATGCTGTGGGCCTATTCGATCGTTTCCGCCGCAGGCGAGGTGCCGGGCGACCGGCCGATTCGCGCGACGCCGACCACCTGCGGACCTGGGCCGAGCAACGCCACGGCGTGGAGGCGTTCGTCGAACCGCGCACCACCGTCACCGAGACCACGGTGCTGCTGGTCGCGCACGACGGCGAGTGGACCCGGCGCCGGGTGAACGGCCCCGACGCGGCGTTCCGCTTCGCCCGCAAGCACGGCATGCCCTGCTACGAGGTGTCGAAACTCGGCTATCCGCAGCGGATGCGCGACTACCAGGCTCGCCAGCGGGTCTTACGGGACCGGGAACGACGCCGCGACCTGGGCTAGTTCGCGACCCTGGTGGACGGTGTCAGGCGCACCGGGAAGTTCACCGACTTCGAGATGTAGCAGAGTTCGTGGGCGCGGTCGTGCAGCGCCTCCGCGACGTCCACGCTGGCCAGGTCCTTGACGGTCACCTCGGGGCTGAGCACGACCTCCCGGAACCGGCCGGAGCCGTCGGCGTTCTCCGCGAGAACTCCCTGCGCCCGGTCGTGGTACCCGATCACCACCACGCCGTGATCCGCCGCCAAGTGCAGGAACCACAGCATGTGGCACTGCGACAGCGATGCGATGAGCAGCTCCTCCGGGTTGTACCGGTCGGAGTCGCCGAGGAACGCGGGATCCGCGGAGGCCTCGATGGCGTTCTTGCCCTCCGAACGCACCTCGTGGGTCCGCTCGTAGCTGTGATAGCTGCTGGTGCCGGCGCCGGTGTTGCCGGTCCACACCACTTCGACCGCGAAACCGTGCCGCGCAGGCGCCGGTGAGGTCGGTTGCCGCCCGATGGGTTCGCTCACCGCTCCATCCTGGCATCGCGAGTGCGGCCAGTGGTGATCCCTTTGAGACGCGGCTCACAGCACGGATCCCGCGCCGGTGCAGCGGTCACCGCACGCCGGAGGCCCGCCGAGCGGACTCGGCGGGCCTCCGGTGCCGGCGGAATCGGGTCAGCCGTTCTCGGCGATGTCGGCGAGCACGGCCGCGATGGTGCGCACCGGAACGCCGGTGCCGCCCTTCGAGGTGTAGCCCCACGGCGAGTTCGTGTTGTACGCCGGACCGGCCACGTCGATGTGCGCCCACGGCAGGCCGTCGGCGACGAACTCCTTCAGGAACAGCCCGGCCGAGAGCATGCCGCCCCAGCGGTGCCCGGCGACGTTGGCGAGGTCGGCGAGCTTCGAGTCCAGGTCGCCGCGCAGCTCCTCGGGCAGCGGCATCGGCCAGGCGCCTTCGCCCGTGGCCTGCGAGAGCTTCGCGACCCGGTCGCGGAAGTCCTCGTCGCCCATCACAGCGGGCGTGCGCTTGCCCAGCGCCACCACCTGCGCGCCGGTGAGCGTGGAGGTCTCGATCAGGTAGTCCGGCTCGTCCTCGGCGGCCCGCACGATGGCGTCGGCCAGGATCAACCGGCCTTCGGCGTCGGTGTTGAGCACCTCGACGGTCTTGCCGCCGTACATGCGCAGCACGTCGCCGGGCCGGTAGGCGGTGCCGGAGGGCATGTTCTCCACCATCGGCACCGTCGCGGTCACGTCCAGCGGGTAGTTCAGCTTCGAGACCAGCACCATCGTGGCGATCACCGCGGCCGCACCGGACATATCCGAGGTCATCTCGTCCATCGAGCCCGCGGGCTTGAGCGAGATGCCGCCGGTGTCGAAGGTGACGCCCTTGCCGACCAGCGCGACCTTCTTCGCGGCCTTCGGCCCCTTGTGCCGCAGCCGCACCAGGCGCGGCGGGCGGCTCGAGCCGGAACCGACGCCGAGGATGCCGCCGAAGCCGCCCTTGCGCAGCGCCGCCTCGTCGAGCACCTCGACCTCCAGCCCGGCGGAACGGGCGAGTTCGCTCGCGCGCTCGGCGAAGGAGGCGGGGAACAGGTCGTTCGGCGGGGTGTTGATCAGGTCACGGGCGATGGTGACGGACTCGCCGATCGCGGTGCCGCCCTTGAGCGCGTGCTTTGCCGTGTCGTCCTTCGCGTCCGGCACGATCAGGTCGACCTGGGCCACCGGGTCGTCGCCGGGTTCGGACTTGTACTTGCGGAACGAGTAGGCGCCCAGCACGGTGCCCTGCACGGTCGCGGCGAGATCCAGCGCGCCCAGCGTCGTCGCGGCGTGCTCGACGCCGCTGAGGGCGCGGGCCGCGGAGCCCGCGGCGCGGCGCACCTGCTCGCCGGTGGGGGCGTCGCCGGCGATCTTGCCGAGGCCGACGGCCAGCAGCACGTCCGCGCGCAGTCCGCTCGCGGGCAGCTTCACGACCTCTTCGGCCTTGCCGGTGGCGCCGAGCGTCGCCAGCACCTTCGCCAGGTCACCGTCGAAGGCCGCGGCGACCTCCTCGCCGCCGGGCGCGATCTCCGGACCGTCGGCACCCGAGATGGTGCCGATGACCAGAACGTCCGCGGTCAGCTTCGCGGCCTTGGTGTCGGTGAGGGCGAGTTTCGGCGTGCTCACGTGTGTTCCTCCGGGCGGTTTCGCCGTCGATGGTGGTCGTCGAACGCGGGGACCGGGGTCCCCGGCGGGCTGACCTGGTCGGAGGCCTTCCCGCGCCCGCCACTCTAGAAGCAGCGAGCCGAGGTGTATCCGACAGGCGGGCCGCTGTTCGCGCACCGGCCGCGCCGTCCGCACCGAGCTTAGCCCCGCGTTGATCAGTCCTAGGGTTCTTGAGCGCTCGACTTCGCTCGAAACGCTCAGCGCAGCGGCTCCCGTGCGTGCGGGACGTGCCGCCCGGCCGGTGCGTAGGCTGTGCCCCCTCAGGCCGACGTGCTCCGAGCCCGCGGCGCCGGGGTCGGATTCCGCCGCGCGGGCGCGTCCGGCCGGATGACGACCGGGCGGGCGGCTGCCGGTGGAAATCGCGTTCTGCAAGGGTGGACGGGTGGCGCAACAGGTCGCGGATCAGGGGGCGAGCCCACCGGCGGAGTCCGTCGGCGGTCGGCCTCGGCGCTCGATCGGGTCGGCGTTGCCGCTCGCGCTCGGCGGCATGCTCGGCGCGGGCCTGTTCGTCGGTGCCGCGCCCGCCGCGCTCGCGGCCGGACCGCTGCTGCTGCTCGCGGTGCCGCTGGTGCTGGTGCTGGTGGCGTGCTGCGCACTGGCTTCGGCGCACCAATCCGCCAGTTACCGGGGACCCGGCGCCGGATACGCGTGCGTACGCGCCCGGCTGGGGGTGCTGCCGGCGCGGTTCGCGGCCGCCACCGCGTTGGCGGGTCAGGTCGCTGCGCTGGGCGCGGTGGCGAGGGTGATCGCCGAGCATGCGATGCCCGCCGCACCGCCGATCGTGGCGTCCGCGGTGACGCTGCTGGTGGTGCTGGCCGCGACGGCGGGTCTGCGGATCCGCGGCGTGGCCGCCTGGGTGTGGTTGCTGCTCACGTTGGCCGTGGTGGCGCTGGTGATCGCGGTGTGCTTCGCGATCGAACCGCCGCCGTCTCCGCCGGTGGGGGCGGTGCAGGCGGACGGCGCCATCGGGATCACCGGTGCGGCGGGCGTGCTGTTCTTCGGGTTCCTCGGCTTCGAACGGCTCACCGCCCCGGCGGAGGAACGGGACCGGCATCGGGGCGCGATCGTGAAGTGGGGCGTCATCGTCTCGCTGATCATCACCGGGACGCTGGTGTCGTTGCTGGCCTGGGCGTTGCTGCACCAGCTCGGCCCGGCACGGCTGGCGCTGTCCGGGCAGCCGCTGCTCGACGCGCTCGACGCCGCCGCGGGCGGACGGCTGCGGCAGCTGATCGGCACCGCCGTGGGCCTCGCGCTGTTCCCCGTGCTGCTGGGCATCCTGGAGTCGCTGCGATCGACCGCGCTCGCGGTGCAACGCGACCAGGACCTGCCCGCCGTGCTGGGACGCGAGAGCCGCGCCGGTACGCCGTATCTGCTGGACCTGTGCGCGGGGATCGCCGCGGCGGTGGTGGCTCTGCTGGTGCAGCCGGTGACGGCCATGGCGTTCGCCGCGTGCTGCCTGCTCGTGCACCACGCGCTGGCCAACGCGGCCGCGCGGGTGCTGCTCGCCGATGATCAGGTGTGGCGAATGCGTTCCGCCTGCCTGGGCATGGGATTGGCCGTGATCCTGGCCATGAGCATGCCGGTTCATGCGATGCTCGGAACGCTCGTGGTGGTCATCGCAGGTCCGTTGCTGGCGGCCCTGGTCTCTCGGCGCTGGAGTTGAGGTCGGCATGCTCGAACGAGGTTCGGAACGTGGTGCACGGCTCGAGGCCGCCCCGAGGGAGTGGGCGCCGGGTTCGGACATCCTCTACCGGTTCTGGCGCCTCGACGGATCCCTGGGCACCGTGCATCCGGCGCGGGTGGTCAGCGACGCACCCGACCGGCTGCTGTGCTGGGTGCTGCCGGGCACGCCGATCCGCATCACCACCTCGCCGGACGGGCGCAAACCCCGCGAGCTCCCGCTGCACGAGCGGTTCTCCGGTACCCGCGTCCCCGCGCTGTCGGTGTGGCACACCACGGCCACGCTGCGGCTCGTGTTCGCCGAGCACTGGTCTTCGGTGTGGTGGTTCTACGAGGCCGACGGCACGTTCCGCAACTGGTACGTGAACCTCGAGGTGCCGCTCGGCCGCGACGAGGCCGGTGTGAACCGCGTCGACGGCGTGCTGGACCTGGAGGTCTTCCCCGGCGGCGAATGGGCGTGGAAGGACGAGGACGAGCTGAGCTCGGCGCTCACCGCGGGCCGCATCGATCAGGCGCGGCTGAACCGGTTGCGCGCGGAAGGTGAGCGGATGGCCGGCCTCGCCGAACGCGGCAGGTTCCCGTTCGACGGCACCTACTGCGACGCCCGCCCGGACCCGACGTGGAAGCTGCCGTCCCTGCCGAACGACCTGGTGTCCTGACGGGGCTCAGGTGTCTTCTCGCTGCGGGATCAGCTTCCCAGCGCGATGAAGAAGAAGAGGCCGAACAGGGCTGCGAGGGCTGCGATGCCGCCGACCTGGCCGCCGCGCAGGTCCTTGGGGAACAGCGTCTTGTGCTTGCCGTACCACCAGAAACCCCACCAGGCGACGCCGGCCGCGCCGATGATCGCGCCGAACACGTCGAGCCAGGCGTAGCCCCACATCACCAGCAGTCCGCCGCCCAGCGGCATCAGCAGGCCCAAAGCGGCGGCCAACGTGTCCTGCTGCACCGTTGTCGGCCCGCTCACGGGCAGCTTCTCCGGCTGAGTCATGCGTCCATCATAGAGCGCCGCCGCGATCATCGGATACGGCTTCGCTCACTTCGCCGCGGTACCGGCACGGATGCCGTCGCTGAGCCCGGAAAACTAGGAGGACCGACTTGCTGGTCCACCGTTTCCACTGTTCTGAGGCGCGCGATACGGTATTGACATGACAGAAGAACTCTCGTTCACCCGGTTCCCCAGTTCGCATCCCGCCACCGAGTCGCACCGCGCGGACGTATTGGCGAACCCGGGATTCGGGAAGTTCTTCACCGATCACATGGCGACCGTGCGGTACTCCGCGGACCGCGGCTGGTACGACGCGAAGATCGAGGCGTACCACTCGTTCGAGATCGACCCTGCGACGACGGTGCTGCACTACGCGCAGGCGATCTTCGAGGGCCTGAAGGCCTACCGGCAGCCCGATGGCTCCATCGCGGCGTTCCGGCCGGAGCAGAACGCGCAGCGGTTCCAGCGCTCGGCGCAGCGCATCGCGATGCCCGAACTGCCCGAGCAGGTGTTCCTGGACTCGCTGCGCGACCTGATCGACGTCGACCGCGCGTGGGTGCCGGAGGCGGGGGAGAGCTCGCTGTACCTGCGGCCGTTCATGATCTCCACCGAGGTGAGCCTCGGCGTGAACCGGCCCGCGAACGAGTACCTGTACTCGGTGATCGCCTCACCCGCCGGTTCCTACTTCTCCGGCGGGGTCAAGCCGGTCACGGTGTGGCTCGGCCACGAGTACGTGCGGGCCGCGCCCGGCGGCACCGGGGCGGCGAAGTTCGCGGGCAACTACGCGGCCTCGTTCGTCGCGCAGGCGCAGGCCGTGGAGAACGGCTGCGACCAGGTGGTGTGGCTGGACGCGGTGGAGCGCCGCGCGGTCGAGGAGATGGGCGGGATGAACCTGTTCTTCGTCTTCGGCTCCGGCTCCGACGCGCGCCTGGTCACCCCCGAGCTGTCCGGCAGTCTGCTGCCCGGCGTCACCCGCTCCTCGGTGCTGCAGCTCGGCGAGGACCTGGGGCTTCCGGTGGAGGAGCGGCGGATCACCACCGACGAGTGGGAGAAGCGCGCTCGCTCCGGCGAGCTCACCGAGGTGTTCGCCTGCGGCACCGCGGCCGTGATCACTCCCGTCGGGCACGTGAAGCACCAGGACGGCGAATTCGGCATCGCAGAGGGCCAGGCGGGCGAAGTGACGATGAAGCTGCGCGATCAGCTCACCGCCATCCAACAGGGCACGGCCCCCGACGACCACGGCTGGATGGTCCCGCTGGCTTGATCTCGGGGGCCTGCTCGGGTGTCCGGGTAGCGGAACCTCAGTGGCTTCCTCGCTGCGGGATCTTTTTCCAAGTGGCTCCGCCACGAAGGAAAAGGCCGTCCTCGTGAGGAAACCACTGAGAACCCGCCGGTGGTCGGCTTTGTGACGTGGGCTCTGTGCTTCGCAAATCCAGGCACGGCCTTCGGCCGCGAGGATTCGGCTTCGCCGTTGGCAAGCAGCGGCGAAAAGATCGTTTCGTGCTGGGGTCCGGCGTTCTCAACGGCACCCTCTTCGCAGGTCGGGGAGGGTGTCGTTGCTTTCGGCCCGAGTGATTGTCGGTGGGCCGGAGTAGCTTCCGGGTGATGCAAGTCACCATCTGGGGAGTCAGGCATGTCTGATCGCGTTCTGCTCTTGATCGGCACTCGTAAGGGACTGTGGCTGGCGCACCGCCGTGGCGGCGCGGCCTGGGAGGTCACCGGTCCGCACCTGCCGATGGCCGAGATCTACGCCGTCGCCGTGGACACCCGGAGTTCGCCGCGGCTGCTCGTCGGCGCCTCCAGCACGCACTTCGGCCCCAGCGTCGTGACCAGCGACGACCTCGGTGCCACCTGGCAGGAGCCGGAGGCCGCGCCGCTGGCGTTCCCCGCCGACACCGGAGCCGCACTGGAACGGGTGTGGCAGCTCGCGCCCGGACCGGTGGACCAGCCCGAAGTGGTGTACGCCGGTACCGAACCCTCGGCGTTGTTCCGCTCCGAGGATCGCGGCCGGACGTTCGAGCTGGTGCGCGGGCTGTGGGACCACCCGCACGCGAGCACTGGACGCCGGGGTTCGGGGGAATGGCGGTGCACACCGTGCTGCCGCACCCGCACGACCGCGAGCGCACCGTGGTGGCGATGTCCGCCGGTGGCGTCTACCGGACGGCTGACGGCGGCAGCAGCTGGCAGGCGAGCAACAGCGGCATCAAGGCCTACTTCTACCCGGATCCGTACCCGGAATTCGGCCAGTGCGTGCACAAGGTGGCCCGGCACCCGGCGAAACCGGAGCGGTTCTTCCTGCAGAACCACCACGGCGTCTACCGCAGCGACGACGACGCGGCGACCTGGCAGTCCATCGCCGACGGCCTGCCCAGCGACTTCGGTTTCCCGATCGTCACGCATCCGCACCGCCCGGACGTCGTCTACGGATTCCCGCTGACCGCGGACGCGACGCGCTACCCGCCGGACGGGCGCTGCCGCGTCTACCGCAGCGAGGACGCGGGGGAGTCGTGGACGGCGCTGTCGCGGGGGTTGCCGGACCGGTTCTGGTCCGCGGTGATGCGCGACGCGTTGTGCGTGGACGACGGCGACCCGGCCGGGGTGTACTTCGGTTCCCGCAGCGGCGAGGTGTACGCGGGCAGCGGCGACGGGGACGACTGGCAGCAGGTCGCGAGTCACCTGCCCGACGTGATGTCGCTGCGCGCGGCGGTCCTGTGAGGTGACGGCGATGCGGGTGACGGTGTTGTTGCCGAAGCTGCTGTGCGAGCACGCCGACGGGGTGCAGCGGCTGGAGATCGACGTGGACGAGGCCACGCTCGGGGGAGTGCTCGACGTGGTGGCCGAGCGGCATCCGGGGTTGGAACGCCGGCTGCGCGACGAGAGCCGCGCGTTGCGGCGCTACGTCAACTTCTACTTGGACGACTCGGAGTGCCGGTGGATCGACGGTGCCGCTTCACCGGTGCGGGACGGGACGGAGATCAGGATCATCCCGTCGGTCGCCGGAGGCTGACGGTTCAACCCGGTCGCCGGAGGCCGACGGTTCAGTCCGGCACCGGAGGCCCACCGTTCAGTTCAGCACCGACACGGCCAGCACCAGCGTGGTGGTGAGTTCGGCGGCGGCGCCGAGGACGTCCCCGGTGATGCCGCCGAACCGCCGCCGCACGTGCGCGGTGAACACCAGCAGGAACGCGCCGGCGAGCAGCACGGAGATCGGGCCGAGCCACCACGAGCCCGGCAGCGCGAACGCGCCGCCGAGCAGCAGCACGCCCCACCAGCAGGCCACCAGCCACCACGGCTGGGTGCCCGCCACCAGCGAACCCATGCCTTCCGGGCGGGCCGAGGGCAGCCCGCGTCGGCAGCAGAACACGAACGCGGCCCGGCTCACCGCGCACGCCAGGACCACTGTGAGCCACCGCCCGGACGCCGCGAGCTCGGCCAGCGCGACCGCTTGAACGCCGACCACGATGATCAGCGCGACCACCGCGAACGGACCCGCGCCACCGTCGCGCATCACCGACAGCGCCCGCTCCGGCGGCCCGTAGCAACCGAGCCCGTCCACGGTGTCGGCGAGTCCGTCCACATGCATGCCCCGGGTGACCAGCGCCAACGCCGCCACGGTGAGCAGCCCGGCGAGCAGCCCGGGCGCCCCCAGCGCACTCAGCCCCCACAGCAGGACCGCGCCGAACACGCCGAGCAGCGCACCCACCACCGGTGCCAACGTGATCGCCTGGCGGCAGGCGCGTGCGTCGACCTCGCGGGCGGGAAACGGCAGCACCGTCAGCCACGACACCGCCAGCAGCAGACCGTTCACCGCGCACCCGCCGAACCGCAGGACACGCTCACAGCTCTTGGTCCTCGGGGTCCGGCCCGGTGGCCTCGGCGGGCGTCGGGCCACCGACCCCGGCCTCGCCGAACGTCGCCATCTCGGCGAGCACGTGCACCGCGGCGGACAGCACCGGCAGCGCCGTGACCGCCCCGGAACCCTCCCCGAGCCGCAGTTCCAGGTCGAGGATCGGGCTCAAGTCGAGGTGTTCGAGGACCAGCGTGCCGCCCGGTTCGGCCGAGCGGTGACCGGCCAGCCACCACTGCCGCGCGCCCGGTGTGAGCTCCTCGGCGACCATCGCCGCCGCGCCGACGACCACGCCGTCCAGCAACACCGGGGTGCGCCGCACCGCGGCCTGCGCGAGGAAGCCCGCCAGCGCGGCGATGTCCGCGCCGCCCGAGGTGCGCAGCAGCGCCACCGGATCGTCCAGCACCGGCCGGGCGCGGCGCAGCGCGTCGCGGATCGCGGCGGTCTTGCGCATCCACGCGTTGTCGTCGATGCCGGTGCCGCGCCCGACGACCGCGACCGGTTCGATGCCGGTGAGCGCGGCGATGAGCACCGCGGCGGGCGTGGTGTTGCCGATGCCCATGTCCCCGGCGATGAGCAGGTCCGCGCCGGAATCGATCTCCTCGTCCGCCACGTCGCGGCCCGCCGCGACCGCGGCCTGCGCCTGTTCCTGGGTGAGCGCGTCCTCACGGTCGATGGCGCCGGAACCGCGGCGGATCTTGCGGGCGGCGACGACCTGCGGCGTCTCCGCGTTCACCGCCATGTCCAGCACCCGAACGGTGGCCCCGTTCGCGCGGGCCAGCGCGTTCACCGCGGCCCCGCCGTCGAGGAAGTTGCGCACCATCTGGCCGGTGACCTCGCTGGGGTAGGCCGACACGCCGTGCTCGGCGACCCCATGGTCCCCGGCGAAGATCACCACGCGGGGTCGGGTGAACGGGCGAGGCGGGCAACTGCCCTGGCGGCTCGCGACCCACACGCCGAGCTCCTCCAGCCGTCCCAGCGACCCGGCCGGTTTGGTGAGCTGTTCCTGCCGGGCCACCGCCTGCCGCCGCGCCTGCTCGTCCGGGGCGTGCACGGCGCCGAACCGGATCGGGGTGTTCTCGGGTGCGGTGGACAAGGGTTACCTCCGTGGTTCGGTGCGGGCGCGGGCAGGTGTTCAGCGCAACCGCAGCGGGACACCGGCGACGAGCAGCAGCACCTCGTCGCAGCGTTCGGCGAGCCGCGCGTTGAGCTCCCCGAGCCGGTCGCGGAAAAGTCTTCCAGACCTGGTCGCCGGAACGATGCCGAGTCCGACCTCGGCCGAGACCAGCACCAGCCGGGCCGCGCAGCCAGCGGTGGCGTCGGCGAGCGCGGCGCAGTGCGCGTCGACCTCGCGCAGCGCGGCCGGGTCGCGCTCCCAGGCGCCCGCGTCGTCGAGCGCGCCGGTGAGCCAGGTCGCCAGGTCGTCCACCAGCAGCGTCGGACCGCCCGCTGCGGCCGTGCGCAACGTGGTGATCAAGGACTCGGGTTCGCCGGCCTCCACCGTGGCCCAGCTCGCGGGCCTGCGGGACACGTGCGCGGCGATGCGCTCCGTCCACTCGGCGTCGCCCGGATCCTGGCGGGAGGTAGCGACGTAGGTGACGCGCTCCTCAGCGGCGACGAGACCCTCGGCGTGCGCTGACTTCCCCGAGCGGGCGCCGCCGAGCACCAGCGTGCGTGCGGGAGACGCGGACACCGGGGACCTCCTGCATTCGGGTGAGCGACAGGACGAACCGTACCCGCCGCGGATCACCCGTGGAGTTCCTCGCCGGGTGATCCGCGGGACAGGTCATCGGCCCGCGTCAGCAGGTGTCAGTGCGATCTGGTCCGCCGCGGATCGCTGGTGACGAGATCGCCGAGCACATCGTCGACCCGGTCCAGCACGTCCTCGCCGAGTTCCACTCCGGAGGCGGCGGCGTTGTCCCTGACCTGTTCCGGCCGGGAAGCGCCGATGATCGCCGCCGACACGTTCGGGTTCTGCAGCACCCACGCCACGGCGAGCTGCGCCGTGGAGAGCCCCAGATCGCTCGCGATCGGCTGGAGCCGCTGCACCGCGCCGAGCACGTCGTCGCCCATCCACCGCGAGATCATCGAGGAACCACCGCCCTCGTCGGTCGCGCGCGAACCGGCGGGCGGCTGCTCACCGGGCAGGTACTTGCCGGTGAGCACCCCTTGGGAGATGGGGGAGAACACGACCTGGCCGATGCCTTCGCGTTCGCTCGCGGGCACCACCTGCGACTCGATGACGCGCCACAGCATCGAATACTCCGGCTGGTTCGAGATCAGCGGCACCGACAGTTCCCGCGCCAGCTCGGCGCCGCGGGTGAGCTGCTCGGCGGTCCACTCGGAGACGCCGATGTAGAGCGCCTTGCCCTGCCGGACCAGGTCCGCGAACGCGCTCATCGTCTCCTCCAGCGGCACCGTGTGATCGAACCGGTGCGCCTGGTAGAGATCGACGTAGTCGGTCTGCAGCCGGGTCAGCGAGGCATTGCAGGACTCGATGATGTGCTTGCGCCCGAGACCGCGATCGTTCGGGCCGTCACCGGTGGGGAAGTAGACCTTGGTGAAGATCTCCAGGCTTTCCCGCCGCTGCCCGGACAGCGCCCTGCCGAGCACCGACTCGGCTTTCGTCCGGGCGTACACATCGGCGGTGTCGAAGGTGGTGATGCCCACGTCGAGCGCGGCCTGCACGCAGGAGCGTGCCGCGTCCTCTTCGACCTGGGACCCGTGCGTGAGCCAGTTGCCGTAGGCGATCTCACTGATGGACAACCCACTATTACCAAGACGCCGAAACTCCATGCTTCGACCCTAAGGGTGATTCGGGCAGGTGGGGCGGGTGGCGGAACCTCAGGTGTCTTCTCGCTGCGGGATCTTTTTCCCAAGTGGCTCCGCCACGAGGGAAAAAGCTGTCCTCGCGAGAAGACACCTGAGAACCCGCGGCGGTGCCGGTTGCTTTGGTGGTCGCCGCTCAGCGGCTTCGCCGCTGACAAGACACCGGCAAAAGATCAATCTGAATGGCGTTCCTGGTCACCGGACAGGCCCGAACAGCGCTAGGTGAGGCTTGGTGCGGGTCAGCCGATCTTGTGGAAGTCCTTTGGGGTGAGGCGGGGGCGGGGGACGCGGAGGCGGCGGAGCTGCATGGCGCGGGTGAAGGCGTACCAGCCCAGGGACAGCGAGCGGTCGGTCGCGTCCGGGAACTTCGCGCGCACCCGCTTGTTCACCGCGCGGGCCAGCAGGGTTCCCTCGAACAGCATCGTCAGCAGCAGGACAAGGCACGCCAAGGTGGCGTACTGCTGCACGAGGACGTTCTGCACCAGGGTCGTGACGAACACGATCAGCACCAGCGGCATGAACATGCCCATCATGTGCCTGCGGGTGTCCACGATGTCGCGCACGTACGCGCGCACGGGGCCGCGGTCACGCGGCATCAGGTAGCGGTCGTCGCCCGCCATCATCCGCTCGCGGCGTTCCCGCGAGGCCTTGCGGCGCTCCTCCTTGTTGCCGCGGGCGCGCTTCATCGCCTCGCGCTGCGTCTTCGGCGGCGGCGCCACCGGTCCGCGGCGGCGGCTCTCGGCCTCGCGGCGCTTGGGCGTCGCCCGTCCCTTGCCGGGAGTGCGATCTCGGGCGGGTTCCGAGGCGACGTCGGTGCTCTCGGCGAGAGAGTCGTCGGTCGCGGTCTGCTCAGCGCTGCTACGGCGAAGGAACCTCACACCTCCAGGGTATTCGACGCCACTCGGCCGGGCGCACGTGACCGTGCGTTTCGTCGTCGCCTCCCCCGCGGGCGCCCGCCGTCCGGGTCCGGTCGTCCACATGCGGGGACGTTCACGCGGGATTCGGCGCGGTCTGTGCCACCATGGGGGCAGGTAGACCAACACGACTCGCCTCCCGAGTCACCGTTCCCCGACTCGCGTCGGCAGGAATATCTCGGGTCGGCGCCGACGTTGGACGTCACGCCGGAAGCGGACGAGCGAGACCTCTAGGGAGAGTCATGACCGCCCAGACCACGATCGAGAGCGAGGCGCCCGAGCACGGTGTCACCTTGACCGGCTCCGCGGCGCAGAAGGCCAAGGCGCTGCTGGAGCAGGAGGGCCGCGATGACATGCACCTGCGCATCGCCGTCCAGCCCGGTGGCTGCGCGGGCCTGCGCTACCAGCTGTTCTTCGACGAGCGTTCGCTCGACGGCGACGCGCGCCGCGGCTTCGAGGGCCTCGACGTGGTCGTCGACCGGATGAGCGCCCCGTACGTGGAAGGCGCGGTCATCGACTTCGTCGACACCATCGAGAAGCAGGGCTTCACGATCGACAACCCGAACGCGGGCGGCTCCTGCGCCTGCGGCGACTCCTTCCACTGACCGCTCCAGCGCCCACGACGGCCCGGTACCCCGACGGGGGACCGGGCCGTTCGCGTGCGCCGGTGTCAGCGGGACACGATCCGCACGACCTCATCGCCGAGGGCGACCCGGTCGCCCGGCGTGAGTTGCCGTCCGCGCCGGGTCTCGACCTCGTCGTTGACCAGGACTTCGCCTTCTTCGAGCAGCGCCTTCGCGTCCGCACCGTGCTCGGCGAGTCCCGCCAGCTTCAGCAGCTGGCCCAGCCGGATCGTGCCTTCCCGGATCTCCACATCATGCATGTCCCGCATTCTCCGCCGGAGGCCCGAGTGCGCCGATGGACGGGCGGCGGCGAGCGGGGTGGTTGTAAGAACTTGCGAGCATAAGAGCAGCTCAACGCTGGTTCCAATGGCGCATTGACTGAACAGGGCGAAAGAACATCTGATCATCGGGCAATTACTCAATCGAGAAAGTTGTCCGATGCGATTACCCGTACTAGCTCTGGCAGTGGCGTTCGCAGGCGTGGCCGTCGTGCCCGCCGCGGCCGCCGTCACCCCGGCGACGCCCGCTCCGGCACCGGCTCCCGCGGCGGCCCCGGCGACGGCTCCGGTTTCCGGGCCGATCGTGCAGATGTTCCAGTGGCCGTGGGAGTCGATCGCGCAGGAATGTCGCAGCACGCTCGGCCCGAAGGGATTCGGCGCGGTCCAGGTTTCGCCGCCCCAGGAGCACGTGCAGCTCTCCGGTGAGGGCCACCCCTGGTACCAGGACTACCAGCCGGTGAGCTACCAGCTGGAGACCCGGCGCGGCGACCGCGAACAGTTCGCCTCGATGGTCTCCGCCTGCAACGACGCCGGTGTGGAGATCTACGCCGACGCCGTGGTGAACCACATGGCCGCCAGCGACGCGGTGGGCAGCGCGGGCACGACCCACTCGAAGTACGACTACCCGGGTCTCTACAGCGACGCCGACTTCAGCGACTGCCGCCGCGACATCGCCGACTACGACGACAAGTGGGAGGTCCGCAACTGCGAACTCGTCGGGCTCTCGGACCTCAAGACCGGGACCGACTACGTGCGTTCCGCCGAGATCGGGTACCTCAACGACCTGATCAGCCTCGGCGTCTCCGGGTTCCGGGTGGACGGCGTGAAGCACATGCCGCCGGAGGACGTCGGCGCGATCTTCGGCGGGTTGAACACGGTGCCCGATACCGGCGCGAAGCCGTACATGTTCCAAGAGGTCATCGCGGATCAGACCACGTCGGCAGGTGAGTACGCAGGCAACGGCGACGTCACCGAATTCGCGTATCACCACAAGGTCAGCTCCGCGTTCAAGGACGGCTCGCTGGCCCAGCTGGCGAACGTGCCGGACGAGATGACCTTGCCCAGCGATCAGGCCGTGGTGTTCATCGACAACCACGACACGCAGCGCAGCGAGCCGACGCTGACCTACAAGGACGGCGTCTCCTACGACCTGGCGAACGCGTTCATGCTCGCCTACCCGTACGGCACGCCGCAGCTGATCTCCGGTTTCGCCTTCGACGACCCGGACGCCGGTCCGCCCGCGGACTCCGACGGCCGCACCAGCCCCGCGAACTGCGCCGACCAGGCGTGGGTGTGCGAGCACCAGCGGCCGATCATCGCCGGGATGGCCGGGTTCCACCAGGCCGTGCAGGGCAAGGAGCTGACGAACTGGTGGGACGACGGCTCCGGCCGGATCGCGTTCGGCCGCGCTGACGCCGGCTTCGTCGTGATCAACCGGGAGGACGGCGAGATCACCGACCAGGAATTCCAGACCTCGCTGCCCGCCGGGACGTACTGCGACGTGATGTCCGGTTCCTTGGAGAACGGATCCTGCACCGGCGCGACCGCGCAAGTGCGGGACGACGGCACCGTCACCACCTCGGTGCCGGGCAACTCGGGTATCGCGCTGCACGCCGGTGCGAAGCTGAGCTGATCTCGCTGTTGTTGATGTAGTGCGACCTCGGCGGCCTCCTCGCCGCGGATCTCCGGATCCCCGGGAGGAGGCCGCCGCACGTTCGGATAGCCCTGCCCTCAACGCGGAATCGTCCGCGCGAACCGAGCGGCGATCAGCGGGAGTTGGCGAGTTTTCGTCAACGATTCACCTGAAATACGGCCTGATCCGTCTGTTCTTGTCGAGCGACCTGTGGTCGGATCGATCTCCCCGTCAGGTGCATCCGGCGCGCCGGATGCCCGGAGCAAGGAGGCGTTCTGATGACCGGAGCAAGACCTGCGACGACCCTCACCCGCAGACTCGGAGCCGCGGCGGCGACCGCGGCGCTCACCGGCCTCGGCGTGCTGGCGGGCAGCACGCCCGCTTTCGCCGCACCGAACTTCCAAGTCCCGTTCCGCTGCGGCGTCACCGTCACCGCGGCCACGTTCAGCGGGCACAGCCCGGCCAACTCGGTCGACTTCCAGCGCAGCGGCATCACCGGCATGCCCGTGGTGGCCTCCGCCGGAGGCACCGTCAGTGTCGTCGGCAACGAGGGCGACACCAGTTATGGCCGTTGGATCGAGATCGACCACGGTTCGGGCTGGACCACCAGGTACGCGCACCTGTCGGTGCAGAGCGTTTCCAAGGGCGACAAGGTGAAACTGGGGCAGAAGATCGGCGAGGCCGGGGCGACTGGAGGCGTCACCGGCCCGCACCTGCACTTCGAGCAGCGCTCCGGCGGTGACGACGTCAAGGTCACGCTCAACGGCAAGGACGTGCCCTACAACGGCCACACCGACTTCACCAGCAAGAACGACTGCTGACCGACCGGCGTCGAAAGAGCGAACGGCCGCTTCGTCCTGGGGGCGAAGCGGCCGTCCGTCAATGCACAAGATCAGAACTCGACTGAGACCCGGTTCAGTACGTGCACCGGCGCACTCCAGGTCGTCGCCCCGTCACGTCGACACAGTCCTTTTGAGCGGCGAAGTCCGCGAAGGCGGCGAAGCCAGCCTGCCTGGCGGCCGTAGGCCGTGCCTGTAATCGCGCAGCGATTAGCCCACGTACCCAGGTCGACCACCGGCGGGTTCTCAGTGAGCCTCTCGCGAGGACAGCTTTTTCCCTCGTGGCGGAGCCACTTGGGAAAAAGATCCCGCAGCGAGAGGCTCACTGAGGTTCCGCTACCTGTTGTGTCTCGGGAGGTTGTGAACGGGGGACACGGGGCGGATGATCTTGGAATGAGTGAGGACCTCCGGGTTCGGTGTGGATCACGACATCTGCACCGAATACCTGGAGGTCCTCGTGTGTCACCGTAACGCTCCGTTGACTGAGACGGGCAGGCTGCGTCTGGCTCGGTGTGTCGTGGACGATCGCTGGCCGTTGCGGCGTGCGGCTGAGCGTTTCCAAGTCTCGCCCAGCACCGCGCAACGGTGGGCGGATCGGTATCGCACCGAGGGCGAGGCGGGGATGGCAGACCGGTCCTCGCGTCCGCATCACAGTCCGCGGCGCACTCCGTCGCGCACCGAGCGGCGGATCATCAAGGTCCGGGTGATCCGCCGGTGGGGGCCGGCACGGATCGCGTTTTTGCTGGGCTTGAACCCGGCTACCGTGCACCGGGTCTTGGGCCGCTACAGGCTGGCCCGGCTCGCACACCTGGACCGGGCCACCGGGCGGGTGATCCGCCGCTACGAGTACCCGCAGCCCGGCGGCCTCGTCCACGTCGACATCAAGAAAGTCGGCAACGTCCCCGACGGCGGCGGCAGCAAAGTCCTCGGCCGCCAGGCCGGCAGCCACAACAGCCAGGCCACCGTCACCGACCGCCGCCGCGCCGGCGGGAAGAAACCCGCCATCGGCTACAGCTACCTGCACAACGCCGTCGATGACCACTCGCGGCTTGCCTACACCGAAATCCTTCCCGACGAGACACGCGAAACCGCCGCCGCGTTCTGGCAACGAGCACACACATTCTTCACCGATGCCGGGATCACCGTGCTCCGAGTACTGACCGACAACGGCTCCTGCTACCGCTCCCACCTCTGGACCGCCACACTCACCGCCGCCGGCATCACACACCTCCGCACCCGCCCCTACCGACCCCAAACCAACGGCAAAGTCGAACGCTACAACCGCACCCTGCTCGACGAATGGGCCTACGCCCAGCTCTACCTCTCCGACACCGAACGCCGAAACGCCCTCCCACACTGGCTCCACACCTACAATCACCACCGCGGCCACACCGCACTCGGCGGCCACCCACCCGCCAGCCGCGTCCCCAACCTCACAAGACACAACAGCTACCCGACCACCAAAGCAAAAAGACTCAAAGCTTGACCGGGTAGTACGGCTCCGGGACCTCAGGTGACAAGCGGCCCTCGACGAAGATGCCGTGCCAGATCATGAACACCAGCAGCGCCCACAGCCGACGGCTGTGGTCGAGCACGCCGGAACGGTGTTCTTCCAGCAGCTGCAGGATCGCCGTCTTGTTCAGCAGCCGTTCCGTCTGCGACTGCTGGATGATGTTGCGCGCCCAGTCGTGCATCTCGTCGCGCAGCCAGTGCCGGATCGGGACCGGGAAGCCGAGCTTGCGGCGGTTGAGCACGTGCGCGGGCACGACCTGCTTCATCGCCTGGCGCAGCGCGTACTTCGTGGTCTCCGGGGTGATCTTCTGGTCCAGCGGGATGCCGCTGGCGACCCGGAACACCTCGTTGTCCAGGAACGGAACCCGCAGTTCCAGCGAGTTCGCCATCGTCACCTTGTCGGCCTTGACCAGGATGTCCCCGCGCAGCCACGTGAACAGGTCCACGTGCTGCATCCGGGTCACCGGGTCCCAGTGCTCGGAGGTGCGGTACGGCTCGGCGGTGACGTCGCGGTGCGAGACGCCCGGGTCGAAGGCCGCCATCACCGACTTGAGCTGGTCGTCGCGGAAGATCCGCGCGTTGCCGTAGTAGCGGTCCTCCAGCGACAGCGCGCCGCGACGCAGCAGGTCCTTGCCGCGCACCCCGTCCGGGATCGCGGTGGAGACCTTGCCCATCGCCTTGCGCAACGAGCCCGGCACCCGCTCGAACGGAGCCAGCGACAGCGGCTCGCGGTAGATCGTGTAGCCGCCGAACAGCTCGTCAGCGCCCTCCCCGGAGAGGACCACCTTGACGTGCTGGCGGGCTTCGCGGGCGATGAACCACAGCGGCACCAGCGCCGGGTCCGCCACCGGGTCGTCGAGATACCAGATGATCAGCGGCAGCGTCTCCATCATCTCCTCGGGGGAGACGGTGCGGATCACGTGCTTCACGCCGATCGCCGCGGCCGACTCGGCGGCCACGTCCACCTCGGAGTAGCCCTGCCGCTCGAACCCGGTGGTGAAGGTGATCAGGTTCGGGTTGTGCTCCTTGGCCAGGCAGGCGATCGCCGTCGAGTCGATGCCGCCGGACAGGAAGGAGCCCACGGTGACGTCGGCGCGCATGTGCTTGGCGACCGAGTCCCGCATGACGTCCACGACCTGATCGTGCAACCGCCGGGCCTCGGAGTCGTTGCGCACCGGCTTCGAGGTGAAGTTCGGCACGAAGTACCGCTCGGTCACCAGCCGCCCGCCGGGGGAGACGGTGAACGAGGTGCCGGACTCGATGCGCCGGATCTGGCGGTGCAGCGTCTCCGGCTCCGGGACGTACTGCAGCGTCAGGTAGTGCTGCAGCGCCTTGTGATCGATGTCCTCGCCGATGCGCAGCGTCGTGGCCAGGCTCAGCAGGCTCTTCTTCTCGCTGGCGAACGCCGTGCCGCCCGGGCCGTCGGCGTAGAACAGCGGCTTGATCCCGAACGGGTCGCGCGCGCCGAACACGACGCGGCGCTCGCTGTCCCAGATCAGGAACGCGAACATGCCGCGCAACCGGCCGACCATCGCGGTGCCCAGGTAGTGGTAGGCGGCGACGATCACCTCGGTGTCGCCGTCGGTGTTGAACCGGGCGCCGTAGTGCTCGGCGAGCTCCGCGCGCAGTTCCAGGTAGTTGTAGATCTCGCCGTTGAAGTTGATGGTGTAGCGGCCGGGGTTCTCCGGCGGACCCCAGGTCAACGGCTGGTGCGAATGCTCCAGGTCGATGATCGACAGCCGGTTGAAGCCGAAGACGGCCTCACCGCCCTGCCAGGTGTCGCTCTCGTCCGGCCCCCGGTGCCGTTGGCAGGGCAGCGCTTTGGCCACGGCGTCGACGGCGAAACCGGCGTTCTCTTCAGTGGGACAGACAAGTCCAAGCAGGCCGCACACGGCGTCTCGGGCACCTCTCGCGTCGGCGATGGGTCGGGCTCCGCCCCGCGGCCCCGGCTGGGATCTCGGCGGGCGGGAGCCCCAGTATGCCGGGTCCGCCGCCTTGCCGTGCAGGCGCGGTGAGTCCTGGCGGGCACCATGTGCACGCGGACGCCGTTGGTTTCCCGCGCGACGCGTGCGAGCCCCCGCGTGCGCGCGTGAATCGGATCTTCGCGCCGCGCCGGGGACGATCTCGGTGATGTGCAGCGCACCTCGCCACCCCGGAGCAGTATCGCGGCTACTGCTGGGCTAGGCTCCCCCGCAGCATTCCGGCCGCGGGGCATGGTGGGTGCGCAGTGTGTCCAAACCCCGCGGCGACGGTGGAAACACGCAGCGAGGAGGCGTCGCGCAGTGGGCTTTCGGATGGGGAGCTTGCGGCAGGAACGTCTGAAGGAGGGGACCCGAGTGCCACGGCTGGTCAAAGTCGCCGGGCTGGTAGGCCTGGTCGCGGTCGCGGCCACGGGCTGTTCGACCGACGAGGTCCTGCGGTTCGGCTGGCCGCAAGGTGTCACTCCGCAGGCCGAGTCCATGCGGCAGCTGTGGACGTGGTCGGTGATCGCTGCGCTGGCGGTCGGCGTCCTGGTGTGGGGCCTGATGTTCTGGACGATCGCCTTCCACCGCAAGAAGAGCGAGGAGCTGCCCCGGCAGTTCCAGTACAACGTGCCGCTGGAGGTCATCTACACGGCGGTGCCGTTCGTGATGGTCGTGGTGCTGTTCTACTTCACCGCCACCACGCAGAACTACGTGATGGCGAAGTCCGCTGATCCGGACGAGAAGGTCAACGTCGTCTCGTTCCAGTGGAACTGGGAGTTCAACTACCCGGACCACCGCACGCCGGACGGGCAGCCGGTGCGGACCGTGGGCAGCAGCAGCGAGATCCCGCTGCTGGTGCTGCCGACCGGATCGTCGATCCAGTACAACCTGAGCTCCACCGACGTCATCCACTCGTTCTTCGTCCCCGAGTTCCACTTCAAGCGGGACACCTTCCCGCACCCGGACAAGAACAACCAGGACGCCGTCTTCGAGAACACCATCGAACGCGAGGGCTCGTTCGTCGGGCGGTGCGCCGAACTGTGCGGCACCTACCACTCGATGATGAACTTCGAGGTCCGCGCCTTGTCGCCGGACAAGTTCGACCAGTACATGCAGCTGCGGACGCAGAACAACCCGGCCACCGGGCAGTACTACACCGCGGCCGAGGCGTTGAACCAGATGAACTGCGGTGAGCTGTGCGCGCCGCGGGCGGTGACCTCGGTGCCGTTCGACACCGACCGAACCTCCGGTGAGCCGTCCACCATCGGTGGCCGGCAAGCGGGCAACTGATCCCGGCAGGACGCAGGGCGCGAGAGTGAGGACTCCATGAAGGTCGAAGCGAAGATCTTCAACATGATCACCGGTTTCTTCTTCCTGTCGGCGGTCGTCTACGGGGTGTGGTCGCACGAGCCCGTGGGCACGACGGCACTGGTCCTGGTGGGCGGGTTGTCGCTGCTGATCGGCAGCTACTTCCAGTTCGTGGCGCGGCGCATCGAGCCGCGTCCGGAGGACAACCCGGACGCGGAGATCAGCGACGGCGCGGGCGAGCTGGGCTTCTTCAGCCCCGGCAGCTACTGGCCCGCCGGGGTGGCGGCCGCCGCCGCGTTCGCCGGTATCGCCTTGGCGTTCTTCCACGTGGTCATGATCGTGATCGCGACCGGTGTGCTGCTGATCATGGTCGCGGGTCTCGTGTTCGAGTACCACACCGGACCGAACCACGAGTGAGCTTCAGTACCTAGGTGAGCCCCCGGATCTCTGGTCCGGGGGCTCACCCATTTCTGCCGCCAGTTGGTTACTTTCGGTGGCGGTCAGCTGATCCGCTTCGCTAGTTTTCACTCGGACGTGAAAACTACTGGGGATTGGCTGGGGAATGTCGTCACACATCGCCGCCTTAACTCGCAGTTCGGCGGTTCTCGCCGCCGTGCTCGTCGCGGGTTCGCTCACACCGACCGCCGTCGCCGGGCCGCCCGCCGCGGACTCCACGCCCGCTCCGCTGCGCACCAACGGGGCGGCCGTCCCGGCGCTGGAGTGGGCGCCGTGCGAGCTCGCGCCCGGTTACGAATGCGCGACCGCCGAGGTGCCGCTGTCCTATCGAGATCCGGCGGGACAGCAGATCCGGCTCGCCGTGGGAAAGCTGCCCGCCGTTGATCAGGAGCACAAGCTCGGCACGATCTTCTACAACCCGGGCGGGCCGGGCGGCAGCGGCAAGTTGGCGCCGGAACTGACTCCGGAATTGCACCAGCGCTTCGACATCGTCGGCTTCGATCCGCGCGGCATCGGCGAGAGCACCGGGTTGAGCTGCTTCACCGCGCCCGGCGATGGCTTCCACTACGACGGCACCTTCCCCGTGACTCCGGAGCAGGAACGGGTCCAGGTCGACGACACCGCGCGCGGAGTCGAGCGGTGCGCCCAGAACGCGGGGCCGTTGCTGCAGCACACGTCGACGGCGAACGTGGCCCGTGACCTTGACCTGCTGCGCGAGGCGGTGGGGGAGGACCGGCTCGATTACTACGGCATTTCCTACGGCAGTCACCTCGGCACGGTGTACGCGAACCTGTTCCCAGAGCGGGTGGGGTCGCTGGCGATCGATGCCGTGCTCGACCCGATCGAGTGGACCACCGGATACCGGCCGGAGGAGGCGTTCGACCCGTTCACCTTCCGGATAGGCAGCTACGGCGGTGCTCAGCAGGCGCTGCACTCGTTCCTCGACGCGTGCGCCGCCGATGAGCGCTGCGCGTTCCGGGAGCCGGGTACCGACCTGTTCGGCAAGTACAACGCGGTGCTGGACCGGCTGCTGGCCCAGCCCGTCACGATCACCCGGCCCGACGGAACGCCGCAGGAGATCACCTACCAGGTGGCCGCGATCAGCACGCTGGGCTCGCTCTACGGCGCTTCGGCGTCGACGCAACTCGGTGAGTTCCTGCAGCAGCTGCACGAACTCTCCCTGCCCGGTGCCGCCGCCGGGCCGGCACCGGTCGTGGCGGTACCGGCGGCCCCGCAAGATCGGGTGGGCGCCCTGAGAACGGAGCAGGGGCTCAGCGTGAGGTGCAACGACACCAGCAACCCCGGCGACCCCTGGGTGTGGTCCGAGTACGCGCGGCGGGCCGACGAGGTCGGGCGCGGTTTCGGCTCGTACTGGACGTACTGGTCGCTGGCGTGCGCGGACTGGCCCGGCGGATCCGATCCGGATCGCTACACCGGGCCGTGGGACCGGGAGACGGCCGAGCCGGTGCTGGTCATCGGCAACCGGCAGGGCGACCCGGCCACGCCGTACGAGGACGCGCGCAAGACCTCGGAGCTGCTCTCCGACGCCCGGCTGCTCACCCTCGACTCGTTCGGACACGGCGCTCGCGGTGAGAGCGCCTGCATCGACGGGGCGTTGAACGCCTACTTCACCGACGGCGCACTGCCCGCCGAAGGCACCGTCTGCCAGCCGGACCGAGGCCCGTTCGACCCGGTGCCCTGACCGGACCGGACGTGCTGCGGCGGCCCGCTCGGCCCGACCGGTCGAGCGGGCCGTTCGTTCGTGGTGCGGCGACGGGAAACGCGCGCTCCGGTGAGCTTAGGATTCGAAGACCGCAGCAACGCAGTCCCGCAGCCAGGAGGCTCTTCGTGATCACCGCGATCGTGCTCATCCAGACCGTCGCCGACCGACTCACCGAGGCGGCCCAGGAAGTCGCCGACATCGACGGCGTCGCCGAGGTCTACTCCTGCGCGGGCGACGTCGACCTGATCGCCATCGTGCGGGTCACCGACCACGAGGACATCGCGGAGATCGTGCCGGGCAGGATCAACAAGGTCGCCGGTGTCCTCGACACCGACACCCACATCGCCTTCCGCTCGTATTCCCGCCAGGACACCGAGGCCACGTTCTCCATCGGCTTGGAGTGAGCCGGAGCCGCACCGAGCGGTCCGCGCAGTGGGGCGGGAAGGGCATGCGGATTCCTCGCCGTTCCTTTGCCGAGTGCGACCGCGATTTCTCGGACAGCTCCGCTTTCCGTCGCCGTTCCGTGATTTCAGGGAGTGCGCGATGACCTTCCTCGCTAGTTTCCGGCCGAAAACGGAAACCACTGGGGAGTTGTCGAGGAATGTCATCACGCATCGCCGTTTCCGCGCGCGGCACGACCGTGCTCATCGCAGCGCTCATCGCGAGCTCGCTCACTCCGTTCGCGGCCGGACGATCCGAAGCCGAACGGGTCGCTGGAGCGCTGCGCACCGGTGGCGCGGACGTCCCGGCGCTGCACTGGGAGCCGTGTGCCGACTCGCCCGGCCATGAATGCGCCACCGCCGAGGTGCCGCTGTCCTATCGAGATCCGGCGGGGCAGCGAATTTCCCTCGCCGTGGGGAAATTGCCCGCCGTTGATCAGGAGCACAAGCTCGGCACGATCTTCTACAACCCCGGCGGACCCGGGGGAATCGGCAGGATCGCCCCGGAATTGACGCCCGAGCTCCACGAGCGTTTCGACATCGTCGGATTCGATCCGCGCGGTGTCGGCGAGAGCACCGGGTTGAGCTGCTTCACCGACTCCGCCGACGGTTTCCAGCACGAGAACACCTTCCCGGTCACCTCCGAGCAGGAACGGGTCCAGGTCGAAGACGCCGCGCGCGGAGTCGAGCGGTGCGAGCGGAACGCGGGGCCGCTGCTGCGGCACACCTCGACGGCGAACGTGGCTCGTGACCTCGATCTGCTGCGGCGGGCGGTGGGGGAGGACCGGCTCGACTACTACGGCATTTCCTACGGCAGCCACCTCGGCGCCGTGTACGCGAACCTGTTCCCGGAGCGAGTCGGCTCGGTGGCGATCGACGGCGTGCTCGACCCGATCGAATGGACCACCGGCTACCGGCCGGAAGAAGCCTTCCACCCGTTCAGCTACCGGCTGGGTGCGGAGAAGGGCGCCCAGTCGGCGCTGCACTCGTTCCTCGATGTCTGCGCCGCCGATGAGCGCTGCGCTTTCCGGGAGCCCGGCGTCGAGCTGCTCGACAAGTACAACGCGCTGCTCGACCGGCTGCTGGTGCGGCCCGTCGCGGTCATCTCGCCCGGCGGCGCACCGATGGAGATCACCTACCAGGTCGCGGTGCGCGGCACCCTGAGCGCGCTGCACACCGCCGAATCCGCCCCGAAGCTCGGTGAGTTCCTGCAGCTGCTCCACGAGCACTCCCTGCCGGGCGACCCCGGTGCGCCGCCCGTCGTCGAGGTGCCCGAGCCGCCCAAACGACCGGGACGCAAACCCGAGCAGGGGCTCAGCGTGAAGTGCAACGACTCCAGCAACCCCGGCGATCCGTGGGTGTGGTCCGAGTACGCGCGGCGGGCCGACGAGGCCGGGCGCGGTTTCGGCTCGTACTGGACGTACGCGTCGCTGGCGTGCGCGGACTGGCCCGGCGGATCGGACCCGGATCGCTACACCGGGCCGTGGGACCGGGAGACGGCCGAGCCGGTGCTGGTCATCGGCAACCGGCAGGGCGATCCGTCCACGCCGTACGAGGACGCGCGCACGACCTCGGAGCTGCTCTCCGACGCCCGGTTGCTCACGTTGGACACGTTCGGACACGGCGCTCGGGGGAAGAGCTCCTGCATCGATGGCGCGTTGAACGCCTACTTCACCGACGGCGCACTGCCCGCCGAAGGCACCGTCTGCCTCCCGGACCGGGGGCCGTTCGATCCGGCTCCCTGACCTGCCGTCCGACCACTGCCGAGAGCTACTCCTGCGGGCCGAAGGCGGCCCAGCGGGCCAGCAGATCGGCGGCGGCACCCGAGTCGAGTGCTCGGGCGGCGCGGTCGATGCCGTCGCGCAGCTGCGCGGTCAGGTCCTCGCCGATGCCGTCGTAGGCCGCCAGTGCGCCTGCCGTGTTCAGCACCACCGCGTCGCGCACCGGGCCGCGCTCGCCTGCCAGGAGTTTGCGCACCACCTCGGCGTTCACCTCGGCGTCGCCGCCCTGCAGCGCCTCCGGCGTCGTGCGCGGGACGCCGAGGTCCTCCGGGACGATGCGCTCCTGCCGGACCTGGCCGTCGCCGATGACCCAGGCCGTCGTGGTGGCGGTGGTGGTGATCTCGTCCATGCCGTCGTCCCCGGACACCAGCAGCACCGAGTTGCCGCGCGCCGCGAACACCTCCGCCATCACCGGAGCCATCCGCTTGTCCGCGCAGCCGATCAGGCCGCTGGTCGGCCGGGCCGGGTTCGTCAGCGGGCCGAGCACGTTGAAGGCGGTGGGAATGCCGATCTCCCGGCGCGGACCCGCCGCGTACTTCATCGCCGGGTGGAACACCGGCGCGAAGCAGAACCCGATGCCGACCGCCGACACGCACGCCCGCACGTCCGCGGGCGGCAGGTCGATCGTGACGCCCAGCGTTTCCAGCACGTCCGCGGTGCCGCACTTGGAGGAGGCCGCGCGGTTGCCGTGCTTGACGACGGTCGCGCCGCAGGCGGCGAGCACGATCGCCGTCATCGTGGAGATGTTCACGCTGCCCGACCGGTCCCCGCCGGTGCCGACGACGTCGATGGCCCGGCCCTCGACCTCCAGCGGCAGCGAGTGCGCGAGCATCGTGTCGGCCAGGCCGCGCACCTCGGCCGCGGTCTCGCCCTTCGCGCGCAGCGCCACGACGAACGCGGCGACGCGAGCCGGGGTGGCCGCGCCGGTCATCACCAGGTCCATCGCCCAGGCGGTGTCCGTCGCGGACAGGTCATTGCCCGCGACGAGGTGCCCGAGGAGTTCCGGCCAGGTGCCCGACATGGTGCCCACGATTGTTCTCCGGGTGGTTCAGGCCCGCACCGCGGACGGCACTGCGGTGCGGATCAGTTCTGCGACGGTTTCGGCGGACGACAACGGATCCAGCGGGTGCACCAGCACCGCGTCGGCCTGCGACCAGGTCGCCAGCCATCGGTCGTCCCGCCTGCGCACCGTGAGCACGATCGGCGGGCAGTTCGCGATCTCGTTCTTCAACTGCCGCGACACCCCCATGCCGCCGGTGGGCTGTGCCTCGCCGTCCAGCACCACCAGGTCGGCGCGGCCCGCGTCGACCTCGGTGAGCACGTCGGCGACGTTGCCCGCTTCGACGTAGTCGACCTTGGCCAGGTCGGGCGCCGGCCGTCTGCCGATCGCGTTGATGATCGATTCGCGAACTTCGGGCCGGTGGCTGAACACCAGGATCGTGGTGGTCGGTGTGCTCATCAGCTGCTCCTCGCTGGCTAGGCGGTCGGCTCACGACGTTGTGGTGACTCGGCCCGACGACGAGATGGTGCCCTCGATGACGGTGATCTCCGGATGCTAGCGGCTGAACAGGCGTGAGCAGTAGCCGCCACGAGCCCCGGTGCTCAGCCGGGCTCGTTCTGCAACGCGACCCAGCCGACGGCCCTGCCGTGCAGACGCTGGGCGAGTCCGGCCATCCGGGAGCTCTCCTGTGAGCAATGCAACGCGTCGAGTTTCTGCACACGCTCCGCGAACAGCGGGTTCTCGCCGGGCGCGGGCTCCGCGCCGAACGGGACTCGCTCGTCGCCCGGATCGGGGCGCAACCGCCAGCCGTCCTGTTCGAGCAGTTCAGCGGCGGTGCTGATCGAATCCGGCGGGAGCAGCAGGTGGTGGCGCAGCACCGCGGCGGCCTCCGGGACCCACCGCTGCGAGCGGGAGAGTGCGGTGGAGGCGGCCTCGGTCTCGTCGAAGGCGCTGACCACGACGATCAGCTCTGGATCGTCCCAGTCGGGCTCCGCGACACCCTTCTGGCCGAGCGGAAACCCCAGGCGGGACAAAAAACGCCGAAAATTAATCACAACGAGTTACCTCCAGGTCGCGATCTGATCACTGAAACGCCACGCGCGGGACCCGAGGGCGCAGGGGCAAAACGCACGGGACATAATGCGTCGCGTGACAACGGCAGCGCCCTCAATCAGTCAACGCGTGCACTCGCTGAACCGGCCGAACATGGTCAGCGTCGGCACCATCGTTTGGTTGGCCAGCGAGCTGATGTTCTTCGCTGGACTCTTCGCCATGTTCTTCACGGTGAAGGCGCAGAACGAGGGCGCTTGGCCACCGGCGCCCAGCGAGCTGAACATCGCCTACGCACTCCCGTTCACGGTGATCCTGGTGGCGTCCTCGTTCACCTGCCAGTGGGGTGTTTTCGCGGCCGAGCGCGGAGATGTGTTCGGCCTCCGCCGCTGGTACGTGGTGACCCTGATCATGGGCACGATCTTCACGCTGGGGCAGGCGGGCGAGTACTACACGCTGGTCACCGCGCACCACACCACGATCGCCTCGTCGGCCTTCGGCACCGTGTTCTTCATGACGACCGGCTTCCACGGCCTGCACGTCATCGGCGGACTCATCGCCTTCGTGTTCCTGCTCATCCGAACCAAGCTGAGCAAGTTCACCCCGGCACAGGCCATCGCGGCGATCGTCGTGTCGTACTACTGGCACTTCGTCGACATCGTGTGGATCGGACTGTTCGCCGTGATCTACCTCGTTCCGTGATTCACCGGTCTTAACCAGGGCCGCCACGTAACACCCCGAACCTGACAGCAAGGGTTGCCGCACTCATGACCACCATCAAGAAACGGAACCGCGCGGGATCCAAGTTCCGGCGCAGGCTCTCCGGTGTCCTCGCGCTCGGGATCGCCTTGGTCGGCGCGGGCGGGCTGTACACCGTCCTGACCCCGAGCCGCAGACCGCGCACGCCGCGGCGGACCCGGCGCTGGTCAGGCAGGGCGAGCAGCTCTACAACAACGCGTGCATCAGCTGCCACGGCGCGAACCTGGGCGGGGTCAAGGACCGCGGCCCGAGCCTGGTCGGCGTCGGCGAGGCCGCGGTGCACTTCCAGGTCTCCTCCGGCCGCATGCCGATGGTCCGCCAGGAAGCCCAGGCCATCCGCAAGCCCGCGAAGTTCTCCCCCGAGGAGATCGACGCGATGTCCGCCTACGTGCAGACCTACGGCGGCGGCCCGGAATCCCCGGACACCGCCGGTGCGGCCGCGACGGGCGACTCGGCGCGCGGCGGTGAGCTGTTCCGCCTCAACTGCGCCTCCTGCCACAACTTCACCGGCCGCGGCATCGCGATGTCGTCCGGCAAGTTCGCGCCGCACCTCGACCCGGCCAGCGAGCAGCAGATCTACGAGGCGATGCTCACCGGTCCGCAGAACATGCCGAAGTTCTCCGACCGGCAGCTCACGCCGGAGGAGAAGAAGGACATCATCGCGTACGTCAAGTCCGTGACGGACAACAACAACAATCCCGGCGGCAGCTCGGCCGGTGGCTTCGGCCCCGCTTCGGAGAGCGTCATCGCCTGGGTCGTCGGACTCGGCGCGCTGATCGGCATCACCCTGTGGATCGGAGCCAGGGCATGAGTGCAAGTGACACCCCGCGAGAAGACGGGCAGGCAAGCCCCAAGCGGGACTACACCGAGGCCGAACTGGCCGAGATGAGCCGCGACGAGAAGATGCGGCTGGGATTGGCGCTCGACGACGTCGAGCTCATCCACTACCAGGACCCGTTCCCGGTGGAGAACACCCGCGCCGAGCGCCGCGCCGAGCGGTCGGTCGCCGCGTGGTTCGCGCTCTCCGGTTTCTCCGCGATCGCGTTCATCGCGGTGTTCATCTTCTGGCCGTGGGCCTACGTCACCCCGCAGCAGGGTGGCCGGGAGTACTTCCTCTACAACCTCTACACCCCGCTGATCGGCCTGTTCCTGGGGCTGTCGATCTTCGCGGTGGGTGTGGGCGTGGTGCTCTACGCCAAGAAGCTGATCCCGCACGAGGTCGCCGTCCAGCAGCGCCACGACGGGCACGGTTCCGAAGAGGTCGACAAGCAGACGACGACCGCGATCCTCGCCGACACCGGCGTGCGCAGCGGTTTCGCCCGGCGCTCCATGATCCGTCGCACGCTGGGCTTCGGCGGGGCCGCGCTGGGCCTGGGCACCGGCGTGATCGCCATCGGCGGTTTCGTCCGCGACCCGTGGGCCACCGACGGACCCGACTCCCTCAAGCACACGGCGTGGATGAAGGAGACCGACGAGAAGATCTACCTGCGGCGTGACACCGGCGACCCGCACGACGTGTCGCTGCTGCGCCCGGAGGACATCGACGCCGGCGGCTTCGAGACGGTCTTCCCGTTCCGCGAGTCCGACCGCGAGGACGAGCACAAGCTCGCCTCGGTGCTGCGCCGCAGCGACGCCCCGGTGATGCTGATCCGGCTGCGGCCGGGCAGTGCTCCGGTCAAGCGCAAGGGCCAGGAAGACTTCAACTACGGCGACTACTACGCTTACTCGAAGGTGTGCACCCACGTGGGCTGCCCGACCTCGCTGTTCGAGCAGCAGACCGGCCGCCTGCTCTGCCCCTGCCACCAATCGCAGTTCGACGTGGTCAACACATACGCCAAGCCGGTGTTCGGTCCGGCCACCCGTTCCCTGCCGCAACTACCGATCACGGTGGACGAAGAGGGATATTTCGTGGCCGAGCACGACTTCATCGAGCCGGTCGGCCCAGCGTACTGGGAGCGAAACTCATGAGTTCGATCACGACGCCCACCAAGCCGGAGAGCAAGCTCTACCGGAAGGCGGCAACTGCGGCCGACGAGGCCGACAGCCGTTACAACATGGCGCCCGGCATCCGGCGCCAGCTCAACAAGGTCTTCCCGACGCACTGGTCGTTCCTGCTCGGTGAGATCGCGCTCTACACCTTCATCATCCTGATCCTGACCGGGATCTACCTGTCGCTGTTCTTCGACCCCTCCATGGAGGAGGTCACCTACGACGGTGTGTTCCGGAACCTGCAGGACGTCGAGATGTCCAAGGCGTTCGCGAGCACCCTGGACATCTCGTTCGAGGTGCGCGGCGGTCTGTTCATCCGGCAGCTGCACCACTGGGCGGCGCTGCTGTTCGTGGCCGGGATGATGGCCCACATGTTCCGGATCTTCTTCACCGGTGCGTTCCGGCGCCCGCGTGAGGGGAACTGGGTCATCGGCTCGCTGCTGCTGATCCTGGGCATGTTCGAGGGCTTCTTCGGCTACTCGCTGCCGGACGACCTGCTCTCCGGTACCGGTGTCCGCGCCACCATGTCCGGCATCGTGCTGTCGATCCCGGTGCTGGGCACCTGGATGCACTGGGCGCTGTTCGGCGGCGAATTCCCCGGCATGGAGATCATTCCGCGGCTCTACATCCTGCACGTGCTGGTGCTGCCGGGGATCATGCTGGGCCTGGTCGCGGCGCACTTGGCGCTGGTCTGGTACCAGAAGCACACCCAGTTCCCGGGCGCCAAGCGCAAGGAGACCAACGTCGTCGGCATTCGCATTCTGCCGACCTTCGCGCTCAAGAGCGGTGCGTTCTTCGCGCTGACCACCGGCGTCCTGGCGATGATGAGCGGGTTGTTCCAGATCAACGCGATCTGGAACCTCGGGCCGTACCTCGGTTCGCAGGTCTCGGCGGCCTCGCAGCCGGACTGGTACCTGATGTGGGCGGACGGCATCCTGCGGATCTGGCCGGCCTGGGAGCTCTACCTCGGGCCGTACACGGTGCCGCCGGTGTTCTTCTGCGGCGCGATCGGCATGGGCATCATGTTCACGCTGCTGATCGCCTACCCGATGATCGAGCGGAAGCTCAGCGGGGACAACGCGCACCACAACCTGCTGCAGCGTCCGCGGGACAACCCGGTACGCACGAGCCTCGGCATGATGGCGCTGTCCTTCTTCGCGGTGCTGATGATCTCCGGCATGAACGACGTGGTCGCGTTCGAGCTGAACATCTCGCTGAACGCGATGACGTGGGCCGGCCGGATCGGGCTGCTGCTGGCGCCGCCGATCACGTACTACATCACCTACCGGATCTGCCTGGGTCTGCAGCGGGCCGACCGCGAGGTGCTGGAGCACGGCGTGGAGACCGGCATCATCAAGCGGTTGCCGCATGGTGAGTTCATCGAGGTGCACCAGCCGCTCGGGCCGGTGGACTCGCACGGTCACCCGGAGGAGTTGCCCTACCAGGGCGCGCCGGTGCCGAGCAAGATGAACAAGCTCGGTGCCGCGGGCACTCCGATCGAGGGCAGCTGGCTCAAGCCGGACCCGGCCGAGGAGACCGAGGCCCTCAACCGTGCCAAGGCGGAGAACGAGCGCTTGGAGCACGAGGCGCAGGAGGATCGCGAGTTGGTCTCCGGAAGGCCGCAGCAGCCTTCCGAGTGAGCCTGATCGTTCCCGGAGCGGCCCGGCACCCCAGCGGGTGCCGGGCCGCTCCGCGTCGTGAGCTCCGCTCGCCGCCCCGGCGCCCATGTGAGGTGAGTGCTCCTTCGCCCGGTCCCTCTGGTCGAACGGGCCGTTCACCTCACCGGCGGGGTCAGGTCAATGTCTCCTTCGCCCGGTCCTGTCGGTCGAATGGGCCATTCACCTGATGGGGATGGGGGCGCAGCGGCGAGGGCTCAGTCGGCGGCGGGATACGGGGTTCGGGCCTGGGTCGCGCGGTCGAGCCAGGTGCGCCAGGAAGCGGCTGAGCCTGCGGGTTCCGACCACGGGACCGCGCAGCGGACCAGGCGGGTGCCGCCGGTGGTGAGCCAGCGGTGCACGACGCGCACTTCGTCGGCGGGGGCTCCGCGCAGCGGGCCGGGCTCGGGCAGCACCGTTTCGGCCGCGGCCTGGAGGGCGTCCACGATCGGCATCGGCGGCACGCCGCGTCGCGCGTTTCCCGCGGCGGCGAGCCTGCCGTGGCGCACCACGGCGAGCTGCCAGCCGCCCGCGCCGTCCGGGCGGGCCGCCACCAGCTCGGGCACCGCGGCCAGCGCGGCCCAGCGCTGCGCCTGGTCGAGCGCGCGCACCAGCCCGGCGAGCCGGTCGCGGGCCGCGGCGGCGTCCTCGAAGCGCTGCTCCGCGGCGAGCCGGTCGAGTTCGGTGTTGAGCCGCTCCAGCAGTCCGCCTCCGGTGTTCGGGGCGGTACCGCCGGAGATCACTTCGCGCACCGAGACGACCTGCGGCGCGTACTCCTCGACGCTCTGGTGGCCGGCGCACGGTGCCGCGCAGCGCCCCAGCTCGTACACCGCGCACGGCCGCCCCCGCGGGTTCCGCGCGGGGATCCGATCGGTGCACCGGCGCAGCATCGTGCCCGCCTGCAAGGTCTCCACCGCCTCACCGGCCGCCGTCCGAGAACGGAACGGCCCCAGCGCCCCATCGCGGGCGGTGCGCACGATCGAGAGCCGGGGGAACGCCTCCTCGGTGAGCACGACCCACCAGGTGCGCTTCGGGAACTTCGAGCGGCGGTTGTAGCGCGGCTGGTGCGCGCCGAGCAGCCGCAGCTCCCGCACTTCGGCCTCCAGCGGATGCGCGCACTCCACGTGATCCACCCGTTGCGCGAGCCCGGCCATCTCCCGTACCCGGCCGCGGCGTTCCCCCGCGGTGAAGTACTGCCGCACCCGGCGTCGCAGATCGGAGGCCGTGCCGACGTAGAGGACCTCGTCGTTCGGGCCGCGGAACAGGTACACGCCCGGTGCGCTCGGCAGGTCGTCGGCCAGCCCGCGGTTGCGCCGTTGCTGCGGCGTCACGTCCGGCAGGTGCTCCAGCAGCTCGGGTACCGTCCGCACGCCCAGCGGGCCGAGGCGCTCCAGCAGCGCGTGCAGCACGTCGACGGTGGCGCGGGCGTCGTCGAGGGCGCGGTGCACCGGGGTGGTGCGGGCGTGCAGCACGCGGGCCAGGGTGCCGAGCTTGTGGTTCGGCGTCTCGTCCCGGCTCAGCACGCGGCGGGCGAGCTTCGCGGTGCACAGCACCTGCGGTTTCGGCCAGGTCAGTTCGAGTCGTTCGCAGTGCGCCCGCAGGAAGCCGACGTCGAACGGGGCGTTGTGGGCGACCAGCACGCTGTCCCGGCTGAACTCCAGGAACGCGGGCAGCACCGAGTCGAAGCGCGGCGCCCCGTGCACCATGGCGTCGGTGATCCCGGTGATCGACACGACCATCGGCGGAATGCCGCACCCGGGGTCGACGAGGGTGCTGAACTCGCCGAGCACTTCACCGCCGCGGACCTTCACCGCGCCGATCTCGGTCACCGAGTCCCGCTGCGCGCTGCCGCCGGTGGTCTCGAGGTCGACCACGACGAACGTCGCCTCGTGCAGGGGGAGGTCGTCGTTGATCTCGTCGAAGGTCAGCTGCGCCCCGGTCATCGCGCGCACGCTACGGGCGGCCACCGACAACCTCCGGATCGGGTGAACGGGAAGGGGCCGACTAGCCTGGTCCCGTGGTTCCGCCGACGTCGGGTGCTGATGACCCGCGCACCGAAGAGTCTGCTGTGGACAGTCCGCGGCAGGCGCCGAACGGCGTTTCGGACGAGGTCTCCGAGTCCTGTCCGGCCGGTGACCCGGAGGAACTGCCCGTGCCGGTGCGCGCCAGGCTCGCCGAGCTCGGCGCGGAGGCGCTGGCGAGCATGCGTCCCTCCGACGTGCCCGTGCCGCTGCGCCCCGTGGTGCGGTTCGCGCCCGCCAAGCGGGCGAAGCTCGGCCAGGGGCCGCTGATCGCGGCGTTGCGGGACTCGGCGGTGTTCCGCACCGCGGTCGTCGATTGGTGCCGCGAGAACCGCCCTGAGGGCCTGGACACGGTCAACTCGGATCCGGTGGTGGTCGCCGCGGCGGGAGTCCTGCTGGGGGAGCCGAACACGGCGCACTACTTGGAGCTCGTCGCGTTCCGCGTGGAGCAGGGGAGGTTGCGCGGCGAGCGGGATTCCGCGCTGGCCCGGGCGCAGCGGTTGACCGGTGACGCCGAACGGTTGCAGCGCGAGCTCGCCGAGGCGCGGCGCGCGCAGGAGCAGGCGGGCGACGAATCCGGCACCGAGGCCGACCGGTTGCGCAAGCGGCTGCGGGAACAGGGCCAGCGCCTGCGCGACGCCAAGGACGACGCGCAGGCCGCCCGCGCGGAGCTCGCCGAGGCGCACCGGCTGGTCGAGGCGGAGGTGGCGGATCTGCGCGCCCAGCGGGACCGCGAGCAGGCGAAGGCGCAGGAGGAACGCGAACGCGCCCAGCGGGCCGCCGCCGAAACGGAAGTGGCCCGGCAATCGGCCAGGGAGGCCCGTCAGGGCGACGAGGTCCGGATCTCGCTGCTGCTGGAGACCATGGAGGGCGCGCTCGGCGGGCTGCGCCGGGAACTGCGAGCGGGCGGGCACGGGCCGCGCCCGGCGGACGTGGTGCAGCGGGTGCGCACCGATTCCGGCGTCACGGGCCAGGTGGCGGACGCGTCGGCGCTGGACCGGCTGCTCGCGCTGCCCGCGGTGCACCTGATCGTCGACGGCTACAACGTGACCAAGACGGGCTATCCGGACCTGCCGTTGGCCGATCAGCGCAACCGCCTGGCGCACCAGCTGGCGGCGCTGGCGGCGCGCACCGGCGCGGAGGTGACCGTGGTGTTCGACGGCGCCGACGTGCTCGCCGTCCCCACCGCCGGGCCGCGCGGGGTGCGGGTGCTGTTCAGCGATCCCGGGGTGATCGCCGATGATGTGATCCGGTCGCTGGTGAGCGCGGAGCCGCAGGGCAGGCAGCTGGTGGTGGCGACGTCGGACCGGGCGGTCGTGACCTCGGTGCGGCACGGCGGTGCCTACGCGGTCGCTTCGGCGGTGCTGCTGGATCGGCTCAACCGGGTGTGAGCCGACGGCTCGGCGGCCGGTTCGGAGGTGCCCGCCGCTCGCGGTCCGATCACTGCGCACGAGCTCGGCGTGGCCGCTCGCCCGTCCGCAGGTGGTGGATCTCATAGGGAGATCGTTCCGCGCGCGCTCCGGATGCGGCATCGGTGGCGGATTCGGGGAGGCGCTGGTCAGGACCCCGCAAGATCGGTCACGCTCTGCGCATGAAGATAATCCCATTGTGCTATTGCGGAGTGTTCAGAAGAATTACCCCCCCGCTTCTGGACGTCACGCTTCACCTTTCGTAGCCTTACCGCGTCTTCGCGGCGATCAGCGACCCACTCCGGGTCCTCCGCGAAGCGCCGCCGAATCGGCTAGTCGGGGAGCCGAACCGGGAACCTGCCCCCGTGGGGTGTGCGGGCGCGCAGCCGCGCCCGGAGTCCGGGTCGCCCTGGAGCACCTCTTGCGTACTCGGTAGGCGGCCGACAACGAAGGAGCTATGCGCGACGTGGCGTCGCACCGATTGAAGCGCACGATGCGCGGAGCGCTGGCGGCTTCGGCGGTACTCACCGCCGTCAGCATGACCTCCGCGCCGGCGATCGCAGACCCCAACCTCCCCGACAACGCCTCGGACGCGGCCAAGCAGGTGCGGGAACTCTCGCACCAGGCCGAAGCCGTCACCGAGGAGTACAAGAAGGCCGAGGACGACCACGCGGCCAAGAAGGCGGAGCTCGACCGGTCCACCGCAGAGGCGGACCAGGCCGAGCAGGTCGCCAACCAGGCCAGAGCCGAGGAAGAGCGCTTCCGCGGCCAGGTCGACCAGCTGACCACCGCCTCCTACCAGGGCGCCCGGCTGAACAAGCTGTCCGCGCTGCTGGTCAGCGAATCCCCGAACGACTTCCTGGACCGCGCCTCGGCGCTGGACGTGCTGGCCAAGGACAACAACGACGCGATCAAGCAGTTGTCCGCAGCCGTGCACCAGGCCGAGGACGCGACCAAGCGCGCCGAGGACGCTCGCAACCGTGCCGCCCAGGCCGAAGCCGACGCCGCCCGCATCCAGGGCGAGATCGGCAAGAAGAAGGCCGACATGGACGCCCAAGTGGCCAAGGTCAAGGAGCACTACGCCGAGCTGAGCGCGGAGGACCAGGACTCACTGACCGGTGGCGGCGACACGAACTACCAGTCGCCCGGCGGCACCGGTTCGGCCGCCGAAGCGGTCACCGCCGCGCTGAGCAAGCAGGGCTCGTCCTACGTCTACGGCGCCAAGGGTCCGAGCACCTTCGACTGCTCCGGCCTGATGCAGTGGGCCTACAAGCAGGCGGGCGTGAGCATCGGCGGCTCGACCAAGTCCCAGGTCACCGAGGGCAAGAGCATCTCGGCGAGCCAGCTCCAGCCGGGTGACCTGATCTTCTACTACAGCCCGGTCAGCCACGTGTCCATGTACGTGGGCAACGGCAAGGCCGTGCACGCGCCCACCGAGGGCGACGTGGTGAAGGTCGACGACTACGACGACATCGCGAGCGTCTCCTCGATGCGCCGCGTCGTCGGCTGACAGCAGGATCCCGCCGACACGGCGGGGATCGTTCGTACGGCGAGGGCCGTCGTCCCCAGTGGACGGCGGCCCTCGCCGCGTGTGGGTGACCGGCCGCCGCTCGCGACGAGCCGCGCGCGGCGGCCCGACCTACGATCCGGCTCGTGCCTGGGGCTTCGAGGGGGTGGCCTGCGGCGGTCGCCGCCGCGGCCGCATTGGCCGTGGGCGCGTTCGTCCCGTTTCCCGCGCAGGCTCCGCCCACACCCGTTTCCGGGCTCCAGAACGCCTCCGTGGCGACCGTGGAGCAGGAATGGGAGGCGGTACTCCGGGACCGCGCCCGGGCGGTTCTCACGCGGAATGAGACGGCGTTCACCGCCTCGCTCGATCCGGCGGCTCCGGCGGACTTCCAACGCAGGCAGCGGGAGCTGTTCCACAACCTGGCCGAGGTGCCGCTGGCGGAGTGGGACTACGAGGTCCGGGCCGGCTCCGATGCTTCCGTGCGCTCGGCGAATCCCGACGTGGTGCTGCGCTACGCGCTCGCCGGAGTGGACGCGGTGCCCACCGAACGCCCGATGGGGTTCGCCTTCACCCGGCGCGACGGGCGCTGGTTCGTCAGCGACGACGCCCGCGCCCGCGGTCAGGAGTGGCGCGGCCCGTGGGACTTCGGGCCGTGCCGGGTGCGGATCACCCCGCACGGCGTGATCATCGGGCACGACGGCACCGAGGAGCTGGCGGATCGGCTGGCGGGCGAGCTCGATTCGGCGGTGGCCGCCGTGACCGACGTGTGGGGGCCGGACTGGCGGCGCCAGGTGGGCGTGCTGTTGCCGCGCTCCCAGGAGGAGCTGCGGGAGCTGGTGGGAGCCGAGTTCGCGGTGGACGGCATCGCCGCCGTCGCGGTCGCCGACGAGGTGAACATCGCCTCGCGGCACGTCGAAGGCCCCCGCGTCGTGTTCAACACCGCGACGGCGGACCGGCTCTCGGACACCTCGCTGCGCGTGGTGCTGCGCCACGAGATGACGCACGTGGCGGCGCGGGCCGACACCGCCGACGGTGCGCCGATGTGGCTGCTGGAGGGATTCGCCGACTACGTCGGCTACCGCGGCAGCGGCTTGTCGCCGGAGCGGATCGCGCCGGACCTGGCACGCCAGGTCCGCACCGGTGAGCTGCCGGAGGGGCCGCCCGATGATCAGGACTTCCACACGTCCGGCCACGGCCTGGACGCGGCTTACCAGCGGTCGTGGTCGCTGGTCGAGCACCTGGTGCGGCGGGTGGGGGAGCCGAAGACCGTCGAGCTGTACCGCCGCATCGCCTCGGCGGGCACGCCGTCCGAAGTGGACTCGGCACTGCGCGAGCTCGCCGGGCTGTCCACGGCCGAACTGGTCGAATCCTGGCGAACCGAGCTCCACGACCGCTTCCGCTGACCCGGACGCGCGAAAGCCCGTGGTGATCGAATCACCACGGGCTTCCGGCGTCGCGTCGAACGAGGAGCTCGGCAGCTCTCGCGGAGTCCGCTGTTGATCTGTTGATCCGCGTCTCGTCAGCGGCGAAGCCACGAGGCTCCGCTACCCGGACATCAGGTCATCCGAGGAACGAAGATCAGGTGTAGATGGCTTCGATGTCCTGGGCGTGGTTTTCCGCGACCTTGTTGCGCTTGAGCTTCATGCTCGGAGTCATCTCGCCGGTGGCCTCGGTGAAGTCCTTGGGCAGGATGCGGAACTTCTTGATCGCCTCGGCGCGGGAGACCGCCTTGTTGGCCTCGTCGATCGCCGACTGCACGTCCGCGTGCACCTCGGGGTCGTCGACGAGTTCGGTCACCGGCGTGTCGGCGGAGCGGTTGTGGTTGCTCAGCCAGGCGGGAAGGAACTCGGGGTCGAGGGTGACCAGCGCGCCGATGAACGGCTTCTTGTCGCCGACGACCATGCACTGGCTGATCAGCGGGTGCGCCCGCAGGTGGTCCTCCAGCACCGCCGGGGCGACGTTCTTGCCGCCCGCCGTGACGATGATCTCCTTCTTGCGGCCGGTGATCCGCAGGTAGCCCTCGTCGTCGAGGGAGCCGAGGTCGCCGGTGTGGAACCAGCCGTCCTGCAGCGAGTCCTTCGTGGCGGTCTCGTTGTTCCAGTACCTGCGGAACACCACGTCGCCCTTGACCAGCACTTCGCCGTCTTCGGCGATCTTGATGCTGGTGCCGGGGATCGGCTTGCCCACGGTTCCGATCTTGAAGCCCTCTTCGACGTTGACGGCCGCCGCGGCCGTGGTCTCGGTGAGCCCGTAGCCCTCCAGCACCGGTACGCCGACGCCGCGGTAGAAGTGCGCGAGCCGGTCGCCCAGCGGCGCTCCGCCGGAGACCGCGCCCAGGCAGCGGCCGCCCAGCGCGGCGCGCAGCTTGCCGTAGACGAGCTTGTTGAACACGAAGTGCTTGGCGCGCAGGCCCAAGCCGGGGCCGCCGGCGTCGAGCGCCTGGCTGTAGGCCACTGCGGTGTCCTCAGCGGCGTCGAAGATCCGGCCCTTGCCGTCGCCGTGGGCCTTCTGCTTCGCGGTGTTGTAGACCTTCTCGAACACCCGCGGCACGGCGAGGATCAGCGTCGGGCGGAACGAGCCGAGGTCGCTGACCAGTTCCTTCACGTCGCCGGTGTGGCCGAGCGTGGTGCGCGAGTAGACGCAGGCGGTGGCGATGGCGCGGGCCAGCACGTGCGCCATCGGCAGGAACATCAGCATCGAGTTGCCCTGCCGCAGCAGCTGCGGGAACACGCTCACGTCGCCGCGGACTTCGGCCAGCAGGTTGCGGTGGCTGAGCTCGCAGCCCTTGGGGCGGCCGGTGGTGCCCGAGGTGTAGATGAGCGTGGCGAGCTCGTCGGCGCGGACTTCGCGGCGGCGCTCGTGGGCGGTCTGGTCGCTCACGTCGGCGCCGAGCTTGGTCAGCTCCTCGACGGCGTCGGCGGCTCCGGCTTCGCCGTCGATCTGCCAGATGTGGGCGACGTCGGGGAGTCCGGCGACCACGCTGTCGAGTTCGGCGCGGTGGGCCGAGGTCTCGACGAAGACGGCGCGTGCCCCGGAGTCGGTGAGGATCCATTCGGCCTGGTCGGCCGCGGACGTCTCGTAGATCGGGACCGTGACGCAGCCTGCGGCCCAGATGGCGAAGTCGAGCAGCGTCCACTCGTAGCGGGTCCGCGACATCAGGCCGATTCGGTCGCCGTGCTGCAGCCCGGCGGCGATGATCCCCTTCGACACGGCCAGGACCTGCGTGGCGAATTCGGCGGCCGTGACGTCGACCCAGGTGCCGTTGATCCGGCGCCGGAAGCTCACGGTGCCACCGAAACGTTCCGCGTTGGCCCACACCATGTCGGTAAGGTTCTCGTCTTCGGCCACGGCCTCAGTGGCAGGGACGCTGAACTCTCGCACCTTGAAAACCTCCGATGGAACACGAAATGTGCGCACAACCTAACGCTGATAGTTACCGAGCGGTAGTCCCGAGTTATTAGTTACGAAACTGATTCGGCTCGTTTCGTACCGCTCGCCCGCAGCCTGCCACGCCGGGACCGGCGGCGCACCGGTGCCCGGCGGACTCGTTTCCGCCGGTGGCGAGGATCATGGCAGGCTGTCGCGTATGCCCGCGATCGACGCCATCGAGGAGACCTTCCGCGGCCCGCCACGGGGTCCGGTATTCGCCTGGCAGATTTGTGGTGAGGAGTAGTCGTGCGCGTGCACGTGGTGTCCGATGTCCATGGCAACGCCGAGGCCTTGAAAAGGGCAGGCGACGGCGCCGACGCGCTGCTCGTGCTCGGCGACCTGATCGACTTCGTCGATTATCACGAACACGGCCGCGGCATCCTGGGCGCGGTGTTCGGAGCCGAGAAGGTCGCGCACTTCGCCGAGCTCCGCCGCGGCCACCGCGGTTCCGAGATCGGCGCCTACGCGCGATCGCTGTGGGCGTCGCTGGACGATCCGAAGCAGGTCGTGCGCGAAGCCGTCCGCGAGCAGTACGCGACGCTGTTCGCCGCGATGAGCGCCCCCACCTACGCGATCGCGGGCAACGTGGACGAACCCGACCTGTGGCCGGAGTTCGCCCGCGACGGCGTGCACTTCGTCGACGGCCGCAGCGTCGAGATCGGCGGCCTGCGGTTCGGATTCGTCGGCGGCACCGTGCTGTCGCCGGGCGGGGTGCTGCGCAAGGACGCCGCGTGGGTGCCGTACCTGCGGCCGGAGGACGAGTACAACGCCGCCGTCGCCGACCTCGACCCGGTGGACGTGCTGTGCACGCACCTGCCGCCGGCCGTCCCGGAACTCGTCTACGACGTCATCGCCCGCCGCCCCGAGCACGGCTCCGCGGCGCTGCTGGAGCGCATTCACCAGGACCGGCCGCGATGGTCGCTGTTCGGGCACGTGCACCAGCCGCTGGCGCAGCGGGTCCGCATCGGGCGTACCGAGTGCGTCAACGTCGGGCATTTCAAGCGCACCGAACGCCCCTACGTGCTGCGGTGGTGACGAGCACCCGCACCGATGAAGATCACGAATGGTGGAGTGCGATAACACTCGCCCGCCGGTCGCGCCGAGGGTGGGCGCCGCCCTGTAATCTGCGCGGCATGGTCGATCAGTCCACGCACTCCATCGTGATCCAGGCAACCCCGGCCGAGATCATGGCGGTGATCTCGGACTTCGCCAGCTATCCGGAGTGGGCGGAGGCGGTCAAGGAGACCGAGGTGCTCTCCACGACCGAGGCGGGCCAGGCCGAGAAGGTGCGTTTTGTGCTCGACGCGGGAGTCGTCAAGGACACCTACGTCAACGTCTACGAGTGGGCCGCGGACGGGCTTTCGGTGAGCTGGACCTTGTCCGAGGGCCAGGTGCAGAAGGCGCAGCAGGGCAGCTACCGGCTCCGCCCGCAGGACGACGGCACCGAGGTGACCTACAGCCTGGCGGTGGACCTGGCGATCCCGATGATCGGCATGTTCAAGCGCAAGGCCGAAAAAATGATCATGAACACCGCGCTCAAAGAGCTCAAGCGCCGGGTCGAACCCGAAGCCTGAGCCCGGCCCCGCCCGCGGCCGGTTCGAGGGCGGCGTCCGCGGACATACTCGCCCGCAACGCGGTGGCAACACGGTTCCAGTACCGAACAGGAGACCCCGGATTCCCTCGATCCGGGTGCGGCGTCCCCGCAATCCCGGCGCTGATCAGCCATGATCAATGCAGCCCCGTTCCCGATCCCCCAGAGACCGCCCTTGCGCATCCTCTTGTTCACCGGAAAAGGCGGCGTCGGCAAGACGACCCTTGCCGCCGCGACCGCCGCGCGCTCGGCCGAGCGCGGTGAGAAGGTCCTGGCGGTCTCCACCGACCCGGCGCACTCCCTCGGCGACGCCTTCGGCGCCGCGCTGACCGGCGAGCCCCGCGAGGTCGAGCTCCGCAGCGACCCGGGATCCGGCAGGCTCGCCCGGCTGCACGCGGCGGAGGTGCAGACCCTCGGGCTGCTCGACGAGGCGTGGACGGAGCTGCGCGAACACCTGCGCACGATGCTGCTCGGCGCGGGGATCAGCGAACTCGACGCCGCGGAGCTGACCCTGCTGCCCGGCGTCGAGGACCTCCTGGCGCTGGCCGAGGTGCACCGGCTCGCCGAGAGCGGCCTGTGGGACACCGTGATCGTCGACTGCGGTCCCACCGCCGAGACCCTGCGGCTGCTGGCGCTGCCCGAGTCGCTGTCCGGCTACCTGGAGCGGCTGTTCCCCACGCACCGCCGCATGGTGCGCGGTCTGCTGGCCGGGGTGGCGGGCAGCGAGAACGTGGACCGCTGGGACGCGGTGGCCGACGCGCTGGGGAGGCTCGCGGACCGGTTGCGCGCGTTGCGGAGCATGCTGCTGTCCACGGGCACCGGAGTCCGGTTGGTGCTCACCCCGGAAGCGGTGGTGGCCGCCGAGACCAGGCGCACGCTGACCGCGCTGGCGCTGCAGCAGATCAAAGTGGACGGGCTGGTCGTCAACCGGCTGGTACCGCATCCGGGTTCGGCGCGCGGGGAAGCGGCGAACTGGATGCGGACGCGCCGCAAGGAGCAGGACGAGGTGCTCGCCGCGATGCGGGCCGCCACGGAACTGCCGCTGCGCACGGTGCTGCACCGCGCCGCGGAACCGGTCGGTGCGGCGGCGTTGCTGGAACTCGGCGACGAGCTCTACGCCACCGACGATCCGCTGCCGGGCGGTGCGAGCGCGCCCGCGATGGAGCTCGGCGGTGGTGGACGATCGCTGGATTCGGAGTACACGTTGCGGTTGGCGTTGCCACTGCACGACGACGCCGAAGTGGATCTGGCGCGGATCGGTGACGAGCTCGCGATCACCGTCGACGGCAGGAGGCGGCTGATCGCGCTGCCCGCCGTGCTGCGCCGCTGCACCGTGATCGGCGCGGTGGCGGGTGACGACGGACTGGTCGTCTCGTTCCGGCCGGATCCCGAGCAGTGGATGCGATGAGGCCCCTACCAGTGGATGTGGTGGACCAGATGCGAGGTGAACATCCCGATCCCGCAGGGACGGGTACGGCGACCGCCGGTGGCGGAGCGTCTGAGGAGTCGCCCGATGGGGACGCGGCCGACACCGGACGGGATCGGGTGTCCGAGGAGTTCCGCCTGCTGCTCGACGCGGCCGCGTGGCGGGCCGAGGAGTACCTGCGCGGTGTCGGTGGAGCCGAGCATTCCGCGCACGCCGAGCATTCGTCGGCGGAACGCCCTGAAGCGGGCCGTTCTGACGAGCAGCGGGCCGGTTCGGCGACCACGTGCGGCTGGTGCCCGATCTGCGCGGTCGCGACCCTGCTCAGGGGCGAGCGTCCGGAACTGACGTCCCGGCTCACCGAGCAGCTAGCGGGGCTGATCGACCTGCTGCGGGAGTCCCTCGCCGAGCACCGCCGCCCGCACGCCGAACCCGCGGCCGAACCGGGAGGTCCCGGAGCCGCCGAACCGGGCGCGCCGAAGGTGCAGCGGATCGATGTGCGCCGCGTGCGCGGCCGCGCCGCCGCGCACGTTCCGGACGGCGCCCGGGCCGCCGCGAGCGGGGAGTCCGAGTGCTGACCGTCGGGGTCGACATCGGCGGCACCAGCCTGCGCGCCAGTGTCGTCGACCCGCACGGCACCGTGCTGGAGACGCTGCGGGTGCCGTCCGCGGGCACCGGTCCCGAACTGGACTCGGCGATCGCCGACACCGTGCTGTCCCTGGCCGACCGGTACCCGGTGGCGGGAGTCGGGCTCGCCGTCGCCGGATTCGTCAGCGAGGACCGGCGGGTGGTGCGGTTCGCGCCGCACCTGCCGTGGCGGCACGAGGCCGTGGCCGACAACATCGCCGCCCGCGTCGGCCTGCCGGTGGTCCTGGAACACGATGCGAACGCCGCCGCGATCGCGGAGCAGCGCTTCGGCGCGGCCGCCGGAGCGAAGGTCGCCGCGCTGGTCGCGCTCGGCACCGGCATCGGCGGCGCGCTGGTGCTCGGCGGCGACGTGTTCCGCGGCGCGCACGGCGTCGCTCCCGAACTCGGGCACCTGCGGCTCGTCCCGGACGGCCGGGCCTGCCCCTGCGGGAAGCGGGGCTGCTGGGAGCGCTACTGCAGCGGGACGGCTTTGGCCACCACGGCGCTGGAGATGCTCGCCGAGGACTCGTCGTCCCCGCTGGCCGCGGAGGCGGCCAAAGATCCCGGCGAGATCACCGGTGAACGGGTCGCGCAGGCCGCCGAGCAGGGCGATCCGGTGGCGTTGCGCGCGGTGGCCGAACTCGCCCGCTGGTTCGGCGAAGGACTGGCCCTGGTCGCGGACGTCTACGACCCCGAGGTCGTCGTCCTCGCAGGCGGTGTGTCCGGCTCGGCGCACCTGTTCCTGCCGGAGGCCCGCCGGCACTACGCCGCGGCGATCACCGGCGCCGGACACCGCCCGCTCGCCCGGGTCGCGGTGGCCGAGCACGGCGACGAAGCAGGAATCATCGGAGCCGCCACCCTCGCCAGGGAGCACATCGACGCCACCGCGCGAACCACCGGGCGCCGCTGAACCACCCGGACACCGAAGCCGGGGAGCCGGTCAGAGCTGGGCGCCGTCGTCCGGTGGAGATTTGCGCATGCGGAACAGGAGCCAACCGATTCCGGAGCTCACCGCGACCAGGCCGATCGGCAGCGCGGCGGTGGCGCCCAAACCCACCAGACCTGGCACGAGCAGCAGGGTCATCCCGAGCACGACCAGGGTGATGCCCCCGATGGTCGTGACCGTCGGCTTGGGCATCGGCGGTGGTTCCGGCGGCTCGTAGTGGCCCTCGTCGGGGGCGTCGGCGGGCGGCGTCCAGTCCCGCGGCGCCGACTCGACGACCTCCGGCTCGGCCGGTTGTTGCGGGGTGTCGGAGCTGGTGCGCGTGGTCTCCTCGGGCCAGCGCGCCATCGGCTCGTCCCGTTCCAGGCCGGCGACGATCTCGGCGAAGGCCGCGTCGATGTCCTCGGGGCCATCGGCGTTCTCATGACGCGTGCTCATGCTGGTTCCTCGACGCGCTCGCGGTGGATCCGGTGGACGAACTCGACGCTACCGGCGAACACCGCAGGCGCGTCGTGGTCGAGGGTCGCCACGTGGAAGCTGTCCCGCAGGACGACCTCGGTGACGTCGCCGCTTCGGATGCCTTCCAGCACGATCCGGGAGTTCACGGGCTCGACGACGTGATCGGTCGCCGAGCGCATCAGCAGCACCGGCTGCCGCACCCGGCCCAGGTCCCGGCGCACCGCCCGCCACAGCTGCTGCAGGCTCGCGGCCGCGCGCAGCGGCGTGCGGTCGTAGCCGATTTCGACGGCTCCGGGTTTGGCGATGTCGCCTGCCACTCCGGCGATCGACGGCACGACTCGGGACAGTGCGGGCAGCAGGAACGCGTCGCGGCGCAGTGTCGTCACCGACGGGTTCACCAGCACGATTCCGGACAGCTCCGGGTGGTTCTGCGCGAGCCGCAGCGTCAGCGTGCCGCCCATGGACTGGCCGAACACGAACACCGAGCGACACCGTCCGCTCAGCTCCGCGAGTGCCCGGTCGACGGCGGCGTACCACTCGTTCCAGCCGGTGCGGTTGAGGTCCCGCCAATCCGTGCCGTGGCCGGGAAGCCGGGGACAGCGCACCGTGATCCCGTCGGCGGCGAGGTGTTCACCCCAGTCCCGCATGCTCTGCGGAGTACCGGTGAACCCGTGGCACAGCAGCACACCGATGTCATCGGACCCGTCGTGCACGAACGGTTCGGCGCCGGGAAGAACGGGCACCGCAGCCTCCCTACCGCATCACTCCGCCGCTACTCGTTCATCGTCGCACGCGAGCACGCTCCGCGGGGCGATCTCCAGCCGCCTGATCCATCTCACCGGGGTCGCATTGTGCGCGGTGACCGGGCTCCGTAACCTTGAACGAGGCATTCCGGGTGTTCAGAAAGGCAGCGACGCGTGCTGTACTGGGTGATGAAGCGCATTTTGCTCGGTCCGCTCATGAAGCTGTTCTGCCGTCCACAGGTCAAGGGCGTCGAGCACGTGCCGGAATCCGGTGCGGCGATTCTGGTCAGCAATCACGTCGCGGTCGCCGACTCGTTCTTCATGCCGCTGATGATGCCGCGGCGGGTGACGTTCCTGGCCAAACGCGAGTACTTCACCGGCACCGGGCTCAAGGGCAAGCTGCAGAAGTACTTCTTCTCCGGCGTCGGCCAGGTGCCGATCGACCGTTCCAGCGGCGCCGCCGCGCAGGCCGCGCTGGACACCGGAGTGCGACTGCTGCGGGAGGGCAAGCTGCTCGGCGTGTACCCGGAGGGCACTCGTTCCCCCGACGGCCGGCTCTACAAGGGCAAGACCGGCGTGGCGCGGATGGCGCTGGAGGCCGACGTGCCGGTGATCCCGATCGCGATGTACGGCACCGACAAGGTCAATCCGATCGGTTCCAAGATGTGGTACCCGCACAAGGTCAAGGTGATCGTGGGTGAACCGCTGGACTTCTCCCGCTACGAAGGACTGGCGGGTGACCGGTTCGTGGAGCGCTCCATCACCGACGAGATCATGTACGCGCTGATGGAACTCTCCGGCCAGGAATACGTGGACGTCTACGCCTCGAAGGCCAAGGACGATCTGGCGGCCGAGGGCAAGCACGTCGCGGGCTGGACCGTCCAGAGCCGCCCCGACGAGTCCGGCGGAGCCGATCGCGTTCCCCGCTCCCAAGCGGGCTGAACGAACGCAGCACACCGCTTCCCGGGCCGACGAGACCGGGGCGGGCCTTGGGCGGGAAACGGGCTCTTTACGCTGGAACCGTGCGGTTCTTCTACGACTGTGAATTCATCGAGGACGGTCAGACCATCGACCTGGTGTCGATCGGGGTGGTGGACGAGACAGGCCGGGAGTTCTACGCCGTGTCCACCGAGTTCGACGAGTCACGAGCCGGGCAGTGGGTGCGCAGGAACGTGCTTCCGCAGCTGCCGCCGCCCGCGGACAAGTCCTGGCGTTCCCGCGGCCGGATCCGCGACGACCTCTACGAGTTCTTGACCGCACGCGATCAGGACATCGAGCTGTGGGCCTGGCTGGCGTCCTACGACCACGTGGCGCTGGCGCAGTTGTGGGGCGCGATGCCCGCGTTGCCGTCGCGGATCCCGAAGTTCACCAGGGACCTGCGGCAGCGCTGGGAGGACGTCGGCAAGCCGCGGCTGCCGTCCGCTCCGGCCAATGCCCACGACGCGCTCGCCGACGCACGCCACAACCTCACCCGGTGGAAGATCATCGAGGACGTGCAGCGCAAGCGCGGCTTCCCCCTGTGATCGTTGCGGGGCGTTCGGCCCCGTTGCCGTTGTCCGGGTGATCCGCCGCTGAACAGGCGTTTCGATCGCCCGGGTGGGCACGTCGTCCGATTTGTCGCCCGGTCGGAGTACTTGCTGCACCGATACAGCCCGTGACAGGCTCCCCACGAGATCCAGATCACTGTGGAACGGATCAAGGGAGGCGGCGACGATGCCGGCTGGAACGCGTATCGGGGTGTTGACCGGAGGCGGTGACTGCCCCGGGCTGAACGCGGTGCTGCGCGCGGTGACGCGCAAGGGCATCGCGGTGCACGGGCACGAGATCGTCGGGTTTCGCAACGGCTGGCAAGGGCCGTTGGAGGGCAACACGATGCCGCTCGGGCTGAACGCGGTGGAGGACATCCTCGCCCGCGGCGGCACGATCCTCGGCTCGTCGCGCACGAACCCGTACAAGGAGCCCGACGGCATCGAGCGGATCAAGCGCACCCTCGCCGAGCACGAAGTGGACGCGCTGATCGCGATCGGCGGCGAGGACACGCTCGGGGTCGCCGAACGGCTCACCCAGGACGGAGTTCCCGTCGTGGGCGTGCCGAAGACGATCGACAACGACCTCGACGCCACCGACTACACCTTCGGCTTCGACACCGCGGTGCACATCGCCACCGAGGCCATCGACCGGCTGCGCACCACCGCCGAGTCGCACCACCGGGCGCTGGTCGTGGAGGTCATGGGCCGCCACGCCGGGTGGATCGCGCTGCACGCCGGACTGGCGGGCGGTGCGAACGTGATCCTCGGGCCGGAGAAGCGGTTCAGCGTCGACCAGGTCTGCGACTGGGTGCGGCAGCGCTTCGAACGGCAGTACGCGCCGATCATCGTCGTCGCCGAGGGCGCCATCCCGCAGGACGGGGAAGAGGTGCTGCAGACGGGGGAGACCGACGCGTTCGGCCACGTCCGGCTCGGCGGCGTCGGCACCTGGCTGGCCGACGAGCTGTCCCGGCGCACCGGCAAGGAATCCCGCGCGGTGGTGCTGGGCCACACCCAGCGGGGCGGCACGCCCACCGCCTACGACCGGGTGCTCGCGACGAGGTTCGGGCTGCACGCCGTGGACGCGGTGAGCGAGGGCGCGTTCGGCAAGATGGTCGCGCTGCGCGGCACCGACATCGTGCGGGTCTCGCTCGCGGAAGCCACCGCGAAGCTCAAGACGGTCCCGCTGTCCCGCTACGCCGAAGCCGAGATCCTGTTCGGCTGACGCCCGGACCAGGACCGACGTCCGCCGCCCCTCCGGGAACTCGCCGGAGCGGGCGGCGTTCGCGTCGCGGGCGGCGGGTGCCGCCGGCGGGTGAATCGATTCGTGCTGCGGGTGATCGACGTGCGTTCCGTCTCTCCCGGCTGAAAATCACTGGCCAGCACGGCCTATCCTGGCAAATGTGAATTGGACCGTCGATGTTCCGGTTGATGAACTGCCGGAACTTCCTCCGCTGCCCCCTGAGATGCGCGCCCGCCTGGACGAGGCGCTGACGCTGCCCGCCGCACAGCAGCCCGAGTGGCCTGAGGAACAGGTCTCGAAGGTCCGCAAGGTGCTGGAGAGCGTGCCGCCGGTGACCGTCCCCTCCGAGGTCGACCGGCTGCGCGGGCAGCTCGCCGCGGTCGCGCGCGGTGAGGCGTTTCTGCTGCAAGGCGGAGACTGCGCGGAGACCTTCGCGGACAACACCGAGCCGCACATCCGCGGCAACATCCGCACGCTGCTGCAGATGGCGGTCGTGCTCACCTACGGCGCGAGCATGCCGGTCGTCAAGCTCGGCAGGCTCGCCGGGCAGTACGCCAAGCCGCGCTCCAGCTCGACCGACGCGCTCGGCCTGCCCAGCTACCGCGGCGACATGGTCAACTCGCTGGTCGCCACCGAGGCGGCCCGCAAGCACGACCCGTCCCGGCTGATCCGGGCCTACGCCAACGCGAGTGCGGCGATGAACCTGTCCCGCGCGATGACCAGCGGCGGCATGGCGGCGCTGGCGAAGGTGCACGACTGGAACAAGGACTTCGTGCTCAACTCGCCCGCCGGGGAGCGCTACGAGTCGGTGGCGGCGGAGATCGACCGGGGCCTGCGCTTCATGGCGGCCTGCGGGGTGGACGACTCCAGCCTGCACGCGGTCGACCTGTACGCGAGCCACGAGGCACTGGTCCTGGACTACGAGCGGGCCATGCTGCGGCTGGACACCTCGCAGGGCACGCCGCGGCTCTACGACCTGTCCGGCCACTTCCTGTGGATCGGGGACCGCACGCGCCAGCTCGACCACGCGCACATCGCGTTCGCCGAGCAGATCTCGAACCCGATCGGCCTGAAGATCGGCCCGTCGACCACGCCCGAGATGGCCGTGGAGTACGTGGAGCGGCTCGACCCGAACCGCGAAGCGGGCAGGCTCACGCTGATCAGCCGGATGGGCAACGGCAAGGTGCGCGACCTGCTGCCGCCGATCGTGGAGAAGGTCACCGCCGCCGGGCACCAGGTGGTGTGGCAGTGCGACCCGATGCACGGCAACACCCACGAGGCCAGCACCGGTTACAAGACGCGGCACTTCGACCGCGTCGTCGACGAGGTGCAGGGCTTCTTCGAGGTGCACCACCGGCTCGGAACCCACCCGGGCGGCATCCACATCGAGCTGACCGGTGAGGACGTCACCGAGTGCCTCGGCGGCGCCCAGGACATCTCCGACACCGACCTCTCCGGCCGGTACGAGACGGCCTGCGACCCGCGACTGAACACCCAGCAGTCGCTGGAGCTCGCGTTCTTGGTCGCGGAGATGCTCCGCAGCTGATGGCGGGCCTGTCGTTGTTCTCGTTCGCGCAGGTGTCCGGGTAGCGGAACCTCCGCGGCTCCTTCGCTGCGGTGTCGATTCCTGATGCGTGTCCGGCGCACGGCGAAATCCCGGGGCCGTGCCGCTGTCCTCGGGAAATCGTGAGAACCGCCGGTGGTCGGCTTGCCGAGCCGGGCACCGCCTGCTTCGCCGCTGCTAGGACGAGGACAACGAAACCGCGAGTGCACGCCTGAGCCGACGAAGATCAAGGCGGCCGCGACGCGGATACCGGCGGGCCGGGGTGACTTTCACCCCGGCCCGCCGTCGTGCGTCGGGGTGCATCGTTGCGGGAATGGGATGTTCGCCCGATTCGCGGCGGGCAGAGGCGGGGCCGAAGGAGCGGTGGTTCCGTTCGCCGTGCCGTCTGGGCCGGACGGGGGTATCCGGCGGTCATTTCCGAGTCGGTTTGTTTCCGTGTGTGTTTCTGTGGTCACCCTCCGAAAGCGGACCGGAGGTGTCCGCGCTGAACCTGGTCGTATTGCTAGTCATGCACCCTTGACGGTGACTGTAGCCACAAGATAAACAAACTCGGTCAGATGAAAGCGGACCGATTCGGGCATCGGAATCGGGGTCGAGACCGGAGGCCGCCTGGGTGTACGCGCGTGAACGCCAGCAGCTCATCGTCGAGCGTGCGAGGCAGGAGGGCCGCGTCGACGTGACCGGACTCGCGGGGGAGCTTCAGGTGACCCCGGAGACGATCAGACGGGACCTGACCGTGCTCGAAGAGCACGGACTCCTGCACCGCGTGCACGGAGGTGCGATCCCGGTGGAGCGGTGGAGCTTCGATCCGCAGCTCTCCGCCAGGGAGAACGTGATGGTCGCCGAGAAGACCCGCATCGCGCGGGCCGCACTCGGTGAAGTGCCCGCCGAGGGAGCCATCCTCATCGAGTCCGGGACCACGTGTGCCCGGTTCGCCGAACTGCTGCCCGCCGACCGTCCGCTGACCGTGATCACCGACAGTTTGAGCATCGCCGTCTCGTTGGCGGCTCGGCCCAACCTGTCCGTGCTCACCCCCGGCGGACGGGTGCGTGTGACCACCAACGGCGGCGTCGGATCCTGGGCCGCGCAGCGATGGCGCGAAGTGTTCGCCGACGTCGCATTTCTGGGCACCGATGGGATTTCCCTGCATCGGGGCCTGACCACTCCGGATCAGAACTCTGCGGAGATCAAAACACTGATGTTGCGCGGGGCGCGACGACGGGTCCTGCTCGCGGACCACAGCAAGATCGGCCCGGTCTCGCTGCACCGGTACGGCGAACTCTCCGAGGTCGACGTGCTGGTCACCGACACCGGGCTGGACCAGGGCATCGCCGAGGACATCGAGGCGATCGGCCCGCAGGTGGTGCGAGCGTGAGCAACGGCAGAAAGGGATGCCGATGAATTTCGGCAGGAAATGGTGGTCGCTGGTCGCCATGATGGCGGCGGTGCTGCTCACCGCGAGTTGTGCGGGAGCGGGGGCGATCGGTTCCGGCGACGGGCGCCGGGTGCTGCGGGTGGCGGTGGTGTCCAACCCGCAGATGGAGGACATGCAGGAACTCGCCGGGGAGTTCGAGAAGCAGCATCCGGACGTGCGGGTGCGGTTCATCTCGCTGCCGGAGAACCAGGCGCGGGACAAGATCACCCAGTCGGTGGCCACCGGTAGCGGCCAGTTCGACGTGGTGATGGTCAGCAACTACGAGACTCCGATCTGGGCGGCCAACGGCTGGCTGCACGACCTGGATCCGAGGATGACCGCGACTCCGGGCTACGACAAGGACGACTTCATTCCGTCCATCCGGGATTCGCTGTCGTACCAGGGGCACATGCACGCGGCCCCGTTCTACGGCGAGACTGCGCTGTTGAACTACCGCAAGGACCTGTTCCAGCAGGCCGGGTTGACGATGCCGGAGAACCCGACGTGGCAGCAGGTGGCGGACATGGCCGCGAAGCTCGATGACGACGCCAACGGCCGGGCGGGCATCTGCCTGCGCGGGCTGCCCGGGTGGGGCGAGGTGATGGCCCCGCTCAACACCATGATCAACTCTTTCGGCGGCCGTTGGTTCGACCCGCAGTGGAACGCGCAGCTCACCTCCCCGGAGGTGCGCGAGGCAGCGAACTTCTACGTCGACCTGGTGCGCGAGCACGGCGAGCCGGGCGCGTCCAGCAGTGGCTTCAGCGAATGCCTCACCGAATTCGGCCAGGGCAACGCGGCGATGATGTTCGACTCGACGTCCTCGGCGGGCACCTTGGAGGACCCGAAGGAGAGCAACGTCTCCGGCAAGGTCGGCTACGCGAACGCTCCCACCGGCCCCGGCGGCAAGCCGGCGAGCTGGCTCTACACCTGGGCGCTCGCGGTCCCGAAGACGACCGAGATGTCCGACGACGCCTGGGACTTCATCGCCTGGTCCACGTCGAAGAACTACCTGCGGACCGTCGGTGAGAACCTCGGCTGGCAGAACCTGCCGCCCGGTAGCCGCCGGTCCACCTACGAGATGCCGGAGTACAAGAAGGCCGCCGCGGCCTTCGGCCAGCAGACCCTGCACGGCATCAGCCGCGTGGACCAGACCAGGCCGAGTTCCCAGCCCACGCCCTACGAGGGGTTGCAGTTCGTGCGCATCCCCGAGTTCGTCGACCTCGGCACCCGAGTGAGCCAGCAGATGTCCGCTGCCATCTCCGGGGCCAAGACCGTCGACGAAGCGTTGGAGCAGGCGCAGCAGTACGCCGAGACAGTGGGGGAGAACTACCGGCCATGACCACTGCTGAGATGACCGCGGCCAAGGGAGCCACCCTCAGTCGCAAGGAGAAGTGGTCCCGCCGGGGGCCGTTGCTGCCCGCGTTGATCTTCACGATCATCATCACGCAGGCCCCGTTCCTCGCGACGATCTTCTACTCGTTGCACTCGTGGAACCTGCTCAACCCCGGTTCGTGGGGCTTCACCGGGCTGTCGAACTACGTCGACGTGTTCACCGACAGCGAGTTCTACACCGCCGCGCTGAACACGGTGATCGTCACCGTCGGATGCGTGCTGGTGGCGCTGGTGTTCGGCCTCGGGCTCGCGCTGCTGCTGGACCGGCCGTTCTTCGGGCGCGGCGTGGTGCGCACCATGCTCATCACCCCGTTCCTGATCATGCCGGTCGCCTCCGCGCTGCTGTGGAAGACGAGCATGCTCGACCCGACCTACGGGCTGGTGGACGCCGTGCTCGGCCCGATCGGGCTCGGCGGCATCGACTGGGTCGGCGAGTACCCGATGGCCTCGGTGCTGGCCGCGCTGGTCTGGCGCTGGACGCCGTTCATGATGCTGATCATCCTGGCCGGTTTGCAGAGCCAGCCGCGGGACATCCTCGAAGCTGCCCGGATGGACGGCGCGAGCAACTGGCAGACGTTCCGCTTCATGACGCTGCCGTTCCTGCGCCGCTACATCCAGCTCGCGGGGCTGCTGGGCTCCATCTACGTCGTGAACACCTTCGACGAGATCTTCATGATGACCCAGGGCGGTCCGGGGATCGCCACCACCAACCTGCCGTTCTACCTGTACCAGCGGGTCTTCCAGGGCTTCGACGTCGGCCAGGCGGCCGCGCTCGGTGTCGTGGTCGTGATCCTGACCATCATCGTGGCCACCTTCGCGTTGCGCGCGATCTTCACCGCCATTTCCGGCAAGGAGGTTTCGGAATGAAGCGCCGCGCGGGAGGGACCGCACTGACGATCATCGCCTGGGCGCTCGGGATCATGTTCGTGTTCCCGGTGTTCTGGATGGTGCTCACGTCGTTCAAGCAGGAAGCCGACGCCTACACCGACACCCCGACGTTCGTGTTCAAGCCGACGCTGGACCAGTACAAGCTGGTCTTCGACGGCGGGCTCGGGCCGTACCTGGCCAACTCGCTGATCGCGACCGTGGTGTCCTGCCTGCTGGTGGTGGCGCTGGCCGTTCCGGCGGCCTACGCGCTGTCCATTCGGCCGGTCAAGGGCACCAAGGACGCGCTGTTCTTCTTCATCTCCACCAAGATGCTGCCGGTCGTCGCGGCGATCGTGCCGATCTTCGTGGCGGCGCAGCAGATCAACCTGTTGGACAACGTGTGGGCGCTGGTGCTGCTCTACACCGGCATGAACCTGCCCATCGCCGTCTGGATGATGCGCTCGTTCTTCCAGGAAGTGCCCGCGGAGGTGCTGGAGGCGGCGAAGATCGACGGTGCCGGGCTGCGCACGGAGCTCACCAAGGTGCTGCTGCCGATGGTGGCTCCCGGCATCGCCGCGACCGCGCTGATCTGCGCGATCTTCGCCTGGAACGAGTTCTTCTTCGCGGTGAACCTGACGGCGATCAACGGGCCGACGGTGCCGGTGTTCCTGGTCGGCTTCATCACCAGCGAGGGCCTGTACTGGGCGCGGTTGTCGGCGGCGGCGACGCTGGCGGTGCTGCCGGTGGTCATCGTCGGCTGGATCGCGCAGCGCCAGCTGGTGCGCGGCCTGTCCATGGGTGCCTTGAAGTGATCGGTCCGGCTCGTTCGGGCCTTGAGTGAAGACGTGGCCGCCGGATGGCGACACCGATCGACGCGGCGGTGCTCGCCGTCGGCGGCCGCGACGGAGCGGGCCGGGTGGCCCCAGCGCCACCGGCCCGCTCTCCCATGACCACCGGTCCCCGGGCGTGTGACGTCCGGGAGATCTGGTCGAGGTGACGGTTTCGGCCGCCCGCCCAGGTGGGCGGCCGAGCGATCACCTCACGTCGGCACCCGCGGTCGCGGTGGAACTCACCGCGCACCCGGTGGCGGCTTGCAATGAGCTGGGCGCGACGCGTCCGCTTGGGGAGAGGCGAGAGGAAAGGATGGCCGGCATGCGTGCGGTCGTCGTCGAAGGTCCCGGCCAGATCACCGTGACCACGGTGCCCGATCCGGCTCCGGGACCCAACGATGTGGTGGTTGCGGTGGACGCCTGCGGGCTCTGCGGCACCGATCTTCACGTGGTGGACGGGGAGATCCCGGTGGTGAAATACCCGATCACCCCAGGTCACGAGCTGGCCGGGCGCGTGGTCGCGGTGGGAGGCGAGGTCAGCAAGCTCGCCGAAGGCGACCTGGTGGCGGTCGACCCGTCGCTGCCCTGCGGTGAGTGCCGGTACTGCCGCAAGGGCAAAGGCAACCTGTGCGAGCCGTGGCAGGCGATCGGCATCAGCTCCCCCGGTGGTGCCGCCGAATACGTGCAGGTGCAGGCCAAGAAGTGCTACCCGCTGCCCGCCGGAACCCCGGCCACCGCGGCGGCGCTGATCGAGCCGCTGTCCTGCGCGGTGCACGGGCTGGACAAGGTGCCGCACGACCTCACCGACGACGTGCTGATCTACGGCGCGGGCACGATGGGACTGCTGCTGGCCCAGCTGCTCAAGCGGGCGGGAGTCAACACGCTGTCCGTGGTGGACCGCAGGCAGGACCGGCTCGACGTGGCGGGGTCGATGGGCGTGAGCGCGGTGGCGACCGACGCGTCGGCGCTGGACAGCGACGGCTGGGACCTCGTCGTGGACGCGACCGGTGTGGTCGCCGCCATCGAGGACGGTCTCGGCCGCGTCCGCAAGGCGGGCACCTTCCTGCAGTTCGGCGTCGCGGACGCGAAGGCGAGCGCGAACTTCTCCCCGTTCAAGGTCTACAACGAGGAGATCACCATCGTCGGTTCGATGGCGGTGCACAACAGCTTCGACCGCGCGCGGGACCTGCTGGTCTCCGGTGCCGTCGACTCGGACACGATGATCACCAACACCGCGGGCCTCAACGACTACGCGTCCGCGCTGGAGGAGTTCCGCACCGGCGCCGGGCTCAAGACGCAGGTCCTGCCCTCCGCGTGAGGTTCCGCCACCGCCCGGCCCACCCCCGTCCGGCCGGGCGGCGGCGGACCTTCCGCTCGAGTTCCCCGCGACGGGGTCAGTCCTTGGCGGTGGAGTTCTGGATCGCCGAGCTCGGCAGGGTCGAACTCCGTGCGGAAGCGGAGATCTCCGGGATGCCGTCGAACGCGGCAGGCTCGCCGTCGCCGCGGCGGAAGCGGTTCAGGCCCAGCGGGTCGAACCGCACCAGCGACAGCCCGGCGAGCATCGCGGCGCCGATGCCCACGGCCACGAACGGCCAGTTGTACATCGCCTGCTCCCCGTCCGGGTAGTAGGCGAGCACCAGCACCACCGAGAACCCGACCACGTAGGACAGTGCGCGCGGCGTCCACTTCAACGCGCAGCCCAACGCCAGACCCCAGGTCAGGTACCAGGGCAGCACCACGGGCGACAGCAGCGCGGCGGCCAGCAGGCCGATCGCGGCGCGGCGCACGGCCGTGGTTCCGCCGTCCTGCGCCCGCCACCACTGCCAGATCAGCACCACGGCCAACGCCAGCGAACCGAGCGTGCGGCCGACGTTGACGAACGGCCCGCGATCCACTTCGACGAACAGCGATACGAGGCTGTGCACGGCCTGGCCCACGCCGGTCGGAGCGGACAGGTAGTTCACGATCATGCCGGGAGCCGAGAGCGCGGACAGCCAGCCGAAGCCGACCTTCGCCAGCGCCATGCACGCGGCGAACACCGGAACGAAGATCGCCAACGAGGCGGTGCCCGCTCGCAGCAGGCGCTCCAGGCGATTGCCCGGCATCCGGGCCGCCCAGATCCACACCAGGAACGGCAACGCCACCCCGGCGGTCGCCTTGATCGTCATCGCCAGCGTCACCAGCGCGATGCCGCCCGCGTGCTTGCCGCGCAACATCAGCAGGGTGCCGAGCGCCAGCAGGCCGATCATGAGCATGTCGTTGTGCGGCCCGCCGACGAGGTGCACGACCGTCATGGGGCTGGCCGCGGCGAGCCACAGCGCCACCGGTAACCGGCCCCCGAGTTCCCTTACCAGACCCGGCAGTGCGAAGATCAACATGACCAGCCCGCAGAGCAGCACCAGGCGCATCACGATGACGCTCGAGATCATGCCGTCGCCGGCGATCAGGATGACGCCCTTGGCGATGCCCATGAACAACGGGCCGTACGGCGCGGGAGTGGTCTGCCAGGTCGGATGCACGTTGTCCGGGATGGGGCCGGTCAGCGTCGAGGGACCGACCGAGTAGGGATCGATCCCGTGCAGCGCGAGCAGTCCCTGGCCCAGATAGCTGTAGACGTCCCTGGTGAACAGCGGCGGCGTGATCAGCATCGGCAGGATCCACGCGGCCGTGGCCGTCAGCACTCCGCGCGAGTCGACCAGTTGCGCCAGCACTCCGCGGCCCAGCCGCACCCACGCCCACACCAGGACGCCGAAGCCGGTGTAGAGCACGGCCAGCGCGAGATCCCGGCCGTGGCCATAGCGCATCGCCGACAGCGGCCCGGAACCCAGGATCGGATCGTGCACCAGAACTCCGGCACCGCCGAACGAACCCGCCAGCAGCAGTAGCGAACCGATCGCCCCCAACGCGATGGTCCGCAGCGGTAATCGCTTGCGCGGGGGCTCGAACCGGGTCCCGGGGAGCCGGTCGGGCGATCAGGACTCTGGGCGGCGGCGTCGGCACCGCGCCGGGACCGGTGGGTCTCGTCGGCGGCGCTCAGTTGGCTGGATGGACTCGGCGGCATCGTGCGCACCATGTTTCCACACGGCGATCAGCCACCGGGCGAGACCACTCTCGGTTGACCACTTCGTGATCAACCGGGAGCGGGTTAACGTGTGATCAAGTTGCGATCACAGTGCCGTGACGCCCACAGCCGAGCCGGGTTCGACCTTGCTACCGGGCAGCGGCAGCTGGCCGATGATCAAGGCGTCCGGCCGCTCGAAGAACGAGTGCACTTCGATCTGCAGGCCGAGCGCGGCGAGCTCCTGCTGCGCCTCCTGCGTTCCCTTGCCGTTGAGGTCCGGGACGGTGACCGCGTTCGAGAGCACCACGCCCACCCGAGGCTTCCCGGACAGCTTCACGACGGTGTCCGCCGCCGGATCGGTGGAGATCACATGATCGGCCTCGACGTTCGAGTCGAACTGCCTGCCCGCCTCGTACGGCTCGAAACCGGCCGCGCTGAGCGCCGCGAACGCTTCGTCCTTGCTGGCTCCGGTCACGTCCGGCACCGGCACCGGCGGCGGCCCCTTGCTCACGATCAGCCGCACCGGCGAGCTGATCGCCAGCTCGGTGCCCGGCCCCGGATCGACGCCGAGCACCGCGCCTTCCGGTACGGACGCGTCGTACTGGTCGGCCGAGGTGTCCCGTTCCGGTCGCAGCGACGCGCCGCGCAACGCCTGCTGCGCGTCGTCGACGCTGGTGCCCGGCGCGATATCGGGGACCTTCGGCTTGCCCGAGGACACCACGAGCTCCACGGACTGCCCGCTGAGGATCCGCGAGCCCTGATCCGGCGAAGAGCTGATGACGATGCCCGCGGGCACGTCGTCGTTGAGCTGGCGGGTGATCTCCGGAGTGAGGTCCGCGCCGCGCAGCACCTGCGACGCCAGCTCCTCGGTCTCACCGGTCACCCGCGGTACCTGGATGTAGCGGCCGCTGCCCATCCACCACGCGGTGCCCCCGAGTAGTCCCGCGATGACCAGGATCACCATCGTCCACAGCGCGAACCGGCGGCCGCCGCGCTTGCGTTCCCGCTCGTGCAGCTCGGCGGGCGACGGGCGGACCGCGGCGATCTCGTGGGTGGTCTCCTCGTCGGCCGGGCGCGGCATCGCGCGGGTGCCCTGCGGGCCTGCGGAGTGGTCGTACGGCGCGGTCGGTTCCGGCACCGACGCCTCCGTGATGGGCGCGATCCGCTCGGTCGGCGGCCCGCCCGCTTCCGTGGAGACCATCTCGGTCCGCTGCTCCGAGACCGGCACCGGCACCGATACCGGGCGCAGTCCCAGTTCGCCGCTGATCCGCTCCAGCTCGCGCAGGAAGGCCGCGGCGTCGACGGGCCTGCCCGCCGGGTCGCGGCGCGTCGCGCGCAGCACCAAGTCGTCGATCGCGGGCGGCAGCTCCGGGGTGATTTCGCTCGGCGGCGGAACGTCGGAGTTCACGTGCTGGTAGGCGACCGACAGCGCGGTGTCCCCGGTGAACGGCGGACGGCCGGTCAGCAGCTCGTAGAGCACGACCCCGGCGGAGTACACGTCGGTGCGGGCATCCGCGTCACCGGTGGTGACCTGCTCCGGGGACAGGTAGGCGACGGTGCCGAGGATGACGTTGCCGGTGGTGCTGCCCGCGGAGGCGGTCGCGCGCACCAGCCCGAAGTCGGCGACCTGCACTGAGCCGTCCAGCCCGACCAGCACGTTCTCCGGCTTGATGTCCCGGTGCACCATGCCCGCGTGATGCGCGGCGGACAGCGCCGACAGCATCGGGCGCAGCACGCCCACCGCCATCGGCAACGACAGCACGCCCTGGTCCAGCAGCACTTCCCGCAGCGTGCAGCCCTCCACGAGCTGCATCACCAGGAACACGTGGTCGCCGTCGATCTCCCGGTCCACGCCCTGGTCGTACACGGCCACCACCGCGGGATGGTGCAACCGGGCGGCGGAACGGGCCTCCAGCTCGAAACGCTCCACGAACGACGGGTTCGCCGAGTAGTGCGAATCCATCACCTTCAGCGCCACCGGCCGGTCCAGCCGGGTGTCCAGTCCGCGGTAGACGACGGACATGCCGCCGCGCGCGATCACCGAGTCCACCCGGTAGCGGCGCTCCAGCATGGCCCCGACGAGCTCCGTTCCGCGTCCGGGTCGTGTTTCAGGAGTCATGGTGTGTGTCCGCCAACCGCAGGGATGTCGCTTGCCTGCGACGATTGTTCCAGGAGTCACCGACCGTACCTGCGCCCGGTGCGCAGCGGGGTGCCGTTCGGTCGCAGAGGGCGCCCGGTGGGTATCGGACCGTATCGATGATGACCCTTCCGGGGCACGCTCCCGATGCGTGGTTGTGGCATCGTGTTCAAGGTGAGTGCTATCCCCGCTGCCCCGGATGTGCTTGCTCCTGATGTGGAGATGACACCGCTGCCCGACGTCGCCGAACGTCTGGGACTTGTGGTCACCCGGGTGCACCAAATGATCCGTGACGGACACCTGCTCGCCATGCGCCGCGACGGCATTCTCGTAGTGCCCGCCGCGTTCCTGGGCGAGACGGCGGTCGTGAAGGGGCTGGGTGGCACGATCACCCTGCTCCGGGACAACGGCTACAACGAGGACGAGATCCTGACCTGGCTGTTCACCCCCGACGACACGCTGCCGGGCACGCCGATCGACGCGCTGCGCGGCGACCGCGGGCGTGAGGTGAAGCGAAGGGCGCAGGCTATGGGCTTCTAGGCCGCGGTTCGCGGGAGGCCGGGGCCGGCCGCCGCGCACCGCTTCCGGGCTTCGGTCGCCCCGGAGAGATGAATAACAGCCGACATCCGTTCCACCCCCGGTGCCGGGCCGCTCAACAGCGGCCCGGCACCGTTGTTCGTGCAGGGCAAGGCGGGAACGGTCGGTCAAGAGCGGGTGGCGGGGCCGCGGCGCGTGTCCGGCGATGTGGGCGTTCGTTTACCGAATAGGCCCCGTGATTGAAACGTGATGACACGTGCGGATGTTCTCATGGTGGGCGAACTCGGATCCGCATCGTCGCGCCCGCTACTGCGTCACGCGCGGCGATCGGGCGCGGCCGAAAACAGGAAGGACTGTGAATCGGTGCGCCCATTCGCCACGGTCTGGAGTGCCTTGGTCCCGGCGGCGACCTCATACCTGCTGTTGACGGTCGCCGCCGCAGTGTTCGCCGTGATAGTGCGCAGTCGCAGGTTCACCGTTGTTCCCGCGTTGTTCGTATCGATCGTTGACGCCGTTCTGCTCTATTCGTTGTTCCTGGTGACGTACCTGGTCGCCGCGCCGCAGCCTGCGATGTCGGGTGGCGCGGTGCGCCTCGTGCCCGGAACCGACCTCGGGGTGGCGTTGCAGGCAGCGCCGGGCGATCTGCTGCCGTGGCTGCAGCTGGTCGGCAACCTGCTGCTGCTGGCGCCGTTCGGGGCGCTGATCCCGGTGCGAACGTCCTGGTTCGGGAGTTGGAGCCGGATTTCGCTGGGTGCCATCGCGGTGACCTGCGGTATCGAATTGCTGCAGTACACCGTGCTCACCGGACGCGTCGTGTCGGCCGACGACGTGCTGCTCAACGCCACCGGCGCGGTGCTCGGCGCACTGGTGAGCAGGCCGTGGTGGGGCCGGTTGCCGCAGACGCTCACCGCCGCCCGGCCGCGGCCGCGGCACGCGCTGCAACCGCAGTACGCGCGGTCGGGGGCCTGAGCCGGCCGGTTCCGCGGGGCGCCGGTTCGTTCCGGTGAATTCAAGGCGAGGGCAGGTTCCCTCGCCTTGAATTGTGCGGGAGCGACCTCGTTGCCGGTTTTCCCTGGATTCTCTCAAATGGACTAATGCACGTCGGGTGTGTGCGCGGTGACGGGCGGTACATGCGATCAGCGCATCGGCCGAATGCGAAACCGGGAGAAAATCTCGGGAAATCCAGGAGCCGGATGTGCTGGTCGCCTCCGGCGGCGAACGGAATCACCCGGTGATGCGGCGGGCCGCCAGTTTCCCGGAGATCAGCACCGGCGGAACTCCCACTCCCGGAGTCGTCCCCGAACCCGCCAGCACCACGTTCTCCGGGCTGCGCAGCAGATTGCGCGGCCGGAACGGCCCGGTCTGGGCGAAGGTGTGCGCGGCGGAGAACGGCGTCCCGGCGGCGTGCCCCTGCGCGGCCCACCCGGCGGGCGTCACGACGCGGTGCACCTCCACGGAGTCGGCGAATCCGTCGAAACCGCGGGCCTCCAGCGTCGCGAACAGCTCATCCCGGTAGGCCGGTCCGAGCCGGTCCCAGTCGAAGTCCGCGGTGTCCAGATTCGGGCATGGCGCCAGCACGTAGTGCAGTTCCCTGCCATCGGGGGCCAGCGCCGGATCGCTCGCCGTCGGCCGGGTGACCAGCAGCGACGGGTCGCTCATCAGCCGGCCGCGCTTGATGATCTCGGTGAAGGTGTCCTCCCAGGCGGCGCCGAAGGAGATCGTGTGGTGCGCGGTGCCCGGCCAGCTGCGGGTGGTGCCCGCGTGCACCACCACCGCCGACGGCGACCACCGCAGCCGCCGCCGCTGCCCGCCGAGCAGCCGGTGCACGACCGGCAGGTCCGGCGTGAGCACCACGGCATCCGCTTCGATCCGCTCTCCGCCCGCGTGCACGGCCACGACTCGCCCGGACCGCTGCTCCAGCCGGTCGACCTCGGCGCCGTAGCGGAACCGCACCCCGGCGCTCGCCGCGGCCGCGGCCATCGCGGTGGGCAGCGCGTGCATGCCGCCGCGTGGGAACCACACGCCGCCGACGGTGTCCATGTACGAGATCACCGCGTACAGCGCCAGCGCCCGCCGCGGATCCAGCCCCGCGTAGAGGGCCTGGAACGAGAACACCCGGCGCAGCCGCTCGTCCCGCAAGAATCGCCCGATCGCCGGACCGAGCCGTCCGAATCCGCCCAGCGCGGCCAACCTGCCCAGCTCGGGCGTGACCAGGTTCAGCGGTGAGTCGAAGTTGGCGTCGATGAACCGGCCCATCTCGGCCCGGTACACCTCGGTGAGCCACCGCCGCAGCCGCCGGTACCCGGCCGCTTCCTCGGCACCGGCGAACCGGCGGACCTCCTGCTCCATCGCGTCGCCGTCGGTGTGCACGTCCAGCGCGGAACCGTCGGCGAAACGCGCCCGGTAGGCCGGGTGCAGCGCAATCAGGTCCAGCCGGGAAGCCAGCGAGTCGCCCACCGCCGACAACGCCTCATCGACGAGGTCCGGCATGGTCAGCACCGTCGGACCGGTGTCCACCCGGTACCCGTCGAACTCCAGCCGCCCGGCCCGCCCGCCCGGGAGCGCGTCGCGTTCGACGACGGTGACCTCGCGCCCGGCACCGGCTAGGTGCAGCGCGCACGCGAGGCCGGCCAGCCCGGCACCGACCACCACGACGTGCCCGGTGCGGCCCGGAACCCGCCGCATCAGTGGGTCCGGTCGGTGACCGCCACCGCGAGCTCCCCGAGCCTGGTCGCCGCGGGCTCGGCCAATCCGGCCGAGTTCAGCGTCCGGTGCGCGCTGCCGGTGAGCTCGGCGATGCGCTTCTCCACTGCGGTCTGCGCGCCGAGCCGCACCAGCACCGAACGGGCCGACTCGATCCGGTCGGCGGACACGTCGGGGTCGCCGAGCACCGCCCGCAGTTCGGCCACGGCCCGCTCGTCGCCCTGCGCGCGGGCCTCCTGCAGCGCTTCCGCGATGAGCAGCGTGCGCTTGCCCTCCCGCAGATCGTCCCCGGCGGGCTTACCGGTGACCTCCGGGTCGCCGAACACGCCCAGCAGGTCGTCGCGCAGCTGGAACGCCACCCCGATGTCGTGCCCGAAGTTCTCCAGCGCGGCCAGCGTCCGCTGATCGGCGCCCGCGATCTCCGCGCCCAGCTGCAGCGGACGCGCCACCGTGTAGGAGGCGGATTTCAGCTCCGCGACCCGCAGCGCCGCCTCCGGGGTCTCGTCGCCGCGGACCTGGCTGAACACGTCGAGGTACTGCCCGGCGAGCATCTCGGTGCGCATCGCCCGCCACGGCCGCAGGCCGCGGACCAGCGCGGCCGGTTCGAGACCGGCGGTGTGCAGCATGTCGTCGGCCCAGGCCAGCGCCAGGTCGCCGAGCAGCACCGCCGCGCTCATGCCGAACTGCGCGGAGCCTCCGGCCCAGCGCTCCTCGTAGTGCGTGCGGGCGAACTTGCGGTGCACCGTCGGATGGCCGCGGCGGGTGTCGGACTCGTCGATCAGGTCGTCGTGCACCAGCGCGCAGGCCTGGATGAGTTCCAGCGAGCTCGCGGTCCGCAGCATCGCCTCGGCCGCAGGACCCTCCGCGGCACCCCCCGCCGCGCGCCACCCCCACCACGCGAACGTCGGCCGGATGCGCTTGCCGCCGCCGAGCACGAACCGGCTCAGCTCCCGCACGGCGGCGGCGAATCCGCTGTCGAGTTCCGCGCACTCGGCCAGCCGGGATTCCACGTGTTCGGTGAGGGTGCGCTGCACCTGACCGGGGAGATCGGATTCCACGGTGTCCTCGATGGTCGTGTCCGCGAGGCCGTTCAGCTGCGGTGCGGATTCCTTGATGGGCACCGCCCCATCCTGCGGGACGCGTCCCTGGCGGGCACGAACGGGGCCGGGCTCGGCCGGCGCCGTCAAGACCGGAGCTCTCCGGATTCGGCGCGTTCCCGCTCGTGCGAGCGTTGCGCGAGGAACGCGACGGCGATCACGACGCACAACGTCAGCCCGGCGAGCAGCATCGTCCACACGAAGCCGACGCCCATTCCCGACCCGGAGTACTGGAACGTGGCCTTCAGCTCGCTGACCTCGCCCGGTTCCGGCGCCCACGTGACGACTCCGGAGGTCTCCTTGCCGTTGGTGGAGGTCACTTCGCCCGGCGCGGTGAGTTCGATCCGGATCGACGAGTCGGTGTCGGCGAGCGGAGTCATGTCCAGCATCGTGGTGAACTCCACCAGCGAGCCCTGCCGCTCCAGGTGCACGTTGTACCGGGAGTCGGACGGGCTGAGCGCGTTGCTGAGCCGCTCCAGCTCGTCGAACTCGAGGTTGCGGAACGTCAGCCGCGACCCGACCCGGCCCTGTTCGTTGTACGGCGTCACCTGCACCCGGTCGGCGAGGTCGTCCGGCGGGCGCAGGCGGAACGGCACCTGACCATCCGGGGTCTCGGTGGTCAGCAGCAGCTCGCCGTTGGCCGTGTCGTCGTCGGTGAGCGTCACCGACGCGTTGGTGTGCAGACACCCGCTGAGCAGCGCGCCGACCAGGGTCATCAGCAACATCAGGATGGCTCGCCTGCCGCCGCGCATCGTTTCGCCTCGCACGCCGGTGATGCTCGCACCGGCTTCCGCTGATCGCCGTGCGCGCGACGGCGGCGCGATCATCGCCGAACACTGAAGGTGGCGAAGGCCGTTCCGTGGCGCGATAACCTTCGTCACATGGCATCCGAGAGCAGTGGCGTGCACCAGATCAGCGACCGTTTCGTCGACGAACTCGCCGTGCTGGACCCGATCGAGGCGACGGCGCTCGGCCTTCCGGGTGGTGATGAGCTGCTGACCGATTACTCACCCGATGCGCACCGCGCTCGGGGTGAGCTGGCCCGGCGGTCGCTGGCGGAGATGACCGCGACCGAACCCGCCGATGCAGGGGAGCGCGCCGCGAAGGCGGTGTTCCTGGAACGGATCGGCCTGGACGTGGAGCTGCACGAAGCCGGCGCCGACATGTCCGCGCTGAACGTGATCGCCAGCCCGGTGCAGAACCTGCGTCAGATCTTCGACCTGATGCCCACCGACACCCCCGAGCAGTGGCGCACCATCGCGCGACGGCTGGAGCGGATGCCGGAGGCGGTGTCGAACCTGCGCGCCGGGTTGACCGAGGCCGCTGCGCGCGGTGATGTTGCCGCGATCCGCCAGGTCACCAAGGTCGCCGAGCAGTGCGAGACCTGGGCGGGCGCCGGTGGCCGGAGCTCGTACTTCGCGAGCCTCGTCGGCCGCGCCGAGGTCACCGACTCGCTGCGCGCGGAGTTGGACGCGGCGGCCACCGGGGCGGCGCGTTCCTACGCGGAACTGGCGGAGTTCCTGCGCACCGAGCTCGCGCCGAAGGCGCCGCAGGCCGACGCGGTGGGCGAGTCGCGCTACCGGTTGTGGTCGCGGTACTTCACCGGCGCCGCGCTGGACCTGCGCGAGGCCTACGAGTGGGGCTGGGAGGAGTTCGCCGCCATCGAGGCCGACATGAAGCAGGTCGCCGACCGCATCCGCCCCGGTGCGACGCTCGCCGAAGCCGCCGCGCAGCTCGACGTCGACCCGCAGTACCGGGTGCACGGCCAGGACGGGTTGCAGCAGTGGATGCAGCGCCTTTCCGACCAGGCGCTGCAGGACCTGCGCGGCACGCACTTCGACATTCCCGACGAGCTGATGGCCCTGGAGTGCCGCATCGCCCCGCCCGGCGGCGGCGTCGGCGCCTACTACACCGGCCCGACGGACGGGTTCACCCGGCCGGGGCGGATGTGGTGGTCGGTGCCCGCGGACCGCGAGGAGTTCCCGACGTGGCGGGAGACGACGGTCGTCTACCACGAAGGCGTGCCGGGACATCACCTGCAGATCGCCACGGCCGTGCACCAGGCGGGCCGGTTGAACAAGTTCCAGCGGCTGGCCTGCGTCGTATCCGGGCACGCCGAGGGCTGGGCGCTGTACGCGGAGCGGCTGATGCGGGAGCTCGGCTACCTCGGCGACGACGGCGACCTGCTGGGCATGCTCAACGACCAGCTGTTCCGCGCCGCCCGGGTGATCGTCGACATCGGCATGCACCTGGAGCTGGAGATCCCCGCGGGAACCGGGTTCCACGAAGGGGAGCGCTGGACGCCGCAGCTGGCCGCGGAGTTCATGCTCACCCGCACCGTCGCCGAACCGGCCCAGGTGCACGACGAGATCGACCGCTACCTGGGCTGGCCGGGACAGGCGCCCTCGTACAAGATCGGCGAACGCCTCTGGCGAGCGGCCCGGGACGACGCCCGAGCCCGTTACGGCGCTGCCTTCGACTCGAAGGACTTCCACCGCCGCGCGCTGGAACTCGGTTCGATGGGCCTCGACACGCTCCGGGAGCAACTCGCCGAGCTGTGAGTCGCATTCCGCGGCTTCCCCAGGCGAGCGTGCGGCTCGGCCGGGGAAGCCCAGGCCCCCGTTTTCGGTGTCAGGAAAGGGGAAGGCCGCGGCCCAGGACGGCAAACGGCCGCGGGTCGCCGGTGAACTGGTAGTGGCGGAGCACGTCCGCGAAGCCGACTCGGCGGTACAGCTTCCAGGCGCGGGTCGGGCCTTCGGGAGTGGACAGCAGGACCGTGTGGCCGGGGGCGCCGTCGAGCAGCCGGCGCAGGATGGTCTCGCCGAGGCCGCCGCCCTGGCTGTCGGGGCGGACGTGGAGTTCGGTGAGTTCGAAGTAGTCGCGCATCCACTGCTCGGCTTCGGCACGGGGAGTGACGGTGAGCAGGCCGCGGAACACTTGCTCGTGCCACCACTGGCCGGGCACGCCGAGGTAGCCGTAGCCGATGCCGACGAGTTCGTCGGCATCGTTGAACGCGGCGACGCAGCGCCAGCCCGCCCGCATCATGTGCGCCGACCACATGGGGGCGCGCTGCTGCGCGGTGGACGGCGGGTAGCCCATCGCGTCCACGTAGACCTGTAGCGCTTCGGCCAAGCGTGCCCTGAGCTGGTCGGTGGTCAGCTCGACGATGCGGTCGATGTGCGGTGAGGGCGCGGCTGTCACGCGCCGAACACTAGAGGGTCGGGCAAGGCCGGTGCCGTCCGGTCTTGATCGAACTGCGGTGGCCTGCCCGACCGGACGGACGTGTCGGCGCTGGTGGGCGACTCGACTGTGACGTGACTCGAACAGGTGATCTAGTGCGCAGGCCTTGAGCTCCTCGCGACTCGGGTCTACTCTGGCGGCAGTCGAACTGAAGTTCGAAGTCCGGTTTTCGGGTACCGCAGGTGTCCGGGATAGGGCGCTCGGCTTCGGTTCGCACGTCACGTCCGGCGGTGGGGTGGGGGAAGCACTCCGCCGCCGGACGGCCGGCTTCCCCCCGGCTCACCACGCCCATCGCGGTCCAGGACGTCCCGGTGACGCCCGGATCGGCATCGTCGTGACCGAGCGGAGAACACTGATGTCCCCATCCGCACATCCGCACATCCCGGGCTCGCTGCCCATCCCGGCGCAGCGCCGGTCCGGTGACGCAGCGCAGCGCAGGCAGTGCGACACCTTGCCTGCCCGCCGCGACGACCGACGCGGACACGGCGACGACTGGCTTCCGGTGACCGCGCCCGCGCCGCCCGCGGGTGCTCGTGCGCTGCTGGAACAAGCGCAAACGTGCTTGCGCGACGCGCGGATCGCGACGCGGGCCACCGAGTGCTACGTGTTCGCGCATCTGGCCGCGCTGCGCGCCGCGACCGCCGTGGTCGTCGCCCGCTCCTGGCGTAGCCGATCGCGGCGCTCGGGCAGCGTCTGGCTCCAGCTCACCGGGGTCGCCCCCGAACTGCGCGAGTGGGCCGCGCATTTCACCGCGGGCTCGCTGCGCCGTGCCGCAGCCGAGGCGGGCAGTCCCGGCGTCACTCCCGGCGAGGCCGAAACCTGCCTGCGGCATGCGGCCGAGTTCGTCGACATCGTCGAGCGCAGCCTGTCCGGGGCCGCCCGATGACCTTGAAGCCGCCTGCGGACCTGTCGATCGATCCGGGCCGGATGCTCGACCTGATCGGTGTGGAAGGCCAGTTGCTCACCGCGGCGACGCACGACGTGCATCCGGACGCGCCGGTTCAGGGCGCCTCGGGCAGGACGGTCGCCGAGACGATCTGGTTCCTCGGCGGTCAATGCGAGGACGTGCTGACCTGGATGGGGGCTTCCGAACAGACCGCCGAGACGTGGGCGGTGCCGGATCCGGTGAGCCTGCGCGAGGTGACGGCGCGATTCACCGCCCGCCTCGCCGAGCTGCTCGCCGAGTTCGGCACGCGCCCGCCCGAGGACGCTTGCCCCACCTGGTGGCCGGAGGAGCACACGGTGCGGTTCTGGATCCGCCGGGTGCTGCACGCCACGACCGTGCACCGGGTCGACGTGCAGGGGGCGGCCGGAGTGGACCGCACCGGCATCGACGTGGACGTGGCGCTCGACGGCATCGACGAGGCGCTGCGGTTGTGGCTCGGCTACCGGTTGCACGCGGTCGGCATCACCTCGACGCGCCCCTGCTCGGTCGGAGTGTCCACAGCGGACGCCGAATGGCTGGTCTACGCGGACCCGACCCGCACCGTCGTGCAGCGCACCGGCCCGGACGAGTCGGTGTCCGCGGACGCGTTGATCAGTGGTGACCCGGTCCTGATCTACCTCTGGCTGTGGGGGCGCCTACCGGACCGGGAGATCACCACCGCGGGGGATCAGGACGCCATAGCCCAACTCTGGGGACTCCTCCGGCTTGCTACTCGATGACTTTTGTTCTGTTTGACGGCTCTTTTTGCTTGGGTGGTCGGGTAGCTGTTGTGTCTTGTGAGGTTGGGGACGCGGCTGGCGGGTGGGTGGCCGCCGAGTGCGGTGTGGCCGCGGTGGTGATTGTAGGTGTGGAGCCAGTGTGGGAGGGCGTTTCGGCGTTCGGTGTCGGAGAGGTAGAGCTGGGCGTAGGCCCATTCGTCGAGCAGGGTGCGGTTGTAGCGTTCGACTTTGCCGTTGGTTTGGGGTCGGTAGGGGCGGGTGCGGAGGTGTGTGATGCCGGCGGCGGTGAGTGTGGCGGTCCAGAGGTGGGAGCGGTAGCAGGAGCCGTTGTCGGTCAGTACTCGGAGCACGGTGATCCCGGCATCGGTGAAGAATGTGTGTGCTCGTTGCCAGAACGCGGCGGCGGTTTCGCGTGTCTCGTCGGGAAGGATTTCGGTGTAGGCAAGCCGCGAGTGGTCATCGACGGCGTTGTGCAGGTAGCTGTAGCCGATGGCGGGTTTCTTCCCGCCGGCGCGGCGGCGGTCGGTGACGGTGGCCTGGCTGTTGTGGCTGCCGGCCTGGCGGCCGAGGACTTTGCTGCCGCCGCCGTCGGGGACGTTGCCGACTTTCTTGATGTCGACGTGGACGAGGCCGCCGGGCTGCGGGTACTCGTAGCGGCGGATCACCCGCCCGGTGGCCCGGTCCAGGTGTGCGAGCCGGGCCAGCCTGTAGCGGCCCAAGACCCGGTGCACGGTAGCCGGGTTCAAGCCCAGCAAAAACGCGATCCGTGCCGGCCCCCACCGGCGGATCACCCGGACCTTGATGATCCGCCGCTCGGTGCGCGACGGAGTGCGCCGCGGACTGTGATGCGGACGCGAGGACCGGTCTGCCATCCCCGCCTCGCCCTCGGTGCGATACCGATCCGCCCACCGTTGCGCGGTGCTGGGCGAGACTTGGAAACGCTCAGCCGCACGCCGCAACGGCCAGCGATCGTCCACGACACACCGAGCCAGACGCAGCCTGCCCGTCTCAGTCAACGGAGCGTTACGGTGACACACGAGGACCTCCAGGTATTCGGTGCAGATGTCGTGATCCACACCGAACCCGGAGGTCCTCACTCATTCCAAGATCATCCGCCCCGTGTCCCCCGTTCACAACCTCCCGAGACACAACAGGTAGCGGAACCTCAGTGAGCCTCTCGCTGCGGGATCTTTTTCCCTAGTGGCTCCGCCACGAGGGAAAAAGCTGTCCTCGCGAGAGGCTCACTGAGAACCCGCCGGTGGTCACCTTCTTGACGTGGGCTATGTGCTTCGCACATCCAGGCACGGCTTCGCCGCAAGGCACGGCTTCGCCGCAAGGCACGGCTTTGCCGCAAGGCACGGCTTTGCCGCAAGGCACGGCTTCGCCGCAAGGCACGGCTTTGCCGCAAGGCACGGCTTTGCCGCAAGGCACGGCTTCGCCGCAAGGCACGGCTTTGCCGCAAGGCACGGCTTTGCCGCAAGGCACGGCTTTGCCGCTGGCGAGACGAGGCTGCCAATTCCACAGCTGAAGGGTGGTGGTCAATTGGTTTGTCGGGGGAGTTGGGGGTTGGCATGGTTGGTGCATGTTGTTGAGGCGTGAGTGCGGGGCTGATGTGGGAGCTGTGCGGGATGTTCACCGCGATGCTTTTGCCGGTTCGGAAGGGACTCCGGCCGAGGTCGGGCTCGTTGATGCGTTGCGGGCCGATGTCGGGTGGATACCTGCGCTGTCGATCGTGGCGGTCGAGCCGGACGGGCAGATCGTTGGTCACGTCGTGGCGACGCGCGGCCACGTGGACGGTCGTCCCGCGCTGGGGCTGGGGCCGATCGGGGTGCTGAGCCGGGTGCAGCGCCGCGGCGTCGGCAGTGCGCTGATGCACGCCGTGCTGGCCGCCGCCGACGCGCGCGACGAACCGCTCGTCGTGCTGCTCGGCCACACCGAGTACTACCCGCGTTTCGGGTTCGTGCCGTCCACGGAACTCGGCATCGCCCCACCGGACCCCGAGTGGGCCGCGCACTTCCAAGCCCGCGCGCTCACCGCCCACACCCCGGAACTCACCGGCACCTTCGAATACGCGAAACCGTTCAACGACCTGTGATCACGCGCGCAGGCGGAGGCCTTTCGGGGTGGCGCGGAATCCGGCGTCGGTGAGGATGTCGGCCATTCGGGATCCCCAAGCGCCTGCGCCGTCGGTCCGTTGTACCGCAAGCTGCTCCAGCCAGCCTTCGCGCACCGCCCGCGCGAGACCGTCCGCCGCGTCCCGCAGCGGTTGCTCGTCTTCGGTGAACGACAGCAGCGACTTCCCGCCGCGCTCCACGTACAGCACGGCCGCGCCGGAGACCAGCACCACCAGCGAACCGGCCTTGCGGCCCGGCCGGTGCCGGGTGTCGCCGACCGGATCCGGCCACGGCAACGCGGCACCGTAGGGCTGTGCGGGATCCGCCGCCGCCAGCACCACCGCCGAACGGTCCTCCCGTTCGTCCGCGCCGGACAGCGCACGCACCCGGTCGATCGCGCCGGGCACCGCGAACTGCGCCGCCCCCAAACCCTCGACGACGTAACCGCGACGGCACCGCCCGGACTCCTCCATCGCCCGCAACACCTTGTACACGGCGGAGAACCCGCCGGTGACCCGCTCCGTCTCCAGCGCGCCGCGGGTCAGCACCCCGTGCCGTTCCAGGAAGGCCTCGGCCCGGGCGTGCGCCCGCCGCGTCGGTTCCGCCGCCGGCGCCGGAGCCAGCGACCACCTGCCGGACACCGTCGGAGGCCCGCTGCGACTCGGCATCGACGGGCGCCCGGCGCGCAACCGCGCATACCTGCCGCGCGGCGCGTTGCGCCGCGGCTTGTGCGCGGCCCCCTTGCCGGAGACCAGTGCGCGCAGCGGAGCGAGCGTGTCGTTGGTGGCTTTGCCGGACCACACCAGATCCCACAGCGCGGAGATCACCGCGTCGTCGGCGGGTGCCGATTCGCCGCCTTCCACGACGATCGCCCCCGCCCGGTCGGCCAACGGCCGGAAGAACTGAGCCCCACCATCCAAAGTGGACAGAATGGCTTCGTGCAACGGGGTTTCCGCCGTCGCCTCCGGAAGATCCGGCAACAACAGATCCGCCACATCGGTGGGAGCCAGCGCGATCCACCCGTCACCACCGGCCAGCGAACCCGACCCCACCCAGGTCACCTCGCCGGTCGAAGTCAACTCGTCCAGCAGCGCAGGCGAATAGCCCGGCAACCTGGCGGGCAGCACCAGCGACTCCAACGCGCTCGCCGGAACCGGGGCGCCCGCCAACTGCTCCACCACCGAATACACGTCATCCACCGTGGGCGCCGTGCGCAACCGGGCGCCCACTCCGTGCCACACCGGCAGGAACCGGCCCAGCGCAGCGGGTTCCACCGGTTCCACCTCGGCCCGCAACCGCGCCAGCGAACCGCGCCGCAACCGCCGCAGCACCTCCGCGTCGCAGTACTCCAGAGCCCGGCCGCCACCGGCCTCCAGCGGGCGCAACTCGCCGCGCACCAACCGGCCCGAACCCGCCAGCCGATCCAGCACGTCGTGCACCACCGCGACGCCCAAGCCGAACCGCCGCGCCGCGGACTCCGCGGCGAACGGGCCACGGCAGCGCGCGTACCGGATCAGCAGTTCTCCCAACGGATCCGTGACCGGCTCGGTGAACGCCTCCGGCACGCCCACCGGCAACGCGACGCCCAGCGCATCCCGGACCTTGCCCGCGTCCTCGATCGCGATCCACCGGGACTCCCCGGCGATCCGCACTTCCAGGACTCGCCGCTGCGCTTGGAGTTCCGCCAGCCACTCTGGACGGATGCCGCGCTCCGCGGCCTCCGCCGTGGACAGATCGCCCAGGAACCGCAGCAGGTCCGCCGCGGACTCCGCGTCCTTCGCGTGCCGTTCCGGGACGAGCCGTTGCAGCTGCCGCTCGACCTCGGCGACCACCTCCGGATCCAGCAGCTCCCGCAACGCCTCCGAACCGAGCAGCTCGGCCAGCAACGTCGAGTCCAGGCTCAACGCCGCCGACCGCCGCTCAGCCAGCGGCGCGTCCGTCTCGTACAGGAACATGCCGATGTAGCCGAACAGCAGGCTGCGCGCGAACGGCGACGGCGACGGCGTCTCCACCTCCACCACCCGCACCTTGCGGGCGGCGACCTGCGACATCAGTTCGGTCAAACCCGGCACGTCGTAGACGTCCTGCACGCATTCCCGCATCGCCTCCAGCACGATCGGGAACTGCTCGTACTGCGCCGCCACCGCCAGCAGTTGCGCCGAGCGCTGCCGCTGCTGCCACAGCGGTGAGCGCTTCCGCGGATCCCGGCGCGGCAGCAACAACGCCCGCGCGGCGCACTCCCGGAACCGCGCGGCGAACAGCGCCGAACCACCGACCTCATCGGTGATCACCTGGTGCACCTCGTCCGGGGACAGCAGCACGTCCTCCGCCGTCGGCAGCACGTCCGCGCCCGACTCGTCCAGCGCGTCCGCCAGCCGCACCACGATCCCGTCGTCCGAGGACGCGACCTGCGGATCGATGCCGCGCCGCTCCCGCAACCGAGCCCCGATGGCCAAACCCCACGGCCCGTTGACCTGCGCACCGAACGGCGAATGCACCACCATCCGCCAATCGCCGAGCTCGTCGCGGAACCGCTCCACCACGATCGTCCGATCGTCCGGGACGTGCCGCGTCGCCTCCCGCTGCTCCGCCAGGTACGCCAGCAGGTTGTCCCGCGCCCACTCGTCCAACCCGGCGCGCGCCATCCGCTCGGTCGCCGACTCCCGGTCCGCGGCCACCACTTCCCGCACGAAGGCGCCCAGCGCCCGGCCCAGCTCCAGCGGCCGGCCAGGGGAATCGCCCTTCCAGAACGGCATCCGCGCGGCCTGGCCCGGCGCGGGCACCACGACGACCCGGTCGTGCGTGATGTCCTGCACCTTCCACGACGAGGTGCCCAACAGGAACGTGTCGCCCACCCGCGACTCGTAGACCATCTCCTCGTCGAGCTCACCGACCCGCACGCCGCCGCGACCGGCCTCCTCGTCACCTGGCGTGGTCACCGTGAACAAGCCCCGATCGGGGATGGTGCCGCCCGAGGTCACCGCCAGCCGTTGCGCGCCCGGCCGCGCCCACAGCTCGTCCTGCACCCGGTCCCACACGATGCGCGCCCGCAGCTCGCCGAACTCCTCGCTCGGGTACCGGCCCGCCAGCATGTCCAGCACCGCGTACAGCGCGGAATCCGGCAGCCCCGCGAACGGTGCCGCGCGCCGAACCACCCTGGCCAGCGACTCCAGCGGCCACGATTCCATCGCCACCATCGACACGACGTGCTGAGCCAGCACGTCCAGCGGATTCCGCGGGAACGACAACGACTCGATCAGCCCGGCCGCCATCCGTTCCGCCACCACCGCGCAACCCACCAGGTCGCCCCGGAACTTCGGGAACACGACCCCGCGCGAGATCGCCCCCACCTGGTGCCCGCCCCGGCCGATGCGCTGCATCCCGGAAGCGACGCTCGGCGGCGTCTCCACCTGCACCACCAGGTCCACCGCGCCCATGTCGATGCCCAGCTCCAGCGAGGAGGTCGCGACCACGCAGGGCAGCCGGCCGGACTTCAACTCCTCTTCGACCACCGAGCGCTGTTCCTTCGACATGGACCCGTGGTGCGCTCGTGCCACGGTCACCGCCGCTCCGGAGGTGACACCGGAACCGCCCACCGCCTCCGCCGGGAACTTCCCGGTCTGCTCGGCGGTCTCCCCGGCCTGCTCGGTGGCGAGTTCGTTGATGCCCGCCGTCAGCCGCTCCGCGAGCCGCCGCGAGTTCGCGAACACGATCGTCGACCGGTGTCGTCCGATCAGGTCGAGGACGCGTTCCTGCACCGACGGCCAGATCGAGGTGCGCTGCTCGGCGCCCGCGGCCGAACCCGTCACCTCGCCGGTCGGCTGCCCCAGCTCGGCCAGGTCCGGCACCGGGACCTCGACGGTGACCTGCACCTGCTTGGCGTGCTCCGGCTGCACCGTGCGCACCGGGCGGCCGCCGCCGAGGAACGTGCTCACCTCGGAGACCGGGCGCACCGTGGCCGACAACCCGATCCGCTGCGCCGGTCGTGCCAGCAGCTCGTCCAGCCGCTCCAGCGACAACGCCAGGTGCGCTCCGCGTTTGGTGCCCGCCACCGCGTGCACCTCGTCCACGATCACCGTCTCCACGCCGCGCAGCGACTCCCGTGCCGCCGAGGTCAGCAGCAGGAACAGCGACTCCGGGGTGGTCACCAGCACGTCCGGGGGTTTCCGGTTGAAGCCGCGCCGTTCGTCGGCAGGCGTGTCCCCGGTCCGCATCCCGACCCGGATCTCCGGCGGCACCCCGCCGTGGCGTTGGGTGGCTTGCCGGATCCCGGTGAGCGGGGCGCGCAGGTTGCGCTCGACGTCCACCGCGAGCGCCTTCAACGGCGACACGTACAGCACGCGGCAGCGCCGCTTCGGCTCTTCCGGAGGCGGGGCGGAAGCCAGGCCGTCCAGGGCGGACAGGAACGCGGCGAGCGTCTTCCCGGACCCGGTCGGCGCCACGACCAGCGCGTGCTCACCCGCGCCGATCGCCTGCCACGCCCCGGCCTGAGCCTGCGTCGGCGCGTCGAACGCGCCCCGGAACCACTCGCGGGTCGCGGGGGAGAAGTCGTCCAGCGGGTTGCTCACCCCTCCATGCTGGACCACGGCACCGACATCGCCGACGCCGACGATTCGCCCGATCCGCCCATTGGTGATCGTCCGGCGTGACAACATTCCGCAGAACGGGTGAGTTCGCCCCGAATCCGGCTACGGAGGGATAAAACCGGTGCGCGTGTTGTCGATGGTCCGGCAACGGCTACTCGGGCCGGTATCGCGCGGTCGCGGGGGAGACCACGGGGACGCTGGTGTTCACCGTCGCCGACCGGCCGCTGGTGGGCATGGTGCCGGCCCCGAACCGGGACGGGCGGCTGACGCCGGACGCGCTGGCCGACGAATTCGAGCGCACCGTGCGGCCGGGCGCGGCGTGCTCAGCGTCCGCGCTGGTTCCACAGCCAGCGCAGCGCAACGATGATCGCGACCAGCAGCATCGCCGCGATCACGAGTTGCCCCAGCGGGCTGGACAGTCCGGTCGGGTCGGCTTGCATCGGCAGCACACCACGACGGTACCCGCGGACGCCCTCGGTAGGCTGGGCTCGATGCGACACACCGACTTCCGCGAACGCATGGCCGAGGAGTTCGGCCGGTTGCGAGCCGAGATGCTCGCCGAGGACCACGTGATGTCGGAGCTCGGCGGTCGCACCGTGGACCAGGCACTGGAGGCGGGGCTTTCGCCGAAGCAGGTGTGGCTAGCCCTCTGCGAAAGCTTCGAAGTCCCGGCTGCTCGGCGTTGATCCTCTTTCGTGGGCTGCTTTGGTGGCCGGGTGGCGGAACCTCAGCTGTCTTCTCGCTGCGGGATCTTTTTCCCGAGTGGCCTCTGCCACGAGGGAAAAAGCCGTCCTCGCGAGAAGACGGCTGAGAACCCGCCGCGGTGCCGGTTGCTCAAGCTGGTCACTGCTCAGCGGCTTCGCCGCTAACAAGATGAAGATCAAAAGCTGAAGGCGCCTTCAATCGCGATCATGGTTCATGCGGAAGAGGGACGGTGTTGGCGTGTCGGCTCGATGATCGAACATCCGTTCGCCTATGATCGGATGTGCGGATCGGACCTCGGTGTTCGCCGGACCCGTCGCCGGAAGGCGGGCGGCCGGGTGATCAGGGCAGTCCACCGGAGTGTCGGTCCCTACCCGTAGCGTCGTGCGCACACGACGAAGTTCGACTTGACCGAGGTGGACCCCCGATGGCAGCGACACCGGACAAGGGCAAGGCGCTCGAACTGGCCCTCGCCCAGATCGACAAGCAGTACGGAAAGGGATCGGTGATGCGTCTCGGCGACGAGACGCGGGCGCCGGTCGAGGTCATCCCGACCGGGTCCATCGCCCTGGACGTGGCCCTGGGCATCGGTGGCCTGCCGCGGGGACGCATCGTGGAGATCTACGGTCCGGAGAGCAGTGGTAAGACCTCGGTCGCGCTGCACGCGGTGGCCAACGCGCAGCGGCTGGGCGGCACCGCCGCGTTCATCGACGCCGAGCACGCGCTGGATCCGGAGTACGCGAAGTCGATCGGGGTCGACACCGACGCGCTGCTGGTCTCCCAGCCCGACACGGGCGAGCAGGCGCTGGAGATCGCGGACATGCTGATCCGCTCCGGCGCGCTGGACTGCATCGTGGTCGACTCGGTGGCCGCGCTGGTGCCGCGCGCCGAGATCGAGGGCGAGATGGGCGACAGCCACGTCGGCCTGCAGGCCCGGCTGATGAGCCAGGCGCTGCGCAAGCTGACCGCCGCCCTCTACAACGCCAAGACCACGGCGATCTTCATCAACCAGCTCCGGGAGAAGGTCGGCGTGATGTTCGGCAGCCCGGAGACCACCACCGGTGGCAAGGCGCTGAAGTTCTACTCCTCGGTGCGGCTGGACGTGCGGCGGATCGAGACGCTCAAGGACGGCTCGGACGCGGTGGGCAACCGCACCAGGGTGAAGGTGGTGAAGAACAAGACCGCGCCACCGTTCAAGCAGGCCGAGTTCGACATCATCTACGGCATCGGGATCAGCCGTGAGGGCTCGCTGATCGACATGGGCGTGGAGCAGGGCATCATCCGCAAGTCCGGTGCCTGGTACACCTACGAGGGCGACCAGCTGGGCCAGGGCAAGGAGAACGCCCGCAAGTTCATGCGGGAGAACCCGGACGTGGCCAACGAGATCGAGAAGCGGATCAAGGAGAAGGTCGGCATCGGAGCCAAGGTGGACGCCGAAGAGGGCGCGGACCCGGCTCCCGTCGAGTTCTGAGTCCGGCGGTGTCAGGAGACGACTCCGCGGAGTTCTCCCGATCGCGGTCGCGCGCGGGCGCTTCGGGGTCCGGCGGGCAGCGGGACGGCCGTTCCGGGCGGGGCGTGTGGCGCAGTACCGACCACGCGCCCGCGTCGCCGGGCACCGGTGCGGGGCTGAGCTCATCCGAAGCGGAGACCGCACCGACGCCGGCGTCACCACCGGAGGCCGGCGCCGCACCGGACGGCGCCGCCGCGCGGGGCACCGGCAAGCGCCGCCGCCGCACCGCGATGGCGGAAACCTCGCAGTCCCCGGAGCCCGCGTCCCCGGATTCCGCAGCGACCCGGTCGCAGGGGCGCACCGGCAAGCGGCGGCAGCAGGACGAACGGCCGCCGGGGGTGCCGCAGTCTCCGGAGGCGTTGGCCCGCGACACGGTGTACCGGCTGCTGGCGGTGCGCGCCCGCAGCCGGGCCGAGCTGCGCCAGGCCTTGCTGCGCAAGGAGATCGACGAAGACGTCGCGGACGCGGTGTTGCAGAAGTTCGTCGACGCGGGCTTGGTGGACGACGCCGAGTTCGCCGAGGCATGGGTCAGCGAGCGGCAGCGCAACCAAGGCCTGGGCCGCAAGGCGCTGGGCTACGAGCTGCGCCGCAAAGGCGTTGAGGAACACCTGGTCGCCGAAGCTCTCTCCACTGTGGACGCTGACGCCGAGGAGGAGCGGGCGCGCGAGCTGGTGCGCCGCAAGCTCCGCTCGATCAACGTGGACGATCCGGAGAAACGGCTGCGCAGGCTGGTCGGAATGCTGGCCCGCAAGGGCTACTCGGAGGGCATGGCCTTCCGCGTGGTCAAAGACGAACTCGACCGATCAGACCTCGAAGGCGGTGCGGATGCCTCAGAAACACCTTGAGCGCAACGAACTTCACCCGCATCGCCGTTCCCGACGATCCCGCTGAGTGATCGGTTGACGCAGGTCCACGGCGCCTTGCTCGGTCGGGGGATGACGGGAGATCGGCGGTTTTCGCTAGGCTGCCCGATCGGGCAGCGGTAGTCGATCGGTACAGGGGCGTCATGCGAGTCGGTGGTGGAATGAGTTCGGCGGCACAGCACATCGTGTGGGACTGGAACGGCACGTTGCTGGACGACAACGACGCGGTCGTCTCGGCGGTGAACGCGGTGTGCGCGGAGTTCGGGCGCGAGCACATCGACCTCGAGCAGTGGCGGTCGATCTTCAGCCGCCCGCTCCAGCAGTGCTACGAGCGGCTGCTGGACCGTCCGCTCACCGAAGCGGACTGGAACAAGCTCGACGTGCTCTACCACGAGCACTACCGGGAGCTGCTGCACACGGCGAAGCTCGCGGCGGGCGTCCCGGACGTGCTGCGCGAGTGGGGAGAGTCCGACCGCACCCAGTCCTTGCTGTCGATGTGGTTCCACGACGAACTGGTCCCGCTGATCACCGAACTGGACCTGCTGCCGCTGTTCGAGCGGGTCGACGGATTGCGCGCCGACGTCGGTGGCGGCGGCAAGACCGAACACCTGCGTCACCACCTCGCGGCGCAGGACCTCGCCCCGGCCGACGTGGTGCTCATCGGTGACGTGCTCGACGACGCCCGCGCGGCCGAGGAGGTCGGCACCGACTGCGTCCTGGTCACGACGGGCGTGATGAGCAGGCGCTCGCTGGAGACCGCCGGGTTCCCCGTGGTCGATTCCGTTCCGGAAGCGGTGGCCCGGATCACCAGGGACCTCGCGGCCTGATTCGGGCTCGCGGCCGCTCAGTACAACGTCGGCGGTGACGTGGTGACGACGCGTCGCCACGGGCCGTCGGGGACATCGACCTCGTCGACGAAGCGCCAGTCCACCCGGTCCTGCGCGCCGTTGAGGTGGGTGAACCCGAGGCAGCCGTTCAACGCGGGCGACACGTCCAGACCCGCCCCGTTGAACCGCGTGTTCACCGGTCGCGGGTCGTCGTGCCCGAAGACGTACCGGGAGTCGTGGTACTCGGCGGGACCGGCGTCCTGGACCTGGCCGTAGCAGACCGCGCGGCCCTTGGTGAGCTGCACCCAGCGGTTCTTCAAGTAGCTGAACGACTCGTCCTTCTCACGCCCGGCGTAGCCCGGATCCCGGCTCCACGGCACCACGGCCGCGCGCTGCGCGAAGGCGATCGGATCGTTGAGGTCATCGAAGGGAAGGTCCAGGTAGAACGGGTTCTCCCGCGGTGTCATCCGGGTCGGGAAGTAGCCGTTGGCGGCGGTCCGTGGCTCCGTTTCGCACCGGCCACCGACCAGGACGCCGTCGCAGCCGCCGTAGTGCTCCTGCCAGGCCGAGTCGTAGGTCGAGATGACCTGGCTGCCATCGGAGGTGTCCGGGTCGAGGATCTCCCCGACCCAGAAGGTGGTCGCCACGATGCCGGTGTGCCACGGATATTCGCGGCGGGGCACCGGCTCACCGCCCGCGCAGGAAGCGGTGATCAGCGCCGCGACGAGTGCCGCCGACACGCGCGCCCGAGGCGACGGCATGCGCGCTCACCCCGGTTCCGTGCAGGTCACAGGCACAGCCACCTCCTGGGCACCCACCAGTCCAGTTCGCGGCAGGAGCTGTCGTTGCTGGCCTCGGTGTTGAGCCGCACCCCGTAGTCGTCGGTGGTGAGCGAACCGCGGGAGAACAGGGCGAGGCCGAAGCTGATCCCGGTCGCCTCATCGGGCACGGGCGGAGTGGTCCAGTGCGCCTTCGACCACTGCTCGGCGGGCGCGAACGTGGGACCCGCCGCCCAATACCGCCATTGACCGACGCGGTCCCGGTAGTACACCGCCAGCTGAGTGGGCGCGGTGGCCTTGTACCAGGTGCTGAGCGTGTAGTTCTGCCCTTTGCGCGCGGGCAGCGAGTACTCCCCGAGATCCAGGGTGGACATCAGTTTGGCGTCGCCGTCGGTGAAGTGGGGCATGTCCAGCCGCTGCGCCCATTCCCCTTCGTGCGCGTCGCGGGTCCTGCTCCACACCGGAGTGTTCGTGCCCCAGCCGCCGGTTTCCCAGCCGAGCGGGACGCCGTCGGGACCGGCCTGTTCCAACGAGGCGTTCACCGGTCGATCCCGCTCTTGCGGAGGCGGCGCGTGGCGCACCGGCGCGACCGGGCCGCCGACGACCTCGTGCACGGTGCGCACGGCGGTGCCGCGATCGTGCAGCCAGCCCGCGAACTCGTCGAGCACCCGAGGGCTCACAGCCAGCGGGCCGCACCTGTCGCAGGTCTGATGCAGCACCAACGGCACCCATCCGCCCCCGGAGTCGTCCGCGCGGGTCACCGACTCCTTCAACTCGTCGACGGTCGTCTCCCGCGTGAGCATGCCCGGCGACCTGATCTCGTAGGGGTCGGCGGGCGGCATGGATTCGGCGGCGACGCAGTCCGGGCAGTCCCGCACGCGGAGCCCGCCCATGGTGCGCGCGCTGCTGTACCCGCACCGCTGGACAGCGGCGCGCACGTTGTCGTCGACCTCGTCGAACGGTGCGGTGAACGAGGTGACCTGGTGGCCCCACCGGTCGAGGTTGGCGCGGTCGTCGCAGATCTGCCTGCGCATCTCATCGGGGCTCACCTGGGTGAGGTCGGGGTGGGTGACGGTGTGCCCGCCGATCTCGTGGCCCGTCTCGGCGATGCGCCGCAGCTCGTCGTGGCCGAGGTAGCCGGGGCTCCCGATGGCGCCGGAAATGATGTAGAAGGTGCCGCGCATCCCGTGCCGATGCAGGACTTCCGCGCCCGTGGACTGCGATGCGCTGCCGTCGTCGAAGGTGAAGGTGACCACGGTGTTCGGCTGCGAGGAGTGCGGTTCGGGGGCGGCCGTGACCGGACTTGCCGCCGCGATGCCGAGCACGGCTGCGAGCAACAGGGAGCCGGGTGCTCGCCGGCGCGAGCGGAGGCGACCCGGCCAGCGGTGTCGGATGTCGCGCAGATGCATTCGGTGACCGCCCAAGCTTCGAGGTCCTCCGACGCTACGAGCCGTCGGCCACCGCCCGGATCGCCTCCGGAGGGGACACCGCCTACCGCGTTCGCACGAGAGCCGGTGCCGCCCGCGGCCGGGAGCCGCGGGCGGCACCGGTCGTGATCAGCCGAGGGCCGCGGCCTGCCGCGCGAGCGCCTCGATCTGGCCCCACTGGCCGGTGGCGAGCAGCTGCTTCGGGGTCAGCCAGGACCCGCCGACGCATCCCACGTTGGGCAGCGCGAGGTAGCGCCCGGCATTGTCGGTGTCGATGCCGCCGGTGGGGCAGAAGCGCAGCTGCGGCAACGGCCCGGCGATGGACTTCAGGTACGGCACGCCGCCGCTGGCCTCGGCGGGGAAGAACTTCATCGCCGTCACGCCGCGTTCGGCCAGCCGCATCGCCTCGGACACGGTGCTGATCCCGGCGAGGTAAGGGACTCCGGCGGCGTCGATGTCGTCGAGCAGCCGGTCGGTGGCGCCGGGCGTGACGATGTAGCGCGCCCCGGCTTCGCGGACCTTGTCGGCCTGCCCGACCTCGGTGACGGTGCCCGCGCCGACCACGATCTCCGGCACCTCGGCGGCGAGCCGTTCGATCGCGGGCAGCCCGGCGGGCGTGCGCAGGGTGACTTCGATGGTGCGGATGCCGCCGCGCAGCAGCGCCTGCCCCAACGGGACCGCGTGCGCGGCGTCGTCGAGGGCGACGACGGGTACGACGGGACTGATGTCGAGCACTTCGGAGGCAGTGTTCATGGCGGGGTTCACCTGTTTCCGTAAACGCCAGTTCAGGCGGTCGATCGCACTGATCCTGTCATGTCGCGCGCGGGACGCCGGAGGTCCGCGGCTCTCGGCGGAGGATCAGACGGGCAGGTCGCTCGGCGCGGCGGTGCGCTGCTGCGGTGCGAACACGCTAGCGCCTTGGTCGGCGCGGCCGACGGAGCGGCGGAACGCCGCGAACAGTTCGCGCCCGGTGCCGTACTGGGTGGCGGGGGCGCCGCGAGCCGGTTCGCGGGCCGCGAAGTCCTCGTCCCCGACGAGCACTTCCAGGGTTCCTTGTTCGGCGTCGAGCCGGATCATGTCGCCGTCCCGCACCCGCGCGAGCGGGCCGCCCGCGGTCGCCTCGGGGGTGAGCTGGATGGCGGCGGGGATCTTGCCGGAGGCCCCGGACATGCGCCCGTCGGTGACCAGCGCGACCTGGTGTCCGCGGTCCATGAGCACGCCCAGCGACGGGGTGAGCCCGTGCAGTTCCGGCATGCCGTTGGCCTGCGGCCCCTGGTTGCGGATCACGACCACGACGTCCTGGTCGAGCTCACCGGACCGGAAGAGTTCGGTGAAGTCGTGCTGGTCGTCGAAGACCCGCGCGGGCGCGGTGACGACGCGGTTCTCCGGTTTGACCGCGGAGACCTTGATGACGGAGCTGCCGAGGTTGCCGCGCAGCACTCGCAACCCGCCGTCGGGCGCGAAAGGATCCTGCACACCGCGCAGCACGTCCGGATCGAGGCTCTCGGTAGGCGCGTCGCGCCACACCAGTTCGCCGTCCTCGAGGAACGGCTGCTTGCGGTAGTGGTCCAGGCCGAACCCGGCGACGGTGTGCACGTCGGGGTGCAGCAGGCCGGCGTCGAGCAGCTGGCCGATCAGGGTCTGCACGCCTCCGGCGGCGGCGAAGTGGTTGATGTCGGCGGAGCCGTTCGGGTAGACGCGCGACAACGACGGCACGACGGCGGAGAGCTCCGCGAAGTCGTCCCAGGTGAGATCGATGCCCGCGGCGGCGGCGATGGCAGGCAGGTGCAGCGTGTGGTTGGTCGATCCGCCGGTGGCCAGCAGCGCGACGACCCCGTTGACCAGTGCGCGCTCGTCCAGCAGCCGTCCGATCGGGGTGTGCTCCTCGCCGCGCGCGAGCCGCACCATGCGCCGCGAGGCCTCCTCGGTGAGCGCCCGGCGCAGCGGGGTGCCGGGGGTGACGAAGCTGGAGCCGGGCAGGTGCAGCCCCATCACTTCGACGACGAGCTGGTTGGAGTTCGCGGTGCCGTAGAACGTGCAGGTGCCGGGGGAGTGGTACGAGGCCGATTCGGCTTCGAGCAGGTTCTCGCGGGTGGCTTTGCCTTCGGCGAACAGCTGCCGGATGCGGCTCTTCTCGCCGTTGGGCAGACCGGAGGCCATCGGTCCCGCGGGCACCAGGATCGTCGGCAGGTGCCCGAAGGCGAGGGCGCCGATCAGCAGCCCCGGCACGATCTTGTCGCAGACTCCGAGCAGCAGCGCGCCGTCGAACATCTCGTGGGACAGCGCGACGCCGGTGGCCATCGCGATCACGTCCCGGGAGAACAGGGACAGTTCCATGCCCGCCCGGCCTTGGGTGATGCCGTCGCACATCGCGGGGACCCCGCCGGCGAACTGGGCGACGCCACCGGCTTCGCGCACGGAGTCCTTGATCCAGGCCGGAAATTCTTCGTAGGGCTGGTGCGCGGAGAGCATGTCGTTGTAGGCCGACACGATCGCCACGCCCGGCTTCGTCTCGCCGCGCACCGCGATCCGGTCGGCGCCGCTACACGCGGCGAACCCGTGGGCCAGGTTGCTGCAGGGCATGCCGGCCCGGACCGGCTTGTCTGCCGAGGCGGCGCTGATGCGTTCGAGGTAGTCGCGCCGGGTCTGCTCACTGCGGCTTCGGATACGTTCCGTGACTCGCTGCACGACGGGGTGGATGGCCGCTCGTGTCGCCATTCGTCGCCTCCTGACGCAATTGATGCTGAGTTGCGCTCACGGGCGACGACATTGGCGCCTCTGATCTTCGTGACGCCAGCCACACTATCGGGTGTGATGCAGAATTCAAAACCGATACAGAATCGGTTGCGAGTGTGAACGGTGCATGTCGGATGGATGACGAGCCGCAGTACGCGTCCGTTCAGCGGTGCTGACCTGGACCGATGCTCGACGGCGTCGAATGCCCGGCACTTGCGGATCGACCGTCGGGGCTAGGCGAGGTTCTGGGGATTTCCCGAGCCCGCTGAAGCCGTTTCGTTGATCACTGTTCGTGTTCGGATCTGCCGGGTTGGGCGAGGGCCTTCCGAAGATCCGCTCGGCTGGCAGGATGTGGCACATGCGCAGCGGTGTGGTGGCAGTGGTGCTGACGAGCGCGATGGCGCTGGCCGGATGTTCGGGCGGCGGCGAACCGGAGCAGCCGCCCAGTGCTGCGCCGCCTCCGGTGGCGCCGCCGACCAGCGTGGCACCGCCGCCCCCAGTGGAGCTCGACTCCTCGCCGACCCTGGAGCAGATCCGCAGGCGCGGTTCGCTGCTGGTCGGGTTGCGGGCCGACGCGCCGGAGTTCGCCGCGCGCGACGGTGTCGGCGGCTACCGGGGCTTCGACGTCGAGGTCGCGAAGCTCGTCGCCCAGAAGCTCGGCCTCGATCCGGAAACGCAGGTCTCCTTCCGGCTGCTGCCGAAGACGCTGACAGCCGACGCGCTCGCGGGCGGCAGCGTGGACCTGCAGGTCGGCGGCTTGGATCCCGCCGCGCCCGGTGTCGCCGCCGTCGGACCGTACGCGGTCACCGACGAGGCCACCGAGCACTTCCTGGCGATCAAGTCCGGGGACGACGCGATGCGGGATCAGCTCGCCGAGGCGCTCTCCGCAGTCGTGCAGGACGGCAGCTGGCAACGCGCCTACGACGACACCCTCGCCCCCGCCGGAGTACAGGCCCGCCCCGCTCCTCGGTGAGCGATCCTGTGCATCGGGTCGCTCAGCGGCTCCTCCGGGGACGTTGCAGAAGGATCTTCTGACAGTTGCCCCGTCAGCGGCGGAGCCGCTGAGCAGTGACCAGCTTGAGCAGATGGACCACCGGCGGGTGCTCAGCGGCTTCCTCGCGCGGACAGCAGCCCGGACCCGGATTTCGCTGAGTAGGGCTGCTGCGTGAGAAATGGATCCCGCAGTGAGGGAAGCCGCTGAGGTTCCGCTGAACGACGCACTGCGCAGGTCATCGTGCGGGGACTTCTAAGCGGTTCCGGTCTCCGTCACACGGGGCGCGGTGAATCCGCCCTTGCGACCCTGGCTGAGTCGGCGTTCGGTGAACACCGCGGCTCGGCTCAACGCGTAGTTGATCAGGACGAACACCACGCCGACGACGAAGTACGTCTGGATCGGGTTGTTCAGGTTCTGGATGACGATCTGCCCCTGCCGCACCAGATCCACGTACGAGATGATGAAGCCCAGCGAGGTGTCCTTCACGATCACCACGAGCTGGCTGATCAGTGCGGGCAGCATCGCCCGGAACGCCTGCGGCAGCACCACGGTGCGCAGCACCTGCGAGCGCCGCAGCCCGATCGCGTAAGCCGCCTCGCTCTGGCCGCGCGGCAGCGACAGGATCCCGGCGCGCACGATCTCGGCGATGATCACCGAGTTGTACGCGGTCAGCCCGATCACCAGGTACCACATCACCGGCATGTCCAGGCCGAACGACGGCAGCACGCGGCTGGCGAAGAAGACCGCGATGACGACCGGCACGCCGCGCAGCAGCTCGACGAGGCCGACCACGGCCCACCGGTACCAGGGCGCCGCGATCACCCGCGAAACCGCGAGCAGCGTGCCGATGACCAGTGAGAACGCCATCGCCAGCACGGCCGCGAGCAGCGTGTTGCCGAGCCCGGCGCCGAGCAGGCCCCACAGCGCGGTGAACGTCCCGTTGGTGGGGTCGATCAGCGGCCCCCACTTCTCCACGGTGAGCTGGCCGTTCACACCGAGCGTCACCAGCACCCACGTCAGCAGTGCCAGCAGCAGCACGCCCACGACGACGCTGACCACCAGGCCGCGCCGCTTGGCCACCGGCCCGGGAGCTTCGTAGAGCACCGAGTTCGTCATCGGGCGATCGCCACCTTCCGCTCCAGGACGCCGAGCAGCAGCCCGGCCGGGATCGTGATCACCAGGTAGCCGAGGACCACCCCGATGAGCACCGGCAGCACGGCCTCCCCGCGCGCCGAGGTCAGCGTGTCGCCGACGGCGAACAGGTCACCGCCGACGCCGAACGCGCCCACGATCGCCGAGTTCTTGATCATCGCGATGATCACGTTGCCCAGCGGCGGCACCACGGTGCGCACCGCCTGCGGCAGCACGACCAGCCCCAGCGTCTGGCCGAACCCGAGGCCGATCGCCCGTGCCGCCTCAGCCTGGCCCGGCGGTACGGCGTTGATGCCGCTGCGGATCGCCTCGCACACGAACGCCGAGGTGTAGAGCGCGAGGCCGATGGTGCCGAACCAGAAGTACGAGCCGTTGAGGCCCAGTTCGGGCAGCCCGAAGGCCATGAAGAACAGCACCACGGTCAGCGGGCAGTTGCGGAACACGGTGACCCAAGAGGTGCCGGTGGCGCGCAACGGTGGCAGCGGGGCCACCCGGAACGCCGCGATCACGGTCCCCAGGACCAGCGCGAGCACCCCGGCGTACAGGCAGATCTGCAGCGTGCGCTGCAGCCCGCTCAGATACAGCGGCAGGTTGTCGATGATGACGTGCACGGTTCTCTCCGGCTCTGCGGACAGGGGAGGCATGAGTGCGGGGCGCCGTGGTGGCGCCCCGCACCGGAATCCGATCAGCTACAAGGGTCCGGTTGCGGCAGCGCCGGCGTCTGCGGCGACACCTTGCCCGCGGTGGATTGCCAGGCCTTCTCGTAGGTCCCGTCGCCGACGGCCTTGGTGAGCGTGTCGTCGATGAACTGGCAGAACGGCACGTCGCCCTTCTTGATGCCGAGGCCGTAGGGCTCCGAGGTGAACTGCTTGTCCACGAGCTTGTACTGCCCGCCGCTGTTGTCCACCAGACCCATCAGGATCACGTTGTCGGTGGTCACGGCCTGCACCTGCCCGGTGCGCAGCGCGTCGGAGCACTTCGAGTAGACGTCGAACAGCGTCAGGTTCTGCGGATCGACGTACTTCTTGATCTCTTCGGCCGGGGTGGAGCCGGTGACCGAGCAGACCTTCGCGCCGCTGGCGCGCAGCGACTCCGGCCCGGTGATCTCAGTGTTGTCGTTCTTGACCATCAGGTCCTGACCGGCCTCGTAGTACGGCCCGGCGAAGCCGATCCGTTCCTTGCGCTTGTCGTTGATCGTGTAGGTGGCCACGACCATGTCGACCCGGTCCTGCTCGATGATCTCTTCACGGGTCTTGCTCGGGGCCTCGACCCATTCGATCTGCTCCGCGGAGAGGCCGAGCTTGGCCGCGACGATCTTGCCGATCTCCACGTCGAAGCCCTGCGGCGTGCCGTCGAGCCCCTTGAGGCCGAACAGCGGCTGGTCGAACTTGGTGCCGATGCGGATCTTGCCCGCCTGCTTCAGGTTCGCCATCGTGGTCCCGGGTTCGAACTGGGCGTTCGCATCGACCGGTACGTCGGTGCCGCCCGCGAGCTGATTGCCCTCGCCGCCTCCGCAGGCGGTCAACGCCAGCGCCATCGACGCCACCAGCACGCCCCAGCGCATGTTCCGCGCTTTCATCTCGAATGCCCCTCTCTGAACTGAGCCGAACGCTCCGCGATGCGTCCCGCGACGTGCGCGGGGCCGCGGGGTCAGTGGGTGAGGATCTTGCTCAGGAAGTCCTGGGCTCGTGCGCTCTCCGGTGCTTCGAAGAACCGGCTCGGCGTGGAGTCCTCGACGATGCGGCCGTCGGCCATGAACAGCACGCGGTGCGCGGCGCGGCGGGCGAAGCCCATCTCGTGCGTGACGACGAGCATCGTCATGCCCTCGGCGGCGAGCCCGGCCATCACGTCGAGCACCTCGTTGACCATTTCCGGGTCCAGCGCCGAGGTCGGCTCGTCGAACAGCATGACCTTCGGTTTCATCGCCAGGGCGCGGGCGATGGCCGCTCGCTGCTGCTGGCCGCCGGAGAGCTGCGCGGGGTACTTCTGCGCCTGGTCGGCGATGCCGACGCGCTCCAGCAGGGCCGATGCCTCCTGCTCGGCGGTGGCCTTGTCCAGCTTGCGGACCTTGATCGGGCCGAGCAGCACGTTCTCGAGGATCGTCTTGTGCGCGAACAGGTTGAACTGCTGGAACACCATGCCCACGTCGGCGCGGAGCTCGGCGAGCGCGCGGCCTTCGGCGGGCAGTGGCTTGCCGTCGATCTCGACGGTGCCGGAGTCGATGGGTTCGAGCCGGTTGATCGCGCGGCACAGCGTGGACTTGCCCGATCCGGAGGGGCCGAGCACGACCACGACCTGGCCGGAGGGCACCGTCAGGTCGATGTCCTGCAACACGTGCAGGGACCCGAAGTGCTTGTCGACCGAGGACATGCGGATCATCGGCGAATCCGGGGAACCTGCGGTCATGCACTCTCCTAGCCCGAGAAGTCCGGATCTGATGGCGAAAATTTAAGCCGCCGGACACGATTAGTCCATATGGTGCGGGTCAACTCAGGTTGCAACTCGGTTACACGGCCGGGAATGACGAGGGTTTTCCCGGATTCTCCCAAGATCTGTTCACAGCGTCGCCAGCTGCGTGTACGGGTTTCGTCGGCAGTGGATTCGATGATCCTTTCGGGCGTCCTCGGCTCGTCGCGGCTGGTGACTGTCCGTGCTTGCACGGTGGCGGGTTCGCTCGTGCGGACGCTTGTGCGGATAACTCGTAGTAGTGCCGGCGGGTGAGGCTTGATTGCGCCATTTGCCATCGTCGTGTGTTCGGATCTGGGCCTCATCGGGGCCGTCGGCGACTCGAACAATGCCCACTATGAATGAATCGGACCGAGTGGTGGGGCGCTTTCATTCGATTTCCACGACGGTCCGAAAATCTCGCCCGCCCTCGGGTTCAGGGGATTCCGCACAGCGGTGAGAACCGGGGGCGGGGCCGGGCGGCCCAGCGGGTGCGGCCGGTCGGCGGATCCGGCCCGCCTGCCGGGAAGATCGAAGGTCGTCCCAGCTCCCGAAGCTTCCGCGCAGGCCCGGAGAGGATCTTCGGCGGAGCCGGCGAAGCCGCGCTCCGGGCGGCCATCGAACACTCCTGAGCAGCCGATATGGTGGCGGGGTGAGCACGACGAGCGTTTCCAGGACATATGACATCCGCACGTACGGGTGTCAGATGAACGTGCACGATTCCGAGCGGCTGTCCGGAATGCTGGAAGACGCCGGCTACGTGCGCGCCGCGAAGGACCACGACCCCGACGTGGTCGTGTTCAACACCTGCGCGGTCCGGGAGAACGCGGACAACCGGCTCTACGGCAACCTCGGCCGCCTCCGCCCGGCCAAGCAAGAGCACCCCGGCATGCAGATCGCCGTCGGCGGCTGCCTCGCGCAGAAGGACCGCAGCGAGATCGTCCGCCGCGCGCCCTGGGTCGACGTCGTGTTCGGCACCCACAACCTCGGCTCGCTGCCCACGCTGCTCGAACGCGCCCGGCACAACGAAGAGGCCGAGGTCGAGATCCTCGAATCGCTGGAGACGTTCCCCTCCACGCTGCCCGCCCGGCGCGAATCGGCCTACTCGGGCTGGGTCTCGGTGTCGGTGGGCTGCAACAACACCTGCACGTTCTGCATCGTGCCCGCGCTGCGCGGCAAGGAGAAGGACCGCAGGCCGGGCGACGTGCTCGCCGAAGTCCAGGCACTGGCCGACGAAGGCGTGCTCGAGGTGACGCTGCTCGGCCAGAACGTCAACGCCTACGGCGTCGAGTTCGGCGACCGCCTCGCGTTCGGCAAGCTGCTGCGCTCCTGCGGTGAGATCAACGGCCTCGAACGCGTGCGCTTCACCTCGCCGCACCCGCGCGACTTCACCGACGACGTGATCGAGGCGATGGCCGAGACCCCCAACGTCTGCCATCAGCTGCACATGCCCCTGCAATCCGGTTCCGACCGGGTGCTCAAGGCGATGCGCCGGTCCTACCGCTCGGACCGCTACCTGAACATCCTGCGCAAGGTGCGCGAGGCGATGCCGGACGCGTCGATCACCACGGATCTCATCGTCGGATTCCCCGGCGAGACCGAAGAGGACTTCGAAGCGACCCTCGACGTCGTCCGCCAGGCGCGCTTCAGCACGGCCTTCACCTTCCAGTACTCCAAGCGTCCCGGTACTCCCGCCGCCGAGCTGCCCGGTCAGCTGCCCAAGGAAGTCGTGCAGGAACGCTACGAACGGCTCGTAGCGGTGCAGAACGAGATGTCTTGGGAACTCAACAAGCAGCTCGTCGGCCACGACGTCGAACTGCTCGTCGCCGAAGGCGAAGGCCGCAAGGACGTCGAGACCCGCAGGCTCTCCGGGCGGGCGCGGGACGGGCGGCTCGTGCACTTCCACCCGGGCGGCGCCATCGACCGCGAGATCCGGCCCGGCGACATCGTGCACACCCGCATCACCAGGGGCGCCCCGCACCACCTCGTCGCCGACGGCGAACTCACCGCGCACCGCCGCACCACGGCGGGCGACCGGTGGGAAGAGGGCCGCAAACCCAAGACCTCCGGGGTCAGCCTCGGGTTGCCCTCCTTCGGTGCCCCGGCGGCGGAGCCCGCGACCGAACAAGGATGTGGCTGTTGAGCGACGACGACCGGCGATCCCGTCCCGATCCGGAAGAACCGGCGGACGCCCCGGAAACCGGATCGCAGGAAGGTACTCACGTGCAACGCGCGGAATCATCGGACCCGGCGAACGGCACCGACCAGGATCGCGCCGACCGGCGGCAACTCTCCAAGGCCGAGCGCGACCTGCTCCGCCGCATCGACCCGGGCAGCACGGCCGTCACCATCGCGGCCGTGATCCTGGTGCTGATCGTCAGTTCGCTGCTGCCGTGGATCGGCGACGCCACCGGCCTGCAGATCCTGCTCGGGCAAGCCGACCCGTCGCTGGACGTCGGCCTGCTGCCCAGGTTGTTCGCGTTGAACGCCACCATCGTCGGCGTGCTGATCGGAGCGCTCGCGCTCACCACCCGCCGCTGGGCGATCGCCTGGGTGGCCGGAATGGCGGCGATCATCGTGTCCTTCGAAGGCATGATCGCGATCTGGTCCCGCCAGACCGTGCCCACCGGCGGTCCTTCGTGGGGCCTCGTGCTCGCAGCCCTGTGCATGGTGGTGCTCGCCGTGCAGTGGCTCAGGGTCGTACTGACGCGGCCGTGACGAGGTGGGTGCCGGTCAGCGGCACCCACCTCGTGCCGGTCAGCGGTCGGCCAAGGCCTGCTCGGCTGCCGAGAGCCACACGCGCCACTGGCCGGCCTGCTCGTCGGCCTTCTTCGCGCGCTTCTCGTCGCCCGCCGCACGTGCCTTCTCGGCCTGCGCTTCGAACTGCTCGACCCGTTCGCGGAACTGGTCGACCCGTGCCTGTGCCTCCGGGTCCGTGCGGCGCCACTGCGCGTCCGAAGCCGAGCGCACCCGGTCTGCGACGGTGCGCAACCGGCCTTCGAGCTCGCGCATCCGCTCCCGCGGCACCTTGCCGATCTCGTCCCAGCGCTGCTGAATCCGCTGCAGGTGCGCCTGCGCCGCAGCCAGGTCCGCACTCGGGTCGATCGTCTCGGCCTCGGTGAGCAGCGCCTCCTTCAGCTTCGCGTTCTCCGCGAACTCCGCGTCGCGCTCCGAGAACGCCGCCGAACGGCGCGCGAAGAACGCGTCCTGCGCGGCGCGGAACCGCTGCCACAGCGCGTCGTCGCTGTCCTTCGGCGCGCGGCCGCTCTCCTTCCACTCCGCCATCAGATCCTTGTAGCGCGTCGCGGTCGCGCCCCAATCCGTCGATTCGGTGAGCGATTCGGCCTCGTCGACCAGTTCCTGCTTGCGGACCTTCGACGCCGCGCGCTGGCGGTCGAGGTCGGCGAAGTGCGATCCGCGCCTGCGGTTGAACGCGTCACGAGCCTTGGAGAACCGCCGCCAGAGCTGCTCGTCGGTCTTGCGGTCGACGCCGCGCACCGACTTCCACTCGTCGAGGATCCCGCGAAGCCGGTCCCCGGCGGACTTCCAGTGCGTCGCCTCCGCGGCGATCTGCTCGGCCTCGGCGGCCAGCGCCTCCTTGCGCGCCACCGCGTCGATGCGGGCCTTCTCCTTGTGCGCCTTCGCTTCCTCGACCGCCTTCTCGGCGTGCTGCACGAGGTGCTCGACCAGGGCTTGCAAGGCCTCGAGGTCGCCGACGACGGCGGCTTCGGGAATCCCGTCCCGCAGGTGCTTGGCGCTGGTCAGCGACTGCTTCGCGTCACCGGATCGGGTGCTGAGCCGCTTCTCCAGCAGCTCGGCCTCGGTGCGCAGGTCGTCGAACTTGCGCGCGAAGTGCGCCAAGCCCTCTGACGGCTCGCCCGCCTGCCACGAACCCACGGAGCGCTCGCCGTCCGCCGTGCGCACCCACACGGTTCCTGCTTCGTCCACCCGGCCCCACCGGTCCGGATTCGCCGAAGCCGCCGGGACCGTGGGAGCCGTCGAGGTGGACCCGGTCCCAGTGGCGGCCGCGGCCGTCTCGGGCGTGGCGCCCGCAGTGCTCTCAGGGGTCGTGTCCTGGTGCGTCATGACCGGAATCCTCCTCGGGTACCCGCTTCGGTGCCCGTGCCGGGCACGGGCGCCCCGCACATGCGGGGCCGGTGCGCGGCGATCCGGACTCGCATGGTGAGTCCGATCTCCGCTGGCGCATTCAAACAGGTCGCCCCCGACGCCGGAATTCCGGCGGTACCACTCGCGCCGCCGGCAGCCGCGCACGCGGGGCCGGGGCGCGGGCTGCCACCGCCCGTTCCGAGCCCTGATCGGGTCCCTGCTCCGCTCACCGCTGACCGTGACCTTTACCGTGCACGAGTGTGATCACCCGCATCGCCGTGGTGCCTTACCCGCCGTTGCTCGTCCCCGAACTCACCGTGCGGTCGAATTCGTTGATCGAGCCCGTGCGGAGCGCATGCCTGCGCGCCGCCACCAGTTTGACGGAAGCCGCAACCGAATGGGTGGCTGTCGGCGTAGATCGTTCCGGCCCGGCCGTCGTGGAGGCGCCCACCGCCGGCACGTTCGCCGGCTACGGCGTCGACGTTCCGGTGGCGCTGCGGGAGCATGACGATTCGACGGCACCCGATCCGGACCTGCCACTGCCCGCGCTGATCGCGGGTTTCCTGCGTGCGCAGGCCGGTGCGCGGTCGGTCACCGTGCGGCTGCTCGCACCGGACACCCCGGCCCGGCAGGCTGCGGAGCTCGGCGCGCGGCTCGACGCGGATGGTCCGGAGACGGCGCTGCTGGTGCTCGCCGAAGGCGGCAGCCGCCAGGACGAACGGTCACCGCACCCGCCGGATCCACGGGCGCCGGAGCTCGACGAGACCCTGCGCAGGGCGCTGCGCGACGTCGACGGTGCCGGTCTGCTCGGCCTGGACTCGCAGGAGTGCGCCGAGCTGGGCGTGCACAGCCGAGCCGCATGGCAGGTCGCGGCAGGCGTGGCCGCGAACGGAACCTGGCAGGCCGAATCGCTCTACTCGGGCACCCCGCTGGGCATCACTTACCACGTCGGGGTGTGGTCCAGAGTCGCCTAGCGGCCGGGAACGAATACCGCGACGGCCTTTACAGTCGGCCCCGTGTCCGCCGCATCCACAGCTCGACCGGTGGCGATCGTCGGGCCTACCGCCACCGGCAAGTCGGACCTCGCCATCGAGGTCGCGACCGAGTTCGGCGGCGAGGTGATCAACGCCGACGCGATGCAGCTCTACCGCGGCATGGACATCGGCACCGCCAAGCTCACCGAAGCCGAACGCCACGGCGTCCCGCACCACCTGCTCGACGTGCTCGACGTGACGGAAGCGGCCTCCGTCGCCGCCTACCAGCGGGAGGCGCGGGTCGCGGTCGAGGACGTGCTCGCTCGCGGGCGCACTCCCGTGCTGGTCGGCGGCAGCGGCCTCTACGTGCAGGCGGTGCTCGACGACCTGAGATTCCCCGGCACCGACCCGGCGGTGCGAGCGCGTTGGGAGGAGGAGCTGCGAACCCGTGGCTCCGAGGCGCTGCACCGGCACCTGACGGAACTGGATCCGCCCGCAGCCGAAGCGATCATCCCCTCCAATGGGCGACGTCTCGTGCGGGCGCTGGAGGTCATCGAGCTCACCGGGCAGCCGTTCTCGGCGAACCTGCCCGTGCCCGGGCCGGCCCGCTACGGCACCGTGCTGATCGGTTTGGACCGGCCGATCGCGGAACTCGATGACCGGGTCGATCGACGGGTCACCCGGATGTTCGACGCCGGGCTGGTCGCCGAGGTTCGGGAGCTGCTCGGTCACGGACTCCGCCACGGCCGGACGGCGTCGCGCGCGCTGGGCTACCAGCAGGTCCTGGCCGAACTCGACGGCTCCGGTGACATGACCGTCGCCGCGGCCGAGACGGCCCGGCTGACCAGGAAGTTCGTGCGCAAGCAGCGCTCCTGGTTCCGCCGCGACGACCGCATCCACTGGTTCGAGCCCGCGAACGCGGTGCCCGGTGTCCGTGCGCTGCTGCGTACGTAGACTCGTCACGTGCGGTTTTCCGAAGGACCAGAGTTCACCAAGGGCCATGGCACGCAGAACGATTTCATCGTGCTGCCCGACCCGGACGGTGAACTGAAGCTCACCGACTCCCACGTGCGCGCGCTGTGCGACCGGCGACGCGGCCTGGGCGCCGATGGCGTGCTGCGCGTCGTGCCCGCGGCCGCGGTGCCCGACGCTCCCGGCGACATCGCCCCGGACGTGTGGTTCATGGACTACCGCAACGCGGACGGCTCGGTCGCCGAGATGTGCGGCAACGGGGTCCGGGTGTTCGCCCGTTACCTCGTCGAATCGGGACTGGTCTCGGAATCCGAGTTCCCCGTCGGCACCCGCGCCGGACTCCGTGAGGTCCACGCCCACCCGGACGGCGGCAGCACCGTTGACATGGGGGCGGCACGGGTCTTCGGAGACTCCGCGGCGACGCTCGGCGGCCGGGAGTTCGCGGGAGTGGCGGTGGACCTGGGCAACCCGCACCTGGCGTGTGTCACCGACGCGGACCTCGACGCCCTCGACCTCGCCGAGGCGCCCGCGCACGACGGCGCACTGTTCCCGAACGGCGTCAACGTGGAATTCGTGCACCCCACGGGGCCGCAGCGGGTGCGGATGCGCGTGCATGAACGTGGCGTCGGCGAAACCCGCTCCTGCGGCACCGGCACCGTCGCGGCCGCCGTCGCGGCACTGCGCGCCGACGGCGCGGACACGGGACGTCGGATCGTCGACATCCCCGGCGGCACCGTCCAGGTCGACGTGACCGAGACGACGACCCTGCTCACCGGCCCTGCTGTGCTCGTCGGCGGTGGCAGGCTCGACGCAGGCTGGTGGCGGCAGGTCGAGGGCGGCTGAAGAGTCCCTCTTCGACTGGTCCGCGTAGCCGTGCGCTCAGCGGCAAGATCAAGAGCCGGTCTGTGAGGACTGCTGAGTCGCCGCAGCCGGCGGTCGCACCGTCCGAAGGGTGAAAACCACTCGCGTGCCGTGGGACAATGGTGCCGATATGAAGAAATCCGCATTGTGGTCACATGAGGCAGGCACCCCGGCCGGGAGTGCCCGCCCGGCAGCCGAGGCCGACGAAGGCATCCACGATCACCTGGACGAGGACACCTCGTTCGACGACGGCGAATTCGACTTCCTGCCCGATGACGACCTCGCGGACCCGTCCGCGGGGGAGATGGCACGCGAAGAGCGCGCTTCACTGCGCCGCGTCGCCGGATTGTCCACCGAGCTCGCCGACATCACCGAGGTCGAGTACCGGCGCCTGCGCCTGGAACGCGTGGTGCTGGTCGGCGTCTGGACCGAGGGCGACGCCGCGCACGCCGAGGCGTCGCTGGCGGAGCTCGCTCGGCTCGCCGAGACCGCGGGTTCCGAGGTGCTCGACGGGCTGGTGCAGCGCAGACCGCGCCCGGACCCGGCCACCTATGTCGGTTCCGGCAAGGTCAAAGAGCTGCGCGACGTCGTGATCTCCACCGGTGCGGACACCGTGGTCTGCGACGGCGAGCTGTCCGCCGGTCAGCTGCGCCAGTTGGAGGAGAAGCTCAAGGTCAAGGTCATCGACCGGACCGCGCTGATCTTGGACATCTTCGCCCAGCACGCCAGTTCCAAGGAGGGCAAGGCGCAGGTCGAACTTGCTCAGCTGCAGTACTTCCTGCCGCGACTGCGCGGCTGGGGCGAGGCGATGTCCCGCCAGGCCGGTGGTCGTGCCGGTGGCGCCACCGGCGGTGTCGGTACCCGTGGTCCCGGTGAGACGAAGCTGGAGACGGACCGCAGGCTGATCCACAAGCGGATCAGCAAGCTCCGCAAGGAGCTCAAGGCCATGAGCACCGTTCGCAGCACCAAACGCGGTCGGCGGGAAGCACAGCCCGTGTCCGGAGTGGCCATCGCGGGTTACACGAACGCAGGCAAGTCCAGCCTGCTCAACGCCCTGACCGGGGCCGGTGTGCTGGTCGAGGACGCGTTGTTCGCGACGCTGGATCCGACGACCCGCCGCGCCGAGACGCCGGACGGCAGGCCTTACACCCTGACCGACACGGTCGGTTTCGTCCGGCACCTGCCTCACCAGCTGGTGGAGGCGTTCCGCTCGACGCTCGAAGAGGTCACCGCGGCCGATCTGCTGGTGCACGTGGTGGACGGTTCCGATCCGCAGCCGCACGAGCAGGTCGCCGCGGTGCGCACCGTCGTCTCCGACATCGCCGCGGAACACGGGGCTCCGGTGCCGGAAGAACTGCTGGTGGTGAACAAGGTCGATCAGGTCGATCCGACTCGCATCGCCGAGCTGCGCCGGCTGCTGCCGGGCGCGGTGTTCGTCTCCGCGCACAGCGGCGAAGGCATCGCCGAACTCCGCGAGATCATCTCCGATCGGCTTCCCCGGCCCGACGTGCTCATCGATGTCTTGGTGCCTTACACCCGCGGCGAGCTGGTGGCCCGAGTGCATGCCGAGGGAGAGCTCGTCGCCGAGGAGCACACTGCCGAAGGCACCCGGTTGCGGGCCAAGGTTCGTTCCGACCTGGCAGGGGCGCTGCGCCCGTTCGCAGGGGTCGGATGAGCCCGACGAAGGGTGTCCGTGCCGTAGTCGTTCGCACGCGGTGACCGCGTCGGACCGTGGTCACCGGCTGCGGCGGACGGGCGCTCTCGTCGCAGCCGTAGCGCTGTTGGGGCTCCCGACGGGTGCGGCCGGGGCTCAGGGGGCTCCGGCCGCTGAACAGCGCTGCCGGATCGGCGACCCGAACCTGACGGAACTGTCCGGCCTCGCGTCCGACGGCCGGTATTGGTACGCGGTCGACGACGGCGGGAGCTCGATCCGGGTCGCCTTGCTGGACCGCGGTGACTGCTCGGTTCGGGACGTGTGGACCTCCGAGACGGACCCGTACGACATCGAGGATCTCGCGCTCGCCCCGGACGGCTCGGTGTGGCTGGCCGACACCGGCGACAACCGGCGTGAACGAAGCACCGTGGCCTTGCACCGACTGACCGCGAACGGCGATTCGACGCTGTACCGGCTCAACTATCCCGACGGTCCGCATGACGCGGAGGCGATCCTGCTGGATCGCACGGGCACTCCGTACGTGGTCACCAAGGAGCCGTTCGGCGTGGCCTACGTGTACCGCCCGGCTGCTCCGCTGGTCGCGGACGCGACAGTGCCATGGGAACGGGTCGGCGCGATCACCCTGCCCACCACGGACTCGCCGGACGGCCCTATCAAGGGAATCGGCACGCGCCTGGTGACCGGTGGGTCGGTGAGCCGGGACGGAACCATGATCGCGCTGCGCACCTACACCGAGGCGTACCTGTTCCACGCCCCCGATGGGGATCTCGGCGCGGCCTTGCAGCGCATCCCGGTGCCGGTTCGGTTGCCACCCGAGCCGCAGGGCGAGGCGATCGCCTGGGAACCGGACGGCACCCTCGTGACGACCTCCGAAGGACTGCAGCCGGTGTTCGCCTTTCCTGCCGCTGCGGCTTTGCTGCCGGAGGCGCAACCCGAGCCTGAACCGAGGCCGGAGCCGCCCGCCGGGCAGACGCCGCCCGCGCCGGAGCAGGACGACGCCGCCGAGCAGCACGACGGAAGCGACGCGCTCTCCACGGCACCTGCGCTGGTCGTCGCCGGTGGCCTGGCCGCCTTGCTGCTGTACTTCCTCGCCCGGATGCGCCGCCGCTGACCGCGGCGACGGCTCACAGCCTGCGCAGCACCGCCACGACCTTGCCCAGAATCGTCGCGTCGTCGCCCAGGATGGGCTGGTACGCCTCGTTGTGCGGCACCAGCCACACGTGGTCCTCGGTGCGCTTGAACGTCTTGACCGTCGCCTCGCCGTCGATCATCGCCGCCACCACGTCACCGTTGTCCGCGTCCGGCTGCTGGCGCACCGCGACCCAGTCGCCGTCGGTGATGGCCAGGTCCGTCATCGAATCGCCGACGACCTGGAGCAGGAACAGCGAGCCCTCGCCGACGATCTCCTTCGGCAGCGGGAAGACGTCCTCCACCGATTCCTCGGCCAGGATCGGTCCACCCGCGGCGATCCGGCCCACCACCGGGACGTACGCGGGCTTCGGACGTCCGGCGAGCTCGGACTGCTCGGAGTCGGCGACCAGCACGCCCACCGTGCGCGGACGATGCGGATCGCGCCGCAGGAAGCCCTTCCGCTCCAGCACGCGCAGCTGGTAGGCCACGGAGGAAGTGGACGTGAGGCCCACCGCGTCACCGATCTCGCGCACGCTCGGCGGGTAGCCGTGCTCCCGCATCCAGCTGCGGATCGACTCGAGCACTTTGAGCTGCCGGTCGCTGAGTTCATCGGTGCCCGGCTGTTCGGGGACCGACGATGCGGGTGCGGCCGGCTCCGCCGCGACGCCGCCTTGAATGTCGGTCACGATCGCCTCCGCGCCGCGAGAACCGTTCGTCGATCCGGCGCCGTCGGGCGTGCCGAGTTCGTCATTGATCGATTCGGTCGTGTTACTGACCACCACTGCCTCCTGTCCTCGTGAACGGGACTGCTCGTGACTCCGATTTCCACAGTAGACGGGGCAAAGTGGAAGATCAAACACCTGTTCGAGTTAATTTGGGCCAGACTCTGGCGCATTCGGGCACTGTTGGTACACAATCGCACGCAGGTTCGATCGAACATCTTTTCGATCTTGATACATCGACCCGCGGGCCGCCCCTAGGCCCTGATGCTGGAGGTGCTCATGGTGGCGATATCCGGTGCGGCGACCCGGTCGCGATCCGGCGCTGCGAGAATGGGATCCCCGACGGTCGCGGCCGGGGAGCGTTCAGCGCTGCGCGGCGGCGTCGTGGCCGAGCCGGGGCCGAGGGGGTTCGCGCCGTCCGTTCCGCGGGTCGTGTCCGGCCGGGCGGGGTGGCTCGCCGCCGTCCGCGAATGCGCATGGCTGGCCGTGGTGGGCGCCTGTGCATTCGTCGGTGTCCTTCTGTTCGGCATGCTCGCGCTGGATTCGGGGGCGCGTCCGGTGCCGGATGCTACTGCGGTCGCTCGGGTTACGGATGGCGACACGCTGTGGTCGGTGGCGGCCCGTTCCGCTCCGGACAGTGACCAGCGCGCGGTGGTCGGCCGGATCGTCGAGCTCAACCACCTTGATGTCGGCGGGTCCCGGTTAGGCGGCACGTTGATCGTTCCCGCTCAGCGCGGCTGACGCCGAGGCGTCATCTCGCTCGCTCCGCGGGGTGTCGGCTGGGGCTTTCGCAGGTCGCTTGGTTCGATGTCACTCGACCGTGCGAGGCAGGGTGGGTCGGTTTGCTTCCCGATCTGCGGCGGATTAAAGTCGACCACAACATCTAGTAGTTACGCCGGTGTAGTTACTCCACAGGTTGGGATCACGGAGTATTCGCGCGTCCACGGACCGTGAGCGCGACCGGCTGCCGAGATGGTGTGGGTGATGACGACGCCGGGAAGGGGGTGAGTCCGATGCGGTGCCCGTTCTGCCGGGGCGACGATTCGCGAGTGGTCGACTCGCGCGAGGTCGAGGAAGGCCAGGCGATCCGGCGCAGGCGATCATGTTCCGCCTGCGGTCGCCGGTTCACGACGGTGGAAGAGCTCGTGCTGTCGGTCGTCAAGCGTTCCGGCGTCACCGAGGCGTTCAGCCGGGAGAAGGTGGTCCGGGGGGTCCGGCGTGCCTGCCAGGGGCGTCCCGTGCAGGAGGACGCTCTGCAGCAGCTCGCACACCGCGTTGAGGACGCGGTCCGCTCCCGAGGTGTGTCGGAGTTGCCCAGCCATGAGGTCGGACTCGCGATTCTGGGGCCGCTGCGCGAACTGGACGAGGTCGCGTACCTGCGGTTCGCCAGCGTGTATCGGGCCTTCTCCTCCGTGGAGGACTTCGAGAAGGAGATCGCGGACCTCCGGGATGCGTCGGGCGGCGTGGTTCCCCGGGTGGCCGAAGGGAATGCCGGTGGCTAGGTCGAAGCGGCGACACGCGAGGCGCGGGTCGGCGAACGTGGGTGGGATGCGACCGAGCCGGACGGGGAGCCCGGACGGTGGCGGGAATGCACGAGCGAGCAACAGGGAAGAGGGACAGGTCATGACAGAGACCGTGGGCAGCCCGGCCGGCGCCGCGGGGGAGCCGGATTCAGGTGTTCGTACCAAGGGCATCCGGGTGCAGCGCGTCTACACCACCGAGGGGGTGCACCCCTACGACGAGGTGTCGTGGGAGCGCAGGGACGTGGTGATGACCAACTGGCGGGACGGTTCGGTCAACTTCGAACAGCGCGGAGTCGAATTCCCCGACTTCTGGTCGCTGAACGCGGTCAACATCGTGACCAGCAAGTACTTCCGCGGTGCGCAGGGCACTGAGCAGCGGGAGAGCAGCTTGCGGCAGCTGATCGACCGGGTCGTGAAGACCTACGCGGGCGCGGGCGTCGAGCACGACTACTTCGCCACTGACGCGGACGCCGAGATCTTCGAGCACGAGCTGACCTGGATGCTGCTGCACCAGGTGTTCAGCTTCAACTCGCCGGTCTGGTTCAACGTGGGCACCAGCTCGCGCCAGCAGGTCTCGGCCTGCTTCATCCTCTCCGTGGACGACACCATGGAGTCGATCCTCGACTGGTACAAGGAAGAGGGCCTGATCTTCAAGGGCGGTTCGGGCGCGGGCCTGAACCTGTCCCGGATCCGTTCCTCCAAGGAACTGCTGTCCTCCGGCGGCACCGCCTCGGGACCCGTCTCGTTCATGCGCGGCGCCGACGCGTCCGCGGGCACCATCAAGTCCGGTGGCGCGACCCGCCGGGCCGCGAAGATGGTCATCCTCGACGTGGACCACCCGGACGTCGAGGAGTTCGTCGAGACCAAGTCCAAGGAAGAGCGCAAGATCCGTGCGCTGCGCGACGCCGGGTTCGACGTGGACCTGGGCGGCTCGGACATGTCCTCCGTGCAGTACCAGAACGCGAACAACTCGATCCGCGTCAACGACGAGTTCATGCGGGCCGTCGAGAGCGGCGGTCCGTTCAACCTGCGTGCCCGTACCGACGGCTCGGTGGTCGAGACGGTCCAGGCGCGCGACGTGTTCCGGAAGATGGCGCAGGCCGCCTGGGACAGCGCCGACCCCGGTATCCAGTACGACGGCACGATCAACGACTGGCACACCGCTCCGGAGAGCGGTCGGATCTCGGCTTCGAACCCGTGCTCCGAGTACATGCACCTGGACAACTCCAGCTGCAACCTCGCCTCGTTGAACCTGATGAAGTTCCTGCGTTCGGACCTGACCTTCGACGCGGAACTGTTCGAGAAGACCGTCGAGTTCGTCATCACCGCGATGGACATCTCGATCAGCTTCGCGGACTTCCCGACCGAGGCCATCGGCGAGACGACCCGCAAGTACCGCCAGCTCGGCATCGGGTACGCGAACCTGGGCGCGCTGCTGATGGCCACCGGGCACGCCTACGACTCCGACGGGGGCCGTGCGCTGTCGGCGGCGATCACCTCGCTGATGACCGGCACCGCCTACAAGAGGTCGGCGGAGCTCGCCGGCGCGGTCGGCCCGTACGAGGGCTACGCGCGCAACGCCGACGCGCACCAGCGGGTGATGCGCAAGCACGCCGCGGCCAACGACCTGGTCCGCACGTACCACCACAACGACGTGGCCGTGCACAAGCTGGCCACCAAGGTCTGGCAGGACGGCCTGGAGATCGGTGCCCGCAACGGGTGGCGCAACGCGCAGGCGTCGTTGCTGGCCCCGACCGGCACGATCGGCTTGATGATGGACTGCGACACCACCGGAGTCGAGCCCGACCTCGCGCTGGTGAAGTTCAAGAAGCTGGTCGGCGGCGGCTCCATGCAGATCGTCAACCAGACGGTGCCGCGGGCGCTCAAGGCGCTGAACTACCAGGAAGAGCAGATCGAGGCGATCGTCGAGTACATCGCCGAGCACGGCCACGTCGTGGACGCTCCCGGACTGCGCCCCGAGCACTACGAGGTGTTCGACTGCGCGATGGGCGAGCGTTCGATCGCCCCGATGGGCCACGTCCGGATGATGGCCGCGGTGCAGCCGTTCTTGTCCGGCGCCATCTCGAAGACGGTGAACATGCCGGAGGCGGCGTCGGTCGCCGACGTCGAGGAGATCTACTTCGAGGGCTGGCGGCTGGGCCTCAAGGCACTGGCCATCTACCGGGACAACTGCAAGGTCGGCCAGCCGTTGTCGGCAGGAAAGGGCGACAAGGCGTCCTCCGAGAAGGAGGTCGAGAAGCAGATCGAGTACCGCCCGGTCCGCAAGCGGCTGCCGAAGAAGCGGCCGAGCCAGACCGTCTCGTTCACCGTGGGCGGTGCCGAGGGTTACCTGCACGCCGGTTCCTACCCGGACGACGGCTTGGGCGAGATCTTCGTGAAGCTGGGCAAGCAGGGGTCGACGCTGGCGGGCGTGATGGACGCCTTCTCGATGTCGATCTCGGTGGGCCTGCAGTACGGCATCCCGCTGGAGTTCTACGTCTCGAAGTTCCAGAACCTGCGCTTCGAGCCGGCGGGCATGACCGACGACCCGGACGTGCGGATGGCGGGCAGCGTCTTGGACTACCTGTTCCGCAGGCTGGCGCTGGACTACCTGCCCTACGAGAAGCGTGCTCAGCTGGGCATCTTCACCTCGGACGAGCGCACGGCCCAGACCGCGGACTACGGCTCGGGTTCGGCCAGTGGTGGTGAGGTCGACCTGGACACCATGCGTTCCACTGTGGAGTCCTCGGCCTCGGACTCGCGGCGGGACGAGGACGGTCGCGGGGCGGGCAGCTCTACGGAGTTGTTGGAGCTGCGGCTGGGCAAGGCCGCGGACGCGCCGCTGTGCATGACCTGCGGCACGAAGATGCGTCCGTCCGGTTCCTGCTACCTCTGCGAGGGCTGCGGCTCTACCTCGGGCTGCAGCTGATCGAGCGCAAGGCGCGACGGCGATAGTTCGCGAGCAGAACTGAAATAGCAGTGCAGAAGGTGGCCCGGCATCCCGCCGGGCCACCTTCTGCTGTCGTGGCCGAGTCGACTCGGAAGTTCCGGCGAGCGGCGTCGTTCGCGGAAACCCGGCGGATCGTCATGAACCAGGTGGGGAGTGGCAGGGCTCCCCACCTGGTTGCGCTCAGCCCTGGTGTTCGGCGAGCAGCTTCTCGGTGCCGACGAGGCGTACGCAGGTCGCGAAACCGGCGATGGCCATCTCGAGCTCCGACTGCTCCGGGTAGGTCGGCGCGATGCGGATCACCTGGTCGAGCGGGTCGTCCCCGGCAGGGTGAGTCGCGCCCGCCGGAGTGAGGGCGATGCCCGCCTCCTGCGCCTTGGCGACCACCGCGCGGGCGCAGCCCGCGGGCACCTGCACGCTGATGAAGTAGCCGCCCTCCGGGCGCGTCCACTCGGCGAGGCCGGTACCGCCCAACTCGGCGTGGAGGATCTTGTCGACCGCGTCGAACTTGGGCCGGATCAGCGCCGCGTGCTGGCGCATGTGCTCGCGCAGCCCGTCCGCGTCGCGGAGGAACCGCACGTGCCGCAGCTGGTTGACCTTGTCGGGTCCGATGCTGCGCTTGGCGGTGCAGCCGAGCCACCACTGGACGTTGGCGGCCGACGAGCCGAAGAAGGCGACCCCGCTACCCGCGAACGTGATCTTCGAGGTGGAACCGAACACGAACGCTCGGTCCGGGTTGTCGTGCTCCGCGCAGAGCGCGAGCAGGTCCGCGATCTCGGCAGGCTCATCGGCGAGGTGATGCACCGCGTAGGCGTTGTCCCAGAAGATCCGGAAGTCGGGCGCGGCGGCCGGCATCGCCGCCAGCCTGCGCACCGTGGCGTCGGAGTAGACCGCGCCGTCCGGGTTGCTGTACTTGGGCACGCACCAGATGCCCTTCACCCGCGGGTCCTCGGCGGCGAGCCGTTCGACGACGTCCATGTCCGGGCCGTGCGAGGTCATCGGCACCTGGATCATCTTGATGCCCAGCCGTTCGCACAGCGCGAAGTGCCGGTCGTAGCCGGGCACCGGGCAGAGGAACGCGATCTCCGGCTCGTCCACCCAGCGGCGCTGCCCGCCGGGCAGCGTCCCGAGCAGCGAGAAGACGAGTGCGTCGTGCATCAGTTCCAGACTGGAGTTCCCCGCCGCCAGCAACTGATCCACCGGTACCTGCAACGCGTCGCTGAAGATCGCCCGCAGCTCGGGCAGGCCCTGCAAGCCGCCGTAATTGCGCAGGTCGGTGCCATCGGCGGAGACGGCTGCCGCCGGAGACTCCAGCAGCCCGTTCGAGAGATCAAGCTGCTGCGGCGAAGGCTTCCCCCTGGTGAGGTCCAGTTTCAGCCCGCGCGCGGCCAATTCCGCGTGGTCGTGGCGGGCGCGATCGCGCCGGGCGGTCAGCTCTTCGATGGTCGAGGCTTGAGCGGTCACCGGAGTCCCTTCACCGTGAAAAACGTGGAAAGCCACCCGGACAGCCTAATGAGGACCTGTACTGGACGTACGCACCGGTCGGGGGATATTCGCCGGCCGCTCCGCGGCTCAGGACCCGCGTTCTTCCGTTCGATCGGTGGCGGTGCCGCCTTGAACGAGCAGGTGCGCGGCCCCGGCGACGCCCGCTGCGGCGGTGAGGACCGCGGGCCATGCGCCGATTCGCCGCGCCAACGGGTGTGATCCGGCGAGCGCGCCCGCGTACGCGGCTCCGAGCACGAGCGCCCGGCCGCCGCCGCTGCGCCGTCGGCAGCTGTCCATCGCGGCGAGGCCACCGGCTCCCGCGACCAGCCCGCTCCAGGAGCGGTGGCGTTGCAGCCTGGTGACACCGAAACCGGCGATCAGTCCCGCGGACGAGAGCAGAGCGGGCGAAGCGCTGCGCATGACCTGACTCCTTCGCGGGAAGTGGTTCTTCGACTGTACCGGCGGCTTCGCAGTGCCCGGCCCGCCGCCGGGACCACGCGTGACCGATCGGCATGGGCTGTTCGAGTGTTGTTCAGTTCGGCGCTCGCATCCGGCAGCACCGGTGCGATCTGCTGATGATCCGGCGTACTCGGGAGGGTTCATGCGGTCGCGCGGTCTGGTCGTGGTGGTGTCCGGTGCGGTCCTGATGGGTGTGGTGACCGCGCCCGCCGGGGCCGCCACCTCGAGCGGGTTCACCGCGCCGGTCGGGCCGCCGCCGGTGGAGGACGTTCCCGCCGCGTCTGCGGCCGAACACGGGCCGGTCAGCGTCCGTTCCGCTCCGGACCGGACGTCCGGCTCGGACGGGTTCGACACGGCACGGGAGACGTCGACGCTCGCTCCGGGGCTCACGCTGACCGAGTTCGAGCGCTACGAGCCGGAGGGCTGGTTGCGCGGCGATGTGCTCACCGCTGACCTGGCCGGTTCGGGACTGCGGCCCGAATATCTGAGTCCGGGAGTCGCTTCGGCGCGCGCTCCGTTGACGGAGCAGCTGTCGGGGGCGGTGGCCGGGGTGAACGGGGACTTCTTCGACATCGATGCGTCCGGCGCTCCGCTCGGCGCGGCGATCTCCGGCGGTGAGCTGCTCAGCGCGCCGGCCGCCGGGCACAACGAGGTGGCCGCGGTCGGTGGCGCCGAAGCCGCCGGCCGCCTGATGCAGGTGTTCTTGGCGGCCGAACTCACCCGCGCCGATGGCACGGCCACACCGATCACCGACCTGAACGCACCGACGATCGCCGCGGACGGCATCGGGCTGTACACGCCGTATTGGGGAGGGGCTTCTCGCACGTCGGTCGTGGACGGGCATGCGCCGGTGGTAGAGGTGGAACTGGCCGGTGATGTGGTGACTCAGGTTCGTCCGGCACCGGCGGAGGGTCCCGTTCCGGATGGTGCGGCGCGATTGCTCGGAGTCGGCGGCGGAGCCGAGGCGCTCCGTTCGTTGCGGCCGGGAGACCGCGCCACCGTCCATTACCGGCCGCGGACCGAAGGCGCGGACGTGGCCGTCGGCGGGAACAAGGTGTTGCTGCGCGGGGGAGAAGTGCAGCCGGTCGACGACAAGGCGCTGCACCCGCGCACCGCCGTGGGCTTCTCCGCGGACGGTGCGCGGATGTGGCTGGTCACCATCGACGGCAGGCAGGCCGACAGCCGCGGCGCGACGGAGCGGGAACTCGCCGAGCGGCTGCGCGCGCTGGGGGCGGTCGATGCGATCAATCTCGACGGGGGCGGATCGTCGACGTTGCTGGCGCGGGAACGTGGCGCCGCCGCAGCAGAGGTGCACAACTCCCCTTCGGACGGTGAGCTGCGGCCGGTTCCGAACGGGATCGGGTTCTCCACCGCGCCCGGAAGCGGGCGGCTGCGCGGGTTCCGGGTCGACCCGGCCGATGGCACGCGGGTGCTGTCCGGACTCACCCGGAAGCTGACGGCGCACGGGCATGACGAGAGCGGAGCGCCGGTGGCGGCCGAACCGGCGTGGTCGGTGTCGCCGCCCGGCGGTGGCCGGGTGAACGGCGGAGTCCTGCACGCGGGGCGCCCGGGGACGAGCACTGTCACCGCGAGCGCGCCGGGGGCGACGGGATCGGCGGAGCTGACTGTGCTCGGGCCGCCCGTCAGGCTCAGCACGGACACCGAGCGGGTCGAGTTGCCCGCGCAGGGATCCCGGGGGCGGTTCCAGGTGCTCGGGCACGATTCGGAGGGTTTCGAGACCTGGGTGGAACCGGCGGACGTGCGGCTGGAGTACGACCGGCGAGCGGTGCGGATCGAGCCGAACGGGGACGGGTTCGCGGTGACGGCGCTGTCGCCGTCGGCGAGCTCCGCCGTCACGGCGCGGGTGGGTGATCAGGTCACGCATCTGGGGATCACCACCGGATCCCGGCCGGAACCGCTGGCGCCGTTGGACGGGGCTGCGGGCTGGAACACCGCTGTTTTCCCGGAATCGGTGCGCGCCTCGCTGAGCCAGGCGCCGGGGCATGCGGGAACGCCCGGCCTGGCCTTGGATTACGCGCTCACCGGCAGCACCACGACCCGCGCGGCCTACGTCAACGCGGATCAGGCGTTGCCGCTGCCGCCGGGAACGCAGCGCGTGGGGGTGTGGGTGAACGGTGACGGCAACGGAGCCTGGCTGCGCGGCACCGTTGAGGACGCGGCGGGCGTCGCCACGACCGTGGACTTGGCGCGGAACGTGGACTGGACGGGGTGGCGCTACGTCGAGGCACCACTGCCCGCCGGTGCGGCCGGTGCGCTGCGGCTGCAGCGGTTGTACGTGGTCGAACCCGATGGGGCTCGGCAGTACGCGGGACGGCTGGTGTTCGACGAGCTGACCGCACGGGTCGCGCCGGACGTGCCGGTTCCGCCGGATCCGCGGCCCCGGGACCCGGCGGTGGTGCAGGACGCGACGTTGCCGCCTGCCCCGGGGGCGGCGCGGATCGCGGTGGTCAGCGACGCGCAGTTCACCGCCGACGATCCGGACGGGCCGCTGGTGGCGCAGGCGCGGCGGTCGCTGCGTGAGGCGGTGGCGAGCGGGCCGGACGCGCTGGTGATCAACGGGGACCTGGTGGACCGGGGGACGGCGGCCGATTTCGACCTGGCGCGGCAGATGATCGATTCGGAAGTGGGCGGCCGGGTGCCTTGGTATTACGTGCCGGGAAACCACGAGGCGTCCGGGCCGGGGGATCTCAGCGAGTTCGCCGCCGAGTTCGGTGCGACCCACCAGGTCGCCGACGTCGCGGGAAGCAGGGCGGTGCTGCTGGATTCCTCGTCGGGCTCGCTGCTCGGCGGCGGGTTCGGCCAGGTCCGGATGTTGCGTTCCGCGCTGGACGAGGCGTCCCGGGATCCGCGGATCCATTCGGTCTCGGTGTTCTTGCACCATCCGCTGGATGATCCCGGTCCGAGCGAGGCGTCCGAGCTCGCGGATCCGAAGGAGGCCGGGCTGCTCAACCGGTGGCTGGCGGATTTCGAGCGGGATACGGGGAAATCCGCCGTGCTGGTCGCCGGCCACGCCGGCGTGTTCCATTCGTCCACTGTGGATGGTGTGAATCTGGAGGTGAACGGCAACGCGGGCAAGCAGCCCGCGGCTGCCCCCGAGGACGGCGGCTTCACCGGGTGGAGCTTGTTGCGGGTCGATCCGGGCGACCGGCGCGGCTCGGTGCGGTGGGAGACGCGGCCGCACGTCGACCGGATCGAGCTGGCGGTGCCGCCGCTGGCGCCGGACGCGGTGGTGCCGGTGACGGCCGATGTGGCGCAGGGCGACCGGGTGGTGCCGGTGCGGTATCCGGTGAGCGCGTACTGGGAAGGCGGCCGATCGGTGCACATCGGACGGCCCGAGGAGGCCGCTCCGGGATCGGTCGCGGCGTTCGATCCGATCACCGGTTCGCTGACCGGATTGCGGCCAGGTCGGGGAGAACTGAGCGTGATGGTCAATGGGGTGAAGCAGAGCACCGTATTCACGGTCACTCAGAAGTGAGTTTTCCGGTGTGCGGCGGCAAAGTTGTCCACAGGTGGCCGATCCATCCACAGATTCGGAACTCGACCCTGCGGCGCTTCGCCCGGCACCACCGATGTTCTGGGTATGACCACTCCGCTGAACGCACGCATCCGCATCGGCGACGCCGGCGAGGTGCTGGCCGCCGTCCCGCACCTGCTCGGATTCATCCCCGCCGATTCACTGATCCTGATCGGCCTGCACACCACCGGTGACGCCGCGACGTTCGGTCTCACGCTGAGGCTGGACCTACCGCCGCCGGAACATCGCCGTGCACTGGTCGAATACGTCTCCACCGGCCCGCTGATCCGGCGGGGCATCACCGGCGTCATCGCGGTGGTCGCCGGATCCGGAACCGCCGGACACGACCCGGGCGGTCCGCCGCCCGAAGGGTCCGAAGTGGACGAACATGTCGAGGCTCCCGAGCTCGAACTGATCGCATTGCTCCGGGAAGGGTTGGCCGAAGCCGGAATCGAGGTGCTGCACGAGCTCTGGGCCGATCGGCTGGAGGCGGGCGGATCGTGGCAGTGCTACGACGACCCCGTGTGCGCCGGCCGCATTCCCGACCCGAAGCGCACCGCGCTCGGCGCCGCGATGGCCGCGTCCGGCTCGGTCACCTTCGACAGCCGCGAGGAGCTGCAACGGCTGGTCGCGCCGGAATCCGAGCGAGCCGTCGCCCGCTGGTCGGCGCGGCTCGCCGCGATGATCGAGGACGTCGAGCGGGAGCCGGAAAGCGGCCGCGTGCACCGAGATGTGGCCATCACCCTCGCCGGGATCCGCCGGACGGCGGCGGGGGAGGCGTTGACCGAAGACGACCAGCTCCGCATCCTGCTCGCGCTGTCCGACCACCGGGTCCGCGATCTCTGCCTCGGGGTGGCGCTGGGGGACTCGGCGATGGCCGCGGAACAGCTGTGGCTGAGCCTCGTGCGCAAAGCACCGGAACCGGAGGTCGCCGAGGTCGGCGCTTTGCTGGCCTTTTTCGCCTACCTGCGCGGTGAAGGCGCGCTGGCGAGCGTGGCGCTGGAACGAGTCGAGGCCGGACGACCCGAACACACGCTGGGCCGCCTGCTGCGCCAGGCGCTGGACACCGGGGTCTCCCCCAAGGAGATGGCCGACATGGCCAAGGAAGCGATGACCGATGCCCAGTTGATGATCGAAGAGGAGGAATCCTGATGGGCGCCGTGGTTCACCACGAACGGAAAACCGATCCGGTGCCCGGTGGTTCGGCGGCCGGGCACCGGGACGGATCAGGCCTGCTGGCGGTCGCGGGTGAACTCCCAGGCGTCGCGCACGATCACGGACAGGTCGGCCAGCTTCGGCTTCCAGGACAGCTCTTCGCGAGCGCGGTCGCTGGCGGCCACCAGCGTCGCTGGGTCACCGGCCCGGCGCGGTGCCACCGCGGCCGGGATCGGGTGACCGGTCACCTCGCGGCAGGTCTTGATCACCTGTTGCACCGAGAACCCGGTTCCATTACCCAGGTTGTAGATCCGGTGCTCACCGGGACGGGCGTTGTCCAGCGCCAGCAGGTGCGCGTCGGCGAGGTCGGTGACGTGGATGTAGTCACGGACGCAGGTGCCGTCCTCGGTGGGCCAGTCGTCGCCGTACATCTGCACCTGCTCGCGCTGCCCCAGCGCGACCTGCAGCACGATCGGGATCAGGTGCGTCTCGACGGTGTGCCGCTCGCCGAACGCGCCGTGCGCACCGGCCACGTTGAAGTAGCGCAGGCTCACCGCGCCCAGGCCGTGGGCCGTGGCGTAGGAGCTGATCGCGTGGTCGATCGCGAGCTTCGTCGCTCCGTAGGTGTTGGTGGGCCGGGCCGGAGCGGTCTCCGGGATCGGCACGGTGTCGGGCTCGCCGTAGGTGGCGGCGGTGGAGGAGAACACCAGTCGCGGCGTGCCGTGCCGGCGAACCGCCTCCAGCAGGCGCAGCGAGGTGAGCACGTTGCCCTGCCAGTATTTGTGCGGATCCTGCATCGACTCGCCGACCAGCGACTTGGCCGCGAAGTGCAGCACCCCGTCGTACCCGTCGGCGAGCAGGTCACCGGCGGCCGCCGCGATGTCTGCTTGCACGAAGGTGCAGCCGGGCGGCACCGCGTCGGCGTGACCGGTCGAGAGGTCGTCGACCACGGTGACGTCGTGGCCGTTCTCCAGCAGACGTGCCGCGCACACGCTGCCCACATATCCCGCACCACCGGTGACGAGGAGCTTCACGGAGGTTCTGCCTTTCCTGAGACGTCGGACTCGCCTGAGAATGCTGACTCGGCGGCCCCGCGGCACCGCGGGGCTGAGCGGGCGAGGCTATCGGTCTCGGCCGGCCCCTCCCGCCGGGGTCGCGGTGAACAACCGCGGCGTCGTCAGCCCGTGCTCCGCATAGGAGTTGAGCACCGCCTGCCCGATCTCCTCCCGGTCCTGCGCGCGGACCAGCGCGATGGCCGACCCGCCGAAACCGCCGCCGGTCATCCGGGCGCCCAGCGCACCGGCCTCCAGCGCCGCATCCACCGCGACGTCCAGTTCCAGGCAGGAGATCCGGTAGTCGTCGCGCATGCTCACGTGCGAGGCGGTCAGCAGCGGCCCGATCGCGGCGAGATCACCGGCGTCGAGTTCGGCGACCGTGGAGATCACCCGATCGTTCTCGGTCACGACGTGGCGAACCAGCGGGCGCAGCTCGTCCGGCAGCACGGTGAGCGCGCCGTCCAGTTCCGCGACGGACACGTCCCGCAACGCCTTGATCCCGAGCAGCTCGGCGGCGTGCTCGCAGCCGCGCCGGCGCTCGCCGTACCCGGACTCACTGTGCGAATGCTTCGCCCGGGTGTCGATCACCAGAAGTTCGAGGCCGACCGCGCCGGTGTCGAACGGGATCTGCTCGAGCTCACCGGAACGCACGTCGAAGAACAGCGCGTGCGACTCGGTGCAACTCAGCGAGGCGGTCTGGTCCAACAGGCCGGTGGGGGCGCCGACGAAGTCATTCTCCGAGATCTGCACCCAGCGGGCTATGTCGGACAGCGGCGCCGCATCCGGCCCGTCCGCGGGCCGACCGGCCAGGTCGAGCAGCGCCAGCGCGACCGCGCACTCCAGCGCGTGCGAGGACGACAGCCCGGCGCCCGCGGGCACGTCCCCGGCGATGACCAGGTTCGCTCCGGGAATGTCGATGTCCTGTCCGCGCAGCGCCCACGCGACTCCGGCGGGGTACGCGGCCCAGCCGGTCTGCGAACCGGGAGCCAGTGCGTCCAGCGGCGTCGGATCCGCTCGGTGCAGCACGTCGTCGTCGCCGAGGGTGGCCACCGACAGCATCCCGTCGGTGCGCGGCGAGGCGGCTACCGCGATCCGGTGCGGCAAGGCGATCGGCAGCACAAAACCGTCGTTGTAGTCGGTGTGCTCACCGATCAAGTTGACCCGGCCGGGGGCGGACCAGACCGCGCTCGGGGCATGCCCGTGCGCGCCGCCGAACGCTTCGGCGGCGGACTCCGCGGGGCTCACCGGGCGCGGACCAGGACGGCGTGGGCGATGCCGGGGGCGAGTTGGGTGCTGCCCTTGGGGCCGTTGACCTCGATCGGCTTGTTCACTCCGGTGACCGGAACGATCTCGATCTCCTGGGAGGGCATCAGCCCGACTTCCTTGAGCTCGCTCATCAGGTCGGGGTCGAGCTGCACGTGCTCGGCGATTCGGCATACCGTGGCCCGGCCGCCGCCCTGGCGGGCGATCTCGTCGACGCGCTGCAGGTCGGACTCGTTCACGGGTGCGGGCTGCGGCTCGGCGCCGAGCTCTTCGAGACCGGGAATCGGGTTGCCGTACGGGGAAGTGGCGGGGTTGCCGAGCAGGGCGACGAGCTTGCGTTCCACCGCCTCGCTCATCACGTGCTCCCACCGGCACGCCTCGTCGTGCACGTGTTCCCACTCCAGGCCGATCACGTCGACCAGCAACCGCTCGGCGAGCCGGTGCTTGCGCATCACCCGAACGGCTCGGGTACGCCCCGCCTCGGTGAGCTCCAGGTGCCGGTCCTCGGCCACGGTGAGCAGTCCGTCGCGTTCCATCCGAGCCACGGTCTGGCTCACGGTCGGCCCGCTCTGTTCCAGGCGTTCCGCGATTCGGGCGCGCAGCGGGACGACACCCTCCTCCTCCAAGTCGTAAATGGTGCGAAGGTACATCTCGGTGGTATCGATGAGATCGTTCACGCTGGCTCCCCGTTGCAGTCCCACCCACGATTCTAGTCCTGCGGCACTACCGCCGGTCGGTGGCTTCCGAGCAGCCGTTTCCAGTGTTCGGGGCCGCTGTTCCGGCTCAGTCCCGCATTCCGTCCAGGAGGTCGACATGGACCCGCTGATCAGCGTGGATGATCTTTCCGAACAGCTTGCGGGTTCGCGCCCGCCGGTGCTGCTCGACGTCCGGTGGAGCCTGCTGGGGCCGCCCGGCAGGCAGGACTACGAGCAGGATCACCTACCGGGCGCGGTGTTCGTGGATCTCGACACCGAACTTTCCGCGCCACCCGGCGCGGGCGGCCGCCATCCGTTGCCCGCCGCCGCCGACCTGCAAGCCGTGTTCCGGCGGGCGGGGATCACCGCGGAGCGGGAGGTCGTGGCCTACGACGCGGACAACGGTTCGGCGGCCGCGCGAGCCTGGTGGTTGCTGCGATGGGCGGGGCATCCACGGGTCCGGGTGCTCGACGGCGGATACCGGGCCTGGGTCGCGCGAGGAAACCCGGTCACGGCCGAGGTGCCGGAGGTCGTGCCGACGGATTTCCAGGTCGTCCCGGATTCACTGCCGGTGATCAACGCGGACGAGGCGGCGCGGATGGCGGAGGACGGGCGACTGCTCGACGCCCGCGCACCTGAGCGATACCGAGGCGAGGTGGAACCCGTTGACCCGCGGGCCGGCCACATCCCCGGCGCACGCAACGCCCCGTTCGCGTCCAACGTCACCGAGGACGGGACATGGCGGCCACCGGAGGACGTCGCGGCGCTGTTCCGCGAACTAGGCGTGGACGGCACCTCCCGAGTCGCGACCTACTGCGGCTCAGGCGTGACAGCGTGCTCGGCCTTGCTGGCCCTGGAACACGCAGGCCTCAGCGGCCCGGCCAACCCGGCAGCCCTTTACGCCGGCTCCTGGTCCCACTGGACGACAGACCCCACCCGCCCTGCCAAAACAGGCGAAACCCCCTGACCCCGCAAGCTCATCCGACCTAGCCACCCGAGCAACAAAACCTCCCAGCAAGCAACGCCCTCCAGCGGCGAAGCCCGCAATGGGCGGCGAAGCCCGCCTGCCTTACGGCCAACGGCCGTGCCTTGCGGCGAAGCCGTGCCTGTATGTGCAAAGCACATAGCCCACGTCGAAAAGCCGACCACATGCAGGTTCTCAGCGGCGAAGCCCGCAAAGGGCGGCGAAGCCCGCCTGCCTTACGGCCAACGGCCGTGCCTTGCGGCGAAGCCGTGCCTGTATGTGCGAAGCACATAGCCCACGTCAAAAAGGTGACCACCGGCGGGTTCTCAGTGAGCCTCTCGCGAGGACAGCTTTTTCCCTCGTGGCGGAGCCACTCGGGAAAAAGATCCCGCAGCGAGAGGCTCACTGAGGTTCCGCTACCTGTTGTGTCTCGGGAGGTTGTGAACGGGGGACACGGGGCGGATGATCTTGGAATGAGTGAGGACCTCCGGGTTCGGTGTGGATCACGACATCTGCACCGAATACCTGGAGGTCCTCGTGTGTCACCGTAACGCTCCGTTGACTGAGACGGGCAGGCTGCGTCTGGCTCGGTGTGTCGTGGACGATCGCTGGCCGTTGCGGCGTGCGGCTGAGCGTTTCCAAGTCTCGCCCAGCACCGCGCAACGGTGGGCGGATCGGTATCGCACCGAGGGCGAGGCGGGGATGGCAGACCGGTCCTCGCGTCCGCATCACAGTCCGCGGCGCACTCCGTCGCGCACCGAGCGGCGGATCATCAAGGTCCGGGTGATCCGCCGGTGGGGGCCGGCACGGATCGCGTTTTTGCTGGGCTTGAACCCGGCTACCGTGCACCGGGTCTTGGGCCGCTACAGGCTGGCCCGGCTCGCACACCTGGACCGGGCCACCGGGCGGGTGATCCGCCGCTACGAGTACCCGCAGCCCGGCGGCCTCGTCCACGTCGACATCAAGAAAGTCGGCAACGTCCCCGACGGCGGCGGCAGCAAAGTCCTCGGCCGCCAGGCCGGCAGCCACAACAGCCAGGCCACCGTCACCGACCGCCGCCGCGCCGGCGGGAAGAAACCCGCCATCGGCTACAGCTACCTGCACAACGCCGTCGATGACCACTCGCGGCTTGCCTACACCGAAATCCTTCCCGACGAGACACGCGAAACCGCCGCCGCGTTCTGGCAACGAGCACACACATTCTTCACCGATGCCGGGATCACCGTGCTCCGAGTACTGACCGACAACGGCTCCTGCTACCGCTCCCACCTCTGGACCGCCACACTCACCGCCGCCGGCATCACACACCTCCGCACCCGCCCCTACCGACCCCAAACCAACGGCAAAGTCGAACGCTACAACCGCACCCTGCTCGACGAATGGGCCTACGCCCAGCTCTACCTCTCCGACACCGAACGCCGAAACGCCCTCCCACACTGGCTCCACACCTACAATCACCACCGCGGCCACACCGCACTCGGCGGCCACCCACCCGCCAGCCGCGTCCCCAACCTCACAAGACACAACAGCTACCCGACCACCAAAGCAAAACGAGCCGATGGCCGAACGTGTGAACCAGCGCACTGTGGTGGTGGACACAGGGCGGGTAGCGTTCGGGCAATGGGTGACACGTGCGCGGTGGTGTGGGACGAGTCGGTTCTCGGCTATGACCTCGGCGGCGAGCATCCGTTGCATCCGGTTCGACTTGATCTGACGATGCGCTTGGCGCGGTCGCTGGGCCTGTTGGACGACGTGACGCCGGTGCCGCCGCGGCCGGCCTCGGACGAGGACTTGTTGCGAGTCCACCGGCCCGACTACCTGGCGGCGGTCCGTTCGGCCCCGACCGCGGCCTGGGGCGTCGGGTACGGGTTGGGTACGGACGACAACCCGATCTTCGACGACATGCACGAGGCTTCCGCGCTCATCGCGGGGGCGTCGATCACCGCCGCCGAACAGGTCGTCTCGGGCCGGGCCGAGCGGGCCGTGAACATCGCCGGTGGGCTGCACCACGCGATGCCGGAGCGGGCGGCGGGCTTCTGCGTTTACAACGACTGCGCCGTGGCCATCGCCTGGATGCTCGAGCAGGGCGTGGAACGCATCGCCTACATCGACCTGGACGTGCACCACGGCGACGGGGTGCAGGCCGCGTTCTACGACGACCCGCGAGTGCTGACCGTCTCGTTGCACCAGCACCCGATCACGTTGTGGCCGGGGACCGGATTCGCCACCGAGACCGGTGGTACGGGTGCGGAGGGGTCGGCTGTGAACGTTGCGCTGCCGCCCGGAACGGGCGACGCGGACTGGCAGCGGGCGTTCCACGCCGTGGTGCCGTCGCTGCTGGCGGAGTTCGGACCGCAGGTGCTGGTGACGCAGTCCGGGGCGGACACGCACCGGGAGGATCCGCTGGCGGATCTGGCGATGTCGGTCGACGGCCAGCGGGCCTCGTATCAAAGCCTGCGAGACTTGGCGCAGCGCTACGCGGGTGGCAAGTGGGTCGCGCTCGGCGGTGGCGGTTATTCGCTGTACCGCGTGGTGCCGCGCAGCTGGACGCATCTGCTGGCGACCGCGCTCGATCGCGACCTGGACCCGGGAACGTCGCTGCCGCAGGATTGGCTGGCGCACGCGTTGCGGGTGGTGGGGAACGTTCCGCTGCCCGCTTCGTTGACAGATGGGGAGGATCCGGCGTTCGTACCGTGGACCGGGGTCACCGAGTCCACGGTGGACACTGCGATCCGGGACGCGCGACACGCGTTGTTCCCGTTGCACGGTTTGGATCCGGCCGATGTTCGCGATTGACATCGGCGGCGCACGCGTGCCCGCACCGGCGGCGCAGTGCGCCCGGCCTGCTCGATGCCGGTGCGGTTGAGAGGGTGCTGGCTGATGGGCGGCGGGGCGAAGCGGCGTGATCCGAACGGTGACGGTGTGCCGGAGGAACGGCGGAGCGGCGACGGCACGACCGTGAGCAACGCGGCACCCGCACAGGCCGAAACCTCGGCCGCCGACCAGCCACCCACCGAACAGCAGCCCACCGAACAACAGCCCACCGAACAGCCGGATGCGCAGGCCGAGCCGCCCTCGAACGTGGTGCTCGACGAGCCCTACCCGCGTCGATGGGAGGCCGACGTCGTGCTGTCCGACGGCGGGACCGTGCACCTGCGCCCGATCACGCCGGCCGACGCCGACCAGCTGGTGTCGTTCCACGGCAGGCTCAGCGACCGCACCCGCTATTTCCGCTACTTCGGCCCGTACCCGCGGATGCCGAAGCGGGACGTGGAGCGGTTCAGCACCGTCGACCACCGGAACCGGGTCGCGCTGGTGGCGTTGCTCGGCGACGACATCGTCGCGGTGGGGCGCTTCGACCGCCTCGACGAGCAGGACTCCGCGGAGGTGGCGTTCGTCGTCGAGGACGAGCACCAGGGCCGTGGCCTCGGTTCCATCCTGCTGGAGCATTTGGCCGCCGCCGCCCAGGAGTGCGGCCTGGACCGGTTCGTCGCGGAAGTGCTCGCGGAGAACTCGGGGATGGTGCGGGTGTTCCGGGACGCCGGTTACCAGGTGCGGCGTGCGCTGGAAGAAGGCGTGGTGCACCTGGAATTCGACATCGACCCCACCGAGGAGTCGCTGGCGGTCGCCCGCGCCCGCGAACAGGCCGCCGAGGCGCGCAGCGTGCACAACCTGCTGCACCCGCGGGCGGTGGCGGTGATCGGCGCGTCCACCGATCACCGCAAGATCGGGCACGCGGTGCTCGTCAACCTGCTCACCGCGGATTTCGCCGGGCCGGTGTACCCGGTCAACCCGGAGCACCGCGCGGTGCGCGGAGTGCGCGCGTACCCCTCGGTGCTCGACATTCCCGACGACGTGGACCTCGCGGTGGTGGCCATCCCGGCGGCCGGGATCGACGAGGTCCTGGACGCCTGCCTGGCCAAGGGCGTGAAGGCCCTGGTGATCGTGAGCTCCGGGTTCAGCGAGTCCGGCCCGGACGGCCGGGAGATCGAACGCCGGATGGTCCGGGCCGCGCGGGTCCACGGCATGCGGGTCGTCGGCCCCAACGCGTTGGGCGTGGTCAACACCGATTCGGGGTACCGGCTCAACGCGACGCTGGCCCCGCGCCTGCCGGGCAGCGGCCGCACCGGGTTCTTCTGCCAGTCGGGTGCGTTGGGTGTGGCGATCTTGGCGACCGCGACCGAACGGCGCCTCGGCTTGTCCACCTTCGTTTCGGCGGGCAACCGCGCCGACGTGTCCGGCAACGACATGCTGCAGTACTGGCAGACCGACCCGGCCACCGACGTGGTGCTGCTGTACCTGGAGTCGTTCGGCAATCCGCGCAAGTTCGCCCGGCTGGCTCGGCGACTGGCGCGCACCAAGCCGATCGTGGTGGTCAAGTCCGGCCGCAACGCGGTGCGTGCGGGATTGGCGGCGACCTCGGTGCAGGTCGACGAGACCAGCGTGCAGGCCCTGTTCGAGCAGGCAGGGGTGATCCGCGTCGAGTCGGTGGCGCAGATGTTCGACACGGCGCAGCTGCTCGCGCACCAGCCGTTGCCCGCCGGTGAGCGGGTCGCGGTGGTCGGGAACTCGTCGGCGCTGGGCATGCTGGCCGCGGACGTGGCGCAGGCGGAGGGGCTGCGGCTGGCGACCGAACCGGTCGACGTGGGTGCCGCGGCCGAACCGGAGGTGTTCGCCGCGGCGGTGCGCGAGGCGGCGCTCAACGAGAACGTGGACGCGCTGGTCACGGTCTTTGTGCCGCCCGTCGCGGTGCCCGGCACGGCCTACGCCCGCGCGCTGCGGGAGGCGTTGCAAGAGGCGGGCAGCGCGGCGACGAAGCCGGTGGTGACGACTTTCTTGGCCGCCGAAGGCGTACCGGACGAACTCGCGGTGCCGGGGCCGGACGGCTCGGCGGGCCGAGGTTCGGTGCCGTCCTACCCGAGCCCGGAACGGGCGGTGCTGTCCTTGGCCAGGGCGACCCGCTACGCCCGCTGGCGAGCGGCGCCGCAGGGCCACTTCACCCGCCCGGAGGGCATCGCGCCGGAACGGGCCAGGGAACAGGTCGAGGCTTCGCTGACCGATGGTGAGCGGCGGCTCAGCGATGCGGAGACGGTACGGCTGCTCGGCCACTACGGGATCGAGCTGGTGCCGTTCCGCCGGGTGCACGGCGAGGAAGAGGCGGTCCGCGCGGCGACCGAGCTGGGTTTCCCGGTCGTGCTGAAGTCGGCGGATGACCAGCTGCGGCACCGCACCGATCTGGTGGGCGTGCGGCTGGATCTGGTGAACGCCGAAACGGTGCGAGCCGCCTGCGCGGACCTGCTCCGGGTGTCCGGCACGGACGAGGTCTACGTGCAGAACATGGCGGGGCGGGGCCATTCCTGCGTGATCGCGCTGATGGACGACCCGTCGTTCGGCACGCTGGTCTCCTTCGGACTGTCCGGTGTGGCCAGTGAGCTGCTGGGGGACAAGGCGTACCGGGCGGTCCCGATGACCGATGTGGACGTCGCCGCGCTGGTCCGGTCGCCGCGGGCGGCGCCGCTGCTGGCCGGGTACCGCGGGGACGAACCGGCGGACTTGGCCGCGCTGGAGGACTTGGTGCTGCGGGTCGCGACGCTGGTGGAGGATCTGCCGGAGATCCGGGAGTTGACGTTGCAGCCGGTGCTGGCCTCGGCCTCCGGGGTGCGGGTCACCGGCGCCAGGGTCAGCGTGCGTCCGTCGGCCGCCACACCGGACACGGGTCCGCGCAGGCTGCGCTAGATGTCCCTTCTTCGCGGAAGGTCCGAGTAGCCGGTCGCTCAGCGGCACCTCGGGTCGCCCCCTGATCCGCATCGAGACTCGGTCGTGTCGTTATTCTGTGCCGAACCGACGAGACGAGTTCACAACGGGAGTCCCGGAATGGCCGACCTGACGTTGACCGAGCTGGGCGTGGTGTCCGCGGGTGCGCACCGGTTGAGCGTCGGCGCGCTCGCCGCCGACGATCCGGCGGCGCCGGTCGTCATCGTGCTGCCCGCGATGGGCGTCCCGGCCTCCTACTACCGGCCCTTCCTGCAGGAGCTGCACGAGCGGGGCTGCGCCGTGGTGAGCGTCGACACGCGCGGGCAAGGCGCCTCGACGCCGGCCGCGCATCGGGGGATCCGCTTCGGATACCAGGACCTCATCGAGGACGCCGCCGCCATCGTGGAGCTCGTCGAGCGCGAGTTCCCGCAGGCGCCGCGGTTCCTGCTCGGCCACAGCCTCGGCGGGCAGATCGCGATGCTGTTCGCCGCCGCCCATCCGGGCCGGGTCCGCGGCGTGACGCTGCTGGCGTCCGGTTCCGTGTGGTTCCGCAGCTTCCCCGGACTGCAAGGCTGGAAGAACCTCGTCGCCACCCAGGCCGTCGCGGCCCTGTGCACCGTGCTCGGTCACTGGCCAGGGGAGCGGTTCGGCTTCGGCGGCAGGCAGCCCTCCGGGATCATGCAGGACTGGGCAAGGCAGGGCCGCACCGGCCGCTACCGACTCGGCGGCTCGCGGTTCGACTACGAGAAGGCGTTGCGGGAACTGAACATCCCGCTGCTGACGGTCAGCGTGGAAGGCGACGAACTCGCCCCCGACTCCTCAGTGGATCACCTGGCGGCGAAGGCGGTCGCGTCGCCGCGCACCCGGCGGCACTACTCCTGCGAGGTCGCGGGTGCCCCGAAGCTCGGCCACTACGCTTGGGTCTACAACAGCGGCGTGCTCGTCGACTGGATCACCGACTGGGCCGCCACCGCCCGCAAGGAAGCAACAGCGACGGATGGAGACCGGCGCTGAACCGGTTCCCCGGGCATCGGCACGGCCGGGTATCGGGAGCGAACGTTCCCAGTGAATGGCGCTGACCAGTGGTTTTGATGGTGTTCAGGGTGGAATCCGCAGTGTCCGCCCAAAAGATCCGCACTTCCGCGCAACCCGGTGGCGAACGCACTCCGTCTTCTGGGCATGAAACGCCTACACACCACAGTGGGCGCGGGCATGCTGCTCCTCGCCTTCACCGCCTGCGCCGGACAGCAAGAAGAGGTCGGATTCGGCGGGCAGCCGCCGGCACCGGCGCCGGCCACTCCGGTGGAGCCGAAGCCCGAGCAGGAACGCACACCCGTGCCGGAAAACCTGATCAAGGCCACGTCGCAGTCCGGGAGTTCCGCGCCTCGGGTGTGGACCCAGGACGGTGGCTCCGTCGTCGTCACTAACGGTCAAGAAGGCGGCTGCAGCAAGGTGCACGCCGAAATCGCCGAGCAGACCGACCAGCAGGTGAAGCTCGTGCTGGTCAACGAGACCCCGGAACCGCCGGGGATCTGCACGATGGATCTGCGCCATCCGCCGCTGGCGGTCCAGTTGGACGCTCCCTTGGACGAGCGCACCGTCGTGCTCGAAAAGCGTGACGTGAAGGTGCCGCGGAACTGACGCGGTGACCTGAGCGTCGCTGGCACTTCTCCCGTAGGAGGTGGGGCTCCTACGGGAGAAGTGCGTTCCCGCGCTTGTGGTGTGCAACGGCCGGTGGTGCCCGATCGGGCACCACCGGCCGTCGTGCGTTAGCCCCTGTGATCGTGGTCTGCGCCTTGTCAAAGACGAAGCCGGACAGCTTGAGCAGCTGGGCCTCCGGCGGGTTCTCAGCGGCTTCCTCGCGGCGACAGCGATTTCGTGGTGAGAAACCGCCCCCGCAGGGAGGAAGCCGCCGAGTGACCCGCTGGCCATTCGCGAAGGGCTCCGAAGGTGCTCAGCGGGCGAAGGAGATCTGCAAGGTGGGCTTCGTGGAGTCCGCGAAGAAATCGTTGCCCTTGTCGTCGACCACGACGAACGCGGGGAAGTCCTCGACCTCGATGCGCCACACCGCTTCCATGCCCAGCTCCGGGTACTCCAGGACCTCGACCTTGCGGATGCAGTCCTGCGCCAGCCGCGCCGCGGGGCCGCCGATGGACCCGAGGTAGAACCCGCCGTTGTCCTGGCAGGACGCGGCGACCTTCGACGAGCGGTTCCCCTTGGCCAGCATCACCAGCGAGCCGCCTGCCGCCTGGAACTGCTCCACGTAGGAATCCATCCGCCCGGCCGTGGTCGGACCGAACGAACCGGACGCGTAGCCCTCCGGCGTCTTGGCCGGTCCCGCGTAGTACACCGGGTGGTCCTTCAGGTACTGCGGCATCGGCTCACCCGCGTCGAGGCGCTCCGCGATCTTCGCGTGCGCGATGTCACGGGCCACCACCAGCGGACCGGTCAGCGACACCCGCGTCTTCACCGGCAGCTTCGTGAGCTCCTCCCGGATCTCGGCCATCGGCCGGTTCAGGTCGATGCGCACCACGTCGTCGGACAGCTGCTCGTCGCCGACCTCCGGCAGGTACTTCGCGGGGTCGCGTTCGAGCTGCTCCAGGAACACGCCCTCCGGAGTGATCTTCGCCTTGGCCTGGCGGTCGGCGGAGCAGGACACCGCCACGCCCACCGGCAGCGAAGCCCCGTGCCGGGGCAGCCGGATCACCCGCACGTCGTGGCAGAAGTACTTGCCGCCGAACTGCGCGCCGATGCCGAACTGGCGGGTCATCTCCAGCACCTGCGCCTCCAGCTCCACGTCCCGCAGCGCGTGCCCGGACGCCGAACCTTCTCGCGGGAGTTCGTCGAGGTAGCGGGCGGAGGCGAGCTTGGCGACCTTGAGGTTGTGCTCGGCCGAGGTGCCGCCGACGACGATCGCCAAGTGGTACGGCGGGCAGGCCGCCGTGCCCAGCGAGCGCAGCTTCTCCTCCAGGAACTTGGCGAGCCGCGTGGGGTTCAGCAGCGCCTTCGTCTCCTGGTACAGGAACGTCTTGTTCGCGCTGCCGCCGCCCTTGGCCATGAACAGGAACTCGTAGCACGGGTCGGTCCCGGCCTTGGAGTACAGCTCGATCTGCCCGGGCAGGTTGCTGCCGGTGTTGCGCTCCTCCCAGAAGTTGAGCGGAGCCATCTGCGAGTAGCGCAGGTTGAGGTCCTGGTAGGCGTCGAACACGCCCCTGGCCAGCCGTTGCTCGTCCTCGCCGCCGGTGAGCACCGTCTCGGTCCGCTTCCCGATGACGATGGCCGTGCCGGTGTCCTGGCACATCGGCAGCACTCCGCCCGCCGACACGCAGGCGTTGCGCAGCAGGTCGGTGGCCACGAACCGGTCGTTGGAACTGGCCTCCGGGTCGTCGACGATGGCGCGCAGCTGCGCCAGGTGCGAGGACCGCAGCAGGTGCTGGATGTCCTTGACGGCCGCACTGGCCAGCCCGGTCAGGACGCTCGGTTCCACTTCGAGGAAACGTCGCCCGGCCGCCTCCACGGTCCGGATTCCGTCGGTGGTGAGCAACCGGTAGTCGGTGTCGTCCGGACCGAGCGGAAGCACCTCGGTGTAGTCGAACGTGGTGGTCACGACGCCGCTCCTTTGCGCGTTCGGGGAATGTCGTGACGTTAACGCACCGGGCGATGTGGGGGATCAGGTCTGTTGGTGACCGTGCGCACCTGCGACGCTGTCGGTCGAAGCCGACCCGATGGGAGACGCCCTTGTCCACGATGGATCCGACGTCCCAGGCCCTCGCGGAGCTGGTCAACCTGCGCGATCTCGGCGGCATGCCCGCCGGTGAGGGGACTACGCGCTCGGGGATCGTGCTGCGCAGCGACGCTCCGCGGCCCGGAGATCGGGAACCGGACGGGATCACCTGGCCGCCGCGGCTGGTGCTGGATCTGCGGGACGCGGCGGAGCTCAACGGCACCGCGCATCCGCTGGCGGCGGTCGCCGAGGTGCACCAGATCGAACTGCTCGCCGGGATCCACTCCACGGAGGTGACGTATTCGCTGCCGGTGCTGTACCAGCTGGCGTTGCAGAACGCGGCGGACAAGCTGGTGCGGGTGTTCCGGCTCGCGTTGGAGGCGGACGGGCCGGTGCTCGTGCACTGCGCGGCGGGCAAGGACCGCACCGGGGTCGTCTCGGCGCTGTTGCTGAGCGCGGCGGGCGTGCGGTCGGACGCGATCATCGCGGACTACGTGCGGACCGACCGCAACATGTTCCGGGTGCTGCAGCGGCTGGAGATGGCGCCGGCATTGCCGCCGGGCGTCAGCGAGGAGGATGTGCGCGAACTGATCTCCACGCCGGTCGAGGCCATCGAGGGCGTGCTCGAAAGCTTCGCCGAGCACGAGCAGGACGCCGCGGGCTGGCTGAGGTCCCACGGCGTGACGGACGAGGAGATCGACCGCTGGCGGCACAAGTTCCGCCAGGACTGAAACGGGCGAGAGGCCGGACCTGCCTCGTGGGCGAGTCCGACCTCCCCTGGGGAGCGTCCGGCCGAGTCCTCGTCAGCCGGACGCGAACGTGCGGTTCAGGGCGGCGGGGCGAACCCCCCGGTCAGCTGGCGTAGGCCCGCAGCCGGTCGGCCCGGTCGCCCTGGCGCAGCTTCGACATGACCTCCCGCTCGATCTGGCGGACCCGCTCCCGGGACAGCCCGAAGGCCTTGCCGATCTGGTCCAGGGTGCGCGGCTGGCCGTCGTCGAGCCCGTAGCGCATCCGGATCACCGACTGCTCCCGCTCCTCCAAGGTGCCCAGCACCCGGCGCAGGTCGTCCTGCAGGAAGCCGGAGATCACGGCGTTCTCCGCGTCGGCCGACTCGGCGTCCTCGATGAAGTCGCCCAGCGGGGCGTCCTCTTCGGCGCCCACCGGCATGTCCAGGCTCACCGGGTCGCGGGAGTGGTCGAGCAGGTCGGACACCTTCGTGGGGGTGAGTCCGCTCTCCTCCGCCAGCTCCTCGTCGGTCGCCTCACGGCCCAGCTTCTGGTGCAGATCGCGCTTGATCCGGGCCAGCTTGTTGACCTGTTCGACCAGGTGAACGGGCAGCCGGATGGTGCGGGACTGGTCGGCCATGCCGCGGGTGATGGCCTGGCGGATCCACCAGGTGGCGTACGTGGAGAACTTGAATCCCTTGGTGTAGTCGAACTTCTCCACCGCGCGGATCAGGCCGAGGTTGCCCTCCTGGATCAGGTCCAGCAGCGGCATGCCGCGTCCCGTGTAGCGCTTGGCGAGGCTCACCACCAGCCTCAGGTTGGCCTCCATGAGGTGGTTCTTGGCCACCCGGCCATCGCGCACCACCGACCGCAGGTCGCTGCGCCGCTCGGAGGAGATCTTGCCGTCCGTCTCCAGCATGTGCTTCGCGAAGACACCGGCCTCGATGCGCTTGGCGAGGTCGACCTCTTCCTGCGCGGTCAGCAGCGCGGTGCGCCCGATGCCGTTGAGGTAGACCCGGACGAGGTCGGCCGAGGGGCCCTGGTTGTCGAGGTCGGCGTCGGTGGCGGCGGTCATGGTGTTGGTCTGCGGGACGGTCATTGAGCTCCCTCCCTGACGGGCTGGCTTGCGGGGCGTACTCACGGCGCGGCCTCGCGCTGTGGAGGACGCGTACGCTCGGTGTTGCGGGCCGAATGCCACGCCGTCCGGATGTGACGGTTGTGCTGTCTGGTGTCGTGCGGTGTCGGGTCGGAGTCGTGTTCGCGGTGGGCCGTGAGCGGCGCCGACGCAGAACATGATGTTCCGTTCCGGACTCCGCTCGACTCGCCGCTGAGCCGGTCACATCGGATGTGGCCGCGGCTCGGTAGACCTGGCTGTCGAAGCGTTGATACCTGGAAAACGAACACGACCCCGAATTCGTTCCCGAACTGCTCGACCAAGAGACGTCGCGGCGGTCACATCCGTTGCTCCGCAAAGTCTGAGGATCAGCTGAGAACGAGCGTTACATTCACACGTCGATCAACAACGTGAATGGACCGTCATTGACGCTCGCCACTTCCATCATCGCGCCGAAGCTCCCGGTGGCCACCTGAGCGCCCCGGTCCCGGAGCCGCTCCACGACCTCCGCGACCAGAGGTTCGGCCTGTTCAGGACGGGCGGCTTCGGTCCAGGAGGGGCGCCGCCCCTTGCGAGTGGCGCCGTAGAGCGTGAACTGGCTCACCACGAGCAGCGGGGCTCCCGTGGTGGCGCAGGACTCCTCATCGCGCAACGCCCGTATCTCGTGCAGTTTGCGCGCCATTCTCTCGGCCTGTTCGGAGCCATCGGAATGCGTCACGCCCAATAGCACCAGCAGCCCGGCTTCTTCGATCTTGCCGACCGTCTCGCCGCCGACCCGCACCGAGGCCTCGGTGACCCGGCTGACCACTGCGCGCATTACCGCTCATCCGCCCATTCCGCAGGGAGCACCATTCCGTGCCGCACCAGTTCCCGAAGCATCGGTACCGCCGCGCGGGAAAGCTCCTCCGCGTCCTCGCCGGAACCGAGCGCGAGCAGTTCCACGAGATCCTGAACCGGCATCGCCCCCTGGCATCCCGCGAGCAGCCGCACCCCGAGTTCGTCGATCTCGTGCTGCCAGCCGGGTCCGTCGGTGCGGTGCAGCCGGTGCACGAACCGCTCCCAGCCTTCCTCGCCTGCGGACGCGACCTCCTCCAGCACCGTCGAGGGCGCCGTGACCAGCCGCGAGCCCAGCAGGCCCTCGGCCGAGCCGTGCTCGCGCAGCCAGTCCACCCGGCGCAGCCAGGCATCGCTCTCCGGCCCCAGCGGGTCGTCGAACGCCTGCCGGAGGTCCTCGCACACGACTTCGCCTCGCTCGGCGTCGGTGCGGCGCAACGTGACGAACCCGAACCCGACACCGTCGACGTCGTTGGCCGCGAACCAGTCCAGCCACTCCGCGGCCTTGCGGCGTCCGGCGGGTGAGCGCGGATCGAAGCCTGCGTCGCGCAGCCAGGTCCCCACGTACAGCTCCGGATCGGCCACGTCGCGCTGCACGAACCACGCGTCCACCCCGCCCGGCGGCAGCCAGCGCGACACCCGGTCCTGCCAGTCCTCGCCCTTGCGGTGCAGCCAGGACGCCAGCAGCTGTCCGGTGCCGCCCTCGTTGAGGAACGACGGCAGCTGCCGCACCACCAGCGCGCTCGCGTCGTCCCCGTCCAGGCCGGAGTCGCGGTACACGTAATCGGTTCGCGGCGGGCCGACGACGAACGGCGGATTGCACACGATCTGGTCGAATCGGCGGCCGCGCACCGGCTCGAACCATTCGCCCTCGGCGAGTTCCACGTCGATGCGGTTGAGCCGGAACGTCGCGGCCGCCAGCGCCAGCGCGCGGGCGGACACGTCGGTCGCGGTGATCCGCTGCGCGTGCGTGCTCGCGTGCAACGCCTGCACGCCGCAGCCGGTGCCCACGTCGAGCACCGAGCCGACCTGCCTGCGGGAGGTCGCCCGCACCAGGCTCAGCGAGGCGTGCCCGACACCGAGCACGTGGTCGACGCCCGTCGCCCAGCCATCCGGCCGCAGGTCGGAGTCGAGGTCGGAGACCACCCACCACGAGTCCGTGCCGGCGCCGTGCGGACGGATGTCGAGGCCCGCGCGCACCGCGTCTCCGTCGGTGGCCAGCACACCGCCCGCCACCGCCTCGTCGAGCGGCAGCGGACGCAGCGCGGCTTCGACGTCCTTGGCGGGTTCGGCCTCACCGAGCAGGAACAGCCGCACCAGCGTGCCCAGCGGGCCGCCGTCCGCGGTCGCGCGCAGCGCGGGTTCGGGCTCGCCGCGCCCCAATGCGGCGTGGGCCTGCGGCCCGAGCACTTCCACCACGCCGTCGGCGTCGTAGCCGACCTCCAGGAACGCGGCGCGGAGACGGTCAAGACGATCAGCTGAAAGATCCGGAATCACGAGGTCGATCCTCACACGCCGCCCTGACGGCCGCTGCGAACGGCCTGCACAGGGACGTGCGGACCGCTGCGTGAGATCCTGCGGGCATGAGCCGCAAGCTGCACCTGACCCAGAACGCCGAAGCCGACGCGCTGCTCTCGGAGGACCCGCTGGCACTGCTGCTGGGCATGCTCCTCGATCAGCAGATTCCGATGGAGAAGGCGTTCTCCGGGCCGAAAGTCCTGGTCGAACGGATCGGCGAGCTCAACGCTCAGCGGATCGCGGAGATGGACCCGGAGGAGTTCGCCGCCATGTTCGCCACCCCGCCCGCGATCCACCGGTTCCCCGGCTCGATGGCCAAGCGCGTCCAGACGCTGTGCGCGTACCTGGTGGACACCTACGAGGGCGATCCGGAGCGGATCTGGACCGAGGGCGAGCCCGACGGCGCGCGGGTGCTCGCCCGGCTCAAGGCACTGCCCGGGTACGGCGACCAGAAGGCGCGGATCTTCCTGGCGCTGCTGGGCAAGCAGTGGCAGGTGCAGCCGGACGGCTGGCGGGAGGCCGCGGGCGCCTACGGCGACCCGGACGCCCGTCGCTCCATCGCCGACGTCCTCGATCAGGACACCCTGGAAGAGGTCCGCGCGTGGAAGAAGCAGCAGAAGGCCGCCGCGAAGCAGAAGTGAGGCTCAGGCCGCGGCGGAGGGGGACTGGTAGCGGTCGACGTATTCCTGGTCGGACAGTTCCGAGATCGCGTACATGATCTCGTCGGTGATCGAGCGCAGCACCGGCAGTGAGCTGTCCATGCCGTGGTAGCGGTCGAAGTCCAGCGCCTCCCCGAACCGGACCGTGACCCGTGTGAGCCGCGGGACCTTCGCCCCGATGGGCAGCAGCCGATCCGTTCCGCTCAACGCCACCGGCACCACCTTCGCCTGCCCGCTGAGCGCGAGCCGGGCCACCCCGGTGCGGCCGCGGTAGAGCCGTCCGTCGGGGGAGCGGGTGCCTTCGGGATGGATGCCGAACGCACCGCCGTCGGCCAGGACCTGCTCGGCGGCTCCCAGCGCCTCCTTCGCCGCCCGGCCTCGGCCGCGCTGCACCGGGATCGCGCCGAGCGAACCGAACACGGTCCGGGTGAGCCTGCCCTTCACCCCGCGGCCCTGGAAGTACTCGGCCTTGGCCAGGAACGCGACGGGGCGCGGGACCACGAGGGGCACGATGAAGCTGTCCGCCACCGACAAGTGGTTCACGGCGAAGATCACCGGCCCGTCGGCGGGCACCTGCTCGGCCCCGATGACCTTCGGCCGGTACACCGCTCGCGCCACCGAGCCGACGACCCGCTTCGTCAGCATGTAGAACATGTCGTCTCCCCGCCTTGGAACCATGGCCGCACCCGTTCTTCGAACCTACCGGGGACAATGGTCCAGTCCGTCGCCGCCGTGTGAAGACCGCGTTGAATCCCGTCTCAACTGCGGTAACGGTCATTCGGCTCCCAGGGTGTCCAGGGGGAGTCGGGAGTGGGACGATGGACGACGTGGAGGTGGTGTCGTGAGCAGTACGCAACACGGCGACGACACCCCGGTGCTGATCACCGAGGCGCAGCCGTCCCATGACGATCAGCAGGCGGAGCGGCGCCGCAAGTACGCGATCATGATGTCGCTGCGCATCCCGTGCCTGATCGCCGGTGCCGCCTGCTACCAGATCTGGTGGCTGGCGTTGATCATCGTGGCGATCTCCATCCCGCTGCCGTGGATGGCGGTGCTGATCGCCAACGACCGTCCGCCGCGTAAGACCGAACAGGTCAACCGCTACCGGCACTCCGGCCAGGAGCTGGAATCCGGGGATCACCGGGTGATCGAGGACTCCTGACCGCCGTGGTTTCACCCGCGGGTGGATCCGTTCGGTCGTCGAGGTGAGCGGCGTGCACGGCGCGCGGTGCGGCATCATGGAGCGATGAGCACGACGACGCTTCCGGAAACCGATGTCCGCCCGGAGACCACGGAACAGACCCAGGACGACCGCCCCGAGGTCTTCCACTACGTGCAGAAGGACAAGATCGCCGAAAGCGCGGTCATGGGCACGTACGTGGTGGCCCTGTGCGGCGAGGTGTTCCCCGTGACGAAGTCGGCGAAGCCCGGCTCGCCGGTGTGTCCCGACTGCAAGAAGGTCTTCGAAGGCCTGCCGCCCGGTGGTGGCGACGACGACTGAGGGCTCTTTCAGAACGGTCCGCGCAGCGAGTCAGGTAGCGGCGGCGACACCCGGCGGTGTGCGCCGCTACCCCTCAGCGCCTTCCGAACGCCGCGCGCGAGGTTCCTCCTGGGCCAGCGCGGTCGTCACCGTGGGCTGTGGGAGTTCGACGCCGATGCTCGGGCGCTCGTCCTCGCCGCGCCACGCGCGGTAGCCCTCCTCGGTGCGCAGCCGCTGCTCCGCGCGCCGCATTTCGAGCCTCCGCCACTTCCGGCGTTCCTTGCGGGTCATCTTCGCGGGCCACAGTTCCTGCAGGGCGTTGTTGAACTGGGCACCGATGATGATCGCCAGCCCGATGAAGAACGCGAACAGCAGGAACGCGATCGGCGTGGCCAGCGCGCCGTAGGTGTAACCGGTACCGGTCACCCAGGTGATGTACAGGCGCAGCCCGACGCTGGAGCACAGGAACACGATCATCGCCAGCAGCGCCCCGGGGACGCCCCGGTGCCACGGCAGCTTCCGCGGCAGCGCCACCTTGTACAGCGTCGCCAGCGCCAGCACCAGCAGCAGTCCCGTGGCCGGGAAGTAGAACACCTGGATCAGCCACGCCACGTCGTCCTGCATCGACGGCGGGAACACCGTCGGCAACCACTCCGGGCCGAGTGCGATCACGGGTAGCCCGACGACCGCCAGCAGCAGTGCGACCAAGTACAGCAGCAGCGCGAAGATCCGCTGCCACACGCTGTGCCGGACCGTGTACTGGTCGTAGGCCATCGTGATCGAGTCCACCAGCGAGGCGAGCGCCGAAGAGCCCGCCCACAGCGACAGCAGGAAGCCCACCGACACGATCTCGGTGCGCCCGCGGGTGAGGATGTCCTGCACCGTCGGTTCGATGATCTGGTCCACGACGTTGGCGCTGAACACGGTGCGAGCCCCGGCCAGGATCTTGCCGTGCACCGCTTCGACGAGCACCGGGCCGAACCAGTCGCCCAGGAACCCGAGGCTGCCCAGCAGTCCCAGCAGCAGCGGCGGCATCGACAGCGTCTGCCAGAAGGCGGCCGCCGCCGACTCCGAGAAGATGTTGTCCCACCAGGCCTTGTAGATCGTGCGCCACACGAGCCGGAGCGGTCCTCGCTTCACCGGAGTCTCGCGTTCGATCATCGTGCTGTCGTCGCCCCACCGTCGCGGTTGATCGGAAGATGCGACGCCCTCGAACCGCGCAGCCTCCTCCGATTCCGGCGCATCGGAAGGTGCCGGCCGTCGGTCGTGCCGGCCGGGCCGCTGGCTGTCGTCGGTCGGACTTGAGGAACCCATCGCGCTACAAGGATGCTGCATGCGAACCACGAACGGGCGTGGACCCGGCGAACCGGGAGTGTCAGTGCGATCTCAATCCGGCTCGCGGGTCGGTGCGCCCGGTCACGGAGGGCGGGACGGTAGGCTGCGGGTCGCCCTCGGCGGATCTCCCGCTCGGCGCGATGTCGCGTGACGGGAGGGGTGGACCGGTTCCACCCGAGCCGCGGGGCCGCTCGCGCCAGGCCGGTGATCCGTTGGTCCGTGCCGCGCGAATCGCGAGGGGGAAGCCTTAGGAAGGAGCGGCGAGCAAGCGTGTCCGAGACACAACTCGACCATCCCGTCCGATCTGTTCTCAGCGACCCGGCGCAGGCCGCCCAGCGTCCGCTGCGAGCGTGGCAGCGCCGGGCGCTGACCAAGTACCTCGCCAGCAGTCCGCAGGACTTCACCGCGGTCGCGACCCCGGGCGCCGGTAAGACGACGTTCGGTCTGCGGATCGCGGCGGAACTGCTCGCCGATCGGACCGTCGAGCAAGTGACGGTCGTGGCTCCCACCGAGCACCTCAAGTACCAGTGGGCGGCCGCCGCCGACGGCGCAGGCATCCCGCTGGACCCCGAGTTCCGCAACGCCGACGGCGTGGCCTCCAGCGACTACCGCGGCGTGGTCGTCACCTACGCGCAGATCGCGGCGCATCCCACGCTGCACCGGGTGCGCACCGAGCGGCGCAAAACGCTGGTGATCATGGACGAGGTGCACCACGCCGGGGACGCGAAGTCCTGGGGTGACGCGGTGCGGGAGGCCTTCACCCCGGCCGTGCGCCGCCTGGCGCTGACCGGTACCCCGTTCCGCAGCGACGACACGCCGATCCCGTTCGTGAATTACGAGCCGGACGGGGACGGCTCGATGCGCAGCAAGGCCGACAGCTCCTACGGCTACTCCGACGCGCTGCGCGACGGCGTGGTCCGTCCCGTGATCTTCCTGGCCTACTCGGGGGAAACCCGGTGGCGCACCAACGCCGGAGACGAATTCTCGGCCCGCCTCGGCGAGCCGCTGACCGCGGAGCAGACCGCCCGGGCCTGGCGCACCGCGCTCGATCCGGCCGGTGAGTGGATCCCGTCGGTGCTGCAGGCCGCGCACACCCGGCTTCAGCAGTTGCGCAAGGGAGGCGTGCCGGACGCGGGCGGGCTCGTGATCGCCTCCGATCACGTCACGGCCAAGGCGTACGCGAAGACGCTGGAGCGGATGACCGGTACGGCACCGGTGGTCGTGCTCTCCGACGATCCGAAGGCGTCGGGGCGGATCGCCGAGTTCGCGGACTCCGAGGACCAGTGGATGATCGCGGTCCGGATGGTCAGTGAAGGCGTCGACGTGCCGCGGCTGGCCGTCGGCGTCTACGCCACCAGCGCGTCCACCCCGTTGTTCTTCGCGCAGGCCGTGGGCCGTTTCGTGCGAGCCAGGCGGCCGGGGGAGACGGCGAGCATCTTCCTGCCCAGCGTGCCGGTGCTGCTGGAACTGGCCAGCCAGCTCGAAGCCGAGCGGGACCACGTGCTCGGCAAGCCGCATCGGGAGAAGGACGGCTGGGACGAGGAGCTGCTCGCCGACGCCAACCGCACCAAGGACGAGCCGGGCGAGGAGGAGAAGGCGTTCACGTCCTTGGGCGCCGACGCCGAACTCGACCAGGTGATCTACGACGGCTCGTCGTTCGGCACGGCCGCGTTCGGCACCAGCGAGGACGAGCAGGACTACCTCGGCCTGCCCGGCCTGCTCGAACCCGACCAGGTGCGCGCGCTGCTGCGGCAGCGCCAGGAACAGCAGCTGGAGGACGTCGGGAAGCGGGAAGCCGCGGACAAGGCGCAGAAGGCCGCCGAACGCGCTGAGCAGGCCGAGCAGGCCCGCCGCCCGCAGAGCGTGCAGGAACGGCTGAAGGGCTTGCGCAAGGAGCTCAACACGCTCGTCTCGCTGCACCACCACCGCACCCGCAAGCCGCACGGCGCGATCCACAACGAGCTGCGGCGGATCTGCGGCGGCCCGCCCACCGCCATGGCCAGCGCCGAGCAGCTGGAGGAGCGCATCGCCACGCTGCGCTCCTGGTGATCGTCGACCACGGGTGACCGGACGCGACCTCGGCGTGACCGCTCGTCCTTACCCTGCTTCCCATGGCATTTGACGTGGAGAAGGTTCGGGCGCAGTACCCGGCGCTGTCCGACGGGCGGTCCTGGCTGGACGCCGCGGGCGGCACCCAGGTTCCGCAGGCGGTCATCGACGCCATCTCGGAGGTGCTGCGCTCCGGGGTGTCGAACGTGGGCGGGACCTTCGAGTCCAGCAGGCGCGCGGGTTCGGTCGTGACCGAGGCGCGTGCGGCCGTCGCCGACCTGACCGGGGCTCCCGCTCCGGAGTGCGTGGTGTTCGGCCCCAGCATGACGGCGTTGACCTACCGCTTCGCCGGGGTGCTCGCCGCCGGGTGGCAGCCGGGCGACGAGGTGGTGGTGACGAAGCTCGATCACGACTCGAACGTGCGGCCGTGGGTGCAGCACGCCCAGCGCGCGGGCGCCACCGTGCGGTTCGCCGAACTCGACCCGGCGACCGGGGAGCTGCCCGCCGCTCGGGTCACCGAACTCATCGGTGAACGTACGAGGCTGGTGGCGGTGACGGCGGCGTCGAACCTGCTCGGCAGCATCCCGGACGTCGCAACGATCACGAGTCGTGCCCGCGAAGCAGGGGCGATCAGCTACGTGGACGGTGTGCAGCACTGCCCGCACGCCGAAGTGCGGATCGCCGAGCTGGGCGCCGACTTCTACGCGACCAGCGCGTACAAGTGGGCCGGACCGCACCTCGCCGCGGTCGTCGCGGCGGACCCGTGGTCGCTGGAGACGCTGAACCCGGACAAGCTGCTGCCCGCGCCGGACGAGATCCCCGCCCGATTCGAGTGGGGCACGGCCTCGTTCGAGGCGCTCGCGGGCGTGACGGCCGCGGTCGAACACCTCGCGGACCTCGACTCGGCGGCCACAGGCGACCGCCGCGAACGACTCGGCGCCGGCCGTCGCGCGGTGATCGCGCACGAGGAGGCGCTGGCGGCCCGGCTGTTCGACGGCATCGCCGGGCTGTCGCACGTGCGCCGCATCGGAGCACCTCGCGCAGCGTGCACCCCGATCGCGTTGTTCTCGGTGCCGGGCCGGTCACCGGAGGCGGTGGCGGGGGCGCTGGGCGAGCGAGGGGTGAACGTGTCGTACGGCCACGCCTACGCGTGGGAAGCGGTCGACGCGCTCGGTCTCGGCAAGGAGGGCGCGGTGCGCGCCGCGCTGTGCCACTACACCGACGCCGGCGACGTGCGTCGGCTGCTGGAGGCGCTCGCCGAGCTGGCCTGAACCGGGCCGCAACGCCGAAGGCCCCCGGAGAACCGCGTTCTCCGGGGGCCTTCGGGTCGGGTGTGTTACTGCTCGTCCTGCTGGAGTTCGGCTTCCATCTCCCGCAAGCGGGGCTCGAACTCCCGGCCGTGGTGCCCGCAGAACAGCAGCTCCCCGCCGGATGGCAGTACGGCGCGAAGCTTCGCAGCGGCCCCGCAGCGGTCGCAGCGGTCGGCGGCGGTCAGCTCGGGGCGGGTGAGCGTTCCAGGCATCGTGATCTCCCTCCGTCCCGGCGCCGGGTTGTCCCCGACGCCCTCGATCCTGCTGCGACCACCGGTGGCCCACTGGCGGCGGGGCCGGTGCTCGCTTACCCCACTCTTGCAGACGCACAGCCGTACGTCAGTGTTCCCGCGCCGAGTGGCGACCGTCGTCACGTCGAAGTACCCGCTTGCCGCAGTGCCGGTAGCGGAGCGTGGTAATACCTGCACAGAAATTTTTTTCAGTCCCCTGACCAGGGAAAATAGTGAATCTCAAATTGCGCCGACCGGCGTTTCATGCGTACCCGGGGTGTGCATTCCCTGCCTGGGGCGTCTCGCGTTCTGCTGCAAGCGAACGACGGCGAACGCTCGGATGCGCGAAATTCCCCGAAATTACTGTGCGATGAATCACTTCTGAACGCCGGAAAAAGTCCGAATTTCGAGTCGTGCTGAGTCGGTCTCAACGACCCGGTACCGCGCGCCCCGGGGCCGAAGGTACGGGAGGGGCGACCGGTGCCCCCGTGCGGGCCTAGCCGGATCGCGTTGTGCTTGCCGGCCGTTCGAGCGCTGAGATCGGGGAGACCGATGAGGGGACGTGGCGATGCGACCACCAAGTCGCACGGGTGCCGACGAACGAGCTCAAAGATCTTCTCTCGATCTGAGCGATCAACGTCCGGCAGAGGGCGGTGGTCGTGGTCTCGCTGGTCGGTCGCGGATGCACTCCGCGGCCGCCGCGATCACCTAATCGCGTGGAAGTTCGCGGAGAACACCATGACAGAGCACCGGAGCGCGCCATCCGTCCTCACGGATGCACAGCACACCGGACCGGCCGGGCGCCCAATACCTCTTCATGGTTGTTCACCTGCTCTCGGGTCTTTGCGCACAGCGCGCGGAATGCCGCGATCTTTACACGGAGCGACGGCTATCGAGAAGATTCTCCACCTGATCGGACCAGTCGAGCCCAGCCCTCCCGTTCCGGATCCGCTCGTTCGACCCAGCCGTCGGGCCACCTGCGGCGGATTCCATCGGTCGTCACGGTCCTCGCCTCGGCCACGGTCGCGACGGTGCGCGTGCCGAACTGCACTTCGCCCTCGAACTCCGCGCCTCGGAAGTTCGCGCCCTCCCCGCCGAACGTGACCCGGCGGAACTCGGCCAGTCCGGTGAACCGAGCGGAGCGGAAGTCGCCTTGCCGGTCGAACGTGGCGCCGCGGAACACGGCGGGGCCGACGAAACGCGCTCCGGCGAACGTCGCGTGATGCACGTGGCAGTGGGCGAACCCGAACGTGCTCAGCGTCGCGCCCGCCAGGTTCACCCGGATGTCCGGCCAGAACAGGTCCGCGGCGCCCTCATCAGCCCGCAGATGCCCGGCCAGCACGGTTTGGGCGGTGTCCCGCACCTCCTGCTCCTGCACCGGAGCAGCGGCGCTCTCAGCGTCCGAAGTGCCCTCGTCCGAGGCGGTCGCGTCGAACGGCATCCGCAAGTAGGCGCAGATCAGGTCCACAATGGTCTGCCGATGTTCCGGATGCCCTTGGGCGAGTCGTTCCAGCGCGAAAAGGCCCGCCAGCCGCACCGGTGCCTTGTCGTTGCCGAGCTGCTCGGCGGCCTTGCCGTACAGCTCGGTGATGCGAGCCTCGGTCGCGTCGTGGCTCTTGATCTCGATGTCGAGTTCGGTGGTCCGCTGCCTGCGAGCGGTCAGCAGTAGCCCGGCCGCGCCGCCACCGCCGAACACGATGCTCAAGGCCGTCCGGATCGCGTCCAGCCGAGTCGACGCGTGCTGGCCGCTGCCGATCAGCCAGAGGACGGTGATGGCGGTCGCGCCCAGCACCGCGAGCCCGATCGCCCACGATGCGATCACCTTGTTGGACAGCACCGTGTGCCTGTGCGCGGCCGCAGGTCTACTCACGGTTTTGATCATCCTGAGCCGTGGTCGGCTGACGCAGCGGAATCCCGAGATCACACCCGAATGCATCCGGTCCGGCACCAGGAGTGACGAGCGCGGGCGAGCTCTCGTCCGCGAAATCGGTCAAAGCCCCGCGAGGAACCTGATCGTCTCGTCAATCTCCGCTCGTGGTGACCGCCTCCGCAGCTCCTGACCCGAAACGCGAAGAAGGCCGGCGCCCCAGCAGGGCACCGGCCTTCTTGCGTATCCAGCGGCTCAGTCCAGGTAGTCGCGCAGCACCTGGGAGCGGGACGGGTGACGCAGCTTCGACATCGTCTTCGACTCGATCTGCCGGATGCGCTCCCGCGTCACGCCGTAGACCTGGCCGATCTCGTCCAGCGTGCGCGGCTGGCCGTCGGTGAGGCCGAAACGCAACCGGACCACACCGGCTTCCCGCTCGGACAGCGTCGCCAGCACCGACTGCAGTTGGTCCTGCAGCAGCGTGAACGACACGGCGTCGACGGCGACGACCGCCTCGGAGTCTTCGATGAAGTCGCCGAGCTGACTGTCGCCCTCGTCGCCGATCGTCTGATCCAGCGAGATCGGCTCCCGGGCGTACTGCTGGATCTCCAGCACCTTCTCCGGGGTGATGTCCATTTCCTTCGCGAGCTCTTCGGGCGTGGGCTCGCGGCCCAAGTCCTGCAGCAGCTCGCGCTGGATGCGACCCAGCTTGTTGATGACCTCGACCATGTGCACCGGGATGCGGATGGTGCGGGCCTGGTCGGCCATCGCGCGGGTGATCGCCTGACGGATCCACCAGGTGGCGTACGTGGAGAACTTGTAGCCCTTGGTGTAGTCGAACTTCTCCACCGCGCGGATCAGACCGAGGTTGCCCTCCTGGATCAGGTCCAGGAACGCCATGCCGCGGCCCGTGTAGCGCTTGGCGAGGCTGACCACCAGTCGCAGGTTCGCTTCCAGCAGGTGGTTCTTGGCCCGCTCACCGTCCCGGACGATCCAGCGCAGGTCGCGCTTCATCTGGAAGGTCAGCTTCTCGTCGGCTTCTTCGGCCTGGCGCAACCGCTCCGCACCGTAGAGGCCGGCCTCGATGCGCTTGGCGAGCTCGACCTCCTCCTCGGCGTTGAGCAGCGCGACCTTGCCGATCTGCTTGAGATAGGCGCGGACCGAGTCGGCGGAGGCGGTGAGCTCGGCGTCCTTGCGGGCCTGCCGCAGCGCCTCGGACTCCTCCTCGTCCCAGACGAAGTCGGAGTCGGTCTTGCCGTCCTCGTCCTCGGGGACGGTCGGCTCCTCCGGGATCTCCACTTCGACTTCGGCGAGATCGCCGACGTCGGGCGACGTCAGGTCGGTCTCGATCGGTTCGTCGATCTCCATGCCCTCGCCGGACTTGGCCGAGTTCTTCGCGGAACCGGCCTTGCCCGCCGCCGGCTTGGCCGGAGCGGCCTTGGTGCCCTTCTTGGCCGCAGGCTTGGCGGCGGTCTTGCGGCCCGCCGGCTTGGCGCCTGTCGCGGACTTGGCCTTCGCCGCGCCGGAACCGGCCTGGCCGGTTTCCTCTTGCGCGGACGCCTCGGTCTGGGACTGGGATGCGGACTGGGCCGACGAAGACTGGCCACCGCCGGCGGTTGCAGCGGAGCTGGAGCGTCGGGTTGCGGTTTCTGCGGCTGCCACGTACGCCCTTTCGCGACGGTCGATCAGGGCAGGCCGGAGGGCGCGAAACCTCGGCCGCCAGAGGTCGGGGACGACCCACCTTCCAGAACTTCCGAAGCGGACTTGGAGCCGGCGGAACGCCTGCTCGGCGCCGGGCCGGAGGTCCCGGATGAGGTCGGTCGTGTTCCATTGTAACCGCGCCGGTGGAGTGCGGTTCCGCTGCAAGGCCGAGATCGGTCCCATCGCAGCGCAACACGGTCCTGCTCCGGTCACTCGGATGGCGTACCGGGGAAACGTCGACGACATCGCCCCGGCATCCCTGAAGATCAGTGTCCGAGGCCTGCGGCCGCAGCCGTCGCCGCGCCCACGATCCCCGCATCGTTCTTTAACGTCGCGGGCACGATCGGAGTACGGATGTCCAGCAACGGCAGCCACTTGTGCGCCTTCTTGCTGACTCCGCCGCCCGCGATGAACAGATCGGGCCAGAGGAACTTCTCCAGCCCTTGGATGTAGCGGCTCACCCGCGGCGCCCATTCCGGGTAGCTCAGTTCCAGGTCGTCCTTCACCGAGGCCGCGGCCTGCTTCTCCGCGTCGTGCCCGTCGACCTCGATGTGGCCGAACTCGGTGTTCGGGACGAGTTTGCCGTCCAGGAACATCGCGCTGCCGATGCCGGTGCCGAAGGTCAGCACCACCACGAGTCCGGAACGCCCCACGCCCGCGCCGGAGCGCATTTCGGCGAGCCCGGCGGCGTCGGCGTCGTTGAGCACGGCGACGTCCGCCCGGTCCCGGCCGAGCCGTTCCGCGAACAGGCCTTGCGCGTCCGTGCCGATCCAGCTCTTGTCGATGTTCGCCGCGGAGTGCGCGGTGCCCTCCTTGATCACGCTGGGCAAGGTGACTCCGACCGGGCCGGACCAGCCGAACTTCTCGGCTATCTCCGCGACCGCGTCGGCCACCGCATCCGGTGTCGAGGGGTGTGGGGTGGGGATTCGCATGCGTTCTTCGGCCAGCACACCACCGTCGATGTCCACCGGACACCCCTTGATGCCGGACCCGCCGATATCCACGCCGAAACCGCGGGCAGTGCCCATGCCCGATCCTTCCTATTCGATTCAGAACGAAGTGTGCAGACCTTAACCGCGCTGTGCTGCGATGTGAATGTGGGATTGATGGCTGACATGGACAACGAAACCCTCCGAACCGTCGCGGTGCAGGTCGCGGGCGAGGCGGCCGAGCTGGCGCGCACGATTCGTGACGAATCGGTGACCGGCGGTGCCGTCCGGACGAAGAGCACCGAGACCGACGTCGTCACCGCGGCCGACCGCGCGGCCGAACGGCTCGTCCGAGACCGGCTGGCCGAACTGCGGCCCGGCGAGTCGGTGCTCGGTGAGGAAGAAGGCGGCGCGGCAGCGCTGGAAGGGCTCCGCTGGGTCGTCGACCCGATCGACGGCACGGTCAACTACCTCTACGGCTACCCCTGGTACGCCGTGTCGCTGGCCGCGCAGGTCGACGGGAGGTCGATCGCCGGAGCGGTGGTCGAGCCCGTCTCCGGGCGGGTGTGGAGCGCGGCCGCCGGGGGCGGGGCGTTCTGCGACGGCGCACCGCTGCGCGTGTCGGGCGCCGAGCGCCTCGACTTGGCGCTGGTCGGCACCGGGTTCGCCTACGACGTCGAGCGTCGACGCGCGCAAGCCTCGGCTACGGGGCGGTTGCTGGGCCGGGTGCGGGACATCCGCCGGTCCGGAGCGGCCTCACTCGACCTGTGCGCGGTCGCGGCCGGATGGCTCGACGCCTACTACGAGGTCGGGCTCAAGCGGTGGGATTGGGCGGCGGGAGCGTTGGTGGCGCAGGAAGCGGGCGCGCACCTGCGGCTGCCGGAGGCCGGGACTGATGACGGCCTCGGCGATGAAGCCATGGTCTGCGCGGCCCCGGGAATCGCCGCGTCCCTCGGTGACGCGCTGCGCGATGCCGGAGCCGGCGAAGTGTGAAACACCACGATGCCCGCCTCGCCGTTCCGGACGGCGAGGCGGGCATCAACGCGTTCCCGGCCCGAATGTCACTGGTTCGGGCGAAATCCGTTCAGCAGGCGACGTCGCGGGCGGCCGTGAGCAGTTCCTGGTCGATCTGGGGCGCTCGCACGTCCTGCTCGGCACTGCCCTGCGGGGGCGAGTTCTTGAGCTCCTGCAGGATCTGGCGGGCCTCCGGCCTGCTCTTGATGTCCTTGAAGTCCGAGCCCAACGCCAGGTCCAGCGAGGAGCCGGTGCGGTCGTCCCGCACCAACTGGGCGCACGGCACCATCAGGCTCAGCGTGCGGGCCGCGCTCGCGCCTGCGCCGCCGAAGCGGATCTGACCGTGGCAGTTGAGGTCGTAGTTCGGGTAGACCGGGTCGTTGTCCGGCTCACCGCCGGGCGCGAAACCGAAGTTGGTCAGCTCCTGGCTGATCAGGCCCGCCTGGTTGGCCTCGCCGTTCCCGTTGAGCACGCGTACGCGCACGTCCTGCGCCGGAATCGGGTTGGTGCGGTCAAGTGCGTCCCGGCTGAGCATCTGCCCCAGCGTGGCCGGTTGCTCCGGCTTCGGTTCGGCCGTGGGCTCCGGTGGCGCCGTGGGCGCGCCGGGAACGGTGCACCGGGTCGCGGTCTCGACGTCCTCGGTGGTCTCGAAGACCCGGGTCCACATGAACCCGGACAGCACGACCAGCAGCCCCAGCACCAGCAGGGCGGGCAGCGGTCGACGTCGCCGGTATCGAGGCCCTTGGTGGCCCCAGCGTGAAGTCGCGGCTGACACGTCCTGCCACTCTCCCTTGCCGTCATCGGATCTGACGTTGCGCGATCAGCCTAGGCGTTCGCGGTTGGTTCCGCGTCGCCGGACGGGCCGTCGTGTCGCACTCGTTGCGTCTGCGGAGGCAGACGTCCGGGTGATCTTGTTGGATGCTCTGGTGCAGTGCACACCACACATATGGGTGACCCCATGCGTCTGGAGCTCCTGAATGGGCTACCCTCTCGGCGCCTCGGGCAGTGACGGGGAGCGAGAGAGGCTCGTTTCGGGGGAACTTGGGGCGCAGCAGGCGAGATCACCGTCACGCACGCCTTTGGGCACAAATGAGAGCCCTGGAACGTTTACCAGCGGCACACCATTGCAGTCTCCACTATCGCAGGGGTGAATCACGATGGCGACCGACTACGACGCTCCGCGCCGCAGCGAGTCCGAGGAAATGACGGAAGACTCGTTGGAGGAGCTCAAGGCGCGGCGCAATGAGGCGCAATCCGGCGTCGTCGACGCCGATGAATCGGAGATCGCGGAGAACTTCGAGTTGCCGGGAGCCGATCTGTCCGGGGAGGAGATGACCGTCAAGGTCCTGCCGAAGCAGGCCGACGAGTTCACCTGCTCCAGCTGCTTCCTGGTGCATCACCGCAGCAGGCTCGCGGAGGAGCGCAACAGCGGTCTCGTCTGCCGCGATTGCGCTGCTTGAGCAGTTCCGGACGGGGTCCGCGGGCGGGGTGGCCTGCGGCGACGTCCGGCCATGGTCCGGTGACGGGATCGACCTGGAGGGGCGGTCCTGCCGACCGGGCCACGACCGGTCCGGGCGCCTGAGCCCGATGTGGCTCGGGGGTGCCCGACCGCGCGGCGACCGGTTCGGCGTCGCGGATATCGGCCGCGGCGAATCGGTCGGCGACCGGCCGGCGCACCAATCGAACACGGACCTGGGCACACGCGATGGTCGTGCGCCCAGGTTTGTTGTTTTCCCGGTCGGGAAACACCCGTTGCCCGACCGTGCGCGGCGTCTGTGAATCAGGATGCGGTTCCGGGTCGCCTTTGGCGGCGGATCGCGCGAAGCGTGGAGCCGTTAAGCCGCCACCGGGCGGTATCAGCGCGGTTCAGCGCCGCGCAATGCTGCGGCCAATTGCTCCGGACGGCGGGTGCTCACCACCCAATAGGGCGTCGGATCGTCCTCGTCGTCGAGCCAGATTCGCACCGAGGTCGACGCCCACGGCCGGTGCACCACGAACGCGGCCGGGTCCAGGTCCGGGCCGAGCGCCCGGCGCTTCTCGGCGGCGGACACGACTTCGGCGTCCTCGATGAACCGCAGCGGCAGGTGGGCGTCGCCCACCCACAGTTCGCCACCGGTGACCTCGATCTTCGTGCGGCCGAGCCAGAGCGGCACCGCCACCGCGATCGGCAGCAGCAGCACGTAGGGCAGCCAGGCGCGAATGCCCGGGTAGCCCATGTGCACCTCGGCGGCCAACAGGATCGCCATGACCAGCGGTAGCGGCCAGGTCCACCAGGAAGCGAACAGTCGTTCCCGGTAGACCGCGGGCTCGTTCGCGTTCCCCTGACCGGGGGTGTCCACGGCGGGGCTGGTTGCTTCTGCGCTCTCCGACACGCCTCCAGGGTAGTCTCGCCGCCCGTGCCGAACGTGAAGGTCCTGTTGACCCGTCTCGACCCCGACGTCCCGATCCCGTCCTACGCCCGGCCGGGTGATGCCGGCGCCGATCTGGTGACGACCAGCGACTTGGTGCTGCGGCCCGGTGAGCGCGCGCTCGTCGGTACCGGCGTCTCGTTGGCGTTACCGGAGGGCTATGCCGGTTTCGTGCACCCGCGTTCCGGACTGGCCGCGCGGGCCGGTTTGGGGGTGGTGAACGCTCCCGGCACGGTCGACTCGGGGTACCGGGGTGAGATCAAGGTCTGCTTGATCAATCATGATCGTGCTGAGACCTTGGCGTTGCGACGCGGTGACCGCATCGCGCAGCTGGTCGTGCAACGCGTCGAGAACGCGGTGTTCGAGGAGGTCGAGCAGCTGCCCGAGTCGCAGCGGGGGGCCGGTGGTCATGGATCCACCGGCGGGCACGAGGTGCTGACGGGGCCGGCGTCCGCCGGGGCCGATCACAGGACGGAGGTCTGAGGGGATGTTCGGATTGGGCCGTCGCGGGCGAGGCTCGCGGCAGGACGAGGCCGGGCCGTCCGAGAACGCGGACGGTTTCGCCACCGAGGACGAGACTGGTCTGGGGCCGTACGACCTCAGCGAGCTGCCCGCGGGTGACGACATGGAACGGCTGGACCTGGGGTCGGTGCGGTTGCCGATCCCGGAGGGCAGTCAGCTGCAGGTCGAGGTGGACCCGTCGGGTCCGGTGCGCGCCGTGCACCTGGTGACCCAGGTGGGCCGGTTGACCATCAGCGCGTTCGCCGCCCCGCGCAGTGCCGCGCTGTGGCCCGAGGTGCGCAACGAGCTGGCGGAGCAGCTGCGCCGCGACGGCGCCAAGGTCGGCCAGCAGGACGGCGAGTGGGGGCCGGAACTGGTCGCCGACTCGCCGCGCGCGGTGCTGCGGTTCGTCGGCATCGACGGTCCGCGCTGGATGGTCCGAGGCGTGGCGGCCGGGCCGGAGGAGAGCGCCGAGGCGTGCTCGAAGCTGCTGTACACGGTGCTGGACAACACCGTCGTGGTGCGGGGTGACGATCCGCTGCCGGTGCGCACGCCGCTGCCGATCGAGTTGCCGGAGTCCATCGCGCGGCACATCCAGCAGACGCAGAACGGCGAGCAGCAGGCCTGACTGCTGCCGGTTTCGCTTTTCCGGGGGTGGTCCTGTCGCGTCGGCCGGCGCCGCAGGACCCCTCGAACGGTTCGGACGAACCCGATCGTGTGATCAAGTTCGATTTGCCGCCAGGGTGGCGACGTGCTGCTGAGCACGGGCTACGCTGGTGTTCGGAGCGCGCAGCAGTGCCCCGAGAAGTCACCGGAAGCTCCGGTGTTCACCGCTTCCGGCGGTGCCCGCCGGTCGTGTCTCGATCCCAGGCGTACGTGGAGCGCTAGCGATGAGCAACACCGGGGGCGGCTACTGGCGCCGCCTCATGCGTCGGTTGACCAGCGATGTGGCCGAGCTCGACGCCGACGACCTCTCCGAACGCTCGCAGGCGGACGGGGCGCAGCGGGCCTGTGACTGCCGATGCGGCCAAGAGGCCGTGGTGCTCGGCAGGCTGCGCAGCGTGGACATGTCGCCGAAGAACTCCGCGCCGACGCTGGAAGCCGAACTGTTCGACGGCACCGAGGGCGTCACCCTGGTGTGGCTCGGTCGGCGCCGGATCACCGGCATCGAACCGGGACGCACCGTCAAGGCTCGCGGCAGGATCGCGGTCCGGGACGGCTGCAAGGTGCTGTACAACCCCTACTACGAGTTGCAGAACACCGCATGAGCGAACGCGAAACACCCGCATCCGACCCGCGGCACGCCTCGGCTTCGCCCGCCGGCCCCGCCGACGCGCCGGGACAGTCGCCACCGGGCGACACCGCGGATCCCGCTCCGGAGGGAACACCGGCTGCCGAGCAGACCTTGCTGGAGCAGATGGGCGGTGTCTCCGGACTCGCCTATTCGGCCGTGCCGATTGTGGTCTTCGTCGTGGTCAACGCGTTGACCAGCCTGATGCCCGCGATCTGGGCGGCCGTCGGGCTGGCGGTGGCCATCGCCGTGTGGCGACTGGTGCGAAAGGAACCGCTGCAGCCCGCGATCTCCGGCGTGCTGGGTGTGGCGGTGTGCTCGTTCATCGCCTACCGATCCGGTGACGCGAAGGGATTCTTCCTGCTGGGCATCTGGACGAGCCTGGTGTACGGCGGAGTGTTCCTGGTGTCGGTCCTGGTGCGCTGGCCGCTGGTCGGCGTGGCCTGGTCGGCGTTGAACTCGCTGGGCATGGACTGGCGCAAGCAGCGCGCCGCGCTGCGCGGCTACGACCTGGCGACCTTGGCGTGGGTCGTGGTGTTCGCCGCGAAGTACGTCGTGCAGCAGTGGCTGTACAACGCGGACCAGACCGGCTGGCTGGCTTTCGCCCGCATCGCCATGGGTTATCCGCTGACCGCGTTGGCGCTGATCGTGACGGTCTGGGCCGTCCGCCGCGCTTCGAAGATCGCGCAGGAGACGGCCGATCGGGAACTCGCGGAGGACCAGGCGGCGTACGCCCGATACGCCCAGCAGCCGGAGCAGTCCGCCGAGCGTCCCGGCCCGGCCGACAACTGACCTGCCGGGACGGCTCGCGCGCGGTCAGCGACCGTGGACGACTTCGCGGATCTGCTGTTCCATCTCCGCGGCGGTGACGAACAGCATCTCGTCGCCCGGCTCCACCGGATCGTCCGGCTGCGGCACGATGACCCGGCCGCCGCGCAGGATCGTCACCAGCGCCGCGTCCGGTGGCAGCGCGAGATCCCGGACCCGGCTCCCGGCCAGCGGCGTGTCCGGCGGGAGCGTGATCTCGACCAGGTTCGCCTGGCCCTGGCGCAGCGTCATCAGCCGCACCAGGTCGCCGACGTTGACGGCCTCCTCGACCATCGCGGCCAGCATCCGCGGCGTGGACACGGCGACGTCCACGCCCCAGGCGTCGGTGAACAGCCACTCGTTGCGCGGATCGTTGACCCTGGCGACCACGCGACGCACCGCGAACTCGGTCTTCGCCAGCAGCGCGACGACGAGGTTGACCTTGTCGTCGCCGGTGGCCGCGATGACCACGTCGCAGGACTGCAGCCCGGCCTCTTCCAGCGAGGCGAGTTCGCAGGCGTCGGCCAAGACCCATTCGACGCCCGGAATGGTCTTCGGCCGGTAGTTCTCGGTGCTGCGCTCGATGAGCATGACCTCGTGGCCGCCGTCGAGCAGTTCGTTGGCGATGGAGTGGCCGACGGCTCCGGCTCCGGCGATGGCGATGCGCATCAATCGGTCTCCTCCGGTGCGCGCAGAGCGGCTGCGGTGACGTCGGTGACGGTGCCCGACAGCGCGGCGACGTAGAGCGTGTCGTCGGCTTGGATGACGGTCTTCGGTTCCGGCAGCACGCCGTTGCCGAACCGCATGATGAACGCGACGCGGGCACCGATGGTGTCCTGCAGCTCGACGACGCGGCGTCCCACCCAGTCCTGGTGCAGCGGCAGCTGCAGCACGGCGACCGCGCCGGACGGTTCCCGCCAGGCGGTGGCGACGCCCTCCGGCAGCAGCATCCGCAGGAAGCGGTCCGTGGTCCACGGCACGGTGGCCACCGTGGGAATGCCGAGCCGCTGGTAGACCTCGGCTCGCTTGGGGTCGTAGATGCGGGCGACGACGTGCTCCACGCCGAAGGTCTCGCGGGCCACCCGGGCGGCGATGATGTTGGAGTTGTCACCGTTGGAGACCGCCGCGAACGCCGCGGCGGATTCGATGCCCGCTTCCACGAGCACGTCCCGGTCGAAGCCGTTGCCGGTGATCTGCTGGCCGGTGAAGTCCTTGCCGAGCCGGTGGAACGCGGTGCCGTCCTTGTCCACCACGGCGACGGTGTGGTCGAGCCGTTGCAGAGCGGTGGCCAAGGAGGCTCCGACCCGGCCGCAGCCCAAGATCACGACGTGCACGGCCTGTCTCCTTGTCACGGGCATGTCGGCGGCATGCCGCCGCGTCAGCGTGACGGTACCCGGCCGGACACCTGCGCGGCTCCGCACGCACGCCGCGACAGGGACCGTCGCTTTCAGCGGTGCACCGTATCCGAGGTTCGCAGCGCGGGACAGTGCGCCGGCCGGTCCGCACCACGACGCGGCCGGGCGCGGGAGCGCACGCGAGTGAAGCACTTACGCTCATGGCCGTGTCCAAGCTCGCGACCGCGACAAAACGCCTGCTGGTGGGGCGTCCGTTCCGCAGTGACCGGTTGTCGCACACATTGCTGCCCAAGCGGCTGGCGTTGCCGGTGTTCGCCTCCGACGCCATGTCGTCGGTGGCCTACGCGCCGGAAGAGATCTTCCTGGTGCTCTCCGTCGCCGGGATGTCCGCCTACGCGTTCACGCCGTGGGTGGGGGCGCTGGTCGCGCTGGTGATGCTCACCGTCGTGGCGAGCTACCGGCAGAACGTGCGGGCCTACCCGTCGGGCGGTGGTGACTACGAGGTCGCGACGGTGAACCTGGGCAAGCAGGCCGGGCTCACGGTGGCCAGCGCACTGCTCGTCGACTACGTGCTGACGGTCGCGGTGTCGATCTCCTCCGCGGCGGCGAACGTCGGCGCGCTGAGCCCGTTCGTGGCCACCCACAAGGAGTGGTTCGCGGTCGCGGCGATCGTGCTGCTCACCGCGGTCAACCTGCGCGGGCTGCGCGAATCCGGCGGTTTCCTCGCCGTGCCGGTGTACGCGTTCCTGCTCGGCGTGCTGGGGATGATCGCCTTCGGCCTGTTCCGGGCCGTGGTGCTGGACCAGCCGATGCGCGCCGAGAGCGCCTCCGTCGAGATCATGCCGGACGAGAACCAGCTGGCGGGGCTGGCGTTCGTGTTCCTGATGATGCGCGCGTTCTCCCAGGGCGCGGCCGCGCTGACCGGGGTGGAGGCGATCAGCAACGGCGTCCCCGCCTTCCAGAAGCCCAAATCGCGCAACGCCGCGACGACGCTGCTGATGATGGGTTCCATCTCGGTGGTGATGCTGATGGGCCTGATCTGGCTCGCCCAGATCACCGGGGTGCGGCTCGCGGAGAACCCGGCCGCGCAGATCACCTCGGCGCCTGCCGGTTACGAGCAGCACACGATGGTCGCGCAGATCGCGGGCGCGGTGTTCGACGTGTTCCCACCCGGCGCGTTCTTCGTGACGGCGGCGACCGCGATCATCCTGGTGCTGGCTGCGAACACCGCGTTCAACGGGTTCCCGGTGCTCGGATCGATCCTCGCTCAGGACCGCTACCTGCCGCGTCAGTTCCACACCCGAGGCGACCGGCTGGCGTTCTCCAACGGGATCCTGTTCCTGGCCGCGTTCGCGGTGGTGCTGGTGCTGGCCTTCGACGCCGAGGTCACCCGGCTGGTGCAGCTGTACGTGGTGGGCGTGTTCGTGTCGTTCACGGTGAGCCAGACCGGCATGGTGCGGCACTGGAACCGGTTGCTGCGCAAGGAGAAGGACCAGGCGCAGCGGCGCCGGATGCGGCGCTCCCAGGCGATCAACGGGTTCGGGCTGGTGCTGACCGGCTCGGTGCTGGTGATCGTGCTGGTGACGAAGTTCGCGAAGGGCGCATGGATCGCGCTGGCGGCGATGGGCGCGATCTACCTGCTGATGACCGCGATCCGCAGGCATTACGACTCGGTGCAGGAGGAGTTGGCGCAGTACGACGAACCCGCCGTGCTGCCGTCCCGGAACTACGCCATCGTGCTGGTCTCACAGCTGCACCTGCCCACGTTGCGCGCGGTGGCGTACGCGCGGGCGACCCGTCCGGACACGTTGGAGGCGGTCACGGTGAACGTCGACGACTCGGGAACCCGGATGCTCAGGGCGACCTGGGAGTCGAAGGACATGCCGGTGCCGTTGAAGGTCATCGAGTCCCCGTACCGTGAGGTGACTCGGCCGCTGATCGAATACGTGAAGCGGATCCGCCGCAACAGCCCGCGCGACGTGGTGACCGTGTTCATCCCGGAGTACGTGGTGGGGCACTGGTGGGAGCAGGTGCTGCACAACCAGAGTGCGTTGCGGCTCAAAGGCAGGCTGCTGTTCGAGCCGGGTGTGATGGTGACGAGTGTGCCGTGGCAGCTCGCGTCGTCGACCCGTGCGAAGCAGCGCAAGCCGCGAGTCATGCCGGGCGCGTTGCGTCGCGGTTTGGGCGAATCGAAGGGGACTGAACGTCGGTGACCGGCAAGTTGGATTGGACCGGCAAGCGTCTGAAGCTGGACGTGGGGCCGGTGGCGCACGGTGGCCATTGCGTGGCCAGGCATGAGGGACGGGTCGTGTTCGTGCGTCACGCCTTGCCGGGTGAGGTGGTCCTCGCGGAGGTCACCGACGACCCCGGGAAGGGGTTCTGCCGAGCCGATGCGGTGGAGGTGTTCACCGCTGCGGAGGGGCGCGTCGCGCCGCCGTGCCCGCTGGCGGACATGGCGCTGGGCCACGATCGCTGCGGCGGGTGCGACTGGCAGCACGCGGACGGCACCACGCAGCGGGAGCTGAAGGCGGCCGTGATCCGGGAGCAGCTGCAGCGCCTCGCGGGCTTGGACCGCGAGGTCGAGGTGCGGGAGTTGCCGGGTGGTCTGCTGCGCTGGCGCACCAGGGTGCGCCTGGCGGTGGACCGGGTGGGGCGGCCCGGTTTCCACCCGCACCGCAGCCACCGGGTGCTGCCGGTGGACGACTGCCCGATCACGGTGCAGGGAGCGTTGGACGGGCTGACCGACCGCGAGTGGCCGCAAGGCGCCGAGCTGGAGGTCGCCGCGGACGCGAACTCCGAGGTCCACGTGACGCAGCGGGAACGCGCGCCGCAGCGCCGCCGTGGCAAACGGCCCGCGGTGGTCAACACGCAGGTGCGAGGTTCCGCTGTCGCCCGGGAACGGGCGGCGGGGCGCTCGTGGGAGTTCTCCGCGGACGGCTTCTGGCAGGTGCACCCGGCGGCGGCGGACACGTTCGCCGAGGTCGTCGGGCGGCTGGCCGCGGTGCCTTCGGGCGGTGTGGCGTGGGACCTCTACGGCGGCGTGGGCCTGTTCGCCGCGGTGCTGGCCGAGCAGGCGGGGCCTGCGGGCGAGGTGTTCATGGTGGAGTCCTCGCGCCGGGCCACTGAGGACGCGGTGGCGAACCTGCGCGACCTGCCGCAGGTGTCGTTCCGGGCGGGCACCGTCGAGGACGTCCTCGCCGACGACACCCTGCCCACGCCGGACGTGGTCGTGCTGGACCCGCCGCGCAAGGGCGCGGGACGGCAGATCGTCGAGGCGGTGTGCGGGGTCGGGCCGGCGCGGGTGGTGCACGTGGCGTGCGATCCGGCCGCGCTGGCGCGCGATGTGAGCCTGTTCGCCGAGCAGGGGTATCGGCTCGCCGACTTGGAGGCGTTCGACGCGTTCCCGATGACGCACCACATGGAGTGCATCGCCCTGCTGGAGCGCGAGAGCTGACGCGCGGACGGCTCTCCGCGTTCATGCGGGGAGCCGTGGCCGCCGCGCGGTCTCCGCGGCGACGGTCTCGCGCGAGCGGGAACGAACTCCGCCGAATCCGGAACTTTCCGTGATCGCGTTACTCGAAACGGGTGGTGCTTGCTCCACTCGACCGAAGGAAATCGCGGTGTTCAAGCGGGTTCCGACCGTGTCATCACGCCCGTAGTAGCCGGTCTCACCCTTGTCGTCGTCATCCGGACCGGTGCGTTCGCATCTCCTAGGGCTGCGTACCTTGTCCCGGGTGGGTGGTCGTGCTCCGTAGACTGGTCGCCGGTCCCCAGGGGTGCGCGGCCGTCGCGAGGCGCCCCGCACGGGCGGTGAAGGCAACTGACGCGGGATGATGAACGAGGTGGAGCGGTGACGCTGCTGGAATCCGTGCAAGGTCCGGCCGACCTGAAACGCCTGGAGCACGGTGAGCTGGTCGAGCTGGCCGCTGAGATCCGCTCCTTCTTGATCCAGAAGGTGTCTCGCACAGGCGGGCACCTCGGCCCGAACCTGGGCGCATTGGAACTCACGCTGGCCCTGCACCGGGTGTTCGACTCGCCTCGGGACGCGGTGGTCTTCGACACCGGGCACCAGGCGTACGTGCACAAGATCGTGACCGGTAGGCAGGACGGCTTCGACCGGCTCCGCAAGCGCGACGGTCTGTCCGGCTACCCGTCGCGAGCGGAGAGCGAACACGACCTGGTGGAGAATTCGCACGCCTCCACCTCGCTGTCCTACGCCGACGGCCTGGCCCGGTCGTTCCAGCTCACCGGCGGCGGGCGGCACGCGGTGGCGGTCGTCGGCGACGGCGCGCTCACCGGCGGCATGTGCTGGGAGGCGCTGAACAACATCGCCGCTGACCAGGAACGCCCGCTGGTCATCATCGTCAACGACAACGGCCGCTCCTACGCGCCCACCATCGGTGGTTTCGCCGAGCACCTGTCCGCGCTGCGGCTCAACCCCGGCTACGAGAAGGCGCTGGAGCGCGGCCGCAGCACGCTGCGCAACCTGCCCGTGGTCGGCAGGCCGCTCTACACCGGTCTGCACGCCGCGAAGTCCGGGCTCAAGGACGCGTTCAGCCCGCAGGTCATGTTCTCCGACCTCGGCATCAAGTACCTCGGCCCGGTCGACGGCCACGACATGAAGGCCATGGAGCAGGCGCTGACCATGGCGCGTTCCTTCGGCGGCCCGGTGATCGTGCACGCGGTGACCCGCAAGGGCAACGGTTTCGCCCCGGCGGAGAACCACGAGGCCGACCAGATGCACCAGGTGAAGGTGATCAACCCCGAGACGGGGGTGCCGACTTCGCCTGCGCCGAAGAGCTGGACGAACGTGTTCTCCGAAGAGCTGGTGCGCATCGGCGGCGAGCGCGCCGACGTGGTGGCGATGACGGCCGCGATGCTCGGGCCGACGGGCCTGGACAAGTTCGCCAAGGCCTATCCGGACCGGTGCTTCGACGTGGGCATCGCCGAGCAGCACGCGATGACGTCCGCCGCAGGCATGGCGATGGGCGGGTTGCACCCGGTGTTCGCGGTGTACTCGACGTTCTTGAACCGCGCGTTCGACCAGCTGCTGATGGACGTGGCGCTGCACCGCCAGCCGGTGACGGTGACCTTGGACCGCTCCGGCATCACCGGCGACGACGGCGCCAGCCACAACGGCATGTGGGACCTGTCGATCCTCGGCGTGATCCCCGGCGTCCAGGTCGCGGCGCCGCGGGACGCGGTGACGCTGCGCGAGGAGCTGCGCGAGGCCGTCGCCGTTGATGACGGGCCGACGGTGGTGCGGTTCTCGAAGGGATCCGTGATCGAGGAGGTGCCGGCGCTGGAACGCGTCGGCGGCGTGGACGTGCTGCATCGCCCCGCGAACGGGGAGCACAGCGACGTGCTGCTCGCCGCGGTCGGCGCGTTCGGTGAGACCGCGGTGGCCGCGGCGCGGCGGCTGGCCGCGCAGGGCATCGGGGTGACCGTCGTCGACCCGCGCTGGGTGAAGCCGGTTCCGGAGCAGGTCGTGACGATGGCTGCCGAGCACAAGCTGGTCGTGACGCTGGAGGATTCCGGGCGCAACGGCGGTTTCGGCTGGTCGCTGGCTGCCGCGCTGCGCGACGCCGCGGTGGACGTGCCGCTGCGCGATCTCGCGGTGCCGAACGAGTTCCTGCTGCACGCTTCGCGCGAGCAGGTGCTCGCGGAGCTGGGCCTGACCGAGCAGGACGTGGCGCGGCGCGTCACGGAGTGGTTCGCCGACCGGATCCGCACGGCGCAGCAGAACACCGAGCTCGACAGCCCCGTTCGCCGCGAGGCGTGAGCCCGTCGCGATGGGCGGCCGGACACCTGGTCGCCCACCGCTGGTGATCCCCACCTGAGCCGGTTGTGGCACGGTGAACGGGTGCGAATCCTTGTGGTCGAGGACGAGCAGCCGCTGGCGGACGCGATCGCCCGCGGACTGCGGCGGGAGGGCATGGCGGTCGACGTCGCCTACGACGGCGAGAGCGGTCAGGAGAAGGCGTCGATCACCCGCTACGACGTGATCGTGCTGGACCGCGACCTGCCTGCGATGTCCGGTGATGAACTGTGCCGCGAGGTGGTCGCCTCCGGCGAGATCACGCGGGTGCTCATGCTGACCGCGAGCGGCACCGTGCAGGACCGGGTGGACGGGCTGTCGCTGGGCGCCGACGACTACTTGGCGAAACCGTTCGCGTTCCCGGAGCTGACCGCTCGGGTGCGGGCGCTGGGCAGGCGTGCGACTCCGGCGGTGCCCCGTTGCTGACCGCGCTCGGTCTGTCGCTGGACCCGGCACGCCGGGTGGTGCGGCGCGACGGCGCCGAGGTCGAGCTGACCCGCAAGGAGTTCGGCGTCCTCGAAGTGCTGCTCGCCGCCGGCGGTGCCGTGGTCAGCTCGGAGGAACTGCTGGAACGGGTGTGGGACGAGCACGCCGACCCGTTCACCACGACCGTGCGGGTCACGATGATGACCTTGCGCAAGAAGCTGGGAGAGCCCGGCGTCATCGACACCGTCGTCGGCTCCGGTTACCGGGTGCCCACGGCGGGCCGTGCCGAACACGCCGGGGCGTGAGCGTGGCCCGATCGGTGCCGACCAGGCCGTTGACTCGTCGCGGTCCCGGGCTGCGGGTTCGGCTGACGCTGCTGGCCACCGGTCTGGTCGCGGCGGTGAGCGCGTTGCTGCTGTGGCTGGGCTGGATGCTGGTGGGCAACGTGGTCGCCGGGGTGCCGCGGCTGCCCGCGGGCGGCCTGGTGCGGCTCGGTGATGTGGCGGTGCCCGCCGAACACCTGGGCGCGGCGTTGCGGTCCTCGGCACGGGAGCAGGTGCTCGTCGTCGGCGGTCTCGCGTTCGTCGCGGTGGTGCTGGCGGCCGCGGTGCTGGCGTGGACGGTCACCGGCCGGGTGCTGCGCCCGTTGCACGAGGTCACGGACTCGGCACGCCGGTTGTCGGCGGAGTCGCTGGACGAGCGGATCACGCTCAGCGGCCCACGGGACGAGGTCGCTGAGCTGGCCGACACCTTCGACGCGATGCTGGACCGGTTGCAGACGGCGTTCGATTCGCAGCGCCGCTTCGTCGCCAACGCCAGCCACGAGCTGCGCACGCCGCTGTCGGTGATCCGCACCGAGCTGGACGTGACGCTCGCCGACCCGGAAGCGGACGCCGCCGAGCTGCGCCGGATGGCCGCCGTACTGCGGGAGGCAGCGGCCCGCGCCGAACGCCTGGTGGAGTCGTTGCTGCTGCTGGCCCGCACGGACGGCGCGGAGCTCGCGGATCGGGAGCGGGTGGACCTCAACGAGGTGGCGACCCGAGCCCGACGCGGCGTCGAGGCTGAGGCGCAGGCGCGGTCGGTGCGGATCACCTGCCACGGTGAACCGGCGTTCGTGCTGGGTGATCCCGCGCTGCTGGAACGCGTCGCGGGCAACCTGCTGGAGAACGCCGTGCGGCACAACGTCGACGGCGGTTGGGTCGAGGTCGAGACGACGCCGACCGGACCTTCGGCACTGTTGCGGGTGTCGTCCTCCGGTCCGCTGATCGACCTGGATCAGGTGGACGCCCTGTTCGACCCGTTCCGTCGCGCCGGCGTCCAGCGAACCGCCCGCACCGGCGCGGGCCTGGGCCTGTCCATCGTCCGAGCCGCCGTCATCGCTCACGGCGGCCGCGTCACCGCCCGGCCCGTCGAAGGGGGCGGTCTCACCGTCACCGTTGAGCTGCCCACATTCTGAGCAGATTCCTTGTCAGAGGCGAAGGTCTGCGATGTCGAGCTCGACGGGCACCGGAGCGGTGGTCACAGCTTTCCTGCCTGCGCTCAGAAGGATCTGTTCCCGCACCTCGTAGTGGCCGTCTTCCAACCGGTAGGCGGTCAGCTCGTCGGGGCCGCGTCGGTCCTGGGTGATGCTCCAGAAGAACGGCACGCCGACGGCGGCGAAGTGGGTGAACTTGTCCTGCTTCTCGCGGAAAGTGTTGCCGGGAGACCAGATTTCGCCTGCCAACAGCACGTGCTCAGGTCTGAAGGAGTTGCCGACCGGGGGAGTGCCGAGGACGAGGAAGTCCGGGATCAGCGCGCTCTGCTGCGGAGCGTTGATCTCGACGCCGACTCCGCCCAGTGCGTAGAGGTCCGAGCGTCCCGCTTGGCGCAGGGAGGATTTCAGGGTGCCGATGAGTTCGCTTTCGGCCCACTGGTGCTGTCCGGATGGTGCGGGTGTCACGAGCCAGTAGCCCTCGATCAGTTCAAGGCGCGAGCCGTCTTCACGAGGGGGGAGCGCGTGCCAATCCGCGACCGTGAACGGCCCGAGCTCGTGCTGCATCGGCGCGACCACCGGTCATCACCTCGTTTCCTCGGGACGGGCTCCATCGTGACAGCTCCAGCTTAGGCACGATCGGGGCCGGGGACTACATCACCGCCAGCGAGAACACCGGTTCTTCGTAGTCGCGGCGATCACCGGACAGGTGTGAAGATCCACCGCATCGGACGACGAAGGGCCGGGATGGACGTGCCCATCCCGGCCCTTCGTGCGACTTCCGTGATCAGGCGGGCAGCGAGGCCACGCCCTTCGGCAGGAAGCGCTTGCCGTTGACCTGCTCGGAGATGCCCGCGCGGTCCAGGTAGGCGGTGATGCCGCCCAGCCAGAACGGCCAGCCCGCGCCGAGCAGCATGCACAGGTCCAGGTCCTGCGCCTCGGCGACGACGCCCTCATCGAGCATGAGCTGCGCTTCCTGGGCCAGCGCCTGCAACGCCCGGTCCCGCACCTGCTCGGACGTCGACGGGTTCGAGCCCTGCTCCCAGAGCGCGACGACCTCGGGGTCGACGACCTGGTCGCCCTGCTCGTCCTGCTGCCACACGGCGGACTTGCCCGCCTTGACGAACCGCTGCAGGTTCTCGCTGATCCCGAACCGGTCCGGGTAGGCCGCGTGCATCGTCTCGTTGACGTGCTGCGCGACGGCCGGGCCGACGAGCTGCAGCAGCACCAGCGGGCTCATCGGCAGGCCCAGCGGGGTCAGCGCGCGGTCGGCGACGTCGAAGGGCGTGCCTTCGTCGACGGCGGCGATGATCTCGCCCATGAAGCGGGTCAGCAGCCGGTTCACCACGAACGCCGGGGCGTCCTTGACCAGCACGCTGGATTTCTTGAGCTGCTTGCTCACCGAGAACGCGGTGGCCAGCGACGCGTCGTCGGTCTTGGCGCCGCGCACGATCTCCAGCAGCGGCAGCACCGCGACCGGGTTGAAGAAGTGGAAGCCCACGACCCGCTCGGGGTTCTTCAGCTGCGAAGCCATCTCGCTGATCGACAGCGACGAGGTGTTGGTGGCCAGGATCGCCTCGGGCGAAACGTAGCCCTCCAGCTCGCCGAACACCTTCTGCTTGAGCGACAGCTCCTCGAAGACCGCTTCGATGACGAAGTCGGCGTCGCCGAACGCGGACTTGTCCAGCGACCCGGTGACGAGCGCCTTGAGCCGGTTGGTGGCGTCCGGGGACAACCGGCCCTTGGCGGCGAGCTTGTCGATCTCGCCGTGGATGTAGCCGACGCCCTTGTCGATGCGCTCCTGGTCGATGTCGGTGATGACCACCGGCACCTTCAGGCGGCGCACGAACAGCAGCGCGAGCTGCCCGGCCATCAGGCCGGCGCCGACGACGCCGACCTTCTTGACCTCGCGGGCCAGCTTCTTGTCCGGAGCCCCGGCCGGGCGCTTCGCGCGCTTCTGGGTCAGGTCGAACGAGTACAGCCCGGCGCGCAGCTCGTCGGACATCAACGCGTCCGTCAGCGCCTCGGTCTCCGCCGCGTATCCGGCGTCGAGGTCGTTGCCGCGGGCCAGCTCGATGAGCTCGACGGCCTTGGTGACGGCGGGAGAGGCGCCTTGGGTGCGGCTCTCGACGATGCCCTTGGCGCGGTTCACCGCGTCGTCCCAGGCCTGGCCGCGGTCGATCTCGGCGCGCTGCACGGTCTGCTCGCCGTTGACGACGCGCACGGCCCAGCGCACCGACTCCTCCAGGAAGTCCGCGCTCTCCAGCTCGGCGTCGAAGATGCCCAGGCCGGTGGCCTTCTTGGCGTTGAGCATCTTGTTCTGGTTCAGCGCGTTCTCGATGATCACGCTGACCGCGGCGTCCGCGCCGATCAGGTTCGGCAGCAGCTGGGTGCCGCCCCAGCCCGGGAACAGGCCGAGGAAGCACTCGGGGAACGCGATCGCGCCCACGCTCTCCGAGACGGTGCGGTAGTGGCAGGACAGCGCCAGCTCCAGGCCGCCGCCCAGCGCCGCGCCGTTGACGAACGCGAAGGTGGGGATGGTCGACTCGGTGAGCCGGCGGAACACGTCGTGCCCGGTCTGCGCGACCTGGCGGGCGTGCTCGCGCTCGCCGATCTGGGTGACGCCGGACAGGTCGGCGCCGACGGCGAACACGAACGGCTTGCCGGTGACCGCGATCGCGGCGGGCTCGGCTGCGAACGCCTCGTCCAGCGCGGCGTTCAGCGCGGTCAGCCCGCCCGGCCCGAACGTGGACGGCCGGGTGTGGTCGTGCCCGTTGTCGACGGTGATCAGCGCGAGCTTGCCGCCGAGCCCGGGGACGTCGAGCAGCCTGGTGTGGGCCTGGGTGACGACCTCGTCCGGGAACAGTGCTGCGAAGTCGGTCTGCGTGCTCACTTCGCGCCCCCTGCGGTGTCGAAGTTCGGGTTCTCCCAGATGACCGTGCCGCCCATGCCGAAACCGATGCACATGGAGGTCAGGCCGTAGCGCACCTCGGGGTGCTCGGCGAAGTGGCGGGACAGCTGCGTCATCAGCCGCACACCGGAGGAGGCCAGCGGGTGACCGCAGGCGATGGCGCCGCCCCACGGGTTGACCCGCTCGTCGTCGTCGTTGATGCCGAAGTGCTCCAGGAAGGCCAGCACCTGCACCGCGAACGCCTCGTTGAGCTCGAACAGCCCGATGTCCTCGATGTCGAGCCCGGCGCGCTTGAGCGCCTTCTCCGTCGCCGGGATCGGGCCGACGCCCATGACCTCGGGCTCCACGCCCGCGAAGGCGTATCCGACGAGCTTCATGCCGATCGGCAGGCCCAGCTCGCGTGCGGTCTCGGCGTCGGCGAGCACGCAGCCGGTGGCGCCGTCGTTGAGCCCGGCGGCGTTGCCCGGGGTGACCCGGCCGTGCGGCCGGAACGGGGTCTTGAGCCCGGAGAGGGCGTCGACGGTGGTGCCGGGACGCGGCGGCTCGTCGGCCGTGGCCAGGCCCCAGCCCTGCTCGCCGGAGCGGGTGGAGACGGGCACCAGGTCGGCGGAGATCTTGCCCGCGTTCGCGGCGGCCTCGTAGCGCTGCTGGCTCAACGCCGCGTAGGCGTCGGTGCGCTCCTTGGTGAGGCTGGGGTAGCGGTCGTGCACGTTCTCCGCGGTGGAGCCCATGACCAGCGCGGAGGGGTCGACGACGCTGTCGGCGACGTAGCGCGGGTTGGGGTCGACGCCCTCACCCATGGGGTGATTGCCCATGTGCTCGACGCCGCCTGCGATCGCGATGTCGTAGGCGCCGAAGCCGATACCGCCCGCGATGCTGGTCACGGCGGTCATGGCGCCCGCGCACATGCGGTCGATGGCGAAGCCGGGCACCGACTGGGGCAGGCCCGCCAGCAGCGAGGCGCTGCGGCCGATGGTCAGGCCCTGGTCACCGGTCTGCGTGGTCGCGGCGATGGCGACCTCGTCGATGCGCTCCGGCGGCAGCTCCGGGTGGCGCCGCAGCAGCTCGCGGATGACCTTGACGACCAGGTCGTCGGCGCGGGTCTCGGCGTAGATGCCCTTCTTGCCTGCCTTGCCGAACGGCGTGCGAACGCCGTCGACGAAGACCACGTCCCGTACGGCACGTGCGCTGCGCGGGTCGGCTGGTGCCGACGCGGGTGCGACCACGGCGTGCTCCTCACTGTGTGGGTCCTGCGTTGTGCAAGTTCCGGACCGGCTCGGCGGCGATCGATCCTGCTCCGGGCGGGTGCGGGTCCCGCCGCTACTGGCCGGTAACAGTCACTCTAGCGCTTATTACCCGCCGGTAACCACCGGGTGTGGGGCGAAGTGCTCGTGTCGGGTCGATCACAGGCGCTCCGGAGGTGGTGGCGGCTCCGCGATCACGGGAAACGCATGGCCAACGTACTCGTTTCACCGACGGCCGCAGTTCGCCCGGAGGCCGCGCGGACCGGCTTGCATCGACGGATTTCGATTGACCTGATCGGCAGCCGCTCCCATAGTCGTGCGATGACCGAACCGGCGCTGCCGACCGCCGAGGCCGCCGCCTGCGCCGCCCGCTTCGCCTGCCTCGGCGATCCGACTCGGGTCCTGCTGCTGCACGCCGTCGCCTCCGGCGGGCCGAGCACGGTCGGGGAGCTGGCCGGGCGGCTCGGCATCGGCCAGTCCACCTGCTCGCACCACCTGCGCAGGCTCGCCGAGGGCGGACACGTGCTGCTGAGCAAGGAGGGCACCGCCACCCGCGTAGCGACGAACACCGCGCGCCGACCCGATCACGTGCACGCCCTGGACCTCGTGCTGGGCCTGCTCCCGGCACGCCTCGGTGCCGCTGAGGAGCCGGCCGGTGACGTTTCGGTGCGAGCGATGGAGCCCGGCGACTGGGGCGCGGTGCGCCGGATCTACGGCGAGGGAATCGCCACCGGGAACGCCACCTTCGAGTGCGAGGTCCCGTCCCGCGAGGTGCTGGCGGCGAAGTGGTCACCGGAGCACCGCTGGGTGGCCGAAGTCGATCGCACCGTGGCGGGATGGGCGGCGCTGACGCCGGTCTCCACGTGCGACTGCTACGCGGGCGTCGCGGAGACCTCGATCTACGTCGGAGCCGATGCGCGCCGACGCGGAGTCGGCACGGCGCTGCTGCGGCACCAGATCGCGGCCGCCGACGCGGCCCAGGTGTGGACCCTGCAGTGCTCGCTGTTCCCGGAGAACCTCGGCAGCCTCGCCCTGCACCGCAACGCCGGATTCCGCACAGTCGGCGTCCGCGAACGCATCGGCATGCTGCGCGGGCGTTGGCGCGACACGATCATCCTGGAACGCCGGAAGCCGGAGCCGCCATCCCCGGCGACTCCGTAGCGGCGCTTCTCGGTTCTCTCCGGCTCTCAGCTCGATCGCGGGCGTTGCTCCGGCTCGGCCTGCAACGCGGTGCTCAGCGCAGCCGCGGTCAAACCGATCTGCCATTCCCTGGCGCCTCGCTCCCGCAACCGTGCCTCGACCGCTTCGACGCCGGTGTCCTCCGGCGGCGTCCAGCACAGCCGTCGCAGCAGGTCCGGCAGCAGCAGGTTCTCCAGGGGCAGGTCGTGCTTCTCGGCGATGGCCGACATCGCCGTCCGGGCGGCCGACAGCCGGGCCGCGGCGGCGGGATCGCGATCCGCCCACCGGTTCGGCGACGGCGGACCGTCCTGCGGCGGTGAGACCACCGGCAGTTCGTCCGAGGGAAGCGCGCGGGCCGCGCGCAAGGCGCTCAGCCACGTCGAGGCGCGACGGCGCTGCTGCCTGCCGCCGAACACCGGCAGCGCGGTCAGTTCGGCATCGGTCTTGGGATCGCTCTGCGCGGCCTGCACCACGGCGGAGTCCGGCAGGATCCGGCCAGGTGCGATGTCCCGCTCCGCGGCGATGCGATCGCGCACCTCCCACAGCGAGCGGACCGCGGCGAGCTGTCGGGCGTTGCGAATCCGGTGGATGCCGGACGTGCGTCGCCACGGCTCGGCGCGCGGGCGAGGCGGTTCGGCGTTGCGGACCGCTTCGAACTCTTCCCACGCCCAGTCGAGCTTGCCCTGCCGGGTCAGCTCGGCGTGCATCTCGGTGCGCAGGTCGACCAGCAGTTCCACGTCCAACGCGGCGTACACCAGCCAGTCGGCGGGCAGCGGCCGGCGCGACCAGTCGGCGGCGCTGTGGCCCTTCTCCAGCCGGTAGCCCAGCATGCGTTCGACGAGGGTGCCCAGCGATACCCGGTCGAACCCGGCGAGCCGACCGGCCAGTTCGGTGTCGAACAGCCGCTGCGGACGCAGGTCGAGCTCGGACAGGCAGGGCAGGTCCTGCGAGGCGGCGTGCAGCACCCATTCGGTGTCCGCCAGCGCAGTCTTCAACGGTTCTAGAGCACCGTTGAGCGCGACCGGATCGACCAGTACCGTTCCCGCGCCTTCCCGGCGCAATTGCACCAGGTAGGCACGTTGCGAGTACCGGTATCCGGACGCGCGTTCGGTGTCCACCGCGACCGGACCGCTGCCCGCGGCCAGTGCGGCCGCGGCGGTCTCCAGTGCTTCGGGAGTCTCCACTACCGGCGGTACGCCGTCAGCGGGCTCGGTGAGCAGCACCGGCTCGGGACGGTCGGGCTCGACGGACTCGGGGCAAGCAGCTTCCACGGATATCAGACCTTACGTGTTGCGGTCCGCCCGCGGGTGCGACCAGCCCGAGGTCGCCGTGCCCGACCGGACCCGACGATCGCGGTGGGACCTCGATTCACCCGATCAGGATCATCCGATCATCTGATCACCCCGGCCCGCATGGCCAGGGCGACCATTTGCGCCCGGTCTCCGGTGCCCAGCTTGCGGCCGATCCGCGACAGGTGACTCTTCACCGTGAGAGCGGAGAGGTTCAGAGCCTCACCGATCTCCTTGTTGGATCGGCCATCGGCCACCAGTTGCAGCACCTCGACTTCACGCCCGGAAAGCTCCCGGGGCGTGTTGTCGGTCCCCGGGACCCGAGTGCCCGCAGCGAGCACCGGGGCCACACTGGGATCGGCATACACGCCGCCGTCGAGTACGCGGCGCACTCCGTCGGTGACGACCATCGGCGAGGCCGACTTCAGCAGGTACGCCTGAGCGCCTGCCTGGAAGGCGGCCCGGACCGCATAGGGGTCGTCGGACGAAGCGAGCACCACGATTCGCGGCCAGCCCTGGGTACGGAGTTCCGTAACCAGGTCGATGCCGGTTCCATCGGGTAGCCCGAGATCGAGGATTGCGAGGTCGCATGGACCGGTGGCCAGAGCGCGAGCCCTGGCCTCGGCCATTGATGCGGCCTCGTGCACCGTGCCGGCGCCCATCTGCAGCAACCGGGCGGCGATGGCCTCCCGGAGCAGCGGATGATCGTCCACCACGAGCACCGTGAACAGCTCTTCCCGCGGGTGCGGGACCATGTTGGCCGGCAAAGCGCCGGCGGGCGTGGTTCGAGCGGCCTGACCTAAGCCGACGGCAGCCACGTCACTACCTCCCTGGAGTCGGTCGTGCCCCCCGACCGGCACCGGGACTCTCGACCAATCAGCCGCGCCACTGATCGACCGAAAGTGGTGTCGTCGGGGGCAGCGTAACCGCCCAAGCGGGCCAGCGGGACGATCAATCGGGTATCTATCTCGATCGAGTTGTCACAGGGGTGCGTTTTTGTCACTCAATTGGGTGGGTCTTGGGGTTTGGCGTAACGCCATGGCGTGTTGGTGCGACAGACACTGATTGCACATCGTGAGAAGCTTGCTCGCGCAACTGGATATGGGCGATTTTCGGGCTCTCGTGAGGGGAATCCCGATCGTTAAAGATCGCTTCTCAAGCCTCGCCGCGCAGGGTCGATCGGCGGTCGAACACGGCCACGCCCTCGGGAGGAAGGCCCGTTGCGCTGGTCATCAGCTCGTGGAAGGCCACGGCGTGGGCGTCCAGCCCTTCCTCGTGCGGGGTCCAGGAGCCGCGCAACTCCAGATCATGGCTGCGGGGCGGCCCCGCGATGTTCCCAAAACGGGCGGAGGAGGTCAGCGTCACCGTTCCGCCCAGCGCATCGGCCGCCGCCCCGGCGTCCTCCAAGGCCTCCGTCAGCCAGGACCAGCCGACGGCGGGGAGCAGCGGGTCCGCGGCCAGCTCGGGATCGAGCTCCGCCCGCAGATAGACGACCAGCCGCAGCGTCCCGCCCCAAGCCGCCGGTTCATCGGGATCGTGCAGCAGCACCAGCCGGGCCGTCGCCAGCTCGCCCGCCGGGCCGTTCGCCTCGGCCGCCACCGCGTACGCCCACGGCGCGAGCCGCTTCGGTGGGCGGACCTCGGTCACTTCGATCTCGGCGCGCGGAGTCGGCGCGGCCAACGCGGCCACTGCCTGCCGGAACCTCTCGGGGATCGCCGCCATCTCCGTCACGGCTGGGGACTGTAGGCGGCCGGATCGGCGCCGTGTAGGCGCCACGCCGGACATCGCCCGCGATCGTGATCTTGCCCGCGCGTCCGGCGGTGCGGGCGTCTGCGAGGATGTCCGGAACGGCTCGAACAGGGCCGTCGGCCTGAGCCGTGGCCGGCTCGGCCGACGCCCGCACCAGCGTCGAGCCCCCATCACTTCGACCGAGTACGGATACGCCACCGATGACCTCATCCGCCCCGGTCTCGGCTCGCCGGGACCTCATCAACGCCCCGCTGCTGGTGGCCGCCCGCGGTGGCGCCCCGCGGCACACGCCCGTCTGGTTCATGCGCCAGGCCGGTCGTTCGCTGCCGGAGTACCGGAAGGTGCGCGAGGGCACCCCGATGCTGCAGGCGTGCCTGACCCCGGACCTGGTCTGCGAGATCACCGCGCAGCCGGTGCGTCGTCACGGGGTGGACGCGGCGATCCTGTTCAGCGACATCGTGCTGCCGCTCTACGCGGCGGGGATCGGGCTCGACATCGTCGCGGGCACCGGGCCGGTGGTGGCCGAGCCGGTGCGCGACGTCGCTGCGGTGGACGCGTTGCCGGAGCTGCACGTCGAGCAGGTGGCTCCGGTCGCCGAGGCGGTGCGGCTGCTGCTGGCGGAGCTGGGCGAGACGCCGCTGATCGGGTTCGCCGGTGCGCCGTTCACGCTGGCCTCCTACCTGGTGGAGGGTGGGCCGAGCCGCAACCACGAGCGCACCAAGGCGCTGATGCACTCCGACCCGGCCACGTGGCACACGTTGCTGGAGAAGCTGGCCGACACGACGCTGACCTTCCTGCGCACCCAGCTCGCCGCCGGAGTGGACGCGGTGCAGCTGTTCGACTCGTGGGCCGGTGCGCTGTCGTTGCGGGACTACCGCGAGTTCGTGCTGCCGCACAGCAAGCGCATCTTCGACGGAGTCACCGAGGTCGCCCCCGACGTGCCGAAGATCCACTTCGGGGTGGGCACCGGCGAGCTGCTCGGCGACATGCGATCCGCGGGCGCCGACGTGGTCGGCGTGGACTGGCGGGTGCCGCTGGACGAGGCGGTCCGGCGGTTGCGCGCGGCGAACCCGGCGGCGGACCCGGTGGTGCAGGGCAACCTGGACCCGGCGGTGCTGTTCGCGGGTGAGGACGCCGTGCGCCGTGAGGTGAGCCGGATCCTCGCCGAAGGCAAGGAAGCCGCCGGGCACCTGTTCAACCTGGGGCACGGCGTGCTGCCCACGACCGATCCCGGTGTGCTCACCGAGGTCGTGCGGCAGGTGCACGCCGAGAGCGCCCGGTCGTGACCGGCGGCCCCACGGTCGCGGTCGTCGGTGGCGGCGTCAGCGGGCTCGTCGCCGCGCACCGGTTGCGGCGGACGTTGGGGCCGGACGCGGAGATCGTGCTCGTCGATCAGGCCGATCGGCTCGGCGGCAAGCTGCACGCCGTCCCGTTGGCCGGGGTCGAGCTCGACTTGGGCGCGGAGGCGTTCCTCGCGCGGCGCCCAGAGGTGCTTCGGCTCGCGGAGAAGCTCGGCCTCGCCGACCGAGTGGTGCACCCCGGTCCGGTGGCCGCACGGGTGCGCGCGGGCGGTGAGCTGCGCTCGTTGCCGACCGGAACCGTGATGGGCGTGCCGGCGAACGCCGATTCGGTGGCGCACGTGTTGTCCCCGGCCGGTCTTGCCGCGGTGCGGGCGGAGGCCGAGCTGCCACCGCTGCGGCTGGCGGGCTCGGACGTCTCGGTCGGCGAACTGCTGCGTTCCCGGATGGGCGACGAGGTGGTGGACCGCCTCGTCGAGCCGCTGCTCGGCGGCGTGTACGCGGGCAGCGCGGACGGCCTCGGGCTGCGCGCGACGATCCCGGCGCTGGCCGCCGCGCTCGACGACGGCGCGGAGTCGATCACCGCGGCCGCCGCGGCGGCACTGCCCGCGCCCGCACCCGACGGCCGCAAGCGGCCGGTGTTCGGCGCGTTCCGCCACGGCTACGGCGAGTTCGTCGCGGTGCTGGCCGAGTCGGCGGCGGCGCGAGTGCGGCTGGGGCTCCCGGTGCGTGGGCTGCACCGCGACGGGTCGGGCTGGCGGCTGGAGATCGGTTCGGCGCCCGCCCCCGAGACCCTCGCCGCGGACGCGGTGGTGCTCGCGGTGCCGCCGCCCTCGGCGCGGAAGCTGCTCGCCGACGTCGTGCCGTCCGCGTCCGAACTGCTGGGCCGGGTCGAGCTGGCCTCGATGGCCGTGTTGGGACTCGCCCTGCCGCCGGGCACCGAGTTGCCCGCGGCCTCCGGCACGCTCATCGCCCGTGGTGAGACGCATGCCGACGGCACTCCGTTCACGGCGAAGGCCTTCACGTTCACCAGCCGCAAGTGGCCGCACCTGACCGGTTCCGGCGGTGAGCTGCTGGTGCGCGGCTCGGTCGGCCGCTCCGGTCAGGACGACCTGCTGCGCCGCACCGACGCGGAGCTGCTGCGCGGGGTTCTGGCCGACCTGCGCGAGGTGACCGGGGTGGCGGTGGAACCGGTGGACTCGGCGGTGGTGCGCTGGGGCGGTGGCCTGCCGCAGTACGGCGTCGGGCACCTCGACCTGGTGGCCGAGGCGGAGCGGGCCGTCTCCGGCGCCGGTGGTCTCGCGCTGGCGGGTGCGGCGCTGCACGGTGTCGGCGTGCCCGCGTGCGCGGCGACCGGCGAGGCGGCCGCGAGCGGAATCACACGGCACCTCGCGGCGAACCGACCCGGCGGTGGTGGGACCATGAGCCCATGGCGCGGCTGAACTATTCCGAACTCAACGACACGATCCGCTACACCATGTGGTCGGTCTTCCAGGTCGAACCGGGCGCGTTGCCCGAGGACCGGGAGAAGGCGGCGCAGGCGACGCAGGAGTACCTGGACGGCCTGGCGGAGTCCGGGGTCGAGGTGCGCGGTGTCTACGACCTGTCGGGCATGCGCTCCGACGCGGACTTCATGATCTGGTGGCACGCCGAGAAGATCGAGGCGTTGCAGGAGGCTTACGCCGGTTTCCGCCGCGGGACGACGCTGGGCGAGGCCTCCGACCCGGTGTGGAGCAATGTTGCGGTGCACCGGCCCGCCGAGTTCAACAAGAGCCACCTGCCCGCGTTCATCATGGGAGACGACCCGGGCGAGTTCATCTGCGTGTACCCGTTCGTGCGGTCCTACGACTGGTACCTGCTGCCCGACGACGAACGCCGCACGATGCTCAAGGATCACGGCATGGCGGCGCGGGACTACCCGGACGTGCGGGCGAACACGGTCCCTTCGTTCGGCCTGGGCGACTACGAGTGGATCCTCGCGTTCGAGGCGCCGGAGCTGCACCGCATCGTCGACCTGATGTGGAAGATGCGCTACACGGAGGCCCGCAGGCACGTCCGCGAGGAGACTCCGTTCTTCACCGGCAAGCGCGTCGCCCCCGCGGAACTCCTGCCCCGCCTCCCCTGATTCGCAATCGATCCGAATCAATGCCTCCTTTGACCGATGACCGGTCGAAGGAGGCATGCACCTGGTGTCCCCAGTGGAGTCAATGGCCCCGTTGACCGGTCGGGCCGAGAGGGCATTCGCCTCAACGCGGAATGCTCACGGTTGCTGGGCTATGCGCCAGGGGAGGCCGGTGACGTCGTTCGTCGTGCGCACCGGTCGGCCGCGGTCGGCGGCGAGCGCACCTTCGGTCAGCAGCGAGCCGGGCAGGCGCAGCGGGGTGTTCGAGGCGATCACCCGGTCCGCCTGATTGACCAGCACGGCGGGCGGCAGCCCGGGGTCGAGGTGGTGCAGCAGCGCGCGTTCGAACTCGCCGGTGCGCAGGTCCGCGGCGGCCACCCCGAGGAAGCGGTCCCCCGAGTGCACCGGAACCGCCAGCGTGACCAGGTACTCGTCGGTGCCCGCGAAGTCCACGTACGGCCCCACCGCGACGCGCAGCCCCGAGTCGCGGGGGACGGTGAACCAGGGCGCGGTGGCGTAGTCGTAGAAGCCGACGCTGTCCGGGTCGTGGTCGACCTGGAGGAACCGGGGCCTGTCGCCGGGGCGGTGCTGCCACCACTCCAGCCAGTGCGCGCGGTCGGTGAGCACGTTGTCGGCGAGGATCACGCCGGTGCCCGCGAACCTCCCGGGTTCGGCGTCGAGCCGGTCGAAGATCGGTTGCCAGAGCGCGGAGAGGTCCTCGGTGCTCAGCGCCGCGGCGCCGCCGTACGCGGCCCGCAGTCGTTCGCCCAGCTCGGCGCACCACCGGAAGGCGTCTTCGAGCAGGGAGCCGATGTGCTCGGCGGCGTCGTGGGCGGCGGTCATCGGGTGCACCGCCGCGCGGCCGACCACAGGCGGAACTCGACCAGTCGCCGGATTCCCGCCCGCACGTGCTCCTCGGCGAGCGCGCGGGCGCGGAGCCCGTCTCCGTCGCCGATGGCGGTGAGGATGTCCGCGTGCTGGTCGGCCTCGCTCGCGTGCGGGATCGCTTCGGCCCACGGCAGCCAGCGCAACGCGCCGGTCTCCGCTTGCAGCGTGATCTCCTGGTGGGTCAGCCGGGACGACTGCGCGGCGGCGGCGATTTCGATGTGCAACCGGCCGTCGAGCCTGCGCCGGTCGGCGGTGGTGGTGGCGGCCGCGAAGTCCGCGGCGAGGCCGCGCAACGCGTCGAGTTCGTCGCCGGTGGCGCGTTCCGCGGCGAGCAGCGCGGCGGCACCCGCGACGGCGGAGTGCTGATCGGAGATCTCCCGCAGCTCGTGCGTATCGAGCTCCCGCAGCCTGGCGACTCCGGCCACCAGCACCGGATCCGCGGGCCGTCGGGTCAACGGCCCCGGCGCGGCGGCGATCACGAGCCCGTCCCGGGAGAGCCTGCCGAGCGCTTCGTGCGCCGCATCGTCCGGGCAGCCGAGCGAGGCGGCGAGTTCCGGTCCGCGGGGGAGTGGCTCGCCGTCGGGAAGCACTCCCAGCGCGATGGCCTCGGCCAGCCGGTTCGCCACGGTCGCCGCATCGGCCTGCGCGGGCGGTCGCGGCCAGCTGCGCAGCGAGCGCAGCGTGTCCTCGACGGGCACGGCACCTCCCTCCACGAAGTGGCTCCGCTGAACCGTTCCACGTGATCCACGAAGGCACTCCGCGCAACGGACGCAACTACCGGCCCGGAGCGGTCGCGCTCGGTCCGTCGCACGTCACGCTGCCTGTTCGGCGCGCTGACGAGCTCAAGTGTCGAGGGTCGTTAGACGCTCGGGTGATGGTGTGCGATCAGGTTTCCGGGGTGTGGCGCAGGGCGACCGAGTTGATGCAGTAGCGCTGGTCGGTGGGCGTGTTGTAGCCCTCGCCCTCGAACAGGTGGCCCAGGTGGCTCAGGCAGTTCGCGCACAGCACCTCGACGCGGACCATGCCGTGCGAGCGGTCCTCGCGCAGGATCACCGCTTCGGAGTCGCGCGCGTCGTAGAACGACGGCCAGCCGCAGTGCGATTCGAACTTCGTCTCGCTGCGGAACAGTTCCGTCCCGCACGCCCGGCATTCGTAGACGCCCGCGGTCTTGGTCTCGACGTACTCGCCGCTCCAGGCCGGTTCGGTGGCCGCTTTGCGCAGCACCGCGTACTCGTAGGGATTGAGTTGTTCCTGCCACTCCTGCTCGGACTTCACGACCTTCGGGGTGGGGCCGGCAACTGGTTCCATGCGTCCACGCTAACCCTTTCCGATGATCGAGTGCCCGCGAGCTCCCGCTCAGCCCGCGTGGGCCAGGAACGTGCCGAGCATGAAGCCGACCGCGTTCCACACCGTGACCAGGACGCCGAACAGGATCAGCACGACCACCAGCACCACCATCACCCGGCGATGTCCTTGGGCGCGGTTGGCGCAGCGGGCGAAATCCTCGACGCCGCTGAGCATGCCCTCCACGGTGGCCTTCGAGTTCGGGCGTTCCATGCGTTCCAGGTGTTCGGCGAACGCCTGCGCCTCGGGGTCGTGCGGGTCGAGGCCGATCAGGTCGTCGGCGAACCGGTCCCGCCCGTCGCGCGGGGCGTCGGGCTCGTCACCGCTGGGTTGGCCTGCTGGCGCCATGGCTTCACGGTAGCGCCGACGGGGTGCGCGCAGGCAGAGGTGAATCCGGGCGTTCCGCGTGAATCGGCGCGGGGTCGTGCCGGTGCTCCTAAGCTGCGCGGGTGGCCGCTTCACCGCTGGAACTCGACGTCGAAGGCAGGACGGTGCGCCTGTCCCACCCGGACAAGGTGTACTTCCCGGAGCGCGGGTTCACCAAGCTCCAGGTCGTGCGGTACTACCTCGCGGTCGCCGAGCCGTTGCTGCGGGCGATCGGGGACCGGCCGACGACCTTGAAGCGATTCCCCGGCGGGGTCACCGGCGATCCGTTCTACGCGAAGCGGGTCCCGAAGGGCGCACCGGAGTGGGTCCGCTCGGTGCGGGTGACCTTCCCGTCCGGCCGCACCGCCGACAGCGTGCTGCCCACCGAGCCCGCCGTGCTCGCCTGGGCCGCGGGCTTGGGCACGCTGGACTTCCACCCGTGGCCGGTGCGTTCCGCGGACGTCGAGCACCCGGATGAACTGCGCATCGACCTGGACCCGCAGCCCGGCACCGGATATGCGGAGGCGGTCGAGGTCGCGGGCGTGCTGCGCGAGGTGCTGGCGGAGGCCGGACTGGTCGGCTTCCCGAAGACCTCCGGCGGCCGTGGCGTGCACGTGCTGGTGCGGATCGCACCGCGGTGGGACTTCGTCGAGGTGCGCCACGCGGTGATCGCGCTGGCCCGAGAGGTGCAGCGCCGGATTCCGCGGCAGGCCACCGTCGACTGGTGGAAGGAGGACCGCGGCCGGCGGGTGTTCCTGGACTTCAACCAGGCCGCGCGCGATCGCACGGTCGCCTCGGCGTGGTCGATTCGAGGCACCCCGGCGGCGACGGTGTCCATGCCGCTGACCTGGGAGCGGCTGCCGGAGGTGACTCCGGACGACTTCGACCTGGCCACGGTCCCGGATCTGTTGGCCGAACACGGCGACCCGCATCGGGAGCTGGACGAGGTGGCCTGCGAACTCGACGTCGCCCTCGACTGGTTCGAACGGGACCGCCGGGACCGCGACCTCGGAGAACTTCCGTACCCACCGGACTACCCGAAGATGCCCGGCGAACCGACCCGCTCGCGGAAGGCGTCGTTGGAGGGCCTGAACAGGGAAAACGAGGCGTGATCGGGAATCTCGAAGCTAATTCCTCCTATTTGAACGTTGATCAAGTTGGCTGGGTCCGGAGTCTCGGAGAGCCCCGAGGGCTCGCCCGATAACTTGGCTACGGCACTCGCGGTGACTCCCAAGAGGCCCGCCGACGCGTGCAGCACGCACGAAACCACGAACAGGCGAGCCAGCCTCCGTGCAGGACGTGATCGGCGCTCCTGGGCCGAGAAATCACGAGACTTGAGCTCGGCGCCGTCGATCCCGGCTTCGCCCTGCACCCGGATCGCTGATCCGCACGACCGCGGACCGCCAATCAGGTCTTTCAGGTCTTTCAGGTCTTGGAGTATGGTGAGGTCATGACTATCGAAGCTGCCTCGACAGAGCACGACGGCGACGTGATCGAGGTGGCCGTCTCGAGCCTGAAGATGAACCCCACGAAGTACACCCGCCTGGCTGAGCAGGGATATCGGGTGTACGTGACGAGCCATGGCGAGCGGATCAGCGCACTCGTGGCCCCGGAGGCGGCCGACCGGCTCGCCGCCGATGAAGACGCCTACTGGTCACGACGCGTGGCCGAGGCCGAGGCATCCGGCACCGTGTCTTGGGAGGCTGCTCTCGCCGACCTCGAAGGCGGCCGTGCGTGACGCGCTGGCAGTTGGAGATCACCAAGGACGCGGTCAAGTCACTCGCCAAGCTCGACCGCCCTATCCGGCGTCGCCTGCAGGCCGCCATCGACGGCCTCGCCGACGACCCGCGCCCGGCCGGGGTCGTCGCGCTGCGCGGGGCGCCCGGCTACCTGCGGCTGCGCGCCGGGGACTACCGGATCATCTACCGCGTCGATGACGGGCGGCTCGTCATCGTGATCGTCGATCTCGGTCATCGCCGCGAGATCTACGATCGGTAGCACCCATGGCTGCGGCGGTGTCGGCGGCTGAGCTGGCACGTCGCCGAGTCGAGCGTCTCGAGGGGCCTGAGGATTCGCGATAACCTTGGCCACAACGCTCGCCGCTGAGCTGGATAAACGCAGTTCAGTGCATCGCTGCGCTGGTCGGCAGCCCGAGAATGTCCGGCGAACCGACCCGCTCCCGCAAGGCATCGCTGGAGGCCGCGGACGGGGAAGAGGGTGCTTGATCGGGATGCGCCGAGGCCGGTCCGGCCGACCTGATCGGGTCGGCCAGGTCCTGCGGTCGTTCAGGTCTCGGACGGATCCGGTCGTTGCGCTATTTCGCCGGCCGGAAGCTGATCCGGGCCGCCGACCGCTGACATGCCGCAGAGCCCGTCACGTGACGGGCTCTGCGTTGTCCCGGGAGATCAGGCGTAGGTGAGGAACTGGGTTTCCTGGAACGCCCGGATGCCCTCGCGGGCGCCCTCGCGGCCGAGTCCGCTCTGCTTCATCCCGCCGAACGGAGCCGCCGGGTCGGACACCGCACCTCGGTTGATGCCGACCATCCCGTACTGCAGCCGACGCCCGATCTCCAGCGCCCGGCCGGTGTCACCGGTGTAGACGTAGGCGGCGAGTCCGTACTCGGTGTCGTTGGCCGCCGCGATCATCTCGTCGGTGTCGGTCCACGTCCGGATGGGCGTGACCGGTCCGAAGATCTCCTCGCTGAGCACCGCGGCGTCGTCGGTGACTCCGGTCAGCACGATCGGAGCGAGGTAGCTGCCGGAGTCCGGCACGGCGACCGGCTCGCGCAGTACCCGCGCACCGCGGTCCAGCGCGTCGGTGACCAGGCCGGACACTCGGCGGACGGCTCGGTCGTCGATCAGCGGGCCGATGTCGGTGCCGGGTTCGGTGCCCGGTCCGACCCGGAGTCCGGCGACCGCTTCGGCGAAGGCCTCTCCGAACGCGTCCGCGGCGTCGGCGTGCACCAGGAACCGGTTGGCGGCGGTGCATGCCTGACCGGCGTTGCGCAGTTTCGCGACCAGCGCGCCCTGCACGGCCGCGTCGATGTCGGCGTCCGCGCAGACCACAAAAGGCGCGTTGCCGCCGAGCTCCATCGAGCAGTTCACGACGCGGCCGGCCGCGAGACCGAGCAGGTGCCGTCCGACGCCGGTGGAACCGGTGAAGGACAGCTTGCGGACGGCGTCGTGGTCGAGCAGGACCCGGGTGACCGCGTCCGCGTGGACGGTCGGCAGCACGGTGAGGACGTCGGCAGGCGCTCCGGCCTCCACGAGCAGGTCTCGAATCGCCAGCGCGGTCAGCGGCGTCTCCGCAGCGGGTTTGAGGACCGCGGTGCAGCCCGCGGCGAGTGCGGGCGCGACCTTGCGGGTGACCATCGCCGCCGGGAAGTTCCACGGAGTGATCAGCAGCGCCACGCCGACCGGCTGTGCGGTGACGACGGTGGTGCTGCGCCCGTCGGGGGACGGTCCGAAGTGGCCGTCCGGGCGAACGGTCTCCTCGGCGAACCAGCGGAAGAACTCGGCGGCGTAACCGACCTCGGCGCGGGCATCGGCGGCGGCCTTCCCGGACTCCCGGCTGATCAGGTCGGCCAGCTCGTCGGCGCGCGAGATCATCAGCCGGTGGGCCTCGGCCAGCACCTCGGCGCGTCGGCGGGGCGCGGTGGCCGCCCAGTCGGGCAGCGCGGCGGCCGCCGCGTCGGCAGCGGGCGCGGCGTGGGTCTCGTCGGCCGCCGCGATCCGGGTGAGTTCGACACCGGATGCCGGATCGTGCACGGCGATCTCGTGTCCGGTGGCAACGGGCTTACCCCCGATGAGCAGGGGTGCGAGAGCGGCGGTGGTCATGGCCGTCCTTTCGAGGAGGGAACCAGGGATGACGGGTGCGAACGAACTCGGACCGCAGCCGCTCAACGGGCCGCCTGCAGCGCTTCGGCCAGGACGTCGAGTCCGTCGTGCAGCAGCTCGTCGGGGATGGGCAGGGGCGGGAGCAGCCTGATCACGTTCCCGAAGGAACCGCAGGTCAGGACGATCACGCCGGCCTGGTGCGCGTGTCCGGCGACGGCTTTGGCCAGGGCGGGGTCCGGTTCGCGGGTGCCGGGGCGGACGAACTCGATGCCGAGCATCGCGCCGCGGCCGCGCACGTCTCCGATCCGCGGGTCGGTCTCGGCCAGTGCGCGCAGCCTCGCCCCGGCCGCGTCGCCGATCGCGCGGGCGCGGTCGATCAGACCGTCCTCCCGGATCGTGTCGAGCGCGGCCAGCGCGGCGGCGCAGGCCACCGGATTGCCGCCGTAAGTGCCACCGAGGCCGCCCGGATGCACCGAATCCATCAGGTCGGCGCGGCCGGTGACAGCGGCGATCGGCAGCCCGCCGCCGAGACCCTTGGCCGTGGTGATCAGGTCCGGGACGACGTCCTCGTGCTCACTGGCGAACCAGGCGCCGGTGCGGGCGACGCCGGTCTGCACCTCGTCGGCGACGAACACGACGCCGTTGTCGGAACACCAGCGGGCGATCTCGGTGAGGAAGCCGGGTGCCGGGACGATGAACCCGCCCTCGCCCTGGATCGGCTCGATCACCAGCGCGGCCAGCCGATTCGCTCCGGCGGAGCGTTCGAGGTGCTCGATGGCGCGGCGGGCGGCGGCAGGCCCGTCGACCGGCCTGCCGTCGATGTCGGTGCCGTCCCGGAAGGGATAGGAGGTCGGCGCGCGGAACACCTCGGACGCGAACGGGCCGAAGCCGTCCTTGTACGGCATGTTCTTCGCGGTCATCGCCATCGTGAGGTTCGTACGGCCGTGGTAGGCGTGATCCACGACGGCGACGCCGGAACGGCCGGTCGAGTGCCGGGCGATCTTGACCGCGTTCTCCACGGCCTCGGAGCCGGTGTTGAACAGCGCGGTGCGCTTCTTGTGGTCGCCGGGCGTGATCGCGGCCAGCTCCTCGGCCAGCCGGACGTAGCCCTCGTAGGGCGTGATCATCGCGCAGGTGTGGGTGAACAGGGACAGCGCTTCGGTGGCGTCGGCGACGACCTTCGGCGCGGAGTTGCCGACGGTGGTCACGGCGATGCCGGACCCGAGGTCGATGAACGAATTGCCGTCGACGTCGACCAGCACCCCGCCGCCGGCCGCGGCCGCGTACACCGGCAGCGCGGAGGACACCCCGGCGGCGACGACGGCCGAGCGCCGCTCGGCCAAGGCGAGCGAGCGGGGGCCGGGCACCGCGGTGCGCAGCTCGCGGCGCTGCGGCAGACCGGGACCACCGACCAGTGCGGAGGACTGCGCGAGGACGCTCATCAGGGACTCCTTCGGCGACGACGTGCGGGAACGACATCGACGCTAGGAGCGGCCGACCGCCAAGCCGAGTGTGCGAACCGGACAGTTCATCGATCAACGGTGTGCAAAACTGCCATGGTGCTGACGCTCGCCGACGTGATCGCCATCCCGGGGCTCGCCCTGCGCACGGTGGTCGAACCCGCGACACCCCGGGCGCTGAGCTGGGTGACGACCAGTGAGCTCTCCGATCCGGCGCAGTACCTGGAGGGCGGCGAGCTGCTGCTCACGACCGGGTTGGCGGACCAGGAGTGGGCGGCCTACGTGCAGCGCGTCGACCGGGCCGGGGTCGCCGCGCTCGGGTTCGGGACCGGGCTCTCGCACGCGGACGTGCCGCCTGCACTGGTCGATGCGGCCCGGGACGCCGGGCTGGGCTTGGTCGCTGTGCCGGAGTCGACGCCGTTCATCGCGATCGGCAAGGCCGTCGCCGGGCTGCTCGCCGAGCACGAGCGGGCCGCCACCGAGACGGCGCTCGCGGTGCAGCAGGAGCTGACCCGGGTGATCTCCCGGACGGACGGTCCGGCCCGCGCCTTGGGTGTGCTCGGCCGAGCCGCGCGGGGGAGCGCAGGGCTCGTCGACGCCGAGGGCAAAGCGCTGGTACCGGCCCGGTTCCGGGTCCCGGACGCGGCCGTTCGCGCGCTGGCGACGCTGCGCGCGGGGACCGGAATCAGGGCCGCCACCGAGACCGGGGCGGAGGGGACCACGGTGGTCCAGCCACTCGGTCGCGGGGTCGATGGCCCGTTCCTGGTGCTGGTCACCCCGGGTGCGCTGGACGGAATGCTGCGGGCGGTGCTGGTGTCCACGGTCGCGTTGCTGACCTTGGACGCCGAGCGATCTTGGGCGGCCGCGGACGCCGAGCTTCGGTTGCGGGACCGGGCCGCGACGTTGGTCCTGGACGGCGCGATCGACGCGGGCGCGAGCGTCGCGGCCCTGCTGACCGCCGCGCCGGCGGTGCCGCGACGACTGCGGGTCCTGCGCGCGACCGGAGTCCCGGACGGTGTTCGGGCGCGGCTGGCCAGGCAGCACCCGGAGGTGCTCACGACGGAGCAACGGGACGTCACCGAGGCAGGCACCGCCCTGCTGGTCGATGCGGACGCGACCGGCGCCGAGGAGCTCGCGGACCTGCTGGCGTCCCTCGGAGCCCGGGTCGGGATCGGGCCTGCCGTCTCCGCCCACGACGCGGAGACCAGCGACGCGGCGGCGGGCACCGCGCTGTCCGTCGCGGACGACGGATCGCCGGTCGTCGGCTGGGACGAGCGGTTCCGCGGCGAGGTGCGGGCCGCACTGCCCGACCACGCGGCGCGGGCATTGACCGCGTCGATCCTCGGGGAGCTGGCCGATGAGCCGGAACTGCTCCGCACCTTGCACAGCTATCTGTTCCACCTCGGCCGTTGGCAGCCCACGGCCGACGACATGGGCATCCACCGCAACACGCTGCGCAAGCGGATCGCCAGGATCGAGCGCCTCACCGGCCGCAGCGTCGACACCGCCGCAGGCCGGGCCGATCTCTGGGTGGCGGTGGTGGGCGCAGCCGGGTCGCCTGGAGGGGTCTGACGCGGGTGGGCGCGGTCCGCTCGTTCGTCGCCACCGGCCCACCACAAGATCAAAGACACGGATTGCAATGAGTGCATGTTGCCTGTTCAGCAGGTTGGCGGACGGCGCATCGCTCGCTCGGCGGTGTCTCCAGTGGTGCTCGGGCGCGCACGATCGCTACCGCTGATGCTCAAGGACGTGAGGAGATCGCCATGGTTCCCACCGAGAACGAGACCACTCCGCAGGCCGGTGGCTGCAGCTGCTGCGCGAGCTGCAGCGGCCCCTCTTGCGGGTGTTGCTCGGGTTGCTGATCGGAGCGGGTTCCGGGAAGTGCGGTCTCCGTGCTTCCGGAACCCGCGACCGCGCCGAACCGTCCACGGTCTTCAGGGCTTTGCAGAACGATCTTCGGTCGTGCCGGCGACGGCGAGGTTTCCGCTGAGTGACCCACTGCGCAGGTCGTTCTGAAAGGAATCCTCAGGCGGGGCAGGCCATGCCGTCGGCGGGGAGCGTGCCCTGCACGAGGAATCGGCTGATCGTGTCGGTCACGCAGTCCGACCGGCCGAGGGCGCCGTGCCCGGAACCCTGCCAGTTCACCGCGACACCGGTCGGCAGTTGCTCGGCCAGGTGCTTGCTGCTCTGCACCGGTACCAGCGGGTCGTTCGCAGTCGTCACCACCGGGATCGGCGGCAGTCCGGGAACGGACGGCGGCGGCGGTTCCTCCTGCGGCTCCGGCCACTGCGCGCACCAGGCGAGGCGTTGCGCGAAGACTCCGCCGAACAGGGGGTGCGTCCCGACCCATTCGGCCGCCACGTGCACGAGCCGTTCCGAGGGCAGCCGCAGCCGGGTGTCGTTGCAGCTGGTGATCAGCGCACCGTCGAGCTGAGCGGGATCCGCTCCGTTCTCCCGCACCAGCGGCGCCGCCAGCGCGCTGATCCGGCCGCCGTCCCCGTTGTTCGCCGCGGCGAGCGCCGCGCTCAGCTGCGGCCAGCGTCGCGGTTCGCCCAGCTCGGCGAGCAGCACGCGCACGATCTTCCCGCTGCTCACCGGCCCGTCGGCGGCGGGCAGCGACGTCGTCCGGGTGCGGTCCACCAGGCTTTCCACCGTGCGGCGCGGATCCGGCCCCAACGGGCAGGAGCTCCGGCCGAGGCAGTCCGCGGCGAACGCGTCGAAGGTCTGCTCCGCGCCCTGCGCCTGCGCTCCGGCCTCACCCATCGCGTCCAGCTGCGGATCGGGGCCGCCGTCGAACACCATCCGGCCCACCGAGTCGGGATAGCGCTGCGCATAGCTGGTGAGCACCCGCGACGCTTCACCGCGCCCGATGGCGTGCAGCTTCGGCACGTCCAGTTCGAGGCGCAGTTCCTCCAGGTCGGCGGCGGTGCGCCACGAGTCGTAGGCCTGCAACCGGTCGTCCAGGTCCAGCAGGCACTCCTGGCTCGACAACCGCACCGAGGTGAGCAACCGGTCCAGCGAAGCCCGGTCCGTCGCGCGCGGGTCGAAACCGACGATGGACTCGCGCTGCGCGGGCGGCATGCAGTCGGCGGGGTCGGACTGGCCGGTGCCGCGCCGATCCATGCCGATGATCCGGAACGTGCTGAGCATTTCCGAGGGCAGCGTCAGCGCCAGCCGAGCCGCCACCGACGTGCCCGGTTCCCCGTTGACGTCCCCGAGCACCACCAGCGGAATCCCGCCGGTGCCGGTGCTCAGCAGCGCGGCGCGGGTGGTGCCCTCGGCGGGCGCTTCCGGCGAGTCCAGTGTGGTCAGCAGCTGCGAGCAGGAGAACGACGGTCCACCCGCGGGCAGCGACAGCTCCTGCCGCGTTTCGCCGGTGCAGTCCTCCCAGTTCAGGGCGCTGCCTGCGGACGGCCCCAGTGCGGGCAGCGGGGCCGGCCCGGGCGGTTTCGGCGCGGGCGCGACGGGCTGCTCGGCATCGCGGTAGGCGACGGCCGGGCGCTGCGACGGACCGGCCGAACAGCCCGCGGTGATCAGGGCGAGCAGCAGCAGGGCACCGATGCGATGGCTGGTGCGCGGCACGACTGCTCCCTCTGCGTGGGCGGATCCTGCGGTGAGCATCGCATGATCGGCGTGAGTCCGAGGTGAGGGGTGCGGGCCTCGTCGCAATCCGGTTGGGCGAGATTCGGGCGGCGGCTACGGTTCGCCGGGCGCCGCGACCGGGAGCGAGCACGACCGCGGGCGCCGGGTACAGGGGAGTGGACGGATCGGGCGTGCGCCCGGCCGGGAACTGGAGGAGCAGGCGTGGTCGCGGTGAACATGGACGGTGCGTCGTCGAGCAGGCGGCCGATGTGGACCGGTGCGCAGCCGCTCCTGGCGCGTGGTTTCGGCGCCGTCCCGCCTCCGGTGCTGGTGCTGCTGGGCGTGATCAGCCTGCAGGTCGGTGCCGCGTTCGCCAAGCAGCTGTTCGCGTTGGCGGGCGCGTCCGGGGTGGTCACGTTGCGGCTGCTGTTCGCGGCGCTGGTGCTGCTGCTGATCTGGCGTCCTTCGCTGCGCTTGGACCGCACGACGTGGCTCGTGGTCGCCGCGTACGGCACGGTGCTGGCAGGCATGAACCTGTGCCTCTACCAGGCCATCGAACGCATCCCGCTCGGCGTGGCGGTGACCATCGAGTTCCTGGGGCCGCTGGCCGTGGCCGTGTTCGGCTCGCGGCGCAAGCTGGACTTGGTGTGGGCGGCGCTGGCCGGGCTCGGCGTGCTGCTGCTGTCCCGCGTGGAGGGCGGCCTGGACCCGGTGGGGGTGGGGTTCGCGCTGGCCGCGGCCGTGCTGTGGGCGTCCTACATCTTGGCGGGCGCGAAGCTGGGGCAGTACACGAGCGGCGGCAACGGTCTCGCACTGGGCATGGCGTTCGGGGCGCTGGTGGCGTTGCCGTTCGGGATCACCGGCGGCGGCGCGGAGCTGCTGTCCCCGACCGTGCTCGTCGCGGGCCTGGTGGTGGCGCTGATGTCCTCGGTGGTGCCGTACTCGCTGGAACTGGAAGCGCTGCGGCGTATGCCGCCGCGAGTGTTCGGCGTGCTGATGAGCCTGGAGCCCGCGGTCGCGGCGCTCGCGGGCCTGCTGGTGCTGCACGAGGCGCTCGGAGTGGTGCAGTGGCTGGCCATCAGCTGCGTCGTGCTCGCCTCCGTCGGCGCCACCCGCGCCCAGTGACGGGCGTACGCCGGGATGGCGCGCAGCCAGGAAGCCACTGAGTCCCGCCGCTCACACTTCGCCGCGCAGTACGGCGTCGAGGTCGTAGCGGGTGGGTTCGTCGAGCTGGTCGTACCGGCATGAGGCGGGCTCCCGGTCCGGGCGCCACCGCACGAACTGCGTGGTGTGGCGGAATCGGGACGGGACGCCGCCTTCGGTGTGGTCGTAGGCGACTTCGATGACCCGCTCCGGGCGCAGCGGTTGCCACGGTTGCTCCGCGCTGCGCCAGCGGTTGATCGAACCGGGCAGCCTGCGCCCGTCGGCGGCGTGCTCGCCGAGCCACGGGTGCTCGCCGTCGGTGCGCAGCGGGCTCAGCTCGGCGGCGAGTTCCCGGCGCTTCGCGGCGGGGAACGCGCCGACCACGCCCACGTGGTGCAGCACGTCCTGGTCGTCGAGCAGCCCGAGCAGCAAGGAACCGACCGCGGTGCCGGGTTCGGTGTTCGCGTGCCAGCGCAGCCCGGCTACGACGCAGTCCGCGGTGCGCGCGTGCTTGATCTTGAGCATGGTGCGCTTGCCGGGCAGGTAGGGAGTTTCCGCGTCCTTGCCGATGATGCCGTCGAGCCCGGCACCCTCGAACACCCGGAACCAGTCGGCCGCCGTGCGGTGATCCGTGGTCATGGGCGTTGTGAGCAGTTCGGGGCCGGTGAGTTCCAGTGCGTCCAGCCGTCGCCTGCGGTCCGCGAACGGCTGCTCGCGCAGGTCGCCGTCGTCGAGCGCGAGCAGGTCGAACGCGATGAACCGGGCCGGAGTCCGCTCCGCCAGCGTCCGGACCCGGCTCGCCGCGGGATGGATCCGCTCGCCCAGCGCGTCCCAGTCGAGGCGCTGCCCGTGCTCGTCGGAGCGCACCACGACCAGTTCCCCGTCGAGCACCACAGGCCGCCGCAACCGGGCCTCGACGGCGTTGAGCACCTCGGGGAAGTACCGGTTGAGCGACTTGCCCGTCCGCGACTGCAACACGACGGGTTCGGCCCCACCGGGATCGGCGAACACCAGGCAGCGGAACCCGTCCCATTTGGGTTCGAAGCACATCCCGGCCCGCTCGGGAATGCCGTCGACCGGCCCGGCGAGCATCGGTTTGACCGGCGGATGCACGTTCAGCGCCACCAGAACCTCCCGGGATGTGCGGTCGACGGTCCGAGTATGTCCCGCGAGGTCGGCGAATTCAGCGCACCCGCTGGCGTGCGGCCCGGTCCAGCTGGAGGCGGACCGCGGTCGGCAGTTCCTCGACTTCGAGGGAGCTGCGGGCGCGGGAGAGCACCTTCTCGTCGAGTTCCTCCCACACGTGCCGCACGTTCGTGCCTTCCTGCAGCGCGAGCGTGAGCCGCACGTTCGGGCGTTGCGCGGTGCCCGCCATCCGCACCTTGGCGCGGGTCACGCCGGTGACGTTCTCCGCGTCGGCGCGCACGGCCTCGGTCAACGCGCTCGAGGTGATCGTCGCCGAACCCTCGGAGTCGCCGTGCAGCTGCAGATCGGGCCGTCCCTCGGGGCGCAGCGCCCGCAGCAGCCACCAGATCCCCAGCAGCGCCAGCACGATTCCCGCCACGATCGCCACCACGTAGCTGAGCGAGCGGTTGCCGGTGAGCCACTGGGTGACCATCGGGTCCAGCACCGAACGTAGCGCGCGGAACCGGCCGAGCCAGCCCGCGCTGACGACGAGCGCCGCCAGGCCTGCGAGCAGCAGCACCAGGCCGAGCACAGTGGTCAGCGACCGTTCGAAGCCCAACGAGCGGCCGATGGCCGTGCGACTGGGCCGGGCCGAGGACGCCGGGGAGGCGGCGGGCTTGTCGGCGGTGGCAGTGGCTTCTCGGGTCGACATCACCGCTCCTTCGCGGGGGAGACCGACACCGACACGCGGGGCCGGCGCTGCAATGGCAGGTCGCCGACGGCGGACGCGGCCGTCTTCGACACCCGGTCCCGCAGGTCGCCGACGCTCCGGAACCGGCTCTGCGCCTTGACCTTCACCTTGCGGCGGTCCGCGGTGACGGAGGCGGCGGCCACCCCGTCCTCCGCGCGCACCCGGTGGCCGACCAGCCGCGCCAGCGAACGCGGGTCGGTGGTCACGGTGACTTCGGGGGCCGGATCGAGCAGTCGCACTTCGCTGCGCCCGGCGCGGGACGCGGCCAGCAGCAGGATCAGGCCGAGCAGCACGGCGGCGCCCGCTGCCAGCCGGGTCGCGAGGTCCTGCCAGCTCAGTCCGCGCATCGCGGACCCGGCGGACGACCAGGGCACCAGCACTCCACCGGTGCCGGGACTCGCCCAAGCCCCGATGGCCTCCACGATCAGCAGCACGCCCGCGGCGAGGGCGATCAGCCCGGCCAGGGCGGTGATCAAACGGACAACGGCACGCACGGGCTCACTCCACTCGGTCTCGTTTCGGGGCGGACACCAGCGCGGACACGACGACCTGGACGGAGGCCACCCGGCAGCCGGCCAGCCGGTCCAGCTCGTCGCGGACGCGTTCGCGCACCGCGCGCACCGTCTCGCGCACCGGGGTCGGATAGCGCACCGCCAGGTCCAGCCGGACCTGGAGTTCCCGGTCCGGGCCGGTCAGCCGGGCGCTGGAGCCGTGGGTGCCGACGCCGACTCCGGCGATCCGCCGCTGCGCGCGGGTGGTTCCGGAGGCGCTGTCCGCGGCGTGCTCGGCGATCTTGCGCAGCACCGCCCGGTCGATGTCCAGGTGACCTCGGTCGGCGGGATCGTCGGTTCCGGAGGTCTTTTCGGTGGCGGGCTCGGCGGCCCTGGCCCGCTCGGTGGCGGGGGCGCTCATCGGTCCTTGCCCCGGCCGAGGAAGTCGCCGATCTCCAGCTCGCCGTCCAGGACGCGGCCGACGAGCAAGCCGATGGCGCCGAGCACCAGAGCGATGAGGAAACCGGTGAAACCCCCGTGGGCGGCGGCCACACCGAGGAGGAGACCGGCGAACAGACCGGACTGCGTTGCGTTCATCGTGGGAGAAACCTTCCTGACTGGGAGGGCCGTTCGTCGGCTGACAAAACGATCACCGCACGCGGGTGCGGCGTTTCCGCAGCCGCCAGATCCGGATCCGGCGAAGCATGCCGTGCAACCCGTGCCGGCCGGGCGCGATGACCACCGGGGCGTCATAGCGGTCCGGTGGGCGGTTCCGGGACGGGACATGTTCCGCAACCGCGGATCCGGGAGTTCGGGCCGCGTCGCGGCGCGCTCGCAATTCGGCGAGGCCCGCCGCGAAGGTCTCGGGGTCACCGCCCACATCGGGGTGGTGGGCGCGGACGAACGCGCGCAGGTGAGCCCGCGCGTCGTCGTCCGGCGTACCCGTCATCGGCTGTGCGCCTCGCTTCCGCCGGGAGTATCGGCGTCTTCCGAGGTGATCACGTCGACGACGGTGATGTCGACCGGGACCGGGCCGGTCACGGCCAGCACCTGCTTGCGCAGCGCGTCCACGATCTCCGGCAGCGGGTCGGTCATGCGCAGCACGACACCGACCTCCACTGCCGAACCGGCGTCGCTCGCACGAACTCCGGTGACCTGGCGGCCGGGCAGGTAGGCGGCGATGTTGCCGTGAGCGCCGCCGTCCAGCCGAGCCACCGCCGGATGGGCGCGAACCACCTCGGCGATCCGGTCGGCGATCTCTTCGCCTTCGGGGGCTTCCCGGCCACGGTCACCGGGCGCGGATTCGGTCATGTCGGTGTCCTTCGAGAGCGGGCCGGGACGGGGGAACGCGTGGTCCCGGTCGGGGCAGCCGGGACCACGCGCGTTCTCACTCCACTCGGGACGAGGCGCCGGCGTTCTGGCCACCGTTGCCGTTGCCGCTGTCCTCGTCGTCCTCCGAAGGGAGGTGGATGTCGTTGACCGCGATGTTGACCTCGATGACCTCGAGGCCCGTCATCCGTTCGACGCCGGTGATGACGTTGCGGCGCACGGCGCGGGCCAGCTCCACGATGGAGGCGCCGTACTCGACGACGATGTCCAGGTCGATCGCGGCCTGCTTCTCGCCGACCTCGACCTGCACGCCGGAGGTGGTGCTGGAGCTGCTGCCGCCGCCACCGGGGATGCGCTCGCGGATGGCGCCGAAGGCGCGCGAGACGCCACCGCCCATGGCGTGCACGCCGGAGATCTCCCGCGCGGCGATGCCGGCGATCTTCTGCACCACGTTGGCGGCGATCGTCGTCTTGCCCTGCGAGGTGTCGTCGGCGAGCCGGGCGGGGGTGGTGCCGCTGCCACTGCCACCGGTGGCGAGGCCCTTGCCGCCGCCGGACGTGGCGCCGCTCTGGGACTCGGTGCTCGGCGTGGAGGTACCACTCGTCTGGGCCATGAAAGGGCTCCTTCCCCTGCGAAGATCCTTGTTGTCGCCGTTGCGTCATCGCAGCGGCCGGACCGGCCTGCGATGTCCGGGACGAAAGATCAGATGTGCGTGATCCCGAAACATCGCGGAACTGCGACGCAAGTCACATTGTCGAGCTAATCATGAGCTTTGCGGGGGTGCGACATCTGCGATCCGCACCCACACCGCGGGTGCGGCCGCACCGAGGTACGCCCGCAACGCCCGGTCCAGATCGTCCTGTAGTTGCGCTGCCAGCGCAGGAGCGGGCAGCCCGTAGTCGATCACCACGTCGAGCCGGATCTCGCGCACGTCCCCGGTGCAGGCCAGCAGGCGAGCGCCGCCGCGTTCCGCGAGCAGTTCCAGGCTCAACCGGCGTGCGAGCACCAGAGTCGCCTGCGGCGTCACCCGCAGGGTGCCGAATTCCTGGGCCACCTCCGCGGGGGATCCGGCGGCGCCGCCGCGCAGTTCGCGCACCGTGAGCAGCGTTCGCGATACCAGTCCTTCGGGTGGTTCCACCGCGAGTCCGGCGGCCCGCCGCACCGGTTCCCAACCGCCGGGGGCCAGTTCGGCGAGCTCCGCCCGGCAGTGCGGGCAGGTCCGCGCGTGCGCGGCGAAATCTTCCGGGGCGTCGCCGGCGAGGTGGTCGACGAGTTCGCCGACGGTGTGGCCGCAGGGCAGCACGTGCTCCGGATTGAAGGAAGGTTCACCCATGGTGCATCTCCTTCAACCTGGACAGCAGGGCGAGCCGAGCACGGTGCAACCGCGATCGCAACGCCGTCACGTTCACCTCTAGCACCTCGGCGATCTGTTCGTAAGACATCCCCTCGAATTCGCGCAGCACCAACGGCACCCGCTGGGACGGTTCCAGCGTGGCGATGGCGCGGTGCACCAGGTCGGCCTCCTCGGCGCGCACCGCGTGGCCTTCGGGGTTTCCGGAGTCGTGGTCGGAGACGAGGTGGCTCATGGACTCGTCGTTGACGTCCAGCGCGACGGTGTTCTTGCGCCGCCTGACCTGGCCCAGCGCGGCGTTGGTGACGACTCGGTACAGCCACGTCGTCGGGGCGGACTCACCGCGGAACCGGGACAGCGACCGCCAAGCCGAGACCCAGGCGTCCTGCACCGCGTCCTCGGCTTCGGACTGATCGTTGAGGATCCGGTACGCCACCCGGTACATGGCACGGGTGTGCCTGCGGACGAGCTCGTCGAAGGCGACCCCGTCGCCGTGCTGGGCGGCGGCCATGAGGTTCGCGTCGCTGTCGGCCCGCTCGGTCACGCGGGGAGTCTCCCGTATCGCAACAGCAGCAGCGACTCCTCGGCGTGCAGCACCGACAGCAGCCGCATCGCGTGCGGTGCCGCCAGGTTCGGTCCGTTCGCGATGCGCCCGGCGTCGCCACCGGCCAGCAGCGGCGAGACGGTGAGGCACAGTTCGTCCACGAGGTCCGCGGCGAGGAGATCACCGAACAGCTGCGGTCCGCCTTCGCAGCCGACGCGCAGCAGTCCGCGTTCGCCGAGCGCGGCCAGCGCCGCGGGCAGGTCGACCGACTCGGTTCCCGCGACCACGACGTCCGCTCCCGCGTCGGCCAGCACGACCCGGCGAGCTTCCGGGGCGGAGCCGCAGGTGATCACGATCGGCGGGACCACGGTGTCGGTCAGCAGCGGCGAGTCGGGTTCCAGTGAGCAGCGCGCGGTCACCACCGCGATCGGCGGCACTTCGGAGAGACCGAAGCGCGCCCGGCGTTGCGCGTCGACCTCTTTGCGCTTGACTCCGCGATAGCCCTCGGTCATCGCGGTGCCCGCCCCGACCAGGACCAGGTCGGAGAGGTCCCGGATCAGCGCCATCGCGACCCGGTCGGCGGGCGAGGACAGGCCGCGGGAGCTGCCGCGCACGGTGACCGCGCCGTCCAGGCTGGACACGAAGTTCGTGCGCAGCCATGGCCGGGTCAGGTCAGCGGGGTAGTCGTAGAACTCTTCGATCTCGGGCGTCACTTCGGCCGGGGTCGTCACACCGAGCGGTTCGCCGTCTGGGGGCCACAGCCTGTCCACCTGCCCATCCCAACACGGCTCGCCCGGGGTGAGCGGGGAGGGGCTGCTCACCGCGCCGGTCCGGTGACGCCCCGCGACCTGGAGCGGAGATCGCGGCGGCACCGAGGGTGACCACTGCCACCGGTTCCTGCGGGAGCAGCGGTTATAGAGTCGGCGCATGACCGCCGCACGCCTCATCGACCGCCGTCCCGAGCTGAGCCCGGCCGACATGGTCGACGCGATGACGCCGCCGCCGCGGTTCGACGAAGCGCGGTTCGAGACCTACGTGCCGAACCCGGAGGAGCCGAGCCAGGCCGCCGCCGTCGAGGCCTGCCGCGCGTTCGCGGACCGGGCCGGGGCGGGCGGCAAGAACGGCTCGTGGTGGCGTTCGCTGTTCGGCGGTGGTCGCGCGCCCGCCGGGAAACAGGGCCTGTACTTGGACGGCGGTTTCGGCGTCGGCAAGACGCACCTGCTGGCCTCGTTGTGGCATGCCGTTCCCGGACCGAAGTCCTACGGCACGTTCGTCGAGGTCACCAACCTCGTGGGCGCGCTCGGGTTCACCGAGACGGTGAAGCGGCTCTCCGAGCACCGGCTGCTGGCGATCGACGAGTTCGAACTGGACGACCCGGGCGACACGATGCTGGTCACCCAGCTGATCGCGAAGCTCACCGAGGCGGGCGTGCACATCGCCGCCACCTCGAACACGTTGCCCGGCAAGCTCGGCGAGGGCCGGTTCGCGGCGGTGGACTTCCTGCGCGAGATCCACGCGATGTCCGAGCGCTTCGAGGTGCTGCGCGTCGACGGGCCGGACTACCGGCACCGGGGCCTGCCAGATCCGCCGGAGTCGGTGGACGACGCGGAACTCACCGCCGAAGCCGACTCGCTGCCCGGGGCGACGCTCGACGATTTCGACGCGTTGTGCGATCACCTGGCCGGAGTGCACCCGTCGAAGTACGGGAAGCTCGTGGACGATGTGGCGGCCGTGCACCTGCGCGGCCTGCACGCGGCGCCGAACCAGACCGTCGGCCTGCGCCTGGTGGCCTTCGCGGACCGCCTCTACGACCGCGCGGTCCCGGTCCGAGTGTCCGGCGAACCCCTGTCGTCGCTGTTCACCGAGGAAATGCTCCGTGGCGGCTACCGAAAGAAGTACCTGCGAGCCCTGAGCCGCCTCACCGCCCTTTCCCGCGACACCGTCAAGTCCTGACCCGAGCAGACCTCCGGCAAAGGGCGCACGAAGCCCCGCTTGCTTTGCGGCTGAAGGCCGTGTTTGGCGGCGTAGCCGTGTAGTTGGCGGGCGAAGCTCCGCTTGTTTTGCGGCCGATGGCCGTGTTTGGCGGCGTAGCCGTGTAGTTGGCGGGCGAAGCTCCGCTTGTTTTGCGGCTGAAGGCCGTGTTTGGCGGCGTAGCCGTGCTTGGATGCGCGAAGCGCATAGCCCACGTCGAGAAGCCGACCACCGGCGGGTTCTCAGTTGCTTCCTCGCGAGGACAGCTTTTTCCCTCGTGGCGGAGCCACTTGGGAAAAAGATCCCGCAGCGAGGAAGCAACTGAGGTTCCGCTACCCGACCACCAGAGCAGAACGAGCCGTGGAAGTCACGAACGAAGAGCCACCGTGATCGCGTCGATGCCCTGATCAAGCTCATCGCGCGAAACGGTCAGAGGAGGCGCGATGCGGAGTGTCGTGTCTTGGGTTTCCTTGCACAGCACGCCGTTCGCCGCGAGGCGTTCGCTGATCTGACGTCCGGTGGGGCCGCCTGGGGCGATCTCCACTCCGGCCCACAGCCCCCGGCCGCGCACTTCGGCGGCGCCGTGGCCGACGAGTTCGCCGAGCCGGGCGTGCAGGTGCGCGCCGAGTTCGCGGGAGCGCCGCTGGAATTCCCCGGTCGCCAGCAGCCGCACCACCGCGCGCCCGACGGCGCAGGCCAGCGGGTTGCCGCCGAACGTGGAGCCGTGCTCGCCGGGCCGCAGCACACCGAGCACCGCGCGGTTGCCGACGACGGCCGAGACGGGGAGCAGTCCGCCGCCCAGTGCTTTGCCCAGGGTGTACAGGTCCGCGCGCACGCCGTCGTGGTCGCAGGCCAGCAGCTCGCCGGTGCGGGCCAGTCCGGACTGGATCTCGTCGGCGATCAGCAGCACGTTCCGCTCGTCGCAGAGTTCGCGCAGCCTGCGCAGGTAGCCGCTGGGCGGCACCACGACACCCGCTTCGCCCTGCAGCGGTTCGACGAGGACGGCCGCGGTGCGCTCGTTGATCGCGTCCTCGACTGCGGCCGCGTCGCCGTAGGCGGTGACGGTGAAGCCGGGTGTGAACGGCCCGAAGCCGGCGCGGGCCGTGGAGTCGGTGGAGAACGACACGATCGTGGTGGTGCGGCCGTGGAAGTTGGAGCCGGCGACGATGATCTCGGCTTGGTCCGCGGGCACGCCTTTGACCTGGTAAGCCCACTTTCGGGCGATCTTGATGGCGGATTCGACGGCTTCGGCCCCGGAGTTCATCAGCAGCACTTGCTCGGTGCCGGTGAGCTCGGCCAGTTCGCGGCAGAACGGGCCGAACTGGTCGTGGTGGAAGGCGCGGCTGGTCAGCGTGACCCGCCCGAGCTGCTCGGTGGCTGCGGCGACGAGGTCCGGGTGCCGGTGCCCGAAGTTCAGCGCCGAGTAGCCGGCCAGGAAGTCCAGGTAGCGGCGACCGTCCACATCGGTCATCCACGCCCCTTCCGCCTCGGCGATCACGACCGGCAGCGGGTGGTAGTTGTGCGCGCTGTACTCGTCGTCGAGGCGCAGGAACTCGGGGGTGCGGGAGGCCCCGGCCGCGGCGGGCAGGATCTCGGGAGAGGCGGAGGTCATACTGTTCAGGCTATTCCGGCCAGGGCCTTCGTTTCAGCCGTGAGGCGTTGCTTGTTCCGGCGGTTCGTTGCGTGATTCGGGCTGGACGCGAAACGTTTCGATCGTTGGTGCCGGGGCGTTCGGGGGCTGTCCGGGACCCGTGGCGCGCGCTAGTGTCGGGCCTGACTCGATGAACAACGCGTGTACCGTCCATGACTCAGCGTGTGCGGATCGTGTCTCCGGGATGGTCGGTCCCGGTGCGCACGCCCCGCCTGGCGGCACACGATTCGAGCGCGCGCAGCAGAGGATCCCGGACCATCGGTGGAGGTCGTTCATGCCGCAGGACGCGCAATTTCGGGTGTACGTGGGGCCTACACCGGCCCGGAGTCGGGGGCGAACGGGATCCGCCTCGCGTTCGCCGATGCGGCGGGCCTGCTGCGGTGCACCGACACGGTCGCCGACACCTACGAGCCGTCGTTCTTGGCGCTCGCTCCGGACGGGCGGACGTTGTTCGCGGTGAACGAGGTCGCGCACGGCCGGGTGGTGGCGTTCGAGGTGCGCCCGGACGGCAGGCTCGTGGAGATCAACTCGCAGCCGACGCACGGTTCGGCGCCGTGCCATCTGAGCGTGCACCCCTCCGGCCGGTTCCTGCTGACCGCCAACTACTTGTCGGGCAACGTCGTGGTGCACCCGATCGGTGAGGGCGGGGTGCTGCGGGAGGCGTGCCACGCGGTGCAGCACAGCGGGCAGGGGCCGGCCAAGGACCGCCAGGAGGGCCCGCACGCGCACCAGATCCTGCCGTCCCCGGACGGCCGTTTTGTGCTCGCCGCTGACTTGGGCACGGACGCCGTGTACGTGTACGCGTTCGACGCGGACACCGGGCACATGGTGCTCAAGCACGAGGTCGAGTGGCAGGCGGGGACCGGGCCGCGCCACCTGGCGTTCCACCCCGACGGTGACCGCGGCTACTTGGTGGGGGAGTTGACGTCGACGATCACCGAGTTCGGGTTCGACGCGGACACCGGGGTGGTGCGGCCCGGCCGGACGTTGTCGCTGCTCCCGGCGGACTTCTCGGGCACGAGCCTGGCCGCGGAGGTCGTGGTCTCCCCGGACGGCCGGTTCGTGTTCGCCTCGAACCGGGGCCACGACAGCATCGCGGTGTTCTCCGGCGGCGATTTCGAGCTCGTCGACATCGTGCCCGCGGGAGTGCGCGGGCCTCGGCACATCGCGCTGTCCCCACAGGGCGACGTGCTCTACGCGGCAGGCGAGCTCAGCGACACGATCCAAGCATTTGCCGTCTCCACCACGGGCGCTCTCACCCCGATCACGGACCCCGCATCCTCCCCGACCCCGGTCTGCATCCTCCCGGCCTGACCCGCCGCCGCCCGTACTTTCGGCGGCGAAGCCCGGGCGAAGCCCCGCTTGCTTTGCGGCCGGAGGCCGTGCCGTGCGGCGTAGCCGTGCTTTTAGCGGCGGAGTCCGCGAAGGGCGGGCGAAGCCACGCCTGCCTTGCGGCCGAAGGCCGTGCCTTGCGGCCGAAGGCCGTGCTTGTATGCGCGTCAGCGCATAGCCCACGTCCAAAAGCCCCTCGCCAGCGGGTTCTCAGTTGGTCTCTCGCGAGGACAGCTTTTTCCCTCGTGGCGGAGCCACTTGGGAAAAAGATCCCGCAGCGAGAGACCAACTGAGGTTCCGCCACCCGGACACCCACACCAAAACGACCGGGTGAACAGTCACACCATCCGATCGTCGAAGGTGCCTCGGCTGTATTGCTGGAGTGCTTGGCGGACTCGGCGGCCTTCTTGGCGGCGGGCGATCGGGCCGCCCGCCGCGCCGATCGGGAACACCCGCACGCCGCCGTGGTACGGCCGGGTCGGGTTCCAGATCCGCCATCTCTGGCCGGGGGAGCCGGGGCGGGACCACACGGTCACGGACTGCCGCTTGCCGCTGCCGACGATGGCGACGCGGCTGACCTGGCTCCACGGGATCTCCCTGGCGAGCCCGGCGCGGGATACCCGCAACCCTTCACCGCTGATTTTGAGCCGCAGGCTCGGCAGCAGTGCCTTGCCCAGGGAGAGCGTGCCGCTGACGGCCAGCAGCACCATGCCGAATTGGGCCAGCGCCCATATCTCCGAGTCCCAGATGCCGGACCGGCCGACCTGGTAGGCCAGGTAGATCAGCCCGAACATGATCGCCGCGGACAGCAGCGCCGCGGTTCGGCCGCCGACTGCGAAGACCGGGCCGGGGCCGCCCGCGCGGACCCGTTCGACGGGCGGCGTCGGCCGGGAGGGCGCGATGCGGGCGGGCGCGGCGGTGCCGGGGCCGGGTTGCTGCGCGGTCGGTTTCGGCCGCGACGGGATGATCGGCTTCGCGGGCGCGGCCGGGGCGGCCGACCAGTCCGAGCCGCCGCGCTGAGTTCGCGGTGGCGGCTGGGCTTCCGGGGCGGCGGGTGCGGCGACGGGCGGAGCCGCTTCGGAGGCCTGTTTGAGGTGCGAGGTGTGTTCGGTGATCACGGCGGTGATCTCGGCGGGCAGCCAGCTGTCGTTCTGCGGTGAGGATTCGCCGACTTGGTCGAGCAGCGCGGCGGGGCTCGGCCGGTCACCGGGGGCTTTCGCCAGGCAGGATCCGATGAGCGTCCGCAACCCGTCGGGCAGCGAGCTCAGGTCGGGTTCGTTGTGCACGACGCGGTACAGCATGGCGGCGGTGTTCTCGTTGCCGAACGGCCCGGCGCCGGTGGCGGCGAACATGAGCACCGCGCCGAGGGAGAACACGTCGCTGGCGGGTCCGACGTCGCTGCCGACGGTCTGTTCGGGGGAGAAGAAGCCGGGGGTGCCGAGGAAGATCCCGGTGGCGGTGAGGTTGCTGCTGCTCATGGCCCGCGAGATGCCGAAGTCGATGACGCGCGGCCCGTCGGGGCCGAGCAGCACGTTGCCGGGTTTGAGGTCGCGGTGCACGAGCCCGGCCCGGTGGATGGCGCCGAGCGCCTCGGCGAGACCGGCGGCGAGGGTGCGCACCGTCTGCTCGGGTAGCGGTCCGTGGTCGGCGACGGCCCGGTGCAGGGTGGGGCCGGGTACGTATTCGGTGGCCAGCCACGGCTGCTGCGCCTCGGTGTCGGCGTCGATGACGGTGGCCGTCCAGAACCCGCCGACGGAGCGGGCCATGTCGACTTCGCGGCGGAATCGTTCGCGGAACTCGCCGTCGTCGGCGAGCTCCGGACGTACCACTTTGATCGCCACGCCGCGGCCGCCACGGGAGCGTGCGAGGTACACGGCTCCCATCGCGCCCCCTCCGATCCGCGCGAGTAGCCGGTAGTCACCGACTCTGTCCGGTTCGCTGGCCAGCAGCGGCTGCACGTCTCGTCCCCCTCTGGATTACTGCGGTGGCCCTGTCGAGCTTACGGAGGTCGTGGTTGCGGCGTTCGCGGATGTCGCAACCGCCGTTCGCGTGCAACGATCGGTAATCGGTTTCTTGGCGTCGCTGCAAGCCTTTCGAGCTTGTGATGTTGTGAGTATGCTCCGGCGCACCGCTGCGGCGGGCGATCGATGAAGATCGAGGGAGGCGGCGTGTCGCAATCCTTGCAATCCGGGTCGGATGATGCGGGTTCGGTGCAGCAGCGTGCAGTGGTTCGGCTTTCCGGTGTGAGCAAACGATTCCCCGGCGTCGTCGCGGTGTCCGATGTGGACCTCGACGTGCGGGCCGGTGAGGTGCACGTGCTGGCCGGGGAGAACGGTGCGGGCAAGTCGACGTTGATGAAGCTGGTGGCGCAGGTGGAGCCGCCGACGTCCGGCCGGATCGAGGTCGACGGCGAGCAGGTCACCTATCAGGGTCCGGCTTCGGCGCGGCGCCTCGGGATCTCGATGGTGCACCAGGAGTTCGCGCTGGCCCCGGACCTGTCGGTCGCGGAGAACTTGTTCATCGGCCACGAACCCGGCAGCGGCGGCTGGATTTCGCGCACCGAGGAGCGCCGAGCGGCCCGCGACCTGCTGGAGAAAGTGGGGCTGCGGGTCGATCCGGGCAGGCGGGCTGGCCGGCTGTCCACCGCCGAGCAGCAGCGGGTGGAGCTGGCGAAGGCGCTGGCGGTGCAGGCGAAGGTGCTCATCCTGGATGAGCCGACGGCGACGCTGACCGAGCGCGAGACCGAAGAGCTTTTCGGCATTGTCCGGGAACTCACCGCGCAGGGCATCGGCGTGCTCTACATCTCGCACCGGCTGGACGAGATCTTCGAGATCGGTGATCGGGTCACGGTGCTGCGCGACGGCGCGGTGGTGGCGACCCGCCCGGTCGCGGAACTCGACGAGTCGCGGCTGGTGACGCTGATGGTGGGCCGCGATGTGCAGAACCTGTATCCGCGCACCTATTCGGAGCCGGGCGAGGTGCGGCTGAGCGTGCGCGGCCTGAGCCGGGGCGACGTCGTGCGCGACGTGTCCTTCGAGGTGCGCGCCGGGGAGATCGTCGGCATGGCGGGCCTGGTCGGGGCGGGCCGCACGGAGCTCGCCAGGTCGGTGTTCGGTGCGGAACCGCCGGATGCGGGCGTGGTCTCGCTCGACGGCGCGCAGCTCAAGATCCGCGGCCCGGCGGACGCGATCGCCGCGGGCATCGGCTACCTCACGGAGAGCCGCAAAGCGGACGGGCTGGCGCTGCAACTGGGGCTGGACAAGAACATCACGCTGGCGAAGCTGCCGATGGTGGCGGGAATGATCGACCTGGGCGCGGAGCGCCGCATCGCCGAGAAGGAACGGGACCGGCTCAACATCCGGGTTCCGTGGATGGGCAGACCGGTGCAGGCGCTGTCCGGCGGCAACCAGCAGAAGGTGGTGCTGGCGCGCTGGTTGCAGACCGAGGCGGAAGTGCTGTTCTTCGACGAGCCCGGTCGCGGCATGGACGTCGGCGCGAAGTCGGAGATGTTCAGCCAGCTCGACGCGCTGGCCGCGCAGGGCAAGGCGATCGTGCTGATCTCCAGCTATCTGCCGGAGTTGCTGAACATGTGCGATCGGATCCTCGTGCTGCGCGAGGGCCGGATCACGGGTGAGGTCGAGCGCGCGGAGTTCTCGGAGGAACGCGTCGTCGCGCTCGCTACCGGAGCGAAGGAGGGCCAGTGAGCGACCAGTCGGGGAAGGACGAGGACGCCACGCCGGAAGGCGGTGGCGGTGCGGCGACCGCGACGAAGGCATCGAACGGGTCCGGCGGCGGGCTGAAGGATCGGTTGTCGGGCGCGGTCTCGCAGGTGGCGGCGGCGGGCGCGCTGATCGTGGTGTTCGTGGGCCTGTCGATCGTGGCGCCGTCGTTCCTGACGGCGGACAACCTGTTCAACCTGGGGTCGCAGACTTCGGTGAACGCGGTGATGGCGGTCGGCGTCACGCTGGTGATCATCACGGGTGGCATCGACCTGTCGGTGGGTTCGGTGGCGGCGTTGTCCGGGGTGCTGGGCGTGATGCTCATGGCGGACTTCGGCTTCCACCCGCTGCTGGGCATCCTCGGCGGGATCTTGGTCGGCGCGGCCGCGGGCCTGGTCAACGGGCTGCTGGTGTCGACGGTGGGGTTGCCGCCGTTCATCGCGACGCTCGGCATGCTCAGCGTGGCGCGCGGCCTGGTGCTGATCGCGACGGGCGCGGTGGCGGTGTTCGGCGCACCGGAGTCGTTCCGGCTGCTCGGGCAGGGTGTGCTGGGGCCGATTCCGGTGCCGGTGCTGTTGATCCTGCTGGTGGCGGTGGCGGGGCACGTGGTGCTGACCCGGACCCGGCTGGGCCGCTACGCGTACGTGATGGGGTCGAACTCGGAGGCCGCTCGGCTCTCCGGCGTGCCGGTGCGCAAGCACACCACCTGGGTGTACGTGGTGGCGGGCAGCTTGGCCGGGCTGGGCGGCATGATCGCCGCTTCGCGGATCAATTCGGGCCAGCCGAACTTCGGCGAGGGCTTGGAGCTGGACGTGATCGCCGCGGTCGTGATCGGCGGCGCGAGCCTGTTCGGCGGGCGCGGCACGGTGTGGGGCTCGCTGATCGGCGCGTTCCTGGTGGCGGTGATCCGCAACGGCGCGGTGCAGCTGAACATCGGCACCTTCTACCAGAACGTGCTCATCGGCGTGATCATTTGGCTGGCCGTGTGGTGGGACTTCTACCAGCGCCGCAAGCTCGCCGGCGATGCCGGTTGAGCTCGGGAACGAGGGAGTTCGCTGCGATGAAGAAGGTGCTGCCACTGCTGTGCCTGACGGTGCTGCTGGTGTCGTCGGCGTGCAGCTTGGAGGTCCGCAGGCCGACCGGCGTCAACGCGCAGGAGGGCGACGCGATCCGGTTGGCGGTGATCCCGAAGGCGATCGGGTTCGACTTCTGGGAGCAGGTGCGGGTGGGCGCGGAGTGCGCGGCCACGAAGCACCCGAACGTCAACGTGCACTGGGACGGGGTGACTTCGGAGGACGATGTCAGCGGCCAGCAGAGCCTGTTGCAGGATTCGCTGGCGCAGGGCGTGCAGGGCCTGGTGTTCGCGGCGACGGACGCGAAGGCGCTGGCCGAGGTCACGAAGTCGGCCCGGCAGCAGGGCACGACGGTGGTGAACATGGATTCGGGCACCACGCCGCAGCCGCCGGAGGTGCCGGTGTTCGCGACGGACAACGTGGCCGCCGCCGAGCAGGGCACCCAGTTGCTCGCGGATCAGCTGGGCGGCCAGGGCGAGGTGGCGTTCATCGAGTTCCTGCCGGGCACCAGCACGAACGAGACGCGCGCGGAGGGTTTCCAGCGCGGGCTGGCGAAGAATCCGGGGCTGAAGCTGGTGGCGCGCCAGTCGTCGAACAGCGACTACAACACGGCGTTGCAGGTCACCCAGGACATCTTGACGGCGAATCCGAACCTGAACGGGATCTACGCGGGCAACGAGCCGAGCGTGCTGGGCGCGGCGGAGGCGGTGCGCCAGGCGGGCAAGCAGGGCGAGATCAAGATCATCGGGTGGGACACCTCGGAGGGGCAGATCGATTCGCTGCGGGAGGGCGTGATCACCGGTCTGATCGCGCAGAACCCGTTCAAGATGGGCTTCGCCTCGGTGAACTCGGCGATCACCGAGATCCGCGGCGAGCAGGCGGAGGCGCCGAACACGAACACCGGCTCCACGGTGGTCACGAAGGAGAACATGGCCACCCCGGAGATCCAGAAGCTGCTGAACCCGTCCTGCGCCGACCCGCCGCAGTGACTCCGCTCAGGCCGGGGCGGCGAAGTCGAACTCGCCGTCCTCGGCTCCGGCGGTGAACGCGGCCCACTCGTCGTGGTCGAAGCGCAGCGTCACCTCGGTGCGCAGTGCGGTGAGCGTGGTGTCGGTCCCGTCGCGGGTGGTGGTGACGACGCCGTTGTCGCTGGGTGAGCCGTGGCGGGCTTCCGATAAGAAGAGGTCCCAAGCGTCGTGCGGAAAGCTGATGGTTCCGGCTTCGTGATGCTTGCTGTGCCGGACCAGCACTTCTCCCTCTGCGGGGGCGACATCGACGCAGGACTCCCCATTGCTGCTGTAACTGGACGTTCGCCAGGCGAGTTGGGCGGTCGAATTCATCTCAGTCCTCCGTTCGCGTCCAGCGCGGCGATCCGCGCGCCGATCGCGTCCGCGGATTCGGATAACGACATGGCGGCGTCGCGCAATCTGTTCGAGGACAGAGCATACGTCGAGACCTGGTCCTGATCCTGTACGTAGATCGCGCCAGTGGGGTACTCGATGTAGCCGATGCTCCGGGCTTCGTCGAAGTCCAGCAACAGAAAATCGCCGTCCAGTCCATCGTGGACTGATGTGCGGGCGGACATCACGCGAAGCTCCACGTTCTCGTACCGCATGAGTTCGAGCAGGTGCGCTAGCTGGGCGCGCATCACACCGGGGCCGCCGACCGTCCGGTCCAGGACGTGTTCCTCGATCACCGCGCGGAATCGCAGTGGAGCGGTCGACTCGGTCAGCCGCTGGCGAGCCAACCGCGCTCGCACGACCTGGCCTGTTTCCATCGGTGGCACGCGCAGGTTGTTCTCCAGCAGCCCTTCGGCGTAATCCGCGGTCTGGAGTTGTCCGGGAATCACCAGGGACTTGTAGGTGAACGCCCTGGTCGCGAGACCTTCCAGCCCCACGAAGATCCGGAACCAGTTCGGCAGCACGTCGCCGAACGGCGCCCACCAGGTGTCCTGGTCGGCTCGGCCGGACAGCGAGGCCATCCGGTCCACGTGCTCGACTTCGGCGCCGTAGGCGCGCAGCAGGTCGGTGACCTGGCCGGGCTGCTGCTGGGTGCGCCCGGACTCCAGGTAATTGATCTTCGCCTGACTGCATCCGAGGACTTTGGCCGCTTCGATCTGCTTGAGCCCGGCGCGTTCGCGTGCCGCTCGGAGGTCGTGGCCGATGAGGAAGCGCAGCGCCGACGGGTCGGCTCGGCGGTCGACCACGGTGATTCTCCTTGTCTCGCAACGGGTTTCCGCTCGGCGCTCCGTCGAAGCGTCGAGCCACCCGAAGGTGTTATGGATCATGGCATATATGCAATGTACGTTCCGTGTCAGAACAATGCCACAGAGTAATCACGTGGTCCGACATTTCCGCACCGGCCTCCACCCGAGGCGAAACCGAACAGCCCGAGGAGGCGCACGCATGTCAACTGACTCGGCGGCATCACCGGCCCACGGGGACGGGCGGACGCATCCGCTCGACGACACGATCAGCCTGACCGACGCCCCGCCGCTGTGCGGCGAACAGGAATTCGCCGAGATCATGCGAGAGCTCGTCGCGATGGACACGCCCAGGCTGTTCGCGGTGGTGCAGGAGTACGGCGAACGGGTCGACGCCGAGGTCGCCGCGTGGGGCATGGCGTTCGAGGATCACGTGGAGGCGATCACCGTCGACGGCCGGCTGTGGATGAGTCTGGCCTCAGCCGAGGACACGCTCATCGGCTTCCGCCGGGCGACGGTGCGGCCCCACCTCATCTGGGCGGAAGGCCTCGGAAGCGACGGCGACGAGCTCGAACGGTGAGGTCGTGGCCGGTCGTTCCGGTACGGCCCCGAGGATGTGGCGGGTCGGGCCGTGCCCGCCGGAAACGGGCACGCCCGGGTCGGGCCTGCCGCGTTCCCGTGCGGTGTGGCGCCCACCGTTTAGGCGCCGCGCTCCTCCCGCAGGAAGGTGAGCGCGGTGTCGGCGTGCGAGGCCATGTTGAACTCGCTGCGCACCACTTCCAGCACTGTCCGGTCCGGGCCGATGACGAAGGTGTGGCGCTTCACCGGCAGCGGGCCGAAGCGGCGCTTCACGCCGAACTGGCGCGCGACGACGCCTTCGCGGTCGGACAGCAGCGGATAGTCGAACGAGTTGCTCTGCGCGAAGGTGGCCTGCTTGGCGACGGTGTCGGTGCTGATGCCGACGGGCTGCGCGCGGAGCTCGGCGAACTCCGCGGACAGGTCGCGGAAGTGGCAGCTCTCGGCCGTGCACCCGGAGGTCATCGCCGCCGGGTAGAAGAACAGCACCACGGTGCCGTTGCCGAGCAGCTCGGAGAGCTTGCGTTCGGTGCCGTGCTGATCGGGCAGGGCGAAGTCGTCGACGGTGTCGCCTGGGCGCATGTCCGGCTCCTTGATCGTGGCTGGCACGGCCACCTTAACCGGCGGTCTTCGACCTTGGTCACGTGCGCGGCGACGATCTGCAATCGAGGCCGCAGTTCGGTCTCGGCGAGTGCTCTCAGCGGATCTTTCCGGGCTTCCGGCCCGACGTCGCGTCGGTTTGCCGCCGTGGTGCGCCGGGTAGGGCACGACTGAGCGGTGAGGCACGAACGCCCGCCGCGTCGCCCAATCGGAGGTGCGAGAAATGACGAACCTGAACGGTGCCAAGGTCGCTTTCCTGGTGGCACAGGACGGCATCGAGCAGGTGGAGCTGACCGAGCCGTGGCAGGCAGTGGAGCAGGCGGGCGGCCGTCCGGAACTGGTCTCGCTGCAAGCCGGTTCGGTGCAGGGGCGGGACCACTTGGAGAAGGCGGACACGTTCCCCGTGGACAAGGTCGTCGCCGAGGTGACGCCGGACGAGTACGAGGCGCTCGTGCTGCCCGGCGGGTTGGCGAATCCGGACGCGTTGCGCCGGGTTCCGGACGCGGTCCGGTTCGCGGGCGAGTTCTTCGCGCAGCGGAAACCGGTCGCCGCGATCTGCCACGCCCCGTGGTTGCTGGTGGAGGCGGACGTGGTGCGCGGCCGCAGGCTCACGTCGTATCCGAGCCTGCGCACCGATCTGCGCAACGCGGGCGCCGAATGGGTGGATGAGGAAGTGGTCGTGGACTCGGGCCTGGTGACCAGCCGGAACCCGGGCGACCTTCCCGCGTTCTGCGCGAAGGTCGTCGAAGAGATCGCGGAGGGCAAGCACCGCGCGCAAGCGCGCAGCGCGTGAACCGGCGTGGCCGAGCAGAGGAGTGGCCGATGAAACTCGCGTTCCTGCAAGACGTCTACGGATATCAAGGGCCGTTCGCGACCGTGTACCTGGACACCTCGGCCGATGCGGAGGACGCGGCGAAGGCCGTGCAGCTGCGTTGGCGCTCGGCCCGGGAACAGCTCGCGAACGCGGGCGCGGACGAGCCGACGCTGCGCGCGCTCGACGAAACCGTGGACCGGCACGAGTACCGCATCGGCCAGCGCGGCCAGGTCCTGGTCGGCACCGGGGGCGAGGTGGTGTTCGGCGAGGAGTTGCCGCAGCCGCCGACCGACGCCTCCGACGACGAGAAGGTGCACTTCGGGACCCTGCCGCACCTGCTGCCGTACCTGCGGTTGCGGGCGTCGCGCATCCCGCACGTGGTGGCGCTGGTCGATCACGTCGAGGCGGAGCTGACGATCGTCGCGGCCGGTGCCGAACCGCGCACGCGCAAGGTGCAGGGCGGGGACCACCCGGTGCACAAGGCGAGCGCGGGACCAGAGGCGAACGAGCAGCGCCTTCAGAACGCGGTGGAGGAGCAGTGGCTGCACAACGCGAAGGAAGCGGCCGAGGAGATCGGCAAGCAGGCCATGCGGGTCGGTGCCGAGGTCGTGGTGCTCGCCGGGGATCCGAAGCAGCGCAAGCTGGTGCACGAGAACCTGCCCGGCGGCGTCCGGGAGCGCACGGTGCAGACGGAGACCGGCCACCTGGACCGCGGCTCCTCCGGCGAAGGTCTGCGCCGCGAAGTCGCCGACACCGTGGACTCCGCGGTGAGCGCCCACGTGGACGAGGCGGTGCGCCAGTTCGAACAGGAACGCGGCAGGCAGGAGCGTGCCGCTGAAGGCTGGCGTCCGGTGGTCGAGGCGTTGCAGCGCGGACAGGTGCGCACGGTGCTGTGGGGGCGTCCGGAGTCGGTGTCCTGGCTGCACGTCGGCCCGGTGCCGAACCAGGTCGCGCTGGACGAGCGGGAGCTCACCGACATGGGCGTGTCCAGTCCCGGCCAGGCCCCGGCCAGTGCCGCCGTGGTGTGGGCGGCGGCCGGTACCGACGCGGACCTGGTGCTGGTCGACCCGGACAAGGTGGAGCTCACCGAGGGGATCGGCGCGATCCTGCGCTACGCCGCCGAGTGATCGGATTCAGGGAGCGGAACATGACGACGACGCGCGAGACGTTGCAGAAGTCCCTGTCCGCCGTTGATTTCCCGGCGGACAAAGAACAACTGGTCGACTATGCCCGCAACAACGGCGCGGACGACGGCACGGTGAGCGCATTGCGGGCGATGCCTCCCGCGGAGTACGAGAACCTCACCGAGGTGGTGCGCTCCGTGCCGCTGGACAAGGCCGAGGAGGAAGGCCAGTCCGACTCGGACAAGGCCCGGCAGGATCGGCAGAACGTCCCGCCAGGGGTCGCCGAGCACCAGCGGCAGGCTCCGGTGAATCCGATCGAGGAGGAGCTGGGCGAGAACCGCCGCGGCGGTTGAGTTCTGCGATCGAGCTCGTGGCGGCGTTACCGTCCTGAGGGCACGTTCGATAGCCCGGCTCTCCCGCCGGGTCTCGACGTGATGGGCTCCTCATGGATGATTCCGATCGTTGGCAATGCACGCCCGTACGAGCCTTCCGGCTGCCCGCGTCGCTCGGCTGCCTGTTCCTGGTCCTGATGTTGTTCGGTGCTGCCTGCGGGTGGCCGGCCATCGGCGGCGCGCCGGCGGAAGGCGAGTCGACCCAGTGGTGGGGCTCCCGCACGGGATACCCGAAGCCGCAGCTGCACGAGCCCCGGCCGAGCACGGATCCGGCGGTGCGGGAAGCGGTGCGCCAGGTCGACGCGAAAGCCGGTGAACTGTCCGGCAGCACCGTCGCGGTGGCGGTGCTGGACCGCGAAACCGGTGAGGTCATCGGCGGTGAGCACGCCGACGAGCGGTTCGGCACGGCATCGTTGTCGAAGCTGCTGGTGGCGGTCGACGTGGCGCGGCGGCACACCGAGGGCATGCCGGTGGCGGATGCGGACGTCGACCTGATCCGCCGTGCGCTGTCGATCAGCGATGACGCCGCGATGAACGCGTTGTGGGATCGGTTCGACGGCGCGGGCGCGATATCGAGGCTGGCCGTCCGCTACGGGCTCACCCGGACCCGGCCGCCGGAGGTTCCGGGCAACTGGGGCGGTACCGAGACCTCCGCGCGGGACGTGGCGACGGTGCTGGCGCAGATTCCCACGTTGCCCGCCGCGGAGCGGGACCTGCTCCTCGGCCCGCTGGACGCGGCACCGCGCACGGCGGCGGAAGGCTTCGACCAGGGCTACGGCCTGAAGGACTCGACGCGTCCGGTGGCGGTGAAAGCGGGCTGGATGTGCTGCGACGACGGCCGCCGCACGGTCCACAGCGCCGGCCTGATCGGCCCGGACCGCCGCTACGCCGTGGCCCTGCTGTCCACCCAGCCCACCTCGAAGAGCTACTCGGAAGCCTCCGAGGTCGTCACCGAGGCCGCCGAACCCCTCCTCGACAACCTCGGCTGATTCGACCGCGTTGAACGGTTCGGGCTCGGGAAGGTGGGGGTTTCGCTACGCTGGCGTCTCGCTGACGGCTACGAGGGGATCGCACGGTGAAACGGCCCACCATCATCGACATCGCGCGTCACGTGGGCGTGTCGAAGGCCGCGGTGTCCTACGCCCTCAACGGCCGGGCCGGAGTGTCGGCGGCCACCAGGGAACGCATCCTCGACGTCGCCGCCCAGCTCGGCTGGGACGCCGCCGGTCCGGCGCGGACGCCCGCCGCCGACCGCACCGGCACGATCGGCCTGGTGCTGGCCCGTCCGCCGCAGGAGATCCGCGCCGAACCGTCGATGGTGAACTGGCTGGCGGGCATGGAGTCGGCGCTGGCCGAGTACGGCCTGGTGCTGCACGTGGCGCTGACCTCGGACGAGGACGCCGAACTCGGCACCTACCGCCAGTGGGCGGCGGAGCGCCGCGTGGACGGCGTGATCGTGACGGACCTGCGCCCCGAGGATCCTCGGGTGCCGTTGCTGCGCGAGCTGAACCTGCCCGCCGTGGTCATCGGCGAGCACGAGCGGACTCAGAACGTGGCGGTGCTGCGCTTCGCCCTGGTCGACGAGGTCCGTGCCGTGGTGGAGCACTTCGCGGAACTCGGGCACACCCGGATCGGTCACGTGCAGGGCGGTTTCGACCTGGAGCACACCCGGCGTCGCAACGCGCTGCTGCGCGCGTGGGTGCGGGAGCGGCTCGGAACCGACCTGGTGAAGGTCGAGGCCGATCCCACGGAAACCGGTGCGGCACAAGCCACTTGGCGACTTCTCGCCGCCGATCCGCCGCCGACGGCGATCGTCTACGACAATGACCTGATGGCGGTGGCCGCGGTGGCGCGGGCCGCGGAACTCGACGTCCGGGTGCCTGCTGATCTCGCGGTGCTGTCCTGGCAGGACTCGATGCTGTGCCGGGTGGTGACCCCGCCGGTGACGGCGTTGTCGCAAGAGGTCGGAGACGACGCGGCCGCGGCGGTGCACCTTCTGCTGGAGTTGATCGAGACCGGCGCCGCCGAGGACCTGGACGTCCCGCCGCGCGTGCTGATCCCGCGGGCTAGCACGGCGGGTGACTCCGGGTGAGCTGAGCACGGGGTCGGAGAACGAGGAGACAACGGTGTTCCCACGTTCGAACGAGGCCCGATCGCGTGCGGTGGCCGCACGATGTCCGGTGCTGGCGCTGGTGGTGCTGGTGCTGGCGGGAGCGCTCGCGGGCTGCGGGACGGAGCCGAGGCGCCTCGTGTACTGGGCGAGCAACCAGGGTGCGAGCACCGCGCAGGATCGCGAGATCCTGCGCGCCCAGCTGGCCCGGTTCACCCGCGACACCGGCATTCCCGTCGAGGTCGACGTGATCCCGTGGAACGATCTGCTCAACCGCATCCTGGGAGCGGCGACCTCCGGTACCGGCCCGGACGTGGTGGACCTGGGCAACACCTGGTCGGCGTCGTTGCAGGCCACGGGTGCATTCGTCGAGTTCGACGAGGAGCTGCTGGACCGGTTGGGCGGCCGGGATCGGTTCCTGGCGAGCAGCATGAGCTCCGCCGGGATGCCCGGACGGCCGCCCGCCTCGGTGCCGCTGTACGGGTTGTCCTACGCGGTGTTCTACGACAAGCAGCGCTTCCGCGAAGCGGGGATCACTCGAATCCCGGAAACCTGGGCGGAATTCCTCACCGTCGCGGACCGGCTGACCGACGGTGACCGCGCGGGGCTGACGATTCCCGGCGCGAGCTACACGCAGAACGCGCACTTCGCGTTCCTGTTCGGCATGCAGCAGGGCGCCCGGTTCATCGACGAGCGCGGTGCGGCCGCGTTCACCTCACCGCAGGCGGTGGAGTCGGTGCTGCGCTACGTGCGATTGATGAGCGAACAGCGGGTGGTGCGCCCCGACGACGCCGAGGTGGGTTCGGCCCCGGAATCGGTCGACGACTTCACCGCCGGGCGCGCGGCGATGCTGATCGCGCAGAACAGCGCCCTCCCGGCCATTGTGGACAGCGGGATGCCGACCGAGGATGTCGGGGTGTTCCCCTTGCCGCTGCCCGATCCGCTGCCACCCGGCGGGTCCCCCGCACGCAGTCATGTCGGCGGCAGCAACGTCGCGGTGCTGCGCGACGGCCCGCGCCGCGAGCAGTCGCTGCGGCTGGTGGAATTCCTGACCAGCAAGCGGACTCAGGTGGAGCTCAGCCGCAGCTACGGCAGCCTCCCGGTGGTCGTGGACGCCTACGACGATCCGGAGTTCTCCACCGGCCACGCCGCGGTCTTCGGGCGGCTGCTGGCGCACGAGTCGGTGCCCGTGCCGATGATCCCCGACGAGAGCCGCTTCGAGACGACGGTGGGCGGCGCGGTGCGCGACCTGTTCGCCGGTGCCGCCCTGGGCGAGCGGGTGGGGCGCGAGCAGGTGCGGGCCGAGCTGGAGCAGGCGCAGCAGCAGATGCGCGCCGCCGGGGGCGGCGGATGACCACGAGCGTCCCGTGCGGCCGGTCGGTGCCGTACCTGCTGTTGGCGCCCGCGTTGGTCTTCGAGATCCTGGTTCACCTGCTGCCGATGCTCGGCGGGCTGTGGATGAGCCTGCACGAGTTGAACCAGTTCTTCGTGCGGGATTGGACGTCGGCGCCGTTCGCGGGGCTGGACAACTACCGGTTCGCCGTGGACTTCGACGGCGCGGTGGGCGCGGAGCTGCTGCGTTCGTTCGCCGTCACCGCGGCGTTCTCGGCGCTGACGGTGGCGTTCTCGTTCGGCCTGGGCCTGGTGGCGGCGACGTTGTTGCAGCGGCCGTTCCGCGGCCGCTTCCTGGTGCGCGGACTGTTCCTGGTGCCGTACGCGTTGCCGGTGTACACGGCGGTGCTGGTGTGGAAGTTCATGCTCGATCGCGGGGACGGCGCGGTGAACTCGGCGCTGCGCGGACTCGGCTGGGGCGGCGGGGAGTTCTGGCTGCTGGGGCAGAACGCGTTCCTGAGCCTGGTGGTGACGGCGGTGTGGCGGCTGTGGCCGTTCGCGTTCCTGGCGTTGATGGCGGGGCTGCAGTCGATTCCGGCGGAGCTCTACGACGCCGCCGAGGTGGACGGCGCCGGTCCGGGCCAGCGGTTCCGGCTGATCACGCTGCCGATGTTGCGGCCGGTGGCGCGGGTGCTGGTGCTGGTGCTGTTCCTGTGGACCTTCAACGACTTCACCGTGCCGTACGTGCTGTTCGACCAGTCGGTGCCGTCGGCGGCGAACCTGGTCTCGGTGCACGTGTACCAGAGTTCGTTCCTGACCTGGAACTTCGGCCTGGGAGCGGCGATGTCGACGTTGCTGCTGCTGTTCCTGCTGGTAGTGGTCGCGTTGTTCCTAGCCCTGACTTCGAGGAGCAGGCGTGCGGCGTGAACCGCGCTGGCTGCCGGTGCTGCGGGTCACCGCGCTCGGCGCGCTCGGTGTGTTCACGGTGCTGCCGCTGTACGTCATGGCGATCACCGCGCTCAAGCCGCTCGACGACGTGCGCGACGGGTTCGCCTGGTGGCCGTCGCGGCTGACGTGGGAGGCGTTCGGCACCATGTGGTCCACTGTGGACTTGGCCGAGTACTTCGTGAACAGCGGCGTGGTGGCCGTGAGTTCGGCGGCGCTGTCGGTGTTCATCGCGGTGCCTGCCGCGTACGCGGTGAGCCGCTACCGCTTTCCCGGCCGCGACCTGTTCCGGGCGGCGGTGCTGTCGACGCAGATGCTGCCCGGCATCCTGTTCCTGCTGCCGCTGTACCTGATCTACGCCTCGATCGGCCAGCTGACGGGAATCCTGTTGCAGGGCAACCAGGTCGGCCTGATCATCACGTACCTGACGTTCTCGCTGCCGTTCTCGATCTGGATGCTGGTCGGCTACTTCGACACGGTGCCCGCGGAGCTCGACGAGGCGGCGGTGATCGACGGGACCGGCGCGCTCGGCGCCTTGCTGCGAGTGGTGCTGCCCGCGGCGAAGCCCGGTGTGGCGGCGGTGGCGATCTACGCGTTCATGACGGCGTGGGGTGAGACGCTGTTCGCCTCGGTCATGACCAACGCGGGTTCGCGGACGCTCGCCGTGGGCCTGCGGGAATACTCCACGGAGTCCTCGGTGTACTGGAACGAGGTGATGGCCGCGTCGCTCACGGTCAGCTTCCCCGTGGTCGTCGGCTTCCTCCTGCTCCAACGCTATTTGGTCCGTGGCCTCACAGCGGGTGCCTTGCGCTGAGTCGCCTCGCTCGGCGCCACCTGGACCATCGACCGTGCCCGTTGGAAGGCCTCTCCGCTCCGAACCCCGCCAGATGAATGCCTTCTCCGCCCACTCCTCTTGGTCGAACGGGCCGTTCACCTGAACATGCTCATGAGGTGAACGGCCCTCGACCGGTCTTTCCGGTCGAATGGATCTGCCGTGATTAGCCCACGCCTGTGCGGGTAGCCCGGGTGCGGATGTCATGTCCTCACGAGAACGGAGACCCGCACGATGTCGGACCCGCTGGACGCTTCGACTCCGTCGGCTGACGAGGTCGGCCCGGACCCCGAAGACCCGCAGGACCCGGCCGAACTGCAATCCGCCGGTGACCTCGACGAGGACCAACTCGGCGTGGATCCGCTGGAGGAGGGCGTCGAGCCGCCGGAGAGCTGGTCGCAGACCACCGCGGCCCGCCCCACGCCCCGCGAGGAGCGCGAGGGCGACACCATCGACGAACGGCTCGCCGAGGAACGCCCGGATCTCGGCGCCGACCGCGGCGAACCCCTCGCGGAAACGGATCTGAGCGAACTCGACGAGACCGTCGACGAGCGGGCCGACCGCGAGGTCGCCGACGGTGCCGCCGGGGACCAGGTCGCCGCCGAGTCGGCGACCGACGAGGAACCGGGCGTCGTCCTCGAAGGAACCGACGTCGAGAACACCGGCCTGTCCGCGTCTTCTGCCGAAGGCGCCGTCGCCGAAACCTCGCGAACCTCGCCGGAGGAGAACGCGGAGCGGGTGCGGGATGGCGGAACCTGAGCAGGTATCGCTGCCCGCGGTGCACGGAGCCGGTGCGCTCACCGGTGACCTGACGCTGCCGCACGACGAAGCGCCGCTGGTGGTCTTCGCCCACGGCAGCGGCTCCTCCCGGCACAGCGAACGCAACCGGTGGGTCGCCGCGCGGTTGCAGGAAGCCGGCTTCGGCACCCTGCTGCTGGACCTGCTCACCGACGAGGAGTGCGACCGCGACGCCCACGGCGAAATGCGCTTCAACATCCCGCTGCTCACAGTGCGCGTGCTCGGCGTCCTCGACTGGTGGCGCCGTCCCGTCGGTCTGTTCGGCGCGAGCACCGGCGCCGCCGCCGCGCTCGGTGCCGCCGCCCGCCGACCGGACGACGTGCGGGCGGTGGTGTCGAGAGGTGGCAGGCCGGATCTGGCCTCCGAATCCCTGTCCGGCCTGCGAGCTCCGACGCTGCTGATCGTCGGTGGCAGCGACCCCGAGGTCCTCGAACTCAACCGCCGCGTCGCCGGAAAGCTCACCGCCCCGCACGACCTGCACGTCGTCGAAGGTGCGACACACCTCTTCGAGGAACCCGGCGCGCTGAGCCGGGTGGCCGACGAAGCAGCGAGCTGGTTCACCGCCCACCTCGCCTCCCCGGCACCGTCGAGGTGAACCTCTCGAAGCGGCCTTCGTAGAACCACTTCCCGATCCGTGTATGCTTTCCATATAGAAAGTAGTCCGGATGGGAGACCGCCTGATGTCCGATACGCCTGAGCTCGACCAGGTCGCCGACGCACGTCGCCGGATCGCCGCCCACACCCGGTTCCCCGTCGCGTACTGGACGCTCGCCGGAGTCGTCCTGGTGCTCGCCGCCGGGCTCCCGATCTGGATTTTTCTGTTGCCGACCGGCAGGTCGTACCTCGAGTGGGGGCTCGTCGCGCTCGTCCTCGCCTCGGCCGTCTACTCCTGGACCCGGCGGCGCCGCTCCGGGGTCTACCTCGCCAAGCGGGTCGGCTCCTATCCCAGCGCCCGGCCGTTCTGGCTGGGCGGTCTCGCGGTCGCGCTCGTCGGGTTCTTCGTGATCAACTTTTGGGTCGCCCGCGAGCAGATCGGGAGTGCGCTCCTGGTGCTGCCGGTCGTGGGGCTCGCCGTGTTCGGGCTCCAGATCAAGCTCCGTTCGGCGATGATGCGGGACATCGAACAGGGCCGGGTCCGGCAGTGACCGGTCACGCCCAGGCGGACGGCCGCGAGCCGATCTTCGAGACCGGACCCCGGCTAGCGCTGTGCGCGCTGCTGCAAGGAGCCGAGTGGGTCGATTTCGCCACCGCCCGCGACATGCTGGGGGTGAGCGACTCCGCGATCTCCAAGCACAGCCGCACCCTCGAAGAAGCCGGCTACCTCGAAGTGCGCAAGGGCTCGGTGGGCCGCAAGCCCCGCACCTGGTTCCAGCTCACCCCGCACGGCCGTGACGTCCTCCGCGCCCACCTCGACTGGCTCGCCAAGCTGCGCCACGCCCTCGACCCGAACTGAGCTCGGGGCAGAGGTTGCGGCGGCGAGCGGGCGGGTAGGCCGGGAACGTGCCTGAACTGCCGGACGTCGAAGGGTTCCGCCGGGTCGCCGAGCGCGCGACGGGGCGCACCGTGCGCGGCGTGGAGGTGCGCGACGCGCAGGTGCTGCGCGGAGTCTCGGAAGCCGGGTTCCGCGAGGCGATGCGCGAAACCCGGCTCGGCACCCCCTGGCGGCACGGCAAGTGGCTCGTGCTGCCCACCGCCGAGGAATTCCCGCAGCTGCTGCTGCACTTCGGCATGACCGGCCGCCTGCTGTGGTGCGACCCCGGCGACGAGCTCCACGACCACGACCGCGTGCTGCTGCGCTTCCAGGACGGGGGCCTGCGATACCGGGACATGCGCAAGCTCACCGGCCTGCACCTGGCGCGCGAGCGGGCCGACCTCGACGCGCTGCTCGGCGACCTCGGCCCGGACGCGCTCGCCGCCTCCGCCGCCGACTACCGCCACCGGATCCCCCGGACCAGGCGCGGTGTCAAATCCGCGCTGATGGACCAGGCGGTGCTGGCGGGGCTGGGAAATCTCACCGCGGACGAGGTCCTCTGGCAGTCCCTCATCCACCCCGCCCGAAGCACCCGCGAACTCAGCCGCGACGACCTGTCCCGGCTCAGCCGCCGAGCGCACGCCGTGCTGCGCCAGTCCGCGAAGCTCGCCCACGTGCCGGACCGGCCGTCGTGGCTCACCGGGCACCGCGACGAACCCGACCCGCACTGCCCGCGCTGCGGCACCGGCCTCGCCCGGAGCACGACGGCGGGCCGCACCACCTACCACTGCCCGCGTTGCCAGCCCGCTGGTTAGGAAGTCGACACGGGCAGCGCCGCCGGGCCGTGGTGGCGGAAGTTGCCGCGCCAGGTAGCGGTGTCCGGCGTGACCGCGAGCGAGAGCTCAGGCCGGACCTCGTGCAGCGCCTGCACGGCCGCCACCGCGATCACGCGGGTCAAGGCCGAGGCCGGGCAGGCGTGGATGCCGTGGCCGAGGCTCAGGTGCGGGTTCGGTGAGCGGTCCGGGGTGAACGTCTCCGCGTCGTCGAAGACGTGCTCGTCGCGGTTCGCCGCCGCCAGCGACAGCAGCAGCGTGTCCCCGGCGGGGATGGTGACACCGCCGACGGTCAGCTCCGCCAGCGCGTAGCGGGGTGCGGCGAGCAGCTGCGGCGGGTGGAAGCGCAGCACCTCCTCCACGCCCGAATCGAGTGACGCGGACGTGCCGAGCAGCCGCAGCACCGTGGACGACACCGCGTGCACCATGATCTCGTGCCAGACGAACAGCAGGTAGAACACCATGCTGGTGAGCTCATCGGCATCGAGCCGAGCGCCGGCGCGGGCGGCCAGCAGGCCGGACAGCAACGATCCCTCCGGCGGTTCGGAGCTCAACGCCCCGCCGATGATCCGCCGCATGTCGTTCATGGTGTCGCGCGCTCGCGGCTCCGCGCCGGGGGAGTGGAGCAGCAGTCCGTCCGCCCACGTCGCGAAATCCCGGCGAGCCGCGGCGGGCAGCGGCAGCAGCTCGGCGATGATCCGCACCGGCAGCACCACCGCGTAATCGGCGACCAGGTCCACTCCGGCGGGCAGCGAGCGGGCGAGATCGTCGGCCACCGCCCGCACTTGCGGGGTCATCGCCCGCACTCGCTGCGCGGTGAAGCTCGGCGCGATCTCCCGCCGCAGCCGGGTGTGCCGCGGCGGATCGCTGTTGAGCAGGTGCGCGTCCAGCTGCGGCGGCAGGTCGAAACCCGCGTAGTCCGCGCCGTTCGAGTGGTCGCGGTTCAACGCGAGCCGCTGATCACCCAGCGAACTCCGCACGTCGGCGTAGCGGGTGAGCAGCCACGCCCGTGGACCGTCGGGAGTGCTGACCCGGTGCACCGGGCCTGCGGCCCGCAGCGCGGCGAGCGACGCGAACGGGTCGGACGCGGTGAAGGGATCGGTCACTGCGGCGTCCTTCCAGAATGATCTTTTGATCCATCTTGCCAGCCGTCGAGCGATCGGACGCCCGCCGCGCCCTCGCGGAATGATCTTCGCGGGTTCCGCCGCCGACTGCACGGCCTCCGGGCCGTGCGGCGGGAGCCCGGCGCCACAGGGCGGCGGTTCCTCCGGAAACCGCCTCTCCACCGGAACCCGCACCGCCGTGCCTCCGTCAACCGCCCGGTCAGCGGGACCATCCGCTCCAGCCGTGGCACCGGGTGCATAGCCCATTCGACCGAAAGGACCGGTCAAAGGCGACGTTCACCCGGAGCCGGTGCGGGACTAAGCGGATTCCGTTCCCGCCGTGGCTTGATCGAGGTCCGCCAGCACGTCCCGGACCACCGGGTGCGGGCCGGTGAACGCCTCGCCGATCAGGCACAACCAGTGCAGCTCCTCGGCGAGATCACGCCTCGGATCCTGCTCAGGAAAGCGCCACACCGCCGCTTCGGCACCGTCCATGCCGACGTCCTCGCGGATCATGGCGCTACCGGACCCGGGGCGTTCGCCGGAGTCGTGCGCGCGCAGCCCGGCGGCGATGCGGGCGGCCTCGATCGTCGCGGCGCGCTCATCGCCGGTGAGCCCCGCGCGGTCGACGTGCCGCTCGGCCAGCGGCACGACTCGCGGATCCAGGTAGGGGCGCAGTTCCCGCAGCAGGTCGTCGGTGGCGATCAACCAGCGGTACTCCGCCGACTCCAGCCGGGTGTTGCGCACCAGCTCCGGATCCAGCGGCCGCAACGCCTGCAACATCGGGCGCAGGTACCGGCGTGCGCGCCAGCGGCGCAGCAGTCGCGACATGGACGGCAGCACGTAACCCACCGCCATCACGCTCGCCCCGACGGTCGCGCTCACCGGCGCCGCCACCGTGCTCACCACGGCCAGATCCCCGCCGAGCCACGTGGCGGCCACCGCGACCACCTTCAGCACCGAGTAACCCAGGCCGAACGCGACGCCCACCGGCACCAGCGTGACCCCCAGCCGCAGCCAGCGGTCCTGCGCGTGCGGGCGGATCCGCAGGCAGATCAGCGCACTGCGCACCAAACCCAGCGAATACGCGCCCAAGTACACCGCGAGGAATCCGGTGATGGCCGGAACGCCCGCGTAGTGCGCGTCGAAATCCAGCACGTGCGGTTCGTCGTGCACCGGAGCCACCACGAACAGCCCGGCCATCACGACCAGCACGGCCGCCGTGCCCAGCACCAGCGTCCGGCCGGCGGGCACCGCCGCCTCCCTGGAGCGCGCCAAGTTCACCGAGCACACCTGCAACGACGCGGTGCACAGCACGATCGACGAGTACACCGCCAGCGTCGACAGGTTCGGCACCCCGGACGCGGCGCCCACCGCCAAGTACACGCCGGGGATGGCGAAGTTGAACCCGGACGCCACGAACAGCAACGCCAACGTGATCGCACCCAGCCGCGGATCCCGCGGATCGCGCAGGAAATCGCGCAGCTTCCAGAGAAACGCGCTCAGCTGCAACAACAGGGCCAGCGGATACAGGACGGCGAACACCGGATCACCCGAGGGTCGACTGGAAGCGGCGCAGGATCTCCCGCGCCTCATCGGGCACCTGCTGGGCCTGCGGCGATTCCCAGGAGCTGATCCGCCGCATCGCCACCGAAGCCATCATCTCCGCCGCGGCCTCCTCGTGAGCGGAACAACCGGTGCGGGTCAGCACGCGGTCCAGGACCTCCGGCGGCAGCTCGCCGAACAGCGAACGCAACGCCGGAGCCGGATCGGACATCGGACGCCCGACATGGCCCCACAGCAGGTGCATCAGCTCATGCAACCAGATGTGCCAGCGATGCCAGCGCGTGGTGCGCGCGTCCGCCACGATGATCACGCAGCCCTCCGGCAGCAGCGCCAGGCCGCTCGGGGCGCGCGGCGGCAACTCCACCGCCGCGAAGTAGATGTCCCGGCCCAGGTGCTCCCGCGCCCGCTCCAGCAGCTGCTGGGCGGTGAACCGGCGCGGCAGGCCCAGCGCGTCGAGCCGCTTCCCGCTGCGCCACCGCAGCAACCGGCGCGAACCGCTCCACCTCGAACGACGTCCGTCGCTCCACACCAGCAGTTTCACGACTGCTCCGGGGCGTTCTGCCCACCGCGCCCGTCCGCGGCGCGCAACGCCTTGAAACCCTGCAGCACACCCAGAATCGCATCGGTGACGTGCGGCCGGTCCTGCTCCGGGAACTGGTCGGTGAGCTGGCGCAACGCGACCTCCTCCACGCCGTGGCTGCGCAACTCCCCGGCCAAGCGCCACTGCGCCAGCAGCTCGGGCGCGATCGCCGGGTCGAAGAAGTCCAGGCCCACCCCGAAGAACTCGGCGAACGCCACGACCTCGGTGAGCCGCGGCACGGCGCGGCCGGTGCGCAGATGCCACATGTGCGTGCCGGACATGCGCACTCCGCGTCCGGTCAGCAGCGCGGCCATCCGCTCGCTGCTGTAGGGCTTGCCGGTCTCCGGGTCGGGCCGTCCCTGCAGCAGTTCGGTCAGCCGCTCGGCGAACACGTGCACGCTGATGGAACTGCCCGAAGCCCTGCCGCCGTCGGCAGCGGGACCGCCGTCGGAACCGGCGTCGGAGGAGTCGGAGGGGAACCGCACGCCTCGACTGTAAGGGGTCGCGATCTCTGTGACACCGCCGATGTCGTGAACGGGTTCATCCACATAGATGATCGAAACATGTGGATCTGTTCAACCTCATTGATATACGATGACGACGCTCAGGGGGTCAGGGTACGAGCCGGGGGGCTTGAAGTCGGGGGCTTTGGGGAGTCGGGAAGTCGGGCCGGGAACGTGCGGCCCGACTTCTTCGAGCCCGTCCGAACCCGCGCCGCTCCTGGTGGCCGCCGGTGCCCGTGCCGTGTCTTACAGCACTCTGTACCCGTTGGTAATCGTTCGCTTTGACATCATCGCGCCGACAGCGACTCGACGACGAAGTCGTGGACGGAAGGATCGGTGTGGTGACGGAAATCGAACGCGTAGGCGTGGTGGGCTCCGGGCTCATGGGTGCGGGCATCGCTGAAGTCAGCGCCCGCAGCGGCCTGGACGTCATCGTCTCGGAAGTCAGCGAAGACGCCGCCGAAGCAGGCCGGGCGCGGATCACGAAATCGCTCGACCGCGCGGTGAGTCGCGGCAAGCTCGACGAAGCCGAGCGGGACGCGACCCTGGGCCGCCTGCGGTTCACCACCTCGCTGGCGGACCTCGCGGACCGGCAACTGGTCATCGAAGCCATCGCCGAGAACGAACAGCTCAAAACCGGTGTCTTCGCCGAGCTCGACCGGGTGGTCACCGACCCGGACGCGATCCTCGCGTCCAACACCTCCTCCATCCCGATCGCGAAACTCGCCGGCGCCACCGAGCGGCCCGCACAAGTGATCGGCGTGCACTTCTTCAACCCCGTGCCGGTGCTCAAGCTCGTCGAGCTCGTGCCCTCGCTGGTCACCTCCGAGCAGACCGTGCAGCGGATCGAGACCTTCGCCGCCGACGGGCTCGGCAAGCAGAGCATCCGCGCCAAGGACCGCTCCGGGTTCGTCGTCAACGCGCTGCTCGTGCCGTACCTGTTCTCCGCGATCCGGATGTACGAAAGCGGCATCGCCACCGCGGAGGACATCGACAACGGCATGGTGCTCGGCTGCGCCCACCCGATGGGGCCGCTGACGCTGTCCGACATGGTCGGCCTGGACACCCTCAAGGCCATCGGCGACTCGATGTACGGCGAGTACAAGGAACCGCTTTACGCTGCTCCGCCTCTGCTTGAGCGGATGGTCGATGCGGGCTTGTACGGCAAGAAGTCCGGCAAGGGGTTTTACGACTACTCCGCCTGAGGTCGTTTTGCTTGGGTGTCCGGGTAGCGGAACCTCAGTGAGCCTCTCGCTGCGGGATCTTTTTCCCTAGTGGCTCCGCCACGAGGGAAAAAGCTGTCCTCGCGAGAGGCTCACTGAGAACCCGCCGGTGGTCGTTTTCTTGACGTGGGCTATGTGCTTCGCACATACAGGCACGGCCTTCGGCCGCAAGGCAGGCGTGGCTTCGCCCGCCCTTCGCGGGCTTCGCCGCCAACGGCGCGGCCTTCGGTCGTAAGGGATGGCTATCGCTGGGAGGCGGGGTGGTCTCGCTGTCCTTTGCGGGCTTCGTCGCCGAACCGTGCGGGTTCGCTGGTGGCTGGGCGGAGTTGGTGCTGATCGTGCTGCCTTGGTGGGGGTGAGCGGGGCGTGGTCAGGTGGGTTCGCCGATTGTTCGGCGGAGCGCGGCGATGGCGTGGAGGCGGTGGTCGTGGAGGAGGGTGACCAGGCGGTCGGCGTGGGATTCGGTGGCGGCTTGGAGGATCGCGTCGTGTTCGGCGCGGACTCGGTCGCGGTTGGTGGCGGTGTTGTAGTAGACGGCGCGGTAGGCGTCGGTGGCGTCCCAGAGGGTGCGGACCATGCGCAGCATGCGCGGCATCGCGCACGGTTCCAGCAGGGCGAAGTGGAAGCGGCGGTTCGCCGTGATCATCCCTACCAGGTCGGCCGCCTCCGCAGCGCGCTCGACGTCCCGTGCGGCCTCGCCGATCACGGTCAGGTCGGCGTCGGTGAACCGGCCTGCCGCGACGGCGACGGCATCCGACTCCAGCAAGCCGCGCAGGCGGTACACCTCCAGCAGATCGTCCAGCGACAGCTCCGCCACCGCATAACCGCGATGCGGGCGGTAGATCACCTGGCCCTCGGCCGCCAGCGTCTTGAGCGCCTCCCGCAGCGGAACACGGCTCACGCCCAGCTCCGCGGCGACCGCGTCCTGGCGGATCGGTTCGCCCGGCGCCAGCGAACCGGTCGTGATCGCCCGGCGCAGCGCCTCCAGCACGAACGCCTGCGTGGTCGACGGTCGTTCCGTTTCGTGCCAGCGCAAATCGGGCCGTAGCGCCGCCGCGAGGTCGCCGTCGGGTCGAGGGTTCGGGTCTGCTGGCATCGGCTCCCGCCGGTCGGTCGTCGCGGATGGTTCGGTGTCGCGGCCCGCGCGATCACTCGTTCGAGAGGCGCGAACCTTGTTGACCTGACGCTTGCCCACTGTATATTGGATCCAATTCCAGCGACGCGCAACACCAGGTGGAATGCGCGAACCGGAAGACCCAGATTTCGGGAGATCCAGAACCGGGAAGGTGAGCGATGGGGCGGCCGCTGCCGTTGGACGGTGTCGTCGTGGCGGACTTCAGCAGAGTGCTGGCCGGTCCGTACGCGACGATGGCGCTCGCCGACCTCGGCGCCACCGTGATCAAGGTCGAACGCCCCGGCGGCGGAGACGACACCCGCGGGTGGGGACCGCCGTGGACCGACCGCAGCTCCGCGTACTTCGAATCGGTCAACCGCAGCAAACGCAGCGTGGTGCTCGACTTCGACGACGAGCAGGACCGGGAAGCGGCGCGGGAACTCGTCCGCCGCGCCGACGTGCTGGTGGAGAACTTCCGGCCCGGCGTGCTGGCCCGCTGCGGCCTCGACCACGACGGCGCGCTGGACCTCAACCCCCGGCTGATCTACGCCTCCGTCTCCGGCTTCGGCAGCGGCCCCGGCGCGGACCTGCCCGGCTACGACTTCGTCGTGCAGGCCGTCGGCGGGCTGATGAGCATCACCGGCGCACCGGACGGGCCGCCGACGAAGGTCGGCGTGGCCGTCGTCGACGTGCTCACCGGGAAGGACCTGAGCCTGGGCATCCTCGCCGCGCTGCGGCAACGGGACGCCACCGGGGAAGGCCAGCACATCGAGGTCAACCTGCTCTCCAGCCTGCTGGCGTCGCTGGTGAACCAGATGAGCGGCCTGCTCACCACCGGCATCGCCCCCGAACGGATGGGCAACCGGCACCCCAGCATCGCCCCGTACGAAACGCTGCGCTGCGAGGACGGATTGCTGGCGGTCGCCGTCGGAAACGACGCCCAGTTCCGCCGGTTCACCGAGGCGCTCGGCCTCATCGGCATGGCCGACGACCCCCGGTTCGCCGCGAACTCCGAGCGCGTCGCCAACCGCGCGGCCCTGGTGGAAGAGCTGGAGAACGTGCTGGGCGCGCGCCGGGCCGCGGACTGGCAGGACCGCCTGCACCGCGCCGGTATCGCCTGCGGCCAGGTCAACGACCTCGCCCACGCCGTGCACTACGCCGAAACGCTCGGCCTGCGCCCCATGGTCGCCCCAGGTGACGGTGGCGTGGCGCAGACCCGGATGCCGATCGAGTTCTCCGGCATCGACGTGGCGGACCCGCTCGCGCCGCCGCGCTTGGGGGAGCACACCGATGAGGTACGCGCCTGGCTGGCGGGTGAACCGTCACCCCTGGCGCGGTTGTCCGAGGACCCGTCCCGAGGAGGTCACCGATGAGCGCCCGACCCGACTTCGATCCCCGCGACCCGCTGGGCATCGACGCCGAGCTCAGCACCGAACAGCTCGCGTTGCGCGACAGCGTGCGCGCCGTGTGCCGGGACCTGGTGCGGCCGAACGTGGCCGACTGGTTCGAACGCGGCGAATTCCCGCAGGCCAGGGAACTCGCGCGCGAGCTGGGCAAGCTCGGCGTGCTCGGCATGCACCTGGAGGGCTACGGCTGCGCGGGCGGCTCCGCCGTCGACTACGGCGTGGCCTGCGAAGAACTCGAAGCCGCCGACTCCGGCCTGCGCTCGCTCGTCTCGGTGCAGGGATCCCTCGCCATGTACGGGATCTGGCGCTGGGGCTCCGAAGAGCACAAGCAGCAGTGGCTGCCGCGGATGGCCGCGGGTGAGGCCATCGGCTGCTTCGGCCTCACCGAACCCGACCACGGCTCGGACCCGGCGTCGATGACCACCCGAGCCCGCCGCGACGGCTCGGACTGGGTGCTCGACGGCCGCAAGATGTGGATCACCAATGGCAGCATCGCCGACGTCGCCGTCGTCTGGGCGCAGACCGAGGACGGCGTGCGCGGCTTCGTCGTTCCGACCGACACACCGGGTTTCTCCGCGCCGGAACTCAAGAAGAAGCTGTCGCTGCGCGCTTCGGTGACCAGCGAACTGGTGCTGGACGGGGTGCGGCTGCCGGACTCGGCGGCGCTGCCCGAAGCGATCGGCCTGCGCGGGCCGCTGAGCTGCCTGAACGAAGCCCGCTACGGCATCGTGTGGGGCGCCAACGGCGCGGCCCGCGACTGCCTGGAAACGGTGCTGGACTACGCGGGCAGCCGCGAGCAGTTCGGCAAACCGCTCGCCGGATTCCAGCTCACCCAGCAGAAGCTCGCCGACATGGCCGTACGCGTGCAGAACGGGCGGCTGCTCGCGCTGCACCTCGGCAAGCGCAAGGACGCCGGAACCCTGCTGCCCCAACAGGTCAGCTTCGGCAAACTCGACAACGTTCGCGGCGCACTGGAAGTGGCCCGAACCTCCCGCACCATCCTCGGCGCCAACGGGATCTCCTTGGAATACCCGGTCATCCGCCACATGACCAACCTGGAATCCGTGCTCACCTACGAAGGAACCAGCGAAATGCACGCCTTGACCATCGGCCAAGCGTTGACGGGCACAGCCGCTTTCCGCTGACCCGGCCGGCTCTACCTGTTCGGGAGCGGATCGCCGTGGCGGGCGTGCTGCTTGCGGTAGTCGGTAGGGGTGGTGCCGACCTCCCTGCGGAACAACGCGCGGAGGTTCGGCGCGGTGCCGAAGCCGGTGTGCTCGGCGATGCGCTCCACGGACCAGTCCGAGGTCTCCAGGAGACGCCGGACGCTGAGGATCCGCTGCCGCGCCACCCAGCGCATCGGCGGCATCCCCACCTCGCGCTCGAAGCGGCGGATGAAGGTCCGCCGCGTCAGCCCGCTGCGGTCCGCCATGCGCTGCACCGTGATCGGCGCTCCGATGTTCTCCAACACCCACTCGCGGATCGCGCGAAGCTCGGCCCGATCAGGGGTGCGCGGATCAACGTACTGCGGTTCGGTCGCACCGCGGGCGGGGGAGAACACGAGGTCCTTCGCCACCACATCGGCGGACGCGGCCCCGAAATCGGATCGCACCACGTGCAGGCAGGCATCGATCAACGCACCGGCACCCGCCGAGGTCAGCACCGGGCCGTCCTCGACGAACACCTGGTTCTCGACCACGTCGACCCTCGGGTGCAGCCTGCGCAGCAGGTCGGTGTACTGCCAGTGGGTGGTCGCCGTCCTGCCGTCCAGGATCCCGCTCGCCGCGACGGCGAACGTTCCGGTGCAGGCCGAGACGATTCGCGCACCTCGCTCGGCGGCCTCCCGGATCGCCGCCGAGTGGTCTTCCGGAACGGGCAGCTCCGGGGCGTCGTAGCTCGGAACGACCACCAGATCGGCGCGTCGCGCATCAGCGAGGGGGTGCGTCGGCCGAATCCCCCCGGTCGCGGCAGGCTCCGCCCCACCGCACACGAGCAGTTCGTATCCGGGATGAGTTCCCAGCACGTGCGCGGGAATGCTGAAATCCAGCGCGATCAGCCGCGGCAGCGCGAGGATCGCCGCGATCGTCCTACCGTCCGCCGACCCCATCGCCGCTCCTCGATTCGCGCTCTCCGCCTCCAGATTACGGGGCGATGCGCCGCCGCCGGCTTGGCACGATGCTTTCCAGAACTGGCACTGGAACCGCTGGCAAGTCGATGACCAGCCTCGATACCGTCATCGAGGTGCGACCGGGCACCTTGATGATCGGAGCTGAATGAGCATGGCGAATCGGACCGAACGCCACGGGGTCCCGTGGGAGGAGAGCTACGGCTACGTGCAAGCAGTTCAACGCGGCGACACGATCTACATCTCCGGCCAGCTCGCGCACGACGGGGATCGGCTCGTGGCCCCGGCACCGGTCGTCAACGGCGTGATCACCGATTTCAGCAACATGGGCGAGCAGCTCCGCCGCAGCTACGCCAATGCCGCGGAACTGCTGGGGCGCTTCGGCGCCTCGCTGGACGACGTGGTGGAGGAGGTCGTCTACGCGCTCGACTGCGACGCGCTGTTCGCCGTGGCCGGACCGGTGCGCAAGGAGGCGTACGGGAGACCCGACCCGCAGGTCGCGAGCACGATGCTCGCCACGCCGCGATTGGCGTTCCCGGAGCAGTTGGTCGAGGTGAAGTTCACCGCCCGCGTGTGACCGCGAACGGTTCCCGGCCGGTCGTGACCCGCGATCAGGACCGGCCGGGAAGTCCGGCGTGGCGGTTCACCAGATGGTGAAGCCGCCGTCTGCCACGACGTTGCTGCCGGTGACGAAGCTGCTGGCTTCGGAGGCGAGGAAGACGGCGACCGGTCCCAGTTCCTCCGGCTTGCCCGCGCGGCCCATCGGGGTCTGCTCCATCCAGCCGTCGAACAGCTCCGGGTCCTTGTCCCGCACGCCCTGCAGCAGTTCGGTGCCGGTGTAACCGGGCGAGATCGAGTTGACCCGCACGCCGCGGCGGCCCCACTCGCCGGCCAGCGACTTGGTCAGCATGATGACGCCGGCCTTGGAGGAGTTGTACGAGACCTGCGGCTGCGGGTGGTTCGAGATCATCCCCGACATCGACGCGATGTTGATGATCGAACCGGAACCCTGCGCGAGCATCTGCTTGCCCGCTTCGCGGGAGCAGTAGAACACCCCGTCCAGGTTCAGCCCCACGACCTTGCGCCACGACTCGTCGCTCATCTCCTCGGCGGGCTCGTTGCGCACCATTCCCGCGTTGTGCACGGAAATGTCGAGGCGGCCGTGATCGGCCACGATACGTGCGATCCCGGCGGCGACCTCGGCGGAGTTCGTCACGTCGAGCGGGAGGAACTCGCCCTCGACCTGCTCGGCGGCGGCCTTGCCCGTCTCCGGGTTGATCTCACCGATCACCACGTGGGCGCCGGCCGACCGCAGCGACTTCGCGATCTCCAGACCGATGCCCTGCCCGGCGCCGGTCACCAGCGCCACCTTGTCCTGCAGGGAAAAAACCTCGGTACCCAATTGTCACCTTCCCGAAATGCCGACCTATCGAGGTGCAGCCTCGCACATGTTCGCCGCTGGTCGTCGAACGCGTCACCTCCACTTGACAGTTCTCAGAAACGCGATGAGTTCGTGAGAAATCGCGGTGTGCCGGACACCGCGACACGTCCTCCGGCAGCCCGCCGCGCCGCCGATCGGCGACGGCGCTCGCTCAGGTCAGCGGTGGCGGCAGGACGGTGTGCACCCAATCGCTGGCCTGCTCGTAGGCATGACCGAGCTGCAGCAGCGGCCACTCGGCGTGCCCCGGCCCGATGAGCTGCACGCCCGTCGGCAGGCCCGAATCGTGGAAACCGGCGGGCAGGTTCAGCACCGGATGCCCCGACAACGTCCACGGCGCCGTCGTCTCCATCCAGCGGTGATAGGTGTCCATCGGCCTGCCGTCGATCTCCGCGGGCCAGCGCAGCTCCGCGTCGAACGGGAACACCTGGGCGCTCGGCGCGAGCAGGAAGTCGTAGCGGTCGAACAGGTCCGAGACGATGCCGCGCCACACCTCGCGCCCGGAACGGGCCGCCGCGATGTCCCGCACCGTCAGGTCCAGATAGCCCTCGACCTCGAACAGCGCCTCCGGCTTCATCCGGGCGCGCGCGGTGGGGGAGGCGTAGACGTCGTGCAGCTTCTCGCCGACCATCCAGCGCCGCCACAGCAGGAACGTCTCCCAAGCCTGCTCCACCGGTGGTCGCGGCACCGCCTCCACGACGCAGCCCAGCGACTCGAACAGCTCCGCCGCGTCCCGGCACAGGTCGAGCACCCCGGGCTCGGTCGCGAGGTACCCGTCGAAGTCGCCGACCCAGCCGATCCGCAATCCGGCCACGTCCCGCTGCGGGGCCTCGGTGAACAGCGCCGGATCCTGCGGCACGCTCAGCGGCGCCCGTTCATCCGAACCGGCCATGGTGGACAGCAGCATCGCGAGGTCCCGGACGGTGCGCGCCATCGGGCCGGGCACCGACGGGTCGCTGAGGAAACCGGGCGCCGGGATCCGGCCGAAACCGGGCCGCAACGACAGCACGTTGCAGAACGCCGCCGGATTGCGCAGTGAGCCCATGAAATCGCTGCCGTCGGCCACCGGCAGCATCCGCATCGCCAGCGCCGCCGCGGCCCCGCCGCTGCTGCCGCCCGCCGTTCGAGTCTGGTCGTACGGATTCGCCGTGGTGCCGAACAGCGAGTTGAACGTGTGCGAGCCGAGTCCGAACTCCGGCACGTTCGTCTTGCCCACGACGATCGCGCCCGCGTCCTTCATGCGGCGCACGAACAGCGCGTCCTCGGTGGCGTTGCCGGAGCGCTGAAATCCCTGCGTGGTGGGAAAACCAGCGGCGTCGCTGAGGTCCTTGACCGCGATCGGGAACCCGTGCATCCACCCGGCGTACTCGCCGCGATCCAGCTCGGCGTCGCGAGCACGGGCCTGCGCGAGCACGTCCTGCTCGTCGGCGCGGGACACGATGGCGTTGACCAGCGGGTTGAACCGGTCGATCTGCGTCAGGAACGCCTCGGCGACCTGCACGCAGGACAGTTCCCGCTGTTTGATCGACCAGGACAGTTCCACCGCGTCCAGCCGCACCGCTTCGGGCACGGTCGCCGACGGAATCCCGCTCAACTCGGCGCCCACCCGGCCTCCTGTCCGAACCCGACGCGGCCGGAGATGCGGCCACCCGCTGACCGTGTCGTGCCTCGGGTGCGTCGTCAAGTCCGGTGGGGGAGTGCATTCGAGTGCTCACCTGGAGGCATGCGTCACGTTAGCGTTGCTAAACGCTTCGCCGGTTCACACGCTGGTGACGAGCCTGCCCTTTCGGTGGTGACTCTGAACAGAGGAGGACCGATGCCCGCAGCGGTGGTCAACGACGGTCGGCCGCGCGCACGTTCGGTCGGCCCCGTTCGGGTGCTGTCCTCGGTCGCGGCCGTCGTCACCGTCGGCGTGTTCCCCGTGTTCCTCGTCGGTGGACTCGGGGTGCAGCTGCAATCCGAACTGGGTTTCGGCGCGGCACTGCTCGGTGGAGCCGCCGCCGGGTTCTTCGCCGTCGCGGCGACGGCGTCGCGCTTCATGGGCTGGGTCGTGGAACGCATCGGCTCCCGCCTCGGCATGCGCATCGGGGCCGTGGGCAGTGCGCTGTGCCTGCTGGGGATCGCGACGGTGCGGGACGCGGGCTGGCTGCTGGCACTGCTGTGCCTGTCGGGGTTGCCGAACTCGCTGGCGCAGCCCGCCGCGAACCTGCTCATCACCCAGGGCGTGCCCGCGAACCGGCGGGGCATGGGCTTCGGCGTCAAGCAGTCCTCCATCCCGGCCGCGACGCTGCTGGCGGGGATCGCGGTGCCCGCCATCGCACTCACCATCGGCTGGCGCTGGGTGTTCGTGTTCGCCGGAGTGATCGGCCTGCTCGCCGCGCTGGCGGTGCCCTCGCTGCCGGAAGCGGAGCGGTCCACGCGAGCCGCGTCCGCCGGGACGAGCGGGCAGTCCCGCTTCGGGGCGCTGCTGCTGATCGCGATCGCGGGCGGACTCGGGTCCGCGGCGGCCAACGCGCTCGGTGCTTTCGTCACGACCACCGCCGTCGACGTGGGGTTCAGCCCGTCCACGGCAGGGTTGGTGCTCTCGCTCGGATCGGCCGCCGGACTCACCATCCGGCTGCTCGCCGGTGTCGTCGCCGACCGCTGGGACGTGAACCTGCTGCGACTCATCACGATCATGTTGATCGTCGGCTCGCTCGGGTACGGCCTGATGGCGCTGGGGTCGACGACTCTGTTCCTGATCGGCGTATCCGTCGGTTTCGGCGCGGGCTGGGCGTGGCCGGGCCTGTTGAACTTCTCCGTCGCCAAGATCGCGCCGGATCGAGTCGCGAGCGCGACCTCGTTCACCCAGACCGGAATCTACTTCGGCGGCAGCGCCGGACCCCTCCTGTTCGGTTTCCTCGGTGAACACGCCGGACTCGCCTCAGCATGGCTGGCAGCCGGAATGGCCGCGATCATCGCCGGAGTACTACTCCTATTCGTAAGACCAGGCCACGACTAAACCTCCCCACCTTGCGCCGAAGCCGCGCAGTCGGCGGGCGAAGCCCGCAAAGGGCGGCAAAGCCCCGCCTGCCTCGCGGCCGAAGGCCGTGCCTCGCGGCGAAGCCGAATCCGTGCGGCGAAGCCGTGCCTGTATGTGCGAAGCACATAGCCCACGTCAAAAAGCCGCTCACCCGCGGGTTCTCAGCTGTCTTCTCGCGAGGACAGCTTTTTCCCTCGTGGCGGAGCCACTAGGGAAAAAGATCCCGCAGCGAGAAGACAGCTGAGGTTCCGCCACCCGGACACCCAACCCAAACGACCGGAGAAACCTCAACGAGCCTTACGTGCGACGCCGCCGTGGATGATTCGGTATCGCGGGTGGCGGTGTGCGGGCTGATCGGGCTCCGGTCGCCAATCACCGATGTAGCAGGTGCCGGGGGCCTGCGGCTCGAATCCGGCGAAGCACTCCGCGATCCACTCCGTCGGGCGAGCCACCATCGGGTCGGCCGTCTCGGTGTAGAACGCCGTGAGCAGGTTCATCGGCTCCGGTTCCTCGCTGCCGGTCAGGTGCGAGACCATCAGCGCGCTGCCGGGCGCCACCGCGTCCTGGTAGGTCCGCACCAACCGCAGGGGATCGTCGGCGTCGTCGAGGAAGTGCAGCACCGCGGACATCAGCAGCGCCACGGGCTGCTCGAAGTCGATCAGGTCAGCGGCCTCCGGTGACCGCAGGATCGCCTCCGGTTCGCGGATGTCGGCGTGGATGATCGCCGCCCGTGGCTCGTCGTGCAGCAGCGGCGTGCTGTGCGCGACGGTCAACGGCTCGTTGTCCACGTACAGCACGCTGAACCGCCGGGTGCGGCGCAGCGCGACCTCGTGGACGTGACCGATCGTCGGGATGCCCGAGCCGAGTTCCACGAATTGCCGCACTCCGCGAGCCAGCAGGTGCTCCACGGAGCGGCGCAGGAACGCCCTGCTGTCCCGGAATATCCCGGCCACACCGGGCATCGCGGTCTGCAGTCGTTCGGCGAACTCGCGTTCCACGCCGAAGTTGTGCCCACCCCCGAGGAACGCGTCGTAGATCCTCGCCGCGCAAGGCCGGTCGATGTCCATCTCCCTGGACAACAGGCGTTGCGCGTCGACCATGGTGTGCTCCTCGTTCTTCGTCGGCGACACCGTACAGTAGTCGCAGATTCACACAACGTGTCGAAGCGGCCCTGTCGTGGCGCGCGTCCCACAGACGGAACCGCAGTCGAGCGTCCGAGGGCTACGGCCGATCGGGGGGTATGGTCGGTGATCGGCCAGAGATGCCGATATGCGCATTTCCGGCCATGTTCCCGACAGCGCCCGCAGCCGACCGAATTCGGCTGGACGGGCAGTGAAAAACACACTTCTGGAGGTGTTCGTGACCGAGGTTCGCGCGGTCGTGGCGACCGGCAAGGGAGCGCCGGTCGAGGTCGTCGACATCCGCGTCCCCGACCCGGGGCCGGGTGAGGCGGTGGTGCGGGTGCAGGCGTGCGGTGTCTGTCACACCGACCTGCACTACCGGGAGGGCGGCATCAACGACGACTACCCCTTCCTGCTCGGACATGAAGCCGCCGGTGTCGTGGAGGCCGTCGGCGACGGAGTCCAGGACGTCGAGCCGGGTGACTTCGTGGTCCTCAACTGGCGCGCGGTGTGCGGGGTCTGCCGTGCCTGCAAGCGCGGGCGGCCGCAGTACTGCTTCGACACGCACAACGCGGCGCAGCCGATGACGCTCACCGACGGGACCCCGTTGTCCCCGGCGCTGGGCATCGGCGCGTTCGCCGAGAAGACGCTGGTGCACGCGGGCCAGTGCACGAAGGTCGACCCGGCGGCGCGTGCGGCCGTGGTGGGTCTGCTGGGCTGCGGCGTGATGGCCGGTATCGGTGCGGCCGTGAACACCGGCGGCGCGGGACCGGGCGACACGGTCGCCGTCATCGGTTGCGGCGGCGTCGGCGACGGTGCGGTGGCCGGGGCGAACCTGGCCGGCGCGCGGCGGGTCATCGCGGTGGACACCGACCCGACCAAGCTGGAATGGGCCAAGCAGTTCGGTGCGACGCACACCGTCAACGCCGCCGAGGCGAACACGGTCGAGGCGATCCGCGAACTCACCGACGGGTTCGGCGCGGACATCGTGATCGACGCCGTCGGCGTGCCCGCGACCTACGAGCAGGCGTTCTACGCCCGCGACCTCGCGGGCACCGTGGTGCTCGTGGGGGTGCCGACTCCGGACATGAAGCTGGAGCTGCCGCTGCAGGACGTGTTCTCCCGCGGGGGTTCGCTGAAGTCCTCCTGGTACGGGGATTGCCTGCCCAGCAGGGACTTCCCGATGCTCACCGAGCTCTACCAGCAGGGCAAGCTGCCGCTGGAGAAGTTCGTGACCGAGGAGATCTCGCTGGACCAGGTCGAGTCGGCGTTCGCGAAGATGCACGACGGTGAAGTGCTGCGTTCGGTGGTGGTCTTCTGATGGCCGCGCGGATCGACCACACCACGACGTCCGGCACGTTCTCGCTGGACGGCCAGACCTTCGACGTGGACAACAACGCCTGGGTCGTCGGCGACGACACCGAGTGCGTCGTCATCGACGTCCCGCACGACGTCGAAGCGATCAAGCAGCTGATCGCCGGGCGTACCGTGCTCGCGATCCTCGCCACGCACGCCCACGACGACCACGTGCGCAAGGCTCCGGAGCTGGCCGCGGAAGTCGGTGCGCCGATCTTCCTGCATCCGGACGACCAGGAGCTGTGGCGGCTCACCCACCCGGATCGGGAACCGGAGCGCACCCTCGCCGACCGGCAGGTGATCGGCGTCGCGGGCACCGGCCTGCAGGTGCTGCACACGCCGGGGCACGCGCCGGGTTCGGTGTGCCTGTACTCGGCGGACCTGGGCACCGTGTTCACCGGCGACACCTTGTTCGCGGGCGGACCGGGCGCGACCGGGCGTTCGTACTCGGACTTCAACGTGCTCGTCGAGTCCATCCGGGACCGGCTGCTCACGTTGCCCGAGGTGACCACCGTGCACCCCGGTCACGGGGAGAGCACCACGGTCGGCGAGGTATTGCCCCAGTTCGAGGATTGGGTCGCCCGCGGCTACTGATTCTCGGGCGCGTTGTGCGCATACTGCTGGGCGTGCCGAATGCCTTGGTGAAACGAGCTTTCCTGCTCGACCTCGCGATGGTCGTGCTGTTCACCGTGATGCACGCGCTGATCCTGCATCTCGAATCACCAGGGCCGCCGGGTCGTCCCTGGTGGTCGATGATGCTGGTCAGCGTGCCGGCGTTCACGTTGCTGCTGCTGCGGCGCAGGTGGCCGTGGGTGTCTTTGTTCGGCTGCCTCGCCGCGGCCACCGCGCTCACTCTGATCGGGGTGCCGGAGAATCCGCTGAACTTCGCGATCCTGGTGGGCGTGTACTCGGTGTGCCAGCGGGGTGGGATGGTGGGCGCCGTGGTGGCCACGGTTCTCGCGATGCTCTGGCCGGTGCTGTATTCGTGGGGTGATCCGCCGCTGTCGGCGATCGTGAGCACCGTGATGGCCTCGATCGATCTGTTCATGGTCGTCGGGCTGGCCTACGCGGTGCGCATCGGCAGGCGGCGGGCGGCTCAGTTGGAGCACACCGTGGAACTCCTCGATCAAGCCCGGGATCAGCTCGCCGCGGAAGCGGTCGCGGGGGAGCGGGCGCGGATCGCCCGCGAATTCCACGACATCGTCTCGCACAACCTGTCCGTGGTGGCGTTGCGCGCGGGGGTGGCCCGCGCGCTCGTCGACCGCGACCCGGGGCACGCGGAGCAGACGCTGCGGGAGTTGGAGCACACTTCGCGGGCCGCGCTCGGTGAGCTCCGCGGCCTGCTGGGCCGGTTGCGCGAAGATCCGGAACCGGGCACCGACCTCGGTTCCGACGACGGTCCCGGACGCCAGCCCGCTCCCGGTCTGCACCGGGTGGATCACCTGGTGGAATCGGTGCGCGGCACCGGCGTGGTGTGGCGGCTGGACCGCCGTGGCGAGGTGCGCGAACTCGGACCCGGTGTGGAAATGGCCGCTTACCGCATCGTGCAGGAGGCGGTGACCAACGTGCTCAAGCACGCGGGCACCGGATACGCGCGGGTCTTGCTGGACTACGGCAGCAGCGGGCTGCGGCTGGAGATCACCAACCACGCCACCGGACCGGACAACTTCGCGCATTCGCTGGCCGTGAAGCTGCCGCAGTTGTCGTCGGCCGGCGGTGGCGGTTCCGGGCGGGGACTGATCGGGCTGCGGGAACGGGTCGCGTTGCTGGGCGGCACGTTCACTGCGCACCCGGTTTCCAACGGATTCCACCTGGCCGCCGTGCTACCGTGCCCGGAACATTCGGACCTTGCCTGACCCGTAAATACGCCGGTTCCGACCGGCGAGTGGCGGCCCGAACGGAGGAGGTCCGTGGTGGAGTCCCCCGCGGAAACGACCGTGCTCGTCGCTGACGATCAAGCGATGATCCGCGCGGGCTTGGTCGCGCTGCTGTCCGCCGAACCCGATCTGCGAGTGCTCGCCGAAGCCGAGGACGGTGCCGCGGCGGTGTCGGCGGTGCGCAGGCGCCGGCCGGACGTGGTGCTGATGGACGTGCGGATGCCCGGCATGGACGGCATCACCGCGGCCCGCGAGATCCTCACCGCCACCGAGGGCGCGACCTCGGTCATCATGCTCACCGTGCACGACCTGGACGAATACGTGTACGCGGCACTGCGCGCGGGGGCGAGCGGTTTCCTGCTCAAGGACGCCCCGCCGGAGGAACTGGTGCGCGCCGTGCACACGGTCGCCGCAGGGGAGGCGCTGCTGGCTCCGCGCGTGACGCGGCGGCTGCTCAACCGGTTCGCCTCGTTAGGGGTGCGGGACGCGTCGTCCGAGCTGAGCGGGCTCACCAACCGCGAGCTGGACGTGCTGTTGGAGGTCGCGCGCGGCGGCTCCAACGCCGACATCGCGCGGAACCTGGGGCTGGCCGAGCTGACGGTGAAATCGCACCTGTACCACGTGATGCAGAAGCTGCACCTGAGTTCGCGCACCCAGTTGGTGATCACCGCCTACGAGACGGGTCTGGTCTCGCCCGGCCAGGTCAACGGTCCCGAAGCATCCGTGTGACGGCTCAGCGGTACGGCGAGAAAACGCGGTCACACCGGCGAAAGGGCCGCGAGGAAGCCGCTGCGTGACCCGCTGCGCAGGTCATCCTCCGGCGTCCGGTGGTGGGTCGAACGCGGCTCCGGAGGCGGCTTGATGTAATGGGCGCATGAGTGCTGCGCTGCGGGTCGGGCTGGTCGGGTACGGCATCGCCGGGGCGGTGTTCCACGCGCCGCTGGTCGCGTCGAACCCCGGACTGGAATTGTCCACAGTGGTCACGAGGAATCCGGAGCGGCGCAAGGAGATCGCGGCCGCGTACCCGGGTGCCGCGGTGGTCGACGACGTGCCCGCGATGCTGGAGCGCGGCGGCCTCGACCTCGTCGTGGTGGCCAGCCCCAACCGCCTGCACGTCGAGCACACAACCGAGGTGCTGCGCGCCGGGCTGCCGGTCGTGGTGGACAAGCCGTTCGCCCCCACCTCCGCCGCGGCGCGGGACCTCGTCGCCGAGGCCGAGCGCCGGGAGCTGCCGCTGACCGTGTTCCAGAACCGCCGCTGGGACAACGACTTCCGCACCCTCCAGGGCCTCATCGACGCGGGGGAGCTCGGGCGGGTGCACCGCTTCGAGTCCCGGTTCGAACGCTGGGTGCCGCGCCCGAAGGCGGGCTGGCGCGAATCCGGCGGCCCGGAAGAGGCCGGCGGCGTGCTCTACGATCTGGGCAGCCACCTCATCGACCAGGCGCTCGCGCTGTTCGGCCCGGTCGCGTCCGTCTACGCCGAAGTGGACGTGCGCAGGCCGGGCAGCGAGGTCGACGACGACTCGTTCCTGGCGTTGACCCACGTCAACGGGGTCCGCTCGCACCTGTGGGTCGGCAAGTTCGCCGCGCAGCACGGCCCCCGGCTGCGGGTGCTCGGCGACCGCGCCGGCTACACGAAGTTCGGGCTGGACCCGCAGGAGGCCGCGTTGCGCGCCGGTGAGCGCCCCGGCCAGGGCTGGGGCATCGAGGCCGAAGAGCTGCACGGCCTGCTCGGCACCGTCGAGGACTCCCGGCCGGTGCGCACCGAGCCGGGCGCCTACCCCGCGTTCTACGACCAGCTGGTCACCGCCCTGCGCGAAGGCTCGGCGCTCCCCGTGGATCCGGCGGACGCCATCGCAGGCCTGGAGATCATCGAAGCGGCCCGCCACTCGGCCGCGAAGGGCGAGATCGTGCGGCTGAGCTGACGGATCACCGCTGCCGGGTTGCCGCGGCGCCGTCCGGGGAACGCTGCGGGGTGACGGACACCGCAGCGTTCCCCGGAGGTTCCCCGGATGGGCAATCCGACTTTGCAGGCTCCCGAACATCTCGACGCTCGCGAGCTGCACCGCGTCGACACCTGGTGGCGGGCCGCGAACTACCTCTCCGCCGGACAGATCTACCTGATGGGCAACCCGCTGCTGCGGGAACCGCTGCGGCCCGAACACGTCAAGCCCCGGCTGCTCGGCCACTGGGGCACCACTCCCGGACTGACGTTCCTGTACGCCCACCTGAACCGGGCGATCCGGGACCGCGACCTGGACATGATCTACGTGACGGGACCGGGACACGGCGGGCCGGGCGTGGTCGCCGCCGCCTGGCTGGAGGGCACCTACAGCGAGATCTACCCGGATGTGGCCCAGGACGAAGCAGGACTGCAGCGCCTGGTCACGCAGTTCTCGTTCCCCGGTGGCATCCCGAGCCACGCCGCCCCGGAAACACCGGGATCCATCAACGAGGGCGGTGAGCTGGGTTATTCGCTGGCGCACGCGTTCGGCGCGGCCTTCGACAACCCGGACCTGACCGTGGCGTGCGTGATCGGCGACGGTGAGGCCGAGACGGGGCCGCTGGCGGCGAGCTGGCATTCGAACAAGTTCCTCGACCCGGCGCGGGACGGCGCGGTGCTGCCGATCCTGCACCTCAACGGCTACAAGATCGCCAGCCCGACCGTGCTCGCCCGCATCCCCGAAGACGAGCTGGTGAGCCTGCTGCGCGGCTACGGCTACGAACCGCACCTGGTCTCCGGCTCCGACCCGGCGACGATGCACCAGCTGTTCGCCGCCACCCTCGACGGCTGCCTCGACGAGATCGACCGCATCCGGGACCGAGCCCGCCGAGGCGGCACCGAACGCCCCCGCTGGCCGATGATCGTGCTGCGCACCCCGAAGGGCTGGACCGGACCCGACGTCGTCGACGGGCAGCAGGTCGAAGGCACCTGGCGCGCGCACCAGATCCCGCTCGGCGACCCGCGCGGCGATCCGGACCACCTGCGGATGCTGGAGGACTGGCTGCGCAGCTACGGACCGGCGGAGCTGTTCGAGTCCGACGGCGCCCCGGTGCGTGAGATCCGGGAGCACAATCCGCACGGGAACCGCCGGATGAGCGCGAACCCGCACACCAACGGCGGCCTGCTGCTGCGCGGCCTGCGATTGCCGGACTTCCAGGAGTACGGCCTCCCGGTGCCCGAGCCGGGGAACACGACCGGTGAGGCGACCCAAGTCCTCGGCGCGTTCCTGCGCGACGCGATGCGGCTAAACGAATCCGCCGCGAACTTCCGGGTGTTCGCCCCGGACGAGAACAACTCGAATCGGCTCGGCGCCGTGCTGGACGCGACTTCGCGGGCGTGGATGGGGGAGTCCGAGCCCGGTGACGAATCGCTGGCACCGGACGGGCGGGTCATGGAAGTGCTCTCCGAGCACACCTGCCAGGGTTGGCTGGAGGGCTACCTGCTCACCGGCAGGCACGGCTTCTTCTCCTGCTACGAGGCGTTCGCGCATCTCGTGGACTCGATGCTGAACCAGCACGCGAAGTGGCTGAAGGTGAGCACCGGGCTCGCGTGGCGGCAGCCGATCGCGTCGCTGAACTACCTGCTCACCTCGCACGTGTGGCGCCAGGACCACAACGGCTTCTCCCACCAGGACCCCGGGTTCATCGACCACGTGATGAACAAGAAGGCTGAGATCGTGCGCGTGTACCTGCCGCCGGACGCGAACACGCTGCTGTCGGTGGCCGACCACTGCCTGCGCAGCCGCGACTACATCAACGTGATCGTCGCGGGCAAGCAGCCCGCCGCGCAGTACCTGGACATGGACGACGCGGTGGTGCACTGCACCAAGGGCATCGGGATCTGGGACTGGGCGAGCAACGACCGGGACGGCGAACCGGACGTGGTGCTGGCCTGCGCCGGGGACGTGCCGACGATGGAGACTTTGGCCGCCGTGGACTGGCTGCGGCAACGGCTCCCGCAGCTGCGCATCCGAGTGGTCAACGTGGTGGACCTGATGCGGTTGCAGGACCCGCGCGAACACTCGCACGGACTGTCCGATGTGGAGTTCGATGCGCTTTTTACCTCGGACAAGCCGGTGATCTTCGACTACCACGGCTACCCGTGGCTGATCCACCGGCTGACGTATCGGCGGCACAACCACGACAACATCCACGTGCGCGGCTACAAGGAGGAAGGCACCACCACGACCCCGTTCGACATGTGCGTGCTCAACGAGATCGACCGCTTCCACCTCGCCATCGACGTGATCGATCGGGTGCCGGGCCTGGGCGAGAACGCGGTGTACGCGCGCGAGGAACTCACCGGCAAGCTCATCGAACACCGGCGCTACGTCACCACTCACGGCGAGGACATGCCGGAAATCCGCGATTGGAAGTGGTCCTAAGGGCCGTTGGGCCTGCGCAGCGGAACCTCAGCGGCTGCGCCGCTGACGACACGACGACCACAAGATCACTCCGAAAGGACTCCTGAGCATGCGGGTGCTGACGGTGAACGCGGGATCGAGCAGCCTCAAACTCCGGCTGCTGGACGACGACGAGCAGGTGGCCTCACACGACGTGCAGCGGTGGCGCGGTGAGGTGGAGCCGATCCGGGACTTCTTCCACGAGCACGGCGCGCAGGCGGTCGGGCATCGCGTGGTGCACGGCGGGCCGAAGGTGCTGGGGCCTGCCGTGCTCGACGAGCCGCTGCTGCGCTACCTCACGAGCCTGACCGACCTGGCGCCGCTGCACCAGGCACGTGCGCTGGACGGGCTCCGCGCGACCTCGCAGTGCGCGCCGGACACCCCGGCGGTGGTCTGCGTGGACACCGCGTTCCACACGACGTTGCCGGAGGCCGCCGGCACCTATGCGCTGCCGAAGGAGTGGAACCGGCACTGGTCGTTGCGCCGCTACGGTTTCCATGGCCTCTCGCACGGCTACGCGTCGCGGCGCGGCGCCGAGCTCGCCGGAGTGGCGGGCGGACGGGTGTTGAGCTGCCACTTGGGCGCGGGAGCCTCGCTGGCGGCGGTGCGCGACGGACGCTGCGTGGACACCACGATGGGGTTCACCCCCGACGAGGGCCTGGTGATGGCGACCCGCAGCGGGTCGATCGATCCGGGTCTGCTGGGCTGGCTGGTGACCAGCGGCAAGGTCGAGCCGGACGAGTTGTTCACGACGTTGCAGAAGCGCTCCGGACTGGCCGGGCTGACCGGCGGTTCGGGCGATCTGCGCGACGTGCTCGCCGCCCGCGCCGATTGCGACCTCGACGCCGAACTCGCCTACGACGTGTACGCGCACAGCCTGCTGCGCCACGCCGGGGCGATGGTGGCGGCGATGGGCGGGCTGGACCTGCTGGTGTTCACCGGCGGAGTCGGCGAGCACCAGCCGCCGCTGCGCGCCGACCTCGCCGGGAACCTCGGGTTCCTGGGCGTCGAGGTGGATCCCGACCGCAACACCGCGACCGGTTCGGACGCCGACATCAGCTCGGATTCCGCCGCGGTGCGCACCGTCGTCGTCGAGTCCCGGGAGGACGTGGAGATCGCCCGGCAGACCCGGGAAGTGCTCACGCGGCCAGCACGGTGAGCTCGGCCTGCGCCGCGCCCGCCGAGGGATGCCGCGCCCGCAGCCGGACCCGTCCGGCGCCGGTGCGGGCGCTGCGCAGCCACACCGCGCCGACGCCGCCGGTCTCCGCCAGCGGAAACCGGTGCGGGCCGACGAGTTCGGCGGGGCCGTCGAGCTCCAGCGTGACGTCGCCCGCCGTGTACGGGCGGTCGGCGCCGTGGCGGTCGACCACCCTGATCTCGACTCGGGTCGCATCGCCACCGCCGGCGGCGAGCACCCGATCGTCGGGCCGCAGCGCCAGCACGTCAGCCGCTCAATCCGCCGAGAACGATCGGCTCAGCACCAGCACGTCGTCGAGGTAGCCGTCCACCCGCAATTCCGGAATCCCCCGCACCGAACCGAAATCGGCGAAGAACGGCGGGTAGGGCAGGTTCGGGTACCGGTCGCGCGCCGCGGTGAGCGTGCCGAACGGCTCGCCGCCGACGAACAGCTCCAATCGGTCCACATTGGACCAGATGGCGGCCTCGCCGAGTTCCCGCACGGGACTCGGCCCGGTGAGGTCCCAGTGGAACGACGGCTCGATCACCGGACGGCGACGCGGACTCACCTGCGCCCGGTACATCGCCGCACCCGGCTTCGGCACCCGGAACAGGTCGATCACACCGGGCAACTTCACGCCCCGATCGATGTTGCCGTGCCCCGAGGGGTAGTCGAAACCCGCCCAGCCCAGCACTCCCGCGTAAGCCGGATCGCCGCCCGCGAGGTCGTGCACCCGCGCGTGCGCCAGCGCCTGCCCCTGCTGCACGGCCTGCGGATCGGTGCGCCGGTAGAACTTCGCCGGGCCGGACAGCGTGCCGACGGCCTCACTGATCAGGTACGGGAGGTCCCGGCGAGGCGGCTCCGGTTCCGGCTGCGGCAGGCCGTCCGGGCCGGTGCTCACCGAATAGTCGTTGTAGCCGAACACGTCGTGCTGGAAATCGGTGGTGTCGTGATCGGCGCCGAGGATCGCGCCGGTCGTCGGCCGCGAGTCGTCCAGCGACTTCACCAGCCGCTCCGTCCGGGTGTAGAACTCCGCGTCGCCGGGAGTCTCGTTGAGCCGCGCCGCCCACAGCACCACCGAGGGGTGGTTGCGGTCCCGCACGATCATGTCGTGCACGTCGCGGTACGCGCGCTCCAGCCAGCGCCCGGAACCGAGGTGCTGCCAGCCAGGCGGTTCGTCCCACACCAGCAGGCCCAGCTCGTCGCAGGCGTCCAGGAACGCCTCGTGCGGCGGGTAGTGCGAGGTGCGGACCATCGTGCAGTTCAACTCGCCGCGCAGGATCTCCGCGTCCCGGCGCTGCACCCGTGCCGGCATCGCCGCACCGGCGAACGGGAACAGCTGATGCCGGTTCACCCCGAACAGCCGGAGCCGTTCGCCGTTGAGCCGGAACCCGTCGCGATCGAACCGGACCTCGCGGAACCCGGTGCGCACCCGCCTTTCGTGCACCACCTGCCCGGCTCGGCGCAACGTCACCACCACGTCGTAGAGGTGCGGCGAATCCGGCTGCCACAGGCGGACTTCGCCGAGCCCGCCGATCGCCAACTCCACGGTGTTGCGCCCGGGGCCGAGGCTCACCGCCCGGTCGGCGGCGGCGACGAGCCGGTCCCCGTACCGCAGCTGCGCGAGCAGCTCCAGCGCACCACCGTCGACGAGGTCGAGTTCGCACCGCACCAGCAGCGCCCGGCGGGAGTCGTCGAGCACCCGCACCGGCTTCGCGAACACGTCCCGCACGTGATCCGCGGGCCGCGCGACCAGCGACACCTCCCGGTACAACCCGGCCGGCTGCCAGAAGTCCACCACGTCGCTCGGGCGTGCCGAGTTCGGCGGCACGTCCGCGTCGAACCGGCCGTCGACGACCACGTCCAGCCGGTTGCGGTCCGCCAGCAGCCCGGTGACCTCCCGTTCGAACGGCAGATAGCCACCGGCGTGCGGCTCCAGCGGACGGCCGTTGAGCACCGGCCGCGTCGTGGTGAGCACGCCCGCGAAGCGCAGGAAGTACCGCACACCGGGATCGCCCGCCCCGGCGAACCGCTTCCGGTACAGCCAGTCGCGTTCCCAGCTCGCCGGATCCCAATCCCGCCACGGCAACTCCGCCACGACGTGCGGAACGACCGCGGTGCCGAGCCGCCCGTCGGGCACCGCCTCCGGGGGCGTTCCCGGACTCAGCGGGCCGAACGACCAGGCGCCCTCCAGTGCGTTCACTCGTGGAGCCGTCATCGGGGTTCCGACCTCCGTGCGCAGCGCGGGCTTCGCCGCTCACCATGCGAGCACGGTCGTGAACATCCCGGCTAGAGGCCGTCCGAGGATTCCCGCCTGGTGGTCAGCCCCGCCTCGTCGGTGCGCCCGCCGGATCGTCGTACCGCTGCACGGCGGTGGCCCCCAGTTCCGGCCGGGTGCCCGGCCGCGGCCCCCGCGTCGGGCGGGATCGCGGTGCGCTCGCGGTGATGTGCCGCCACTGCAACACCAGCACGGCGATGCCGAGCAGCAGCGCCGCGAACGCCGCCCATCCCGCCGGAACGTTGCCGGTCGCCCACCACAGCGTCCCCGCGAGCCCCAGCGCGGCGCCGCAGAGCAGGGTGAGCGCGTGGAAGAGCAGATGCACCGCGTAGCTCTTCACCGGTACCTCCCAGCTCGACGTGCTTGTCAGGGCGATCACTGGGTGCACGCACTCCACGGGACATCCGTTGCCCCGGACCGTGGACCGTCACGACAACGGGTGGCTGCGATGACTACGGATCGCGACCAGGTCGCGGTGCGCGCACAGTCACCCGATAGTAGCCCCGATAAAGGTCGAATTGCCTGATCAAGGACGTTCGCCACGTTGGTGAGATCGCCTGGCCGAGGGCTCCAGCCAAACCACGATCACGCTGAATTCCTTCGATCGGATTGCGCCCCGTCAGGTGTCCGGCACCGGTCGAGGTCCCGCCCTACGGTGAATTCCGGCGAGGTGCTCGTCGGACCGGCTCACCACGGTCGGTTCGGCGGGAATCGATGCCGCGCACGGTTTCTCTCGGGGGTGAGGTCGGTGCTGAACACGTTGGCGATCTTCGTTCTGATGGCTTCGCTGGGCATCGGAACGATCATTGGCTCGTTGATCGCCCTGTGCTGGTTCGAGAGACGCATGCTCGGGAGGAGCCCCTCCCGAGCCCGGCCCGGCACCACTGCACCGAACCGGAACCGCCCGAGCCGCAGGGCGTTGAACCGCTGATCGCCGAGCAGCGGACCGCTGAGCCGCTGCCTGCCGAAGAGCAGACCGCCGAGCCGCAGGCCGTCGAGTCGCAGGCCGTCGAGTCGCAGGCCGTCGAGTCAAAGATCGCCCTCGCCGACTCGCAGACCGGCGAGCCCGCCGTCGAGCCGATCACCGCGCCGAGAGCGGGCACCGAACCCCGCGTTCCCGTGCTGTCGGCCGACCTCGCCGATCAGTCGGGCGTGCTGAAGTCCGCGAAGTCGAACCCGGGCGAGACCACGCAGGTCACCAGCGATTCCACCGTCGCCGAGGCGACCGCTCGCTGCCACGTCCCGGCGGGCACCAGGACCTGAGGGTCCTGCCCGGCTCCCGCACCGAGCACGTGGTTGCGCGGCTGCTCCGAGGGCACGTCCCCGTCGCCGCCCAGCGACAGGGTCAGCGGCCCGCCGCGATGCCACAACCACAGCTCCGCCGAGCCGACCGCGTGCCACGCCGAGGTGTGCCCGGCGGCCAGCAGGTAGTAGATCGCCGTCGCCGTGGGCCGCGAGCCGCGGCCGTCCGGGGTGACCTTGATGTCGCTGGTCCACGTGCGCCGGTACCAGCCGCCCTCCGGGTGCGGCAGCAGATTGAGCTCCTCCGCGGTGCGGCTGCGGGTCTCCAACGCCGTGAACCGGCCCTGCGCGTCCCGGCGCGCGTAGTGCAGGCCGATCACCGCGGAGCGCTCCAGCGCCCCGTAGACGTGCGGGAACAGCACGTCGGCGGCGACGCCCGCCGGGGGCACCGGGTCGGCGGCCTCCCAGCGCACCGGGGCCGACAACCGTTGCGGATCGAGTTCCAGCGCCACCAGCTGCTCGGTCGCGTCCCCGTACAGCGAGTTGGCCACCGCGAGCGTCGTGTCCACGTCCGGTGAGCAGTGCACGAATCCATCGGTGCCCAGCGACGGGGCCTCGATGAGGTCCGATGCGGCGTGGAACGAGCTCATCGGCAGCAGGTGCAGGAGTCTGGATCGAGTCACATCGCGCAGTCTGCCCCGGCGAACCACGTGTTGTCAGGTCCGCGCCCGGGGCAGAAAGGGGCTTTTGCGAGGTTTCGTCGGACCGTTGGCCACGGCTGATCGATTTATGATCGTCTCGGCCGAACGCTGAAGGAGGAGTGCATGCGCATCGCCGTGCTCGATGACTACCAGGGTGTCGCGCGGGAGTACGCGGACTGGGATTCGCTGGCGGCCGAGGTCGAAGTGTTCAACGACACCGTCACCGATCACGACGAGCTGGTGCGACGGCTCGAATCGTTCGACGTGATCGCGGCGATGCGGGAACGAACCCCGTTCCCGCGCGGCCTGCTCGCCGCGTTGCCGAAGCTGAAGCTGCTGGTCACCACCGGCATGCGGAACGCGGCGATCGACCTGGACGCCGCCGCCGACCTCGGCATCACGGTCTGCGGGACCGGAAACGGATCGGCCCCGCACCAGGCGTGGGGGCCGACGGCCGAGCTCACCTGGGGTTTGATCTTCGCCGTCACCCGGGACATCCCGCTGCAGGACAAGTCGATCCGCGAGGGCGGCTGGCAGCGCGGTGTCGGGTTCGAACTGGCGGGGCGGACGCTGGGCGTACTCGGGCTCGGCAGGCTCGGCAGTCAGGTCGCGAAGGTCGCAAGGACCTTCGGCATGGACGTCGTCGCGTGGAGCGAGAACCTCACCGAGGAGGCCGCGTCCGCCGCGGGAGCGCGCCGGGTGAGCAAGCAGGACCTGTTCCGCGAAGCCGATGTGCTCACCATCCACACGGTGCTCAGCAAGCGCACCCGAGGCCTGGTCGGCGCGGCGGAGCTGGAGCTGATGCGGCCCACGGCGTACCTGGTGAACACCTCCCGCGGGCCGATCGTGGACGAGGCCGCGCTGCGCGAGGCGCTGCACGCGGGGCGGATCGCCGGTGCCGGCATCGACGTCTACGCGCAGGAGCCGCTGCCCGCCGACGACCCGTGGCGCGGCACGCCGCGCACCGTGCTCACCCCGCACATCGGGTACGTCACGAAGGGCACCTACGAGGCGTTCTACGCGGAGACCGTCGAGGACGTCCGCGCCTACTTGGACGGTGCGCCGATCCGGGTGATCGTCGGCTGAGCTCGACGCGAGCGGTGGTCCGGCCTCGCCGATGGCCGGGCGCGGTGACGCGCCCGGCCGCCAAGCGGATCAGATCTCGTCGGCGATCTTGCGGATCTTCTCGATGAGCGTGGTGCGCTCCTCGAAGCTGCCCGCGAGGGGAGTGACGTTCATCGTGGTCACGCCGGACTCCTTGAACGCCGCGAGCCGCTCCCGCACGTGGCCCTCGGAGCCGATGAGGGTGCTCTTGGCGACGAGGTCGTCGGGCACCTTCGCCGCGGCCTCGTCCTTCTTGCCCGCCAGGTAGAGGTCCTGGATCTCCGCGGCCTCCGCTTCGTAGCCGTAGCGGCAGGCGAGGTCGTTGTAGAAGTTCTTGCCCTTCGCACCCATGCCGCCGATGTAGAGGGCGAGCATCGGGCGCATCGAGTCGACGAGGGCGTCGACGTCGTCACCGATGGCCAGCGGGGCCTGGCCGACGACGTCGAGCTCGCCCAGTTCGGGGTTGCGCTTGGCCTTGCCCGCGGCCAGCGATTCGCCCCAGACCTCGCCGGCCTTCTCCGGCACGTAGAAGATCGGCTCCCAGGCGTCACCGATCTCGGCGACCATGGCGACGTTCTTCGGGCCGATGGCCGCGATCATGATCGGGATGTTGGGGCGCACCGGGTGGTTGATGAGCTTGAGCGGTTTGCCCAGGCCCGTGCCCTGACCTTCGGGCAGCGGAATCTGGTAGTTCTTGCCCTCGTGCTGGACGCGTTCGCGGCGCCACACCTGGCGGCAGATGTCGACCAGTTCTCGGGTCCGGCCCAGCGGCGCGTTGTAGGGCACGCCGTGGAACCCTTCGATGACCTGCGGCCCGGAGGCGCCGATGCCCAGGGTGAAGCGGCCGTTGGAGACGAAGTCCAGTCCCGCGGCGGTCATGGCGGTGAGGGTGGGCGTACGGGTGTAGATCTGCAGAATTCCGGAGGCGACCTCGAGCCGCTCGGTGCGGGCGGCGATGAAGCCCATCTGGCTGACCGCGTCGAACGAGTAGGCTTCGGCTACGTAGACGATGTCCAGCCCGGCCTTCTCGTAGGTCGCCAGTTCGTCCACGGTTTCTTTGAAGCCCCCGCTGTAGTTCAGCGGCATCCCGATGCGCATGGTGGTCCTCTCCGTCGCTGGCGAGCGAGCGGCCGCGCCCATCGCGTACCAGCCGCGTCGCCGGGTCACCCCGATGTTACCGCCGGGTAGCACGGTCTCGGGACCCCCTTTTTTTAACACCGCTCGTGTGACACCGGTAGTGCTAAGTAGAGGAGTGACATCAATTACGGATCAAGAAAATCCGAACGGGCGATGAACAAACCCTGTGCGTACGGCATGATTCGGACATGTCGATGGTTCTGGATTGCTGCTCCCAGGTGTTCGCCGTACGGCGCGACGGCCCGTCAGGACTACACGTGAGGGTGGTATGAGGCTCGGACTTCTGGACATCGGTTCCACTGCGGCACGCCTGGAACTGGTCGACCTCGACCGCGGGCGCCTGCCGCGCGCCACCTGGAGCCACAAGGCGCGCACCCGCCTCGCCGAGCACACCCGTGCCGATGGCTCGGTGACCGAAGAGGGCATGGCGCGGGCCGTGCGCGCCGTCGAGGACTGCGTGCGCGCCGTCGGAACGGAACTGCGCGGGCCGCTGGTGGCCTTCGGGACCGCCGCCGTGCGCGACGCCAAGAACGGCGCCGAACTCCGGGAGCGCCTCACCATCGCGGCGGGCACCCGCATCGGATCGATGACCCCGCACGCCGAAGCCGCGCTCTGCTTCCACGCCGCCCGCCGCTGGCACGGCAAGAACGGCACGCCGCTGACCACCGTGGACATCGGCGGCGGTACCGCCGAAGTCGCCACCGGATCGGGGCAGACCCCGGACCAGGTGGTGTCGCTGCCGATGGGCGCGGCCCGGCTCACCCGCGAATACCTGCCCACCGACCCGCCGCCGCCCGACCAGGTCGAGGCGCTGCGCGCGGCGGTGGAGCGGCTCGCCCCGCCCGCGCTGGCGCGGATCGCCGAACGGGACCTCGGCCACACCGTCGCGCAGTCGAAGGTGCTGCGGCAGCTGGCCGTGCTCGCCGCGAGCTCCGAGAAGCGCCTGGTGCGGCACCCCGACAACCTGGCGCGGGAGAACCTGAAGCGGTGGATTCCCCAGCTCGCCGCGCTCGGCCAAGCCGAACGGGCCAAGCTGCCCGGCGTGTCCCGCAGCAGAGCCCGGCGCATCCTGGCCGGAGCGGTCGCCGCCGACGCGCTGCTGCGCGCCATCGGCGTGGACGAGCTGGACCTGTGCCCGTGGGGGCTGCGCGAAGGACTCGTGTTCCGCTTCGTGGACGCCTACGAACAGGCCGAGCGGCGTGCCCGCGCCGACGCGATCCGCGACCTGACGGACGAGATATTCGCCTGATCAGGCGTTTCTTGTGGTCTCGCGGCGGGCCGGAACCGGCTCGCGCCGGAACGGTACGGTTCGCCGTCTAGATCAACGGCGAACTCGGGAGGGGCATCTCGTGACGGTATTGCTGCACATCCTGATCACCGCGGTCGCCGTGTGGGCGACCACGCTGCTGCCCGGCATCCAGCTCGGCGACGCGAACACCGACACCGGGACGAAGATCGTCACCCTGCTGGTGGTCGCGATCGTGGTCGGCGTGGTCAACGCGGTCCTGAAGCCGATCGCGAAGACCTTCGGCTGCCTGCTGTACCTGCTCACGCTCGGGCTGTTCGGGCTCGTGGTGAACGCGCTGCTGTTCTGGCTCTCCGGGTACGTCGCCGGGGAGCTGAACCTGCCGTTCCACGTGGACGGGTTCTGGGCGGCGTTCTGGGGCGCGTTGATCGTCACCATCGTCAGCAGTGCGCTGCACGGGGTGGTGCGCCGGATCGCCATCAACTCTGCTGAGAAGCGGGAGCGTGAGTATCGCGAATACCGTGACTACCGGGATCGCGGGTACTACTGAGTTCCACGGCTCGTTTTTCTTGGGTGGTCGGGTAGCGGAACCTCAGTGGCCTTCTCGCTGCGGGATCTTTTTCCCTGGTGGCTCCGCCACGAGGGAAAAAGCCGTCCTCGCGAGAAGGCCACTGAGAACCCGCCGGTGGTCACCTTCTCGACGTGGGTTATGCGCTGACGCGCATACAAGCACGGCCTTCGGCCGTACGGATTCGGCTATCGCCGCAGGGGCGGCTTCGTTGGAAAGCATGGGTGCTGCCGCTGATGAACCGATGTGCTTCGCGCCGGCGGGCGGTGTGGTCGTTTTCAGCTGAGGTGGGTGGTCACTCGTTCGGCGATGTCGGTGCCGATGCGCAGTGAGGCTGTTGCGGCCGGGGACGGGGCATTGAGGACGTGGATCCAGCGTTCGTCCTCGTGCACCAGGAAGTCGTCTACGAGGGTGCCGTCCGGGCGCACTGCCTGTGCTCGGACGCCCGCTGCGGCGGGCACCAGGTCGGCGCCGCGCAGCTGCGGCAGCAGTTCGCGTGCGGCTCGGACGAACAGCGGTTTCGCGGCGGAGCGCGCGATCTCCGCCGCGCCGGTGCGCCAGTAGCGCTTCGCCAGTGAACGCAGTCCGGGGTCGCCGAGCAGTCGCCGCAGGTGCGAGGCGGACCAGGTTCGCCAGTCGTAGCCTTCGCGGGCCAGCGCCGGGACCGCGTTCGGACCCACGTGCAGTCCGCCGTCGATCATGCGCGTGAAGTGCACGCCGAGGAACGGGAACGCCGGATCGGGCACCGGATACACCAGGGCGCGCACCAGGTCGTGGCGGGCCGGAGTCGTCTCGTAGTACTCGCCGCGGAACGGCAGGATCCGCGCGGCGGGCCGGGTCCCGGCGAGTTCGGCCACGGTGTCGCTGTGCAGTCCCGCGCAGTTCACCGCCAGCCGGGTGCGGATCTCGCCGGTCGTGGTGGTGAGCACCAGCCGATCCCCGTCCCGCCGAGCGGCGAGCAGCTCGGTGCCCCGCAGCACCCGCACGTCCTGCTCGGCCAGCCGTTCGGCGAGCACTCGGCACACTTCGCCGAAATCCGTGATGCCCGCATCCGGCACCAGCAGTGCCCGCAAGCCGCGAACCCGAGGTTCCCGCTCGGCGATCCCCGAATCGTCCAGTTCGGACAGTCGAACGCCGTTGGCCGCGCCGCGCCGGGCGAGTTCGGCCAGTCGTGGCAGCTGCTCGGGCCGGGTCGCCACGACGAGCTTCCCGATGCGCCGGACGGGGACGCCGTGCTCCTCGCAGAACCGGTACATCTCCTCCGCTCCGGCCCGCGCGAACCGGGCCTTCGCGCTGCCCGGCGGGTAATAGAGTCCACTGTGGAGGACTCCGGAGTTGTGACCGGTCTGGTGCGCCCCCACCGAGGTTTCCTTCTCCAGGACCGTGATCCGCCTGCCGGTGCCCGCTCGCAGCAGCGCGTGCGCCGTCGCCAAGCCCACGATGCCGCCGCCGATGATCGTCACGTCGTCTTCGGCCATGCCGGTCATCCTGCCCGTCCCGGCCCACCCGTTCCAGCGCCGACGGTAGGGTTCGCTGCGGTCCACGGGCGCGGGGAGGGAGAGCCGTGGTGCAGCTGCTCCTGCTGTCGAGTTCGCGAGTGCACGGGTCGCCCGGTTTCCTGGGGCACGCGCTGCCCGCGATCACGGAACTGATGGCAGGCCGGGAACGCATGCTGTTCGTGCCCTACGCCCGCCGCGACTTCGACGACTACGCGCGCACCGTGCATTCGGTGCTGAGCTCCATCGGCATCAAGGTCGACGGACTGCACCGCGCCGCCGACCCGGTGCGCGCCATCGCGGCGGCCGAGGCCGTGTTCCTCGGTGGCGGCAACACGTTCCGCCTGCTCGCGACGCTGCAACGCCAGGGGCTCATCCGGGAGCTGCGGCGCGCGGTGCTCGCCGGAGTTCCCTACCTGGGTTCCAGCGCGGGCACCAACGTGGCCTGCCCGAGCCTGCGGACCAGCAACGACATGCCGATCGTGCAGCCAGCCTCGTTCGCCGCGCTCGGATTGGTGCCCTTCCAGATCAACCCGCACTACCAGCCGCCCGACCCGGCGAGCACGCACCGCGGCGAGACCCGCGACGAACGCCTCACCGAGTTCCTGGAGCACAACGACGTCCCCGTCCTCGGGCTCCGCGAGGGCGCTTGGCTGCGGGTCCGCGACCAGCGCGCCGAGCTGGGCGGCACTCAGCAGACCCGCATGTTCACCCGCCGTGGACCGGCGCACGACCTCGCCCCGGGCACCGATCTCTCCGGCCTGCTGCGCACCACACCCCGCTACGACCTCTGCTGAACCACCTGATCGGCCCTGGAGCCGTTCCGACCCCGGCGACTTAAAAGCCCTTTCAGAATGGCCTGCGTAGCTGGTCGCTCAGCGGAACCTCAGCGGCTTCCTCGCTGCGGGATCGATTTCTCATGTATGTCCATACACCACGAAATCGCTGTCCTCGCGAGGAAGCCGCTGAGAACCCGCCGGTGGTCATCTTGCTCGAGCTGGTCACTGCTCAGCGGCTCCGCCGCTGACAGGACAACGATCACAAGATCATTCTGAAAGGACCCCATACTGCGAGCAGTGTCTCTGCACCAGATGTGGGGCGACGCGGACCGAAATGGTCCGGGGCCTCGGGCTCGGTTGAGCCCACGGTGGAAGGGGCAGGGTCATGGCCGACGAGGAGAACAGGCCCAAGCGCAAGAAGTTCGCTGAGCGGTTTGCAGTTCGCGTGGTGACGAGCGTGCTCATCAACCTCGTGTTCCGTTTGCTGTTCAACGAGACCTGATCAGCAGGTACTTGCCACCCAACGGGGCGGCCCCGCACACAGGTGCGAGGTCGCCCCGTCCCCTTCTCAACGGGCCATCACGTGACACGGTCGCCACGTGATGGCCCGTGTTCGTCAGGTGCGGACTGACACCGTCGCGTCGATCTCGACCAGCGCGCCCTGCGGCAGGATCGGCGCGGGCAGGGCGGTCCGGGCGTGCCGACCGGCGTCGCCGAGCACGTCGATCAACAGCTGCGAGGCCCCGTCGACCACTTCCGGCTGGTCGATCGCGTGCGGGGTGCTCGTCACCCAGGCGTTGAGCTTGAGCACCCGCACGACGTTCTCCAAACCGACCGCGTCGTCGACGCGCGCCAGCAGGTTCAGCGCGCAGACCCTCGCGGCGGTCACGCCGGCGCGCACGTCCGCGTCGTCGCCCAGGCGGCCGCCGAGGACCTCCCCCGCGGGTGTGCGGGAGATCTGGCCGGAGACGTGCAGCAGCTCCCCGGACAGCACGGCGGGCTCGTAGGCGTACTTCGGCGGGCCGAGCACCGGCAGTTCCAGGGACAGTTCGGCGAGTCGCCTGCGGATGTCGGACATGGCGGCGCTCACCACTGGCTCACGATGTAGGTGCGGTCCCGGCCGACGTACCAGAGGTCTTCGGTGCCGATGGCGACGTTGTCGTAGCGCCACGGGATCTCCGCGGCACCGAACGAACCGACCTGCAGGACGTGCTCGTAGCCGGGGCGCAGCTCGTTCGCGAACGACTCCTGCTTGCCCATCAGGTGCCCGACGTTGCGCTTGCGGTACTCGGTGTTGAAGTCGACTTCGGTGCCTAGCACGCCGATCTGGCGCATCCGGTCGAGGTGCGGCGCCAAGTACTTCAGCGTTCCCTCGTGCACGTCCTGGCACACCACGCCTGGCCGCAGCTGTCCGATGATGCCGTCCCGCACGACGTCGAAGAAGAACGCGTACGCCTCCTTCGCCCCCTCGGTGCGGGGCAGCGAGCGGGCCATGTCGGAGGTGGCGACGGTGACGCCGCCCGCCACGACCCGCACGCCCGCGTCGAGCTGGATGCAGGTGGTGTCCCGGTTGATCGGGAAGTCCACCGGCGGTCCGGGGAACAACATCCGGTTCGACGAGTGCAGGTTCGTGAAGTACGGCTCGACGCCGAACGGGATGTCGTTCTCGTCCCGGAACTCGACGATCTTGTCGAGGTAGACGGCGTAGATGTCGAGTTCGGTGAACTCCCGGCCGTCCTCGATGCCCCGCTCCGCCCACGCCAGCGCGGCCTCGATCGCGAACACGCTGGTCCGGGAGGCGATGATCTGGAAGGCGAGGTCTTCGCGGTCCCGGACGTCGCGCCAGTGCCCGAGGGCCGCGGAGATGCCGATGAGCTCACCGCCCGCCTGCTCCAGCTCCTGGGCGAAGCCGATCCCGATGAACTCCTCCTCGACCCCGATGCGCCCGCCCGGGCTCAGCTCGGTGACGGCGGCCCCGAACGAGGCGTGGCGGCCGATCGGGGTGCCGGGCAGCCCGGACGTGCCCTCCGGTGCGAGCACGACGAGGCGTTCGGCGCCGGGCAGCCACACCGCGACCGCGTTCTCGGGCCGGCCCTGCCCGGTGACCTCGGTGTGGTTGGGGGTGGCGGCCAGCAGCACCGCGTCCAGACCGTGCTCGCGGGCCAGCGCGGTGAGCGCCGTGAACCGGGTGTCCTCGCCGTCGGGGAGTTCCGCGGCGAGCCCGTCGAGGTGCTCGACACCGTCGATGAGCCTGCGCGCGACCTGCGCCCCTCCGGCCCGCCACTCGGCGAACCGGGCCAGCACGGCGGTGGTGTCGACCTCGTGCGCGACCACCGGCGTCGGGGGCTGCGCATCAACGGTCACCTCCAGCGCGCCCGATGCGGCGAACGCCCGATGGTGGGCCAGCACGACGTTCGCGGCGAGGTGCACTCGGCCGTCGTCGGCGAGCTCCGCGACGAGCTCGGTCAGCGATCCCGCCACCGGGATGCCGGCGACGACCCGCGGATCGATCGTCACCCACGGGGCGTAGAAGCGGATCTGCTCCTTCGGCACGCCCGCCGAGAGCGCGTTGCCCTGCTCCTGCTGGCGGACCAGCAAGGTGCGTTCACCACCGCGCTCCGCGATCAACGGGCTGACGAGCGGATGGGAGTCGAGCCGGATCGCGGAGAACAGCAAGCTGCGCCGGGCATCGAGCCCGTAGTGCTGCTTGACCAGTGCGTCGTCCGCGGTGAGGTGCAACATGTGTTCCTCCGGGGTCGTGAGCGGGTCAGCTGATGCCGGTGGTGACGCCGATGTGCGACTCGATCTCGGTCGCGTACTCGGAGAAGACAGGGGAGAACCGGTGCTCCTTGCCGCGCGGCCGCGGCAGGTCGATCTCGACGTCGGCGACGATGCGGCCGGGTTTGCCCCCGACCACAACGACCCGGTCGGCCAGCCACACCGCCTCGGGGATGCTGTGCGTGACGAACAGGACGCTGCACCCGGTGGTGCGCCAGATCCGCTGGATCTCGAAGTTCATCGAGTCCCGGGTCATCGCGTCGAGCGCGCCGAACGGTTCGTCCATCAGCAGCAGCTCCGGGCGCGACACCAGGGCGCGGCAGATGGCGACGCGCTGCTGCATGCCGCCGCTGAGCTCGTAGGAGTACCGCGTGGCCCGGTCGCCCAGGCCCACCATTTCCAGCAGCTCCCGGGCGTAGCGCTCGGCGGCGGCGTCGCGGGTGCCGCGGAATTCCAGCGGCAGCAGCACGTTGTCGAGGTTGTTGCGCCACGGCAGCAGCACCGGGCTCTGGAACACCATCGCGATGTCCTCGAGCCCTTCCTTGATCGGGCGCCCCTTCACCAGGATCTCGCCTTCCGTGGGGTCCTGGAGGCCGGAGATCGTCTTGAGCAGGGTCGTCTTCCCGCTGCCGGACTGACCGACGATGGAGACGAACTCCCCGGGGCGCACGCGGAAGTCCATCCCCCGCAGGACGGTGTTGTGCTGCCCGTCGCGCGACCGGAAGGTCTTGCCGACGTCGTTCACCGAAATCGCGTACTCGTGGCTCATCTGGCTCTCCCGTCCGGGCATCACGGCGTGATCTGTTCACCGCGGTGCAGCGGTTCGAGGTAGTCGTTGCTGTAGACGTCGGCAGGGGTGAGGTGCACGTCGGGGCTCATCCCGAGGAAGCGGTGCGCGACGTCGATCATTTCCTGGGCGCCCGCGTCGTCCATGACGCCGAAGGTGTCCGCGTCGGGGCCGGTGCCCCAGTTCAGCTCGCACTGCGCGTTGATCGCCAGGACCACCGTGCGGTCCTCGTATCCGCTGACCTCCTCGCCGAAGTCCCGCGCCGCCTGCTCCGGGTGCTCGCACGCCCACAGGAAGCCCCGCTGCATCGCCCGGTTGAACCGCCGCACCTGGTCCGGGTTCGTCCGCAGCTTCTCCTCGGAGGCCACGATCCCGTTGCCGTACAGGTCGATCCCCAGGTCGGACCACTTCAGGACGGTGGCCTCCCGGCCCAGCGCGTCGATCGTCGGCTGGTCGGAGACGTGGAGGGCGAGGTTCGCGTCCCACTGGCCGGCGACCAGGCCGGGCATCTTCGCGGCACCGGTCGCGTGCACGACGTTCACGTCGTCGACGGACAAGCCCAGCTTGCTCAACGCGTACGGCCACATCGCGGTCATCGCGCCGGTGGCTTCGGTGGCGACGGTCCTGCCCTTGAGGTCGGACCAGTCGTCGATGCCGGTACCGGCCAGCGCGACGACCGCGTAGGCGGAACGCGCCTGCACCAGGTTGACCTGCTTGACGTCGGCACCCCGGCCCTGGTTCAGCACGGACGAGCCGTAATCGGCCCACCCGAAGTCGACCTTGCCGGTGTCCACCGCGGTGACCGTGTTGGCGGACCCGGATCCCGGCATGACCTCCAGGTCGATGCCCTCGGCGCGGAAGAAGCCGCGTTCGACGGCCGAGACGAACGGCGCGTGCTTCGGCAGCCAGCTGACGTCGAGCATCAGCGACATCCGTTCCCGCCCGGTGTCGGCGCCGCACGACACCAGTGCCAGCAAGGTGAGGATCGCGCCCAGCGCGAGAACGGTCCGGCGGATCGACCGGCGCGCACCCGCCGCCGTCATTTCGCGTGCTGCTTCCACGGGACGAGCTTGCGCCCGGCGAGGTCGACCAGGAAGAACAGCACCAGCGCGATCGACGCGAGCACGACGAACGCCGCGAACATCGACGGCAGGTCGATCTGGCTGTTCGCCAGCATGATCACGTAGCCGAGTCCCTTCGACCCGGCGATGAACTCACCCACGACCGCACCGCCGACGGCGAGCGAGATGGAGATCTTCGCGCCGGACAGGATCGACGGGATCGCGTGGATGAACTCGATCTTCGTCATCTTCTTCCACTGCGAGGCCTTGTTGATCCGGGCCAGTTCCTGCAGCTCGTGCGGCACCGACCGGAGCCCGTCGTAGGTGTTGATCACGAGCGGGAAGAAGGCGATGGCCATCGCCACGAACGCCTTCGACTCGAAACCGAAGCCGAACCAGACGATGAACAGTGGCGCCAGCGCGACCTTCGGAACCGTGTCGATCGCGATCAGCGCCGGATACAGGAAGCTCCGGACCGTCGTCGAGTAGTGCAGCGCCGCCCCGCACAGCACGCCCAGCGCGGTACCGAGCGCGAACCCGGCCAACGCCTCCTGCAACGTGATGAACGTGTTCTCCGCGAAGTAGCCGGGGCGTTCGGCCAGCTCGACGAACGCGGAGATCGGGCCGACCATCAGGTATTCCGGCGGGTCGAACACCCGCACGGCGATCTCCCACACCGCGAACAGCCCGATGATTCCCACGACGGCCTTGAGCGCGGCGATCACGGACTCCCGGTCCGGTCCGCGGCGGCGCGGTGGCGAGACGTCGGTAACCGGTGCGCCTCTCCCGGGTTCGAGGCCGGGAGCGGCCACGTCCGGGGATCGGTGGTCGGCGACCGGCGGACTCTCCGGTCCGGCGGCCCTCGATGGCGGGGTTGGAGTCATGCGTTCCTCACATCGTTGGAAGGTGCGCGAACGAACGGCGCTCGGCGGCGGGTCGGCGATGCGGCCGGGCGATCGGCGTTGATGCCCGGCCGCGCCTGCCGCGGCTCAGGGCACGAGGGAGCGCGACACCGCGATCACCTCGGACAGCAGTGCACGTTCCTGCTCGTCCAAGTCCGTCAGCGGCGGCCGGACCGGCCCCGCCGAATGCCCGGTCAGCTCCAGCCCGGCCTTGACGATGCTGACCGCGTAGCCCGGACTGCGATCCCGGATCGCGGTGTAGGGCATGACCACCTCGTTGAGCAGTCGCCGCACGGTCGCCCGATCGCCCGCCCGCACCGCCGCGTAGAAGGCCAGCGCGAATTCGGGCAGGAAGTTGAAGATCGCCGAGCTGTACGTGGTGACGCCGAGTTCGAGATAGGGCAGCGCGAAGGTCTCCGCGGTGGGCAGCCCGCCGATGTAGACCAGGCGGTCACCGAGCCGTGAGTGGATCCGGGTGATGGCCTCAAGATCCCCGACGCCGTCCTTGAACCCGACCAGGTTCGGGCAGCTCTCGGCGAGCTCGGCCACGGCGTCCTGCGAGTAGATGGCGTTGGCCCTGTTGTAGATCACCACGCCGAGCGAGGTCGCCGCGCACACCGCGCGCACGTGCGCGACGAGCCCGGCCGTGGACGCCTCGGTCAGGTAGGGCGGGAACAGCAGCAACCCGTCCGCTCCGGCTGCCTCGGCGTCCTCGGCGAAGGCGACGGCTTGCGCGGTGCCCTGCCCGGCCGGGGCGATGACCGGGGTGCTCGCGGGCGCGCTCTCGACGGCGGCGCGCACGACCCGGCCCACCTCACTCGGAGTCAACGAGAAGAACTCACCGGTGCCACCGGCCGCGAACAGACCGGCCACGTCGTACTTGGCGAGCCGGGCGATGTTGTCCCGGTAGGCGGCCTCGTCGAACGCGAGATCGGGGGTGAAGTGGGTGACCGGGAAGGACAGCAACCTGGAACCGAGGCGTTGAGCGAGCTCGAGGGGAGCGGCGGCGGGCATGTGCGTTCCTCCGACTGGTAACGGAATGCGATTGGACTCGAGACTAGGAAGCCGCGACCGATCCCGTCCAAGACTTGTTTCGCATTCTGTGATGCCCAACTTGAATCGGTTTCCCCTCGGGATGCGCCCACACCGCGCCGCTGGCCGCCCAACCGTCCGAGTGCTGACCGGTGGGCGCGGCCGAAGTGGCACAGTTGATCGATCCCCGAACCCGACCAAGAGGCACACCATGAGCGAACCCGCCGTCCTGATCGTCGGTGCCGGCGCGACGGGACTCCCCGTCGGCTACCACCTCCGCCTGGCCGGTGCGGAGCTCACCTTCCTGGTCCGGCCGGGCCGGAAGCCCGCGGTCGAATTCCCGCAGCGGCTCTACTGCTACGACGACGCCTCGCTGCGCACCCTCGACGGCTACGACGTGGTCGAGGACGCCGCGGAACTGGCGGGCCGGAGCTTCAACTTCGTCCTGATCACGCTCGACGGTCACACCGCCCGCACCGAGCAGGGCACCGCGATGCTGCGCGGCCTCGGAGACGCCATCCGGGACTCGGACGCGATCGTCATCATGTGCGGTTTCGGAGTCGGAGTCCGCGAACACCACTTGCGGGAACTGGGGATCGCGGACGATCGGTTGCTGCACGGCTTCCTCGGCATGCTCAGCCACCAGTCCTCGGCGGAGCTGCCGGTGCACCCACCGACGGATCCGGCCCGCATCGCGGAGTCCACCGCCTGCTACCGCCACTCCCCGGGAAAGCTCGGTTTCCGCCTCGAATCGGGAAACCCCGCCGCCGCGAAGCGGTTCGCCGAGCTCTACAACAGCTCGGGCGAATCCCGCTGCACCCTGATGAGCCGGCCCATGGACGACATCTTCTCCAAGGTCGCCTTCCCGGTTTACGGGGCCTGCGAATTGATGGGCTGGGCCGATTTCGCCACCGTCGCGAAGAACAAGGAACTCTGGCGCCTAGCCTGCGACGCGCAACGCGAGATCTTGACGCTGCCGCAGCACGGCTGGGGGGCAGGCTGATGGCCGCGTTCATGGGACCGCGCGTCACCGAACAGGTGCACCGGAAATCCGAACGCGACATGTTGCCGCTGGACTACCAGGCCTTCAACCGCGTCCACCACGGCGGCAAAGTCCGCACGCAGGACGTCGAATCGATGCGCCACTGCCTCGTCGAGGGCAGGCGACAGGGCCGCCGCATGACGGCACTCGAATCCCTGCTGGCCCGGTTGGACGCGCACGAAAAAGCAGGCGATCACTGACCTCTGGGCAGCCGCGACGGAAGGTGTGCAAGTGCGACGAGACCCGCGACCGGCTGATCGTCACGCCCGTACCTACGGACAACGATTCTGGTCCGCCATAGCCCTGATCGCGATCAGCCTGTTCTCACTCACCCAAGACATCGCCGCATGGACGACGGCATTGTGCTGGGCCGGCGCAGCAGTGGGAGCAACAGCGGCCGTCCACTTCGCCTGGCGCCACATCCACTCACGCCACGACCGGCAGTAAGCGCCTCCGGCCCAACTCGGTATCGCGACCTCGAAACCAGCCGAGCCAGGAGCGTTCGATCAGTCGAACTCGCGAGGTCCACCAGCCTGGGCAGGACAGCGCCGCGCCATCCAGGCCCGAACGCATCGGGACGATCTCGATCGCTGTGTTCGTCGACGCCCGCCGACGACAGTCCGGCGTGCGCTGACCGATCTGATGACCCGGGAAGCGCGGGCGCCGAACTGAACTAAGACGACGAGGGAGCCTTGACGCCGAGATCCCACACCGACGGCGAACACGCCCAGCCCGCCGACCCTGCCTCTCGTTTTTCCCGCAGAGCTCGACGGTCAAGCCACACCCGGACCGACCTCGACAAGCATCCGCATTCCGGTGGAAGCGTTACGGCTCAAGGAAATGGGACGCTCGCGGGCGTCTGTGCCGATCAGCGGCGAGCTGGACAAGACGGCTCGGGTATCCGCTGTGGCCTTCACTTTGGACACTGACTCCGAGGATGTACCGGAGCTGGACCGCAGCACCGCTGATGAGGCCGCAGGGCTCATCCGGCCTCGCTTTGTCCGGCGAGCCCGAGAAAGGAGCATCCGAGGCCGGTTAGGCACCGTGGGGCGAAATTCAGGGCTATCACCGTGCACAAAAACGGATATGGCCCTCGACCATGCTGGTCAAGGGCCATATCCGGAGTGTGGGCGATACTGGGATCGAACCAGTGACCTCTTCGGTGTGAACGAAGCGCTCTCCCCCTGAGCTAATCGCCCGGTGCCGCCGTTCCCGGCGACATGGAGAACTCTACAACACCGTTTTCAGTCACCGAACAGGGGGAGGCCAACCACGGCCAGCGCACTCCGAGCCAGTTGCCGATTGTGGCGTACATGCCGAGCAACCACAGCGTCACGACCACGATGATGCCGGTCAGGGCGGCGATGCCGAGCTTGACCGTCCAGTGCTGCCTGCCGAGCCAGCTGACCCAGCGGTGGTAGTGCCGCCTGGTGAACATGTTGACGCGGTGCGCCCAGTGGAACTCGGTGGCGAGGATGCCGAGGCCGGCGAACACGATGAGCCAGCCGGGGCCGGGGTACGGGATCGCGATGATTCCGAGGATGAGGATGAGGGTTCCGAAGCCTCCGAGTGCCACCCGGTAGGTCATGTTCAGCGTGGGGTTGCGCCGGATGCGTTCACGGCGGGCGCGCACTGCTCGCCGGAGCTTGTGCAACCGGCGGCGGGGCCGCGGGGCATCGTCGTCCGAGGCCATGTCGATCTTCTCCGGTCCCGGTTCGGCTGTCCTGCTCAGAGTCCACCTGCCACGTGCTGTCGTTCGGGGTGCTGCTGTCCTGCGGCGTCGTGATCAGCGTGCCCGCCGGCCCGTGCTCGCTAGTGAGGTGCGGCACCTTGTTACGGGGCAAAGGATACGGCCCTGCTCGGGACCGGCTCGGCGGAGCACGTGCGAAGAAGGGTTGCAACGTCCGACAAAATGTGACGTGCGTCATGAGTCGGTTTTTCACAGTTGTGGCGCCGAGATCGAGCGTGACCTTTCGAGCCTGGTCACACTGTGGCACCGCTCTCCTCGACCGGGTGGCGGCCAGGCGTGTGCGGTTGCGCGTCCGGATGTCCGGGTTAGTCCGTCTCGGCGAATGCTCGTGGCGAGTGTCTCAGCTCTGTCCGTTGAAACCCATATGGACGCAGGTCTATCGCCTATCCTCGAGTGGTGTCCGGCGGTGGCAGGGGGCGAGCTCGTTGGCGCTGTCGGAGACGCTGTGGGGATGGCTCGGTCTCGCTTCTGCCGGCGCCGAACGCCAGCTTCGAAGAGTCGGGCCGATGTCGGTCGGGGGTGCGATGTGACCACTCTGCGCAGTTTTCCGATCGCGTTACGAAGTTCAGTATGCCCCGACCGGGTGATGTAGAGCCTGGTGGCGAGCATATGACCCCGCATAGGCGTCACAACTGTGTTGCTCGGTCGATAAGCGGACCGGGAGGGAGTTAGGAAGGCGAGGACGATGCGAAACGATCACGTGACACTCCGTTCGACGGCGGTGTTCGATCTGCTGGCTCCGCAGACACCGGCGGTGCCCGTCCAGGTCGAACTGCGCTACGACACCCGCGACCCGTACGCCGTGGTCGCCGCGTTCCGCACCGGCCGTGCCGGTTGGGTCGAGTGGGTGTTCGCCCGCGACCTGCTCGCGGACGGCCTGATCGCGCACGCCGGCGAGGGGGATGTGAGCATCCGGCCCGCGGTCGACGATCCCGAGGTCGTCGCGATCGAGCTCAGCTCGCCTTCCGGCCACGCGGTGTTCGAGGCCTCGGCGCAAGAGCTGGCGGACTTCCTGGACCGCACGTACGACGTCGTGGTGCCGGGCAACGAGAACCTGTGGGTCAACGTGGACGACGCGCTGACTCGGCTGCTTCCGCACGACCTGTCCTGACGCGCCGCTCTCACCAGGGCGGCCGGGCTCGGCATGGGCCGCGCGGCCGACGATCGCCCCCCCTTTGATCGTCGAGTTCGGCGTGGTTTAAAGTTCTCTGTGCAACGCAGCGGTGACTCCGGAGCCGAGCCGGAGCAATCACCGCAGTGCAGGCGGATGTAGCGCAGCTGGTAGCGCATCACCTTGCCAAGGTGAGGGTCGCGGGTTCGAGTCCCGTCATCCGCTCTGGGAAACCAATCGGGTCGATCTCGGGTTTCCGGGTATCGGCACCCGGTGGCTTGAGTGTTCGGTCCAGAGATTGCCCAACGCGGCGGAGTGGCCGAGTGGCTTAGGCAAGGGCCTGCAAAGCCCTGTACGCGGGTTCGATTCCCGCCTCCGCCTCGCGCGATTAGCTCAGCGGGAGAGCGCTACCTTGACACGGTAGAGGTCACTGGTTCAATCCCAGTATCGCGCACCAAAGTTTTCATGCAGGTCAGCGGCCCTGCTCCTCCTATGGGGCGGGCTCGCTGTCAGCTTGCAAATGGCGATGAAATGGCGATGCGATCTTGAACGGGTTCGCCATTGCTGGTTTCAAGGGTGTCCCGCAGGCGCGGGAACCACATCATGAGTTGGGCGCGCTCGGCGGCGGTCAGCGCCGCCACGGAGGCCGCCCACCGGGCTTCCAGCACTTCGAGCACTTGTTGTTCCATCTCCGGGGTCACGTGATCGTAGACCCGGGCGATGCCCTTCATCTTCTGTCCGAGTCGGGCGCGGCGTGCCACCTCGGACACCCCGTCTTCGGTTAGCCACGTGCTGTGGGTGTGCCGTCCTTCGTGGAAGGTGAACCACATCAGGATTGCCGGGACGTGATCCTCGGCCTGCGGGTCGTCGGGCTCGATGCCGTCCCAGGCCGGGCGCCAGTGACGCTGGCGGAAGTTCGACCTCCGCAGGAGGTTCCCGTCGGGTGTGCAGAAGAGGAACGGGTGGCGATGGGAGTCCATCAGCGCCTCGTAGAGCACGGCGATGCTTGGGGGAAGCAGGACGTCCCGGGTGCTGGCAGGGGTTTTCGTGCGTCCCTTCTTCTTCCCCTTGCCCGGTCGTGAGGTCTTCCGCTTCGCGGGACTCGGGCCGCCGTCGGCGATGACGCCACCGGGACCGATGCGTCGGCCGCCTTTGAACAGCTTCCCTCCGATCTCCTTCAACGGTTCTTCGATCCGGATCGCCCGGCGCTCGCGGTTGTACTCGTGCCGCTGCTGACCGGCCAGCTCGCTCCAGCGCGCTCCGGTGTAGGCGTCCACCACGGCGATGGCGAAGCCCGCCGGACCAGCCGAGTGGTACAGCCGCATGGCCGCACGCAGCACCTGCACGGGGGTGGCGACGAGGCGGTCCGGCGCGAACTCGCCCGAGGTCACCCGGATACCCGAGCACGGGTTGGCCGGGATGTACTGAGCACGGAAGGCCATGTTGAGGAACGTTGAGAACGTCGCGAACACCGACGACACCGTGGACTCGGCGTAGTCCTCATGCAGCTCGGAGACCCACTTCTCGATCTCCAGGTAACTGTTGAAGATCCCGATCAACGGCCACGCGGACCACTGTGGCAGCAGCTGGTTGTTCAGATGGGACTTGTACTTCGCCAGCGTCGTCGGTTCCAGCCGGGGACCGATGGAGTCCAGCAGCTCCGACGCGAAGTCCTCAAACGGGGTGTCGCCTTTGCGGGGGTCGATCCACATGTGCCGCCGGATCAGGGCTTCCTGCTCGTTGCCCCAGCCCTCGGCTGCCTTTTCCGACGTGAAGCCGGACTTGCTGCCCCAGGTGCCGTCGGGGCGCTTGTACCGGGCACGCCAGCCATCACCCTGGGCATCGCCCAGTCGTTGACCGTAGGCCATGACCACTTCCTTCCTTGCTCTTGCTCTCTTTTGTGAAGCCGCCCCGGCTGGTGCCGGGGCGGACATCTGTGTGGGCACGGTGCCCGGGTCAAGCCGCCCGGAACCCTCTCCGTTGAGGCATGGGAGTTTTCCTGGCGAGCCGTACGATTTCTGCGGCGTCGTCGCGGCTGAAGCGGTAGTGCTTGCCGAACCTGCGGTGCGGGATGAGCCCGGCTGCTGCCTGCTCCTTCAATGTGCGCGGCGAAAGCCGCAGGAGGTCTCCGAGCTGTTCGGCGGTGAGCAACGCATCGGGGTCGTGCGGAGCGTGTTCGGCCAGCGCGCGGACGGCGTCGGCCAGTTCACGAGCTGCCGTGGCAAGTTCGGCTGCTGCCGAGATCGTGTCAGCACCCGCAGCAGCGGCATCGGTGAGCGGATCGTGTGTGCTCATGCGGCAGTCCCCTCAACCCCGTCGCGGGTGCCTTCGGCCAGACTTGGTAGGACGGCGTTGAGCTGCCTTTCCGTCGACCATGCGGCGTGCCGGGACTGGTGATCGCTCGGCTGAGGAGCACGACTCATTTCGTCCTCACCTCGTGTGATCGTCGGCTGGTCGCACATGCCGAAGCTGCCGGGTCGCCCCAGGCCCGGGGCGACATCGCGGCGGGAAGCGTAACGCCGGCGGACGGGATCGAATCGTGACTGCCCTATCACGCACCGCTGCACGGCGTTTCGGTCACGCCGTCGTGCTGGAGGAAAGCCCGCGTTGCCAGCGGCGCCGAACTGGTTCTTACGCAACGTTGGCTCCTGGATTTGTTTCGTTGGTGACCTCGATGCGCCTGCTCTGGTGCCGAAGTCGCCGCAGGAAGATGTCGTGGTAGTCCGCCCGCAGGTCGATTCCCTGGAAAGACCGGCCCAATTGTCGGGCGGCGAGGCCGGTGGTTCCCGCTCCGGAGAAGGGGTCGAGGACGCTGCCTTCTTCAGGGCAGCCGACCGCGATACAACGCTGCGGAAGGTCGATCGGAAACGGAGCGCAGTGCGCATCCGGCAGCGGTCGCGTGGATATCGACCAGACATCGCCGACGTTCTTCCCGGCTCCCCGCGGGTGCCACGGGGACCGGACCGTGTGCGGCTTGTTTCCCCCGCGATGATTCTTCCGATGCTCCGGACGGTTCTGCGACAACGGTTCGAGCGCGCGAGCTGCGTCGAAGTAATAGTCCGGCTGCTTCACCAAGAGGAAAACCATCTCGTAGCGCGAGGAAAACCGATCCGATGCCGGGTCCGGTATGCCGTTGGGCTTGTGCCAGACCATCGCGTTACGAATGATCCACCCGTCTTGTTGCAAAGTGAGAGCGACCCGCCACGGAATTCCCATGAGACTTTTGTGGCGAACGACCGAGGGTGCCTCTTCGCTTGCTATTTTGCGCGTGCTCCCCGTGCCGCTGTTGTGGTAGCTGAAACCGTCTCGGAGATTGAGCCAGTACGTTCCCCGAGGAGTCAGCAGGCGCCAGACTTCCGCGCTCACCTGCCGCAGACGACCAACGTAGTCATCGATCGTCGACTCAAGGCCGTATTGCCGATCGTGCGCAATAGCGCCGCACTTCCTGCAGTGCTTGTTCACGCTGGAGCGCAGTCGCGAGGAAGTGCGTTTCTTGGTGGTCCGACGGTGATGGGGTGTTGTTCCCAGGGTGTGCCGGCACTCCGGGTTTCCGCCGATCCAGATCGCGGTGCCGTAATCACGCAGTCCCCAATGTGGTGGCGAGGTGACGACGCAGTCCGCCGAGGAACTGGGAATGGATTCCATGACCTGAAGTGCATCGCCGACGTGCAATTCGATGGTGTCGTCATGATAGTAGAGACTGTTCACGCGACACCTCGCTGCGGAAATTCTTCGCGACGTGCGTTTGTGGGGAGCCGGAAAACCAGCACGTCAAGATGAGCCGACAGCGCGATGGGATGGTCGTGAATGTCGGTGCTTTCCGGGAGGTCTCCCGCGCGGCTGACGATTCTCGGGCGTACCCGGTTTCCTCGGATGGGTGCGGTCAAGGCGATGCAGTGGTCGGCGGGGACGAGGCCGATCGCGTCGGCGGCATCGTGGATTTTGCCGGGCAGGTCGAGCAGGCGCCCGTGTCGGCGCCAGGGCCGGGAGGTGATGACGATGTGCCCGCCGGGCCAGACCCAGTCGGCGACGGCGTCCAGGTCCTCATACAGCCCGACCAGCACACGGCTGGGGTCGCTGGACGGGGTGTGCCGCAGGCCGGTGAGCACGAGGTCGACGGCGCCGGGCAGCTCGGCGGCACGGGGGTCGTCGACGCTGTCCAGCAGAGTCGGGGTGCCGACCGGGCCGGCGAGGCGAGCGAGGTCGAGGTTGGCTTCCAAGGCGGATTCCCACCGGGGCTCGGTGGGCAGGCCAAGTGCGTCCCGGCCCGCCCGGAGGGCTTCGGCCAGGACCAGTCCCGGTCCCGGGTTGGGGTCGCAGACGGTGTCGCCAGGGGCGGTGTAGGTGGTGATGATCTGCCGCGCGACCTCCGGGGTCAGCGCGGTGTCGGCGTGGGTGGCCCCGACATACCGATCCGCGATTTGCCGGGCTGGGGTGGCACTGCCGGTGTCCCAGACGCTGCCGGGGCGCAGGAGGGTCTTAGGCATGGCGGACCTCCAGGGACAGGGTCGAACGGCGGAAGACGCTGGCGACGGTGTGGATGCGGCGGTGGCCGCCGAGGGCGATCACCCGGAGGCTGCGCCGGGTCGCCGGCCGAGGGGTCGACGGGGGTTGGTGGGCCAGGATCAGCCGGTCGGTCAAGATCAATCCGGCCAGCGCTGCGGCCCGCGACAACTGCCCTGAATGGCCGACTCGCGCTTGACGCTGATCGCTACTGTGCGTGAGTACGACGACGGTGCCTGCGGGAGCCAGAGCGGGCGTGAAGTCGGCCATCGCGAACGGGTCTGCGGGGTGGTCGGACCAGCCCGCGATGATCAACTCGAAGTCGTCGGAACCCGGACCGGACGGCTCGCCGAGGGCTGCCGGTCCGTCGGGTTCGCGACCGGCTCGGTCGCGTCGCCGGGCGGGGGGCCGAGTCCGGACCCGGACCGCGGGGCGCCGGGCAGACCCCCACCCGCCGCGGGGTACTCGTGATCGCTGTGAGGCCGGAGTTGCTGACCGGTGGTCGCGCCGCGGCCGAGTCGGAGGACGGACTCCACGAGTCGGTCCCGACGCGTCCGGCTCGAACCCGTCGCGGGGGCCTCGCCGTCGGCGAGCATGATCCGGTCGCCAGGCGCGGTGTAGGCCGTAGTGATCATCGAAACTGCGGCGGTGACGATCTCGTCGGTGTCCGCGGCGGGGTCGACGAGACACAGTCGCACCGTCGCCGACGCCGGCGGGCCGGTGGGTTCGCGGTGGGGTGCTCGGACCGACCCGACGCAGGGGTTCAACCCGTGGCAGTCGGGGTGTCAGGGGGCGGTACCTCCGGGAGCGGGAGGGCAGACATCGCGTACTCCGGTGATCGGTCGGTCTTGCCAAGGACACCCCTGAAGTCCGAAAAAACGGCCCCGATCGGTCACCGCCCGCCCAAGAAATTTCCCGCCATCCCTCAACCGGAACTGACACCCAGCGTCACTGGCATCTCCGGTTCCACCAAGGCGCTTGTTGATCTTGAGAGGACTCGATGGAGATCGACAGTCGCGCCGGTTGGCGGGGCGCCAATGGCTGCGCGGTGGCCCTGTTCAAGATCGCCCCGGAAACTTCTCAAGATCCTTTTTCTTGTTCCGTCTCTCCGCCTGGTTGAGGTGACAGCAACGGAACAGCGTCTGACTAGCACTGCAGCGCACAGGCTTGCTGTTCAATCAGGTCGTGATCTCGAAATTGATCAGAAGATGATCTTCTTGCATTATGAACGTGTGTTCGAAAAACGCCGATGTGCCCGCACGGGCACCTGCTGACCGGGGGTCGGGTGCTGGTCGGTTGGCATCCCTGCGTTTGTGCCGGCGCCAGTGGGAGCGGGCATCGCACCTGGACGTGCCTGGCCTGCCAAGAGGCCGGGGTCGACGTGACGATCTACGTCGGGCGGCACGAGCCCGAGGAGCACAGGCTGCCCTGGTCGTCGGCTACCTAGTGCTGCCCCGCGGGCAGCGGGGTGGACGCCGTGCGCTGCTGCGGCCGGCGGCCGGTCGTCGCCGACGGCGCACCAGGGGGTGTGGGGCGAGTGGGACAACCGGCCGCGGCCCGCCCCAGGGCGCGGGGAGTGCGGCTGCGACGGGCTCTGGGAGCAGGAGTGTGTCCGTTGATCACGGTAAAGATCCATGCGCGGGTCCGCATGCGGCACCGGGGGTGACCACCCGAAGGGATGGGCCGGGGTGTGCCTGCTGCCTCGGGTGGCAGCGCGCTGCGGAGTCGGCTAGCGAGCCTCGCGGCGGTTGGCGCGGGCGGAGTCGATGCTGGCCTGCAGCGCGGTGGCGAGGTCGACGACGGCCGGGTCCTCGCCGCGGGGCGCGGGCACGGTGGTCTCGCGGCCGGCGAGTTTGGCATCGATGAGTTCCAGGAGCGCGTCCCGGTAGGTGTCGCGGTAGCGGGCCGGGTCGAAGGTGTCGGCGGACAGCGACTCGACCAGCTGGGCGGCCATGGCCTGCTCCTGCGGGCGGGTCTGCGGCGCCTGGGCGTCGAGGAAGCCGAACTCCGGTGGCCGGACCTCATCCGGCCACAGCATCGTGGTCAGCTTGTGGATGGGGTTCAGGACTGACCGTTGACCGCTTTGTATCCACGACCGTCCGGTGGTTGATGGTGTCGGCAAGGTGCCGGTCACTTGCGTGATGTTCTGGCAGCCCTGGCCTGTTCGACACTGGCCTGCAGTGCGTCCATGAGGTCGGCGACGGCGGTCGAGCGCGGTGGCGGCACGGCCTTCTCGATCGTGGTGTCGGCCCGTTTGGCCTCGATGGGGTGGGAAGTTGGTGACGCCAGAAAGAAAGGGGGCCGCGGCCAGCGTGGCCGCTGGTCTCACGCGCGCCGTGGCCGCTTAGCTCCGATTCGTGCAGTAACACAGCGTGTGTCAGTTGGCACTGTGTGGGTGACCAATAGGGGCTTAAGCCTCTGGCAGCCTGGCCGGCATGACGGACTGCCCCGACCTGCTGACCGGCCTCTACGACCTGGTCCGACTTGACGAGGACGAAGACGATCCAATTTCCGCCCGCTGGTCGTTCGGGTCGCTTCGCCTGGACGGCACCCTCGATGCAGCCGCTACCCGCAGTGCCAGCCACCACCCCGACGACCCGCAGCAGCGAATCGAGTCCGACCGGATCGCCGGGTGGTTGGCCGAGGTGCTGGACGCCTCCGGGGTGCAACTATGTCCGGTCGGCGACGCGCGGTACCCGTCGTGGTGGGTCGTCGCCTGGAACGATTAGACGGACTACGACGACGCACTGGCTGTACCGCTACGGCGCCTCGCCGACTGGTCTTAAACGCGGTGGTGCTGTGGACGACCCGGTGTCTGGACGCCGCAGGCGCCGAACTCCGCGCCCTCGCCGACGCCAACCCCTGACCAGGCATTACCCGACCACATGGCAGGTTTCTCCCGTATCCCGGGACCGCCCTCCCGCGATCATGGACGGCGGCCCTGGCCGCCACTGCTCGGGTGGTGGCCGGGGCCCGCTTGCTCCCGGAAGGGCGTGACCGGCGAGGGCGGGCCCACAGCCCGGCAGTTGCCCTGCGCGAGATCACACGTGTCGGGCAGGGCCGGGCTGGTGACGAAAGGATCGGCACCGTGCAGGAGTGGGGTGTGGCGCGTGTGGCGCACTGCGACCAGGCCGACGGGCTGGCCAGGGTGCTGGCCCATACGGCCGGCTGGCCGCCCAGCTGCCCGACGCCGACCCACAGCGTGGCGCACGAACTCGGCGAGCCGGCGTGGGGCTCTCAATGGGCCGGGGGTGTCCGATGGGGCCGAAAGGCCTTGGGGGTGACAGACCCGTGAGTCTTTTGGGTCGCTATAGCAGCCCAAAAGACTCACGACTTCACCCCAGCCCACCGTCGTAGACGAGCAGACCGTCCTCGCGCACCCGGGCGCCTGCGACCGGCCGGTGCGGGGTCGATGTCGCGTCGTGCATCAGATGCCGCACGTCGATTCCGCGCGCCAGCTGGAGGAAGTCGGCGATCAGGCGACGATGGCAGCGCCACCACAGGCTTTCCGCGCACATGATCGCGGTTCGCTCGTGCACCGCCTGGTCCAGTAGATCGCCGACCGCGGCGGTGAAATCCGGCGTCCGCATGTGCGCCGCATACGCGCGGAACGAGTGGTTCTTCCACATCCAGTCCGGCGAATCCGGCGGTACTTTGCGGAAACCGCCCAGTCGCTTGTCCCACCGGTAATCGATGTCCCGTTCTGGCAGCCAACGCTGGAGTTCGGTTCTGGCCATGTCGGGGTTTCGGCGGCTCCCGGGTGCGGTGCGCACGTCGACGACCGCGCCCACGCCGGCGCGGTGGAGCAAGGCGACGACTGCGTCTTTCGTCGCGGTCCCGTGCCCGAAGGTGAGTACTTCGACCATCGTCCACCGCATCTCAACCAGCGGAGACTCCAGGGAGATCCGCCGAAGGTCCGCGCGGCCGAGCGCGGGCGTCAGGGGCGTAGGCCTGCGGGTCGGGACGACGCGGTGTCCTAACGTTGAAGTACCGGCCGGTCGCACCGTGGAGCACGGGGTCGGCGGCAAGTCGCAGGGCGGCGTTCAGTCCTTCCTGGCGACTGCTGACGGGGTTTTCCATGATTTTGGTGGCTCGCACATGACCTCACCCGCGCAGCAGGTCGGCGATCACCGCCGCCGCGCTGATGCCGGGATCCTTGGTGGCGGTGACCAGCGTCAGCCGGCGCTTTTTCGCGAGGTCGCGAAGGTGCTGGAGCGCTTCGGCCCGTTCGGGGTCGCGGAGCTCGCTGCGGTAACGCCGTTCGAACTCCGTGAAGCGGTCCGGATCGTGGCCGTACCACTTGCGCAGCTCGGTCGAAGGTGCGACGGCCTTGCACCATTCGTCGAGGGAAGCCTTGTCCTTGGACAGCCCGCGCGGCCAGATCCGGTCCACCAGCACGCGGTTGCCGTCCTGCCCGGTGACTTCCTCGTAGGCGCGACGCACGCGGATGTTCGACTGGGTAGCCATTGCGCCCTCCTCGACGTGCAATCCGGGTGTCCTCGCCCAGTAACCTTCCCCGATGGGCTCGGCGCCAACCGTCGGCGAGCCGGCGGGGCGGTGGGAGACTAGCCTGGAACGTGATCAGCATCCGAGGTGAGGAGGTCACCCGTGGCCAAGCCGCCCGTGCCCGAGCAAGTCGGCGAACTCCTGGCCAAGCCGAACCCGGCGGTGATCGCGTCCGTCCGGCCGGACGGGCAGCCAGTGTCAGTGGCCACCTGGTACCTGTGGGAGGACGGCCGCGTCCTGGTCAACATGGACGAGGGCCGCAAGCGGCTGGAGTACCTCCGCAACGACCCCCGGGTGACGCTCACCGTGCTGGACAAGGACGAGTGGCACACCCACGTCAGCGTGCAGGGCCGGGTGGTGGAGCTGGCGGAGGACGCCGGCCTCGCCGACATCGACCGCCTCGCCCGCCGCTACCTCGGGCAGGACTACCCCGTGCGCGACCGCAAGCGGGTCAGCGCGTGGATCGAGGTGGAGCGCTGGCACGGGTGGGGTGCGCTGGAGAACAAGGACGTCACCCACCACTGACCGGGACGGTCCCGCGGACTACCGCTTGATCGAGCAGACGATCTCGGTGATCAGGTCGACGCTCAGACCCAGGTGCGGAGCGCGTTGCATCATCTCGCGGGGGCGCAGTCCCATCTCGTTGAAGACCTTCACGATCTTCTCCTGCTGGGGCGTCCACCGCTTGGCCCGCGCTGGTGGCGCCGGGGACGCGGTCCTCGGGCTCCGCGCCGGTCGGGGGTGCACCGGCCCGTTGCCGCGGTTGGCCGCTCCCAGCGTGGTGTTCTTCTTCGCGTAGTCGCCGTTCCTGGTCTTCTCCAGGACTTCGTCGATGTCGTCCCCGGCCGCGACCAGCTGCGAGGCGCTCTTGTTGACCGCGACCTCGACGAGGCGCACGCCGGTGAAGTTCTGCTCGACGCAGTCGGCCTTGACGCAGTAGTCGTATCCCCACTCGGACCGGTCGGCCGGGAGTTCGTCGCCGCAGCTGGTGCAACGCATGGATCGAACCTCCTTCGGTGCGGGCGCCGCTGCGCCGCGCGGGACGGTTCCCGCGCGGCGCAGCGACTTCCGGTGTCAGCCTTCGGAGCCGGCGAGGTCGACGGGTGGGGCGTCGGGCACCAGCGACGGCTTGGTCTCACCGCGGAAGGTGAAGTGGGCCTTGTCGTCGGAGCCTTCGCCGTCCCAGCCCTCGACGTCGACGATGACGATCTGACCGGGCTCGATCTCGCCGAACAGGATCTTCTCGGACAGCTTGTCCTCGATCTCCCGCTGGATCGTCCGGCGCAGCGGCCGCGCACCCAGCACCGAGTCGAAGCCGCGCTTGGCCAGCAGCCTCTTGGCCGTCGTGGTCAGCTCCAGGGACATGTCCTTGCCCTTGAGCGCCTTCTCCACCCGGCCACCGAGCAGGTCGACCATTTGGACGATCTCGCTCTCGGTCAGCTGGTGGAAGACGATCACGTCGTCGATCCGGTTCAGGAACTCCGGCCGGAAGTGCTTCTTCATCTCCTCGTTGACCTTGTTCTTCATCCGCTCGTAGTTCGACCCGGAGTCGGTACCGGCGGAGAAGCCCAGGCCGACGGCCTTGGAGATGTCCTGCGTGCCGAGGTTCGAGGTGAAGATCAGCACCGTGTTCTTGAAGTCCACCGTGCGGCCCTGGCCGTCGGTCAGGCGACCGTCCTCCAGCACCTGCAGCAGCGTGTTGTAGATCTCCTGGTGGGCCTTCTCGATCTCGTCGAACAGGACCACGGAGAACGGCTTGCGGCGGACCTTCTCGGTGAGCTGGCCGCCCTCCTCGTAGCCGACGTAGCCCGGAGGGGCGCCGAACAGCCGCGAGGCGGTGTAGCGGTCGTGGAACTCACCCATGTCGATCTGCACGAGCGCGTCGTCGTCGCCGAACAGGAACTCCGCCAGCGCCTTGGACAGCTCGGTCTTACCGACACCGGACGGCCCGGCGAAGATGAACGAACCGGACGGGCGCTTCGGGTCCTTCAGGCCGGCGCGGGTGCGGCGGATCGCCTGCGACACGGCCTTGACCGCGTCGTCCTGGCCGATGATCCGCTTGTGCAGCTCGTCCTCCATGCGGAGCAGACGCGTGGTCTCCTCCTCGGTGAGCTTGAAGACCGGGATGCCGGTCCAGTTCGCCAGCACCTCGGCGATCTGCTCGTCATCGACCTCGGAGACCACGTCCAGGTCGTCCCCGGTGGTGGCGCGGTGGATGCGCATCCGGGCACCGGCCTCGTCGATCAGGTCGATCGCCTTGTCCGGCAGGTAGCGGTCGTTGATGTAGCGGTCGGCCAGCGTGGAGGCGGCCGTCAGCGCCTCGTCGGTGAACGAGACCCGGTGGTGCGCCTCGTAGCGGTCCCGCAGGCCCCGCAGGATTTCCACGGTCTGCTCGGCGGACGGTTCATCGACCTCGATGGGCTGGAAGCGGCGTTCCAGCGCCGGGTCCTTCTCGATGTGCTTGCGGTACTCGTCGATCGTGGTGGCACCGATGGTCTGCAGCTCACCGCGGGCCAGCATCGGCTTGAACAGGTTCGCCGCGTCGACCGAGCCCTCGGTGGCACCGGCACCGACCATGGTGTGGATCTCGTCGATGAACAGGATGATGTCGCCGCGGGTCTTGATCTCCTTGAACACCTTCTTCAGGCGCTCCTCGAAGTCACCGCGGTAGCGCGAACCCGCGACCAGCGAACCCAGGTCGAGGGTGTAGACCTGCTTGTCCCTCAGCGGTTCCGGCACCTCGCCCTTGACGACCTTCTGCGCCAGCCCCTCGACGACGGCGGTCTTGCCGACACCCGCCCCGCCGATCAGGACCGGGTTGTTCTTGGTGCGCCGCGAGAGGACCTGCATGATCCGCTCGACCTCGGTCTCGCGACCGATCATCGGGTCGAGCTCGGACTCGCGCGCGCTCTGCGTCACGTTCGTCCCGAACTGGTCCAGCGTCGTCGCATCCGCCGGTTGGCTGCGGGCGCCCGCCTCCGCCGGCTCCTGGCCGGTGTCGGAGCCGTTGAGCTGACCCAGCACCTGCCGGCGCAGCCCGTCGAGGTCCGCGCCGAGCTTGACGAGCACCTGCGCGGCGACGCCCTCGCCCTCGCGGATCAGGCCGAGCAGGATGTGCTCGGTGCCGATGTGGTCGTGGCCGAGCTGCAGCGCCTCGCGCAGCGACAGCTCCAGCACCTTCTTGCCCCGCGGCGTGAACGGGATGTTTTCGCCGGGCGCGTCCTGGTCGCCGCGGCCCAGGGTCTCCTCGACCTGCCCGCGCACGACCACGAGGTCGGTTCCCAGCGACCCCAGCGCCTTGGCGGCGACACCCTCACCCTCGTGGATCAAACCCAGGAGGATGTGCTCGGTGCCGATGTAGTTGTGGTTGAGCATCCGGGCCTCTTCCTGGGCCAGGACGACCACCCGCCTCGCGCGGTCGGTGAACCTCTCGAACATTCGCACTCCCTGACCGCTGCGCGGTCGACTTCGTCTCTCGTTCGACCCCCCGCTCAACAGGTCGCGGGGCTCGCCCATTCCACCCGCGCCCCGCGTTCGTCCTCCGTGAACACGGGGTCGCCAGCCTCGCCTCACAGCTGAACCGGAGCCACAGGAGCACCACCGCCGCGTCCCGCACTTTGGGACGGGGGCGTGCGAAGGCGAACAATGGCGGCATGCCGCAACGTGACCGGGACCCGCAAGGCCGAGCCCGCAACGCCCGTCCCCGCGACGGGCTGGGGCGTCCGCTGCCCTACGGCAGCGCCGGGGTGGAGCGGGTCGACGAGGACATGGTGCTCGCCCCGGACGAGAGCCTGGCCGAGGCCCAGCAGATGCTCGACGACGGCCGCCCGTTCCACGCGCACGAAGTGCTCGAAGCGGCCTGGAAGAACGCCCCCGTACCGCAACGCGCGCTGTGGAAAGGGCTCGCGCAGCTGGCGGTGGGTCTCACGCACCTGCGCCGCGGCAACGCCGCTGGTGCCGCCGCGCTGCTGCGGAGGGCGCGGGACCACATCCAGCCCTACGCCCAGCACCCTCCGCACTCGGTCGCCGTCGACCAGCTCACCCGTTATGCCGCCGACCTCGCCGACAGGATCGAACGGGACGGCGCGGACGTCCTCGCCCCGGACGAGCTTTCTCCGCGGCTGAGCACCACAACTCCAACGGCCCGGTAGCCCGGAGCGCCGCGGTCCAGAGTGGACTCCAGTGCGGACGCGTCGCCGTACGAGCGGGAGTGGGCAACGCCGTAAGATGTGGCTGTGCCCACCGATGGCTCCCGGCGCACCGGGAAGACGCTTCCCCAGCCCGACCTGCGCGAGATCGGCATCGCGCAGGTGCTGCGGGCGCTCGGCGAGCCCGTCCGGCTGGGCATCGTCCGCTCGCTCGCCCGGTCCGAGCACCCGATGAACTGCGCCGCGTTCGGGCTGGCCGTGTCCAAGTCGACCTCCACGCACCACTTCAAGGTGTTGCGGGAGAACGGGATCATCGCCCAGCACGAAGAGGGCACGGCTCGTTACAGCGAGTTGCGCAGCTCGGAGCTGGAGCAGCGCTTCCCGGGGCCGCTGGCGTCGGTGCTCGCCGCAGAGTAGGGGCCGGGTCAGCTGCCCCGGACGGTCACCGAGACCGGGTCGCTGCCGCTGGCCTGCACCGTCACGACGGGTGTCCCGGGCGGGGAGGTGACTCGCCCGCCGGTCACCGCGACCCCGTATCCGTTCGGATAGTGCAGGTCTGACACGTAGATCTCGGTCGGGGCCGTGCCCGTTGGCCGGTAGGTGTAGTCGAAGTCGCCGTTGGCCGGGTCGAAGTGCATCGAGGTCGGCGTGCCCGCGGTGGCCCGCGGGTAGGTGCGCACGAGCTGGCGTCCGACTTCGCCGAGGAACGGGTCCTCGTCCGGCTCCGGGCCGCTGACGCTTTCGTAGTGCCAGTACTGCCATCCGACGAATCGTTCGTCCGCGCGCGACAGCGTGTTGGCGAGCACGCCGGGGTCGTTGTCGCCGAACTCCGTGACGAGGGCGGGTGTTGCGGTGCGTCCGGTGAACGCGTCGGCGTTGGCCCACGTGCGGTCGTGCTGCAGCGGGCACAGGCCGATCAGTTCCTCGGGCATCCCCAGGTAGATCGCCGACTGGCTGATCGCGCAGTAGTCGTGGAAGGAGAACGCGACGTGCGGGTCGTCGATCGGTGGTGTCAGCGGTGGTTCGGCGAGGTGGGTCGGCATCGTCTGGTTCCAGGTCACGTTGGGTTCCCAGAACACCGGCAGGGTGGGGGAGACCTCGCGGATCCGCTTCGTCAGGTCCTCGTGCACGGCTTGGTACCGGCGGTCGAAAAGCGGGCAGCCCAGCGGGAAGCAGGTCGGGTAGGCCGTTCCCGGCCACGGCGCGTTCAGCAGCTCGATCCCGAGCACGTTTGGCTGGCCGCGACCCCGATCCAACCCAGCACCGGCGACAGGAAGGCGAACGCCGTGCCCACTCCCGCGATCGCGGTGCCGATGGTGGTGGTCTGCCCGGACTGGTTCATCACGTAGGCCAGGCCGAGCACGCCAACGACCGCCAGCGCCGACCACCGCAGGGACTTCGCCGTCGCGGCCAGCTCGGACACGCCACAGTGGGGGTCGTGGTGGCTTTCGCCGCTACCGGAACGGGTCGCGACCGCCGTCGTGCTCGGCGCAGATCAGCACGTGCCTGCAGTGGTGGGCGAAACTGGCCAGCCCCTCGCCCACCGCCGCGTAGTCGCCCTCGACGAGCAGGTCGGCCCAGTGCTCCAGCAGTTCGACCTCGTGGCCCACCCACGCGCGCTCGGTCGGGTCGGCGACATCGGCGTGTTCGAGCATCCACCGCAGCTCGGCGGCGGACTCGATCGCGGCGAACACCTCCATCGGCGGCCCGGACACACAATCAGCCTGACAGACCAGCCCGGACCCAGCCCAGCCACCACGACACACACGTCGACGACCACCGCGCAAAGGGGTTATCTTCGCAGGTCGTCGGCATGTCGCAGCGCCCGACTCGGGCGAGACCGCCCTAGCGTGGGCGCGATGTTGTCGTCATCAGATGCGGTGGTCGAGCAGCTGCGGGCCGCGGTGGACGCGGCGCTGGTGGAAATGCTCACCGGCCAGGGCGCCGCGCTGCGCCATGCCCAACCCCACGTGCACCGCGCCGTGGCGGCACTCGCCCGCGGCGCCGACCAGCTTGTCACCGACGACGCAGCCACCGCGGTGCGCGCGGCCGCCCAGGCGGTGCAAGCCGGCCAGCCAGAACAGGCCCGGGCCCTGCTGGTCACCGCACGCGGACGCCTGGCCCGCCCCGAATCGCGCTACATCGGCGAACCTGCCGGCACCGGGCCCGAGCCCGGCTCCTGAACTTCCCCCCGTGATCGGGTGCAAACCGCCTGCGCCGCGGGCCACACAGCAAAAGAGGGGCCGACGGGCCTGCCCCGAACCCGACGATCCCTCCTTGCGGGAGTGTTGTTTGAATCCGCCGTTCGCTCACCGGGACGAGCTGACTGGTTCGACTTGACCTGCGAGGCCCCTGCGGGCCCCGCAGCACCCCCGGAGATCAAGCAGCGGCGTGACGCAGCTCTGGGACCGCTCACTTCCTCACTCGGAACGCAGTCGGGTTGGCACAGCTACTTGGTTAACCGGGGCGGTTGACGGGTAGAATGACGGTAACCCCCCACCGAAAGGAGCCCCCATGCCCAGCGAGCTACAGGGACGGAGGGCCGCGATCCTCGCAGCCGACGGCGTCGAGCAGATCGAGCTCGAGCAGCCCCGCGACGCAGTCCAGCAGGCCGGCCGGTCGCCTTCCTGCTCGACTTCTTCGAGACCGGCAAGCCGGTCGGGGTGATCTGCCATGGGCCGTGGATGCTCGTCGAAGCCGACGTCGCGCGGGGGCGGACGCTCACCTCGTTTCCGAGTGTCCGGACCGACCTCCGCAACGCCGGCGCGAACGTGGTCGACCAGGAGGTCGTGACCGACCAGGGCCTCGTCTCGAGCCGTCACCCCGGCTTCCGCCTCGTTCCTACCACGCGCGCCATCCAAGCGCCCGCACGAAGGAGGGTGCACTAGTGACCGGGAAGCAACGCGAGGAGCTGGCGACCGACCTCCCGCTGGGTGGGCTCGAAACCGTCGCCCTCTTCGAAGGCGCGATGCCCACCGGCGTCACCGTGTCGCACGAGGGACGAATCTTCGTCAACTTCCCGGAGTGGGGCGACGACGTGGACGCCACGGTGGCCGAGCTACGGGATGACCGGCCCGTCCCGTACCCCGACGACGCGATCAACCGCACGGACGAGAACAACCTGGCCGGCACGTTCGTATCCGTTCAGAGCGTCGTCGTCGATCCCGCCGACCGTCTGTGGGTGCTGGACACGGGGAGTCCGATGTTCGAGCGCACCCAGCACGGCGGGCCGAAGCTCGTGTGCGTCGACCTGAGGGGCGATCAGGTCGTTCAGACTATCCTCGTTCCGCAGGACGTCGCTCTGCCGACCAGCTACCTCAACGACGTGCGCTTCGACCTGCGCAGAGGCACCGAAGGCACGGCCTACATCACCGACTCCTCCGACCGGGGCCCGAACGGGATCGTCGTGGTGGACCTGGCTTCCGGAGAGAGCTGGCGGAGGCTGCACGAACATCCGTCGGTGAAAGCCGAGAGCCTGACGGATCACCTCCCGGTCGTCGAGGGCCGGCCGCTCGTCGACGACCAGGGGCGGCCGCTCGTCGCGATGGGATCGGACGGGATCGCCATCGGCGCGGACGGAGACCGCCTCTATTACTGTCCGCTCGCGAGCTCGCACCTCTACAGCGTGGCCACCGATGCCCTCGCCGACCGTGGCCTCGACGACGACGCGGTCGCGGCGACCGTGCGCCACGAGGGAGACAAGGGCGGGGCGGGGGACGGCCTCGAGTCAGACGCCGCCGGATACGTCTACGCGACGAACTACGAGCACAATGCTGTCCTGCGCCGCTCGCGCGACGGGTCGTGGGAGACGGTAGCGCACGATCCGCGGCTGCTGTGGCCCGACACGCTCTCGCTCGCGACCGACGGCTACCTCTACGTCACCGCCAACCAGCTCCACCGCCAGCCGAGCTTCAATGGCGGGCGCGACCTGCGCCGCCGGCCCTACGCGCTCTTTCGCATTCGCGTCGACGCGGATCCCGTGTTGCTGCGCTGACGGGCCGGACCTACGACGAGGAGGAGACGCAATGGCGCGTACCGACACCCCACCCATCGTCTGCGGACACGCCACTCCTCGGCTACCGGATGCCCGACGAGACTTCTCGTTCCAGTCCCGATTCCCAGCTCGAGATTACCTACTCCACGGTCCGCGACTACGTGCGGGTGCGCCGCCCGGAGATCTCCGACAGCCACGCCGGAGATCATCCACGTCTGACGAACTGGCCGCGATCGAGTTCAGATCGGGGGTTTCTCGGCGATGACGTCCACGGGCTCGATGGTGGGCTGGGCGAACAGGGTGCCGGTGTTGTCGGCGAGGGCTTGGGCGACCTGGCCCGAGAGGTGGGCCTGGCGACCGGAGTCGTCGGGGAAGGCGTCGTAGATGCCGAACGACGAGGGCCCGAACCGGATGGCGAACCACCGCACGGTGGCGGGTTCGTCCTGCACGAGGGTCAGCCCGTGCTGGAGGAAGTCCTCGACGTCTTTCTCTCGGCCCGGCAGCGCCTCGATACGCACGAGAAGCCCCGCGGTCACTGGTTCAGCCATGATCGGTCTCCTTGGAAGGACGTCGTGCGTGGGGTGCTGTCACGACGACAGCGGTTGATCCGAGCGAGCCGGCGTCGCGGCGGCGGGCGCTCGCACGCCGTAGAAGCGCTCGGCGGTGTGAGCCCAGAATGCGTCGAGCTCGGCGGGTCCGAGCTCGGCGACGAGCTGGTCGGTGAGCGCGACCACGTCGGGATACTCGAGGAGCTGGCGCGAGACCGGCCAGTCGCTGCCGAACATGACGCGGTCGGCGCCGAAGGTCTCGAACAGGAAGTCCGCGTAAGGCTGGAACTGTGCCGGCGACCAGCCGGGGCCGACCTCGGTGAGCATCCCGGAGAACTTGCACCAGGTATTGGGCCGCTCAGCCAACCGCAGCATCCACTGCCGCCACTGGTCGTCGGCGTCCGGCCGGTAGGTGGGCTTGGACAGGTGGTTGATCACTGCCGGCAGCTCTGGGACCACCTCCAGCGCGGCAGCGACGGCGGGCAGGTGCTCGGTGCGGGTGAGGGCCTCGAACCGCAGCCCCATCTCGTCGAGCCGCTCGAGGTTGGCGTGCACCTGCGGGCGGGTGACCCAGTTCGGGTCGGGCAGGTCGTGGATCATCGGTCGCACCGCCCGCAGATACTCGTCGGCGGCGAGCTCGGCCAGCAGCTCGGCGTCCTCGGACCGGTCGAGGGCCACCCACCCGGTCACCCCGAGCACGAAGTCGGTGGCGTGGGCGAGCTCGAGCAGGAACCGGGTCTCCTCCACCGACGGTGCGGCCTGCACCACGATCGTCCCGCCGACCCCGGTGGCCTCGAGGGCCGGGGCGAGGTGCTCGGGCAGGTGATCCCCGCGCAGCGGCCCGTCCGTGGGCATCCAGTGGTAGTCGCCGCGCTCGACCCGCGCGGCGCTCCACAGGTGGTGGTGGGCATCCAACCGCCTGCCGGGCAGAACCTCGGGGGGATGAGTCATCGGCACTCCTGGCACGCGTCCGGTACCCGAACACATCGACGAAGCCCACGCCGCTGAGTCCGTCGCGGAGGAACTTCTCCACGTCGGCCCCCCTTGTCCGGCTGTGCTTCAACTCGCACGAGCAGACCTGTGGTGGCCATGAGGCGCCTCCTGGTGCCGTTCAGGCCATGGCGGGTTTGAGGACGACCTTGGTCCAGCCGTCGTCGCGGGCGTCGAAGTGGTCGTAGGCCTCCGGTGCCCGTTGCAGCGGCAGGTCGTGGGAGACGATCCAGGAAGGCTTGGCCCTGCCTTCGTGGATGAGGTCACGCAGGTACCGGTTGTAGCGCTTGACCGGGGCTTGGCCGGTGCCGACCTTCTGGCCCTTGAACCAGAACGAGCCCATGTCGAAGGCGATCTGGCCGTTGCGTTGCATCTCGTCCTGAGATCCGGGGTCGGCGGGCAGGAAGATACCGACCACGCCGATGCCACCGGTGAACCGCACCGACCCCACCAAGTTGTTCATCGTCATGTTCGAGTGCTCGGTGCCTTGCGGGTCGTGGGCCTGGTAGCCGACACATTCGCAGCCGCGGTCGGCGCCGCGGCCGCCTGTCTGGTCCATGACCTGCTGGACCGGGTCGCCCTTCGAGTCGTCGATCGGGATGACCCCGATCTGTTCGGCCAGCCTCAACCGGTCTGGATGCCGGTCGACGATCATGACCCTGCTGGCGCCCTGGAGCATCGCGGAGTAGGCCGCCATCAGGCCAACCGGGCCCGCGCCGTAGACCACGCAGGATTCGCCGGGGTGCAGCCCGGCCAGGCGGGTGGCGTGCCAGCCGGTGGGGAAGATGTCGGAGACCATGACGTAGTCGTCTTCCTTCTCTTCGGCGTCCTCGGGCAGCCGCAGGCAGTTGAAGTCGCCGAAGGGCACCCGCAGGTACTCGGCCTGGCCGCCGTTGAAGGGGCCCATCCCGGCGAAGCCGAACGCGGCACCGGCCATGTTCGGATCGGGGTTGACCGTCAAGCAGTAGGAGGGCAGACCGTTCTCGCAGTTGCGGCAGAATCCACAGCCGATGTTGAACGGCAAGCACACCCGGTCACCGGTGTGGATGCGCTCAACGCCGCTGCCCACCTCGGCCACTATGCCGAGGTTCTCGTGCCCCAGCACCCGTCCGGCTTCCAGGTCGGTGCGACCTTCGTACATGTGCAAGTCGGACCCACAGATGTTCGTGGCCGTGATGCGCACGAGCACGTCCGTGGGACGTTCGATCTTCGCATCAGGCACGTCCTTGACCGTCACCTGACGCGGACCGTCGTAAACCAATCCCTTCATGATCCCACTCCCGACTCGGTGTCGAACAAATCAGTGGACGGGCAACCGTGCACTAACGCCCCGCTCGCGGGGTCCGGCTCGCGGGGTCCGCCCGTAATCGGAAGATGCCCGTCCCCGGAAAAAGGAAACCCCCCTGGCCGCGCGCAGAATCACGGACCGGTGCTGGGCCAGCTTGCCGACGGGGGCGGACCGGTGCTGGGCCAGCTTGCCGACGGGAGAGCCGTCGGCTTCCATCCCCACCGCATCGATGACCGCATCCGTGCCTCGGCCGTGGGTGCGCTCGCGGACCCAGTCGCCGGGGTTGGTCGAGTCCCGGAGGTCGAACACCTCCAGACCGTCTTTGCGGGCGCGATCGAGGCGTTCGGGAACGCGGTCGATTCCGATGACCTGCTCGGCCCCGCGGCGCTGGGTCAGGCCTCCTGGAACGTGTGTTGATCGTGCACACACTGGCCGCGCTGGATGAACTGCTGGCGTCGCGGCACGCCGCCCTGCTGGGAGGTGAGGCGTCGTGGCCGGTGACGGTGAGCAGGCGGCAGCGGGCTCGGCCGAGCTCGAGGCAGCGCGGTTGCTGCTGGCCCGGATGGGCGTGTCCGCCCAGGACCTGGTGGGCACCCCCGCGCCGCGCCCGGTGGCGCCGCTTTGGACACTGCGGGTGCCGATAAAGTATCCGTGCTGGTCATGCGGCATTTCGGTACTCATGGAGGACTCCGCCGAGTCGATCGTGTCGGCAAACGTCGAGGCCAGTGATCTGGCCCTGATCATTGATCGGCGCGGGTAGTGTGCGCAGCGGCGCGGCGTGACCGAGCGTCCGGTGGGGTCGATGCCCGTTGTAGAAGTCCTCGAACTCGCGCAGGGGCCGCCATCATCATTGTTTGGTTGACACCTGACGTGTGAGGCTGTGGCCTCACCTGGAAGGATGCGACCGTGCCCAAGCCCTACCCCCAGGAGTTCCGTGATGATGTGGTCGCTGTGGCCCGTCGTGGCGAGGCTCCGTTGAAGCAGATCGCCAAGGGTTTCGGGATCTCAGAGTCCTGCCTGGCCAACTGGCTCAAAGCCGCGGACGTCGAAGACGGCAAGCGTGCCGGCGTGACGCGGGAGGAGTCCGCTGAGCTGCGGGAACTCCGCAAGCGCAACCGGGTGCTGGAGCAGGAGAACGAGGTCCTGCGCAAGGCCGCGGCGTATCTGGCGCAGGGCAATCTGCCGGGAAAATAGTCTTCCCGCTCGTCCGTGAACTGGCCGCTCCCGGCGCCCCGATCAGGGCGCCGGCCGCGGTGACGTGCAGGGTGCTGGGGATCTCCCGGCAGGCTTACTACCAGTGGCGTCGTGACCCGGTCTCCCGGCGGGACATCGACGACGCGCATCTGATCAACGCGGCGCTGGACATCCACGTCGACGATCCCACCGAGGGGTACCGGTTCATCGCCGACGAACTGTCTGCCCGCGGGTTCGCGGCGTCGGAGAACCGGGTGTGGCGTATCTGCTCGATGCAACGCATCTTTTCTTTGCACGCCAAGAAAAAGGGCCGGTTCCGGAAGCCGGGTCCGCCGGTGCACGACGACCTCGTGGGACGGGAATTCACCACCACCGCCCCGGATGTCACGTGGTTGACCGACATCACCGAACATTCCACTGCCGAGGGGAAGTTGTATCTGTGCGCGGTCAAGGACTGCTACTCCAACCGGATCGTTGGCTACTCGATCAGCCACCGGATGAAGTCCTCGCTGGCGGTCGCGGCGGTGCGTAATGCCCTCGCGCTACGAGCGAACCCACGTGGAGTGATCGTGCACTCGGATCGAGGTAGCCAGTTCCGGTCGAAGAAGTTCCGGCGCCTGCTACGGAAACACGAGCTGACCGGGTCGATGGGCCGGGTCGGGGCGTGTGGCGACAACGCCGCGATGGAATCGTTCTTTTCCTTGCTACAAAAGAACGTTCTCGACACCCGACGGTGGCGCACCCGCGAGGAACTCCGGCTGGCGATTGTGTCCTGGATCGAGACGAAATACCACCGTAAACGCCGGCAACGACGCCTGGGCAAACTCACCCCGGTCGAGTTTGAGACCATCTACACCGCCGCACACGCGGCCTGACACCACTCAACCCCGAGTGACAACCGAAGTCTGGGCAGACCCTTCCATGGTGCACCGCGCGGCTCGTACCGTCGCGCGTGAGACCTATGAGGCAAGCCGAAGAGTGCGTGAGGCAAGGTGACCGTCCTCCACGTTGGCCAAGATCAAATGGCGATTTCCTGGCGACGGGAACGCGCGACAACGCGTAGAAACCCGTCGCAACGAGGAGGAACAAGAGCCGCTGACCTGCGGCGGAACGCAAAATCCCTGGTCGCCAGCGGAAACTCACTACCTTGACACGGTAGAGGTCACTGGTTCGATCCCAGTATCGCGCACCAAATTCAGTAGAACCCCGTTCGGCGAATTTCGTCGGCCGGGGTTTTTGCTATGGGGTGGTGGCCGTCTGTCAACCGGTGGCTGGCGCTTCCCGGATGAACCGGCGGATCGTCGCGGCGAGTTCGCCCGGTCGGTCTTCGGGGATGAGCGTGTAGGAGTCGTTGATCTCGATCAGCCGGCCGCGGGGCAGCAGTTCGGCCAGGCGTCGTCCGTGATCCGGTGGCATGACGCGGTCTTCGGCCGCCCAGATGACGAGGGCGGGACGGTCGAAGCAGCGCAACGCGTCCGCGGCGGCGAACGTGTCGCGTCGGTCGACGGCGCGGAGGTACTTCCGCGCATCGCGCCGGATCGCGGACTGGGTGATCACCGGGTGCAGCCACGAGTCCATGACGTCATCCGGGACTCGTCGTTTGCTCATCCAGCCGAACGCGATCGGTAGGCGCCGCAGGCCGCGGAGCCGCAGAGCCTGTGCCATGGCGGTGATGCCACCCGGAATTTTCGCCGCGAGCCACACCGTGCGTCCGGGAAGGCCCGGCGGGTAGTTGTCGAACGCCTCGCACGAGGTGAGCACCAGCCGCGACACTCGCTGATCGCCGTCCTCGGCGATGGTCAGATGTGCTCCACCCCAGTCGTTCTCCACGAGGGTGACTTCTTGGAGTCCCAGCCTCTCGATGAGCTCGGAGACCAGGCGGGACACTCCGCGCAGCGACAGGTCCGCGTCCGGGCGCATCGGGTGGCGGTGCCCGCCGAGCGGAAGGGTCGGTACCACGCAACGGTGTTCCGCGCGCAGCTCGTGCACCACGTGGCGCCAGAGCGAGCCGTTCTGCGCGAAGCCGTGCAGGAACAGCAGGACCGGGTCGTTTCCGCCGGTGTCGTCGTAGTCGATGGTGCCTGCCGAAAGCTCGACCACTGGCATGGGATTTCTCCTTGCCGTCAACGTGCGAGTAATGGGTCACCGCGGCGGCGGCCTGGTTGAGCACATGAAATCACCGCGCCCGAGTACGGGACACCTATTTCCACGGGAGTGCGAGAGCGGGCGCTCAGCGGCCGGAGTTCGGCGACCTGGGTGAGGACTTAGCCGGCTGAGCCGAACGCGTCGTAGATGGTCCACAGCGGGCAGGATCCGCTGCCCGGGAGAAGTGGAATCCGGTGGCGGACCGGCGTTTCGACATGTTTGTCCACTCGCACGAACGAGAAGGGGACTCCGCGGCTGCCGGGGCGTTGCAGCGCGGACAGGCGGTGGCAGGCGGTTCGAATCCGGCGCCGAACTCACCGCACAGCCGGGCGCCGGCGGGCGGCGCAAGATCATGGGGTTCGGGCACCGGGTGTACGAGCACGGCGATTCACGGGTGCCGACGATGCGCGCGGCGCTGCAAGCCGTCGCCGAACAACTCGCCGCGAACGCGCTCATGCGTTCGTTGAGCATCTACAACGGGCCGACTCAGCGCCCGTTGCCCGCGGGCAGGCCGGGACGGCTCGGCGCCGGGTTCCAGGCCGTGGACGCGCTACTTCGTGAGCATGGTGCGGTAGGCGAGCCGGAGGTGGGCTTCCATGACCGCGTGGGCGGCGGGGGCGTCGCGGTGTGCGATGGCGTCGACGAGGTCGCGATGTTCGCGCAGGCTGCGTCGCAGCTGGTCGTCGCCGTAGAACTGGAATGAGCCGGTCATCAGCGGCGCTCGGGTGAGCGTGGCGGTGATGTTGTAGAGGCGGGGCGACGCGGCGGCTTGCAGGGTGGTCAGGTGCAGCTCGTGGTTGAGCCGGGCGAGTTCGTCGCGGAAGTCCCGAGGGCGATCCTGTTCGCAGGTCTCCATGTGCCCGCACAGTCCGCGCAGGTCGGCCAGCTGGTCGTCGGTGCGGCGCTGGGCGGCCAGCGCGGCGGCGTGGGGTTCGAGCATGCTGCGCAGGGTCATGACCTCGGCGGCGTCGTCGTCGGTCCACGAGGCGACGAAAGCGCCCCGGTGGGGTTTGATCGTGACGAGGTCTTCACTGCTGAGCTTGCGCAGGGCGTTGCGTACGGGCGTGCGGCTGACCTCGTGACGGGCGCACAACTCGTCTTCGACGAGGTGCTCGCCGGGAGCCAGCTGACCGGTCTGGATGAGCGACTTGAGCGCGTCGTAGACCGTCTCGGACGGTCGTGGCATCGCTTCCCCTCCGTGTGCGGCGTCCCGGCGAGCTTAGCGGTCCTTGAAGGATGCTCTTCTGGCAGTTCTCTCGTCAGCGGCGAAGCCGAATCTTTGCGGCGCAGCCGTGCCTGTATGTGCGAAGCACATAGCCCACGTCAAAAAAGCGACCACCGGCGGATTCTCAGCGAGAGGCTCACTGAGGTTCCGCCACCCGACCACAAAGCAGGCCATTCCGGAAAGAAGTCCTCAGCGCGGATCGGCCAGGCCGAGCAGTTCGAGGGTGGTGGCGCCGATGCGGAGGCGTTCGCGGAAGCCGTTTTCCTTGGCCTGGCGCGACTCGGATGCTCGCAGGGCTTGCCCGATCTCGGCTGCGGGGACCCGAACGAGTCCATCGGCGTCGCCGAGCACGACGTCGCCGGGTTCGACGGTGACTCCGCCGACGTGGACCGGAACGTTGATCCGACCCGGTACGGATTTGCTGGTGCCTTTGATGGACAGCCCGCGGGTGAACACCGGGAAGCCGGAATCGATGATGTCGCGGCTGTCGCGGACCGCTCCGTCGATGACGAGCCCGGCGAGGCCGCGTTGCTGGGCCGCGCAGGTGAGCACGTCGCCCCAGGGGCCGGCTTCGAGGTAGCCCTTCGCGTCGACGACGAGGACGTCGCCGGGGCCTGCTTGCAGCACGGCGAGGTGCACGTACCAGTTGTCGGCCGGTGGGAGGTCCAGCGTCACGGCGCGTCCGGCCATCCGGCTGCCCGGGTCGAGGGGCTTGAGCCCGGAATCGAAGGCTCCTGTCTGCCCGTTGGCCTCGTAGACGGTGGCAGTGCCGAGAGCGGCAAGGCGTGCGAGTTGTTCCGGGGTCGTGGTCATGGGATCTCCTTCTGCAGCGCCGGATCGGTGCGGTGCGGGTCGTGCCGGGCGTCGTCGGGTCGCAAGGCGGCTTCGGCGTCGCGGACGAAGCGCAGTCGCACCACGAGCACGCCGGAGATGACCAGGACGATGGCGACGAGCGCGAGCCCGGCGGTGATGTCTCCGGTTGCGGTTTCGAGCGCACCGAACCCGAACGGGCCGACGAACCCGCCGAGGTTGGCGATCGAGTTGATCGAGGCCAGCCCGACCGCAACGGCGGGGCCGGTGAGGAACAGCGAGGGCAGTGACCAGAACGGCCCGTATGTCGCGTAGACGGCGACGGTGACGACGGTCAGCAACAGCAGGGAGGTGACGAGGCTGCCTTCGGCGAACGGCATGGCGCACAACCCGGCGGCGCAGACGAACAGTGGAACCGCCACGTGCCAACGGCGTTCGCGGGTGCGGTCGGAGTGTCGCGCCCACCAGACCATGACCACGGCCGCGGCACCGTAGGGCAGCGCGGAGAGCACGCCCACCGTGGAGTGGCTCAGGTTCTGCCCGAGGCCTTGGACGATCTGCGGGGTGAAGAACGCCAAAACGTAGATCGCGACGGACTTGCTGTAGTAGATCAGCGACAGGGCGAGTACCCGTGCGCCGAGCAGGCTGCGCCAGAACCCGGGCTGTCGGTGGCGGGCGTTTTTGGCGGCGTTCTCCCGCTCCAGGGTGTCGGTGAGCCACCGCTTTTCCGCCGCGCTCAACCACTGAGCTTGGGAAGGTGCGTCGACCAGCACGAACAGGGTGATCACGCCGAGCAGGACGGCGGGCATGCCTTCGAGGATGAACACCCAGCGCCAGCTGGCCAGGTCGAGCCAGTGGACGTGGTCGAGGATCAGCCCGGACAGCGGTCCGGCGATCAGCGTGGCCACGGGGAGGGCGACCATGAACTGGGCGACCACGCGGGCGCGCTCGCGTTCCGGGAACCACTGGCTGAGGTAGAGCAGCACGCAGGGGAAGAAGCCGGCTTCGGCGATGCCGAGCAGCGTGCGGGCGATCGCAAGCTGGGTGACGTTCTGGACCAGGCCGGTCAGCACCGCCACCAAGCCCCAGCTGAACAGGATGCGGGCGATCCAGCGCCGGGCGCCGACTCGGCGCATCAGCATGTTGCTGGGCACCTCGAAGGCGAAGTATCCGATGGAGAACAGCCCGGCGATGAAGCCGAACTGCACGGCGGTGATGCCGAGGTCGCTGTTCATGCCTAGCGCGGCGTAGCCGACGTTGGCACGGTCGATGAACGCGATGATGTAAAGGACGGCGAGGAAGGGGACGATCCGGAGTTTGATCTTGCGGACGATGTCCGGCCGGTAGTGTCCTGGCGCAGCGCCATTGCTGGTGGGGGACATGGTGCTCCGTGGGTGTCGAAGGGCTCCGTCGGGCGCGTTCAGGACCGTGCGGGCGCGGAGTCCTGTTCGGACTGATCGGCGGCGAGGGTGGCGGCGAATCGCTGCTGCGTCGCCCGGGTCATCGCGCTGGGGCGCCCGATCGCTTCGAGCTGTTCGGCGGATTGGGCCACTTCGTGCTCGCGGCGGGCCGCGTGCTGTGCGTGGGTGCGCAGCATCGCGTGCAGCAGCGGGACGAAACCGGTGCGGTCGACGTCGCCGAGCGAGGTCCATAGCTGCTCGGTCACGCCGTACTCCTCGGCGGCCGGAACGCATTCGACGACCAGCGCCTCCAGGCCTTTCATGATCACCGAGCGGAGCAGCTTCACCCGCATCGCGTCCCCGGGTTCGGCCCCGTCCAGCAGCGTCAGCGGGGCGCCCAGCCGCTCCAGCAGGGTGATCAGCCCGGCGCATTCCGGGCCGGCGTAGAGCAGCGGCGTGCGCGGCCCGTTCGCCGCGACGGAACCGGTGATCGCCAGGTCCACGTACCGGATCCCGCCGGTCCGGCAGTGCTCGGCCGACCGCTGCTTGGACTCGGTCGCCGCGGTGCTCAGGTCGGCGACGGTGGCGCCGGAGAACAACCAGGGCGTGATGGTTTCGAGCGCTCGTGTCGCGGCCTGTCCCGGGACGGCGAGCAGGACCACGGTGGACTCGTCCAGCCATGTCCCGGCCGAGGCGTGCAACCCGGTCCCGGTGCTCGCGGCGAACTCGACGGCCTCCGCGCCGGGGGCGGGGTCGAGCAGTTGCAACCGGGGTGCGGGATCCAGCTCCAGTGCCTTGCGGGCGTAGGCGAGTCCCACCTCCCCGCAGCCGACGATGACGACTTCCTGCATGCGGCACCACTCTCACGTGTCAACGATGACGACAAGCAGACAGTACGATCGAAGTACAAAAAAAGCTAGATCCGGCGAAAGAGGGCAGGTTATCCGGTCGATGTACTGAGATAGTTCTATTCGTGGATGGTCGGCCTCGCGCGTCCGGTTGCCGCTGGAGCGGATCGCGCGAGCAGCGTGTCCGCGAATGTGAGCCCAGGTCGGCAGTGCGGCGAGGGCGGCTACCCGCACGTGGGAGGGTCGGCCTTCCGTGCTGACCATCTGCGCGCCGCAGGCTTGCGAACCCCGCGCGGCTTGTGTGGGCTGAGCTAAGTAGCCGCCGACCAGGTCGGCCGAATTTAGAGACAGGCGCTGGCGGCGGCGCTGAGGATCGTTGGCGGCGCCTCGCCTGCGTGCCTTCGCCGGGTCATCCGCTGATCTTGATCAGCAGGCTGCTCTGATCGGGTGGCGTGGTGGGGATGTCGCCGGGAGGGTTTTATTTTGGCACGGGATGCCATTAATCTCGTGGCTGCCGTCACACCCAGCCACGCAAGGGGCGATCCGCGATGAGCAACGGTTGGTTCGAGAGCGTCGCCGAAGCACAGCGCAGGGCTCGTAAGCGCTTGCCGTGGTCGGTCTACGGTGCGTTGATCGCGGGCTCGGAGAAGGGCGCGACGCTCGCCGACAACCAGGCGGCGTTCGGTGAGCTGGGATTCGCCCCGCACGTCGCGGGACTGTCGCCGGAACGGGACCTGGCCACGACCGTGCTGGGGCAGCCGATCTCGCTGCCGGTGGTCATCTCGCCGACCGGCGTGCAGGCGGTGCACCCGGACGGTGAGGTGGCCGTGGCCCGCGCGGCCGCAGCGCGCGGGACGGCCATGGGGCTGAGCGGCTTCGCGAGCAAATCGATCGAGGACGTGGTGGCGGCGAATCCGCAGACGTTCTTCCAGACCTATTGGGTGGGCGGACGGGACGCCGTGGTCCGGCGGATGCAGCGGGCGAAGGAGGCCGGTGCGGTCGGAATGATCGCGACCACGGACTGGTCGTTCTCGCACGGCCGGGACTGGGGCAGTCCGTCGATCCCGGAGAGCATGAGCCTAGCCACGATGCTGTGTTACGCCCCGGAAGCGTTGCGGCATCCGCGCTGGCTGGCGGCGTTCGCGAAGCAGCGCACGATCCCGGACCTGCGTGTGCCCAATGTGGACGGACGTGGCGAGCAGGGGCCGACGTTCTTCGGTGCCTACGGGCAGTGGATGCAGACACCGCCGCCGAGCTGGGACGACATCGCGTGGATGCGCGAGCAGTGGGACGGCCCGTTCATGCTCAAGGGCGTGTGCCGGGTCGACGACGCCAAGCGCGCCGTCGACGCCGGGGTCACGGCGATCTCGGTGTCCAACCACGGCGGCAACAACCTGGACGGCACCCCGGCGAGCATCCGGGTGCTGCCCGCCATCGCGGACGCGGTCGGCGGGCAGGTGGAGGTGCTGCTCGACGGCGGCGTGCGCCGGGGCAGCGACGTCGTCAAGGCGCTCGCGCTCGGCGCGAAGGCGGTCATGATCGGCCGCGCCTACCTGTGGGGCCTGGCCGCGAACGGTCAGCCCGGCGTGGAGAACGTCCTCGACATCCTGCGCGGCGGTATCGACTCCGCTCTGCTCGGCCTGGGGCGCTCCTCGATCCACGAACTCGACCGCACCGACGTGGTCATCCCACCCGGCTTCGAAACCACGCTCGGAGCCTGACGACGCCGCGCCGAACGACTTGCACGACGTCCGCTGCGCAGTTCGCGAAGGGCTGCGCAGCAAGCCTGCTCTGCGGGAAGCCGCGCTTGGACGCGCGTACGCGCACTGCTCACGTCAAGAAGGTGACCACCGGCTGCTTCCTCGCGAGGACAGCACTTCCGTGGTGGAGCCACTCGGGAAGATGATCCCGTGGCGAGGAAGCAACCGAGGCTCCGCTACCCGGCCACCTCCGAAGGCCCTGACCGGCGGATGATCCCGTAATCGAGGCCGCCGTGGGTGTGGGTCGGGACCACCGGCCATTGCCGCTTCCAAGGGGCGCATTCCGAGGACGGGATGATCTGCAGCCACCGGGAGTCCTTCGGCGAGCGCGACGCCATGGTCTTCTCCTTGACCATCGAGTCGTACTGGTCGAGCGAGTCTTCGAGGGTGTTGGCGTTGAGCACCACTTCCCGGTTGAAGAACCGCGCCTGCTGCTTCACGCCGGGGATCTTGGACAGTTCGGGCTGCCAGCTGTCTGCGGCCATGCCGTTCTCGGAGGAGACCCACACGCCGTCGGGGGTGTTCACGAACAGGGAGTGGTTGCCATCGGTGTGTCCGGGCGTCCACAGCAGACTGACACCGATGCCGAGTTCGACGTCGCCGTCGAAGACTTCGAGCCGCTCGGCGGGAACTCCGTCCATGCCGCCGTCGACGTACCAGGCCCACTGCATCGGGTGCGGTGACTCGAAGGTGCCGAGTTCCTTGCGGTGCACGAGGAGTTTGCCGTTGGGGAACAGCGGTTCGCGCGGTGTCCGCTCGCCGGGGATGACCCGGTCGCTGCCCATGATCATCCGGACGTCCTGGACGTGCAGGTGGTCGAAGCTGACGTAGTCGACGTCGTCGTTGCTCAGGCCGAGGCCGGGCAGCACGGTGTCCGGGTCGTTGTAGTACTTGGCGAAGACCTTGTCGGACAGGAAATCGCCCGCCATCCTCTGGAGCTTGCCGTAGAACGGCGCTTCGGCGGAGCCTGCCGCGACGGTCGGTTCCCACACGAGCGTCTTGAGTTCGCCGTCGAAGCCCTCGAACTGGATCACGAACATCCGGTTGATGATCGAGATGACCGGATTGACCGAGAGGTTGTAGCCCTGGAAAGCGTATCGGGAGGGGTAGGGCGCCGCCGCGATGTCGATGCTGCGGATCCCTTTGATCGTGCCCTGTTCGATGAATCGTTCGCGGTAGGACCGGGCCGCCTCGCGTACCGCGTCCAGGCGCTTGCCGCGCGGCCAGATGTCGTGCACGCCCTCGAATTCGGGGATCGGGCGGACCAGGTGCGCGTCCACGTTCGCTGTCATTGTTCGGAGGCCCCCTCTGTGCCGCTCACGGCACGGTTCTCGTAGGTGCGTCGGGCGTTCTTGTCGGCCAGGACCTGGTTCGGCACCACGGCGCGCAGCAAGAGGAAACGGGCCGGGTCGGGCAGTAGCGCCGCCATCCGCGCGCCGAAGTTCAAGCGGCGGGGCAGGGTGATTTCGAAGCGCGGTCGCCGGATGACGGCGAGCACGGCTTGCGCGACCTCGGCGGGGGCGAGCCTGCGCACCGGCCCGGTGGCGGTTCCGGCGGCGAGTTCGGTCTCCACCACACCGGGCAGCACCACCGAGAGCTGGACGCCGCTGCCGTGCAGTTCGGTGCGCACGGCGTTGAGGTAGCCGTACACGGCGTGCTTGGTGGCCGCGTACGTGGCTTCTCCCGCGGGCGCGAGCTTCGCGGCTCCGGAGGCGACGGTGACGATCTGGCCGCGACCGCGGGCGCGCATGGCGGGCGCGGCGAGCCGCACGCCGCGGATGACGCCGAGCAGGTTGACGTCCACTTGGCGCCGCGCGGCGCTGTCCGGTTCCTCGTCGAACGGCCCGACCCACATCACGCCCGCGTTGTTGACCAGCACGTCGATGGGCGCCCAGCGTTCCTCGACGGCCTCCAGGAACGCGGTGAACGAGGCGGTGTCGGTGACGTCGACTGCGAACGCGGCGACATCACCGGGCAGTTGTCGCGCGGTGTCGACGGCGGCTTCCAGGTCGCGGTCGCCGACGGCGACGCGGGCGCCCGCCGCGGCCAGTTCGCGGGCGATCTCGCGCCCGATTCCTCTGGCGGCGCCCGTGACGGCGATGACCAGCCCGGCCGGTGTCCGCTGCACGGTTCCTCCCCTGGAACTCGTTCTGACACGCCTTCGTGTCAGATTGCGGGTAGGCTAACCGAGACCGATCGGCGTTGGAAGGGGCGGGATTGGGACGGGACAACGTCGGCGGACGTCGATACGCGGGCCTGGACCCCGCGGAGCGCGCGCGGCAGCGACGAACCGTCCTGCTGGAGGCCGCCGAAGACCTCTTCGGCACCCAGGGCTATCGCGCGACATCGGTCAAGCAGGTGTGCGTCCGAGCCGGACTGACCCAGCGGTACTTCTACGAATCCTTCCGCGATCGGGAGGCCGCGCTCGTCGCCGTGTACGAGAAGCTCATCGACGGTCTGCGCGCCGCGACCCTGGAGGCGATCGCCGCGGCGGACCGGTCCGAGCTCGTCGACCGCGGACTGGGCGCGTTCATCGACTTCCTCACCGCCGACGAACGGCGCGCGAAGATCGTGCTGATCGAGGTCGTCGGGGTATCGCCGGAACTGGAAGTCCGGCGGCACGCGGCGCTGACCGGGTTCGCGGACCTGGTCGCCGAGATGTGGCTGGGAGCGGGCAAGCCCGCCGCGCTGCACCGGATGACGGCGATGGCGCTCGTCGGCGGGGTCAACTACCTGCTGGTCGACTGGCTGCTCAAAGGAGCCCCCGAACGGCCCGCCGAGCTGCTGCAGGCGTGCACGATGTTGTTCGAGGGAGCCAAAAGCCAGTTCCCGGACCCGGCTTAGGGGTCCTTTCAGGACGAACTGCGCAGGTGCCCGGGACCGTTGCGCGGATCATCCTGCGATGTCTTCAGTTAGCACCGGGATCTTCCGCGGGCGGGGTGACGGGCGCGAGCCACATGCCGGTGATGGCGTCGATCAGGCCGCAGGACGCCGCGTGCCAGTCGGCGCGGGGAGTGGGCGTCTCCTCGGCGAGTGCGCGTTCGCGTTCGGCGCACATGTGCATGATGAGCTGCCGCACCATGTCGTAGCGCTCGGCGCGCACGTCGGTGGGCAGCTCCGGCAGGCAGCGGTCCATGCCGGCGAGCGCCTCGTGCAGCGTCGATGAGGTCAGCGCCTCCTCGACCATGATCGGGCGGAAACCGGGATCGGTCATGAGCTGCGCGGCGAACCGGGCGAACCAGGTCGGCGTGCCGAGGTCGGCGAGGTGCCGGGTGAAGGGGTGGACGAAGCACGCGACCCAGTCCCGGACGTCGGTGGAGCCGTTGGTCTGCTCGACCAGGCCCAGCCGGAGCCGTTCGATCTCCTCGGTGTGCTTGCGCACGATCGCCCGCACCAGGTCGGTTTTGGTGCCGAAGTGGTAGCCCACGGCGGCGTTGTTGCCCTGGCCTGCGGCTTCGCTCACCTGCCTGTTGGAGACCGCGAACAGGCCGTGTTCGGCGAACAGGCGCTCGGCCGTGCTGAGGATTCGTTCCCTGGTCGCCTCGGCCCGATCGGTCCGTGTCGTTCGTTCGCTCACCGTCACCACCCCGCCGGTGTCGCCGCGCCGCCCCGATGGCGGCTGTTGGTCGGCCCGATCATATTCCGTGCCGTTGCTCGGCCGGCCGCCAGCTGACCTGGACTGCTCGGTGACCGCCCCGGAAGAAAAGTGATATCACCATGATACTGTTGTGAAAGTTGAACGATCACTACGCGCAGGGGGCGCCATGACCGCTCAAGTGGACACGCGGGAACGCGAAAAGATCCGGATGCCGGAATCGCCGGTCGAGGAACGGGAGAGCTTCCGGCTGTCGGGAATGCCGATGGCAGGGCTCGCGCTGCTGCTCGTCATCGGCGGGGGAGTGGTGCTCACGATCGGACTCGCCGGGGAGATCGCCGTGCCGATCATCGTCGGGGGCGTGCTGGTGGTCGCCGGACTGCTGCTCTCCGGCGGGCTCGTCGCCGTCGCACCCGGTGAAGCCCGAGTGCTGCAATTCCTCGGCCGCTACACCGGAACCGTGCGCCCAACAGGACTGCACTGGGTGAACCCGTTCAGCTCCAAGACGAAGGTCTCCACCCGGATCCGCAACCACGAGACCGCCGTCATGAAGGTCAACGACTCCGGCGGCAGCCCGATCGAGATCGCCGCCGTCGTCGTCTGGCAGGTCGCCGACACCGCGCAAGCCTCGTTCGCGGTGGACAGCTTCGTGGAATTCGTGGAAACCCAGACCGAGACCGCGGTGCGCCACATCGCCACCAGCTACCCCTACGACAGCGATGACGAGCACCCGTTCTCACTGCGGGAGAACGCCGACGAGATCACCGGCAAGCTCTCCGCCGAGATCACGGCACGCGTCGAAGCGGCAGGCGTCGACGTGATCGAATCCAGGCTGACCCACCTCGCCTACGCCCCCGAGATCGCCCAAGCCATGCTGCAGCGGCAGCAGGCCGGTGCCGTGGTGGCCGCGCGGCAGCGGATCGTCGAAGGTGCCGTCGGCATGGTCGACCTCGCGCTGCAGCGGCTGTCCGAACGGGAAGTCGTCGAACTCGACGAGGAACGCAAGGCGGCGATGGTCAGCAACCTGTTAGTCGTCCTCTGCGGCGACACCCAACCGGTCGTCAATACCGGTTCGTTGTATCACTGAGGTTGTGCGGCTCGTTCTGCTTTGGTGGTCGGGTGGCGGAACCTCAGTTGGTCTCTCGCTGCGGGATCTTTTTCCCAAGTGGCTCCGCCACGAGGGAAAAAGCTGTCCTCGCGAGAGACCAACTGAGAACCCGCCGGTTGTCGGCTTTGTGACGTGGGCTATGCGCTGACGCGCATCCAGGCACGGCCTTCGGCCGCAAGGAGTCGGCTTCGCCGTAAGGAGTCGGCTTCGCCGGAAGGCGCGGCCTTTCGGTCGTAAGGCAGGCTTGCTTCTCAGCCCTTTGCGGGCTTCGTCGTCGTGAGATCGGGTTTGCCGTCGGCGTTGGCAAGATCATGGTGTGGCTCGTACTGGAACGATTACTGGGGCGGGATATGGGCGCGCGGAAGGGTTTTCTCCTTCGGCTGGATCCGGCGATCCACGATGCGCTGGCGCGGTGGGCGCAGGACGAGTTGCGCAGCACCAACGCGCAGATCGAGTTCGTGCTGCGGCGGGCGCTCGCCGATGCCGGCCGGCTTCCGCCGGATGCCGGTGGGCCTGCCAAGCGCGGGCGGCCGCCGAAGTCCGAACAGGACTGAGCCAATTCGGCTGAACGGCCGGGGAGCGTGACCGGATGACCGATCCTCCGGAGTGCCCGGCCGGTTGAAGATGAGTGAGAGCCGGGAATGCGTCCGGTGGTCAGCTCATCTCCACGAAAGCGAACTCCATGTTCAATGCCGCGACAGTCCGATTCGACAGCACACCACCGGACGCTGATGGACGGGCGAAACCGCGGATCGGTGAACTCGACGCCGTACGCGGCATGGCGCTGTGCGGAATTCTTTTCGTCAACATCCCGCCGCTGTTACGGATGGACCTGGAGAAGCTGCCGATCCCGCACTTCCTGGACCTGTTCGTCCAGCAGCGCTTCTTCCCCATCTTCTCGCTGCTGTTCGGCGTGGGGTTCGGGCTTTTCCTCGCGAGCGCCTGGAACCGCTCCGCGCGCCCCCGGCTGCTGCTGACTCGCCGATTGCTGGCATTGCTGGGGCTCGGGCTGCTGCACCAGATCCTGCACCCCGGTGAGGCGTTGGCCCCGTACGCAATGGTCGGGCTGGCCTTCCTGCTACCGCTGAGCTGGGCGAATCGCTGGGTGAACCTGGTGGTCGGCGCCGGCCTGATCGGAGGCAGCCTGGCGTACTTCGGCGGAGGAGTGGCGAACATCCCGGGCTTGCTCGTGTTCGGATTCGCGCTCGCCCAGTTCGACGTGCCGCGGATGCTGCCCCGGCTCGGATGGGCGATCGCGGCGGTGTTCGCGATGTCGCTGGCCGGCGCGGTCCCCGCGCTGATCATCCAGGACCAGGATCCGTTGAATGCCGGGTTCAGCACGAGTTCCGGCGTCGCCGGATTCTGCTTGGCCGTCACCTACATCACCGGGCTGCTCCTGTTGTTGCGGACTCCGCTGCGCCGGGGGCTGGGCGGAGTGCTGGAGCCGATCGGCCGGATGGCGCTGACGAACTACATCACCGCCACTTTGCTGGTGATCCCGCTGGGGCACTTGATCGGCCTGCACGAATCCAACGCCTACGGGGCGATGTTGTTGCTGGCGTTGGGAATTCTCGCGGTACAGGTGCTGTGGAGCAGGCTGTGGCTCGCGCATTTCCGCCAGGGGCCGCTGGAGTGGGCATGGCGCTGCATCACCTGGTGGCAGGTGCTGCCGCTACGACGCGGCGCCCGAGGGGCATGATCTTTCCTGTGCCTTGTCGGGGCGGAACCGGTTGAGGTTCCGTCCCCGGCACCTGCGCAGCTCATTCTGCGGGTACGCCTGGGCACGGCCCGGTCAGGATCTCGGCGGACGACCGGTGCGGCCCGAGCGATGAGCTCGTCGTGGCCCAGATCCGCGACGGCGGGGTCGGCCGGTACGTAGCGGTCGGTGGCGAGCCCGATGAGGAAGACGCCGAGCAGTCCCGCGCAGCGCCGCGGATGGTCCGAGGTGATCCCGGTCTCCGTTGGTGCGACCGGACGGAGACCGAGCGGCCGCACGACATGTTCGACCCGGCCCGGTTCACGCTCGCGCTCTGCGGCCCGGTCGCCCATTCGGCCGTGCTGAGCGATCGGTTCCGGGCCGTGGCGCGGGGGTGCTCACCGTGCGCCACGTGGAGATCGCAGCCGAACGGCCCGCGCTGCGCGGAACCGATTCAGCGACCGTCCGCGATCTCGCGGCGTGGCCGGGGCTGCCGCTGGTGCGGCCGGACGGATGCCTCGCGACGGCGGCCCGAACCGCCGATCCGCAGCCGCTCGCCAGGTGGCCGCACGCCCCGGCGGACCGCCCCGCGGCCCGGTGATCGAGCGCCCGAAAAATCGGGTCGGATTCCGTTGACCGGAACGTAGAAATCGAACCGCGCAGGTGGCCGAGGATCTGTGCCCGCATTCGGCGGTCATTTGCCGAGCTTTTCGGCGCGCGACCATCCGTGCTTGTCGGTCACGGATGGTCGCAGCGTGGTCTCGCTGGTTCCGGTGGTCCCGGGTCCACGTTCCCGCAGCTGTCGCGCACGTTGCCTCGGTCACGTTGTTTTCGCTGTGCTCACAAGTGAAAACACTCCGTGACGTGCGTCGTCGTGGACGCGGCGAACCACTCTGGGGCCGATCGCCGACGCACTGATCATCTTCCGATAAAGTGCCTCGCGCAGGGGGGAATTGCACTTCCGCTCATGCTCGGCACGAGCGGAAGACGACGGTGTGCGGAAGGAGCCGTGTCCCCGGGAAGACGCCTGTTCAGGCCATCTAACGGCGAGACCTCCTGCCTGATTTCAGCCGGTGGGACGAGTCCGGCGCCTCAGGCCGCGCCCGCAGGGACACGCATGCCTCCTCAACACACCACGTCAGATGACCGACAACGTGGAGCGCTGTGAGCACAACAGATCCCGACAACGTCACCAAGCCACCTGGTGAACCTCAGAGCACGTCGGAAAGATCCATCCGATCCAGCCTGACGCTGGCGGTCACGATCCCCTGGATCGTCGTGCTGGTGCTGTGGCTCGTCTGGTGTGCGTCGTTCATCACCGACGGTGTCTACACCCGGCTGATCGCGTCCGGTGTACGGCAGGTATCGCTGCCCGCCGTCACCGCGCTCGACGCGGTGCAGACCGAACGCCAGCTGAGCCAGGAGCTGCTCGCCGCCGGCGGCGGCGACCAGACCGCGCTGCAACAGCAGCAGGCCCGGACCGACGCCGCGGTCGGCGACATGAACCGGACGATCGAGTCGGCGCTGAGCTCGGCGCCCGCCGCGATCGCCGTTCCCGTCGAGCAGCTGACCACCGAACTCGGAAAGCTGCCGCAGATCCGTTCCCGGCTGGCCGCCGGGCAGGTCTCGTCCCCCGAGCTCACCGACTACTACAACAACGTCTTCACGATCGCGACCGAACTGTTCGACGTCCAGTCCCGCATCGTGCCGGACACCGACGCCTCGCAGGGCGGTATCGCCGCGACCGCGCTGTTCCGCTCCACCGACTTGATGTCGCGGGAGTCGGCGCTGATCTCCACGGCGCTCACCACCGGTCGGCTCCCCGCGGACCAGCACCTCCAGCTGATCCAGCTCAACGGGTCGTACCACACCGAGCTGGAGAAGAACGTCTCCTACCTGAAGCCCGCGGTGCGCGCGCGCTACGAGCGGCTGGTGTCCTCCCCGGAGTGGGCGCAGCTGGTCGTCGCGGAGAACAAGCTGCTGCAGCAGGGCGAATGGTCGGACCCGGCGGAGACCGGAGTGTCGCTGGAGGAGTGGCGGCGCCTCACCGACGCCGTCGGCGGCGAACTCACCGCGCTCACCCGGGACCAGGCCGATCAGGTCTCCACCGAGGCCGTGGACAACGGCGACAACGCCATCACCACCGCCGTCGCCGGTGCGATCGCGGCCGGTCTGTTCGCGCTGGGCTTCTTCTTCTGGACGCGTCGCCGGTACCGCTCGGTCATCGACGGCTCGCTGCTGCCCCGTCTGCAGCGACTCAGCGCCGAGGCCCGCGAACTCGCCGAGAAGACCCTGCCGTCGATGATGCGCAGGGTGCGATCCGGTGACCGGGTCGAGGTCGAGTCCAACGCGCTGCAGGGCTACGGCTCCGACGAGATCGGTCAGGTCGCCGACGCGTTCCGCGCCTTCCAGCAGGAAGCGCTGCAGGCGGCGATCAACGAGGCCGACACCCAGCAGGGCGCCCTCACCTTCTACATCGGACAGACGCGCCGCGTGCAGTCCGCGCTCGGGCCGCTGCCGCAGCGACTCGACGCGCTGCTGCAGAACGAGGAGGACCCGGACCGGCTCGGTGCCCTGTTCGCGCTGGACGAGTCGGTCACCCAGGCCCGGCACGTCGTGGAGAACCAGCTCGTGCTCTGCGGCGCCGCACCCGGCCGCCGCTGGAGCAGGCCGCGCGACCTCACCGAGATCCTGCGCGCCTCCGCCGCCGAGACCAAGCACCACGACCGGTTGCGGCTGGGCCACGTGCCCAGCGTCGGCGTGACCCCGCAGGTGATCGGCGACATGCTGCGCATGTTCGCCGAGCTGTTCGCCAACGCCGCCTCGTTCTCGCCGCCCGGCACCGATGTGCACGTGGAGGCCGTGTCCGTGGGCAGCGGACTCGTCGTGCAGATCTCCGACCGCGGTGTCGGCATGACCCCGGATGCGCGCAACGGCGCCAACGAGACGATGAAGAATCCGCCCGGGTTCGCCTCGCTGGTGCGGCTCGGTGACCGAGGCGAGCAGCTCGGCCTGTTCACCGTGGCCCAGCTGGCGGAGCGCAACGAGTGGGTCGTCGAGTTCGGCACCTCGATCTACCAGGGCGTGCGGGCCGAGATCTTCATCCCGCAGGTGCACCTGGTCACCGAAGACGATGAGGAACGCCGCGACTCGTGGAGCGGCGACGTCCCGGTGGCGTCGGCGAGCGCACCCGCGCAGCCGCTGCCCACCAGGGTGCCGTCCGCGGCGAGCGGCACCGTCGTGGCCGAGCCGGTCGTGCAGGAGGAGCCGAAGCCCGAGGCACCGCGCGCGAGCACGGAAGGTGAGCACATGGACCGACCTCCGCTCCCGCAGCGGGTTCCCTACGCCGATCTTCCGGCCGGTTTCGGTGAGGACGAGCCGACAGATCGGCAGAGCAAGCCTGAGTTCGCACCGGGATTGATGACTTTCTTCAACGCCGACAGGAAGTCGCGCGACGACGCAGGCGACAAGCCCAATTCCGACGACGACATGCAGTGAGGAAAGCGTGAACGACGTGATGAACTCCCGGAAGCCGGAGCTGGACCTGGCTTGGCTTCTCGACCAGATGCTGGACAACGTGCCGGACACGTTGCACGCCCTGGTGCTCACCCATGATGGTCTGCCCGCCGCGTTCTCGAAGAACCTCGACCAGGACCGGGCCGACAAGATCTCGGCCGCCTGCGGCACGCTGCGCGCCACCAGCAAGGCGCTCAGCCACGAGCTGGAGGGCGGGGACATCGACATGAACCTGCTCGCCACCGAGACCCAGTCGATGTACGTGCTGGCCGTGGACCCGCGCAACTCGGTGCTGGTCGTCGCGGGTCGCACCGTCGACGCCGAGCAGCTGCAATACGAGATGCGGCGGCTGATCAAGAACGTGGGTGAGCGGCTCGGCAAGGGCGCGCGCAACCCGGTCGGTGCGGACAAGCATTGACCGCGCCCGACAACGACGCGTGGTACGACGACGATGCCGGCCGGATGGTGCGCTCGTACGCGCTGACCGGCGGCCGCACCCCGGACGCGGCGCTCAGCCTTGACCGGGCCACCCAGGTCGTCGCGACCTTGGCCGACGCCGGCCACGGGGCCGCGGAGACACCCGAGCACGAGGCCATCCTGCAGCGGTGCGGAGCTCCGCAGTCGATCGCGGAACTGTCCGCATCGCTGAGCCTGCCGCTGGGCGTCATCCGGGTGCTCTGTTCCGACCTGCTCGAACACGGATCACTTGCGCGTTCCCGCATGGTGCAACCGCGCGATCGAGACATTTTGGAGGCAGTGCTTGCCGGACTCAACAGGCTCTGACGGCGCACCACCCGTGATGCCCGATTCGGTGAAGCTGGTCGTCGCGGGCGGGTTCGCCGTGGGCAAGACGACCTTCATCGGCTCGGTCAGCGAGATCACGCCGCTGAGCACCGAAGAGGAAATGACCGAGGCGAGCGTCGGCGTCGACGACCTCACCGGTATGGAGATGAAGCGGACCACCACGGTGGCGCTGGACTTCGGGCGCATCACGATCTCGAAGGAGATCGTGCTGTACCTGTTCGGCACGCCGGGGCAGGCCCGGTTCGGTTCACTGTGGACGGAGCTGTCCACCGGCGCCATCGGCGCGGTGGTGTTGCTGGACACCCGTCGGCTCGCGATGGGCTTCCCGTCCATCGACTTCTTCGAGCGGCGCAAGATTCCGTTCGTCGTCGCGATGAACTGCTTCGAGGACACGCAGTTCAGCTACACCGAGGACGAAGTGCGCGGCGCCGCGGCGATGAACCCGGAGACCCCCATCCTGTTCTGCGACGCACGGGACCGGGACTCCAGCAAGAAGGTGCTGGTCACCCTGGTGAAGCACGCCCTGCACCAGCGAGACCTGGCCGCAGCGAACAACTGACGGGCGGGAAGAAGAGGGGGTGGGCCAAGCGGCCCACCCCCCTTCTTTTTCTCAGAAGTGCTCGTCCTGCCAACGGCGAAGCCGAATCTAACGGCCGAAGGCCGTGCCCGTATGTGCGAAGCACATAGCCCACGTCGAAAAAACGACCACCGGGTTCTCAGTGGCCTTCTCGCGAGGACGGCCTTTCCCTCGTGGTCGGAGCCACTCGGGAAGAAGATCCCGCAGCGAGAGGGCCACTGAGGTTCCGCCACCCGGACACCAACGCAGGCCGCCCCCGTCAGGACAACGAAGTCAACCGGCAGTCGAAGTGGCGTAGGAGTGGGGGAGCCGAGGTGAGGCGGTAACCCGGTACCTGTTCCGGTTCCTTCGCGATGTCGTCCAGCACGGATCCGACGAACCGCAGGTGCGTCTCGTCGTAGGACCGCCGCGGGATCGCCAGCCGCACCAGCTCGAACGGCGCCGGTTCGCGCAGCCGGAGACCGTCGTCGAGCTCACCGAGGTAGAGCGAGCCGAGCTCGGCGGCCCGGATTCCGCCGCGCCGGTAGAGCTCGCAGGCCAACGCGTGACCGGGGAACTCGGCAGGCGTCAGGTGCGCGAGCAACCTGCCCGCGTTCAGGTAGATCGCGTGCATCCCGGATGGGCGCACCGTGCTCACTCCGGCTTGGTGGGCCAGTTCCGCGAGCAGCGCCGCGGAGCTCTCCCGGCCCGCCAGGTGCTGCGGGTCGGTCACCTCGCGCAGGCCCTGCGCCACGACCTCCAGGTCTCGCCCGGAAATGCCGCCGTAGGTGACGAATCCTTCGCCCGCGATCACCAGCGCCTTGCACCGCTGGGCCAACGCGTCGTCGCGCATGGCCAGCAGACCGCCGGCGTGGCCGAGGCCGTCCTTCTTCAGGCTGATCACGCAGCCGTCGGCCAGCGCGAACTGGTGGCGTGCCACGTCGCGCGGATCCCAGCTCGAGTAGCCGGGTTCCCGGCGGGTGACCAGCCACGCGTTCTCCGCGAAACGCGCCCCGTCCAGCCAGAACGGCACGCCGTGGCGACGGGCGATCTCGGCGGCCGCCGTCATGTTCGCGATCGAGACCGGCTGTCCGCCCAGCCCGTTGTTCGTGATCGTCATCAGCACGATGGCGACCTTCGAGCCCTCCGGTCCGGCCAGCGTCCGCTCCAGCGCGCCAAGGTCGATGTCGCCCTTGAACGGGAGGTCGGAGTCCAAATCGGACGAAGCGGTGCAGGGCAGGTCCAGCGCCCGGCCACCGGCGATCTCGACGTTGGCGCGAGTGGTGTCGAAGTGGGTGTTGCTGATGCTGATCTGACCGGGCGAGAGCAGCGAGGAGAACAGGACGCGTTCGGCCGCGCGGCCCTGGTGCACGGGGAAGATGTGTTGGTACGGAACGAGATCGCGTACCGATTCCTCGAATCTGTACCAGCTCGCCGAGCAGGCGTAGCTTTCATCGGCCCGTTCGGCGGCGGCCCGCTGCGCGGTGGACAGCGCGCCGGTGCCGGAGTCGGAGAGGAAATCGATGCTCACGGTGCGGCCGTCGATCTTGAACGGGTTGTACCCGGCCCGTTCGATCTCGCGTTCCCGATCATCGCGGGAGAGCGCGGGAACCGGTTTGACGACCGCGGCCAGGGTGGTCGGGAAGTCCAGCATGGTTGCTCCTCAAGCGAGGGCCGAGCCCCAGGGGGGTAGGGCTCGGACGTGAAGTGCGGGGGAGAGGCGCGGAGGTCACCGCGGCGGATACGACGGTTGCTGGTATGCCTCAGCGGAGAGGTACTGCGTCACTCCCGAGTGGGAGCCGCCGATCCGCAGCGAGGTGTGGGCGAGCAGTCCGGCACCGTCGGACAGCGGGCGCGCGGCGACCGCGGACAGCGCTCGTTCGAAGATCCCGGTGTCCATCCCGCGCCGCCGCAGCGCCCGCCACACCCGGTCCTGCGCGACCCCGTCGTGCGGCACGTAGCCGCGAATGGGGACGTAGATGCTGTAGTTGCTGGGGATCGCGGTGTCGTCGCCGGAGAACGCGTAGCTGGAGATCAGCGGTCTGCCCTCGAAGCAAGCCGTGTCGCCGCCGGTGTCCCAGCAGAAGTCGATCACTTGCTGCGGGTCGACGTCCGGCACGGCCTTGGCGGCCCGCGCCGGTGTCTCCGCGGCCGCTTCGTGGTGGCTCAGGTACACCTTCACGCGGGCTTGCGGGCTCCCGGAGATGTCCAGGGCGAAGAACGTGAACTGGTCGAGCTCGCCGCGCAGCAGCGCGTTCTCCCGGATCGTGTCGTAGGCGCCGGTGAGTCCGAGTCTGTCGAGGCTTTCGGCGACGAGCTCTCCCGCGCTTCCCTCGCCCCTCACCAGCGGATTCAAGTACACCTTGATCGCCGGTGGGCCGTCGGGGGAGAAGATGAACGAGAACCACAGGGTGAACAGGCCGGACGGGTTCGCCGGGAGGAACAGGTCCCGGATGGCGTTGAACTTGTTCAGCGGCAGTGCGTAGGTCTCCGCGAGCTCTTCGAGCAGGGTGATCGCGGCACCGGGGTCCAGATCGGACTCGCCGTCCGGCGGCGTCTCGCCGAGCATGCGGATGCGGCGCCGTCCGCTGTTGTCGACGGCTAAGGAGAATTCGACCGGCGTGTGGTCGTCGGCGACCTCCGACGGCCAGGACGGAACCAGGGACAGTGGTCTCGATTCTGATTTGCCGAGTAGTTTCGACAATATGGCGAGTGGGATTGAATCCGCGATTCCGACCGAACCGCACAGATTCGATAATTGTTTTTTGGTGTACTCGCCGAGTGTTGCACCGGCCGCGCCCACAGCGCCTCCGATCGTGGGGATAAGAATTACTTGCGAGTCAGGTTACCCGGGGGTGTTCACCTTTTGGAGATTCCAAAATCATCGCCGAGGTGGTAAGACATGCGGGAGTAGTTGATCAGTAAATCGTCACGCACCGTACCGGCGAGCCGTTATGCAGCCGGTTTTCTGAGGCGTGCGGCAAGCGGCGGCAGGGCGGGGGGCTGTTCGGCGTGCCCGGCGGCCTGAAAATGATCACCCGTTTGGCAGACCGCGATACCAGGTCGTAACGACCCCCGGGGTCTCAATGCCGAGCGTGGCGCCCACGCGGTGGTCAGCACGCCGTGGCGCGGCCGCCGGGCGCCCCCGTGGTTGCCGAGATGTTGCTCACTCGCAGGAGTGGCGGACGGTACGACGGGGTCGTCGGCCCAACGCCGAGCCGGGTGTCTGCCGTTCGCCTCAGTGGCGGCATCCGGCCGTGCCTCGGAGGTTCGGGGTCGGTGTGGTAACCCGGCACAATCGGACTAGCGGTGTACTTGAATGCGCTCGCCCATTTGGGCATGTCGCATTTCTATGGATTGCGCTCGAGTTGCGACTGTCATTGCGATTATGGAATCGCGACAAGGAATGTAGGCATGTTTAGATTTCCGATTAGGATGGAATGGTGGCCAATTGGTGATCGTTTATGGGTCGGCGGACACAGATGGTGTCGAATGTGTCTGAAAATGCTTATATTGGACCGTATGGTCTCGGCTGTGGCGACACATGGTTCGACCGAATGGGCGCGAAGAGGGCGGAAACGCAGCAAGGCCGGCCGGGCGATCGCCCAGCCGGCCCTGTGCCGGTAGTGCCTCGGTCAGCTCCGCCCGAGCAGCGAACGGGCGAAGAAGGCCAGGTTCGCGGGACGCTCGGCCAGCCGCCGCATGAAGTAGCCGTACCACTCGTCGCCGTAGGCCACGTACACCCGCAGGCGGTGGCCGTCGGCGGCCAGCCGCACCTGCTCGGCGGGGCGGATCCCGTAGAGCATCTGGAACTCGAAGCTCTCCGGCTCCCGCCGGGCGCGAGCGGCCAGGTCGGTCGCGATCGCCACCATCCGCGGATCGTGCGTCGCCACCATCGGATAACCCGCGCCCTGCATCAGGATTCGCAGGCACCGCACGTAGGACCGGTCCACTTCGGCTCGTTCCTGGAACGCCACCGACGCGGGCTCGGCGTAGGCGCCCTTGCACAGCCGCACCCGCGAGCCCGCGGTGGCCAGCTCTCGGCAGTCCTGCTCGGTGCGCCGCAAGTACGCCTGCAACACCGCACCCGTCGACGGGAAGTCCACCCGCAGGTTCCGCAGGATGTCCAAAGTGGAATCCGTGGTGGTGTGGTCCTCCATGTCGAGAGTGACCGTGGTGCCCGCCGCGGCCGCGGCCTCGCAGATCAGCCGAGCGTTCTCCAGCGCGATCTTCTCGCCGTCCTCGGGCAGGAACTGCCCCACCGCGGACAACTTCACCGACACCTCGGCCCGCTCCGCCGACCCCTCGTCGCTGAGCGAGCCGAGGACCGCCCGGTACGCGTTCACGGTGTCCGTCGCCTGCCCGGAATCACGGGTGTCCTCGCCCAGGTGGTCCAGGCTCACGTGCAGTCCACGCGCCGAGAGGGCGCGGGTCACCTCGACCGCGTCCTGCGCGGTCGTCCCGGCGACGTAGCGGTTCACGACCGGACCCGTCAGCGGATTGGCCTCCACGAGCCGGCGCACGTTCGCCGAACCCGCCGCCGCCAGCAATGCCGAGCGCAGCATCGGATCTCCTCGAAAGCGTTGGGAACGGATCAGTCCATGTGCGGGTAGCCGAGGTGCGTCGGCGCGACGAAGGTCTCCTTGATCGCGCGCGGGCTGGTCCACCGCTGGATGTTGAACATCGAGCCCGCCTTGTCGTTGGTGCCGGAGGCCCGGCTGCCGCCGAAGGGCTGGCGCGACACGATCGAACCGGTGGGCTTGTCGTTGACGTAGAAGTTCCCCGCCGCGTGCCGCAACTTCCGGTGCGCCAGCTCGATCGCGGACCGGTCGGTCGAGAACACCGCGCCGGTCAGCGCGTACTGGCTGGAGGAGTCGACCACGTCCAGGATTTCCGAGTACCGCGCGTCGTCGTAGACGTGCACCGCGATGATCGGCCCGAAGTACTCGGTGCTGAACACCTCGTCGGCCGGGTCCGAGCAGACCAGCACCGTGGGCTGCACGAAGTAGCCGACGGAGTCGTCGCACTCGCCGCCCGCGAGGACCTCCACCGAGGCGGTGTCGCGCGCCCGCTGCAGCGCCGCCTTGTGCTTGGCGAACGCGCGGGCGTCGATCACCGCGCCGCCGAAGTGCGCGAAGTCGGTGACGTCGCCGAAGCTGATCGACCGGGTGAGATCCGCGAGCTCCTCGCGCAGTCCCGACTCCCAGATCGACCGCGGCACGTAGGCCCGGGAGGCGGCCGAGCACTTCTGCCCCTGGTACTCGAACGCGCCCCGCGCGAACGCCGTCGCCAGCGGCGCCGGATCGGCCGAAGGGTGCACGACGATGAAGTCCTTGCCGCCGGTCTCACCGACGATGCGCGGGTAGCTGCGGTAGGAGTCGAGGTTGTCGGAGACGGTGCGCCACAACTTCTTGAACGTGGCCGTGGACCCGGTGAAGTGCAGCCCGGCGAAGTCCGCGTCGCCCAGCGCGACCTCGCTGACCGCCTGGCCGTCGCCGGTGACCAGGTTGATCACGCCGGGAGGCAGCCCGGCGGCCTCCAGCATGCGCATCGTGTAGTGCGCCGCGAGCTGCTGCGACGGAGTCGGCTTCCACACGACCGTGTTGCCCATCAGCGCCGGAGCGGTGGGCAGGTTCCCGGCGATGGCGGTGAAGTTGAACGGGGTGATCGCGGTGACGAAGCCGTCCAGCGGCCGGTACTCCATCCGGTTCCACTCGCCCGCGACGGAACTCGGCTGCTCGGCCAGGATGCGCCGCGCGTAGTGCACGTTGAACCGCAGGAAGTCGATGAACTCGCAGGCCGCGTCGATCTCGGCCTGCTGCACCGACTTGGACTGCCCGAGCACGGTGGCGCCGTTGATGGTGTCCCGCCACGGCCCGGCCAGCAGGTCCGCGGCCCGCAGCAGCACGGCGGCGCGTTCGTCGAAGGAGGTCGCCGCCCACTCCGGTGCGGCCTGCTTCGCGGCCCGCACCGCGTCGGCCACGTCTTCGCGGGTGGCTTGCGCGGAGGTGCCCAGCACGTGCGCGTGCTTGTGCGGCTGCACCACGTCGAAGCGGTCGCCGCCCGCCATGCGCTGCACGCCGTTGATGGTGGAGGTGAGGTCGAGGCGTTCGGATTCGAGCTCGGCGATGCGCTTGTGCAGCGATTCCCGCTCCGCCGAGCCGGGAGCGTAGGACTTGACCGGTTCGTTGCTCGGGGCCGGAACGGTGGTGATGGCATCCATGGCCTTGTCGCCTCCTTGCTCGTCGATGGGGGCACCTGGTTACCCAGAACACTAGGAGCGGGACGGCGATGTGCGGCTGTACGATCAGCCATCTTTGGAGGGAGCGTGTTGTCCGGTTGAACAAGGATCCTCGTGGGTCGGCTGCGACCGCGGGAGCGCCGTTGCGGCAGCTGCTGGTCGCCGTCGGAGAGCCGCTGATCGACCTGCTCGCCGCGCCCGCAGGCCTGGACGTCGACGTGCGTGACGTGGTGATCGTGGAGCCGGAGGAGGACTCCACGACGACCCCCGGCGATCTGGTGCTGGTGATCGGAGTGCGCGGTCGTTCCGCGCTGCGCCAGGTCCGGGCCGCGGGCCGCGACGGTGCCGCGGCGGTGGCGGTGAAGACGCAGACCGAGCAGGACGCGCGAGCGTTGCGGGACGCCGCGCTCGACGCGGGGATCGCGCTGTTCGGGGTGTGGCCGGAGGTGCGTTGGGAGCAGTTGGAGTCGCTGGTGCGCTCGGTCGTGGACAACGCGCGGTTGACCGTCGAGGCCGATGCGGGGGAGTCGCTCGGGGACCTGTTCTCGCTGGCCCAGACGGTCGCGGCGATGACCGACGGCATCGTGAGCATCGAGGACACCGCCAGCAGGGTGCTCGCGTACTCCCGCTCCGACGACGACGTGGACGAGCTGCGCAGGCTGTCCATCCTCGGCCGCCGCGGACCTGAGCCCTACCTGGCGATGCTGCGCGAGTGGGGCGTGTACGAGCGGTTGCGCTCCGGTGAGGAGGTCGTGCGGGTGGACGAACGCCCCGACCTCGGCATTCGGCGGCGGATGGCGGTCGGCATCCACGCGGGTTCACAGCCGCTGGGCACGATCTGGGTGCAGGAAGGGGCGAAACCGCTCGAGGAGCGTTCGCGGCGGGCGTTGCTCGGCGCGGCCCGGGTGGCCGCGGTGCAGCTGATCCGGCAGCGCGCGGAGGCCAGCGCCGCGCCACCCCTGCGGGAGAACCTGTTGATCGGGCTGCTCGACGGCAAGGTCGACGCGGTCGGCGTGGCCGGCGACATCGGAGCCGACACGTCCCGACCTGCGGTGGTCGTGGCGTTCACCTTGCGCGGACGCGCCGGTGTGTCGGACCGGCCGGAGCTGGAGCTGGAGCGCACCGAGATGACCGGGCTGATTTCGGTGCACGCCGCGGCCTACCGGCGCAGCGCCCTGGTGACGACGTTGAATTCGCGGGTGTACGTGCTGCTGCCGGATCTGCCCTCGAGGGCGATGCCCGGGGTGCTCGGCATGACCAAGGAGATCGTGGCAGCCGCAGGCCTGCACCTGCGGGCGACCGCGCAGGCCGGGGTGGGGTCGGTGGTGGCGGGGCTGGACGAGGTGCCGCAGTCGCGCGCGGAGGCGGACCGCGTGCTGGACGCGATGGCGCACGACCTGGACACGGGGATCGCCACCATCGCCGACGTGCGGTCCCGCGTGGTGCTCAGCGAGCTGCTCACCGTGCTCGGCGGCAACGAGCGGTTCCGCGATCCGCGGCTGAACGCGCTGTTCGAGCACGACGCGGAGCATTCCGGCTCGCTGGCCCGGTCGGTGCTGGCGTACCTGGAGCATTTCGGCGACGTACGAGCCGCGAGCTCCGCCCTGCACGTGCACCCGAACACCCTGCGCCATCGCACCCGCAGAGCCGCCGAGATCACCGGCCTGGACCTCACCGATCCGGCCGAACGCCTAACGGCCCACCTCCACCTGCTCCTGCGCCGCAGAACAGACCGCCACCGCTGACCCCGCCCGCCTTACAGCGAAGCCGCGCAGTCAACGACGAAGTCCGCGAACGCCGAACAAAGCCCCGCCTGCCTCGCGGCCGAAGGCCGTGCCGTTGGGCGGCGAAGTCCGCGAAGGGCGGGCGAAGCCCCGCCTGCCTTGCGGCGAAGCCGTGCCGTTGGGCGGCGAAGTCCGCGAAGGGCGGGCGAAGCCCCGCCTGCCTTGCGGCGAAGCCGTGCCGTTGGGCGGCGAAGTCCGCGAAGGGCGGCGAAGCCCCGCCTGCCTTGCGGCCGAAGGCCGTGCCTGTATGTGCGAAGCACATAGCCCACGCAAGCAAGATGACCACCGGCGGGTTCTCAGCTGTCTTCTCGCGAGGACAACTTTTTCCCTCGTGGCGGAGCCACTTGGGAAAAAGATCCCGCAGCGAGAAGACAGCTGAGGTTCCGCCACCCGACCACCCAAGCAAAAAGAGCCCAGCCACCAGCTCAAAGTTTACGGAGGCGGACTCTGTTGATGGTGTGGTCTGAGTCTTTGCGCAGGACCAGGGTGGCGCGGGGGCGGGTGGGCAGGATGTTGTCCACCAGGTTCGGCCGGTTGATGGTGTGCCACAGGTGGTGCGCTTCGGCGCGGGCGTCTTCGTCGGAGAGGTTCGCGAAGTGGTGGAAGTGCGAATCGGGGTCGGCGAAGGCGGTGCCGCGCAGCGCCAGGAAGCGATCCGTGTACCAGCGTTCGATGTTCTCGGTGTGCGCGTCCACGTAGATCGAGAAGTCGAACAGGTCCGAGACGGCGAGGCCCGCGCCGGGCTGCAGCACGTTGAGGCCTTCGACGATGAGGATGTCCGGTTGCCGCACCACCTGTTCGTGGCCGGGCACGATGTCGTAGGCCAGGTGCGAGTACACCGGAGCGGTCACCGCGTCGGCACCGGACTTGACCTCGGTGACGAAGCGCAGCAACGCTCGCCGGTCGTAGCTCTCCGGGAACCCTTTGCGGTGCATGATGCCGCGCCGCACCAGCTCGGCCTTGGAGTGCAGGAACCCGTCGGTGGTGACCAGGTCGACCTGGGGATGGTCCGGCCAGCGGGCCAGCAGCGTCCGCAGGATGCGCGCGGTGGTCGACTTGCCGACTGCGACGCTGCCCGCGAGGCCGATCACGAACGGCACCTTCGGCGCCGTCTCCCCGAGGAACGTGGTGGTGCTGTCGTGCAGTCGCTGCCGGGCCGCGACCTGGAGGTTGATCAGCCGGGACAGCGGCAGGTACACGTCGGCGACCTCGTCGAGGTCGACGGGTTCGCCGAGGCCGCGCAGGGCCTCCAGTTCGGAATGCGACAGGGGCAGCGGCAGCGAGTCGCTGAGCTCCCGCCACTGCTTGCGGTGCAATTCGACGTACGGGCTCAGTTCGCGGACACGCGTCACAGCGCACACCCCTCGACGTTGAGGACCGGCCCGGCCAGAGCTTCTTCGGCCGGTCCGCACCGGTGCCGCCGACCCGGCGGCACCGGCAACCCTAGATCTCGGGTACCCACGTGCGCTGTGACGCAGTGCACCGTCACCGCGACTGATCAGGTGATCGTCGACTCATGACGCGTCGTCGGACCGCCGGTTCATCAGGGAGTGGCGGTAGCCGTACGCCGCGTACACGATCAGGCCGATCACGAACCAGAGGCCGAACCGCAGCCAGGTCTCCGGTGCCAGGAAGGTCACCAGCCACAGCGAGAACACGATGCCGATGATCGGCACGATCGGCATGCCGGGTGTGCGGAAACCGCGCGGCAGGTCGGGCCGCCGGTAGCGCAGCACGATCACCGCGGCGCACACGACGACGAACGCGAGCAGGATGCCGATGTTGGTCAGCTCGGCGGCTTCCTCGATGGGCAGCAGCCCGGCGAACACGGCGGAGACGATGCCGATGAGCCAGGTGAACCGGGACGGCACCTTGCGCACCGGGTGCGTGCGGGAGAACCACTTCGGCAGCAGGCCGTCGCGGGACATGGCGAAGCCGACGCGGGTGGCGCCGAGCATGAAGGTGAACAGCACGGTCAGGATGCCGAGGATCGCTCCGATGGCGATGATCGCGCCCACCACGGGCAGGCCGACGTCGGCGAACGCGGTGGCGAACGCGCTTTCCTCACTGATCTGCTGGTACGGGATCATGCCGGTGAGCACCAGGCAGGCCAGCACGTACAGCACCATCGAAATGATCAGCGAGTACATGATGGCCTTGGGCATGTGCTTCTGGGAGTCCTTGGACTCCTCGGCGGCGGTGCTCATCGCGTCGTAGCCGAACACGGCGAAGAACACGGTGGCCGCGCCCGTGACGGCGCCGCCGATGCCGAACGGGAAGAACGGTGTGTAGTTGCCGGCGTTGATGTGGAACGCGCCGACGATCACCACGAGCAGCACGACGCCGACCTTCAGGTAGACCAGCGCGGTCTCGAACTTGGCTGCGCTCTTCATGCCTTGGTTGAGCACGAACGCGATCAGCAGGCACAGCAGCATCGCGAACAGGTTGACCTTGTAACTGCCCGGTGGGGCGTCCCCGCCCTCGGTGCCCGGTGCGCCCACCATCCACAGTGGCAGGTCGATGTGCAGGAATCCGAGCAGTTCGTTGAAGTAGCCGGAGATGCCGATCGCCACCACGGATGCGATCGCGGTGTACTCCAGCAGCAGGTCCCAGCCGATCAACCAGCCGACGATCTCGCCGAGCACCGCGTAGCCGTAGGTGTAGGCGGATCCGGCTTTCGGGATCATTCCGGCGAATTCCGCGTAGGAGAACGCGGCCGCGGCGCTGGCGATGCCCGCGATCAGGAACGAGATCAGCACCGCGGGCCCGGCTTTGCCGTGCGCGACCGCCCCCGCTAGCGAGAAGACCCCGGCGCCGATGATGCCGCCGACCCCGATCGCGGTGAGCTGCCACAGGCCCAGCGTGCGTTGCAGCCCGGTGCTCGATTCGCCGTCGTCTTCGGCTATCGAGTCGATGGGCTTGCGCCGCAACACTCCTTTTCCGGGGCTGAGCCCAGGTACTGCCATCGCATCCTCCTAGAGGGTCCGTAGGTTGCGGCGAAACGTACGTGTCGCGGCGAACCCTGAGGTTTGTGGGGCGCGACGACGTTTCCCATGATCCTTTGTCGACCCGTACCATGATCGATTGAGATCACGATTCGGGACTCGGCGTCGCCCCGCTGCGGTCCTTGCCCGAATTGCGTGACGAGTCGGCCGCCCGGTCGTTAGTGTTCACGTCCGCGCGAAGCGTGTATCACGCAACGGAGGGTGATCTGCAGATGTCGAGTTACCGCAGTGTCGTTGTCGGAACGGACGGGTCGCCCCCCTCACTGCGGGCGGTGTCCAAGGCGGCGGCGGTCGCGGCGGACACATCGGCCAAACTGGTCATCGTGTGCGCCTACTACCCGAGCAGCGAACGCGAGGTCGAGCAGGCTCAGGACGAGCTGGGCGGCGAGGCGTTCCAGGTGATCGGCTCGGCGCCCGCGGAGCAGACGCTGCTGGAGGCGGCGGACCACGCCAGGCAGGCGGGTGCGCCCGAGGTGGAGACCGTGGCGCTGGTGGGCGCCCCGGTGACGTCGCTGGTGGAGGCGGCCGACAAGGCGGACGCGGACCTGCTCGTCGTGGGCAGCAGGGGTCTGAACACGCTCAAAGGCCGATTGCTCGGGTCGGTGCCTTCCGAGGTTTCCCGCCGGGCGGATTGCGATGTGCTCGTTGTCCGGACCTCGCGATGAGGACGGGCCTCGGGACGGAGCGGAGTCGCCGCTCGGTCCCGAGGTCGAAAAGGCGCTGCTGGGCAGCGAGTTCCGGTATACCAAGGCGGAGGTGGCGGAGAAGGCGGACGTCGACCTGGCCCGCGCGGAGCGGCTGTGGCAGGCGATGGGGTTCGCCCACGTCGAGGACGACGAGGTGCTGTTCACCGATGCGGACGTGCAGGCCGTGCGCACGCTGGTGCAGCTCGTCTCCGCCGAGGTGATCACCACCGAGGTGGAGACGGCGGTCGCGCGCACCCTCGCGCAGACGATGTCGCGGCTGGCCGAGTGGCAGGTCGGGATCTTCCGGTCGGTGCTCGGCGACCGGTTCGCCGAGGACCTGGACGTCACCGCGCAGTTCGCCGGGGCGATCGCGCCGGTGATGGAGCAGTTGCAGGGCTACGTGTGGCGCAGGCACCTCGCGGCGACCGCCGCGCGTGAGCTCACCGAGCGCGGCAGCGCGGCCGACGAGCGCGTGCAGGTGATCGGCTTCGCCGACCTGGTGGGCTACACGCGTCTGATCCGCGACTTCAGCGAGGTCGAGCTGGCGGGCCTGATCGACGAGTTCGAGGAAACGGCGACCGGCGTGGTCGCGGAGAACCGCGGCCGCATCGTGAAGACGGTCGGCGACGAGGTCCTGTTCGTGACCGACACGGCGGCGGACGCGGCGGAGATCGCGTTGACCCTCAACGAGCGGATCAACGGTGCGGGCAAGTTGCCGCCGCTGCGGATCGGGCTGGCCCAGGGGCCGGTGCTGGCGAGGTTCGGCGACGTGTACGGCTCGACGGTGAACATCGCCAGCAGGCTCACCTCGGTGGCCCGGCCGGCTTCGGCGTTGGTGGACCGGGAGCTCGCGACCGCGCTGCGTTCGCATCCCGGTTACTCGCTGACGTCGATCGGGCCGACGAAGGTGCAGAGTTTCCGCGGGTTGCGCGCGTACGCCTTGCGTCGCGCTCGCTGAGCGGAGGCGTCGCGGTTCGTGCGGCGGGGCGGTTTCGGGGCCGGTGAGGTCGACGGAAGCGCCGGCGGGCGTCTGGGGTAGAGATCATCCGCTTCGCGGGAGTCGTCCCGAAGCGGCGCGGACGACAGGTTCGTGGGCGGGCGTCGGGGGCGCCCGCGCCCAGGCGCGGTCGACGGCCCGTCGTCGGGTGCTCACGCACTGGGCCGATCGGGCGGACCCGGTGCCCGATGTGATCAATATCGCTCGAACGGAGCAGCTGGGCTGGTCGGCCGGTTGTGAGCATCTCGGCGAAGCCGCTTCCGCAGTTGATCGCCGAGTCGGGTGACCTGCGAAATCAGTTGTGTGACGCAACTTGTTGCGGGGTTTCCGGTACCGGTGGATCGCTTGAGGTTCGGGCGATCCAACCGGCCAACTGGACGAGCCCGCCGCCGCGAGCTCCGCAAAGTGGGATGCCGGGTCTCCGCTGGCGCCATATGGTCGGACCCATGGGAGTCGATCCGGGAATCTCGGGAGCAGTGCCTGCCGACCACTCCGACGAGGTAGCCGCCCTGGTCGATGAATACGCGAAAATCCCGCCCGGACAGCAGGTGCGGCTGGCCAAGCCCACCTCCAACCTGTTCCGGTTCCGCGACCCGGCCACCACCGGACTCGACGTCGGCAGGCTCAACCGGGTGCTGTCGGTGGACCCGGGCACCCGCACCGCGCAGGTGCAGGGCATGGCCACCTACGAGACCGTCGTCGCCGCGCACCTGCCCACCGGGCACGTGCCACTGGTCATCCCGCAGCTCAAGACGATCACCCTCGGCGGCGCCGTCGCAGGCCTCGGCATCGAGGCCGCCTCGTTCCGCAGCGGCCTGCCGCACGAATCGGTGCGCGAGATGGAGATCCTCACCGGCTCCGGCGAGGTCGTCGTGGCCCGGCCGGACAACGAGCACGCCGACCTGTTCCGCGGCTTCCCGAACTCCTACGGCACGCTCGGCTACGCGCTGCGCCTCGAAGTCGAGATCGAACGCACCGAGCCCTACGTGCGGCTGCGCCACATCCGGTTCTCCACCGCGGAGGAATGCGCCGCGGCCATCACGGAAATCTGCCGGGACCGCGAATTCGAAGGCCACCGGGTCGACTTCATCGACGGCACCGTGTTCGCCCCCGACGAGCAGTACCTCACCGTCGGCACCTACGTCGCCGAGGCGCCCGCGACCAGCGACTACACCGGCCAGGGGATCTACTACCGCTCGCTGCGCGACCACCAGACCGATCACTTGAGCACCCACGACTACCTGTGGCGCTGGGACACCGACTGGTTCTGGTGCTCCCGCGCGTTCGGCGTGCAGCACCCCGCGGTCCGCAAGGTGTGGCCCCGCAAGTACCGGCGCTCCGACGTGTACCGGCGCATCGTGGCCTGGGACCGCAAGGCCGGGCTCTCCGACCGGCTCGCCCGGCGCAGGGGAGCGGCGGGCAGCGAACCGGTGATCCAGGACGTGGAGATCCCGGTGACGCGGCTGCCGGAATTCCTGGAGTTCTTCCACCGCGAGATCGGCATCGAACCGATCTGGCTGTGCCCGGTCCAGCTGCGCGACCGGCAGGGCTGGTCGCTGTACCCGATGGACCCGGACACGCTCTACGTCAACGTGGGCTTCTGGTCCGCGGTCGACACGACACCCGGAGACGCGCCGGGAAAGTACAACCGCGCCATCGAAGACGTCGTCGGCGAACTGGACGGGCACAAGTCGCTCTACTCCGACTCGTTCTACGAACCGGAGGAGTTCTGGCGGCTCTACAACCGCCCCGCCTACGAGAAGTTGAAGGAGCGATACGACCCCGGCCAGCGGCTTCCCGGCCTGTACGAGAAGTGCGTCGGCAAGCGGTAGGGATCGTCAGGGAGGAGAACCGAACATGGGTTGGGCAGAGGTGTTCCCGCGGATCCTGGGGGAGGGACTCGACGTCGAGTTCCGTGCCTACGACGGCAGCCGTGCGGGACGGGCCGGAGCGGACATCGGCGTGGAACTGCGGTCTCCGCTGGCGTTGTCGCACCTGGCGGCCTCCCCGGACGAGCTGGGGCTGGTTCGGGCCTACGTCACCGGGGCACTCGAAGTGCACGGCGACATGCACGAGGCGCTGTCCCGGTTCCCGTCCATCGCGATCGACCAGGTGCCGACCCGCACGAAGCTCGACCTGATCGCCCGGCTCGGCGCGCAACGGTTGTGGTGGCCGGTCGGCCCGCCGCCGGAGGAGTACCGCCCGCGCGGCGGCCTGCGGCACTCGAAGCTGCGCGACAGCAAATCCGTCTCGTACCACTACGACGTGTCGAACCGGTTCTACGAGTGGGTCCTCGGCCCGTCGATGGCCTACACCTGCGCCGTGTACCCGGAAGCGGGCTCCAGCCTGGAGGAGGCGCAGTACACCAAGCACGACCTGGTGGCGCGCAAACTCGGCTTGGGCGAGGGCATGCGGCTGCTCGACGTCGGCTGCGGCTGGGGCGGCATGGTGATGCACGCCGCGGAGCGCTACGGGGTGCGCGCGCTGGGCGTGACCTTGTCGCTGCAGCAGGCGCAGTGGGCGCAGAAGGCCATCGTGGACCGCGGCCTCGCCGACCTGGCCGAGGTGCGGCACCTGGACTACCGGGACGTGCCGGAGTCGGACTTCGACGCGATCAGCTCGATCGGCATGACCGAGCACATCGGACTGGGGCAGCTGCCCGGGTACTTCTCGTCGCTGCGCGAGAAGCTGCGCCCCGGCGGCCGCTTGCTGAACCACTCCATCACCCGCCCCGACGGCACCCGCGGGTCCAAGCCGGGCAAGTTCATCGGCCGCTACGTGTTCCCCGACGGCGAGCTGGAGGGGCCGGGGACGCTGATGTCGGCGATGCACGACAACGGTTTCGAAGTCCGCCACACCGAGGACCTGCGCGATCACTACGCCCTGACCCTCCGCGACTGGTGCGCGAACCTGGAAGAGCACTGGGACGAGGCGGTCGACGAGGTCGGTCCGGCGCGGGCGCGGATTTGGCGCCTCTACATGGCGGGCTCCCGGCTGGGCTTCGAACTCAACAACATCCAACTCCACCAGATGCTCGGAGTCCGGTTGGACGGAGGCCGCTCGGGCATGCCGCTGCGCCCGTCCTGGTGAGGGAACGGCCGGTGCCGGCAACGCAACGTGATGAGTTCGCTACCCTCTAGCGCGAGTCTTGTCCGACGCGGAGAACTGAATGCGGCCAGGGGCGGTGGTGAAGTGACCGGGAAGGGCCGGGCGCTGCTCATCGCCACCGACGGCTATTCGGACGGCACCTTCCGGCAGTTGCGGGCACCGCGTGCCGACGCCGAGGCGCTGGCCGCGGTGCTCGCCGACCCGGCCGTCGGCGGGTACGAGGTCGAAACGCTGCACAACCCGCCCGCACATGAGGCGAACCTGGCGATCGAAGACCTCTTTGCGGCGGCCTGGCTGGACGACCTGGTGCTGCTGTACATCTCCGGCCACGGCGTCCGGGACGACTTCGGCCAGCTGCACCTGGCGATGACGAACTCGCGCCACGACCGGCTCAACGCGACCGCGGTCAGCGCCCAGTTCGTCCGCAACCAGATGGACACCACGAGGTCGCGGCGAGTGGTTGTCGTCCTGGACTGCTGCTTCGCAGGCGCGTTCCCGCCAGGGAGCACGCATCGCGCGGGGGAGAGCGTCGGAGTCCTCTCCCAGCTGGGCGGGCGCGGTAGTGCGGTGATGACGTCGTCGTCGGCGCTGGAGTACTCCTTCGAATCAGGTCGCTCCGCCGGCTCGACGGTCGTGGGGACGGCCAGCCCGTCGGTGTTCACCGGAGCGCTGATCGAAGGCCTGCGTACCGGCGGAGCGGACCGCAACGGCGACGGCCTGATCGACGTAGATGAGCTCTACGACTTCATCTACGAACACGTCGAGGCCGCGGGCAGACCCCAGACTCCGGGCTTGGACAGCCAGTTCCAGGGACGCTTGATCGTGGCCGCGAGCGCTGTCGCGGCGGACCTCCCGCCGGAGTTCGCCCTAGCCCTGCGAAGTCCGTTGCCGGCGGTGCGTCTGGCAGCCGTGGACGAGTTGTCCGAGCGGTTGACATCGGACGGCGCCGATTCGGCAGAAGCGGTTAGGACTGCGCTGGAGAGACTGGCCAAGGATGACACCGATTCCGTCGCGATCGCCGCGCGCGCAGCTTTGGAGAGCACCGGTGCCACCAGCCGGCCAGGCGAAGCAGCGGGCGTGCGCAGCGGGTTCTTCCAGGAAGGTTTCGTTCCGAGTTCGTCCCCAGCAGCAAACCTGCCACGGTCGGCCACCGCGGAACAGCCGAACTCGGCTGTTCACGACTCGATCAACTTCGACGGGTTCGTTCCGGCGGCCACTCGCCGCGAAGATTCGGTTCGGTCTCCTGGTTTTCGGCGGAAACTGTTCATCAGTGCCGGAATCGCGACGGGTATCGCGGCCTTGGTCGCGGTGTTCTACCAAGGGGCAGAGTACGCCGCGTCACAGCACGCCGGTCATCTCTCCGGCGTACCGCAGCAACGGCAGGCCGGGAAAGTGCGAATACCTCCGGGCTTCGTGCCACTGCCAACGCGCCAGACCCCCTCGGCCGACCCGGTCAGGTGCGACTACCGGCCGGATGAAGGTGAGCGGCTCGCGCCCGGGAGCGCCCCGGCCAGCGGCGAAGTGCCTGCGAAGGGCATCGTGCGGGCCACCATCAACACCAACGTCGGTGCCATGCCGGCGATCTTGGACCGGTCGCTGGCGCCGTGCACGGTCAACAGTTTCGTCCACTTGGCCGAAAACGGCTTCTACGACAGCACCCATTGCCGCGGGGGGAACGTTCCGTCCCTCGTTTGCGGTCCCGTCCAGGACGGGCTGGGTGCTGGTTACACCTGGACCGACAAGGACGAGTTCACTAAGAAGGCCCACCTGCGCGGGTACCTGACCATGTCCGGCTCCGAGCGACCGGACTTCGGCGTGGACTTTGAAGACCACCAAAGTCTTTTCTCCGCGACGATCTTCGGCGCGATCTCCGAGGAGGGACTCGAGGTCATTGATGGGAAGCGGGGCGGAAGTGGTGATCCGGACAATGACAGCCTCAGCAGTATAATGATCACCAACGTTAATGTGGAAGTCTGACCGTTCGGAGCTTCCGGCTTGTCTGCGATAGCCGGACTGCTGGTCAGTCGACGATCAAGGCAAAAGCGGTGCGCACATTTCCAGGAACGGGAATGAGATCCGGGCTCAGCCGGGAAGATCCGCTGCGGACATCGCCGGGATCAGTTCGCCCGCCGGCTTACGTGTCCACCACGTTCCGGTCCGGTGTTCAGCTCGGTTCGCGAAGCGGTAGAGGTACAGCCGGACGCGGACCAAGGCCGGTGGTTCGTCCGGGAAGGGGTCGTGGCGCAGCACTCGTCCGATCCTGCGATCTCCGCGCAGCAACGCGCGCAGCAGCGCTGGCAGCCACGTCCGGCCGTAGTGCGGGGCGATGGTGACGAACCACAGCAGCCAGCCCAGCCGGTGGTGGTAGGGCGCGACCTGCGGTGGTCTGCGCCTCGGATCTCCCGGTTTGCCGGGGAATTCGTACTCCTGCCAGCCGGATTCCCCGCTGTGGTCGGAAGTTCCCTCGACGACGACCTCGTAGCGGGTGCGGGTGACCGTGCCGAACGCGCCGTAGGTGTTGCCCAGGTGCAGCGCGTTGAAGCTGCGGTTCATCACCTGGCTACGGCCGAGCATGTTGCGGACCGGGTGGTGGGCGAGCGCCAGCATCCCCGCCGTCACCGCCAGGACCAGGATCTGCTGCCACAGCGGCGAATCCCGCGCCTCCGGGACGGGGAAGCGCAGCAGCCGGTCGTCCATCGCGGCGAAGGCGAGCGCGATCGTGATCAGGTTCAGCCACGCGAAGTTGCCGCTGAGCAGCAGCCAGCACTGGGTGATCACGATGAGCACGGCCGCGGCGTTCGCGATCGGCTGCGGCGCGAACAGTGCGAACGGCACCACCAGCTGCGTGCCGTGGTTGGCCAGCACCTCCGCCTTGTGCAGCGGCCCCGGCAGCCGGTGGAAGAAGCGGCTGAGCGGGCCGGGCATCGGCTGCGTCTCGTGGTGGTGGTGCAGCGCCGTCAGGTTCCGCCAGCTGGAGTCGCCGCGCAGCTTGATCAGCCCGGCGCCGAACTCGACGCGGAACAGCAGCCAGCACAGCAGCCACAGCACCGGAGCCGGGGGAGTGGTGTGGGCGGGACCCAGGAACACCACCAGGAAACCGGCCTCCAACAGCAGCGACTCCCAGCCGAAGCCGTACCAGATCTGGCCGATGTTGACGATCGACAGGTACAGCACCCACAGCACCAGCCACACCAGCATCCACGCCCACAGCGGCAGCAGCGCCACCACGCCGAGCAGCGCGGCGGTGCTCAGCAGCACGCCCGTCCAGGCCACCGCGCTGAAGAAGCGATCCGAGTAGTGCAAGTGGAACAGGCTGGGGCTGCGGCGGAAGCCCACCGCCCGCAGGAACCGGGGGGCCGGCGTGAGCCCGTGCTCCCCGGCCAGGGCGCGGAACTGGTGCACGGCGTTGGCGAAGCCGAGCAGGTACACGGCGGCCACCAGGTGCGCGCAGACCGCCCGCGCCTGCCGGTACTCCGGCGCCCAGAACCAGGAGCCCACCACCGCCTCCTCCGCACTCCGGCCTCACCCCGGAGTGTTCCCACCCCACCACCACGCCACGCAACCAGCCCCGACCCGGGCTCAGGCGAATGTCCCGTTTGACCGGTGGGGGGACGTTCACCTCGTGGTGCCGGTGGGCGGGTGGGCCGTTTGACCGGTGGGGTGCAGGGGCGTTCGCCTGGGGTGCTGGTGAGGTGCTTGCCGGAGCGCGGGGAGGGTGCCGCCTAGGATTCGGGCCGGGGAGGCGGAAAAGTGTTGGACGAAGTCGCACGGCTGCTGGCGTGCCCGCATTGCGGTGGTGGGCTGGAACCGGCCGATCGCACCCTGCGCTGCTCGGCGAATCACGCGTTCGACCTGGCCAAGCAGGGTTACGTGAGCCTGCTGGGCGGGCGCGGTGCTCCCGGGCCGGGTGACACCGCCGAGATGGTCGCCGCCCGCGCCGACTTCCTCGCCGCCGGGCACTACGCGCCGATCGTCGAGGCGCTCGCCGACAGCGCCGCCGACGTGCACACCGGCGGGCCGTTGCTCGATCTCGGTGCGGGCACGGGGCATTACCTGGCGCACGTGCTGGAGCGGCTGCCCGCTGAGGCGGGAATCGCGCTGGACGTCTCCAAGTACGCCTCTCGCCGCGCGGCCAAAGGGCATCCGCGCGCGTCGGCGGTGCTCGCCGACGCCTGGCAGGCGTTGCCGGTGCGCGACGGAGTCGTGGGCTCCGTGCTGAACGTGTTCGCCCCGCGCAACCCCGCCGAGACGCACCGCGTGCTGCGGCCCGGCGGGCACCTGGTGGTGGTCACCCCGAACTCGGGTCACCTGGCCGAGTTGGTGTCCGCGCTGGACCTGCTCAGCGTCGACGAGCGCAAACCGCAGCGGCTCGCCGACCAGCTCGCGGGGCACTTCGAGCCGGTCGGTTCGAACGTCCGCGAGTTCCCGCTGAACCTGGACGTCGCGGAGATCGCCACTCTCGTCGGCATGGGGCCGAACGCCTGGCACCTCGCCGAATCCCTCCCGGCCCGCATCGCCGAACTGCCCACCCCGTTCCCGATCACGGCCTCGGTCACCGTTTCGGTCCACCGGCGGTCCTGAAACGCGAAGCGGCCCCGCCGGTGATCGGCGGGGCCGCTTTTGTGCTCAGGTGCGTCAGCTGTCCTTGCGGGAGATCTCGATCATCTCGTCGCGTTCGACGACCTTGATGCGCTCCCGGCCCTGGGCCTCGCCGAGCGCCTGCTCGTGCGCGTCGAGCAGGTTCCAGCCGTCCCAGGTCGTGTACTGGACGCCGTTGTCCTCGAGCAAGCGCAGCACGCTGTCGCGGTCGGGCTCCTCGGCCGAGGGCATCGAGTCCAGGTCGGACAGCAGGTTGTTGATGGTCTCCAGCGCGTCGCCCTTGGTGTGGCCGATGAGGCCGACCGGCCCGCGCTTGATCCAGCCCGTCGTGTAGACGCCGGTGATGTGGTCGCCGTCGAGGTCGAGCACCCGTCCGCCGTCGTTCGGGACGGTGCCGGTGCCGTGGTCGAACGGGATGTCCGGCACGGGGGAGCTCAGGTAGCCGACGGCGCGGTACACGGCCTGCGCGGGCGTGGTCTCGAACTCGCCGGTGCCGCGCACGTTGCCGTCGCCGGTGAGCTCCATGATCTCGGTGCGCAGGCCCTCGACGCGGTCGGTGCCGAGGACCTCGACGGGACCGCGCAGGAAGTGGAAGTGCAGCCGGCGCGGCGTGTCGTTCTTCGGGTCCCGCAGTGCCCAGTCCTGGAAGGTCTTGACGATCGTCTTGACCTGGTTGCTGCTGCGGATGGCCTCTTCGCTGGCCTCGTCGAGCTCGAAGCCCTCCGGGTGCACGATGAGCTCCACGCCCGGCTGGTGGTCGAGTTCGCGCAGCTCCAGCGGCGTGAACTTGGCCTGCGCGGGACCGCGGCGGGCGAACAGGTGCACGTCGGTGACCTGCGAGTCCTTCAGGCCTTGGTAGACGTTGTCCGGGATCTCGGTGCTCAGCAGGTCGTCGGCCTGCTTCGCCAGCACCCGCGCCACGTCCAGCGCCACGTTGCCTGCACCGATCACGGCGACTTCCTTGGCGTCCAGCGTCCAGTCGCGGGTGGCCTCGGGGTAGCCGTCGTACCAGTAGACGAAGTCCGCGGCGCCGTGGCTGTGGGCCAGGTCGATGCCGGGGATGTCCAGCGCCCGGTCCTTGTCGGCGCCGGTGGAGAAGATCACCGCGTCGTAGTGGTGCTGGAGCTGGTCGAGCTTGATGTCCTCGCCGTAGTTGACGCCACCGAGGAACCGGATCTCCGGCTTCTCCATGATCCGCCGCAACGCGTTGACGATGCCTTTGATCCGAGGGTGGTCGGGCGCGACGCCGTAGCGGATGAGCCCGTACGGAGCGGGCATCCGGTCGAGCAGGTCGATGTCCACTGGGGTCTCGGATTTCGTCAGGATGTCCGCGGCGTACACGCCGGCGGGGCCGGCCCCGACGATCGCCACTCGCAGTGGGCGGGTCATGCGTGTCCTCCTGCTCGACTTCACGGGTGACTCCGGGGATCGGCCCCGGAGCCCGGTTGGACGCGCCGGCGGTTCCGGGGAGTCCCGACACGCGCGGTGCGATCCGATCCCCACCAGCTTAGGTTGCCCTTACCGTAAATCCCGGAGTTCGGACGGTGAGAAGCCTCATAGAGCGGTTCGCCAGGGCAGGTGATCGGTCGGACATTCGACTGATGACCGAACGCGGACCGTCACAGTACGATCACGTTCGGCGTTGGTGTCCGTACCTTCAAAAGATCTTGTAGAGTACCGACTTTAGTCGGTCCGCCCGCCGTGGACGCCGGCATTCAGGAGGCAACGATGCACCAGCGGCCGGAATGGCTGCCTGATGGTGTGGACCTCGAAGAACCCGCCGTGACCGGGTGTCGCGCAGTGCGGGTGAAGCCGGAGGTCAAGAGGGTGTCGCGCCGCGTCCGGGTGAGCCCGGTTCGCGGCGCGCGGCATTCGTCAGGCCGAGGAATATGCCGATTCCGGAATGGTGTTCTTGGAATTCCCGCATTGTGCGCGATGACGTCGAAGTCCGATTCCGGCGGTGCCATGCGATGACCGACGAACAGCTCGAGTACGCGGAGTTCGTCCGTCGCTGGACCCGCGAGATCATCCGCACCAGCTACGTACCCATGGCCCGCGCCGACATCGAGGCGTTCCTGCGCAGGCACCTCGACGCGATCCTCGAAACGCTCGACGACGAGGACCGGCTCACCGGTGCCGCCGCCGAACTCGGCGAGCGCCTGGTGCGCATCCACTTCACCAGCCCCACCGCCCTCGACCGGACGTTGTGGATGCTCGGCGAAGAACTGCCGAAGCTGCGGCCGGCCGAAACCAAGCCCGGCACCCCGGTCGCGGCGCTCGGTGCCGTCGCCGCGAGCTACGCCGGGCAGCTGCGCGAACAGACCCTCGACGAACAAGAGGTCATCAAACGCGCCGTGCTGCAGGCCAGGGACGCCGCGGAGGAGGCGCTGCGCGCGAGCGAGGCGTCGTTCCGCGCGGTGTTCACCTCCTCGGCGCTGGGCATCGCCATCGTCACGCTCGACGGCGTCATCGAAGAGGTCAACGTCCCGATGGAGCACATCTTCGAACCGGTGTGCCGGGACCTGGTGGGGCGCAGCGTCTTCGACCTCACCGACCCGGACTGGGTCGACGACCTGGTGGAGAACGTCGAGGCGCTCTCGGTCGGCGAGGTCGACCGGTTCCAGTCCGAGACGCGCCTGAGCGGCCAGGACGGCGCGCACATCTGGACCCAGGTCTCGGCGTCCCTGGTGCGCGACTCGCAGGAACGGCCCGACTACCAGGTGCTGCTCTACGAGGACATCACCGACCGGCACATGCTCCAGGAGCAGTTCCGCAGGCAGGCCACGCACGATCCGCTGACGGGGCTGGCGAACCGGACGTTGCTCAAGACCACGATGGACGAGGCGCTGGAACCGGCGTACCCGGGTCGCCGCGTCGGGTTGTGCTACTTCGACCTCGACGGGTTCAAGGCCATCAACGACAGCCTCGGCCACCCCATCGGCGACGAGCTGCTGCGGGCGATGGCGCAGCGGCTCAACGCGCTGGCCACCATGGAATCCGGGCTGGCGGCGCGGATGGGCGGCGATGAGTTCGTGGTGCTCGTGCCCGATTCGCAGGGCGCGGCGCGGCTCGTCGAGATCGTCGAGCACATGCTGGCCGAGGTCACCCGTCCCGTGTCGGTCCGCGGGCACCAGCTCACCGCCTCGGCCAGCGTCGGCGTGGTGGAGACCGCGGTGGCCGACACCGGACCGGACGAGTTGCTGCAGGACGCCGACATCACGCTGTACCGGGCGAAGAGCGAGGGCCGGGCGCAGTGGGCGCTGTACGACCCGAAGCACAACGCGGAGGCGAAGGAGCGGTTCCGGCTGTCCGCGGCGATGCCGAGCGCGCTGCGCGACCACGAGCTCTACGTGGAGTACGAGCCGGTGCTGTGGCTGGACAGCGCCGCCCTCGTCGGCGTGCAGGCCCACTTGCGCTGGGACCACCCGGAGTTCGGTGAGCTGGACGCGGAGGACTTCCTCGGGCTGGCGGAGGAGACCGGCCTGATCACCCGGCTCGGCACCTGGATGCTGGAGCAGGTCTGCGCGCACGCGGTGCACTGGCAGGAGCGGTTCGGCGACCGCGGCCCGGTGGCCGCCGTCGGCCTGTCCGCGCGGCAGCTGCGCGACCCGGAGCTGGTCGCCGACATGCGCCGCATCCTGGGCTCGGCCGGGCTTCCCGCGAGCAAGCTGATCATCGGAGTGCCGGAGACCGCGCTGTTCGACCAGCGCGGCGATCCGATCGACGCGCTGGAGATCTTCGCCGAGATGGGCCTGACGCTCGCGGTGCACGATTTCGGCCGCGACCACCGCAAAGTGGCTCGACTGCGCGGCCTGCCGCTGCGCGCGGTGCGGCTGACCGGTGGCTACCTGGACAGCTTCGCCGACCCGGACGGCCCGGATCCGCTCGACGAGCACCTCGTGTCCAGCCTGGTCGGTTCAGCGGAGCTGCTGGGGTTGACCGTCATCGGCAACGGGGTGCGCACCATCGAGCAGGCGAAGCGGCTGCGCCACCTCGGCGTGGAGGGAGTGATCGGCCCGTGCGTGGGCGGTCTCGCCTCGGCGATGGAGATCGAGGCGATGATCGCCGAAGGTGATCTCGCCTGAACTGCGCAGCGGAGTCTCAGCGGTCTTCTCGCCGCCGGTCTCGAGCAGTTCCGCACCAGGCGAATGGGCCGTCCTCGCGAGCGAGCAGCTGAGAACCCGCCGGTGACGTGCCGGGGTGGTCACCGCCCGTCGGCTTCGCCGCTGACAGGACCCGGATCCTGCGAGGGCCGCTGAACTCGTCCGTGCCGGACAGGGGCGGAAATCGGGTGGCGGTCGGCCGATAGCATCAAAAGGGCAAGCGCAAACCAACTGTATTCGCCGGTCGCCCGTCGGCGATCATCCTTCGCAAGGAGTACTCGTGTCCGTTCAGCCGTCCGAAGCCCAGCAGGTCACCAGGGTGAAGGTCCCGGCGGGCACAACCGCTGCCGCCGCCGTGGCCGAGGCGGGCCTGCCCGGGCAGGGCGCGCAGGCGATCGTCGTGGTCCGCGACGAGGACGGCGAACTGCGCGACCTGGCGTGGGTGCCCGAATCCGACGTGGAGGTCGAGCCCGTCGCCGCCGACACCGAGGCGGGGCGCAGCGTCATCCGGCACTCCGCGGCGCACTTGCTGGCGCAGGCCGTGCAGCAGCAGTTCCCCGACGCGAAGCTCGGCATCGGCCCGCCGGTCAAGGACGGCTTCTACTACGACTTCGACGTGGACCGCCCGTTCACCCCGGAGGACCTGCAGGCGCTGGAGAAGCGCATGAAGCAGCTCATCAAGTCCGGGCAGAAGTTCGCCCGCCGCCGCGTGGACTCGGTGGAGGCCGCCCGTGAGGAGCTGGCCGCCGAGCCGTACAAGCTGGAGCTGGTCGACCTCAAGTCCGGTGCGGACGAGGTCGACACCAGCGAGGTCATGGAGGTCGGCGCCGGTGATCTCACCGTCTACGACAACATCGACCGCCACGGCGAGGTCGTGTGGGGCGACCTGTGCCGTGGCCCGCACGTGCCGCACACCAAGTTCATCCCCGCGTTCAAGCTGACCCGCGTCGCCGCCGCCTACTGGCGCGGTGACCAGAGCAACCAGCAGCTGCAGCGCGTTTACGGCACCGCCTGGGAGTCCAAGGAGGCGATGGCCGAGCACCTGGAGTGGCTCGCGGAGGCCGAGCGCCGGGACCACCGCAGGCTCGGCGCCGAGCTCGACCTGTTCTCGTTTCCCGAGGAGGTCGGTTCCGGGCTGCCGGTGTTCCACCCCAAGGGCGGCATCATCCGGCGCGAGCTGGAGGACTACTCGCGGCGCCGCCACGAGGCCGCCGACTACGAGTTCGTGAACACCCCGCACATCACCAAGAGCACGCTGTTCGAGACCTCCGGGCACCTGGACTGGTACAAGGACGGCATGTTCCCGGCGATGCACCTCGACGAGGAGCTCGACGAGAACGGGGCGGTGCGCAAGGCGGGCCAGGACTACTACCTGAAGCCGATGAACTGCCCGTTCCACAACTTGATCTTCCGTTCGCGCGGCCGGTCCTACCGGGAGCTGCCGCTGCGGCTGTTCGAGTTCGGCTCGGTGTACCGCTACGAGAAGTCCGGGGTGGTGCACGGCCTGACCCGGGTGCGCGGCATGACGCAGGACGACGCGCACATCTACTGCATGCCGGACCAGCTGCAGGACGAGCTGAAGTCGCTGCTGTCGTTCGTGCTGGACCTGCTGCGCGACTACGGGCTGGAGGACTTCTACCTGGAGCTGTCCACCCGCAACGAGGAGAAGTACGTCGGCGACGACGAGAGCTGGCGGGTGGCCACCGAGGCGCTGCGCGAGGCCGCCGAGTCCTCCGGCCTGGAGCTGGTGCCGGACCCGGGCGGCGCCGCGTTCTACGGGCCGAAGGTCTCCGTGCAGGCCAAGGACGCGCTGGGCCGCAGCTGGCAGATGTCGACCATCCAGGTCGACTACCACCTGCCGGAGCGGTTCGACCTGGAGTACACCGGGCCGGACGGCACCAAGCAGCGGCCCATCAAGATCCACCGGGCGCTGTTCGGCTCCATCGAGCGGTTCTTCGGCGTGCTCACCGAGCACTACGCGGGAGCGTTCCCGGCGTGGCTCTCGCCGGTGCAGGCCGTGGGCATCCCGATCGCCGACGAGCACGCCGAGCACCTCCAAGACGTGGTGAAGGCGTTGCGTGCCAAGGGGATCCGCGCCGAGGTGGACCACGGCGACGACCGGATGCAGAAGAAGATCCGCACCCACACCACGCAGAAGGTGCCGTTCCTGCTGCTGGCCGGTGGCAAGGACGTGGAGGCCGGCGCGGTGTCCTTCCGCTTCCGCGACGGCACGCAGATCAACGGGGTGCCGGTGGCGGACGCGGTGTCCGCGCTGGGCCGCTGGGTCGAGCGCAGGGAGAACGCCTCGCCGACCGCGGAGATCTTCCAGGCGGAACTGGCGGGCGAGACGGAGACGGCGTGACGGTCGGCGACAGCCCTTTCGGCGACAGGCCCTTCGACGACAGCGGGGTCCAGTTCTCGGAGCAGCGCGGCACCGGTGTGCCGGACGCGCTGCAACGGTTGTGGACCCCGCATCGGATGGCCTACATCCAGGGCGAGAACAAGCCGGAGGGCGAGGCCAGCGAAGGCTGCCCGTTCTGCCGGCTGCTGGATTCAAGCCTGCCGGACGAGGAAACGCTGATCGTGGCCCGCGACGAGCTGGTCTTCGCGATCCTCAACCTGTACCCGTACAACCCCGGCCACCTGATGGTGCTGCCGTACCGGCACGTCGCCGACTACACCGAGCTCACCGAGGCGGAGACCACGGCCGTCGCGGTGTTCACGAAGCGCGCGATGCGGGTGATCCGCGAGGTGTCCGCGCCGCACGGGTTCAACATCGGCCTCAACCAGGGGCCGGTGGCGGGCGCGGGCATCGCGGCGCACCTGCACCAGCACGTGGTGCCGCGGTGGGGCGGCGACGCGAACTTCATGCCCGTCATCGGGCACACGAAGGTCCTGCCGCAACTGCTCGGCGACACCCGCCGGTTACTCGCGGAGGCCTGGCGGGGCTGAGCTTGCCTGGTACCGCTGAGCTGAACATGACGAAGGCCGAGGACGTGCTGTCCTCGGCCTTCGTGGTCTCCGTGCTCAGTCGCGGAGGTGAGCCTCGATCTCCAGGGTGATCTTCACCTTCTCGCCCAGCATGGCGCTGCCCTCAGGGCCGACGCCGAAGTCGGTGCGGTTGATCGTGGTGGACGCGGAGATGCCGACGAGCTTGCCGCCCTGGCCGTTGTCGGCGAAGCCGCCGAGCTCGGCCTCCAGGGAGACGGGCTTGGTCACGCCGTGCAGGGTGAACTCGCCGTCGATGATGTAGTCGCTGCCGTCCTGGCGGATGCCGGTGGAGCGGAAGCCCGCGGTCGGGAACTTCTCGACGTCGAGGAAGTCGCTGTTGCGCACGTGCGCGTCACGGTCGCCGTTGCCGGTGTTGATCGTGGCGGGGTCGATGTTCGCGGTGACCGAGGACTCCAGGGGGTTCTCGGCGGTGACGATCTCACCGCTGAAGCCGTCGAAGCGGCCGCGGGAGCGCCCGACACCGAGGTGGCGCAGGGTGAACTCGATGTCGGAGTGCACGCTGTCGATGTCCCAGGTGCCGACGACGTAACCGGGGATCGTGGTCGCGGTGCTCATAGACTTCGTCTCCTGAAGCAGATGCGGAAGGGTTTCCGTTTCGGCTAACGGTGTTGAAGCTTCAACCATTCCAGCTGTGACCCAATTCACCTGATTCGGGGCGGGTCGCCTGCCGTCCGGCCACCGCGGCGGTTCCGGATACTCTGCGAGTGGACCAGGCACCGCGAACCCGGTGCGCAAGGCGGCTGACAGAACAGGCGATGCTGAACATCTTCGCGCGGGCTTCGATCTCCCGCTGGACGCACCCGCTCGGCGCCGCGTTGGTCCGCCTCGGCCTCACGCCCAACATGGTGACGATCATCGGCACGGTCGCCGGCGTCGCCTCCGCGCTCTGGTTCTTCCCGCGCGGCGAGCTGTTCGTCGGCACCGTCGTGGTCACCGTGTTCCTGCTGTTCGACGTCCTCGACGGCGCGATGGCGCGGGCCGGCGGCAAGTCCTCCACGTTCGGCGGCGTGCTCGACGCGAGCTGTGACCGCATCGCCGACGGAGCCCTGTTCGGCTCGCTGGTGTGGTGGGCGCTCGTCGTCGCCGAAGATCGGGTGCTCGGGTTCGGGCTGCTGATCTGCCTGGTGGGCGCGCAGGTCACCTCGTACGTGAAGGCGCGTGCCGAAGCGAACGGGCTCAGTGCGGACGGCGGCCTGGCCGAACGCGCCGAGCGCTTCGTGCTCGTCCTCGTCGGTACCGGCCTGCACGGCCTCGGCCTGCCGTACGTGCTGGACATCGCGGTGTGGGTGCTGGCGGTCCTCTCGGCGCTCACCATCGTCCAACGCCTACGCGCCGCGGATCAGGCGGGCGCCGGCTCCTCGTAGCCGTCAGGCGAACGCGTTCTTCGCCCGGCCCACCGGTCGAAGGAGACTTCACCGGAGGCACCGGGTGTGCTCGGTTGACCTGATGCTGCCGGGCGAATGAGGAATTGACCTCGGCCGGGGCGTCGCGGGGTGCGGGCGGAGCGCTGGATAGGCTGCTCGCCGCAGGTGTTCGTCGGTGAGGAAGGTGGCTCAGTGGGGTCGACGGGCTACGACGTTCGCATTCGGGCGTGGGCGAGCGGGCAGTACGATTGGTTCCCCCTCGCCTCGGCGGTGTCCGCCGAAACCGTGGAGATCTTCCGCGAGACCGCGCTGTGGGACATCGACGCCGCCGAATCCGAGTCCGCCGCCGACCCGGTCGCACTCGTCACGTCCCGGCTCACCGATGCCACCGGATACGCGGTGTGGATGCGCTACCCGTCCTCCGGCGGCAAGGTCCCGTGGGGCCTGATCGCCGACCGCCTCACCCCGGACCAGGCCGCCGCCTACGCCCTGAACCCGCAGCTCCAGCTCAACATCCAACCCGCCGCGGACCGCTCGACCCCACCACCGGTGGAGGAGGCAGCAGCGGAGTGACCGGCGCACGCCGATGATCGGTCGTGCCGTTGAGTCCGAACACCGCGAGCCCGGCCGGCCGTCGAAGATCGCGGTGAATTCCGCGTGCTCCGCGCTGGTGATCTCTGGTGCGGGCGCGGTCTTCCAGCTCACCGCGGCGGAACGCTTCCCGCCGGTGAGAAGATCCAGCGGCGGTCCGAACCGCTGTGCCGAGACGCGGACGTCAAGCGGGAAGTCCGCTTGGCAGAACGAGCCCGGACGCTCCTGCGTCTTCGGTCGACCACGTCCCGTCCGTGGGCGAGCACCGCGCAAACATCGGTGATCTTGCCCAATCAGTGGCGATACCGGTCCCGGCCTCGTGCGCTGACACCGCTCGCGGCACCTCCCGGCGGAGTGAACGGACCGTTCGTCCAAGCAGATTGGGCGAACGGTCCGTTCACTCACCTCGGAACGGGAGTGGATCACTCGGTCAGGTGGGCATGGCGTCGTAGTGGCCGAAGGTGCGGCTGAACGAGGCGCTGCCGGACGTCAGGGAGCGGATGTTGATCGAATAGCGGACCAGTTCGCTGGAAGGCACGTGGGCGCGCACCACGGTCCAGCCCGAGTCGTCCGGTTCGGTGCCGACGACCTTGCCGCGGCGGCTGGACAGGTCGCCCAGGATCACGCCCAGGTGCTCGTCCGGGATGAACACCGAGACGGCGTCCACCGGCTCCAGCGTCACCAGCCCGGCCTGCTCGGCGGCCGCGCGCAACGCGAGCGCACCGGCGGTCTGGAACGCCGCGTCCGAGGAATCCACGCTGTGCGCCTTGCCGTCGACCAGCGTGACCTTCAGGTCCACCACCGGAATCCCGTCGGCCAGGCCGCGTTCCACCTGCGCCCGGATTCCCTTCTCCACGCTCGCGATGAACGGCTTCGGGATGGCGCCGCCCACCACGCGATCGGCGAACTCGATGCCGGTGCCGCGTGGCGCGGGCTCCACCTCGATGTCGCACACCGCGTACTGGCCGTGGCCGCCGGACTGCTTCACGTGCTTGCCGTGGCCCTTCGCGGCCTGCCGGAACGTCTGGCGCAGCGCCACCCGCACCGGCTCGGTGTCGACCTCCGCGCCGCCCTCGCGCAGCCGTTGCAGCACGACGTCGGCGTGCGCCTCGCCCATGCACCACAGCACCAGCTGATGCGTCTCGGCGTCCTTCTCCATCCGCAGGCTCGGATCGGCGGCGATGAGCCGGTTCAGGTTGCGCGCCAGCCCGTCCTCGTCGCTGCGGTTGTGCGCGGTGACGGCGATCGGCAGCAGCGGCTCCGGCATCGGCCACGGCGACAGCAGCAGCGGACGTGCCGGATCGGACAACGTGTCGCCCGTTTCGGCCGAACCGAGCTTCGTCAGCGCGCACAGGTCGCCCGCCACGCACCGCGACACCTCCCGCAGGCCCGAGCCCAGCGGCGAGTACAGGTGCGCGACCCGCTCATCCTCGTCATGATCCGGATGCCCGCGTTCGGCCATGCCGTGCCCGGACACGTGCACCGCCCGCTCCGGCAGCAACGTCCCGGAGAACACCCTGGCCAGCGAAACCCGGCCCACGTAGGAGTCGACGGAGGTGTGCACCACCTCCGCGGCCAGCGGGCCGGTCGGGTCCGGGCCGAGTCGGCGCGGGTCCCGGCCGCGCGGGTCGGTGAACTCCGGGGCCGGATGTTCCAGCGGTGACGGGAAGCCGCGGACCAGGCCGTCGAGCAGCTCCGGCAGGCCCAGTTCCGTGGCGGCGCACACCGGCAGCACCGGGTGCAGGCCGCCGCGGGACACGGCGGTCTCCAAGTCGCTGATCAGTGTCGCCTCCTCGATGCGCTCGCCTTCGAGGTAGCGGTCCATCAGGGATTCGTCTTCGTTCTCGGCGATGATCGCCTCGATGAGCTCGGCGCGTTCCCGTTCGAAGCCGCGTGCGGCGCCGGTGCCCGAAACGGTGCCGGTGAGCACCCCGACCAGGCCGGTGGTCGTGCCGTCCGACCCGCGCAGCGGCAGGTACAGCGGCAGCACACCGGCCCCGAACGCTTCCCGGCACGACTCCAGTGCGGCATCCGGATCAGCCCGGTGCTGGTCCAGCCGGGACAGCACCACGGCACGCGGCATGTCGACCCGAGCGCACTCGTGCCAGATGGCTCGGGTGGCGGCGTCGACTCCTTCGGCGGCGGCCACCACGAACAGCGCCGCGTCCGCCGCGCGCAGGCCGGCTCGCAGCTCACCGATGAAATCGGCGTAGCCGGGCGTATCGATGAGGTTGATCTTGTGCTCGTCGTGGCGCATCGGTGCCACCGAAAGCGCGACCGAACGCTGCTGCTCGATGGCGGCGCTGTCGTGATCGCACACCGTGGTGCCCTCCACGACCGAGCCGTTGCGCGGAATGGTGCCGGTCGCGGTCAGCAACGCCTCCACCAGCGTGGTCTTGCCCGCGGCCGACGGGCCGACCAGGACGACGTTGCGGATCGTGCTCGGATCGGTGGGAGCGGGCGCGGCCTGCACCCCCGGAACGTTCTGCTTGTTGCCCATCGCTGCCCCCTCGGACGTGGTTGTGTGTCACCGATCACACACCCGAGTGACAGTGCGTGCAATGCCGTTCACCACGGACGACGCCCGGCCGAGCACGAAGTGGACTACTGGGAAACCGGTGAAGTGGACCGTGGAAGTGGTCCAGTTCGCGCCTACCGTCGACGGTGCACGCGGCGCTCGACCGCCGCACCCGGACCCGAGGGAAGGCAGACGTTGACCGACACCGCAGCCACCACGCAGGCCACCGGCACCGACGGAGTGAAGCGGGGCATGGCGGAAATGCTCAAAGGCGGGGTGATCATGGACGTGGTGACCCCGGAGCAAGCGAAGATCGCCGAAGCCGCCGGGGCGGTCGCCGTGATGGCCCTCGAACGGGTGCCCGCCGACATTCGGGTGCAGGGCGGCGTCGCCCGCATGTCCGACCCGGACATGATCGACGGCATCGTCGAGGCCGTCTCCATCCCCGTGATGGCCAAGGCGCGCATCGGGCACTTCGTCGAAGCCCAGGTGCTGCAATCGCTCGGCGTCGACTACATCGATGAGTCCGAGGTGCTCACTCCCGCCGACGAGGCGCTGCACATCGACAAGTGGGCGTTCACCGCGCCGTTCGTCTGCGGCGCCACCAACCTCGGCGAAGCGCTGCGCCGCATCTCCGAAGGTGCCGCGATGATCCGCTCCAAGGGCGAGGCGGGCACCGGCAACGTCGTCGAGGCGACCCGGCACATGCGCTCCATCCGTGCCGAGATCCGGCGGCTCGGCGGGCTCGACGGTGAGGAGCTGTACGCGGCGGCCAAGGAGCTCCGCGCTCCCGTCGCGCTGGTCAAGGAGGTCGCGGCCGCGGGCAAGCTGCCGGTCGTGCTGTTCACCGCCGGTGGACTGGCCACTCCGGCGGACGCGGCGATGATGCGCCGGCTAGGTGCCGAGGGCGTGTTCGTCGGCTCCGGCATCTTCAAGTCCGGCGACCCGGCCAAGCGCGCCGAGGCGATCGTCAAGGCCACCACCTTCTACGACGATCCGGACGTCATCGCGAAGGTCTCCCGCGGCCTCGGCGACGCGATGGTGGGCCTCAACGTCGAGTCGCTGCCCGCCGACCAGCGCTACGCCCAGCGCGGCTGGTGACGCCGTCCGGGGTGAACGCCACCTTCGCCTGGCGAGGCCGGTCGAACGGGGTGTTCACCCGGGTGGCGTCCGTGGAGCCGATGCCCCCTTTGGCCGGTGAAGGGCGGTTTGGCAGTCACCTCACACGTGTTCCATGAGCAGGACTGCCGTGGTGTCGAATTCGAGGGCCTCGTAGGTGTGGGGGACGTCGCCGGAGAACGAGGCGTAGTCGCCGGGGCCGAGCTCGACGGGTGCGGTTTCGGGACCGGCGCGCAGGCGGCCCGAGGTGATCAGCAGGTGCTCCACGGTGCCCGCGAGGTGACCGTCGGCGCGGCGGGCGTTGCCGGGCTGCGCCTCGATCAGGTGCAGATCCCGGCGAGCGCCGTTCGGGCAGGACGAGAGCATCGCCGCGGCGAAGGGGGAGTGGTTCGAGCGGATCAGCATCGACTCGCCGGCCCGCACCACGCGGATCTGCGGGGCGCGTTGCTCGACGAGCCTGCTGAACGGCACGTCCAGTGCGAGGGCGAGCGCCCACAGCGTCTCCACGCTGGGGTTGCCCGCGCCCGATTCGAGCTGGGAGAGCGTGGATTTCGCGACCCCGGCGCGTTTGGCCAGCTCGGACAGGGTGAGTCCGACGCGGTCGCGTTCGCGGCGCAGCGCCGCGGAGATGATCTCCAGCGGTGAGGTCATGACTACCGTTCGTTCAATTGGGCATAGCGTTCGATTTGACGAACGCTCTGGCTGTTGTTCAGTATAACGGACCATGAGGTCGTTATGGCGAACGATGCGCTCGTTGTGGAGCGACAAGCTGATCAGGGACCTGGCGGCGCTGATACCCGCGCTCGCCGTGGTCGCAGCCTCGTTGGGAGCGATCGCGGTGACCAAAGGGGTGCCGCTCTGGCTGATCACCTTCACCGCCGCCGTCGTGTTCGCGGGCGGCTCCGAGTTCATGCTCGTCGGCCTGCTCACCGGCGGCGCGGCCCCGGCGACGGCGGTGCTGGGCGGCCTGCTGCTCAACGCTCGGCACTTCCCGTACGGGCTGGCCGTGGGCGACCTGCTCGGCTCCGGATGGCGCCGGCTGGTCGGCAGCCACCTGATGATCGACGAGGCCGTGGCGTTCGCCCTCGCGGAGACCACGCACGCTCGGCGGCGCCGCGCCTACTGGATCACCGGTGCCGCGCTGTTCATCACCTGGGTGCCGTCGGTGCTGCTCGGCGGCCTGCTCGGGCAGGCGCTCGGCGATCCAAACGCGTTCGGCCTGGACGCCGCGCTGCCCGCCGCGATCCTCGCGCTGCTGGTGCCCTCGCTGCGGGACGCGCCGACGCTGCGCGCGGTGCTGGCCGGAGCGGTGCTCGCGCTGGTGACCACGCCCGTGCTGCCCGACGGGATGCCGGTCATGGTCGCGCTGCTCGGCGTGGCCCTGGCGCTGCCGGTGCGGCGCTCGCCGGAACAGGAGGTCGCGCAGTGAACCCCGGGGCCGTGCTGCTGCTCGCCGCCGGGACCTACGCCATGCGGCTGGCCGGCCCGCTGCTGCGCAAGCGGATCACGATCTCGGAGCGTTGGGAGCGGCTGCTGGGCATCGCCGCGACCGTGCTGCTCGGCGCCTTCGTCGTCACCGGTGGCGCGGTGGAGGCCGGTGAATTCGCCGGTGTCGCCAGAGTCGGGGGCGTCCTGGTGGCAGGCGTGCTCGCGTTCCGCGGGGCGCCGTTCGTACTGGTGGTGCTGGTCGCCGCCGCCGTCACCGCGGTGCTGCGGCTGGCCGGGGTGGGATGAACGGAGCAGGAGAAGTGCACGACAATCGAAGCGTGTCCACCGCAGCACCCGTGATCGGCGTCCTCGCGTTGCAAGGGGGCGTCGCCGAACACCTCGCCGCACTCGACCGAAGCGGCGCGGTGGCCAAACCGGTGCGCAGGCCCGAGGAACTCGCGGACCTGCACGGCGTGGTGCTGCCGGGCGGGGAGTCGACGACCATGAGCCGGTTGTTGCACTCCTTCGAGCTGTTCGAGCCGCTGCGGGAACGACTCGCGTCCGGCCTGCCCGCGTACGGCTCGTGCGCGGGCATGGTGCTGCTGGCCGACGAAGTTCCCGGCGACCCGGCAGCGGGCGTGACCCCGCTCGGCGCGATGGACATGACCGTGCGGCGCAACGCCTTCGGCAGGCAGGTCGACTCGTTCGAGGCCGACCTCGACTTCACCGGCGTGGAAGGACGGGTGCACGCGGTGTTCATCCGCGCCCCCTGGGTGGAGCGGATCGGCCCCGGAGTCGAAGTGCTCGCCGAGGTCACCCCGCGCGGATCAGACGACGAGGCCGCCGCCGGTAGGATCGTCGCGGTTCAGCAGGGGCGCGTGCTCGCCACCAGCTTCCACCCGGAACTGGTCCGCGGCGACGAGCGCGTGCACCGGCATTTCGTGCACACCGTTCGCGCAGGCTGAAGGCCTCGGTCTCGCCTGGCGCGGCGTGGAAAGACGGAGGAAAGATGAGCGGCCACTCCAAGTGGGCGACCACCAAGCACAAGAAGGCCGCCGTCGACGCCAAGCGCGGCAAGCTCTTCGCGAAGCTCGTCAAGAACGTTGAGGTCGCGGCGCGCACCGGTGGGGGAGACCCGGACGGCAACCCGACGCTCTACGACGCCATGCAGAAGGCGCGCAAGAACTCGGTGCCGGTCGACAACATCGAGCGCGCCCGCAAGCGCGGCGGCGGCGAAGAGGCCGGCGGCGCCGACTGGCAGACCCTGATGTACGAGGGCTACGGCCCCAACGGCGTCGCGGTGCTCGTCGAGTGCCTGACCGACAACAAGAACCGCGCGGCGGGCGAGGTCCGCACCGCGATGACCCGCAACGGCGGCTCGATGGCCGACGCCGGTTCGGTGTCCTACATGTTCTCCCGGCGCGGCGTGCTGATCGTGCCGAAGAACGGGCTGACCGAGGACGACGTGCTCGGCGCGGTGCTGGAAGCCGGTGCCGAAGAGGTCAACGACCTCGGCGAGAGCTTCGAGGTGCTGTGCGAGCCGACCGACCTGGTCGAGGTGCGCAAGGCGGTGCAGGCGGCCGAGATCGAGTACGACTCCTCGGAGCTGAGCTTCCTGGCGTCGGTGAACGTTCCGCTCGACGTCGAGGGCGCGCGGAAGGTGTTCAAGCTGATCGACGCGCTGGAGGACTGCGACGACGTGCAGAACGTCTACGCGAACTTCGACACCTCAGACGAAGTCATGGCTGAGCTTGATACTTGATCTTGTCTCCGGTGGTCGTTTCGGTTGGGTGGCCGGGTGGCGGAACCTCAGCTGTCTTCTCGCTGCGGGATCTTTTTCCCTAGTGGCTCCGCCACGAGGGAAAAAGCTGTCCTCGCGAGAAGACAGCTGAGAACCCGCCGGTGGTCATCTTGCTTGCGTGGGCTATGTGCTTCGCACATACAGGCACGGCCTTCGGCCGCGAGGCAGGCGTGCTTCGCCGCCCAACGGCACGGCCTTCGGCCGCGAGGCAGGCGTGCTTCGCCGCCCAACGGCACGGCCTTCGGCCGCGAGGCAGGCGGGGCTTTGCCCGCCCTTTGCGGGCTTTGCCGCCGAAGGCACGGCTTTGCCGTTAGGCACGGCCTTCGGGTGGGTGGAGTTGGCTACGCCGGTGGTGCTCGGGTTGAGCGCCACTGCCACACGGGGGTTCCTCCGTTCGGATGAGAGTCGGCAGAATGTCGGCTGTGGCCGAGACGGAAGAGCAGCTGCGGCAGTGGTTGGTGGACACCGCGGAGCGGCACGGTGCCGCGGTGATGCACGTGGCGGGGGACGACACCGGTGCCGCCTACGCGTTCTCCGTCGGAGCGTGGAGACGTTTCGGCAAGCCCGAGGTCGTGGTGATCGGCCTGCCTCGGGACGTGGCGCAGGCGGTGGTGGACACCTACGTGCAGCGGGCTTCCGGCGGTGAGCGCTTCACGCCGGGGCGGCTCTACGCGGGATTCCTGGAAGGCTGCCCCGTCACGTTCGAACGGGTGGCCAAGCAGTACTACCCGGAGTTCCTGGGCAGCGCGTTCGCCGTCTACAGGGGCGCGGATTTCCCCGCGTTGCAACTGATCGTGTCCGCTCCGGACGGCACGTTCCCGTGGCAGCCGGACGCGCCGGGCGGGTTCGCCGAGTACCAGCCGGTGCTGACCGAGAGCGGCGCTCCGGAACGCTGGACGCCCGGCGTCGACGGTCCCTGAGCGCACGGAGGGGGCGGTTCGGCACGGTCCACGCGGACGGGTGATCATCGGGTGTGTCGTGCGGGGGCTCGCGGCGCCCGGCACGTTAAGGTGTCGAACGGGTGTTCCCGCTGCCTTCGGGGCTTCGGGCTCCCATCGAGCGCGGCGCCGGCGCCCGGAGTGCGACCCCGGGACGTGCATGGCGCCGGAAGCGGATCTGCCCGGGCGTGGATGATCGGAATTGCCGAGGAGGAAGTCGTGCGTGTGCTGGGAGTCGACCCAGGGCTGACCCGTTGCGGGATCGGCGTGGTCGACGGCGGGCGGAACCGGCACATCTCCTGCGTGGCGGTCGGTGTCGTGCGCACGCCTCCCGGCGACGAGCTCCCGATGCGGCTCAAGGCGGTCGCCGACGCCGTAGAGGAGTGGATGGACGCCCACCAGCCCGAGGTGGTGGCCATCGAACGCGTCTTCAGCCAGCACAACGTGCGTTCCGTGATGGGCACCGCGCAGGCGTCCGGAGTGGTGGCGCTCGCCGCCGCCCGGCGCGGGCTGCCGGTCGCGTTCCACACGCCCAGCGAGGTCAAAGCCGCCATCAGCGGATCCGGCCGGGCGGACAAGCGGCAGGTGACCCTCATGGTCACCAAGGTCCTCGGGCTCAGCGAGGCGCCGCGGCCCGCCGACGCCGCCGACGCGCTCGCGCTGGCCGTCTGCCACCTGTGGCGGGCGCCGATGACCTCCCGGCTGGCCGCGGCGGAGGCCAAAGCCGCCGAACTGGCCAAGGCGCACCGTCAACGGCTGCGGGACGCACGGCGTTCCTCGGCAGGCAGAGGAGACTCGACACGATGATCGCTTCGGTACGCGGCCCGGTGCTCTCGATCGGGCTGGACCACGCCGTGGTCGACGTCGGCGGCCTCGGCTACGCCGTGCACGCCACTCCTGCCACGCTCGCCGGGCTGCGCCGCGGTGAGGAGGCACTGCTGGCGACGACGTTGATCGTCCGGGAGGACTCGCTCACCCTCTACGGCTTCGCCGACGCGGAGGCCCGCGACCTGTTCACCCTGTTGCAGACGGCCTCCGGCGTCGGCCCCAGGCTGGCACTGGCGACGCTGGCGGTGCTCTCGCCGGATCAGCTCTGCCACGCGCTCGCCGACGGGAACCTCACGACGCTCACCCAGGTGCCGGGCATCGGGAAGAAGAGCGCCGAGCGGCTGATCCTGGAACTGCGCGACAAGGTCGGCACGGTGGCCGGGACCGGTTCCGGCGAGCTGCCCGGTGCGCCCGATCGCGGGCGGGTCCGTTCCGAGGTCGCCGAAGCGCTGGTGGGCCTCGGCTTCTCGGCGAAGCAGGCGGAGCAGAGCGTGGAAGCGGTGCTGGCCGCGGACGGCGCCCCCGCCGACACCTCGGCGGTGCTGCGCAAGGCACTGGCCGCGCTGGGGCCGCGATGAGCGACGACGAGACCTCCGAGCCTCCCGGCCCGTTGCCGGGCGAGGGGCCGTTGGACCCGGAACAGGAACCGGCCGAGCAGGACGTGGAGAGCACGCTGCGTCCGCGCAGGCTCGACGAGTTCGTCGGCCAGCCCCGGGTGCGCGAGCAGCTGCAGCTGGTGCTGCACGGCGCGCTCAACCGGCGTGAGCAGCCCGACCACGTGCTGTTCTCCGGCCCGCCCGGGCTGGGCAAGACCAGTCTCGCGATGATCATGGCGGCGGAGCTGGGCGCGGCGATCCGGGTCACCTCCGGCCCGGCGCTGGAACGCCCCGGCGATCTCGCCGCGATGCTGTCCAACCTCGCCGAAGGCGACGTGCTGTTCATCGACGAGATCCACCGCATCGCCCGGCCCGCCGAGGAGATGCTGTACCTGGCGATGGAGGACTACCGCGTCGACGTCGTCGTCGGCAAAGGTCCCGGCGCCACCAGCATTCCGCTGGAGATCGCCCCGTTCACCCTGGTCGGCGCCACCACCCGCTCCGGAACGCTCACCGGGCCGTTGCGGGACCGGTTCGGTTTCACCGCGCACATGGAGTTCTACTCGCCGGCCGAGCTGGAGCTTGTGGTCCGGCGTTCCGCGGGCATCCTCGGAGTGGACCTGCGCCCGGACGGCGCCACCGAGATCGCCCACCGCTCCCGAGGCACGCCCCGCATCGCCAACCGCTTGCTGCGCCGGGTCCGCGACTACGCGGAGGTGCGCGCCGACGGCGCGGTGACCCTGGACGTGGCGCGGGCGGCGCTGGAGGTCTACGACGTGGACGAGTTCGGCCTGGACCGGCTCGACCGCGCGGTGCTCTCCGCGCTGGTCCGCTCCTTCCACGGCGGCCCGGTGGGCGTCACCACCCTCGCGGTGGCCGTGGGGGAGGAGCCGACCACGGTCGAGGAGGTCTGCGAGCCGTACCTGGTGCGCGCGGGCATGCTCGCCAGGACCTCCCGAGGCCGCGTGGCGACCGTCGCGGCCTGGCAGCACGTCGGCCTCACCCCACCCCCGCACGCCCCCGGCGAATCCCAAGCAGCACTGTTCGAGTAGCCCCCGTGCCTTGCGGCCGAAGGCCGTGCACTTGGGCGGGCGAAGCCACGCCTGCCTTGCGGCGTAGCCGTGCTTTTGGCGGCGAAGTCCGCGAAGGGCGGCGAAGCACGCCTGCCTCGCGGCCGAAGGCCGTGCCTGTATGTGCGAAGCACATAGCCCACGCAAGCAAGATGACCACCGGCGGGTTCTCAGCTGTCTTCTCGCGAGGACAGCTTTTTCCCTCGTGGCGGAGCCACTAGGGAAAAAGATCCCGCAGCGAGAAGACAGCTGAGGTTCCGCTACCCGCCCACCCAACCAGCTCCAGCGAGGAACCACGGCCATGTGAGACCGGGCACGTGGGTAGCGATAGGCTGCGCCGCGTTGACGGCCCTGGTGGCGCCGCCGGAGATCGGGTGGCGGAGAGCCCATCGACATGGCTGGCACACTGGAAGCGCTATATCCGAACAATTCGGGCGCCCCGGCTGGTGGCCAGGGCGGTCCCCACGGCGTCCGCCGAACGGAGCATTATGTCTTTGGAATCCTTGTTCCTGCCCCTGCTGATCGTGCTGCTCGCCGTGCCGATGTTCTTGCAGGCGCGCAAGCAGAAGCGGACCATGCAGGAGCAGCAGAAGCTGCAGAACTCGCTCGAGGCGGGTGACCGGGTGATGACGACCTCCGGCCTGTTCGGCACGGTCGTGGCCAGCACGGACGACACCATCGACCTGGAGGTGGCGCCGGGCGTCACCACCACGTGGGTGCGCGCCGCGGTCCGCGAGAAGGTCGTCACCGACACCGCCGAGGACACCGCGGTCGACGCGGACACCGACACCGAGCAGGAAGCGGCTCCGGTGGCGACGGAGACCGAGGCCAAGGACGAGAAGGACACCGCCGAGGTGCCCGCCTCCCAGTCCACCGCCGAGGTCGCCGAGCCGATCGAGAAGCAGAAGACCAGCTGAGCCGGTACGGCCGGTGACCGCACCGGCCGCCCGCCGCGCTCCCGGCGGCCCGCGAGCGGCCGGGCGCGGCCGAGCCGTCGAGTCGCCGCCGTGATGGCGGCGACTCCGGCCCTCGCGGTGCGCGCATTCGCCGAATTCACGCGGTGCTATCGGACCGTGGGGAAATCGAGATCTCATCGATGCGCGCCAATTCCGCGCTACGCCGAATTTGATGTCCCGCCCTTCGGGATGTGGCGGGTTTACGAACCGCGCCAGGTCGGGTCCGGGCGGCTTCCGCGGCACGTCCGCTCTGCCCGTTGCGCGAGGTATTCGCAGATCGCGGCGTTGCGCGCCCGCCCCTCGCGACTCCTGCGGTGGCTCACCTGGCAGACTGGAAGCGGGCTTTCCTAGATCGTCCGGCGTGCTCGTGGTGTTCGGGCGCGTACTGTGATCATCGGTCGTTCCGGCTGTCGGGACGACCGAATCATCCGGGGCATCAGATCGCGGGCGCATCGCCTTGCGCGTCCGATGTCCTGACCACTTCGTAGACCGTGGACAGGAGACCGACGCACCGTGGCACCTCCGGCCGGGCAGCTTCGCCCAGGGCGTTACCTCGCGATCTTCGCGCTGATCGTCGTGGCGCTGTATGGACTGGTGTTCCTCACCGGCGATCAGAAGCCCACCCCGAAATTGGGCATCGATCTGCAGGGCGGAACCCGGGTGACGCTCACCGCGCGCACCACGAACGGGCAGCCGCCACCGCAGGAGTCGCTGAACCAGGCGCGGCAGATCATCGAGACCCGTGTCAACGGCATGGGCATCAGTGGTTCCGAGGTCAACCTGGACGGCTCCAACCTGGTGATCACCGTCCCGGGTGAGGGCGGCGACCAGGCCAAGCAGCTCGGGCAGACCGCCGAACTCGACTTCCGCAAGGTCGCGCCGAACATGGTGGCGCCCGCGCAGGCGCCCCCACCGGGAGCGCCGGGGACGACGCCGCAGGCCGCTCACGCGCAGCAGCCCTCCGATGATCCGGAGGCGCAGCAGGCCGCGATCGAAGAGGCGAAGAAGACTCGCCAGAGCACCGATCCGAACGTGCAGATGCAGGCCTTGCAGGCCTTGGACTGCAACGTGGAGGACCCGCTGCGCGGCAACGCCGACCCGACGAAGCCGCTGGTCGCCTGCGACCAGGAGAAGGCGCAGAAGTACGTGCTGGAGCCGGTGTTCATGGAGGGCACCGACATCGCCAACGCCGCGGCCCAGCCGCCGAACGACCAGAACCCCGAGTGGACGGTCAACCTGGACTTCACCGGCGAGGGCGGCAAGCGGTGGGCGGACTTCACCTCCGCCAACGTCGGGCAGCAGGCCGCGTTCGTGCTCGATGGCGAGGTCGTTTCCGCACCGCGGATCAACCAGGCGCTGCTCGGCGCCAACGCCAGCATCACCGGATCGTTCAACCAGCAGACCGCCACCGACCTGGCCGACGTGCTCAAGTACGGCTCGCTGCCACTGGCCTTCGACCAGTCCGAGGCCGAGACGGTCTCCGCGACGATGGGCGTGGCCTCGCTGGAGGCGGGCCTCATCGCAGGCGGCATCGGCCTGCTCCTGGTCGCGCTGTACTGCCTGGCCTACTACCGGGCGCTCGGCGTGCTCACGATCCTGTCGCTGCTGCTCTCCGGCGGCATCGTCTACGGCGTGCTGGTGCTGCTCGGCAGGTGGATCGGCTTCACCCTCGACCTCGCGGGCGTCGCCGGGTTCATCGTCGCCATCGGCATCACCGCCGACTCGTTCATCGTGTTCTTCGAACGACTCAAGGACGAGATCCGCGAGGGCCGCACGTTCCGCTCCGCGGTGCCACGAGCGTGGTCCCGGGCGCGGCGCACCATCCTGTCCGCGGACGCGGTGAGCTTCCTCGCCGCCGCCGTGCTCTACGTGCTCGCGGTGGGCCAGGTGAAGGGCTTCGCGTTCACCCTCGGCATGTCCACGGTGCTGGACCTCGTCGTGGTGTTCCTGGTGACGCACCCGCTGGTCGCGCTGGCATCGAAGAACAAGTTCCTGTCCAAGCCCTCGGTGTCCGGTCTGGGCGCGGTGCAGCGCCTCGGCGCTGAGCAGCGGTCCGCGCGCCGCCGGGGCGCTTCCACCGCGAAGGAGGCCTGACGGTGGCCACGCAGAGCACCGCCGGCGACGGCACCCGGCGCGAGAGCGTCTTCGAGCGCCTCTACGTCGGCAACGGCGCGTTCGACATCGTCGGCAAGCGCGCCCGCTGGTACATCTCCCTGGGTCTTCTCGTGCTGGTGTGCATCGGCGCGATGGGCCTCAAGGGCTTCAACCTGGGCATCGACTTCGAGGGCGGCACGAAGCTGCAGGTGCCCGCTGTCGGCGCGCAGGGGCCGATCAGCGAGGACCAGGTCCAGGAAGCGTTCAAGGACGCACTCGGGCACCCGGCGGAGACGGTTCAGCTGGTGGGCACCGCCGGCAACCAGACCATCCAGGTCCGCACCGAGTCGCTGACTCCCGCGCAGGTCTCCGACATCAAGGAGACCCTGTTCGACCGGTTCAAGCCGCTGGGCACCGACGGCCAGGCGAGCCCGGCCGCGGTCAGCGACAGCGCGGTCAGCGGTACCTGGGGCGGCGAGATCACCCAGCAGGCGCTGCTGGCGCTCGGCGTGTTCCTGGTACTGGTGACGGTGTTCCTCGCCTTCTACTTCGAGAAGTGGATGGCGGTGGCCGCGCTCATCGCGCTGCTGCACGACGTGGTGGTCACGGCCGGGTTGTACGCGCTGATCGGGTTCGAGGTCACGCCGAGCACGGTGATCGGGTTGCTCACGATCCTCGGGTTCTCGCTGTACGACACGGTCGTGGTGTTCGACAAGGTCAAGGAGAACACCCGCGGCCTGCTCGGTCTGACCAGGCGCACTTATCCGGAGGCGGCGAACCTCGCCGTGAACCAGACGCTGATGCGTTCCATCAACACCTCGGTGATCGCGCTGCTGCCGGTGATCGGCCTGCTGGTCGTCGGCGCGTGGCTGCTCGGTGTCGGTGTGCTGCGCGACCTGGCGCTGGTTCAGATGATCGGCATGCTCGTCGGCGTCATCTCGTCGATCTTCCTGGCCACGCCGTTGCTGGTGGACTTCAAGATGCGTGACCGCAAGTACCAGCAGCAGGCGGCGAAGGTGCACCAGCGCCGGACGAAGGCCGCGGCGAAGGAGGCGGGCGAGCCCGTTCCCGAGGAGCCGCAGCAGGACGTCCGGGATCGGGAACTGGCCAAGGCGTCGTCCTCGAGCGCTCCGGTGGGCAAGAAGTCCGGTGAGCCGGGACCGCAGTCGCGCCGTCGCCCGGCGGGCAAGTCCAGCCGTCCGACCGGGAAGAAGCGTCGCTGATGGCGGACTCCGATGTGGTGCGGGTGATTCATCCCACGTTGAACCACGCCGCGCGGTTGATCCGGGAAGTGCCGGACTTCCCGGAACCGGGCGTGCTGTTCCGCGACATCAGCCCGCTGCTCGCCGACGGCGAGGCGCTCTCGGCGGTCGTCACCGCGCTCGGTGACGGCCACGAATTCGACGTCGTCGCCGGGGTGGAGGCGCGTGGTTTCCTGGTCGGCGCGGCCGTCGCGCAGGCCTACGGCACCGGTGTCGTAGGCCTGCGTAAACCGGGCAAACTGCCGGAGGTCGCGGACCGCATCGACTACTCGCTGGAGTACGGGACGGCGAGCCTCGAGCTCGCCACCGACACCATCAGTGCTGGTCAGCGCGTTCTGCTCGTCGACGATGTGCTGGCCACCGGCGGCACCTTGAACGCCGCGTGCGAACTGCTCGGACGGGCGGGCGCGAAGGTGTCGGCCGCGGCGGTGGTGCTGGAGCTGACGGCGCTCGGCGGCCGGGACCGGATCGCGGGCGCGGACGTGCACGCGCTGCTGGCGGTATGACGATCTTCAGTGAAGCTGATAGGTCCCGGTGAAGTTCTGACGGCGCCTCAAAGCTGAGAGTGACCGTTCAACGTTTCGGGGGACGGCCGGGGAAGGGCGGTAGCCCGAACGGCGTTATTCTCGATGCCCGGGTCGTGACCGCATCAGGATCCGGGTGCAACGTCCCCTCCATGCCCGGGAGCGAGCGGTGAGCCAAGACGTCGAGTCTCCTGTCTCAGCAACCGAGCAGGTGCGTCCCGCTTCGGCTACCAGGCGGGTACGTGCCCGCTTGGCCAGACGGATCACGGCGCAGCGCGCCGCGGAGGTCAAGCAAGTGCTGGAGCCGCTGGCAGCGGTGCACCGCGAACTGCACCCGCAGGCCGATCTGGCACTGCTGCAGCACGCCTACGACGTCGCCGAGGACAAGCACAGCCATCAACGGCGCAAATCGGGTGACCCGTACATCACCCATCCGCTGGCGGTCGCCACCATCCTCGGCGAACTGGGCATGGACACCACGACGCTGGTGGCGGCGCTGCTGCACGACACGGTCGAGGACACCGACTACTCGGTGGAGCGGCTCAGCGCGGACTTCGGCGACGAGATCTCGCACCTGGTGGACGGCGTCACCAAGCTGGACAAGGTGAAGCTGGGCGCGGCCGCCGAGGCCGAGACCATCCGCAAGATGATCATCGCGATGGCCCGCGACCCGCGCGTCCTGGTGATCAAGCTGGCGGACCGGCTGCACAACATGCGCACCATGCGCTTCCTGCCGCCGGAGAAGCAGGCCCGCAAGGCTCGCGAAACCCTGGAAGTGCTGGCGCCGCTGGCCCACCGGCTGGGCATGGCCACCATCAAATGGGAGCTGGAGGACTTGGCGTTCGCCATCCTGCAGCCCAAGAAGTACGACGAGATCGTGCGCCTGGTCGCCAACCGCGCCCCGTCCAGGGATACCTACCTGCGCACCGTCACCGACGAGCTGTCCGGCCAGCTCGGAGCCGCGCGGCTCGCCGCGAAGGTCGAGGGCCGCCCCAAGCACTACTACTCGATCCACCAGAAGATGATCGTCCGCGGCCGCGACTTCGACGACATCCACGACCTGGTGGGCGTGCGGATCCTCGTCGACGAGGTGCGGGACTGCTACGCCGCGATGGGCGTGGTGCACGCGCTGTGGCAGCCGATGCCGGGCCGGTTCAAGGACTACATCGCCCAGCCTCGCTTCGGCGTCTACCAGTCGCTGCACACCACGGTGATCGGCCCCGAGGGCAAGCCGCTGGAAGTGCAGATCCGCACCAGCGAAATGCACCGCACCGCCGAGTACGGCATCGCCGCGCATTGGCGCTACAAGGAGACCAAGGGGCGCAACGGCAGCGGCGGCCAAGCGGGCGTCGAGGTCGACGACATGGCCTGGATGCGGCAGTTGCTGGACTGGCAGCGGGAAGCCGCCGACCCGGGCGAGTTCCTGGAGTCGCTGCGCTACGACCTCGCCACCCGCGAAATCTTCGTGTTCACCCCGAAGGGCGACGTGATCACGTTGCCGTCCGGGTCGACGCCGGTGGACTTCGCCTACGCGGTGCACACCGAGGTCGGGCACCGCTGCATCGGCTCCCGCGTCAACGGACGCCTGGTGGCGCTGGAGCGGAAGCTGGAGAACGGCGAGGTCGTGGAGATCTTCACCTCCAAGGCCGAGGGCTCCGGGCCGAGCCGGGACTGGCTGTCGTTCGTGGCCTCCCCGCGGGCCAAGGCGAAGATCAAGCAATGGTTCGCGAAGGAACGCCGCGAAGAGGCCATCGAGAGCGGCAAGGAGGCCATCACCAAGGAGATCCGCAGGCTCGGGCTCCCGGTGCAGCGCCTGGTCACCTCCGACTCCATCGCCGCCGTGGCCCGCGAACTGCACTACGTGGACGTCACCGCGCTGTACGCGGCGGTGGGGGAGCGGCAGGTCTCCGCGCACCACCTGGTGCAGCGGCTCGTCGCGCTGGTCGGCGGCGTGGAGCAGGCCGAGGACGAGATCGCGGAGCGCTCCACCCCGTCGACCGTGCAGCAGCGGCGCCGCAGCACCGGCGACTCCGGCGTGGTCGTCAAGGACGCCGGTGACGTGTGGTCGAAGCTCGCCCGCTGTTGTACTCCGGTGCCGGGCGACGCGATCCTCGGTTTCGTCACTCGCGGCGGTGGCGTCAGCGTGCACCGCACGGACTGCACCAACGCCGACGACCTGCGCAAGGCCCCGGAGCGGCTGGTCGAGGTGTACTGGGCGCCCTCCGCGTCCTCGGTGTTCCTGGTCGCCATCCAGGTGGAGGCGCTGGACCGGCACCGGCTGTTGTCCGACGTCACGAAGGTGCTCGCGGACGAGCGGGTGAACATCCTGTCGGCCTCGGTGACCACGTCGAAGGACCGGGTGGCGGTGAGCCGGTTCTCCTTCGAGATGGGCGACCCGAAGCACCTCGGCCACGTCCTCAAGGCCGTCCGCAACATCGAAGGCGTCTACGACGTCTACCGAGTCACTTCTGCTGCTTGATCTTGTCTCCGGTGGTTGGGCGGTCGGGTGCGGAACCTCAGCTGTCTTCTCGCTGCGGGTTCTTTTTCCCGAGTGGCTCCGCCACGAGGGAAAAAGCTGTCAGCGAGAAGACAGCTGAGAACCCGCTGCGGTGCCGGTTGCTTTGGTGGTCGCTGCTCAGCAGCTTCGCCGCTGACAAGAAACAGAGCTTCTCGGCGTAGTCGGAAACCGGCTGGAAACTCGGCGCCGGTCAAGCTGCGATGCTGATCCTGTCGTAGCCGCGGATGGCGAAGGCCGCGCCGCGTGGGGAGGCGTCGGCAGTGCGTACTCCGGCAGCCGGGCGGCCAGCGCTGCGAGCACGAGGCCGATCTCCAGCCGGGCCAGTGGGGCGCCGAGGCAGTAGTGCGCGCCGACTCCCAGCGCCAAGTGCGGATTGGGCGCACGGGTCAGGTCGAGTCCGTCCGGTGCGCTGAACACCGCCGGGTCGCGGTTGGCCGCGCCGAGCAGCACCACGACCTTCTCGCCCTCCTCGACGCGATGCCCGCCCAGCTCCACCGGGCGCACGGCGGTCCGCTCGAACAGCTGGTTCGGGGTGTCGTGGCGCAGCAGTTCGTCCACCGCGGTGAGCAGCGCCCGCTCGTCCTCGCGCACCTGCCGCAAGTGCCGCCACTGCTCGGGGTGCTCGTGCAGCGCCACCACGGCGTTGCCGATCCCGTTGACGCTCGCCTCGTGCCCGGCCATCAGCAGCAGCACGTAGTTCGCGATGAGCTCATCTCCGCTCAGGTCGCCGGAGCCATCGGCCAGGGCGCTGAGCAGATCGTCGCCGGGGCGGCGGCGCCGGTGCTCGGCGAGGTCGGCGATGTAGCCGCGGAACTCGCCCGCGGCGCGCTCCGCGTCCCGGCGGGCGGGCTCGTCGATCTCGGGTTCGTACATCCGCACGATCCGATTCGACCAGTTCCGCAACAGCGGACCGTCTCGCAGCGGGAAACCGAGCAGCGTCGCGATCACGTCGACCGGCAGCGGCCGGGCGAGCCCGGCCATGAGGTCCGCGTCGCCTTCCGCCTCGATCCGCTCGCACAGCTCGCCCAACCGGCGCTCGACCAGTTCCGTGATCACCGGGCGCATCGAGTCGACGTGCCTGCGGTGGAACAGCGGGGACACGGCCGCGCGGAGCCGGTCGTGGTGCTGCTCGTTCTCCAGCATGCTCAGCCGGTGCAGCGCGTTGAACGACTCGAACTCGGCCGCGGGCTCCCGATCGGTCCACACGCGCAGCAGCCGCCGGTGGCGCAGCACGGTCGAGCACATCTCGTGGGACAGGGCCACGTGCGAACCCCAGGCCGGATGCCGGTGCAGGGCGGCGCGGGAACGCAGCGCGTGGAAGACGGGGTACGGGTCGGCGACGAAATCAGGATCGCCGGGATCAAGAGCCGCAACCTCGGCTGCGGGGACGTCGGGAACCACCCTGCACACCTCCCGCTGATCTTCGTGAACCCGAGGTGCGGGTGCGCCCGCGCCGGAGGGGCGCGGGCGCACGGCGCGGATCATGCGTCGGCGGTGACCTTGTCGAAGGTGACCTTCTTGTTCGGGTGTCCGCCACCGGCCTGGGCGAACGCGTTGTCGTGCCCGGCCTGCGCGACTTCGTCGATGGCCTTCAGGCCGTCTTCGCCGATCGTGCCGAACACGGTGTAGTCCGGCGAGAGCTGGGCGTCGCCGAAGACCATGAAGAACTGGCTGCCGTTGGTGTTCGGCCCCGAGTTCGCCATCGCCAGGTAGCCGCGGCCGTACTTCAGCTCCGGGAACGTCTCGTCGTCGAAGGCGTAGCCCGGTCCGCCGCTGCCGCTTCCGGTCGGGTCGCCGCACTGCAGCATCTGCAGGCCCTCGGTGCTGATCCGGTGGCAGGAGGTGCCATCGAAGTAGCCCTGCTTGATCAGGTTCGTGAAGCTGTTCACCGTGCACGGCGCCAGCGAACGATCCAGGGTCAGCGGGATGTCGCCGATGGAGCCGGCGATGTTGGCCTGCACCGTTCCCGTTGACGGAACCTCGCCGTTCGCGGGCGGCTGTACCGGCTTCGCCGGCTGGCCGTCCGGGTTGTACGTGCAGGACACCGGATTCGGCAGCGCGGCCGGGCGGGCCGGCGGCGGCGCGAGCTCGGTGGGGATCTGCACCTGCTGAGCGGGCGGCTGTTCCTGCTGTGCGGCGGCCGACTCGTCGCCGCTGTTGGTGAAGTAGACGACGCCCGCGACGGCCAGGATGACCACGGCCACCGTGGCGCCGATGGTGATCATCCGGCGACGCTTGGCCTGCTCGGCTCGACGCTCCAACTGGCGTTCGAGCTTGCGTTTGGCGGCCTGGCGACGTTGTTCGTTGCTCGGCACCTGCTCCCTCCCCGGGGGCTCCGACACGATCAGGACGCTTCGAGTTTATGGGCCGCCCTGTGCACCGGATCGACCAGACCATGCGGGACGATGTTCTAGGCTGAACAGGCCAGGACCGCTGCCCGCTCGAGTGCGCGGGAGCGGTGGTGGAGTTCGTGTTCGACGACGAAAGGCGCGTTGCGTGCTGGTGCTCGGGTTCCCGGCCGGACCTCTGCAGGCGAACTGCTATCTGCTCGCCGCGGGCGAAGGCGCGGACTGCGTCATCATCGACCCCGGTCAGGAGGCCGTGGCGGCGGTGGAGGAGCAGGTCCGCGACAACGGCCTGAATCCGGTGGCGGTGCTGCTCACGCACGGGCACTTCGACCACGTCTTCTCCGCGGGAGACGTGTGCGGCGCCTACGACGTGCCCGCCTGGATCCACCCGGCGGACCGGTACATGCTCACCGACCCCGCCGCGTCCATGGGGCCGCAGGGGGCGGAGCTGTTCGCCGCCTTCCCGCCGCTGAACGCGCCCGCCGAGGTCCGCGAACTCGCCGACGGCGAGACGCTGGAGCTCGCCGGGCTGAACCTGAGCGTCACGCACAGCCCCGGCCATACCGGCGGGTCGGTGCTGTTCGGCGTCGGAACGGGCGAGGGCGGTCGGCTGCTGCTGGCCGGGGACACCTTGTTCGCCGGAGCCATCGGACGCACCGACCTGCCCGGCGGCGACCACCAGACGATGCTGCAGACCCTGCGCACCCGAGTGCTGCCGCTGGAGGACGACACCGTCGTCCTGCCGGGCCACGGACCCACGACCACCATCGGCCGGGAACGCGCGAGCAACCCGTTCCTGCAGGACCTGGTTCCCGCGAGCGGCGAAGCCGGCCGGTGACACTCCCAGCTTGAGGACAGCGAAGCACCCTGATGAGCACCTTCAACGCCCCCAAGGGCATTCCCGAGTACTACCCGCCGGAGTCCGCAGGGTTCCTGGCCGTGCGCGAGACGCTCGCGGACGCCGCGCGCCGCGCCGGTTACGGCTACATCGAACTGCCGTTGTTCGAGGACACCACGCTGTTCGCCCGCGGCGTCGGCGAGTCCACCGACGTCGTCAGCAAGGAGATGTACACCTTCGCCGACCGCGGCGGCCGCTCGGTGACACTGCGGCCCGAGGGCACCGCCGGCGTGATCCGGTCCGTCATCGAGCACGGCCTCGACCGCGGCCAGCTGCCGGTGAAGCTGCACTACAGCGGCGCCTTCTTCCGCTACGAGCGGCCGCAGGCCGGGCGGTACCGGCAGTTGCAGCAGGTCGGCGTGGAAGCGATCGGTGTGGACGACCCGGCGCTGGACGCCGAGGTCCTCGCCATCGCCGACGAGGGCTACAAGCGGCTCGGCCTCACCGGCTACCGCATCGAGCTGACGTCCCTCGGCGATGACACCTGCCGACCCGACTACCGGGCGAAGCTGCAGGAATTCCTCAGCGGCCTGCCGCTGGACGAGGCGACCCGGCAGCGCGCCGAGCTCAACCCGCTGCGGGTGCTCGACGACAAGCGCCCCGAGGTGCGGGAACTGGTCGCCGAGGCGCCGCTGATGGTCGACCACCTCTCGGCCGAATCCAAGGAGCACTACGAGCAGGTCAAGCAGCACCTGACCGACCTGGGTGTCGCGTTCACCGAGAACCCGCGGCTGGTGCGCGGCCTGGACTACTACACGAAGACGACGTTCGAGTTCGTGCACGACGGGCTCGGCGCGCAGTCCGGCATCGGCGGCGGCGGCCGCTACGACGGGCTGATGGCGCAGCTGGGCGGCGCGGAACTGTCCGGCGTCGGGTTCGGGCTGGGCGTGGATCGCACGCTGCTGGCCTGCCAGGCGGAGGGCATCCAGGTCGGCGATCAGGCGCGCTGCGACGTGTACTGCGTGCCGCTGGGCGAGTCGGCGAAGCGGCGGCTGGTGGCCACCGCTGGCGGGCTGCGGGCCGCTGGAGTGCGCGCCGACGTGGCTTACGGCGGCAGGGGCCTCAAGGGCGCCATGAAGGCCGCGGACCGCTCCGGCGCCCGGTTCGCGCTGGTGCTGGGCGAACGCGACGTGGAAGCGGGCAGCGCGCAGCTCAAGGACCTCGGCAGCGGTGAACAGCGGTCGGTGCCGCTCGACGAGCTCGTCGACCAGGTGACGGCGGCCGTCGCGGAGACCACCCGATGAACGAACCGGCGGAAAAGCCCGCCGAGACCGTCGAGTTGGATCTGCTGGACCGCGCCACGGTGCGCAGGCGCGCTCGCAACGTGCTGCTCGCCGGGCTGATCGTGGCGGCCGCGTTCGGCGGCATCGTCGGTCTCGTCGCGGGTCCCGCCGGGTTCGTGGTGGGGGCCGCGGTCGTGGCGATCCCGTTGCTGCTGCTGGCGCTCAGCGAGTCCCGCAAGACCACGTGGCTGACCGGCAGCGAGGTCTCGGTCCGGGCGATGGGCACCCGCGTGGTCGACGTGCGCACCGCGGACCGGCTCGACGTGGTCATCACCGACGTGCGCGGGATGCGGACGGTGGGCCTGCTGGTCGCGGGGCCGCCGAAGGGCAAGGCGGTGACCATCTCGCTGGCGATGTACGCGGGCACCGGTGGCCGTGAGCTCGGGGTCCTCGCGTTGCGGCGCATCGCGGACGCGCTCGCCTCGGTCGGCAGCACGCACGCGCTGGTGCTCTCCGAACTCGTGGTGGCCCAGCTGCGCGCCGAGGCGCGCGGCGACGGCGCCGCGGCACGCCCGCTCTACCGGCTGGCGTCCGTGGCCCCGCAGGGGCGGATGGCGCAGAAGCTGCATCCGCAGGCGGTGGCCACGTTCGTCACGACTCTCGAGTGAGTTCCACCGGCGGTGCGGTGTTCCTGGCGCGTCGGCGGCCCGTCGACTGACCGAGCGCGATTCCCGCCAGGACGAGCACGATCCCGCCGACCTGCTGAACGGTCAGCGCCTCGGCCGCCACGGCGGTGCCCAGGAGCACGCCGGTCAGCGGGTTGAGCAACCCGATGAGTCCCACTTCGCCTGCTTTCAGGTTCCGCAACCCGGTGAACCACGCGGCGAAGGCGATCGCGGTGCCGACGATGCTCACGAAGGCGAAGCCCGCCACCGCCGCGCCGTTCAGGGGCGGTGGTGGTCCTTCCACGAGCACCGCGAAGGGCAGGAGCAGCAGCCCGCCTGCGATGAGCTGCCAGGAAGTCGACGCCAGCACGGGGGCCTGGCCGCTCCACTTCTTGGCCAGCACGTAGCCCACCGACGAGATCGACATGGCCGCCACCGAGGCCAGCACGCCGCGAAGATCGACTGATTCCCCACCGGTCAGCAGCATCGCGCAAACCCCTGCGATGCCCAGGCCCGCGCCGATCAAAGCCGGCGCCGCGGGCCGTTCGGAGAGCACGGCCCAGCCGAGTCCCATCATCACGACCGGGCTCATCGCCATGATCACCGATGCCACGCTCGTGGGCAGCAGCTGAGCGGCCAGGTACACGAGCGTGAAGAACGCGCTCATGTTCAGCAGTCCCAGCAGGATCGACTTCCACCACCACGAACCGCGCGGCAGCGCACGGCAGGCGAGCAGGAGCAGCAAGCCTGCGGGCAGCGCGCGGATCACGGCCCCGTACAGCGGCTGGTCGGCGGGCAAGAACGTGCGCGTGACGAAGTACGTGCATCCCCACGCCACCGGAGCGATCGCGGTCAACGCGACCCAACGCCATGTAGCTTCCATGGAAGCTAATATAGCTTCCCGGGAAGCTACTATGGGAGCATGAACGCCCCGCCCGACCACGTCGCCCGCATCCAGGCCGAGTGGGCACGTGAACGCCCGGACCTCGACGTGTCCCCGCAGCGGGTGATCGGCAGACTGCACCGCCTCGCGGCGCACCTCACCGAGGAACTCTGCGTGGTCTACCGGCGACACGGCCTCAGCGAAGGCGAGTTCGACGTGATCGCGGCTCTGCGCCGCGCCGGAGAACCGTTCGAACGGGCACCGGGTGAGCTCGCCCGGTTCACGATGGTGACCACCGGGGCGATGACCAAACGGATCAGCCGGCTGGAAGACGCCGGGCTCGTCACCCGCAGGCCCGCCACCGATGACGGTCGCGGCCGGGTTGTCGCCCTCACCCCGGCGGGCAGGGAGCTGTTCGACCAGGCGTTCACCGACCACATGCGCAACGAGCACCGGCTCCTCGAAGCCATGACACCCGCCGAGGCCGACCAGCTCGAAACGCTGCTCACCACCTGGCTGGCTCGCATCGAAACGACCTGATCCGAGGCTTGCGCCGCGTCGGTGTCCGGGAACTCGGCGACGTTCGAACGTCGTCAGCTGGTCGGTGCCTGCGGGGGGCGAGGACGCCGGGGAACGCGGATCGTGGCGCTCTCCGCGGCGGCGGCACCCGCTCGTTCCGCGGCGGTGCTGCGGGCGGCGCCGCCGGTTTCGCGGGCGGCGACCAGGGCCGCGATCAGCGTGGTGATCGGTACCGCGGCGACGAGGCCGATGCTGCCGACCAAGGTCCGCACGACCTCCTGCGAGACCGCCTGGGTGCTGATGATCTCGCCGAAGCTGCGGCCGGACAGCGAGTAGGCCAGCAGCAGCGGCAGCGAAGCGCCCGCGTAGGCGAGCACGAGCGTGTTCACCGCCGAGGCCACGTGGTCCCGGCCGATCCGCAGTCCGGCGCTGTAGAGCTTGCGCCAGCCGAGCGTCGGGTTGGCCCGCTGCAACTCCCACACCGCACTGGTCTGGGTGACGGTCACGTCGTCGAGCACGCCGAGCGCGCCGATCACGATCCCGGCCAGCAGCAGCCCGCGCGCGTCGATCGGGGTGCCCAGCGCGGCGATGAGGCTGGAAGTGTCGTCGTCCAGTCCGGTGAGCTGGGTCGTGGCGGAGAACAGCGCGCTGAGCCCGCCGATCAGCGCCAGGCTCAGCAACGTCCCGAGCACGGCCGTGGACGTGCGCGCGGAGAAGCCGTGCGTCAGGTACAGCACCACGAACATGATCAGCCCGGACCCGACCACCGAGACCAGCAGCGGATTCTCCCCGGCCAGGATCGCGGGCAGCACGAATCCGATCAGCACCACGAAGCTCAGCACCAGCGCCCCCAGCGCGGCGAGCCCCTGCCACCGCCCCAGCAGCAGCACGGCGGCGGCGAACACCAGGCCGAGCACGATCAGCGGATTGCCCCGCTGGAAGTCCACGACCTGGTAGGACGACTCCTCCTGCGGGTTGGCGCCCGCGTAGGACAGCACCACCTGGTCGCCGACGGCGAAGCGCGGAGTGCCGGGTTCGGTGGGCATCACCTGGGCGATGGTGCGGCCGGGGTTCGGGCCGTCGGCCATCCGCACCTGGAGGGTGACGCAGCCGCCGGAGTCGCCGCAGCCGCCCTCTTCGGCGGCGATGACCTCACCGTTGACCGGGTACTGGCCGAGTCCCAGGTCGGCGCCCGTGCGCTGCTGGTGGCCGAAGGGGTAGAGCAGGACGGTGCCGACGATGGCGGCCAGTGCGAACGGCACCAGGGCGATCGCGAGCAGGCGCTTGACGGTGCGGGAGGCGGGCGGACCGTCGTGCCCGTGCCCGATGGCGGTGGCGCTGCCGCTCGGGCCGGGGGAGGCGGCGGGTTCCCCGCCGGTAGGCCGCTGCTCGCCGCTCTGGGGGCCGGTCTCCGGGCCTGCCGGACGGCGTCGCCGGGAGCGTGGTCCGGTCGCGTCGGGGCGTTCGGCCGGGCCGGGCTGAGAACCGTGCGCAGGCCCGGAGCGGGCGCCGGATCCGGGTGCGGAGCCCGGCGGGGGGCCGCCGGAGTCCGATCCGGGGCGGCGCGGCGGTTGCGGTCTGCCGGGGCGAGGTCGGCGATGCTCTCCGCCGCCGGGAGGCCCTGCTGGAGGCACGTCGGTCACCCGCCAATCGTATGGGGTCCGCGCGTGCTCGCACCGCCACTCCGCCACGGCGCGATCACACCTGCGCACCGGTGCGGCGACGGCGGATCCCGGGGTCTCCGGGATGTCGTTCGATTCGATGCTCGACTCTTGTCGGGGCGGCCCCCAGCGCCGGTGCTGACACCGACCGCACGATTGCGGCGCGAGCGGCGGTTGATCAGGAGTGCTCGCCTCTGAGCACGGATGCGCCCAGCCATCGGCAAGCGTGGAGGGCCAGTTCGATGTCCAGACGGTCTGCTCGGATGGGAGCCCCGCGCTCTTCTTCAGCTTTCTTCACGCGGTACTTCACGGTGTTGTAGTGGAGGTTGAGCACTTCGGCCGCGGCCTTGTAACTCGATCCTTTCGACAGGAACTCTCGTAACGTGCCCCGAAGCCGCTCCGCGTTGTCGGTATTCGCCGCGAGCGGTCCGAGGACCTCTTCGACCCAGTCCTTGGTGTCCTTGGTGCTCTTGCTGAGCAGCGCGATCGTCGGCAGTCCGGGCTCGTCGTAGAAGGTGACGCGGCGGTCGCTGCTCGCCAGCAGCGCGATGTCGCGGGCGAGCTGGGCACGCCGGTGACTCGTGCGGAATCCGGAACGGCCGTGGGCCACGGTGCCCGCTGCGATGGACAGCGAATCGGTGCGTCGGGTGACGCATCGGCGGATCCGGGCGTGATCTACGGCAGCTCGTTCGCCCAGCGGGAGCCAGGCCCAGCCTGAAACCCGGTCGGAGGCGACGAACAGCGGCGCGCGGACGACCTCGGCGCAGTCGGCGATGGCTTGCGAGGCCTGTTCGAGGTCGTTGATCCGTTCGCGGCCGGTATCGGGGAGCCAGAGGATCAATGCGAGGTGGTGCTGGTTCAGCGAATAGCCGAGGTCGGCGTCGCCGGCGGCGGTCGGTGCGTCCGTTTCGCTGAGGAGTTCGCGCACGCGCACGGTGCGCAGACTGCTCCGGGTGGCCAGCCAGCGCTCGCGTTCGCGCTCGTACACGTCGACGACTTGCTGTGAGATCCAGTCGATGTAGTCGGAGACCACGGTGATGATGCGGTGCGCCACCGCGAGGTGGAGCGTCGCGTCGAGGTCGGTGCGTTCCAGTTGTTTCAGCGCGCTGTCGAGCAAGGTTCGTTGTCCGAGCCGATACGCCCGGATGAGCGCGTTGACGGGAACACCCCGCTGCGCGAGGCGCCGCGCGTACTCCATCGCTGCGGCGGGTGCTTCGAGGTGTTCGGCTGCGATGTCGTGCTGGAGGGTGTGCAGAATGGTGTCGACGTTCCCTTCGATGCTCGCACCGAGGAGTTCTAAGAGTGGGGCGTCGCCGCGAAGTTCGGTGATCTTCGATTCCAGCACTTTTTTGATCGTCAGCGTTTCCCCGGTCAGGCGGCTGTTGAGATCCGCCGCGACGACGGCTGCCCACCGGTCTACGACATCGCGGTCGGTGCGCTCGTTACCTGTCGTCATCCGACAACGATAGCCTGCAGTTGCTGTGCCAGGTCAACTACGTCGCGCGGCAATTACCCGATTGACCTGGTGGGACGCCTCAATCTGCGTTCCTCCGGATTTCGGGGGCGGGGTTTGCCCGACGCGGTTTTGTCTCCGGAGGACAAAGCCGTCGGGAATCTTCATCGCGACAGGACATGGTGCAGGTCACATCCGGATTCGTATCGTCGATTCGCCACGGTTACGACGAGGTGATCAGGACGGTTTCATGAATCTCTCGGATTTGCCCGCCATGCGTGCCGCACAAGATCCCGATGGGCCGGCGATCGCCGATGAATCGGTGGAAATGACGAACGCCGAATTCAGGTCCGCAGTTGTGGTGGCAGCGGGTGTCCTGCGGTCTCGCGGGATCGCACCGGGCGACGTCGTGGCGATCATGCTGCCCAACAGCGTCTCGTTCGTAGTGGGCTTGTTCGCCGCGTGGCGGGTCGGCGCGACGGTGACACCGGTCAACCCCTCGCTGGCAGCGGGCGAGGTCGCACATCAGCTCGCCGACTCCGCCGCGAAGCTGGTCGTCACCGCGCCGGAGTGCGTCGCTGCGCTGCCCGCCTCGGTTGATGCGATCACCGACTTGGGGGCGCACTCCGGGGACATCGAAGTCCCGGGAGGAGAACCGAGTTCCCTCGATCTCGCCTTGCTGATCTACACGAGCGGCACCACGGGCCGCCCCAAGGGCGTCATGCTCGACTACGGGAACCTCGCCGCGATGTGCGCGATGATGATCGAGGTCTTCGAATTCGACGGTGCGGCGCACAGCCTGCTGATACTGCCGTTGTTCCACGTGAACGGCATCGTGGTGAGCATCTTGTCGCCGCTGCTGTCGGGAGGCCGCGTCACCATCGCCGGGCGGTTCGATGCGGCGTCGTTCTTCGAACGGGTCGAGCGAAGCCGGCCCACGTACTTCTCGGGCGTGCCGACGATCTTCGCCAAGCTGGCCGCTCTCCCCGGCGAATCCGCGCCCGACACCTCCTCGCTGCGGTTCGCGGTGTGCGGTGCCGCGCCGGCGAGCTCGGAACTCCTCGGCAGGTTCGAAGATCGCTTCGGCGTGCCGATCGTCGAAGGTTACGGCCTGTCGGAGGGCACCTGCGCCAGTACGGTCAATCCGCTTCGCGGCGAGCGCAAACCTGGAACCGTCGGGCCGCCGCTGCCGGGGCAGTCGATCCGGGTCGTCGGCTCTGACGGGTCCGAAGTCGGCCCGGGGGCATTGGGCGAGGTCCAAGTTCAAGGACGCAACGTAATGCGCGGTTACCTCAACCGGCCGGAGGAGACCGCCGCGACGATCACCGATGGGTGGCTTCGCACCGGCGATATCGGGTACCTGGACGAGAACGGCTACCTCACCCTGGTCGACCGCGCGAAGGACATGCTGATTCGCGGCGGTGAGAACATCTATCCCAAAGAGATCGAGAACGTCGTGCACCAGTTGCCCGAGGTGTTCGAAGCAGCTGTCGTCGGGCGCCCGCACCCGCTTCTCGGTGAGGAACCGGTGCTGGTCGTTTCCCCGTCCGATGGCGCAATCCTCAATGAAGATGAGATCCGCGCCCACCTGCACGGGAAGATATCCAAGTTCAAGATTCCCGTCGCGATAGTGATCGCGGATTCGCTGCCGAAAAATCCGGTGGGCAAGATCGACAAGACCGTCCTCCGGAAGCGATTCGCGGCCGAACTGGTTTAGCGCCGGATTCGAACGATTGCCGCCCATGCGAAATGTGCATGGGCGTGCGGTTCCCCCATGACACCGAAGGAGTTGATGATGGGGTTCAAGGCAGCCGATTTCCCGCCTGTCGAGGTAGCGGAATTCCTCGAAAAGCCGTTGCGTGAACGCGTGAAGACGCTGGCCCTGCACTGGGTCGAATACGGCTTCGGGTCACCGAAGGTGATCCATACGACGTACATCCTCAAACTGCTGGTCCTCTACGTCCTGGGCGGAGTCGCGCTGGCGACCTGGACATCCGGTGCCGGAGCGGTCTGGGACGTCGCGGGTTGGTGGGACGAGCCGATCGTGTACCAGAAGCTCGTCCTGTGGACGATGCTGCTGGAGGCAGTCGGTTTCGCCGGGTCGTGGGGACCGCTGGCGGGCAAGTTCAAGCCGATGACCGGAGGAATCCTGTTCTGGGCTCGTCCGGGAACGATCCGCTTGCGCCCGTGGCGGAGCGTCCCGTTCACGTCCGGGGACCGGCGAACGGTCGTCGACGTCGTCGCCTACCTCGGGCTGCTCGCCGCGTTGTTCGCGGCGATCGTGCTGCCGGGCGTGCCGAGTGACTCCTTGTCCGCCGTGCTGCCCGCCAACACGACCGGTCTGGTCAACGCCACTCCGACGATCGCGGCGATCGCCTTGCTGGTTCTCGTCGGCCTGCGGGACAAGACGGTTTTCATCGCGGCGCGCAGCGAGCAGTACCTGCCCGCCATGGTCTTCTTCGTCGCCCTTCCCTTCGGCGACATGGTGATCGCGCTCAAGCTGCTGATCATCAGCGTCTGGGTCGGGGCGGGAGTGTCGAAGTTCGGTCACCACTTCTCCAACGTCGTGCCCCCGATGGTGAGCAACAGCCCCTGCATTCCCAGCCGGTGGTTGAAGCGGGCGCACTACCGCGATTTCCCGCGTGATGTCCGGCCATCGGGGTTGGCCCGCGTCATGGCTCACGTCGGCGGGACCTGCGTCGAGATCGGCACTCCGCTCGTTCTCCTGCTCTCCACGAACCACCTGGTGGCCCTGGGCGGTGCTGTGCTGATGGTGGTGTTCCACATCTTCATCACATCGACCTTCCCGCTCGCGGTGCCGCTGGAGTGGAACGTCCTGTTCGGTTACGCCGCCGTCGTGCTGTTCCTCGGATTTCCGAACTGGCAGGGGTACGCCGTGTGGGACATGTCGTCGCCGTGGCTGGCGGCGGCGATCATCGCGGGCCTGGCGTTCTTCCCGATTCTGGGCAACCTGCGCCCGGACCTGGTGTCCTTCCTGCCTTCGATGCGGCAGTACGCAGGCAACTGGGCGTCCGCGCTCTGGGCGTTCGCGCCCGGCGCGGAGGCCAAGCTCAACGGTGTGAAGCGGCCGACGACGAACCAGGTGGACCAACTCCAGGCGATCGGCTACTCGCCCGAGGTCGCCGAGGTCACCCTCCAGCAGACCGTCGGCTGGCGGTCGATGCACAGCCAGGGACGCGGGTTGCTCTCCCTGCTGTACAACCACGTCCCCGACATCGACGATTGGACCGTGCGCGAAGGGGAGTTCTCCTGCAATTCGCTGATCGGATTCAACTTCGGCGACGGTCACCTGCACGGGGAGGACCTGCTCGCGGCGGTGCGGAACCAGTGCGATTTCGAGCCGGGTGAATTCATCGTGGTCTGGGTCGAGTCCCAAGCGATTCACAGCAGCGTTCAGCACTACAAGGTCATCGACGTCGCGGAGGGCGTCATCGAGCGGGGGACGTGGAAGGTGGCCGACGCCGTGCGGGAGCAGCCGTGGCTGCCGAACGGGCCGATTCCGGTGCGAGTGACGTGGTCTCGCGGATCTCAGGCCGCCACGACGCCGCACCGCAGGAGCGGCCTGGACCGGGGCACCGACGAACAGCGGACCACGGCATGAGCACCGCAGTGGTGGTGGGCGGCGGGCCGAACGGGCTCGCCGCCGCGGTGGCGCTGGCCAAGGCCGGAGTGCAGGTCACGGTGCTGGAAGCCGCCGCGGAGGTCGGCGGCGGCACGCGCTCCGGCGAGGCGATCCTGCCGGGGCTGCTGCACGACCACTGCTCGGCGTTCCACCCCATGGCCGCCGGTTCGGAATTCCTCAACGGCCTCGGCCTGGAACGCCACGGCCTGTCGTGGCGGTGGCCGGAAATCGACTGCGTGCATCCGCTGGACAACGGCGATGCCGGAGTGCTGTGGCGGACGGTAGCGCGAACCGCCAGGGGGCTCGGCGCGGACGGACGCCGCTGGCAGTTGCTCTTCGAGCGCCCCTCGGCTGGTTACGACTCGTTGGCCGAGGACATCACCGGGCCGATGCTGCGGTTGCCGAAGCACCCGTTGCGGTTGGCGCGGTTCGGCGTGCCCACCCTCCTTCCCGCATCGTTGCTCGCTCGCTGTTTCGCCACGGAACGCGCCAGAGCGCTGTTCGCCGGCGTCGCGGCCCATGCCTTCCAGCCACTGCACCGGCCGCTCAGCTCGGCCATCGGCCTGGGCATCCTGACGGCGGGGCACCGGTACGGCTGGCCCGTCGCGGCCGGGGGATCGCAGTCGATCACCGCGGCGCTCGCGGCCCTGCTCACCGAGCTCGGCGGCAAGATCGAAACGGGCGTCACCGTCAAGAAGGCTTCGGAGCTGCCGGCGGCAGAGGTGATCTTGTTCGACCTCGCGCCCGGGGCGGTCGCTGAAATCCTGGGTGACCGGCTGCCGCGACGGATAGCGCGTGCTTACCGGCGATTCCGCCACGGCCCGGGCACCTTCAAAGTGGATTTCGCCGTCGACGGGGGCGTGCCCTGGCTCAACGCGGACGCTCGTCGGGCCGGCACGGTCCACGTGGGCGGTGGTCTCCCCGAGATCGCCTCGGCGGAACGGGACGTTTCTGCCGGGCGCCTGCCCGAACGCCCGTTCGTCCTCGTCGGTCAGCAGTACCTCGCCGACCCCGCGCGATCGGTCGGCGACGTTCACCCGGTGTGGACGTACGCGCACGTTCCGAACGGCTACACCGGAGACGCAACCGAGCTGATCATCGGCCAGATCGAGCGTTTCGCCCCCGGCTTCCGCGGCCGAATCGTGGGCAAGGCGGTCCGCACCACAACGGACATGGCGATGCACAACCCGAACTTCGTCGGCGGAGACATCCTCACGGGCGCCAAGGACGCGTCCCAGTTGATCCTGGGACCTCGTACCGCGTTGAACCCCTACAGCGCCGGCGTGCCGGGCGTCTTCCTCTGCTCGGCCGCAACACCGCCCGGTCCGGGCGCGCATGGCATGTGCGGAGCGCACGCGGCTCGGGCGGCCCTGCGCTACCTGGGGGCGCGCGGCTGACCTGCTTCCAATGCTGACGTCAACCACCTATGGCTCAGTGGAACGAGCCGACGGCGGAGCGCCCGCCTGGTGTTCGTGGGGGCGGGCGCTCTGCTGCCGTCGGTGGAGGTCGCTCAGGTCTCCGCGAGCGCCACGGGCATGTCCATCAGAACTCGGTGGTGGGTGATCTTCCATTCGCCGTCCGTGCGTCGCAGGTCCGTGTCGTAGTACCCGGACTCGATGGGGTGGACCGCCGCCTGTGCTCCGGCGGCTCCTGCCTGCCTGCCTGCCCTCCGCAGGGCGGGTCAAGGCGCGGACCTCGAAGACGATGAACTGGGCGTTGAGGTGGGCGTGATCGCCGTCGATCTCGATGATGTGATCCGACGTGGTGTGGTGGCTGGAACCGCCTTCGGGGTGGGGAGCCATGAAGTTGTTGACCGCGTACTCGACGCCGGCACCGCCGCGGACGGGTTCGCCGACCTTCTCGTAGCCGTCCGGTCCGGTCTTGGCGTAGATCTGGACGGTGGCGTCGGCCGTGAACAGCGCGCCTTGAGCTTTGCCGTTTCGCTGGTCGGTGGCGCGGACGTAGCGCGCCAGCACTTCTTGAACGCGGCGTTGCTCGCTCATGGTTTCGGGGCTCCCTTCGTGGTGTCCGGTATCGATGTCACCAGGTCACGGGGTTGGGAGCCATGACGAATGGAGTACCCGGCGATACCCTGGCGGTATGGATCGGTTGGAGACGCGCGAGCTCGCCTACTTCATCGCCGTCGCCGAGGAGTTGCACTTCGGCAGGGCCGCCGAACGGTTGGGCATGGCGCAACCTCCTCTTTCCCGGGCCATCGCCCGGCTGGAGCGGCGCATCGGCGTCGCTCTGTTCGAGCGAACCAGCCGGCGGGTCGAGCTCACCGCCGCCGGAGCCGTCTTCCTGCGGGAAGGAAGACGGGCACTGGACACCATGGACACGGCGGTGCGTCGCACCCGGCAGGCCGCGCGGCCTGGGCCGTTCACCATCGCGGTCCGGCCAGGGACAGGGGCCGGTCTGCTCTCCGAATTGATCCACGGCTACGAGGGGGACCCGCCCGAGATCGTCTTCACCCACGATCAGCCTGCGGCGCTGCACGAAGGGACCGCTGACATCGCCGTGTTGTGCGTCGGATCCGACGACCTGACGGATCTGCGCACGATCGACCTCGCCGAGGAGATGCCGGTCGCCCTGGTGCCTGCCGGTCACCGCCTGTCCCAGGAGGTGAGCGTGACGTCGGAAGAACTCCGCCAAGAGCAGGCCTTCGAGCCCGCGTGTCCGCCGCAGACCCTGGACGAGATCTTCGACAGCGTCCCTCTCGGCCGGCTCATCACCGTCATCGGCTCCAGCGGCATCGCGAGACCGAGCGCGACCGTGGCGGTGGTGCCCGTATCGGACATGCCTCCCACCCGTCTTGTGCTGGGCTGGCCGAGCGGCACGCCCGCGCATCCCGCGCTCGCGGAGTTCACGCGGGCCGCCCGCGCCTGGGCGCCCACCTCGGCGTGATCGGGTCCTCGCGCGAGCGGCTCGGCGCGACCAACAGACCGCGCCGTACCGGCCATGCGTGTCAACGCCGACGGCGATCACCTCGTGGAGACGTCCTGGGGTGAGCCCGCTGGACAGTTGGTCGAAAGTGTGTTCGACTCGATGGATGCGATGGGAGAACCAGCGGGTTTCGAACGAGCGCGAGCAACCGCTGCCGCTGGCCCTCGACGCGCCCGCGCGCGGGAGCGGCAGGGCGGGGCTGGCCGAGCCGGGACCGGGGCCGGTCGCCGCGGGCACCGAGGACGCGCTGGCGATCGAGGTCCAGGCGAAATCGATCATCAACCGTGTGCCCGGCGGCTCCGGAGTGCCGTTCCGCTGGACGATCAACCCGTATCGAGGTTGCTCCCACGCCTGCCGGTACTGCTTCGCGCGCAGCACGCACACGTACCTCGACCTCGATTCCGGGCACGACTTCGACAGCAAGATCGTGGTCAAGGTCAACGCCGGAGCACTGGTCCGGCGGGAGTTGGCGCATCCGCGCTGGACGGGCGAGGCCGTCGCGATGGGCACCAACACCGACCCGTACCAGCGCGCGGAGGGGAAGTACGGCCTGATGCGGGAGATCATCGCCGCCCTGCGGGATCGGGCGAACCCGTTCTCCGTGCTGACCAAGGGCACGCTGATCTTGCGCGACCTGGACCTGTTGCGGCAGGCGGCCGAGGTCGCTCCGGTCTCCGTGGCGGTGTCGATCGGTTCGCTGCAGGAACAGGTGTGGCGGGCGGTGGAGCCGGGGGCGCCCGCTCCGCTGCGGCGGGTGGACGTGGTGCGGCGGCTGACCGACGCGGGCGTGGGGTGCTCTGTGATGATGGCGCCGATCCTGCCGGGCCTCAGCGATGCGCCGGAGCAGCTGGACGAGACCGTGGCGACCTTGGTGGATGCGGGTGCCACGAGCATCACGCCGCTGGTGCTGCACCTGAGGCCGGGTGCGCGGGAGTGGTATCACGCCTGGCTGAGCCGGGACCGGCCTGAGCTGCTGCCGCTGTACGAGCGGCTTTACCGCAACGGCGCCTACGCGCCGAAGTCGTATCAGGACGGTGTGGTCGAGCGCGTGCGCGCCGCGCAGGTGCGGCACGGCATGCGCGCGGAACGGCCGGAGGCGGGTTTCCGGCAGGCGGCCGGAGCCGCCGAGCGAGCGTCGGATGGCTCCGGACAGCTCGCGCTGCTGTGATCGCGGAGGTTCGGTCGGTCGGCGGCGGAATCGGCGGGCGCGTGATTCGGGCCGGGATTGCACTCGCGGAATCCGAAGTGGCGGAGGCGTTTTTCGGACGCCGCGGAATCCGTACTGAAAACCGTTGTCGAAATACCGACTAAAGTAGTAATCGAGCGCAAATTTCTTTCGCGTGAACTATGTGCGACAGTCGCCGAAACCGCAGGTCGCCGATTCATTCGCAGTCGTGTGCGACTACTCTGGGTGTCGGATTGGCTTCCCCTGATGGAGTAATGGCTCCGGTTCGGGCTTCGAGCGACCGGCGGCGAAGACGCGTGCGCCGCCCGGCGCTCGTTCGGTCGGTGCCTGTTCGGCCGGTGTCCGTTCGTCCCGTGCCCGTCCGGCCGGTGGCCGTCGGACCGGTGCGTTCCCGAGCAGTGCCTGGTCGATCAGTGCCCGTCGAGCAGTGCGCGATGCGACGGCTGCCAGCGGACGCCGAACACGCCCATGCCGAAGTCGAGCGTGACCGCGTGCGTGCGCGCGTGCCGGTCCAACGACAAGGGCTTGGGCTGCGCGGTCTCGTTCGCCGCCGAATCGCCCACGAAGCTCTCCACGTGCTCCGGCGGGCAGGCCGGGTCGAACTCGAGCTCCACCACGTACTGGCGCACCGGCAGCCGGAACAGCCGGCAGAAGGTGTGCTCCGGCTCGTTCGCGCCGGTGGGCATGTCGGAGATCTCGTACTCCAGCAGCATCGTCTCGCCGCGCTCCAGCGGACGGTCGAACAGCAGCTCGGCGACGATCACGTCCCGTGCGTGGTCGGTGAGGACCTGTCCGATGCGGCAGGACCGCAGCGGCCGGATCGTCGGCGACACCGGACTGGTCGAGGCGCCGTCGAACATCACCACCCAGCGGTCCGCGCCGTTGGCCTCGGCGCGCACCAGCTTGCTCGCGCGCACCATGCGCTGATCGCCGTAGGCGTCGATGTGCACCACATCGTGCTGCGAGAGCCGGGTCAGCTTGCTGTCGTGGCTGGTGTCGATCCGGGTGAGCAGTTCCACCGCGGACTCGTTCTCCGACCACAGCTCGCTCAACGGCGGTGCGTCGTGCGCGGCCTGCCTGGTGCGGCCGCGCGGCCGCGGCGGCCCGAGCAGCGCCGACAGCGCGCAGTCCGGAACGCCGAGGACGTTCTCCAGCTGCTGCAACGCCAGCAGCGAATCCGGGCGTTCCGGTCGTCGGCGTCCGGACTGCCAGTAGCTCAGCGCCGTGATGCTCACCGGTGTTCCGCGGGCTTGCAATCGGTGCTGGATCCGTTCCAGGCTCAGTCGGCTGGAGCGGATCGCCGCCCGCAGGGCCACCTCGAACGGGCCGGTTCGCAGAAGTTCGGCGAGCTCGGGTGAGACCTGCGCCGGGTCGCTTCGGACGGCAGTGCGCGACATGGAACGGATGTCGGTCTTCGGACCGGTCATGGTTACTCCTCGTGTCCGCCGAACTCGGGGCCTTACGCTAATGAGTGAGAGTCTGGCGCGCAACGATCAAGTTTCGGTTCCCGCCACCTACTAAAGTGTGAGATGAATTCGCGGGCTTTCCGTCAGGAGCCGCTCTTTTGCTCCACTGGCTCTCTTGACATCGAGATGCGGGCGAGGTGATCGGGTGGGCGAGTCCTTTGTGGCCCTGAAACCACTTCACCGAAGTCGCGCGGCGGCTTGAATCCACCGGCTCCGTAACTCCGATCGGTTTCCCGGCGGCGAACACGCCGCGCGGAAACCTGCTGGACGCCGCCCCGGCCTCGTTGGATAGCCTTGGCCTCCCATTGCGTCCACGCAGGACGAGCACCTCCACGCCGAGTTGTGCACCCTGGCGGACGCCCTACCGCAGTCGTCGCCAGCCGACTTGAACTTGAAGAGGAGCTCAGTACCCGTGATGCGCACGCATGAGGCCGGATCGCTTCGCGCCGGTCATGCAGGGCAGTCCGTCACCTTGGCAGGCTGGGTTGCGCGCCGCCGCGATCACGGTGGAGTGATCTTCATTGATCTCCGTGACGCTTCCGGTGTCGCCCAGGTGGTCTTCCGCGAAGGCGAGATGGCCGAGCGCGCCCACCGGCTGCGGGCGGAGTTCTGCGTCCGCATCACCGGTGACGTCGTGCGCCGCCCCGAGGGCAACGAGAACACCGAGATCGGCACCGGCGAGATCGAGGTCTACGCCACCGAGCTCGAAGTGCTCTCCGAGGCCGCGCCGCTGCCGTTCCCGCTGGACGAGCACCTCGAAGTCGGCGAAGAGATCCGGCTCAAGCACCGCTACCTGGACCTGCGCCGCGCCGGACCGGCCAAGACCCTGCGGCTGCGCAGCGACGTCAACCGGGTCGCCCGCGAGGTGCTGCACGAGCGGGACTTCGTCGAGATCGAGACGCCGACCATGACCCGCTCCACCCCGGAAGGCGCCCGCGACTTCCTGGTGCCCGCGCGGTTGCAGCCGGGCAGCTGGTACGCGCTGCCGCAGTCCCCGCAGCTGTTCAAGCAGCTGCTGATGGTCGGCGGCATGGAGCGCTACTTCCAGATCGCGCGCTGCTACCGGGACGAGGACTTCCGGGCCGACCGGCAGCCGGAGTTCACCCAGCTCGACATCGAGATGAGCTTCGTCGAGCAGGACGACGTGATCGAACTCGGTGAGCAGATCATCGCCGGGCTGTGGAAGCTGATCGGGCACGAGATCCCTCGCCCGATCCCGCGGATCACCTACGCCGACGCGATGGCCCGCTACGGCAGCGACAAGCCCGACCTGCGGTTCGGGCTGGAGCTCACCGAGCTCACCGAATACTTCAAGGACACCCCCTTCCGGGTGTTCCGCGCGCCGTACGTGGGCGCGGTCGTCATGCCCGGTGGCGCGAGCCAGCCGCGGCGCCAGCTCGACGCCTGGCAGGACTGGGCGAAGCAGCGCGGCGCGAAGGGCCTCGCCTACGTGCTGGTGGGCGAGGACGGCACGCTGTCCGGCCCGGTCGCGAAGAACCTCTCCGAGGCCGAGCGCGAAGGTCTGGTCAAGGCCGTCGGCGCGGCACCCGGTGACTGCGTCTTCTTCGGTGCCGGTGAGCGCGCCCCCTCGCGGGCACTGCTGGGCGCGGCCCGGCTGGAGATCGGCGAGCGCTGCGGACTCATCGACCACGACGCGTGGTCGTTCGTGTGGGTGGTGGACGCGCCGATGTTCGAGTCCATCGCCGACACCGACGACGTCGCCGTCGGCACCGGGCGCTGGACCGCGGTGCACCACCCGTTCACCGCCCCAACGCGGACTGGGCCGATGACTTCGACCAGGATCCGGAGAACGCACTGGCCTGGGCCTACGACATCGTCTGCAACGGCAACGAGATCGGTGGCGGTTCCATCCGCGTGCACCGCGGCGACGTGCAGGAGCGGGTGTTCTCGGTGCTGGGCATCTCCGAGGAGCAGGCGCAGGAGAAGTTCGGCTTCCTGCTGGAAGCGTTCAAGTTCGGCGCTCCTCCGCACGGCGGCATCGCCTTCGGCTGGGACCGGATCGTCATGCTGCTGGCCGGGGCGGACTCGCTGCGCGAGGTCATCGCCTTCCCGAAGAGCGGCGGCGGCTTCGACCCGTTGACCAGCGCTCCGGCACCGATCACGGCCGCCCAGCGCAAGGAAGCCGGCGTCGACGCGAAGCCTGCGGCGAAGACCGACTCGGGGCCTGCCGAGAAGCAGGACTGAAGGGTCCTGTCCGAATTGTCCGCGTAGGTGGTCACTCAGCGGAACCTCAGCGGCTTCGCGATGATCTCTGAGACCGAGCGGGGGTCGTCGTGCTGCACCTGCGGATCGTGAGTCCACCGGAGCGGACCGACCAGGTGCTGGCGGTGTTGCGCGAGCAGCGCGGCACCGCGCACCTGTGCCTGTTCCCGCAGGCGGCGCTCGAACCCGCGGGTGACGTCATCGAGGTCGACGTGGCGCGGGAGGCCGCCGACGACGTCCTCGCCGGCATCGGCGCCGACGAGCTCGCCGAGGTGGGCGCGGTGCAGCTCACCGACGGCGGCACGCTGCTGTCCGAACAGGGCAAGCAGGCGGAGTGGTCGGCGCCCGGCGACGCGTCGGACGCCGTCGTCTGGGACGACCTCATCGCCCGCACGGGTGAGGAGTCCCGGCTCAGCGGAACTTTCGCGGCCTTCCTGTCGCTGGCCTGCCTGCTGGCCGCCGTCGGCGTCGTCACCGACTCCGAGGTGACGGTGGTCGGCGCGATGGTGCTCGGTCCGGAGTTCGGCCCGTTGGCGGCGATCGTGGTCGGCGTGACCCGGCGGCGCTGGGAGCTGGTGCGGCAAGCGGTGCTGGCGCTGGTCGTGGGGTTCCCGGTGGCGATGGTGCTCACCGTGGGCGCGACGATGCTCGGTCAGGCGCTGGGGTTGCTCAGCGCGGGTTCGCTCGCGGACAACGAGCACGTGGCGTTCGTCTACCAGGTCGGCTGGGCCTCGCTGATCGTGTCGTTGCTGGCCGGTGCGGCGGGAATGTTGTCGCTGACCTCGGCGAAGTCGGGGGCGCTGGTCGGCGTGTTCATCTCGGTCACGACGGTGCCCGCCGCCGGTTACGCCGCGGTGGCCGCCACCTTGGGCGCCTGGGACCGCTTCTTCGCTTCGACGGCGCAGCTCGCGGTGAACCTCACCGGCATCGTGCTCGCGGCGTCGGTGGTGTTGCTGATGCGTTCGCCGCGTCGACGGACCGGGGATTCGAACGCGCCGATCGTCTGAACCGGCGATCACCTGCTCGGGCGCCGGCGGCCGGTCGAGCTTTCTTCGCACGGATGCAACGTGAGCGTCCCCGGCTCCGTCAGGGTCAACGTGGGAGAAGCCGGACGGTGCGCGGCGACGCCGGGGTGGGCGTCATCGGGCACTCGTCAGGGTGGTCGAGATTCCGCCGGAGTGCGCGAACGGTAGGCGCGCTACTACGAACAGTGGCGCACTTGACCGGTCTTGCCCATTCGGGTTCAGGTTGTGGGGGTAGTGTCTGGAGACGATGAGCGTGGAGATCACTTCCGGCCCTCCGGAGGTCCGAGTGCCCGGCAGTACCACGGTGACCGACACCGTCGGCACCGCAGAAGCCGTGCTCAGCAAGCGGATGGGAGCTCCCGTCCGTCTCGCCGACGCCGAGGACCTGGGTGGTAGCGAGCGCTCGGTCGTGCTGCGCGTGCGGGTCGCTGAGACCCCGTACGAACTGCCGCGAACCCTGGTGCTCAAGCACTACGGCGACTGCCCGGAAGAGGCCCGATCGGACCCGTTCGCGCACGAGGCGGCGAGTTGCCAGCTCGCTACCGCGCTGCCCCCGGAGATCCGCGTAGGCCCCGAACTCATCGCCCACGACGCCGACCGTCGGCTGCTGGTGCTGGAGGACCTGGGCCGCGGCTCGACCCTCGCGGACGTGCTGTTCGGCGAGGACCCGCGGGCCGCCGAGCGCGCGTTGCTGGCGTGGGCTCGGGCGCTGGGCAGGCTGCACACGACGATGGCCGGCCGCGAAGCCGACTTCGACGCGTTGATGCGACGGGTGGGGGCGAAGTCCTGGACGGACCCGGTGGCCGATGACATCGTGCGGTCGCTGACCGACCTGCCCGAGCTCATCGAGCAGTCCCTGGGCGTGAGCACGCCGCCGGAGGTGGCGTCGCGGCTGCAAACGGCCGCCGAACTGCTCGGCCAGGGTCGCTACCGCTCCTTCAGCCCGTCGGACATCTGCCCGGACAACAGCCTCGTGACCGGTACCGGGGTGCGGTTCCTGGACTTCGAGTGGGGCTGCGTGCGCGACGTCGCGCTGGACGCGGCCTACTTGCAGTACCCGTTCCCGTCGTCGTGGTGCTCGTACTCGCTGCCGGAGAACCTGGCGGACGGGATGCTGTCGACCTGGCGTTCCGAGATCGCCGAGGTGTGGCCGGAACTCGATGACGACGCGGTGCTGATGCCGCGGCTGTTCAACGCGCAGATGCTGTGGGTGTGGGTGTCGACGTGGTGGTTCCTGCCTCGCACGGGGGAGTCGGACCGGCCGATCGACCTGCACATGCCGTCGCCGCGGCGCAGCACTGCGCTGGTGGACCGCTGGCGCAAGCTGCGCGACGACGCGGTGGAGATGGGTGAGCCGCAGCTCGCCGGGTACGCCTCGGCGATGGTCGACGCGCTGGTGGAGCGGTTCGGCGCGGGTGCGCTGCAGTTGCTGCGCTATCCGGCGTTCCGCGACGATGAGAGGTGATTCACCGGAGTTCTTCGGCGGCCCCGCGCTCGATGCGCGGGGCCGTTTGCTCGGAGTTCATCTTTGGTTGCCGTTCTCGTTCGGCTGACTTCGGGATTTAGTAGAATCAGCATCGTTCGGCAACCTGGTTCTGATCGTTGCCACTCGAATGGGTTCCGGCGTCGGGGCGTGGTCGAGTTGAGTAGCTGAACGTGCATGTGTTACGGGCGATCGAGTGCTCTGTCTGCGTCTTTCCGGGTGAGCAGGTTTCGTGCATTAATATTTCTTCATGTTTAGGGCGATGATCACCCTTGTATTTATACTGGGGTCATCGGATATGTTGTGTCGAGCGGCTGGTCCCGCCTCCCATCTGATCTGGGTGCGGTGCTCCGGCTGCGAACGCCGAAGCGAGTGGACCGTGCGACGACACGGGGTACGCCGCCGGCGCGCAGGTCACATCGGCTGGGCACCGTCGCCCCCGTCATTCCATCGGTCGAAGGCCGTTCGGGCAGGTTGGTTCAGGAGGCATGATGCGTATCAAGATCGTGAGGGCGGGACTGTTCCTGCTGTTCACGGTTCTGCTCGCGGTCGTGGTGCCGTTCCAGTCGACGTTGTGCGCGGAACTGTCCATGCGCAACACCTCCGAGATCAAGACCAACGAGATCAAAGAGCACAGCGAGAAGGTCCGCCAGCGCCTGTCGGCTGCCTCCTCGTCTCGCCGGGATGACCGGACGCCGGATCCGCGCGGACCGCTGCCCAAGATCTTCCAGCAGGACTTGACCGCACTGCACGACGTCTGCGCCTCCGGCGCGGCCTCGTTTCCGAGTTCTCAGCCGGATGCGGACTGCGTTCGGAAAAGACATGCGCCCGCGGTACTCCAGGTGTACAGGCACTGAGCACATATTCAAGGAAACGGATGCGTCCGAAAGTCGATGACTTTTCCTATGTGCAGTGAGGTGCCATGAATTTCGAACACCTAGTGGATCATGCTCGACGACACCCTCGCATGGTCTCCGAAGCACACCGCAGGGAGCTGGCCACGGGGCAACAGCCGGTGGCTTTGTTCATCACCTGCTCTGATTCCCGCGTGATGCCCTCCAAGATCACCGGGGCCGAGCCGGGCAAGCTATTCGAATTGCGCACCGCGGGCAATGTGGTGCCGCATTACGTGCCGGATTCGGCGTCCAGCGAGATGGCGACCATCGAGTACGCCGTGCTGCAGCTGCAGGTTCCGGAGATCGTGGTCTGCGGGCATTCGCACTGCGGCGCGGTGACGGCCAAGTGCGCGGCAGGGCACGGCCTTGAACAGCTTCCCGCGATGCGGACCTGGCTGGGCTTCGGCGAGCCGCCGACGACCGCGCTGACCGCTCCGGAGCCGGGAGTGCGCTCGGAGAGCAAGGCGCACGTGCGCGAACAGCTGGACACGCTGTTCGAATACCCGTTCATTCGCGACCGCGTTTCGGCCGGAAATCTGCGCGTGCACGGCTGGTTCTACGAGATCGACACCGGTCTTGTGTTCCGTTCTCCGGATCGGACTCCGGACCGGACGGAGAACGTGGACTTCCTCCCGCTGTGACCCGGCCAGTACGTGGCTGAACGCCATTTCGGCGTAGTTCGCTGAACCGAATACCTCAAGGCGGACCCGACCGGGTGCGCGCTCGACGACCGAGTGCGCACCGGTGGGAAATCGCCGTCGATGCCTCGCGTCCGCGGGATATCGATTTCTTCGAGCGGGACGACATGAGCCGGCCGCGGAACTCCGTGGCCGCGCGCTCCTGCGCGTCCGCTCATCGTCGCCCTCCGCGAAGTGCTCGTGGGGCGGCGCCCTGATCAACCAAGACATTCATGGAGAGTGCATCGTGACCGCTCAACTCGACGCGTCCCCGAAGAAGGGGCGCCGAGCCGGAGTTCCGCAGTGGCCGAAGGAGACCTTCGGGGCCGACTTAGCCGCGTCGCTGGTGGTGTTCCTGGTGGCCCTGCCGCTGTGCGTCGGCGTCGCCGTCGCCTCCGGCGTGCCCGCCGAGCTCGGCATCATCACCGGTGTCATCGGCGGCATCGTGGTGGGCCTGCTGCCCGGCAGCACCATGCAGGTCAGCGGCCCCGCCGCCGGTCTGACCGTGCTGGTGGCCTCGGCGGTGTCCGACCACGGCCTCGGCACGCTGGGCGTGATCGTCCTCGGTGCCGGCGTGTTGCAGATCGTGATGGGCATCGGCCGCATCGGTACCTGGTTCCGGGCGATCTCGCCGTCGGTCGTGACGGGCATGCTCGCCGGCATCGGCCTCGTGATCATGCTCGGGCAGCTCTACCCGGTGGGCGGTCTGGAGCAGCCCAGCCACACCGCCGAGAAGTTCGCCGGACTGCCCGGCCTGGTCGCGGCGATGTTCACCACGCCGCAGGGGCAGGCGGGGCTCGGCGTCGCGGTGGTGACGCTGGTGATCCTGTTCGGCTGGCAGAAGATGCCGGAGAAGGTCCGCGGCATTCCCGCGCCGCTGGTCGCGGTCGTGCTGGTCAGCGCCGCCGCGTGGGCGCTCTCGCTGCCGTTGAAGATGACCGAGGTCGGTTCGCTGCTGGAGGCGATCAACGTCCCGACCGGTAGCGCGTGGGCTTCGGCCATCACGCCCGCCGTGATCGGTTCGATGGTGACCTTCGCGCTGATCGCCTCGGCGGAAAGCCTGTTCAGCGCCGCCGCCGTGGACCGGATGCACGACCGCGGGAAGACGCAGTACAACAAGGAACTCATCGCCCAGGGCGCGGGCAACGCGGCCTGCGGCATGCTGGGCGCGCTGCCGATGACCGCGGTGATCGTCCGCTCCGGCGCCAACGTGCGCGCCGGTGCGAAGACGAAGCTCTCCCGCGTCCTGCACGGCGTCTGGCTGCTGCTGTTCGTGATGGCGCTGCCGGGACTGCTCGGATACATCCCGACCGCGGTGCTGGCCGCCCTGCTGATTCAGGCGGGCTGGAAGCTGCTGGAGCTCAACAAGGTCGTCGAGATGATCCGGACGAACCGCCCCGAAGCGCTCGTCCTGGTGCTGACCGCGGTGATGATCGTGGCGACCGACCTGCTCATCGGCACCCTCATCGGCCTCGGCGCCGCCGTGATCAAAACGGCGTTCGACGTCTCGCGCCTGTCGGTGAAGGAGGAGGAGCACGACGACGGCCACCTGCGCCTGGAGTTCGGCGGCAACGCCACCTTCCTGCGGCTGCCCCGGCTGCTGGAGCGGCTGGAGAACGTTCCGGCGGACAAGAGCGTGCACCTCGACCTGAGCACCGTCCGGCACCTGGATCAGGCGTGCCACCAGGCGGTCGAGAACTGGGTCGCGCAGCGCGAGCGGGACAACGTCCGCACCGAAGTGGCGATGCCCGCGGGCGTCAGCTGACCTCGGTGAACCGCACTCCGCGCCAGAGGTGCTCCGCCGGGGCACCTCTGGCGCGGTCGTGTCAGGGGCGACGGGTAGCGTCGGCGAAGTGAGTGACGGCCTGTTCGACGAGGGGTTGTTCGGCGCCGAGACCGAGGATCGCGCCGGGGAGCGGCTGGCCGAGAACGCGCCACTGGCGGTTCGGATGCGGCCGCGTTCGCTCGACGAGGTGCTCGGCCAGGACCACCTGCTGGGCGCCGGTGCGCCGCTGCGCAGGCTGGTGGAAGGTGCCGCTCCGGCCTCGATCCTGCTCTACGGTCCGCCGGGCACCGGCAAGACGACGCTGGCGAATCTAGTGTCCCGTGCGACGGGACGGCGGTTCGTGGCGTTGTCCGCGTTGTCCTCCGGGGTGAAGGAGGTCCGCGCGGTCATCGAGGAGGCGCGTCGTCGCCTCGGGCGTTCCGGTGAGGCGACGGTGCTGTTCATCGACGAGGTGCACCGGTTCTCCAAGACCCAGCAGGACGCGCTGCTCGGCGCCGTCGAGGACCGCACGGTGCTGCTGGTGGCCGCGACCACCGAGAATCCGTACTTCTCCGTGGTGGCGCCGCTGCTGTCGCGGTCGCTGGTGCTGCAACTGCGCAGCCTCGAAGAGGACGACGTCCGGGAGCTCGTGCGTCGCGCGGTCACCGAGCAACGCGGCCTGGCCGGGGCGCTCGAACTCGACGACGACGCGCTGGAGCACCTGGTGGCGCTGGCCGGTGGCGACGCCCGCCGCGCGCTGACCGCGCTGGAGGCCGCGGCGGAGTCGGCGGGTTCCACGGGTTCCGGCCGGATCGACCTGGGCACCGTGGAGGCCACGGTGAACCGGGCCGCGGTGCTCTACGACCGCGGCGGCGATCAGCACTACGACGTGGTCAGCGCGTTCATCAAGTCGATCCGCGGCTCCGACGTGGACGCCGCGCTGCACTACCTGGCCCGCATGGTGGAGGCGGGGGAGGATCCGCGGTTCATCGCGCGCCGCCTGGTGGTGCACGCCAGTGAGGACGTCGGGATGGCCGACCCGACGGCGTTGCAGGCCGCGGTCGCCGCTTCGCAGGCCGTGCAGTTCATCGGGATGCCGGAGGGCAGGCTCGCACTCGCGCAGGCCACGATCCACTTGGCCACGGCGCCGAAGTCCAACGCGGTGATCATGGCGATCGACGCGGCGATGAGCGACGTGCGGGCGGGCAAGTCCGGCACCGTGCCCGCGCACCTGCGCGACGGCCATTACGCCGGGGCGAAGAAGCTCGGCAACGCGAAGGGCTACCGGTATCCGCACGACCGCTCCGAGGGCGTGCTCGAGCAGCAGTACCCGCCGGACGAACTGGTGGGCACCGACTACTACGAGCCGACGGGACGGGGAGCGGAGCGAGTGCTCGGCGAACGGGTTCCGAAGCTCCGCGGGATCGTTCGTGGTGGGGGATCGGAGTGACCTGCGCGGGTGTCCGGGTGGCGGAACCTGAGTGACTCCCGGCGCCCCTGGCCGATGTGCCGGCATTGTGCGAGCGGCTTCGGACGCGAGGGGAATGCTGCCGTCCTCGCGAGGAAGTCGCTGAGAACCCACCGGTGGTCGATCTGCGTGCGTGGTCACAGCTCATCGGCTTCGCCGCTGACAGGGCGATGATGAAAAATCGTTCCGCAAGGTCTCATGCGCGCTCGGCGGTGCCGGGTGCGGCAAGCAGTCAACCGAGGAGTCGCCGTGCCGCGGATCGTGGTCACCCGCAACGTTCCCGAAGCCGCCGTGGAGTTGCTGCGCGGCGCCGGTCAGGTGCACGTGTGCGAACGGGATCAAGCGTTGGATCCGGACGAGCTGCGCGAGGTCGTGGCGGGTGCCGACGGGATCGTCGCGATGCTCGGTGACAGCGTGGACGGTCCGGTCGCCGACGCGGCGGGACCGCAGCTGAAGGTCGTGGCGAACGTGGCGGTGGGCTACGACAACCTCGATGTGCCCGCGCTGGCCGAGCGCGGCGTCACCGTGACGAACACGCCCGGTGTGCTCACCGACGCCACCGCCGACCTCGCGTTCGCGCTGCTGCTGATGTCGACCCGCAGGCTCGGTGAAGGCGAGCGGCTGATCCGCGCAGCGCAACCGTGGTTCTTCCACCTCGGGTTCATGCTGGGCACCGGCTTGCAGGGCAAGACGCTCGGCATCATCGGGCTCGGTGAGATCGGGCAGGCCGTGGCGCGGCGAGCCCGCGCGTTCGGCATGCGGATCGCCTACACGGGCCGGCGCCGGGTGGCCGCCGAAGTGGAGGCCGAACTCGACGCGCGCTACCTGGCTCAGGACGAGCTGCTGCGCGAATCGGACGTGCTGTCGCTGCACTGCCCGCTCACCGAACAGACCCGGCACCTGATCGACGCGGCGGCGCTGGCGACCATGAAGCCGTCCGCGGTGCTCATCAACACCAGCCGCGGCCCGGTCGTCGACGAGGCGGCGCTGGCCGAGGCGCTGCGCACGGGCCGGATCGCGGCGGCGGGGCTCGACGTGTTCGAGAACGAACCCGCTGTGCACCGTGAACTGCTGGATCTTGAGAACGTCGTGCTCATCCCCCACTTGGGGTCCGCGACGGTGGAGACGCGCACGGCGATGGCGGAACTCGCCGCACGCAACGTGGTCGGCGTCCTGACCGGGAACGGCCCGGTCACCCCGGTGGAGGCTTGACCCACGGACGCGCCGACGCACCGGAAGCGCCCGCCCCAGGGTGGCACGGTAACCTGGCGCGCGATCAAGACACCGGCGAATCCTTGCCGGTGGCAGGAAAACCACGTGGAAACCGGGAGGGCACGTGACGCCCACGCAGATCGCCGCGCTGATCGTCGCGGGCGCGTTCGTGCTGCTGGTCGTGCTGCTGGCGATCCCGCTGGTCAAGCTCGGCCGAACGCTGGACGAGGCGACCGTCGCGATCCGCAAGGCGCACGAGAACACCGATCCGCTGTTCACCGGGGCCAACTCGACGCTGACGCACGTCAACACCCAGCTGGAACGGGTGGACGGCATCACCGCCAATGCCAGGACGGTCACCGGCAACGTCTCGGCGTTGTCGTCGCTGTTCACGGCTACACTGGGTGGCCCGTTGGTGAAGACCGCGGCCTTCTCGTACGGGGTGAGCAAGGCTCTGCGAGCTCGCCGCAAGCGCAAGGAAGAGCCGTGGGGCAAGCACTCCCGCCGCAAGGGAGGACGCAAGTGAGGCGGATGTTCTGGTTCGGGGCCGGTATCGCGGCCGGTGTCGCGTTGACCCGCAAGGTCAACGAGACCGCCCGCAAGGCGACCCCGAGCGGCGCGGCCGAACAGCTCGGCGGCGCGATGCGCGAGCTCGCGGGTGCCGTGGGCTCGTTCGGTGCGGATGTGCGTGCCGGGATGAGCGAACGTGAGCAGGAGCTGCAGGACGTCGTCGACGGCACCTCGATGCCGCGACGCCGCTTCGACGCCGACGCGATCGACGCTCGCCCGGCGGAAGGCCGGGGGCGCCCGGCCGGTGACGGTGTGCGCGCACCGGCTCGGCGAGCTCGCCGGGCGGAGCGCTGAACGGCGGGCGTTCCGGGGAACCGGCCCGGTCCGCACCGGCTCGCCGGTGGTGAATCGCCTCCGGTTCCCCGAACGCCCCGCCTGCCGCGTCCCGCCACAGCCCCGAACCCCGACTCCGCAGCACCCTTCGAAGGAACCACCGTGCAGACCCACGAGATCCACAGCCGCTTCCTGGAGCACTTCCGCAGCACCGGCCACACCGTGGTGCCCAGTGCCTCCCTGATCCTCGACGACCCGACCCTGCTGTTCGTGAACGCGGGGATGGTCCAGTTCAAGCCCTACTTCCTCGGTGACGCCCCGGCGCCGTACCCGCGCGCGACGAGCATCCAGAAATGTGTGCGCACCGGCGACATCGACGAGGTCGGCAAGACGACCCGGCACAACACGTTCTTCCAGATGGCGGGCAACTTCTCCTTCGGCGATTACTTCAAAGAAGGCGCCATGGAGCACGCCTGGAAGCTGCTGACCTCCTCGGTCGCCGACGGCGGCTACGGCATCGACCCCGAACGCCTGTGGGTCACCGTCTACGAGCACGACGACGAGTCGGCCGCGCTGTGGCGCGAGACCACCGGTATCGACCCGGCCCGCATCCAGGTGCGCGGCGCGGAGGACAACTACTGGGACATGGGCGTGCCCGGTCCCGGCGGTCCCTGCTCGGAGATCTACTACGACCGCGGCCCGGCCTACGGCGTCGAGGGCGGCCCGAACGTCGACGAGGACCGCTACATCGAGATCTGGAACCTGGTGTTCATGCAGGACATCCGGGGTGAGGAGAGCCCGAAGAAGGGCGCTCCGCTGCTCGGTGAACTGCCCACCAAGAACATCGACACCGGCATGGGCGTCGAGCGGGTGGCGTGCCTGCTGCAGGGCGTGGAGAACGTCTACGAGACCGACCTGGTGCGTCCGGTGATCGCGAAGGCAGAGGAGCTCTCCGGCCGCAGCTACGGCGCGAACCACGAGGACGACGTGCGGTTCCGCGTGATCGCCGACCACGCCCGCTCCGGCGTGATGCTCGTCGGCGACGGCGTCACCCCCGGCAACGAGGCGCGCGGCTACGTGCTGCGCCGCCTGCTGCGCCGGATCGTGCGCTCCACCCGCCTGCTCGGCGTGCAGGAGCCGGTGCTGGGCGAGTTCACCAAGGTCGTGCGGGACGCGATGGCCCCGGCCTACCCGGAGCTGCGCACCGATTTCGAGCGCATCGACTCGGTGATCCGCAACGAGGAAGAGGCGTTCCTGACGACGCTCACCGCCGGCTCGAAGATCTTCGACGTGGCCGTCGCGGACACCAAGAAGTCCGGTGCGGCCCAGCTGCCGGGCGCGAAGGCGTTCCAGCTGCACGACACCTACGGCTTCCCGATCGATCTCACCTTGGAGATGGCCTCCGAACAGGGCCTGTCGGTGGACGAGCACGGCTTCCGCGAGCTGATGGGCGAGCAGCGCCGCCGCGCCAAGGAGGACGCGAAGGCGCGCAAGACCGGCCACGGCGACCTCTCGACGTACCGGACGCTGCTCGACCAGCACGGCACCACCGAGTTCATCGGCTACACCGACCTGGAGTCGCAGAGCCGGGTGCTGGGCCTGCTCGTCGACGGCGCCCCGGCGAAGTCGGCGGCCGCGGGCACCGAGGTGGAGCTGGTGCTCGACCGCACCCCGTTCTACGCGGAGGGCGGTGGCCAGATCGCCGACACCGGCACCCTGGTCGGCCCCGGCGTCGAGGTGCGCGTCTCCGACGTGCAGCGCTCCGTTCCCGGCCTGTTCGTGCACCGCGCGAAGGTCGTGTCCGGTGAGCTGGGCGTGGACACCATGCTGGAGGCCGGTGTGGACCGCGATCGCCGTCGCGCCATCGAGCGCTCGCACTCCGCGACGCACCTGGTGCACGCGGCGGTGCGCGGTGCCTACGGCAAGCGCGCGGCGCAGGCGGGTTCGCTGAACTCGCCGGGCCGGATGCGGTTCGACTTCACCGCGCCGAGTTCGGTCTCGGCCTCCGTGCTGGGCGGCGTCGAGGAAGAGGTCAACGCCTACCTGCAGAACGACGTCGAGGTCTCGTCGTACACCACGACGATGGACAAGGCGATGGAGCTCGGCGCGATGGCGCTGTTCGGCGAGAAGTACGGCGACCAGGTCCGAGTGGTCGACATGGGCGACTACTCGCGGGAGCTGTGCGGCGGTACGCACGTGGGCCGCATCGGCCAGCTCGGCGTGGTCAAGCTCGTCGCGGACTCCTCGGTGGGCTCCGGCGTGCACCGCGTCGAAGCGCTGGTCGGGATGGACGCGATGCGCCACATCAGCAAGGAGCACCTGCTGGTCACGCAGCTCGCCGAGCAGTTCAAGGTCCCGTCCGAAGAACTGCCGGAACGCATCGCCGGTGTGGTCAGCCGCCTGCGCGGCGCGGAGAAGGAGCTGCAGCAGCTGCGCGTGCAGCAGGTGCTGTCCTCGGCGGGTGAGCTCGCCGGTCGCGCGAGCGACGTGCACGGCGTGAGTCTCGTCGCCGAGCAGGTCCCGGACGGTGTGGACGGCGGCGGGCTGCGCGCGCTGGCCGGCGAGATCCGCGGCAGGCTCACCGGCCGCCCGGCGGTCGTGGCGCTGTTCGCGGCGGAACCGTCGGAAGGCAAGGTCTCCTTCGTAGTGGGTCTTAACGACGCCGCGCGGGACCTCGGCCTGGCCGCGGGCAAGCTGGTGCCGTCGTTCGCCGAGGAGGTCGGCGGACGTGGCGGCGGCAAGCCCGACATGGCGCAGGGCGGCGGTACGAATCCGGCAGGCATCACGGCCGCGATCGGCGCGCTGCGCCGGGAACTGGACAAGGCGGTCCAGGGGTGACATCAGGACAACGGGGCGTCGGCCCGGCCGCCGACGCCCCGGATCCCGGAGCGGGGCGCCGGATCGGAGTGGACGTCGGCGCGGTGCGCGTCGGCATCGCACTGACCGACCCGTCGCCGATGCTGGCGACTCCGCTGGTGACGCTCCAACGCGATGAGGACGCGGGCGGCGACCTGGCGGAGCTGGTGCGCCTGATCGCCGAGCACGAGGTGGTCGAGGTCGTGATCGGCCTGCCGAAGACGCTCGCGGGCAGGCACGGCAGCGCCGCCGATTCCGCCCACGCCTACGCCGAAGCACTGGCCACCAGGATCGCTCCGATCCCGGTGCGCTTTCACGACGAACGGTTGACCACGGTCACCGCGAGCCGCATGCTCTCCCAACGGGGGGTTCGCGGTAAGCGACAGCGCGCCGTGGTCGACCAGGCCGCCGCAGTGGAGATCTTGCAGGCATGGCTTGACGCCCGGTCGCAGACCACCTGAGAGGACCTTTCGTGAGCGACGAACTCGGCCTGTTCGCGGATGACGCGGATGAGCCTTCACGGCGCAGCCGCAGGGAGGTTCGCGAGCAGCGGGCCCAACTGCGCCGCCGGAAACGGCGCGGTTCGGTGACCGCCCTTGCCGGACTGCTGGTCCTGCTGCTGGTGGGCGGCGGCGTCGTGTACGGCGCCATGCAGATACTTCAGATCGGTTCCTACGACGACTACCAGGGCGCGGGCAACGGCGAGGTCGTCGTGGAGATCTCCTCCGGTGACACCGTCAGCCACGTCGCGCAGACCCTGTCCAAGGCCGATGTGGTGGCGTCCTCGAAGGCGTTCACCAAGGCTGCCGAGGAGAACAAGCAGATCAACAGCATCCAGCCGGGCTTCTACTTGATGAAGTCGAAGATGTCCGGTTCCGCCGCGGTGAGCCACATCCTGTCGGCGGAGTCGAAGACCGGCCGCATCGAGGTGCGCGGCGGACAGCGGCTGGAGGACCAGCTCAGCCCCGACGGTGGGAAAACGCCGGGCATCCTCACGAAGCTGGCCGACGCGACCTGCACGGGTGACGAGAACCAGTGCACGACCTCGGAGCAGATGCACACCGCGGCGGGCACCGCGGATCTGGCTTCGCTGGGCGTGCCGGAGTGGGCCATCGAGGGCGCGTCGAAGGCGGCACCGGAGCGGCGGCTCGAGGGCCTGATCATGCCGGGCATCTATGACGTGAAGCCGGGCGAGCCCGCCGAGGAGGTGCTGCGCCAGGTGGTGACGAAGTCCGCCGCGCTACTGGAGGCGGCGGGGCTGCCGCAGGCCGCCGAGAGCACCGGGCGCACCCCGTACGAGCTGCTGACCATCGCCTCGCTGGTGCAGAGCGAAGGCATCGAGCGGGACTTCGACAAGATCTCCCGGGTCATCTACAACCGCACCACCAATCCGCAGATGCAGCTGCAGTTCGACTCCACGATCAACTATCCGCTGGACAAGCCGACGCTGCTGACCAAGTCGGAGGACCGCCAGCGGCCGGGACCGTACAACAGCTACCAGAACTACGGCCTGCCGCCGACGCCGATCTCCACCGCGAGCAAGGCGGCGGTGTTGGCGGCGGAGAAGCCCGCCGAGGGCACCTGGGTGTACTTCGTGAAGTGCTACCCGGACGGCACTTCCTGCTTCGCCACGACGATGGCCGAACACGATCAGTACGTCACCGAGGCACAGCAACGTGGCGCGTTCTGATTCCGCGGACCGCAAGGCGGCGGTGGTCGGTTCTCCGATCGGCCACTCGTTGTCCCCGGTACTGCACGACGCGGCTTACCGGGAGCTCGGACTCACCGGCTGGACTTACCAGCGGTTCGACCGGGACGCCGACGGCCTCGCCGAGCTGATCGGCGAACTCGGCCCGGAGTGGGCGGGTTTGTCGGTGACGATGCCGGGCAAACGCGCCGCGCTCGGGCTCGCGAAGGAGGTCACCGATCGGGCCGCCGCGGTGGGCGTGGCGAACACGTTGACCCGGCTGGCATCGGGGGAGTGGTCCGCGGACTGCACCGACGTGGACGGGGTGACGGGCGCGTTGCGCGCCGCCGGTGGATTCACCGGTGGCAGCCGGGCATTGCTGCTCGGTGCGGGCGGTACGGCCGCCGCGGCGATGGCGGCGTTCGCGGAGCTCGGGTTGACCGAGGTGACGCTCGCGGTCCGCGAGCCCGCGCGGGCGCGCGACGTGGTGCTGACCGCGGAGCACGTGGGCCTGCGGGTGTCGGTGCAGCGGCTCGACTCGATCGACCTGGACGCCGCGGTGTCCGAAGTGGACGTGCTGGTGTCGACGTTGCCCGCCGGTGCGGCGGATCCGCACGTGTCGGCGCTGGCGCGCGCGGCGTGCGTGCTCGACGTGATCTACCACCCGTGGCCGACGCCGCTGGCGACGGCGGTCGAGGCGGCGCGCGGCAGGCTCGCGACCGGGCTGGACATGTTGCTGCACCAGGCCTTCGGCCAGGTCGAGCTGTTCACCGGCCGTCCCGCTCCGCGCGCCGCGATGCGGGACGCGTTGTCGGCGGCGACCGGTGGTGAGCTGGCTCTGCCGCTCTGATCGGCACCGCGCTCCGGTCCCTTCGGCTTGAAGGATTAGTACGGGGTGGCCGATCGGCTGATCCGCGACGGCTGGTGAATTCCCTAACCTCGCTTCCGCAAGGAGATCAGCACGCGAGCGAGGAGCATCCGATGACCAAGGCTTCCACCCGTCGATTCCGCGATGGACGAGCAGTGCTGCTGGGGGTGCTGGGAGCGGTGACGCTCGCGGCGGCACCGGCGGTCTCGGCGGCTGCAGCGCCGGACTTCGACACGATGGTCGTCGGCGGTCACGACGCCACCGAGCCGTACTCGTTCATGGTGTCGCTGCAGCAGGAAGGTCAGCACTTCTGCGGCGGATCGCTGATCAGGCCGGACTGGGTGGTGACCGCCGCGCACTGCGCGGCAGGCCAGGAGCCCGCGGCGCTCACCACGCGGATCGGCAGCGAGGACCGGACCACCGGCGGGGAAGAAGCGGGTGTCGCCGAAATCGTCGTGCACCCCGGCTACCAGCCGGCGGCCCCCGGTGACGACGTGGCGCTGCTGCGGCTGGACCGGCCCGTCGAGCAGCAGCCGATCTCGGTGGCGCCGGACTCGGGTGCGGCCGGTGATCCGACCAGGATCATCGGTTGGGGCGTCACGTGCGACGACGGGCAGCAGTGCCCCGAGTTGCCGACCCGGCTGCAGGAATTGGACACCGAGCTCGTCGCCGACGACCTGTGCGCCGACTTCGACGGAGCCACCGAACTGTGCACCGACAGCCCCACCGAGAACGCCCAGGGCTGCAACGGTGATTCCGGTGGCCCGCAGCTCAAGGGCGAGCGGGGACGCTGGGAACTGATCGGGGCGACCAGCCGCGACGGCGACAAGGACCCGAACTGCGGTACCGGCACCGGGATCTGGACCGACCTCACCGCCTACACGGACTGGATCGACCAGACCACGGCGTGAGACCGGCGTGCGGTGCGGGAACACGCGCCCCCGCACCGCACGCGAACCTCTTCAGCCGTCGAGGTCCGAGCCGACGAGTTCCGCGAGCTGATCCAGCGCCGCGTCCGCACCGTCGCCTTCGGCGGCGAGCACGACCTCGTCGCCGTGACCGGCGCCCAGCGTCATCAGGCCCAGGATGCTGCCTGCCTGCACCGGTTCGGTGTCGGACTTGCGGATGGTGATCTGCACGGTCTGCGCGGCGGCGGCCTTGGCGACCAGCGCCGCGGGACGCGCGTGCAGGCCGACCTTGCTGGCCACGGTGACCCGTCGCTCGGGCATGGGATTTCCCTTCCTCGTGGAATTGCGGTGCGAACGGCGCGGGTCAGGCCTTGCCGGAGTCCTTGCCGTCGTCTTCGGTCGTCGTGCCTTCGGCCGGCGACTCGGTCCCGCCCGATTCGGGCGGAGTGTCCTGGGACATCGTCGCCTTCGCGGTACTGGACGATTCCCGTGAATCACCGCCGCCCTGGCCTTCGTCGAGCAGCGCGGATCCTTCCCCGTCCTCTTCCCGGCCGGGCGTGCGCAGGTTCCACTTCGTGATCACGAACCGGAACAAGAAGTAGTAGATGACCGCGTAGACCAGCCCGATCGGGATCAGCCACAGCGATTTCTGCGAGATGCCGAAGTTGAGCACGTAGTCGATGGCGCCCGCGGAGAACCCGAACCCGGAGTGGATGTCCAGGAAGTTCACCAGCGCGTGCGAGGTGCCGGTGAGCACCGCGTGGATCAGCAGCAGCGGCCAGGCCACGAAGATGAACGAGAATTCCAGCGGCTCGGTGATGCCGGTGAGGAACGAGGTGAGGCCGACCGAGAGCATCACGCCGCCGACGACCTTGCGCTGCGCGGGCGGCGCGCTGCGCCAGATCGCCAGTGCGGCGGCGGGCAGCGCGAACATGAAGATCGGGAAGAAGCCGGTCTGGAAGGTGCCCGCGGTGGGGTCGCCCTCGAAGAACCGGGCGATGTCGCCCTTTTCGCCGTGGTAGTCGCCGAACAGGAACCACACCACGTTGTTCGGGATGTGGTGCAGGCCGAACGGCAGCAGCAGCCGGTTGATCACGCCGTAGAGGCCGCCACCGAGCACCGCGTTGGCCGTGACCAGGTCGCTGAACCCGGTCAGCGCCGCGTCGAACAGCGGGAACAGCAGACCCAGCACGGTGCCGATCACCAGCATCGCCACCGCGGTGACGATCGGCACGAAGCGGCGGCCGCCGAAGAAGCCGAGGTAGTCGGGAAGTTTGATCCGGTGGTAGCGCTGCCACAGCCAGGCCGCGACGAGACCGGCGATGATGCCGCCGAGCACGCCGTAGGGACCCTTGTTGAAGGTGGTCCCCTCCTCCTGCCCGGTGATCTCCCACATCACTCCGGACAGCACCAGGTAGCCGACGGCGGCCGCGAGCGCGGTCGTTCCGTCGGCCTTGCGCGCGAAGCCGATCGCGACACCGATGGCGAACAACAGCGGCAGGTTGTCGAACAGGGCACCGCCGGCGGCGCCGATGATGCCGGCGACGGTCTGCAGACCCCCGACACTGCCCAGCAGGTCCTCTTGGCCGAGCCGCTGCAACAGCGCGGCGGCCGGGAGCACCGCGATGGGCAGCATGAGGCTCCGGCCGAGCCGTTGCAGCAGCGCGAAGCCCTTGTTCGCGCCGCCGCTCGCTGAGCCGACGGTCATGGGGCTACCTCCTCGGATGGACGGCCGGACTCTCCGGCCTCGGTTCGCAGTGGCATCGTCACTTGGTACGCGTCGCCCCGATACCAGGACCGCATGTCCTCGACGGGCACGTCGCGAGCGGTGGAGATCCGGCGGAACACCAGCAGCGGGCTGCCCGGATCGACTTCTAGCAGGCGGGCGGTCTCGGCGTCCGCGGTTTCGGCCAGGACGGTCTGCGTCGCGTGCTCGAGCCGGACACCGTAATGCCGGTGCAGCAGCGAGTACAGCGATTCGCTGAGGTCGTGGCCGAGCAGTCCGGGTGCCGCGGCCGGGTGGAACCAGCCGCGCTCCACCGCGAGCGGTGCGCCGTCGGCCTTGCGCAGCCGGGTCAGCCAGTACGCCGGTTCGCCCGGCGTGAGCCCCAGCGCCTCGGCGGTGTCCGGTGGCGGGGGCAGTTCGGCGTGGCCGAGCACCGTCGTCTCCGGGTGCAGGCCGCGTTGGCGCATGTCCTCGGTGAAGGAGGCCAGGTGCAGCCGGACGTCGACGCGGGGGCGGCCGGTGAAGGTGCCCTTGCCGCGGACTCGCACGAGCAGGCCTTCGGCGACGAGCTGTCCGATGGCTTCGCGCACGGTCAGCCGGGACACGCCGTAGCACAGCGTGAGATCTCGTTCGGAGGGCATCGCGGAGCCGGGCGGCAATTCCCTGGTGGCGATCTCGCGGAGGATCTCCCGAAGCTGGGCGTGTTTCGGCGTGGGTCCGTCGAGCAGCGTGTCCGCTGTGCTGCGCTTGGCCACGACGCTCTCCCTGTTCAGGGCCTTCTCCGGCCGTTCGGTGCGGTGTCGGCCGGGGCGGTCCGCTCGTTCGGTCGGAAGCGTTCCACCGTGATGCGGATCATTGGTACTGTCCGGTCTATACCAGTTGATGCGGAAGAATGCTGCCTCACACGGATGGGTGTCAAGGCGGGGGTGTTTTTGTTGCCGCTTCGACACTCGGTAACGCAAGATCGACCAAGTGCGGGACCCTTCCGGCACCGCTAACGATCACCGGGCGGGCGAAGACCGCCGGAGTACGAAGGGAGCACGGGTGGCTCAGAACAAGGCCGCCGCGATCCTGGCCGCGCTGGGCGGCAAGGACAACGTGGTGGAGATCGAACCGTGCATCACGCGCCTGCGCTGCGAGGTCGGCGACGACTCGCAGGTGGATGAGGCCGCGCTGAAGTCGGCAGGCGCGCACGGGGTGCTGCGGCAGGGATCCGTCGTGCAGGTCGTCGTCGGACCCGAGGCCGACACGTTGGCGGGAGACATCGAGGACCTGTTGTGAGCATCGAGGTCCGCAGCCCCGTGACCGGCCTGGCCGCGTCGCTGACCGACGTGCCCGACCCGGTGTTCTCGCAGGCCATGGTCGGTCCTGGAGTGGCGGTGAAGCCCGCGTCCGGCCCTGCCGACGCGGTCGCGCCGATCGCCGGGACCGTCGCCACGCTGCACCCGCACGCGTTCGTCGTCGCCTCCGCGGGCGGCACCGCGGTCCTGGTGCACCTGGGCATCGACACGGTGCAGCTCAAGGGCGAGGGGTTCACCTTGCACGTCTCCAAGGGCGACACCGTCGAGGCGGGCCAGGCGATCGTGTCCTGGGATCCGACCGCGGTGGAGGGGCACGGCTACTCCTCGGTGTGCCCGGTGGTCGCGCTGGACCTCACGCCCGATTCCCTCGGTGACCTGCGGGAGGACGGCCAGGTTTCGGCGGGCGAACCGTTGTTCACCGTCGAGGGCGGCTGAATGGTTCTCCGAGGCTGCGTGCACAGCGGGTTTCGCCGCTGACGGGAGCAGGCGAAGTCGAGGAGCGGCCCGTCCAGTGGAGCCGGCGGGTCGCTCCTTCGTGTTCATCGCGTGCCTGGGCCGACACGCCGACGCATGTCCGCCCCTGACTGTCCGCATCTGTCCGTGACGCTGTGCGCATGGATCAGATGAGTGCGTTCGCGGTGTTCTGCGCCGGTGTCGTGGGAGCGTTCGCGGGGCGAGCGGGCCGGTCGCTGCTGAGCTCCCGGCTCGTCGGCGTGCGGCCGCCGCGGTGGTGCTGCGAGGCCGGCGTCGGATTGCTGTGGGCGCTGGTCGCCGCGCGCACAGCGACCGGAGCGTTACCGGTGTGGTGGGCGCCGGTGCCGTTGCTGCTGGGCTGGGCCGGGGTGCTGCTCGCGGTGTGCGACCTCGTCGCGTCCCGGTTGCCGGATGTGCTGACGTTGCCCGCCTATCCGTTCACCCTCGCCGCCGTCGGGTGCGCGGCCGTGGTCGTCGGGGAGCCCGCGCCGCTGGTCTCCGCGCTGCTGGGCGCGGTGCTGTTCGCGAGCTGCTACGCGCTGGTGCGGATGCTCTCGCCTCCGGCGCTGGGGCCGGGCGACGTGAAGCTGTCCGGTTCGCTCGGCGCGGCGGTGGGCGCGGTCTCGGTCCCCGCGGTGCTCGGGTGCGTGCTGACGAGCGCGGTGCTCACCGTGCTGCACGCCTGCTGCACGCGGAAGCGGGCCGTGGCGCACGGTCCGGCGATGCTGCTGCCCGCCTGGCTGGTCACGTCGTTCGGCCCGATTCCGGGAGGTGGTTGACCGATCCGCACCCGGAGCGGCCGTGCGCAGGTGCTGCGTGGCAGGATTTCCAGTGTGTTGCGTTGGATGACAGCCGGAGAATCGCACGGTCCCGCCCTGGTGGCGGTGCTGGAAGGCATGGTCGCCGGAGTGGAGGTGACCACCGCTGACATCGCGACCCAGCTGGAGCGCCGCAAGCTCGGCTTCGGCCGCAGCCCGCGGATGAACTTCGAATCCGACGAGCTGGAGATCATCGGCGGGGTGCGCCACGGCCGGACGCAGGGCGGCCCGGTCGCCGTCCGCATCGGCAACACCGAATGGCCCAAGTGGGAACAGGTGATGTCCGCCGACCCGGTGGACGAGGACGTGCTGTCCGGCCTGGCCCGCAACGAGCCGCTGACCCGGCCCCGCCCCGGTCACGCCGACTTGCCCGGGATGCAGAAGTACGGCTTCGAGGAATCCCGGCCGGTGCTGGAACGCGCCAGCGCGCGCGAGACCGCGGCCCGTGTCGCGGCAGGCACCGTCGCGCGCCGCTTCCTGCGCCAGCTGCTGGGCGTGGAGATCGTCAGCCACGTGGTGAGCCTCGGTGCCGTCAGCGTGGCGGGCGAGGCGCTGCCCGGCCCGGACGACCTGGCCGCGATCGACGAGAACCCGGTTCGCGCGTTCGGCGACGACGCGACCGAGCGGATGATGGCCGAGGTCGACGCGGCCAAGGCCGATGGCGACACGCTCGGCGGCGTCGTCGAGGTCATCGCCTACGGCCTGCCCGCGGGCATCGGCTCGCACGTGCACTGGGACCGCAAGCTCGACGCCCGGCTCGCCGGCGCGCTGATGAGCATCCAAGCGATCAAGGGCGTGGAGATCGGCGAGGCCTTCGCGAACGCCGCCCGCCGGGGCAGCGCCGCGCACGACGAGATCTACCCGGCCGACGGCGCCAAGTGGGTCAGCCGTGGCAGCAACCGCGCGGGCGGCCTCGAAGGCGGCATCACCAACGGCGAGCCGCTGATCGTGCGCGCCGCGAAGAAGCCGATCTCCAGCCTGCCCCGCGCACTGGCGACCGTGGACACCGAGACCGGTGAGCCGGCGCAGGCGATGCACCAGCGTTCCGACATCACCGCCGTGCCAGGGCCGCTGTGGTCGCCGAGACGATGGTCGCGCTGGTGCTGGCCGAGGCCGTGCTGGAGAAGTTCGGCGGCGACTCGCTGCCGGAGACCCGCCGCAACGTCGAGGGCTACCTCGCGGCGCTGGCCGAACGAGCCGAGAAGCGGCAGGTGCGCTGATGTCTCCGCGTGCCGTCGTGGTCGGACCGCCGGGCTCCGGGAAGACGACGGTGGGCCGATTGCTCGCCGACCACCTCGGAGTTGAGTTCCGCGACACCGACGACGACGTGGTGCGCCTGGCGGGCAAACCGATCCCGGAGATCTTCACCGTCGACGGCGAACCGGCGTTCCGCGAGCTGGAGGAGCAGGCCGTGGCCACCGCACTCGCCGAGCATCCCGGAGTGGTGTCGCTCGGCGGCGGCGCGGTGATCTCCGAACGCACCCGCGAACTGCTCGCCGATCACCCCGTGGTGTTCCTGACCGTCGGCCTCGCCGAAGGAGCCCGGCGAACCGGATTGGCGCAGACCGCCCGCCCGCTGCTGGCCGGGGTGAATCCCCGCGCGACGTTCAAGGCACTGCTCGACGCACGCCTGCCGCTGTACCGGGAAGCCGCCGACGTGGAACAACCCACCGACGGCCTGGAACCGTGGCGCCTGGTGGAACTGGTGGCGGGCAAACTCGACGAGATTCGCCCGGGCGGCGCCGTCCACGTCGACGAAGCGTGAATAATCGCGAGTGAACGCCACGGGACCTCGCCGTCCCGGTGTTGCCGAGTCGCGACTGAATGAGTGGAGAACGATGCCCGAGCCGGTGCGGATCAGGGTCGAGTCCCAGCAGCCCTACGACGTGGTGGTGGGCCACGGACTGCTCGGTGACCTCGTCGAGTTGCTGACCGGAACCTCGGTGGTGGCACTGCTGCACCAGCCGAGCATCACCGCGACCGTGGAGACGGTGCGCGAGGAACTGGCCGAGGCAGGCGTCGACGCCCACCGAGTCGAGATCCCCGACGCGGAAGAGGGCAAGAGCCTCGCCGTGGCCGGTTTCTGCTGGGAGGTCCTCGGCAAGATCGGCATGGACCGCTCCGGTGTCGTCGTCTCCTTCGGCGGCGGCGCCGTGACCGATGTGGCCGGGTTCATCGCGGCGACCTGGATGCGCGGTGTCCGCGTGGTGCACGTGCCGACCACCCTGCTGGGCATGGTGGACGCCGCCGTCGGCGGCAAGACCGGCATCAACACCGAGGCGGGCAAGAACCTCGTCGGCATGTTCCACGAACCGGCCGCGGTCATGGTGGACCTGGCGACGCTGGAGAGCCTGCCGCGCAACGAACTCATCGCGGGCAGCGCGGAGATCGTCAAGACCGGCTTCATCGCCGACCCGCGCATCCTCGAACTGATCGAGCAGGACCCGGAAGCGGCGCTGGACCCGACGGGCGAGGTGCTCGGCGAACTGGTGCGGCGCTCCATCCAGGTGAAGGCCGAGGTGGTCGCCGCGGACCTGTACGAATCGGATCGGCGGGAGATCCTCAACTACGGCCATACCTTGGCGCACGCCATCGAGCGCCGTGAACGCTACCGGTGGCGCCACGGAGCGGCGGTCAGCGTCGGCCTGGTGTTCGCCGCCGAACTGGCCCGGCTGGCGGGACGCCTCGACGACGAGACCGCGGATCGGCACAAGCGAGTGCTGGACCTGCTGGGCCTGCCGACCTCCTACGACCCGGATGCGCTGGGGCAGCTGCTGGAGTCGATGAAGCTGGACAAGAAGTCCCGCTCCGGGGTGCTGCGGTTCGTGGTGCTCGACGGCATCGCGAAGCCCGGCAGGCTGGAAGGCCCGGACCCGTCGCTGGTGGCGGCGGCGTACTCGGCGCTGACCGGCGGCGAACGCAAGCAGGCCGGTTCGGAGGTCTTCCTGTGAGGGCACTGGTGCTCAACGGCCCGAACCTGGGCAGGCTCGGCACGCGGGAACCGTCGATCTACGGCTCCACGACCTACGCGGACCTGGTCGCGCTGTGCGAGCGCACCGGCGCGGAACTGGGCCTGGAGGTGGAGGTCCGGCAGACCGACCACGAGGGCGAGATGCTGGGCTGGCTGCACGAGGCGGCCGACGCGGGCGTTCCGGTGGTGCTCAACGCCGCCGCGTGGACGCACTATTCGATCGCGGTCCGAGACGCGTGCTCGCAGCTGACGGGGCCGCTGCTGGAGGTCCACCTCTCCAACGTGCACAAGCGGGAGGACTTCCGCTCCCACAGCTACCTGTCGGAGATCGCTACCGGGGTGCTGGTCGGTCTGGGCGTCCGCGGCTACACCCTCGCCCTGCGGTGGATCGCGGAGGAATATTCCGCGCGGGCGTGAGCCGGTCTTGGTGCTTTGGTGTCCGGGTGCTGCTTGCTCGCTGCGGGGCCGATTTCACCGTGGCTCCGCGACGACGGAAATCCCTGTCCTCGCGAGGGAAACAGCTGAGATCCCGCGGCGGTGCCGGTGTCTTGGGCGATCGCGCTCAGCGGTTTCGCCGCTGACCGGGTGAAGATCAAAAACGCACGTCTAGACTTGGTCTTGCCCGGCGGTGGCCGGGATTCCCGCGGGGTGGCGGGAGATCGTACGGGGGAAGGCTCTTTCCGCACATGGTCGACCGGTTCCGCCTGTCCCGGTGGGGACGCAGGATGGCTCCGCTCGGCGTGGTCTTCGTGCTGAGCGCCGCCTGCGCGCCCGGGACACCTCCGCTGCGGGTCGAGCAGCCCGCCGAGCGCAGCTTGCAGACGACGACCCTGCGCACCGCGAACGAGCGGTCGAGCGAGTCGGTGGTGGCCTCCGGCGGGAACCCTGCGCCCTACAACTACGGGCCGACGGTGCTGGCCGAACCCGACGGCGAAGGCATGCGGTACCGGGCCTGGTGGTGCAGCCAGCTCCCGTCGGTCGCCCCCGCGGGCGACGACGTGCTCTTCGCCGAATCCGGTGACCTGCAAGGCGAGTTCGACTTCTCCGGAGCTCCGGCGGTGCCGGTGTTCACGGGTGAGCCCGGTGCGTTCGACGGCAAGCACACCTGCGACCCCTCGGTGCTGCGGACCGGCGGCCGGTTCCACCTGTACTACACGGGCGCGGCAGGGGAGCACGCCCACGGCAACGCGATCGGCGTCGCGAGCAGCGACGACGGCAGGGCCTGGCGGCGGGAGGCGGGCGGCGATCCGATCGTGCGCGCGTCCGGCGAGGTGCGCCGCGACAACGACTACGGGGCGGGCCAGCCGTCGGCGTTGTTCCTGGACGGCTGGTTCTACCTGATGTTGACCGACACCACCGCCTCCGGCGCGGGCTGGAACGGCGCGGGGCAGTTCGTGCTGCGAGCAAGGGACGCGGAGTTCTCCGACCGGGTGCAGGCGCTGACGGATTCCGGTTTCGAACCCACGGGCACCACGAACGTGCCGCGGCGCCGATCGGTGGTGGACGCGTTCAGCGCGGACTGGATGTGGAGCGACGCGCTGCGGGCGTTCGCGATCGCGCACCAGACGGAGCGGGGAACGACGATCACCTTCTGGGACCGCGATTTCACCGGCCACCCGTACGCGCCGTTGCTGCTGCCGGGACCGTGGCGAGAAGGCCCCGGCCTGGTCCGCACCGATGATGGCCACACCCCGACGTCCACTTCGGACCCGTGCGGCACGGTTCCGGTGGACTTGCTGCGGGCGACCGAGTCGAACCCGGCGCCCACCTCGTTGCACTCGTTCGGCCTGGACGTGCCGGAAGTGCACGGCTGCGCGGATCCGGACCGGGCGCGCGGGGTGCTGGAGGCGTTCGGCGTCCCGTCCCCGCAGCGGACCGTGGACGTGGTGCGCGGCGGCCGGAAAGTGAGCGTGGAACGCCGCTCGGTCGCGGAGACGATGGTGCGCCGGGTGCTCGACGAACGGATTCCGGCGCTGGAGGCCGTGCCCGCCGAAGGCACCATCCGCGCCGGGGCACCGGTGCTGCGCTCCCCGGCGGGCGAACTCGCCATCGCCGACGACCACGGCCGGATGTGGACGATCGGCCCGGACACGGCCGAAGCCAACGGTTCGCCGGTGTCCGACACCGACCAGCGAACGTGGAACTCCCGCCCCCACACCGGCGACCTCCGCTGACGCTCACCCCAGCGCCTGAAGTGAACGGCCCGTTCGTCCAATCCGGTTGGTCGAACGGGCCGTTCACTCAGTCCGAATCCCGTGTCTCGGTGTTGGTCCGGCTGCGTGGCGCGCACTGGTTCCGAGTGAACGGACCGTTCGACCAATCTCGTTGGACCAACGGTCCGTTCACTCCATCCCGCTGGAGGTGCTCGGCCGGTGCATCGGGGTGGGGGCGGGTGAACGGACCGTTCGTCCAATCCTGTTGGGCGAACGGTCCGTTCACTCAGAATCGGTCCGGCTTCGGTGGCGTGCGGCGAGATCACCTCGTCGCTCGGTCGCGGCGGTGCGGGCGGGACGGACGGTGGACGGCGGGCGGAGTTGGCGCCTTCCCGCTATGAAGGCGACCGCGCGGCCTCCGTCGTTAGGGTGGTGCGCATGCCCGAGACCCACTCCCGCCGCCGCCATGCCCTGCGTGAACTGCTCCACGAAGCCGACCTCGACGCCATCCTGGTGACCGACCTGCTCAACATCCGCTACCTCACCGGGTTCACCGGCTCGCAGGCGGCGCTCGTGGTGCACACCGCCGACGAGCCGGGTTCCGAACGGGCCACCGTGTTCAGCACCGACGGCCGCTACCTGACCCAGGCGGCCGAGCAGGTCCCGGACCTGGAGCGGATCATCGAGCGGCCCAGCGAGATCGTCCTCGCCGAACACACCGCCAAGACACCGGATCGCTACCGGCGCACCGGGTTCGAGAGCCGGCACGTGACGGTCGACGGCCACGATTCGCTGGCGTCGGCCGCGCCGGGCATCGAGCTCACCCGCGCTCCCGGCTTGGTCGAGCGCCTCCGGCTGGTGAAGGACGCAGCGGAGGTGGACGCGATCCGGATGGCCTGCGCCGCCGCCGACCGCGCGCTGGCCGACCTCATCGAGCACGGCGGGCTGCGCGCCGGCCGCACCGAGCTGGAGGTGGCCCGCGAGCTGGAGGCGCGGATGCTGGAGCACGGGGCCGCAGGCCCGGCGTTCGACACGATCGTCGCCGCGGGAGCGCACTCCGCGATCCCGCACCACCGGCCCACGTCGGCTCCGCTGGCCGTCGGCGACTTCGTGAAGATGGACTTCGGCGCCCTCATCGGCGGCTACCACTCGGACATGACCCGCACCGTCGTGCTGGGTGCCCCGGCCGACTGGCAGCGCGAGATCTACCAGCTGGTGCACGCGGCGCAGGCCACCGGGCGGGACGCGGTGCGAGTGGGCGCCGACGTGCGCGACGTGGACGGCGCGGCCCGCAAGGTGATCGCCGACGCGGGGCACGGCGAGCACTACCCGCACAGCCTCGGTCACGGGGTGGGGCTCGAGATCCATGAGGCACCGGCGTTGTCGCAGCGGGGGGACGGTAGGATCGAAGAGGGGATGGTGGTCACCGTCGAACCCGGCGTGTACTTGCCGGAGCGTGGCGGGGTCCGCATCGAGGACACCCTGGCCGTGCGCGAGAGCACGCCGGAACTCCTCACCTTGACGACCAAGGAGCTCGTCGCCGTCTGAGCGCGGTGCGCGTGCGGCCGACAGCTGAGCGGCGGCGCCGCAATCGCCTCAGCGAGTCAACCGCAGCCCGCATCACATGGAGAGACCGGACACGTGGCATCCACGAACGACCTCAAGAACGGACTCGTGCTCAAGATCGACGGCCAGCTCTGGTCAGTTGTGAACTTCCAGCACGTCAAGCCGGGCAAGGGCGGCGCCTTCGTGCGCACCACGCTGAAGAACGTGCTCTCCGGCAAGACCGTGGACAGGACCTTCAACGCAGGCGTGAAGGTCGAGACCGCGAACGTGGACCGTCGCGAGATGACGTACCTGTACGACGACGGCACCGACTTCGTGTTCATGGATCAGGACACCTACGACCAGGTCCAGGTTTCGCGCGGCGTGGTCGGTGACGCCGCGGACTACATGCTGGAGAACAGCAACGTGGTCATCGCGCGTCACGAGGGTGAGCCGCTCTACGTGGAGCTGCCCGCCTCGGTGGAGCTGCACGTGCAGCACACCGATCCCGGCGTGCAGGGCGACCGCTCGACCGGCGGCACCAAGCCCGCGAGCCTGGAGACCGGCGCGGAGATCCAGGTGCCGCTGTTCCTGAACACCGGCGACAAGGTCAAGGTCGACCCGCGTGACGGGCGCTACCTGGGTCGCGTCAACACCAAGTGATTCGTTCCCGCCGCACCCGCGGCCCTGCCGGTTCGTCCGGCCGGGCCGCGGTTCACGCCGGGCGGGGAACTGTGGAAAGAGAGATGTGAGTTGGGCTCACGGAGCAAGGCCCGCAAGCGGGCGGTGGACGTGCTGTACGAGGCCGACCTGCGCGGTCTCGATGCGGTGACGTTGCTGTCCGAGCGGCTCGCCGCGCCCGAGGCCGCGCCGGTCGGGGATTACACGGTGACCCTGGTCGAGGGCGTCGCGGGCAACCGGCAGCGCATCGACGACGTGCTCGTCGAGCACGCCGAGGGCTGGACGCTCGCCCGGATGCCCACTGTGGACCGGGCCGTGCTGCGACTGGGCCTCTACGAACTGCTGTGGAGCGAGGACGTGCCGCCCGCGGTCGCCATCGATGAGGCCGTGGAGCTGGTGAAGGCGTTGTCCACGGACGACTCGCCGCGGTTCGTCAACGGAGTCCTGGGCCGCATCGCCGGCATCAGCGAGCGTTTGCGCACATCGATCCGCAACTTGGAGGCCGCCGAAGCGGCGGCGAAGGAACGCGCGGAGTCCGACGCGCAGAGCTGACCGGCCGCAGTCACGGGGTTCGCCGAGTCCGGTGTCCTCCCGTGACTCCTCCGCACCGTTCCGGTAATCGGTTTCTCAGCCGCCGGTGATGCTGCCGCTCCCAGCGAGCGAGGCTTTCGATCGGTGTCTTCTCAGTGGCGAAGCCCGCAAAGGGCGGGCGAAGCCCCGCTTACCTTGCGGCGATAGCCGTGCCTTGCGGCCGAAGGCCGTGCCTGGATGTGCGAAGCACATAGCCCACGTCCAAAAGCCGACCACCGGCGGGTTCTCAGTGAGCCTCTCGCGAGGACGGCTTTTTCCCTCGTGGCGGAGCCACTAGGGAAAAAGATCCCGCAGCGAGAGGCTCACTGAGGTTCCGCTACCCGGACACCCGAGCAAACCGACTACGGTTCACTCCTCCCGAGCAGGTCGTGCCTCGGGAGGCAGGACGCCCCAGTCGATGAGCTGTTCGGTCAGCTCGCCGGGGGTCATGTCATAGATGATGGCCAGGGATCGCAGGTCCTCGGTCCGGATGGACAGCACCTTGCCGTTGTAGTCACCGCGCTGGCTCTGGATGGTCGCCGCGTACCGGGCGAGAGGCCCGACCTTCTCGGCAGGCAACTGCTGCAACCGTTCCAGGTTGATCACGACCTTGGTGGCCGGTTCGGCGCCGGAGGGCACCCGTCCCTCCGGGAGTAGCTCCGCGACCGGAACACCGTAGAAGTCGGCCAGTTCGGCGAGTTTCTGGACGGTGACCGCTCGGTCGCCACGTTCATAGGACCCGACGACCACGGCCTTCCACCGCCCGCCTGACTTCTGCTCGACGCCGTGCAGCGAGAGACCCTGCTGCTGGCGGATAGCGCGGAGCTTGCCGCCCAGCGCCTTGGCGTAGTCGCCCATGTGGCGTTTCTCCGTTTCATTCGCCCCGTCAGCCTAAATCGGATGCCGGGGAGGAAAGCTCAGATTGATACGGAGAGTAATGTTCGCTCGCAAGTGTCACTAGGTCAAGTTGGTCTTCGTGTGGCGGCAGGGCGAGTACTCCCACACCACCCGGACGATTGACCTCAGGACGCTGATAGCGTACAAGCCGAAGTCGGTGGTCACCTGGTGGCCTGCCGATGTTCGCACCGGAGGGCGGGTGCACGCGCATCCAGTCCACTGGGGAATCAACCATCCTTTAAGGACCCGTCCAGTGAGGCGGGGAAGGAGGCTCACCCGTGGCGTCACGCCGGCAGGCGGGCGCGACGGACCCGGCCGGGCAGCGGGAGCTGCTTTCGGCCGGTGACGTTGCGCGCACGATCGCCCGCATCGCTCATCAGATCATCGAGAAGACGGCATTGGACACCTCGTCGCCCCACGACGGGGAAGCCCACGACCGGGCGAGCGGCCCGCGTGTGGTGCTGCTGGGCGTTCCGACGCGAGGCGTGCCGCTGGCGCGGCGGCTGGCGACCCGGATCGCCGAGTTCAGTGGCGTGGAAGTGCCCACGGGCACTCTCGATATCACGCTGTATCGCGATGACCTGCGAAAACGGCCCAATCGGCCGTTGGAGCCCAGTAGTCTCCCGCCGTCCGGGATCGACGATGCGCTGGTCGTCCTCGTGGACGACGTGCTGTTCTCCGGCCGCACGGTGCGCGCCGCCTTGGACTCCTTGCGGGACCAGGGCAGGCCCAGTGCGGTGCAGCTCGCGGTCCTGGTGGACCGGGGGCATCGGGAGCTGCCGATCCGCGCGGATTACGTCGGCAAGAACGTGCCGACTTCCCGCAGCGAAGAGGTCGCGGTCCGGTTCGCCGAGGTCGACGAGGCCGATTCGGTGGTCATCCGGCGCAGTGAGGAGGTGCGGTGATGCGGCATCTGCTCTCCACCGAAGGACTGGACGCGGCGACCGCGACGACGGTGCTGGACACCGCGGACACGCTCAAGCAGACCCTGCTGGGGCGTGAGGTGCGCAAGTTGCCGACGTTGCGCGGGCGCACCGTGATGACGATGTTCTACGAGAACTCCACCCGTACCAGGGTGTCGTTCGAGGTCGCGGGCAAGTGGATGAGCGCCGACGTGATCAACGTGTCGGCTTCGGCGTCCTCGGTCGGCAAGGGCGAGTCGCTGCGGGACACCGCGCTGACCTTGGCGGCCGCCGGCGCGGACTGCGTGATCGTGCGGCACCCGGCTTCGGGCGCGGCGCATCGGCTGGCCGGTTGGCTGGACGAGGCGGGCACCCAGGTCGTGAACGCGGGCGACGGGATGCACGAGCACCCGACGCAGGCCCTGCTGGACGCGGCGACGCTGCGGGAGCGGCTCGGCGAGCTCGCGGGCCGCCGCATCGCGGTCGTCGGCGACCTGCTGCACAGCCGGGTGGCCCGCTCCAACGTGCACCTGCTGCGCACCCTCGGCGTCGACGTGGTGCTGGTGGCGCCGCCGACGCTGGTGCCGCACGGCATCGAGCACTGGGGCGCGGAGGTCGTGCACGAGCTGGATCCGGTGCTGCCCGGCCTGGACGCGGTGATGTTGCTGCGGGTGCAGGCGGAGCGGATGCACGGCGGATTCTTCCCGTCGGCCCGCGAGTACTCGATCGCCTACGGCCTCAACGAGAAGCGGCTCGCGAAGCTGCCGGAGCACGCCGTGGTGCTGCACCCCGGCCCGATGCTGCGCGGCATGGAGATCGCTCCGGCGGTGGCGGATTCGCCGCGCGCCGCGATCACCGAGCAGGTCCGCAACGGGGTCCACGTGCGCATGGCGGTGCTCTACCACCTGCTGGCCGGAGAGGAGATCGCGGCATGAGCCGGGTGCTGATCAAGGAAGTCCGTCCTTACGGCGATGGTGCGCCGGTGGACGTGCTGGTCGACGGCGAGCTGATCGCGGAGATCGGCGCGGACCTGACCGCCGACGCCGACGAGGTCGTGCACGCCGGAGGCGGCGTGCTGCTGCCGGGTTTCGTGGACCTGCACACGCATCTGCGGGAGCCGGGCCGCGAGGACACCGAGACGGTGGAGACCGGTTCGGTGGCGGCCGCGCTGGGCGGCTACACGGCGGTGTTCGCGATGGCCAACACCGATCCGGTCGCGGACAACGCGGTGATCGTGGAGCACGTGTGGCGCCGGGGCTTGGAGATCGGCCTGGTCGACGTGCACCCGGTGGGCGCGGTGACCGTCGGGTTGGGCGGTGAGCAGCTCGCGGAGCTGGGCACGATGGCGCGCTCGGCGGCCGGGGTGCGGGTGTTCTCCGACGACGGCAAGTGCGTGCACGATCCGCTGGTGATGCGTCGCGCGCTGGAGTACGCGAAGGCGCTGGGCGTGGTGGTGGCCCAGCACGCGGAGGAGCCGCGGCTCACGGTCGGCGCGCAGGCCCACGAGGGCGCGAACGCGGCCCGGCTGGGCTTGGCGGGCTGGCCCGCTCCGGCGGAGGAGTCGATCGTGGCGCGGGACTGCCTGCTGGCCGGGCACACCGGCGGCACGCTGCACGTCTGCCACGTTTCGACGGCGGGCACCGCGGAGATCCTGCGTTGGTGGAAGTCGCGCGGAGCTTCGGGTGGCACGGTGTCGGCGGAGGTCACGCCGCACCACTTGCTGCTGACCGACGAGCTGCTGTCGACCTACGACCCGGTGAACAAGGTGAACCCGCCGCTGCGCACCGATGAGGACGTGCGGGCGCTGCGGGCGGCGCTGGCCGACGGGACGGTCGACTGCGTGGCCACCGACCACGCCCCGCACGCTTCGCAGGACAAGGATTGCGAGTGGTCGGCGGCGAAGCCGGGAATGCTCGGTCTCCAGACGGCGCTGGGCGTGGTGGCGCGCACGATGGTCGAGCCGGGCCTGCTGGATTGGCGCGGTGTGGCGCGGGTGCTCAGCGAGCGGCCCGCCGAGATCGCGGGGCTGGCCGACCAGGGCCGCCCGATCGCGGTGGGCGAGCCGGCGAACCTGGCCGTGGTGGCCCCCGGCGACCGCTGGACGGTGCGGGGTGCGGAACTGGCGAGCATCTCGGCGAACACCCCGTTCGAGGGCATGGAGTTGCCGGGCCGGGTGCTGGCGACGGTGTTGCGCGGCCGGATCACCGCGCACGAGGGTGAGGTGCGGCGCTGATGGAACGGACGTTGTGGGTGCTGGCGCTGCTGTTGCTGCTGGCACTGGTGTACTTCGGGATGCGGCGCGGCTGGCTGAACCGCAAGCGGCGCCAGACCGCGGAGCTCGCCGAGTTCCCGGTGGCGCCTGAGGGCGTGGCCGAGCGGCCCGAGCTGCTGGCCGACGCGAGCGGGTTCTACGTGGGCAGCACGCGGGCCGAGGATTGGCAGGACCGGATCGCGGTCGGCGACATCGGGCACCGCGCGAACGCGGTGGCGCGGCTGCGTGCCGAGGGCCTGCTGCTGGAGCGGACCGGCGCGAGTCCGCTGTGGATCCCGGCGGAGTCCGTGGTGGACGCCCGGGTGGATCACAAGCTGGCGAACAAGGTCGTTCCCGGCGCGGGAATGCTCGTGGTGACCTGGCGGCTGGGGGACCAGGACATCGACACGGGTTTCCGCGCGGATGACAAGTCCGCTCAGGACGAGTGGGCGGGTGCGGTGCGGGCATTGGCGCCTGCCGCAGGACGTGACGACATGGAGGGACAGGCATGACCGCGCACACCCCGGCGGCATTGGTGCTCGAGGACGGCCGGATCTTCCGCGGCGCCGCCTACGGCCAGGAGGGCCGCACGTTCGGCGAGGCGGTGTTCTCCACCGGCATGACCGGCTACCAGGAGACGTTGACCGACCCGTCGTACCACCGCCAGATCGTGGTGCAGACCGCTCCGCAGATCGGCAACACCGGCTGGAACGACGAGGACGACGAGTCGCAGCGCATCTGGGTCTCGGGCTACGCCGTGCGCGATCCCGCGCGGGTCCCGTCGAACTGGCGCTCGCGCCGTTCGCTGGACGAGGAGCTCAAGCGGCAGGGCGTCGTGAGCATCGCGGGCCTGGACACCCGGACCGTGACGCGGCACCTGCGGGAGCGCGGCGCGATGCGCGCCGGGATCTTCTCGGGTTCCGCGGTGGGTTCGGACGAGGAGCTGGTGGCTCAGGTCGCGGCCTCGGAGCAGATGGCGGGCGCCGACCTGGCCGGTGACGTGACCACGGACAAGACCTACGTCGTCGAGGCGCAGGGCGAGAAGAAGTTCACCGTGGCGGCCCTGGACCTGGGCATCAAGTCGAACACGCCGCGGATGATGGCTCAGCGCGGCATCGAGGTGCACGTGCTCCCGCTTTCGTCCACTGTGGACGACCTGCTGGCGGTCAAGCCGGACGGGGTGTTCCTGTCCAACGGTCCCGGCGACCCGGCGACCGCCGACCACGCCGTGGAGCTCACCCGCGAGATCCTGGGCCGCAAGCTCCCGCTGTTCGGGATCTGCTTCGGCAACCAGTTGCTGGGCCGCGCGCTCGGCCGCGGGACCTACAAGATGCGCTACGGGCACCGGGGCATCAACATCCCGGTGATCGACGTGGACACCGGCAAGGTCGCGATCACCGCCCAGAACCACGGTTTCGCCGTGGCGGGCGAGGCGGGGGAGCGGTTCGACACCGACTTCGGCGCCGCGAAGATCAGCCACTACTGCCCGAACGACGGCACCGTCGAAGGCCTGCGCCTGCTCGACGGCCCCGCGTTCAGCGTCCAGTACCACCCGGAGGCCGCGGCCGGTCCGCACGACGCCGCGCCCTTGTTCGACGAGTTCACCAGCATGATGAGCGAGGCCCGCTGATGTCCAAGCGCACTGATATCAAGCACGTCATGGTGATCGGTTCCGGGCCGATCGTCATCGGGCAGGCCTGCGAGTTCGACTACTCCGGTACGCAGGCGTGCCGGGTGTTGCGGGAGGAGGGGCTGCGGGTCAGCCTCGTCAACTCCAACCCGGCGACGATCATGACGGACCCGGAGTTCGCCGACGCCACCTACGTCGAGCCGATCACCCCGGAGTTCGTGGAGAAGGTCATCGAGGCCGAGCGCCCCGACGCCCTGCTGGCCACGCTCGGCGGGCAGACCGCGCTGAACACGGCGATGGCACTCGACGAGCGCGGCGTGCTCAAGAAGTACGGCGTGGAGCTCATCGGCGCCGACATCGAAGCCATCGAGCGCGGTGAGGACCGGCAGCGGTTCAAGGACATCGTGCGTTCCATCGGCGGCGACGCGCCGGAGAGCGCCGTGTGCAAGTCGATGGACGAGGTGCGCGACTTCGTCGCCGAGCACAGCCTGCCGGTGGTCATCCGCCCCAGCTTCACCATGGGCGGCCTGGGTTCCGGCATGGCGCACACCACCGAGGACTTGGAGCGGATGGCCACGCTGGGCCTGACGGAGTCCCCGGTGCACGAGGTGCTCATCGAGGAGAGCGTGCTCGGCTGGAAGGAGTACGAGCTCGAATTGATGCGCGACCACGCGGACAACGTGGTCGTGATCTGCTCCATCGAGAACATCGACCCGATGGGCGTGCACACCGGTGATTCGGTGACGGTGGCCCCGGCCATGACGCTGACCGACCGCGAGTACCAGCACATGCGCAACGTCGGCATCGACGTGCTGCGCGAGGTGGGCGTGGAGACCGGCGGCTGCAACATCCAGTTCGCGATCCACCCGGAGACCGGGCGCATGGTCGTGATCGAGATGAACCCGCGGGTGTCCCGGTCCTCGGCGCTGGCCTCGAAGGCGACGGGTTTCCCGATCGCCAAGATCGCGGCGAAGCTGGCCATCGGCTACACGCTCGACGAGATCCGCAACGACATCACCGGCGAGACCCCGGCGAGCTTCGAGCCGACGCTGGACTACGTGGTGGTGAAGGTGCCGCGGTTCGCCTTCGAGAAGTTCCCCGGTGCGGACCCGGCACTGACGACGACGATGAAGAGCGTCGGCGAGGCGATGTCGCTGGGCCGCAGTTTCCAGGAGGCGCTGGGCAAGGCGCTGCGCTCGATGGAGACTTCCCGGATCGGCTTCTGGACGAAGGACGACCCGGCGGGCGCCACGCTGGAGTCCACTCTGGACGAACTGCGCACCGCGCACGACGGCAGGCTCTACGGCGTGGAGCGCGCGCTGCGGCTGGGCGCGAGCGTGGCGCAGGTGCACGAGGCCTCGGGCATCGACCCGTGGTTCGTGGACCAGATCGCCGCGCTGGTGGAGCTGCGTGCGGAGCTCTCGGCGGCGCCGGTGCTGGACGCGGATCTGCTGCGGCTGGCGAAGCGCTCCGGCTTGTCGGACCGCCAGATCGCCGCGCTGCGCCCGGAACTGTCCGATGAGGACGGTGTGCGTTCGTTGCGGCACCGCCTGGGCGTGCGGCCGGTGTACAAGACGGTGGACACCTGCGCGGCCGAGTTCGCGGCCCGCACGCCGTACCACTACTCGGCTTACGAGCTGGATCCCGGCGCGGAGTCGGAGGTCACCGAGCAGCGCGACCGCCCCAAGGTGCTCATCCTGGGTTCGGGGCCGAACCGCATCGGCCAGGGCATCGAGTTCGACTACTCCTGCGTACACGCCGCCACGTCGCTGCGCGACGCCGGGTTCGAGACCGTGATGGTCAACTGCAACCCGGAGACGGTGTCCACGGACTACGACACGGCGGACCGGCTGTACTTCGAGCCGCTGACGTTCGAGGACGTGCTGGAGGTCGTCGAAGCGGAGCGCGCTTCCGGTGAGGTCGCGGGCGTGATCGTGCAGCTCGGCGGCCAGACGCCGCTGGGCTTGGCGCAGCGCTTGGCCGACGCCGGGGTGCCGATCGTGGGCACCCCGCCGGAGGCGATCCACCTAGCCGAGGAGCGCGGCGCGTTCGGCGACGTGCTGCGCAAGGCGGGTCTGCCCGCGCCGAAGTACGGCATGGCGACGTCGTTCGACGCGGCGAGGCGCATCGCCGACGAGATCGGCTATCCGGTGCTGGTGCGCCCGTCGTACGTGCTCGGCGGCCGCGGCATGGAAATTGTCTACGACGAGGCGTCGCTGGAGAGCTACATCGCCCGCGCGACCGAGGTCACTCCCGAGCACCCGGTGCTGGTGGACAACTTCCTCGACGACGCCATCGAGATCGACGTGGACGCCCTGTGCGACGGCACCGACGTGTACTTGGGCGGCGTGATGGAGCACATCGAGGAGGCCGGCATCCACTCCGGCGACTCGGCGTGCGCGTTGCCGCCGATCACGTTGGGGCGCCAGGACATCGAGAAGGTGCGCGAGTCCACGAAGGCCATCGCGCACGGCATCGGCGTTCTCGGTCTGCTCAACGTGCAGTACGCGTTGAAGGACGACGTGCTCTACGTGCTGGAGGCGAACCCGCGGGCGTCGCGCACGGTGCCGTTCGTGTCGAAGGCGACGGCGGCTCCGCTGGCCAAGGCCGCGTCCCGCATCATGCTGGGCGCGAGCATCGCCGACCTGCGCGGCGAGGGCCTGCTGCCCGCGACGGGCGACGGCGCGGACCTGCCGATGGACGCCCCGGTCGCGGTGAAGGAGGCGGTCCTGCCGTTCCACCGCTTCCGCACTCCGGAGGGCCACGGCGTGGACTCGTTGCTGGGGCCGGAGATGAAGTCGACCGGTGAGGTGATGGGCATCGACGTCTCCTTCGGGCAGGCGTTCGCGAAGTCCCAGACCGCCTCCTACGGTTCGCTGCCGACTTCGGGCACCGTGTTCGTGTCGGTGGCGAACAAGGACAAGCGCTCCATGGTGTTCCCGGTGAAGCGCCTCGCCGACCTCGGATTCGAGATCCTCGCGACCGCCGGAACCACGGATGTGCTGCGGCGCAACGGGATTCCGGCGAAGGAGGTCCGCAAGCACAACGAGAAGGGCGAGGACCGCGACGTCATCGACCTGATCCGCGCCGGTGAGATCGACATGGTCGTGAACACCCCGTACGGCAACCCCGGCCCGCGCGTCGACGGCTACGAGATCCGCACGGCCGCCGTGTCCCGCGACATCCCGTGCATCACCACGGTGCAGGGCGCCGCGGCCGCGGTGCAGGGCATCGAGGCGGCGATCCGCGGCAGCATCGGCGTGCGGCCGCTGCAGGCGTTGCAGGCCGCGCTGCGCAAGGGCGGTGAGTGACGGTGACGGTCCGGGCCGGTTTCGGGCGGCGACTGGCCGATTCGATCGCCGCGCGCGGTGCGCTGTGCGTGGGCATCGACCCGCATCCGGCGCTGCTCAACGCGTGGGGCTTGGAGGAGAGCCCCGCCGCGTTGGAGCGGTTCGCGATGACGGCGGTGGAGGCGCTGGCCGGTGAGGTCGCGGTGCTCAAGCCGCAGTCGGCGTTCTTCGAGGTGTACGGCTCGGCGGGCGTGGCGGTGCTGGAGAAGGTCGTCGCCGCGTCCCGCGAGGCCGGGGCGCTGGTGCTGCTGGACGTGAAGCGCGGCGACATCGGATCGACGATGACGGCGTACGCGAACGCCTACCTCGACGAGCATTCGCCGCTGGCTGCGGACGCGCTGACGGTGTCGCCGTACCTCGGTTTCGGGTCGCTGGCACCGGCTTTGGGCATCGCGGAGCAGACCGGGCGCGGCGTGTTCGTGCTGGCCCGCACGTCGAACCCGGAGGGTGCGGCGTTGCAGCGATCGAGGGCCGAGGACGGCCGCACCGTCGGACAGTCCATTGTGGACGCGGCGGCGGAGAACAACGCCGGGGCGGACCCGTACGGCTACGTCGGTGTGGTCGCCGGGGCCACGATCAAGCCGGGCGAACTGGACTTCTCCCGCCTGAACGGTCCGATCCTGGCCCCCGGCCTGGGAGCTCAGGGAGCGACGGTGCAGAGCCTCCGAGCGACGTTCGGCGCGGCCCTGCCCTCGGTCCTGCCTGCCACGGCCCGCGACGTCCTCCGCCACGGCCCGTCGGTGGGAGACCTGCGTTCGGCGGGGCGCCGCGTGCGCGACGAGCTGGGCGCCTTGCTGGAGGCATGATCCACCGCCGTACGGCCCGCCTCATCGGAGGCGGGCCGTACGTGCCGGCCGAACTCCGTCCAAGGGTTCGCGATGTCGCGATGAAGTGAACGTCCCCGGCGGTCGAACGTTCGCGGACAACTGTCTTAGCTGATCACGAGGGTTTTTGCGCCCGCATGGAGATCAGCGCCAAAGCCCCAGGCGAACCACGGACCGCAGGAGCGACTCGTGCCCACCGCGCGCAGCAACGGATTCAAGGTCGCCTACGAAGTCGCGGGGAACGGTCCGCCGCTCGTCCTGCACCCCGGCATGTTCCAGCTCGGCGAGCACTGGACGCGCGCCGGGCACACCTCGCGGCTGACGTCCGCCCAGACGGTGATCACCGCGGTCACGGGTTCGCCGTCTTCAGCGTTCCGAGCAGTTGCCAGGTTCGGAGGCGGTCCTGGTCGCCGGTGAGGTCGGTTTGGGTGAGGGTGACAGCTGTCGCTCCCGCCTCGGCGTACTCGCGGATTCCGGCGGCCACGGTGTCCTCGTCTCCGGCGAGCAGCAGGTCGGCGGCCTTCTCCGCGCCGGATTGCTCGATCACTCGCTGGTAGGACGGAATGGCGTCGTAGAAGCTCATCTGTTGCTGCGCGCGGGAACGCGCCTCGTCAACGTCGTCGGTGACGACGGCGGGGATCGCGGCGACGATCTGCGGGGCGGACCGTCCCGCCCGCTGCGCGGCCTCGTTGATCTGCGGGGCGATGTGTTCTGCGATGGCCTTCGGACCGGCGAGGAAGGGCAGGGTGCCGTCCGCGAGTTCACCGGTGGCCCGCAGCGCTTGCGGACCCATCGCGGCGACGATCACCGGGATGTGCGCCTCAGCGCCCGGCACCGCCGTCGGCATCGAGGGGCGGGAGACCAGCGTGTCGCCCTCGAACGGATCGTCACGGCCGTCGAGCAACGGCCGCAGCGCGCCCAGGTATTCGCGGAGGTGCTTGATCGGCGGCGGATAGGGCACGCCGTACGCGGGTTCCAGCATGTTCTTCGCGCCGAGTCCGACGCCGAGCCGGAACCGGCCACCGGTCGCGGCCTGCGCCGTTTTCGCGGCGGACGCCAGCAGCTGCGGATGACGCGGGTAAATGGGCACGACCGAAGGCCCGACGCGGACTCCGGGCACCTCCCGGCCCACCGTGGCGCTCACCGAGATCGCGTCGTAGCTGAGCATCTGCCCGAACCACACCGAGTCGATCCCGGCGTCCGCTGCTTGCGCGGCGAGCCGCACGGCCTCGTCGATGACGTTCTCCGAGTTGGCCGCGAACGTGGACAGCGATACCCCTAGCTCCATGACCAGTGTGAACGTGGTCTCGCCGCCGGTTATTCCGAACGAAGGCTTTCCCGCCGCATCGCGGATCGTCCACCTTGCGCCCGGTCCGGCGGGGAAACTCAGGATGGCGCGCATGGCTTCGTCGATCCGACGGGAGAAACCGTCGGCACCGCTGGAAGCGCCTCCCGGCTGTGCAGTACTTTGATCTGGTCGAGCCGGGCTCCGGTGGTTTCCGCCGGTGGCCCGAGGGGTGGGCGCGACGTCGTACGATCGCGTTGGTGTGCAAGGGGAAACCGGCGTGCCAGGGGAGATGTCCGACGTAGCGGGCGCGGCGACGGCCGTCCGCTGTGGACCGACTCGACCAGCTCGTGCCGTCTTCCGCATTGTTTCGTTCGACCGTAGTTGAGTGGATCGCGTCGTGGGCAATCCGTTGGTGGCGGAGCGGGAGGATTCGACCAAGTCGTTCAGCGGCGTGCCGATCCTGGAATCGGTCGACGAGACGAAGAAAGCCATCGAGTCCGGGGACTGGGCCAGCGGGGTGATGGGCGCCGTCGGGACCGGGCTGGATGCGCTCGGCATGGCGCTCGACCCGTTCGGTGCTGTCCTCGCTGCCGGAGTGGGCTGGCTGATGGAGCACGTCGGGCCGGTTTCGGACGCGCTGGACGCGCTCACCGGTGACCCGGACGAGATCAAAGCGCACTCGGAGACCTGGAAGAACGTCGCCGCGGAACTGGACGCCGTACGGGCCGAGATGTCCGATGCGGTGAAGGCGGACACCGTTCACCTCACCCCGGGGCGCCCGACGTGCGGCGGCAGTGGCTGCTGGCCGGCGGATCTCGTGCAGGTCGTGGCGTTGGCTGCTGGGCACGTTTCTGAGTGAACGGACCGTTCGACCAACCGGATTGGACGAACGGTCCGTTCACCTGTCCCGTCGTGGGCGAGATCGCGGTCCAGCTGTCGTACGGGGCGGAGGTGCCTCACCGGCGCGTGAGCGGTCGCCGCAGACTCGGTCGCGTCGTGCGGGTGGGTTCGGGCGGAGTCCCCGATGTTAAGAATTGATTTCGGTGTGCGCCGGAATTGTCGCGATGGGCGGAGAATGGTGATCCGGCATTCTCGGCCGCCGGATTCGGTGCCCGGCGGATTCCTCACGCGGGGTGAACGAACGGTGTACGCAGGGTTTCGGTAATCCCTGCGCCTGTCGTCGGCGGATGTCGTGTCCTGCGAGTTCGGCCTCGCGGCCGTGGTCCAGGGAAGCATGTGCGGACTGCGACATTCCTTACATTTTTGACGCCGAATACTGGTCGATTCGGGTGAAATGCTGTGGATCTTGACAATGCGGCGTGTGCGCTTCACCATTCCGTCCCAAGCATCGGAACGGGTTGCGCGGGCCGCTGAAACGTGGCCGCCCGGCCCCGGTGCGCCCCGAGAAAGACCCTCCGCGCCGACGACTCCGCGCATCGAGGCGAACCCCCGAGCGGCCGGACCGACGACCCTGAGGCGTCGCGAGCAACCACGCGGGCAGTGTCCGCGTGGACGAGCAGAACGGAAATTCCGGGCACCGTGAGCCAAGAAACCCTCCAGACCGGCGGCGACTCGGACGGGCAGCCGCCCGTCGACGCCGGAGACGCCGGCTACAGCAAATCGCTGAAAGCACGGCACATCAACATGATCGCCATCGGCGGCGCGATCGGCACCGGGCTCTTCCTCGGTGCGGGCGGCAGGCTCGTGCAGGCCGGACCGGCCCTCGCCATCGCCTACGCGGTGTGCGGGCTGTTCGCGTTCTTCGTGGTGCGCTCGCTCGGTGAGCTCATCCTCTACCGCCCCTCCTCCGGCGCGTTCGTGTCCTACGCGCGGGAATTCATGGGCGAGAAGGGCGCTTACACCGCCGGGTGGATGCACTTCCTGAACTGGTCCACCACCGGCATCGCCGACATCACCGCCATCGCGCTGTACGCGCACTTCTGGGCGATGTTCTCGCCGATCCCGCAGTGGGTGCTGGCGCTGATCGCACTGGCGATCGTGCTCGCGCTGAACATGGTCTCGGTGCGGCTGTTCGGCGAGATGGAGTTCTGGTTCGCCATCGTCAAGGTCGGCGCGCTGGTCGTGTTCATGCTCGTCGGGATCTACCTGATCGTCACCGGTCACGCCATCGACGGCCATCAGGCCGGCTTCTCGGTCATCTCCGACAACGGCGGCGTGTTCCCGGCCGGGATCGTGCCGGTCGTGCTGATCATGCAGGGCGTCGTGTTCGCCTACGCCTCGGTCGAGCTCGTCGGCGTCGCCGCCGGTGAGACCGAGAACCCCGAGAAGATCATGCCGAAGGCGATCAACTCGATCATGTGGCGGATCGGGATCTTCTACGTCGGCTCCGTCGCGCTGCTGACGATGCTGATGCCGTGGAGCTCCTACAAGGACGGCGAGAGCCCGTTCGTCACGGTGCTGGCCAACCTGGGCGTCCCGTACGCCGGTGACGTGATGAACCTCGTGGTGCTCACCGCCGCCATGTCCAGCCTCAACTCGGGGCTGTACTCCACCGGCCGCATCCTGCGCTCCATGTCGCTGGCCGGATCGGCGCCGAAGTTCACCGGTGCGATGAACAGGAGCCAGGTGCCCTACGGCGGCATCCTGCTCACCGCGGCCGTCTGCGTCGTCGGCGTCGCGCTCAACGCGGTGGTGCCGGAGCAGGCGTTCGAGATCGTGCTGAACTTCGCCTCGATCGGCATCCTCGCCACCTGGGCCATCATCGTGCTCAGCCACCTGCTGTTCGTGCGCAAGGCCGGCCGCGGCGAGGTCGAGCGTCCGAACTACCGGCTTCCGTTCTCCCCGTACATCGAGTACGTCACGCTGGCCTTCCTGGCTTCCGTGGTCGTCCTGATGGGCTTCGACGAGGTCGGGCAGATCACCCTGATCTCGCTGCCGGTGATCCTGATCGCGCTGGTCATCGGCTGGTACTGCGTCCGAGGGCGGATCGACATGTCCGCGATGGAACGCGAGTAGTCCCACCGGATTCGGCGGGCCGTCCGACCACCGGTCCGGGCGGCCCGCGGTCGTTTCGGAACGTCGGAGTGATCCACTCGTCCTACGGCGTCGGTTAGAGTTCCGGCGGTTGATCGAGTGGACGGTTCGGAGGCCCGGATGACTGAGGCGGCGCCGCGGCTGCTGGCCGGTCGGTACCGGCTCGGCAGGCGCCTGGGGCGCGGCGGGATGTCCGAGGTGCACCGTGCCGTGGACACTCGGCTCGGACGGCCCGTCGCGGTCAAGGTGTTCCGCTCCAACGCCGACGAGTCCTCCCGCCGCCGCTTCGAGGACGAAGCGCGCCTGCTGGCCCGGCTGAGCCATCCGGGACTGGTCACCGTGCACGACTTCGGCGCTGAGTCCGGTGACGGCGAGCCCTACCTGGTGATGCAGCTCGTGGAGGGCCGCACCCTCACCAATGTCGTCGAGGCGGGTCCGCTCGACCCGGCGCAGGTGCTGCAACTGGGCAGGCGGCTCGCCGAGGTGCTCGGCTACGTGCATCGGAACGGCATCGTGCACCGGGACGTGAAACCGTCGAACGTGCTGATCACCGAGGACGGGCAGGTGTTCCTCGCCGACTTCGGCATCTCCCGGCTCGCGGACACCGTGGGCCGGATGACCGACTCCGGCATCATCATGGGCTCCGCGCACTACATGGCGCCCGAACAGGTCCGCGACCAGGAGATCGGCTACCCGGCCGACCTGTACTCGCTGGCCCTGGTGCTGCTGGAATGCCTCACCGGGCGCGCGGAGTACGACGGCACCAAGGCCGAGGCCGCGGTGGCTCGCCTGACGCGCAGGCCGCGCATCCCGGAGTCGCTGCCCGAGCCGCTCGCCGGGACGCTGCGCGCGATGACCGCCGATGATCCGGACGAACGGCCCTCCGCGGCCCGCTGCGTCCAGCTGCTGGCCGGTGAGATCAGGCCGCCCGAGCCCGAACCGGCCGAGACCACCCCGGCGCGTCCCGCGAACACGACCGACGATTCCACCGACCTGTCATCCGCCCGCCGCCGAATCCGGTGGTCCTGGCTGGGAGTTCTCGCCGTGGCCGTGGCCGTGGTGCTGGTCGCGGTGTTCCTGCTGGTGCCGGTGGAGAGCGCGCCGGATCAGCCGGTGCTGCCGCCCGCCGCCGGCCCCGCCGGGGCCGACCGATTGCCCGCGGACCTGTCCGACTTGCGTGAGCTGGTGGGCGAATGAAGACGCCACTGTGGACGGTGCTGGCCGCGTTGCTGCTCAGTTCGTGCGGCGATGCGCCGCGAACGCTCGTCGAACCGGACGTGCGCGCCGAGCTCATGGCCTCGGTGTCCGAAGTGGACGAGGCGGCGCGGCGGCACGACCGGGTGGGGTCCGAGTTCGCGCTCGCGGACCTGGTCCGGAACATCGCCGCCGCTCAGTCCGAAGGGCGGCTGGATCCGACCTACGCTCGCAGTCTGCTGGCGGTCGTCGATCGCGTGGCCGCGGACGTCGCGACGCTTCCGCTGCCCGGACCGCCGCCGCCGACGGTGGTCTCCGTGCCGGGGAACCCGCTCGTCCCGCCCCCAGGGTCGGTGACGACGCTGCCCGGAAAGACCGTCACCGTGCCCCCGGAGGTGGCGCTGCCACCGGGACCGGCCGAGAAGCGCGAGCTGTCCCCAGGGCTGGAACAGGGGAGGGGCAGTCCTCCGTCGAACGACCAGAACGGTCAGAGCGGGAACAACGTCGGCGACGACCAGTCGGAGAACGGCAACGGCAGCCAGAACGGCAAGGGCAACTCCAACTCCGGCTAGGGCTACGCCGACGAGGGCGGTTCCGGCGCCGCTCAGCTGAGCATCCGGCCTCGGGATTAGTGGATCTTCGCCGGGAATTGTTCGCGTTGTCGTGTTATGAAAGCTTGTCGGCTCCGCCTGGACTTGCGATAACGTCGTGAGCACTGGGACGGAGCTGCCGGGGCGATGATGCCCTGGCGACAGCGAGGAGCGTTCGTGCACGACGACATGGGGGCATGGCGGGTACGGGGTCCGCGAGCTCAGGAGAGCGGTGAACCCGGAGCCCGCGCCGAAGCTTTGCGGGCGGAGGTCATCCGGGCCGAGAGCACCGCGGCCGACCCGGTGATTCCGGAGCAGGCGGGCGGTTCTTCGTACTGCCTGGACGTGCCGGGCGGGCATCGGCCCGAACCGGCTCCGGAGCGCCTTCCCGGCGGCGCGGACGACGAGTTCTGGGGTTCCGTCAAGGGTGATCCGGGGTTCTTCGACGCCGATCTCTGGGGTGTGGCGCTGCCCGCGGTGGGCGAGCGCGAACACTGACGAACAGCGGCCGCAGCGCGGTGCGCTCGTCGACGGTCCGTGCCTCGGTTGGGGGCCTCATCGCGATGCGTCCTCCGGGGCGGGCGATGCTGGGGGAGTGGCGGCTGATCGCGTGTCGACCTGCGCGGAACGTGCTCTGATCATGATCATTTCATTGCCGTCCGGCGGGGCTCGGGCGGGGGCCGGGTGCGGCGGCGTTCGGGCGGGCGGGTACGAATTCCGGGCGGGATCGGCGAAAAAAGACCGGCAAGATCGAGCGGAAGTCGGATTCGATCTTGATCGACTTCCCGTTGTCGTGGTATCGATCTCCCTGTGACCTGCGAGGACGCACCCAGCGTCGCTCAACCGCCCGGAAATCGGACAGATCGGAAGAGTTTTCTCGCAGGTTAGTGCACTTCAGCGCCATTGTTGGTAGTAGTTGCAGCGGCCCTAGTGCTCGTGCACCCCTTGTACGCGCCGTCCGAAGGGTCAGGCGGCGGGAACTTCCCCGGAACGCCCGCTCAACAAGCCGGACCCGCGTGGAACCCGGTGGGCGGGAGTCGGTACCGTCGCCGCACCGATCAAGAGAAACCCCACATCACGGAGGACATGGTGGCCCTTCCCCAGCTGACCGAGGAGCAGCGGGCAGCAGCTTTGGAAAAGGCGGCTGCCGCCCGTCGCGCCCGAGCCGAGCTCAAAGAGCGCCTCAAGCGCGGTGGAACCAGCCTGGCAGAGGTCCTGGACACCGCCGACAACGACGAGGTCTTGGGCAAGATGAAGGTGTCCGCGCTGCTTGAGGCCCTTCCCGGCGTGGGCAAGGTCCGCGCTCAGCAGATCATGGAGCGGCTGGAGATCGCTAACAGCCGCCGGCTCCGCGGGCTGGGTGAGCGTCAGCGCAAGGCGCTGCTCACCGAGTTCGCCGCCGAGTGATCGACACCCGTACCGGTGTCGAGCCGGGGTCGGTCCGTCAGGACGGGCCCCGGCTCACCGTCGTTTCCGGTCCTTCAGGCGTCGGTAAATCCAGCGTGCTGGACGAACTGCGCAAGCAGGCGCCGGAGATCTACTTCAGCGTTTCGGTGACCACCAGGCGCCCGCGCGCGGGCGAGGTGGACGGCGCGCACTACCACTTCGTCGGCATCGCCGAGTTCGAGCGGATGGTCGCCGAGGGCGAACTGCTCGAGCACGCCCGGTACGCCGGCAACTACTACGGCACGCCCCGCGGTCCCGTCGAGCGCGCGCTGGCCGCCGGCCACGACGCCGTGCTGGAGATCGAACTGCAAGGCGCCCGGCAGGTGCGCGTCTCGATGCCCGAGGCGCGGCTCGTGATGCTGCTGCCGCCCTCTTGGGAGGAGCTCGTGCAGCGGCTCACCGGACGCGGCACCGAAGATCCCGAGGTGGTCGAGGCCCGGTTGCAGACCGCGCGGGATGAGCTCGCCGCCGAACCGGAGTTCGACGACACCGTGGTCAACGCCGATGTGCGGTCCGCGACCAGCGAATTGATACGATTGGTGACCGGTCGCCGGGTCTGAGCCCGTGCTCGGACGCCGAACCGGCGCCAGCCGTCGGCCGACCCGAGTCGCCGCGGTCCACGCGCCGGCGTCCACCGCATTCTTCGTTCAGAGCAGGAGCCACCACGTGACCACCCCAACGCGCTCGCCGCCCTCAACACCCGGTCCTCGCTGACCTCGCCGGAGGGCATCACCAACCCGCCGATCGACGACCTGCTGGAGCAGGTCAGCTCGAAGTACGCGCTGGCGATCTACGCGGCCAAGCGCGCCCGGCAGATCAACGACTACTACGCCCAGCTCGGCGAAGGCCTGCTGGAGTACGTCGGCCCGCTGGTGGAGCCGGGGCCGCGGGAGAAGCCGCTGTCGATCGCGCTGCGCGAGATCCACTCCGGCATGCTCGAGCACACCGAAGGCGAGTGAACCGGGACTCTCCGTGACACAGCAACCTTCCGGGGATCGCCCGCGGGTCGTGCTGGGCGTCAGCGGCGGCATCGCGGCCTACAAGGCGTGTGATGTGCTGCGGCGGCTGACCGAATCCGGCCACGACGTGCGGGTGGTGCCCACCGAGGCGGCGTTGAACTTCGTCGGCTCCGCCACCTTCGAGGCGTTGTCCGGCCATCCGGTGCGCACCGGGGTGTTCACCGACGTCGACCAGGTGCAGCACGTGCGGCTCGGCCAGGAGGCCGAGCTGGTCGTGGTCGCGCCGGCCACCGCGGACCTGCTCGCGCGCGCCGCGCACGGCCAAGCCGACGATCTGCTCACCTCGACGCTGCTCACGGCGCGTTGTCCGGTGCTGATGGTGCCCGCGATGCACACCGAGATGTGGGAGCACCCGGCGACGCGGCAGAACGTGGCAACGCTGCGCGCCAGGGGAGTGGTCGTCGCGGAACCGGCCAGCGGCAGGCTCACCGGCAAGGACACCGGCAAGGGCCGACTGCCGGATCCGGTGGAGATCGTGGATCTGGGCCGGTTGCTGCTGTCCTCGGCGGCGGCGCTGCCGAGGGACCTGGAAGGCCGTCGTGTGGTGATCTCCGCGGGCGGTACGCGGGAGCCGCTGGATCCGGTGCGATACCTGGGGAATCGTTCGTCGGGGCGGCAGGGCTACGCGCTGGCGCGGGTCGCCGCGCACCGGGGCGCCGAGGTCACGTTGATCTCCGCGCACACCGCGGACCTGGTGGAACCGGCCGGAGTCCGGGTGGTGCACGTGGGCACCGCCGAGCAGTTGCGGGACTCGGTGCTGGCGGAGTCGGAAGGTGCCGACGCGGTGGTGATGGCCGCCGCGGTCGCCGACTTCCGGCCGGTGGACCTCGCCGAACACAAGATCAAGAAGGTGGACGCCGATCCGGCGCCGGTGAAGCTGACCCGGAACCCGGACATCCTCGCCGAGCTCGTCGAGCGCCGCCGCGACGGCAGGCTCGGGGTCGGCCTGATCGTCGGATTCGCCGCCGAGACCGGCGACCCCGAGACCCCGGTGCTCGACCACGGGCGCCGCAAACTCGCCCGCAAGGGCTGCGACCTGCTGGTGGTGAACACCGTCGGCGACGGCAAGGCCTTCGAGATGGAGGACAACGCGGGCTGGCTGCTGTCCACCGACGGCACCGAAACCCCATTGCCGCACGGCGCGAAGTCCCTGCTCTCGGCCCGGTTGTGGGATGCTGTGGCGCGGCGGCTCGTGCAGGGCTGACACCGGGCCGCACCCGTTCCCAGGGGGTGGGTCGTGCGGCTTTTCACCAGTGAATCGGTGACCGAAGGGCATCCGGACAAGGTCTGCGACGCCATCAGCGACTCGGTGCTGGACGCGCTGCTCGCGCAGGATCCGCGTTCCCGCGTCGCCGTGGAGGCGATGGTGACCACCGGGCAGGTGCACATCGCGGGCGAAGTCTCCAGCGAGGCGTACGTGGACATCCCCGGCATCGTCCGGGAACGCGTGCTGGAGATCGGCTACGACTCCTCCGCGAAGGGCTTCGACGGGAACTCCTGCGGCGTGAACGTCGCCATCGGTGCGCAGTCACCGGACATCGCCCGTGGGGTGGACCGCGCCTATGAATCCCGCGTCGAAGGGCTGGACGGCGACGTCGCGCGGCAAGGCGCCGGTGATCAAGGCCTGATGTTCGGCTACGCCTGCGCCGACACTCCGGAGCGCCTGCCGATGCCGATCGCGCTCGCGCACCGGCTCGCCCGGCGGCTGGCTCGGGTGCGCAAGGACGGGCTGCTGCCGCTCCTGCGGCCGGACGGCAAGACGCAGGTGACCGTCGACTACGACGGGGATCGGCCGGTGGCGCTGGACACCGTGGTCGTGTCCGCCCAGCACGCCGCCGACATCGAACCGGCGCAGCTCGACTCCGAAGTGCGGGAACTGGTCGTCGCCCCGGAACTGGACGGGCTGGAGCTGGACGCCTCGGCGGTGCGGGTGCTGGTGAACCCGACGGGGCGGTTCGTGGTGGGCGGGCCGATGGGCGACGCCGGACTCACCGGACGCAAGATCATCGTGGACACCTACGGCGGCATGGCGCGGCACGGCGGCGGCGCCTTCTCCGGCAAGGATCCGTCCAAAGTCGACCGGTCCGCGTCGTACGCGCTGCGGTGGGTGGCGAACAACGTCGTCGCCGCCGGGCTCGCGGAGCGCGTGGAAGTGCAGGTGGCCTACGCCATCGGCGCGGCGGCTCCGGTCGGGTTGTTCGTGGAGACGTTCGGGACGGAAACCGTTGCGCCACAACGGATTCAGGCCGCCATCAACGCCGTGTTCGATCTGCGGCCCGGTGCGATCATCCGCGACCTGGACCTGTTGCGGCCGATCTACACGCCGACCGCCGCCTACGGCCACTTCGGGCGCGCCGACCTCGAACTGCCCTGGGAGCGGCCGGATCGGGCGGCGGCGTTGCGCGCCGCGGCCTGATCAGTCCCAGCCGTGGATCGAGAAGGGGATTCCGCTGCTTAGGGCTCGGATGCCGAGGGCCGCGTATCCGATCATCGGTTCGGGCAGCGCGTCGAGCGCGAACCAGTCGAGGCCGTGGGACTTGGCGGGCTCCCGGTTCTCCGGTTGCCCGGACCATCGGGACGAGCGGAAGAAGAAGCCGAACCGCGGCTCCTGGCCGGATCCGATGATGTGCACGGTGTGCACGTGCGTCAGGTCCGCGGGATCGATCCGCACGCCCACTTCCTCGCAGGCCTCCCGCACGGCCGCCGAGATCACGTCCTCACCCGCGTCGACCTTGCCCGCGGGCAGATGCCACTTGCCGTCGAAGGCGTCTCCCCGGCGTTTGCTGAGCAGGATCCGGTTCTCGCGCAGCAACATGATGTGGGCGTCGACCAGATGTCGATCGGGCATGGGCGGGAATCCTCATCGGCTGCCGGGAACGGGGGCGGCACTCGCGGGACCTCGGCACGTGAGCACGGACATGCTCCCGGGCCGCGCGGTACCTCGGTGTGCCACCATTCTGGACGTACGAAAATCTGGCCGGGGTGACCCGGTACGAGGAGGACGCAGTCGATGTGCGGTGGTCAGCGCCATAGCGGGTTCCGCCCGCAGCGTGCAGCGGGTGGAACGCCCCGCCGCCCCGTCTGAACCGGGGCCGTCCCGTCCCACCGAACTCGGCAAAGGAACCACCATGCTTCGGGTCGCCGTGCCCAACAAAGGATCGCTGAGCGGTCCCGCCATCCAGTTGCTCTCCGACGCCGGCTATCGCGTGCACCGCGAGCCCAAGGCGTTGTTCGCCATCGACACCGCCAACGACGTGCAGTTCGTCTTCCTCCGTCCCACCGACATCGCCCGCACCGTCGGCAGCGGCGTGCTCGACGTCGGCATCACCGGCCAGGACCTGCTGCAGGCCGCCGGCACCGACGTGAGCACCACTGAACTGCTGCCACTGGATTTCGGGGTGTCGCGGTTCTACTTCGCCGCCCCCACCGGGTGGATCGGGGCGCTCGCCGAACTCGACGGCAAGCGCGTCGCCACCTCGTTCGCGCCGCTGGTGACCGCTGCTGCCGCAGACCTGGGCATCCAGGTGGACGTGATCGAACTGGACGGGGCGGTGGAGACGGCCGTGGAGCTCGGGCTCGCCGACGCCATCGCCGACGTCGTGGAGACCGGTGCCTCGTTGCGGGAAGCCGGGCTGCAGACCATCGGGGACCCGATCCTGCGCTCCGAGGCCGTGCTGGTGCGGGGTGATCGTGAGCTGCCGGACGACAGCGAGCAGGCCGTGGAGGTGCTGATCCAGCGGCTGCGCGGCGTCCTCATCGCCCGGCAGTACGTGATGATGGACTACAACTGCCCCACCGCGGTGCTCGACGGCGTCCGCAAGATCACGCCCGGCATGGAGTCGCCGACGGTGTCCCCGCTCGACGAGAAGGGCTGGGTCGCGGTCCGCGTGATGGTCCCGCGCCACCAAGCCCAGTCGATCATGGACCGCCTCTGGGCGGAGGGCGCCCGAGCCATCCTGGTCACCCCCCTCGAGGCCTGCCGCCTCTAAGGGGTCCTTTCAGAATGCTGTGGCAAGGAGTTTGCGGGCGAGGATCATGCAGTGGGTGAGGTGGAGTAGGCCTTCGTGGATGTCGTCGCGGGTTTCCCAGCGGATGCGGAGTTTGCGGGGACCGTGGAGCCAGGCGAAGGCGGCTTCGACGACCCAGCGGAGTGTGCCGAGGCCGGATTCGTGCTGATCACCGCGACGTGCGATGCGGGGTGTGATGTTGCGGTCCCGTAGCTGGTGCCGGTATTTGTCGTGGTCATAGCCGCGGTCGGCGTAGACGTGACGGGGTGTGCGGCGGGGTCGGCCTCGGACTCCGCGTACCGGTGGGACCGCCTCGATCAGCGGTATCAGCTGGGTGACGTCGTTGCGGTTGCTGCCGGTCAGCAGCACTTGTAGCGGGGTTCCGCGGGCGTCGGTGATGATGTGGTGTTTCGAGCCCGGCCTGCCCCGATCAACCGGGCTCTTGCCCACTTTTGGGGAACCACGTCCTCGTTTGGCCTGGATCTGCGAGGAGTCCACCACTGCGCGGGAGAAATCCAGCTGATCGGCCGCACGCAGCTTGGCCAGCAGGACCTCCTCCAGCTGTTCCCAGACACCGGCCTGCTGCCACTCCGCCAACCGGCGCCAGCACGTCGAGCCCGAACCGAACCCGAGTTCCTGGGGCAGGAACTCCCACTGGATACCGGTGTAGAGCACGAACAACACACCCTGCAACGCCTTACGGTCATCGATCCGACACCGCCCCGGATGCCGAAACCTTCGTTCATGCCTGGGCAGCAACGGTGCGATCACCGCCCACAGCTCGTCACTGACCTCCCACGGCCTCGGGCGAGACATCCCACGCTCCAACCACAAACGCGATCAACACACACCCCCACCATGCCAAAACAAGATCATTCTGCAAGGACCCCTAAGAGGTCTTTTCAGAACTCCCTGCGTAGCGGAACCTCAGCGGCTTCCTCGCGTGCGGCCGCGATTTCTCATGTATGCCGTACACGGCGAAATGGCTGTCCTCGCGCGGGAGCCGCTGAGAACCCCGCCGGTGGGCGGCTCCGCCGCTGGCAAGACACAGATCAAAAGATCACTCCGCACGGACCCCGACCCGCAGTCAACGAGGTGAATGTTCCCTTCGCCCGCTCCACCGGTCGAAGGGACGTTGGGGCCAGGCCCTTGTCCTCGGGTGAAGGGGAGCGGTCACCTGTTCATGGCGTAGCCCTGTTGGCGCCAGGCTTCGTAGACGGCCACGGCGGCGGAGTTCGCGAGGTTCATGGAGCGGATGCCGGGCAGCATCGGGATGCGGACCTGATCGGTGATGCACTCCGAGTCGAGCACGTCCGCGGGCAGGCCGGTCGCCTCCGGGCCGAACAGCAGCACATCCCCGGGGCGATAGGCGACCTCCTCCAGTGAGGTCGTGGCACCGGTGGTGAAGGCGAAGACGCGTTGCGGAGCCACGTCGCGCAGCAGCGCGTCCCAGTCGTCGTGCACCCGCAGCGCGGCCCGGTCGTGGTAGTCCAGGCCCGCTCGCCGCAACCGCGCGTCTTCCACGCTGAACCCCAGCGGGCGCACCAGGTGCAGCACGCAGCCGGAACCGGCTGCCATCCGGATCGCGTTGCCCGTGTTGCCGGGGATCTCGGGGTGGTAGAAGACGACGTCGAACAAGTGGGGTCCTTTCGCGGAATGCTGCCCGACGCATCGTAGTGACCGGCTCGCTCGGCGCGGACCGGGTACGCGGTGCGGTCGGCGGGCTCTGGTAGAGAAGTAGGCATGGCGGCGGGCGGTTCCAACACGACGAAGAAGACGGAGCGCACGGCCGCTCCGGCGCTGCCGGTCGCCGGCGTCCTGGTGGAGGTGTCGCTGCCCGCGCACCTGGACCGGGCCTTCGACTACCTGATCCCGGATCGGTTGCACGACGCGGCGGTGGCGGGCTGCCGGGTGCGGGTGCGGTTCCGCGGCAAGCTCGTCGACGGGTATCTGCTGGAGCGCAAGGAGAACTCGGAGTTCGCCGGAACCCTGCAGTGGGTGGATCGGGTGATCTCCTCGGAGGTGGTGCTGCCGCCGCGGCTGCTGGAGCTGTGCCGCTCGGTCGCCGCCCGCTACGGCGGGATGCTCGCCGACGTCGTGCGCCTGGCCGTACCGCCCAGGCACGCCCGCGCGGAGAAGCAGACCGCGGAGCCCGCGTCGCCACCGCCGAAGCCGGACCCTGAGGCGTGGTCCCGATATCAGCACGGACCGGCGCTGCTGGAGGCGGTGCACGCGGGCAAACCGGCTCGCGCGGTGTGGCAGGCGCTGCCGGGGGAGCAGTGGACCGAACGTCTCGCCGAGGCCGCCGCGACGGCCGCGGCGGCGGGGCGCGGCGCGTTGATCGTGGTGCCCGATCACCGGGACGTGACTCGGCTGCACGCGGCCTGCGCACTGCTGCTGGGGGAGGACGGGGTCGTCGCGCTCACCTCGGAACTCGCGCCGGGTGAGCGCTACAAGCGGTGGCTGGCGGTGCTGCGCGGCACGGTGCGAGTGGTGGTGGGGACGCGGGCCGCCATGTTCGCCCCGGTGCACGACCTCGGGCTGGCGGTGGTGTGGGACGACGGCGACAGCACGCACAGCTACCCGCAGATGCCTTATCCGCACGCGCGCGACGTGCTCACGCACCGCGCGCACTCCGCTGGGGCCGCGTTGCTGGTGGCGGGGTTCGCGCGGACCGCGGAGGCCGCGTTGTTGGTCGAGACCGGCTGGGCGCAGCAGGTCGTGGCACTGCGTGATCAGGTCCGGGCCGCGGCGCCGCACGTGGTCGCGATCGGGGCCGATGACACTCAGCTCGCTCGTGATCCCGCGGCCCGCGCGGCACGGCTGCCGTCGGTGGCGTTCGACGCGGCTCGTGCGGCACTGGGCAACGACGCTCCCGTTCTGGTGCAGGTCCCGCGCCGGGGTTACGTGCCTGCGCTGGCCTGCGGGGACTGCCGGGAGCAGGCGCGGTGTCGGCGCTGCGCGGGACCGCTGGGACTGCCGGGCGGCATGGAGGACGGTGCTCCGAAACCCGCGGCGTGCCGGTGGTGCGGTGCGGCTGAGGCCGCGTTCCGGTGCGGTTCCTGCGGGTCGCGGCGGCTGCGCGCCATCGCGATCGGTGCCGGGCGCACCGCGGAGGAGCTGGGCAGGGCGTTCAGCAACACCACCGTGCGCACCTCCGGCGGCACGGAGATCTTGTCGAGCGTCCCGGCGAAACCGGCGCTCATCGTGTGCACGCCCGGTGCGGAGCCCGTCGCCGAAGGCGGTTACGGCGCCGCGCTGCTGCTGGACGGGCGCACGTTGCTGTCCCGACCGGAACTGCGGGCCACCGAGGAGACGCTGCGGTTGTGGCTGGCGGCGGCGGCGATGGTGCGGCCCGCGCGGGACGGCGGCCGGGTGGTGGTGATGGCCGACTCCACGTTGCAGCCGGTGCAGGCGCTGGTGCGGTGGGATCCGTCGTGGCACGCGGAGATCGAACTGGCCGGGCGCGCTGAGCTCGGTTTCCCCCCGGCGATGCGGGTGGCGGCGGTGGACGGCACACCGGACGCGGTGAACGACCTGCTGGACTGCCTGGAGTTGCCGAGCACGGGCGAGATCCTGGGGCCGGTGCCGTTGGGCGAGGTCGACGAGGACGGCAACTCGGAGCAGGAACGCGCACTGGTCCGCGTCTCCCGCGCCGAGGGCCGCGAACTCGCCGCAGCCGTGCACGCCGCACAGGCGGTCCGAGCCTCCCGCCGCCCGAAGGAGGGCATCAAGATCAGAGTCGATCCCCTCGAACTCCTCTGACACCGACCGGCAAGCGGCGAAGTCCGCGAGGGGCCGCCGAAGCCCCGCCTGCCTTGCGGCCGAAGGCCGTGCTTGGCGGCGTAGCCGTGTAGTTGAGGTTCCCCCGCGATGCCGGAGACTTGGTTATCTGGTGATGGCTTGGGCTGGTTCGTTGGTCTGGGAGTCGTGGGTGTGTTGGGCTTGTTCGTATTCGTCGGGTGACAGGCCGCCGAGGCCGTGTTGGATGCGGTGGGGGTTGTACCAGCCGTCGATGTAGCGGAACAGTGCTGTGTCGGCCTCGGTTCGGGTGGCGAAGGTGGTGCCTGGCCAGTACACGAGTTCGATCTTGATGGTCGACCACAGGTTTTCCGCGAGGGCGTTGTCGTAGGAATCGCCGACGGAACCGGTGGAGGGTGCGATGCCGGCGTCGGCGAGCCGTTGGGTGAACCGGATCGCGGTGTATTGGCATCCTTTGTCGCTGTGATGGATCAGCTGTCCGTCGTGGACGTCGCGGGACCACAGTCCGTAGTCCAGTGCGGCCAGTACGAGGTCGGTGTCGGCTCGGATGGCGGTTTTCCAGCCGACGATGCGGTTGGAGAACGCATCACGTACCGAGGCCAGCCACAACACGCCCTCGCCCGTGACCAGGCGGGTCAGGTCGGCGACCCACAGGCGGTTCGGCGCAGTGGCCGCGAAGTCACGCTCGACCAGGTCGGGTGCGGCAGTGTGGGCGGGGTTCTGCCGTGTGGAGCCGGTTTTCCAGCCCTTGCGCAGGTGCGCGCCAACGAGCCCGTTGTCCCGCATGAGGCGTTCCACGCGTTTGCGGGAACACCGCACCCCGTGCCTGCGCAGCTGAAGCCATACCCGTGGAGACCCGTAGGTGTCGGCGAACTCGTGTGCTGACCGGATCTGTGTGATCCGTTCCAGCAATTCCGCGTCGTCGCGCCTGCGCCGCGAGGGCGCTGCGGCGCGGGCGCGCCAGTCGTAGTAGGTCGAGGCCGGGATGCCCAGGACCCGTAGTACGAGACCGACCGAGAAATCATGGTCATCGATGAAGCTCATGACCGCCTCCGGGTCGGGTCGATCTCGCCGGCAAAATAAGCACTCGCCGCCCGCAACACGTCGTTGACCCGCTGGAGCTCGGCGTTCTCCCGCCGCAGACGGCGGTTCTCCTCGGCCATGTCCGTCGACGGCCGGTCCCGCCGCTCGCCGGCGTCGGCCTCGTCCTGGCGGATCCAGTTCCGCAACGCCTCCGGATGCACGTTCAGCTGCTCGGCCAACCGCCGGATCACCGGCTTCGGGTCCGACTCCCGATACAACCGAACCGCGCGTTCCCGCAGCTCATCCGGGTACTTCTTCGGTGCTGCCACAACGACTTCCTTCCTCGGTCTGCACCAGCAGACCAAACTCGGAAGCCTCCGGACAAACGGGGGAAGCTCATCGTAGCCGTGTAGTTGGCGGGCGAAGCTCCGCTTGTTTTGCGGCCGATGGCCGTGCTTTGCGGCGTAGCCGTGTAGTTGGCGGGCGAAGCCCCGCTTGCCTTGCGGCCGAAGGCCGTGCTTTGCGGCGAAGCCGTGTAGTTGGCGGGCGAAGCCCCGCTTGTTTTGCGGCCGAAGGCCGTGCTTTGCGGCGAAGCCGTGCTTGTATGCGCGTCAGCGCATAGCCCACGTCAAGAAGGTGACCACCGGCGGGTTCTCAGTTGGTCTCTCGCGAGGACAGCTTTTTCCCTCGTGGCGGAGCCACTTGGGAAAAAGATCCCGCAGCGAGAGACCAACTGAGGTTCCGCCACCCGACCACCAAAGCAAAACGAGCCGTGGAAACTCAGTACCGATAAACCCCAGGAACTCCGGGGGCAGGGTCGGCGGCGGAGTTCGGGGCGGAGACGCGGTTCGGGTCACCGTCGGACGTGTAGCGGGATCCCGGGTCCCCGGCGAGTTCGTCGAGCCACTGGGTTGAGCCGTACTCGGCTTCCTCGCCGGTGGCGGCCTGCGAGCGGATGCGCGGGATGTTCTGGCGGTCGAAGTCCGCGTCGAACGGGGACGGGGCCGGGTTGGAGCCTACGAGGAACACGCTGTCGTGGTGGTAGGTCACGCCGTCGGCGCTGCCGTCGGCGGCGAGCGCCTCGTCGTCGGGGTGCATGCCCAGTGGCAATGCGAGGGAGCGCACCGGTACGTCCGGCAGCGCCGCGTTGATGATCCGCTGCATCGAGGCGATCTCGTGCTGCGCCTCGGCGGAGTCGACCTGGCCGAGGTTCGGGTGGTCGAGCGTGTGGTTGCCGACTTCGAAACCGTGCTCGTGCAGCCAGGGCAGCGTGACGCGCCCGCCGGGGTCTTCGAACGGCGGGTCGAACACGAAGAAGGTCGCGGTGGCGCGGAACTCGGGGTGTGCGGCGGCGGTGTCGAGCAGGATGCGCACCGCGGTGTCCGGTGCGGGCGCTCCGTTTCCGTCCACAGTGAACTGTCCGGTGGAGCCGTCGTCGAAGGTGAGCACCACCGGATGCCTGCCCGCCGGGATGTTGATGCGGCCGTCGGCGAACTCGCTCGCCGTGATCGGCGTGTATCCCTCGGCGTTGAGCCGTTCCAGTTCGGCGCGGAAGTCTTGCGGGGTGCGGTCGTAGACGCTGCTCGGGTCGGTGGTGATCCGGTGGTACATGAGCACTGGAACTTTGCCGAGTTCGTTGGCATGAACCGATTCCGGGGCGGGTGGGGGCGGCGGCGGTGGTGGCTGGGGTGGTGCCGCGGCGGCGTGGGGGGCTTCAGGGGCAGGGGTGGGTGCGCTGCATGCGGCGCCGGACAGGGCGAGCAGCGCCACCGCCGTCACGGCGCAGGTGCGCTCGATCACGCTCAACATCGGTTCGCACGTTAGTGGAGTCACTGCCCGATGTGGATACTCCAAGTGACTTGTTGATCTGTGCGTTATTACCTGGAAGGCTGACGCGCACATTCAACCGGCAACGTAACGTGTTTGGTTGTCCGGATTCGCCGACGTCGGGGAGGCGAAAGCTGTGACCGATCCTGCGCCCGAAGGGCCTTCAGGAACCACAAAAACCAGCCGTGGCAACGGATTCGGCGGTGTCCCGCAGTGGGCCGTCGTGGCGGTGGCCACCATCGTGCTGCTGATCGCGGGGTATCTGGTGCTCCGCTTGTTGTCCACAGAGGACGTGCGCGTCGACGGTCTGCCGTCGCATCCGGTGCGTTCCGAATCGATCTCGGATGGATCCATTCAGATCCGCTCCGAAACCACTGCATCGACACAGATTCTGCTCGACGGACGCCCGGTTCCCGCATCGGAGCAAGGCGGCGCGCTCGCCGTGCACGCTCCGTCGGCATCCGACGGTGCGCACGTGCTGGAGGTCGTCACTCCGCGGGCGGTGTCCTGGCTCGGCACCTCCAGCACCACTCAAGAGTTTACAGTGGACAGTGCGGCGCCGGAGCTCCAGGTCGAGGACTCGCTGCGGCCCGAGGAGCTCGGCGAGCCGGTGACCGTGACCGGCAAGGCGATCGGGGCCGACCAGGTCACCGTGGCGGGTAAACCGGTCAAGCCCGGCCCGGACGGCGCGTTCTCCGCCGTCGTCGACGAACCGGAACGCGAAGTCCAGGTGGTGGCCACCGACCGCGCGGGCAACCGCGCGGAACGCACCATGACCGTGCACGTCAAACATCCCGGAATGCGCGCCGTGCACATGACCGGGCTGGCCTGGACCAGCGACACGCTGCGCGAACCGGTGCTCGAACTCGCCAGGCAAGGCCGGATCGACGCCGTCGAACTCGACATCAAGGACGAGAGCGGCGAAATCCCCTACGACTCGGCGGTTCCCGAGGCGAACCGGATCGGGGCGGTGAAGAACTACTACAGCGCCCGCGAAGCCATCGACCAGCTGCACGGCATGGGCGTGCGAGTGGTCGGCCGTCTCGTCGCGTTCAAGGACCCGGTGCTGGGCGAGGCGTCCTGGCGCGAAGGGAACCCGGAGCGCGTCGTGCAGACCGCCGACGGGCAGCCGTGGAGCAGCGGATACGGCGACTTCGCGTTCACCAACTTCGCCGATCCGGCGGTGCAGCGGTACAACATCGACATCGCCTCCGAAGCCGCCTCGCTCGGCTTCGACGACATCCTCTACGACTACGTGCGCAGGCCCGACGGCGGCATCGAGAAGATGCGCTTCGCCGGGCTCACCACCACTCCGGAGACGGGCATCGCGGACTTCCTGCGCGAAACGCAGACCGCGGTGCGCTCCCAAGGCGCGCTGCTGGGTGCTTCGGTGTTCGGCATCGCCGTGGACCGGCCCACCCAGATCGCCCAGGACATCCCGCAGATGGCGAAGTACGTGGACTACATCGCGCCGATGGTCTACCCCTCGCACTGGGGGCCGGGCGAGTTCGGCGTGGCCGATCCGAACACCGCGCCCTACGACATCGTGCGGCGCTCCCTGGACAAGTTCTCCCAGGCCGTCGCCGGAACCGATGTGCAGATCATCCCGTGGCTGCAGGACTTCAGCCTCGGCGCCGAGTACGGGCCGGCGGAGGTCGCCGCGCAGGTTGACGCGGCCCGCGACGGCGGCATGCCGTCGTACCTGCTGTGGGCACCGAACTGCCGCTACCACGGCGAGGCGCTGGTCCCGCACAAGCCGTAGAACGGTCGCGGAACTCGTTCCGCGCACGCGCCGGGTGACCAGGGCCTGCGTGGCACGAGGGTTTCGCGACCACCGGTGCACGGGCGCCGCGGGCTCATCGCTCGCGGCGCCCATGCGTGTCCGGCACCACCGATCGCGTCCCTCGGAGTTGGGGTCGGCGCCCGTGCCAGGTAGGTTCACGCGCTTGTGACCAGGGAGATGTGGGCGCGCGGTGTCCAGGGGGCGTGGTGCGAATAGATGCGGCGGCCCCGGTGCGGACCGCGCGGCGGACGCTGCGCCGCCCGAACCGTTCGCCGGCGCGCACCCGGCATCCCGCGCGGCTCGTCGTGGCCGGTTTCGGTGCGGTGCTGCTGATCGGCACGGTGCTGCTGATGCTGCCGGTCGCCAGCGAATCCGGCGAGGCCACGTCGTGGAACACGGCGCTGTTCACCGCGACCTCCGCGGTGTGCGTGACCGGACTGGTCGTCGTCGACACGCACGCGCACTGGTCGGCGTTCGGCGAAGGCGTCCTGCTCGGCCTGATCCAGGTCGGCGGCTTCGGCATCATGACCCTCGCCTCGCTGCTCGGCATGCTGGTCACCCGCAAGCTCGGCCTGCGCATGCAGCGCAGCGCCCAAGCCGAGACCAAGAGCTTCGGCCTCGGTGAGGTGCGCAGCGTCGTCGCCGGCGTCGTCGTGCTGAGCCTCGTCGTCGAAGTGCTCACCGCACTCGTGCTGACCGCCAGGTTCGCCGCGCACTACGGCGAACCGCTCGGACGCGCGATCTACCTGGGCGTGTTCCACGCCGTATCGGCGTTCAACAACGCCGGGTTCGCGCTGTTCTCGGACAGCCTGATGCGGTACGCGACGGACGCGTGGGTCTGCCTGCCGATCGTGGCGGCGTTCGTGCTCGGCGGCCTGGGTTTCCCGGTGCTGTTCGAGATCCTCCGCCACGCGCGCGGCTGCACGCACCGCTGGACGCTGCACACCCGCATCACGTTGAGCACCTACACCGCCCTCGCCGTGCTCGGCACGATCGCGGTCACCGCCCTCGAATGGGACAACGCGGGCACGCTCGGCCGGTTCGACTGGAGCGGCAAGCTGCTGACCGGCTTCTTCCAAGGCATGTCCCCGCGCACCGCCGGATTCAACAGCGTCGACACCGGCGAACTGCACGGAGCCACGCTGCTGATCACCAACGTGCTGATGTTCATCGGCGGCGGCAGCGCGGGCACCGCGGGCGGCATCAAGGTGACCACCTTCGCGCTGCTGGCGTTCGTGATGCTCGCCGAGATCAGAGGCGAACCGAACGTGCACATCGCCGACCGCAAACTCCCGCGCGAGGTGTACCGGCAGGCGCTGACGGTGGTGCTCGGCGGTGTCGGCCTGATCTTCACCGCCACCCTCGCACTGCTGGTGCTCACCCCGTTCTCCCTCGACGCGGTCCTGTTCGAGTCGGTTTCCGCGTTCGGCACCGGGTTGTCGACCGGCATCACCGGTGAGCTGCCGGTCACCGGACAGCTCATCCTGGTCGTGCTGATGTTCACCGGCCGCGTCGGACCGGTCACCCTGGCTTCCGCGCTCGCGCTGCGCGAACGCCTTCGTCGCTACGACCTTCCGGAGGAACGACCCATTGTCGGCTAGGAAACCCCGTGTCAACGCCTCGCGCGTGGTCATCATCGGGCTCGGCCGGTTCGGCGGCTCGATGGCCCTCGAACTCATCGAACGGGGCACCGACGTGCTCGCGCTGGACAACCGCCCGGAAGTCGTGCAGCGGTACTCGGATTCGGTGACGCACGCCGCCGTCGCCGACAGCACCGACCCGGAAGTGCTGCGGCAGCTCGACGTGCCCGACTTCGACCGCGTCGTCGTGGCCATCGGGGACGACCTGGAGGCCAGCATCCTGACGACCTCGCTGCTCGCGGAGTTCGAAGTCGGCCACATCTGGGCGAAGGCCGTCAGCCGCCAGCACGGGCGCATCCTCGAACGGGTCGGCGCCCACCACGTGGTGCTGCCCGAGCACGACATGGGGGAGCGGGTCGCGCACCTGGTGACCGGCCGGATGCTGGACTACATCGAGTTCGAGGACGACTACGCGATGGTCAAGACGCGGGCTCCGGCTATTGCGGCGGGGCACGCGCTGGGCGAGAGCAAGATCCGCAGCAAGTACCGGGTCACCGTCGTCGGCATCAAACGCCCCGGCGAGGACTTCACCTACGCCACCCAGGACACGCGGCTCTACGAGGGCGACATCCTCATCGTCTCCGGCCGCTCCCGAGACGTGGAACGCTTCGCCGACCTCACCTGACCCGGGAGCCCGCCGAGGTGAACGCCTCATTCGACCGATCCCCTTGGTCAAAGGGGCCGTTGCCCCCACCTGAGGTGTCGAGCGAATGGTCCAGCCGACCCGTCTGACCGGGCGAAAGAGGCAGTCACCCGAATCCGGTGATGATCTCGGTCCGTCAACGATGCCCCGATCGTGTTGTCCGGGTGGCAGTCGCTCGGCACAGTGACGGGCACGTTCAGATCGGAGGCGCACGATGGTGAGAGCAAGGCCGGTTCGGATCACCCTCGCGGCGGTGACCTCTTGTGCGCTGATCGCCCCGGTGGCGCAGGCGGCACCACAACCGCCGCCGAAGAGCGCCGAGGCCGTCGGCTACGGCGGCGCCGTCTCCAGCGTCGACCCCGACGCCACCAGTGCGGGCATCGAAGTGCTGCGCCGCGGCGGAACCGCCGCCGACGCCGCCGTCGCCGTGGCGGCCGCGCTCGGCGTCACCGAGCCTTACTCGGCGGGCATCGGGGGCGGCGGCTACTTCGTGCACTACGACGCGGACACCGGCGAGGTCTCCACCATCGACGGTCGCGAGACCGCGCCCGCCGCCGCGCACCCCGAGATGTTCCTGGACGACGGCGAACCGATCCCCACCGCCGAAGCCATCACCAGCGGTCTCGGCGTCGGTGTCCCCGGCACCCCCGCGACCTGGCAGGAGGCGCTGCAGAAGTGGGGCAGCGAGGACCTCGGCGAAGTGCTGCGCCCGGCGGAACGGCTGGCCCGCGACGGGTTCGTCGTCGACGACACCTTCCGCGACCAGACCGCCGACAACCAGGAGCGCTTCAGCGCGTTCCCCGCCACCCGAGACCTGTTCCTGCCAGGCGGGCGACCCCCGGCCACCGGCAGCGTGTTCCGGAACCCCGGCCTCGCCGAGACCTACCGCACGCTCGCCGACGAGGGCCTCGATCCGCTGTACCGGGGCGAGATCGGCGCGGACGTCGTCGACACCGTGCGGAACCCGCCGGTGGATCCCGCCGCCGACCGCACCGTGCGTCCCGGCGGCATGACCGAGGCCGACCTGCGCGACTACCGCACCGTTGAACGCGAACCCACGCACGTCGAGTATCGGGGGCTCGACGTGTACGGCATGTCGCCGTCGGCCTCCGGCGGCACCACCGTCGGCGAGGCGCTCAACATCCTGGAGAGCACCGACCTCACCGAACAGGACAAAACCCAGTACCTGCACCGGTTCCTGGAGTCGAGCAAGATCGGCTTCGCGGACCGCGACCGCTGGGTCGGCGACCCCGCGTTCGAGGACGTGCCCACCGAGGAGCTCACCGGCCAGGAGTTCGCGGACTCCCGTGCCTGCCTGATCACGCCGGACGCCGTGCAGCCCGCCCCGGTCGCGGCGGCCGACCCGCGCGATCCTCGGCCGTGCGAGCCGCAGGGGCCGGCACGCGGCGGGGCGCCCTACGAAGGACCGAACACCACGCACCTCACCGTCGCCGACGCGCACGGTGACGTGGTGTCCTACACGCTGACCATCGAGCAGACCGGCGGCAGCGGCATCACCGTGCCCGGCCGCGGGTTCCTGCTCAACAACGAGCTCACCGACTTCTCGTTCGCACCGACCACGCCCGGTGAGCCCGATCCGAACCTGCCCGGTCCCGGCAAGCGGCCGCGCAGCTCGATCAGCCCCACGATCGTGCTCCAGGACGGGGAGCCGCTGCTCGCGGCGGGCAGCCCCGGCGGGTCCACGATCATCACCACCGTGCTCCAGGTGCTCACCGGCAGGCTGGACCGCGAACTGTCCCTTGTGGACGCCATCGCGGAACCACGCGCCTCGCAAAGGAACTCGACGGCCACCGAGGCAGAACCGGGCTTCCTCGCGCAACCCGAGGCCGACAAGCTCCGCGGCATCGGCCACGAGTTCGCCCCGGCCGAGGAGATCGGCGCCGCCACCGGCGTGGAACGCCTCCCCGACGGACGCTGGATCGCCGCCGCCGAAAAGCAGCGCCGCGGCGGAGGCTCGGCAGCGGTCGTCGACCCGGCCTTCTGAACTGGGGCTTTCCGGAATGGCCTGCGTAGTGGGTCGGGCAGCGGAACCTCAGTGGCTTCCTCGCCGCGGGATCATTTTCCCGAGTGGCTCCGCCACGAGGGAAAATGCGGTCCCCGCGAGGAAGCCACTGAGAACCCGCCGCGGTGCCGGTTGCTCTGGTGGTCGCTGCTCATCGGCTTCGCCGCTGACAAGACACGGAACGAAGATCAATCCCATGGTGCACGGCCGCGAAATGGCCACTGAGGTTCCGCCGGCCGGACACTTTCGCGGATCACTCTGAAGGTCTCCTTGCGCCCGGTCCGAGCTCCTTCAGGCGGCGACTAGACTCTTCAGGTCAGCCCCCCGCCACCTGTTGAGCCCGAACCGGGAGCCCGCGTGACCGTCCAGCCCGTCCGACTCTTCGGCGATCCCGTCCTGCGGACGCGCGCCGACGAGGTCGTGGACTTCGACAAGGAACTGCACACCCTGGTCCGCGACCTCTGGGACACGATGTACGAGCAGGGGGGTGCCGGACTCGCCGCTCCGCAGCTCGGCGTGGGGCTGCGCGTGTTCACCTACCGCTGCGACGGGTTCGAAGGCCACCTGATCAACCCGGGCTGGGAGATCGTCGGCGACGAGATGCAGGACGGCCCCGAAGGCTGCCTGTCCATCCCCGGCATGACCTGGGACTGCCTGCGCCACCGCCACGTCGTCGCGCGCGGCTGGAACATGCACGGCGACCCGGTCGAGGTCGAGGGCACCGACCTGCTGGCCCGGTGCATCCAGCACGAGACCGATCACCTGGACGGCGTGCTGTTCGTGGACCGGCTCGACGCCGAGACGCGCAAGAGCGCGTTGCGCGAGATCCGCCAGGCCGACTGGTTCGACGGCCAGGTGCCCGTGGTGAAGGAAAGCCCGCACCCGCTGTTCGGGAAGCGCTGATCATGCGGCTCGTCTTCGCCGGAACCCCGGCCCCCGCCGTGCCCTCGCTGCAGGCGCTCATCGACTCCGGGCGGCACGAGGTCGCGGCCGTGATCACCCGGCCCGATGCTCGTGCCGGACGTGGCCGCAAGGTGCTGCGCTCACCCGTCGGCGAGCTCGCCGACGAGCACGGGATCGAAGTCCTCACGCCGCCGCGCGCCACCGACCCGGACTTCCTGGCGCGGCTGGACGAACTCGCCCCGGACTGCTGCCCGGTGGTGGCCTACGGCGCGTTGCTGCGGCAGCGGGCGCTCGACGTCCCCCGGCACGGCTGGGTCAACCTGCACTTCTCGCTGCTGCCCGCGTGGCGCGGCGCGGCGCCGGTGCAGTCCGCGGTCCGGCACGGCGACGAGATCACCGGCGCGTCCACGTTCCGCCTGGTGCCGGAGCTCGACGCCGGACCGGTCTACGGCGTGGTCACCGAGGACGTGCGCGACACCGACACCTCGGGCGAGCTGCTGGACCGGCTGGCGATCTCCGGGGCGAAGCTGATGGTCGCCACGCTCGACGGCATCGAGGACGGCACGCTGCAGCCGCAGCCGCAGCCCGCCGAAGGCGTCAGCTACGCCCCGAAGGTCACGCCGGAGGACGCCAAGGCGGACTTCGCCGCGCCCGCGCTCGCAGTGGACCGGCTGATCCGCTCGGTGACACCGGATCCCGGCGCCTGGGCGTGGTTCCGGGACGAGCGGTTCAAGCTGGGGCCGGTGACCCGCACCGAGGAGACCGGCCTCGCTCCCGGGGAGATCAGCGTGCAGCGCCGCCGGGTGCTGATCGGCACCGCCACCGAGGCGGTCGCGCTGGGCGAAGTGCAGGCGCAGGGCAAGAAACGCATGGCGGCCACGGATTGGGCGCGCGGAACTCGCATCGAGCAAGGAGAACGTCTGCAGTGAACGACCACCGTCCCCGCCGCCCGTCCCGGCCGCGTGGCAGCCGCCCGCCGCAGCGCCGCAAGACGCCCGCCCGGCCGCCCGAGCAGGATCCGGCGCGGATGGCCGCGCTGGAAACGCTGCGCGCCGTGCGCGAACGCGACGCCTACGCGAACCTGACGCTGCCCGGCCTGCTGCGCAAGCGCAAGCTCGACGGCAGGGACGCGGGGCTGGCCACTGAGCTCGCCTACGGCACCTGCCGCGCCACCGGTCTGCTCGACGCGGTGATCGCGGATTGCAGCGGCCGGGATGCGTCCGAAGTGGACCCGGTCACGCTGGACGTGCTGCGCATGGGCGTGTACCAGTTGCTGCGCACCAGGATTCCGGACCACGCGGCCGTAGCGTCCACTGTGGACATCGTGCGCGAGGAGGCGGGCTCGAAGCTCGCCGGGTTCGCCAACGCCGTCATGCGCCGCGCCAGCGAACGCGACGAGCAGGAGTGGGTCGAGCGGCTCGCGCCCTCCCGCGACACCGACCCCGTCGGGCACCTCGCGATGCGCCACGCGCACCCGCGCTGGGTGGCGCAGGCGTTCGCCGACGCGCTCGGCGACACCGGGGACGCGCTCGCGGCGGCGCTCGCCGCGGACGACGCCCGGCCCGCGGTGCACCTCGCCGCGCGGCCCGGAGAGATCAGCAACGAGGAGCTCGCCGCCATCACCGGCGGCGACGAGGCGCCGTACTCGCCCTACGGCGTGCACCTGGAGGCGGGCGCCGGCGATCCCGGCGACCTGGAACCGGTGCGCGAAGGCTTCGCCGCAGTGCAGGACGAAGGCAGCCAGCTCGCCGCGCTGGCCCTCACCAAGCCCGACGTGACCGGCTCCGACACCCGCTGGCTCGACCTGTGCGCGGGTCCCGGCGGCAAGGCCGGGCTGCTCGGCGCGCTGATCACCCTCGACGGCGGCACCCTCGACGCCGTCGAGCATTCCGAACACCGCGCGGAACTCATCCGCAAGGTCACCCGTGACCTCGCGGTCACCGTGCACGTCGCCGACGGCCGGGAGTCCGGTCTGGAACCCGGCTACGACCGGGTGCTCGTCGACGCGCCGTGCACCGGCCTCGGGGCGCTGCGGCGACGCCCGGAGGCCCGCTGGCGGCGGCAGCCCTCGGACGTGGCGGAACTGGCGAAGCTGCAGCGGTCCCTGCTGCTGTCCGCGGTCGGGCTCACCCGCTCCGGTGGTGTCGTGGCCTACGTCGTCTGCTCGCCGCACCTGTCGGAGACCGACGGCGTCATCTCGGACGTGGTGCGCCGCAGCGGCGCGGAACTGCTCGACGCGCGCGAGGCGTTCCCCGGTGTCCCCGACCTCGGCGACGGCCCGACCGTCCAACTCTGGCCCCACCTACACGGCACGGACGCGATGTTCTGTGCTCTGCTTCGCGTTCCCTGATCCGAGTAGGGAGCGGGTGGCGGAACCTCAGCTGCTTCCTCGCTGCGGACTCCTTTTCCCGAGTGGCTCCGCCACGAGGGAAAAAGCCGTCCTCGCGAGGAAGCAGCTGAGAACCCGCTGCGATGCCGGTCGCCGGGATGGTCGCTGCTCATCGGCTTCGCCGCTGACAGGAGACGGAGCAGAAGACTTCTAGGCCTCACGCCGCCCGGTGGTGGGCCGTTGGGCGCAGGTGGGGTGGTGACTGGTCGGGGGCGGGTTCCGATGCCGAGCCGTCGCCGGTCGTGCCGGAGCCGCCGTCGTGGCCCGCGTCGGCCGGGGCCGGGCCGCCGCCTCCGCGCCGGTGCACCGCGAACAGCAGGCCCAGGCCCACCAGCAGCAGCGCGTGCGAGGCGACGCGTTCCACGGTCGCCGCGCCGACGATCAGGTCGTGCACCGAGAAACCCGCGAGCGCGGCCACGAAGGCGCTCAGCATCGGCAGCACGCCGCCCGCGGTGCGGTCCCGCCAGGACGCCCACAGCATCCCGACGCCCAGCGCGAGGTTCCACGCGGTGCTCTCGTTGAACAGGTGCGCGGTCATCCCGCTGTGGGACCCGTGCCCGTGCACTCCGACGAATCCCAGCATTTGGGCCAGTGCGAGCAGGATCTGGATGACGGCGGTCACCGCCAGTGCGCCGCGCAGCGCACCGCGAACCCGGTCGCGCCGCGGCACGCGCGCCAGCACGGCGGCCGTGAGATCCGGAGTCGGCGTGACCAGCCGGACCCGCAGGTAACGAGTCATCTCGCCCGCCTCGGCCTGGAAGGCCCGGCACGCCGCGCACGTCTCCAGGTGGGCGTCGACCTCGGCTTCGGGGAACTCGGGCGGCTCCCCGTCCAGCACGGCCGACACCGAGTTCCGGCAACTTTCACAGTTCACACCCAGATTGTCGGACCAGGCGGGGGAGTAGTTCCCGGCGGGGTTTCGACTAGTCTCGTGCCCCGTGACGCAGCACTCGGAGGCCGAAGACACTCGTGTGACCGGGCTCGCGCTGGCCGCCGGACAAGGTGATCGCCGCGCCCTGGAGGAGTTCGTCCGGGCCACCCAGCGCGACGTGTGGCGGTTCCTCGCCCACCTCGCCGGAGTGCCGGCGGCCGACGACCTGACGCAGGAGACGTACCTGCGCGCGATGCGGGCCGTGCGCACCTTCCGCGGCACCGCCACCGCGCGGACCTGGCTGCTGTCCATCGCGCGCCGCGTCGTCGTCGACCAGATCCGCTCCGAACGGGCTCGGCCGCGCACCGTCGCCGCGGACTGGGTGCGGGCCGCGGACAGCGGTGGCCGCACCGGTCGCGGCTTCGAAGAGCTCGTCGAGGTGAACGTGCTGCTCGACGCGCTCGACCCGGACCGGCGGGAAGCGATCGTGCTCACCCAGGTGCTCGGGCTGTCCTACCAGGAGGCCGCCGAAGTGAGCGGCTGCGAACTGGGCACCGTGCGCTCGCGGGTCGCGCGAGCACGAGAAGAACTCCTGTCCCGCAGCCGCGGCCAGGACAGCGGCACCGGCTGACGACCGTTCTCGAAACGGGTGGCCTGTTCAGGAGTCCTTGCAGAATGGGCTGCGCGGTGGGTACCTCAGCGGCTTGCTCGCTGCGGGATCGATTTCTCATCTAGCCACACGGCGAAATCGCCGTCCTCGCGAGGAAGCCGCTGCGAACCCGCCGGTGGCCGACTTGCTCCAGCCGGTCACTGCCCAGCAGCTCCGCCGCCGACATGACACGGCTTAAAGACCGATCTGCAAGGACTTCTCAGCGGGGCGCTCCGCGGCGGGGGACATCGCGCCGGGGAACATCGCGCCGGGGTGCGCGGTTGTCCGGGGCGGCATCGGATCACACGGAAACGGGGAACGACATGGCTGGCACTCCGGTTGAAGTGCACCGCACCGGCGAGCACACCTTCACGGCGAGCAACGGGCGCGGCGCCGAGGTGACCATCGGTCGCGACGGCGCCCCCGGCGCGTTCACGCCGGGCGAGCTGCTGCTCGCGGCGATCGCCGGATGCTCCGCCGTCACCAGCGAGAACCTGCTGGTGCGCCGGGCCGGTCAGGACGCCGACATCGCCGTGCACGCCGACCGGGACAAGACGGCGGAGGACCCGAACAAGTTCTCCGCGGTGCAGGTGCGGTTCGACGTGGACCTCAGCGCCGTCGAGGGCGCGGAGCGGGCGAAGCTGCTCGACGCCGTGGAACGTGCCATCGAGCGCTACTGCACGGTGAGCCGCTCCGTGGAGGAAGGCACCCCTATCGCTTTGGAACTTCCTCGCTAGGTGGCCTGCTTTGGTGTCCGGGTGGCGGAACCTCAGTGGCTTACTCGCTGCGGGGATCTTTTTCCCGAGTGGCTCCGCCACGAGGGAAAGAGCCGTCCTCGCGAGGAAGCCACTGAGAACCCGCCGGTGGTCCTTTCGCTCGGGTGGTCACTCCGGCTTCGCCGCTGACAGGACACCGATCAAAAACTCCGTCTAGCGGCGTCGCATCGGGAGACTGTCGCAAGTACCTGATTCCGGCGCCGTATCGTGCTGTGCGCGCGAACGCGTGCACGGCGAGGAGGCGGCGAGTGGATCAGGCGGACGGAACCGGGCCGGACGGTTCGACGAGCGGCGGGCTGCGCCGCGACCTCAGCGGCCGCCAAGTCGGCATGATCGCGATCGGCGGGGCGATCGGCACCGGGCTGTTCCTCGGCTCCGGGCTCGCCATCAACATCGCCGGACCGGCCGTGATCATCGCCTACGCGGTGGCCGCGTTCGCCGCGCTCGCGCTGGCCTACGCGCTCGCCGAGATGATCGTGGTGCATCCGGAGGCGGGCGGCTTCGGCCCCATCGCGCAGCGCTACCTCGGCGGCCTCGCCGGGTTCGTGCAGCGCTGGATCTACTGGGCCGCGCAGGTCGTCAACATCGGCAGCGAGGTCGTCGCCGCCGGGCTCTACGTGCAGTTCTGGTATCCGCAGCTGCCGCTGTGGCTGCCCGTCGTGGTGTTCTCCGTGGTGATGCTGGCGATCAACGCCTCGGCGGTGAAGTTCTTCGGCGAGTTCGAATACTGGTTCGCGCTGATCAAGGTCGTCACGATCGTGGTGTTCGTGCTGCTGGGCATCACCTACATCGTGTTCGGCCTGCCCGGCCGTCCCGCCACCGGTGTGGACGCGCTCACCGCGCACGACGGGTTCCTGCCCAACGGCATCGGCGCGGTGTGGCTGGCGTTGACCGTCGTGACCTTCTCCTACCTCGGCACCGAGGCCATCGCGGTCACCGCCTCCGAATCCCGCGACCCGCGCCGCGACGTGCCGCGCGCCGCGCGGAACATGGTGCTGCGGCTCGGATTGTTCTACGTGCTGGGCATGCTGGTGGTCGTCTCGATCCTGCCGTGGAACCAGGTCTCCACCGAAGAGGACGTGACGCAGAGCCCGTTCGTCGCCCTGTTCGCCACCGCCGGAATCCCGGCAGCCGCGGGGATCATGAACTTCGTGGTGCTCACGGCGGCGCTGTCGGCGATGAACACGAACCTCTACGTGACCGCGCGGATGACGTACTCGCTGGCCGTCGACGGCTACGCGCCGAAGTGGTTCGCGGGCCTGAGCAAGCACGGAGCGCCGCAGCGGGCGCTGGTGCTCTCCGCCGGTGGGCTGGTGCTGGCGGCGGGCATCTCGGTGTTCGCGGAGTCCACGGCGTTCCCGCTGCTGCTCGGACTGGCGCTGTTCGGCGCGCTGATCACCTGGCTGATCATCTTCGCGAGCCACCTGGCGTTCCGGCGCCATCGGGCCGAGCAGGGGCTGCCCGCTTCGCCGGTGCGGCTGCGCGGCGCACCGGTGACGACGCTGCTGGCGATGCTGTTCATCGCGGCCGTGCTGCTGACCACCCCGTTCACCGAGCAGTTCAACACCGCGTGGAAGGCCGGAGTGCCGTTCCTGCTGCTGTTGTGCCTCGCCTACTACCTGCTGCGCCGCCGAGCCGCCCGCGCCGGCTGAGGAACCGGCGCCGCCGCGGTCGTGGGTGGTGGACCGCGGCGGCGGTGTGAGATTTACACTCCCGCATGTGTCGAACCAGCCGATGATCGCGCCGTCCATCCTGTCCGCGGACTTCGCCCGCCTCGCCACCGAGCTCGACGCCGTCAAAGGCGCCGACTGGGTGCACGTCGATGTGATGGACGCGCACTTCGTGCCGAACCTGACCTTGGGTCTCCCGGTGGTGGAGTCGCTGCTCAAGGCCACGGACATCCCGCTGGACTGCCACCTCATGATCGAGGACCCGGACCGCTGGGCGATCGGCTACGCGGAGGCCGGCGCGCACAACGTCACCGTGCACGCCGAGGCGGCGCACGACCCGATCAAGGTGGCCAAGGATCTGCGCGCCGCAGGCGCCAAGGCGGGCTTGTCGATCAAGCCGGGCACGCCGTTCGACCAGTACGTCGAGGTGCTCAAGCACTACGACACGCTGCTGGTGATGTCGGTGGAACCCGGTTTCGGCGGCCAGAAGTTCATCACCGAGGTGCTGGAGAAGGCCCGCGCCGCGCGGAACCTGGTGGACACCGGGCACCTGAACCTGATCGTGGAGATCGACGGCGGCATCAACGCCGCCACCATCGAGCAGGCCGCCGAAGCCGGCGTCGACTGCTTCGTGGCGGGCTCCGCGGTCTACGGCGCCGAGGACCCGGCGCGCGCCATCGAGGCGCTGCGCGCCCAGGCCGCCCCGAACTTCGCGCACGCCCGGCAGTGACCGGGCCGAGCGGCGTGCCGGACCCGGTGCGCACCGCGATGCTCGCCGCGCTCTCCGCGAGCGAGCGGGTGCGGGGCACGACGAGCCCGAACCCGCCGGTGGGCTGCGTGGTGCTCGACGCCGCTGGCGACGTCGCCGGAACGGGCGCGACCCAGCCGCCCGGTGGCCCGCACGCCGAGGTGATGGCGTTGCGAGCAGCGGGGGAGCGGGCGCGCGGCGGCACCGCCGTGGTGACCCTCGAACCCTGCACGCACACCGGCCGCACCGCGCCGTGCACCTCGGCCCTGCTGGCCGCCGGAGTGGCCCGCGTGGTGCACGCGGTGTCCGATCCGAACCCGAAGGCCGCGGGCGGCGCCGAAGTGCTGCGCGCGGCCGGAATCCAGGTCGAGTCGGGGCTGCTCGGCGCGCAGGTCGAGCGCGGCCCGCTTCGGGCCTGGCTGCACTTCGCACGGACCGGGCGTCCGCACGTGACCTGGAAGTACGCCGCCAGCCTCGACGGCCGCTCCGCCGCCGCCGACGGCAGCAGCAAGTGGATCAGCTCCGCCACCTCGCGCGCCGAGGTGCACGAGCTGCGCGGCCGGGTGGACGCGATCCTCGCCGGGACCGGCACCGTGCTCGCCGACGATCCGCGGCTCACCGCACGCGAACCCGACGGCGGCCCGCACCCGCGGCAGCCGCTGCGCGTCGTCGTCGGCGACCGTCCCGTCCCGGCCGGGGCGCGGGTGCTCGACGACTCGGCGGCCACGATCACGCTGCCCGGCGGCGACCCGGTGGCGGTGCTCGACGAGCTGGCGCGGCGAGGAGTGGTGGACGTGCTGCTGGAGGGCGGGCCGACGTTGGCGGGCGCGTTCGTCGCCGCCGAACGCGTCGACCGGGTCCTCGCGTTCCTCGCGCCCGCACTGCTGGGAGCGGGACCGGCCGCGCTCGGCGACGCCGGGGTGGCGAGTGTCTCGCAGGCATGGTGGTGGGACATCGAAGAGACGACGATGAGCGGACCGGACGTGCGCGTCAGCGCCGTACCGGCACGCCGCTGAGGAGGAAAGCCCCATGTTCACCGGGATCGTCGAGGAACTCGGCACGGTCGTGTCCGTCGAGGACACCGGCGACGGGGTACGGCTGACCGTGGACGGTCCGCTGGTGACCTCCGATGCGAAGCACGGCGACTCGATCTCGGTCAACGGCGTGTGCCTCACCGTGGTGGAGTCCGGCGGCGGCCGGTTCACCGTGGACGTCGTGCAGGAGACGGTGCGCCGCTCCGCGATCAAGAACATCGGCGCCGGAGATCGGGTGAACCTGGAGCGCGCGATGGCGCTCGGTGACCGGCTCGGCGGGCACATCGTGCAGGGGCACGTGGACGGCACCGCGGTGCTGCGCGACTCCGGCGACGACCTCACCCGCTTCGAGCTGCCAGCGGAGCTGTCGCACTACCTGGTGGAGAAGGGCTCGATCACGGTCGACGGAATCTCGCTGACCGTGGTGGACGCGGGATCCACCGAGTTCAGCGTCGCGCTGATTCCCACCACTCGGGAACTCACCACTTTGGGGGTGCGCCAACCGGGTGAAGAGGTCAACATCGAGGTGGACGTGCTGGCCAAGCACCTGGAACGACTCGCCGCCGCGCAGCTGGATCAGTTCCGCGTCGGGCGATCCGGGGCGTGACCCACGACGATCTCCTCCGAGCGGAGCACCAGGATCGGGGACGCGAGAGGACAATGACGGTGCCGGGCGCGGAATCGCCCCGGCAGGCCGAACCGAGGGCGGGCGTTGCGAGCGACGCCGCAGCCCCAGAGTGAGAGAGCACGGACACGGTGAGCAACAGGTTCGACGACATCGAGCGTGCCCTGGCCGACATAGCGGCGGGCCGCCCGGTGATCGTGGTCGATGACGAGGATCGCGAGAACGAAGGCGATCTGATCTTCGCCGCCGAGAAGGCGACGCCGGAACTCGTGGCGTTCATGGTGCGCTACACCTCCGGTTACCTGTGCGTCGGCATGACCGGCGAGGACTGCGACCGGCTGGACCTACCGCCGATGTACCACTCCAACCAGGACCGCAAAGGCACCGCCTACACCGTCGCGGTGGACGCCGCCGAAGGCGTCAGCACCGGGATCTCCGCCAGTGATCGCGCGCGCACCCTGCAGGTGCTGGCCGCCACCGAGTCGCAGTCCCGCGACCTGCACCGGCCGGGCCACGTGGTGCCGCTGCGCGCCCGCGACGGCGGCGTGCTGCGCAGGCCCGGCCACACCGAGGCCAGCGTGGACCTGTCCCGGCTGGCCGGGTTGCGGCCGGTGGGCGCGCTGTGCGAGATCGTCAGCCAGAAGTCCGAGGGCGACATGGCGCGGCGCGACGAGCTGGAGGTCTTCGCCGACGAGCACGACCTGCGGCTGATCACGATCGCCGACCTCATCGCCTACCGCAGGCGGTTCGAGAAGCAGGTGGAGCGCGTCGCCGAGGCCCGCATCCCCACCGCGCACGGCACTTTCCGCACCTTCGGCTACGACAGCACGCTCGACGGCATAGAGCACCTGGCGCTGGTCTACGGCGAGATCGGCGACGGCGAGGACGTGCTGGTGCGAGTGCACTCGGAGTGCCTCACCGGTGACGTGCTCGGCTCGCTGCGCTGCGACTGCGGGCCGCAGCTGTCGGCCGCGATGGAGAAGGTCGCCGAAGAGGGCCGCGGCATCGTGCTCTACATGCGCGGGCACGAGGGGCGCGGCATCGGCCTGATCCACAAGCTGCAGGCCTACCAGCTGCAGGACGACGGCGCCGACACCGTGGACGCCAACGTCGCGCTGGGCATGCCGGTCGACAGCCGCGACTACGGCCAGGGCGCGCAGATCCTGTGCGACCTGGGCGTGAAGTCGATGCGGCTGCTGACGAACAACCCGGAGAAGCGGATCGGGCTGGAAGGCTACGGGCTCAAGGTCGTGGGCCGGGAGTCGCTGCCGATCCGCCCGAACCCGGAGAACCTGCGCTACCTGCGCACCAAGCGGGATCGGATGGGGCACGAGTTGAACCACCTCGACGACGGCGAGGATTCGTCCATCACCGGCGACGGCGACGAGTCGGGCTTCGGCAACGCCGGGGTCACGGCATGAGCGGCGAGGGCAGGCCGCGCGTCGAGGTGCCGCGTGCGGAAGGGCTGAAGCTGGCCATCGCGGGCATCCGCTGGCACGAGAACCTCACCGACCGGATGCTCGAACGCGCGCTGGCCGCCGCAGAGGCGGCCGGGATCAGCGAGCCGACGGTGGTGCGGGTACCGGGATCGATCGAACTTCCCGTGGTGTGCCAGGAGTTGGCCCGGGGGCACGACGCCGTGGTGGCGCTGGGCGTGGTGATCCGCGGCGGGACCCCGCACTTCGAGTACGTCTGCGACTCGGTCACCAGCGGCCTGACCAGGGTGGCGCTGGACGAGGCGACGGCCGTCGGCAACGGCCTGCTCACCTGCGACACCGATCAGCAGGCCAGGGACCGAGCCGGATTCCCCGAGTCGGTGGAGGACAAGGGCTTCGAGGCGACCGCGGCGGCCCTGGAGACCGCCCTGGTGCTCCGCGACCTGCGCTCCCGCTGACTTCCGGCCGCGGCCCGAGCTGTGGGGCAGAAGGTCGTCCCGATTCGGCGCAGGCCCGCTGAGTTTCGAGGGCTGTCGTGGGCTCGTCGACGGGGGCGGGCAAACTGGACACATGCAGTCAGGTGAGGCGCGCAGCGAAGCGGCCGGTGCGGAACCGGCGGACGAGACGGACACATCGGCAGGAAGCGTGGCGACGGTGGATCAACGGCCCGAGGACGCGGCCCGGACCGTGACGGTGCGGCCGGTGAAGATTCGCCGGGTGGTGATCCCGGTGGCGATCGTGCTGGTGGTGGTGTTCACCGTGGTCGCGGTGCTGCTGCGCAACACCCCGACGGGCGTGTACTTCCGGATCTCCGATCAGGTCGCGATGGCGGGTCTCGGCGTGCTGCTGGCTTGCGGCGCCCTGCTGCTGGCCCGGCCGCGGCTGCACGCCGACCTGGACGGGATCGAAGTGCGCAACATCATCAACACCCACCACTACTCGTGGGACGAGGTGTACGCGATCAGCTTCCCCGACGGCGCGGCGTGGGCGCGGCTGGAGCTGGCCCACGACGAGTACGCCTCGGTCATGGCCGTCCAGTCCACCGACGGTGCGCACGCCGTGCAGGCCATGCGCGACCTGCGGGACCTGCGGCGTGCGGTCGACGCCAAGCGCGACGAGGACGGTTCCGCCGCGGAGTGACCCTCCAAGCCTGATAACGAGCGGTGCCCGGAAGCCGAGAGCTTCCGGGCACCGTCGTGTCAGGTCCTGATCAGGACCGTGACTTGTTGAAGACCAGGCGGTAGGCGATCAGCAGAATGAGGGAACCGATCACTGCCCACACGAAGCTCATCACGCTGAACCCGGTGACGCCCTGGCCGCCGAACTGGCTGCTCAGCCAGCCGCCGAGCAGGCCGCCGACGATGCCGATGAGGATCGTCACGATGATCCCGCCCGGGTCCCTGCCGGGCAGGACGAACTTCGCGATCGCGCCCGCGATCAGGCCGAAAATGATCCAGCTGAGGATGCCCACAGCGTCTCCTTCCGATTAGCGCGCCGAATTCCAGCGTGCTCAGCACTACGCCCGCCCATCGGATTACCCGCGGCAGGGTCGATCAATCGTGATCCCGTCGGTCGCGGTCATCCGATCAAGCGTCCCGGAGGCTACGCCGTTACCCCGAGTGCGTGATCACGCCCGTCCGGACGTGGACGTTCGCGGCCGCACCGCGTTCGCCGCGACCGCCACCAGCAGCGCCAGCACCGCCGGAACCGCGAGCCCGACCGACAGGCCGAACCCCTGCGCGAGCAGGCCGATGAACACCGGGCCGGCGAGCAGCCCGCCGTAGGACAACGTGCTGACCTGCGCCAAGTCCCGGCCGCTGCGAGCGGGGTCGCGGTGCCCGGCGGCGCTGAAGATCTGCGGCACGATGCACGAGAGCCCCACGCCGAACAGCGCGAAACCCGCCAGCGCCGCCACCGGATGGTGCAGCAGCAGCGCCACGCCGAGCCCGGTGCCCGCGATCAGCCCGCACACCCGGACCAGCGGCACCGGGCCGAACCGCCGCACCAGCCCGTCGCCGAGGAACCGGAACAGCCCCATCGTGGCGGAGAACACGGCATAGCCCAACGCCGCGAACGCGGGACCGGATCCCAGTTCGTCGTGCAGGTACACCGAGGACCAGTCGGCCATCGATCCCTCACCGACAGAGCAGAAGAATCCGAGCACCCCGAGGAACACGATCGCCGCCGGAATCCCGCGGACGCGTGCTCCCGCCTCGGCCGGTGGCGCGGGCTCCGGCGGCAGCAGCGCAGGCCGCGCCACCAGCGACAACGCCACCATGGCCGCCCCGGTCAACAAGAAGTGCACGGCCGGGCTGAGGCCGAGCTGCGCGGCCAGCGCGCCGGAGCCGGCGCCGAGCAGCCCGCCGAGGCTGAACGTCGCGTGGAAGGTGCTCATGATCGGACGCCGGTAGCGCTGCTCGACGCGCACCGCGTGCGAGTTCATCGCCACATCGATCGTGCCGTGCGCGGCGCCGAACACCAGCAGGCCCGCGACCAGCGTCACGATCCCGCCCGCGAGACCCGGCGTCACTCCGGACAGGGCGACCAGCACTCCGGCGGGCGGCATCACGCGGGCACTGCCGAACCGGTCGGTGAGGTGCCCGCAGACCTGCATGGCCAGCACCGATCCGAGGGCGACCGCGAACAGCGCCAGCGTCACCCCGGAGTCGTCGAGGCCCAAGTCCCGCTTGATGGTGGGGATCCGCGCCGTCCAGGACGCCAGCGCGAAGCCGCTCACCACGAAGTACGCGGTCACCGCCCACCGCGCGCGCCGCGCGGCCGCGTCCGGCTCGACCGGTGTCGTCGTCTCGGGCACCCGTTGTCCTCCCGTGTCCGCCTGGTGGCGTTCGTTTGCCGTTGGGACGGAAATTCCCGCCGCACCGCACATCCCACACGGAGCCACGACCGAGCCGGGAACACGGGGTGCTCGCGCGGCCGGACCGAGTCGCCCGTCTGTTCGAGTTCAATTGATCACCACGGCACCGTGCCTGTGAAGGGGACGAACGGGTGAGGGACAATGGCGACGGCACCGAGCGCCGGAGATCCCGGCACGCGCGCCGAGACCGGCCGCCCGGGAATCTCGGCCCGCCGGGATCGCCGGTCGGGACGAGGCGGTGCGGCCGGGTGGCGATGGAGGAGGAGACCGTGAGCGTGGCCCAGGAGCGAAACCTTCGGCTGGTGCGGGACGAACCCCGTGCGCCCGCCGTCCGGCTCGGTGACATCCACCTGCGCAACCGGCTGGTCACCTCGTCCAGCCTGCTGGGCTACGGCGTCGCGAACTCGAGCCTGGTGCCCTACGGCATGAGCCCCATTTCGAAGTTCGTGCCGCTGGACCGCTTCGGCGCGATCACCACCCGCACCGTCACCGTCGAGCCGCGCGAGGGGCACTTCACCACGCAGGACGTGTGGCCGCTGCACGAGGTCCCCGCGCTGCTCAAGCGCTACGGCCAGGCGTTGCGGCAGGTCGACGGCGGCTGGTTGAACGCGTTCGGCTGGTGCAACGTCGGCATCGACGCCTACCTGCGGGACTACTACCCGCGCACCCGTGGCCAGAACACGATCATCTCGGTGGGCGGGTTCTCCCCCGAGGAGTTCGTCACGCTAGTCGACAAGGTCAACAAGGCGGTGCCCGCCGGGGACATCGCCGCCGTCGAGTTCAACGTGTCCTGCCACAACGTGAACTTCGACTTCAACGCCATCATCGAGCAGGTGCTGGCGCAGGCGGTGCCGCGCAGCAACCACCCGGTGATCCTGAAGCTCTCCTCGGACTACGACTACATCGGCCACGCCAAGCTCGCCGCCAAGCACGGCGTCTCCGCGCTGACCGCGATCAACACCGTGAAGGGCCTGCGGCTGGACCCGAACACCGGGCAGCCGCTGCTGAAGAACGGTTTCGGCGGGCTCTCCGGCCGCGCGATCAAGCCGATCGGGCTGCGCGTGGTGAAGGAACTGCGCGACTCCGGTTCGAAGCTGCCGATCATCGCCACCGGCGGCATCCGCAGCTTCGACGACTGCCGCGAGTACTTCTGGGCCGGCGCCGACGCGGTGAGCATGGGCAGCGCCAGCTGGTTCGCCAGCTACCCCGGCTACGCGCTCTCCCCGGTGCACGCCGCCCGCATCCGGGGCGTCCTGCGCCGCATCGAGCACTACCGCCCGCCGAACGGCTGATCGGATGGCGTGTCCCCGATTTCGGGGGCTGGCGGGACGGTGGTGCCGCTACCGTCCGTGATTCGACGTCGGATCGCGGAGGTGGCGGATGGTGGTTCTGGGCGACAACGCGGGTCTCGTCGGCCGCGAGACCACCGCTGAACTGATCGACCACTCGATGCGCGACCGGCCGATGCCGATCGTGGTCCGGCACGACGGGGGCGGAGTCGGCGAGACCACCGTCATCGAGCGCGTGGAGCGGCGCTACGACGAGGCCGTGCCGACGGCGCGCGTCGACTTCGACGAACCCCGTTCCAAGAGCACCCGGGACGTGCTCGAAGCCGTGCACCGCAGGATCGGCGCCGAATCGCACCGGGAGTTCGGCGGGCTGGTGCCGCCGCGCTACGAACACACCCGCGCGATCCACGCCACGCAGCGGCATCCGGAGCACGGCCCGGCCGCCGAGGACGAAGCCGACGCGGCGCCCGGAGGACCGCTCGACCTCGCGACGTCCGCGCAGCGCCGCAGGCCAGGTCCGGGACGCGTCGGCTCGGCGGGTGGAGCCGATGACCGACGTGGTCGGCGGGCGACTCGCCCCGGCGCCGGTGGCGGGGCCGACCCGCCGGGGAAGCTGATCGTGCCGCAGCGCATCAACACCGCCGGGGACGACGTCGCCGGTGCGGGGGTGGTCGAGCACCACGGGCAGCTCTGAACCGGCCGAAAACGGTGATCTTGGGAAATGCCGATCGGATGAATGATCTCGACACGAACGGGTCGTAGATCGTTGACTCTCCGAGACGGGATCTCACTGACTGAAGTCAGCGGCGTCAACAGCGCGATGATCGGGGAGGGGCGCATGTCCGGGTACGGGACGTTCGGGAGCAGCCTGCGGGATCTGCCGAGGCTCCGGCAGTCCAGGCGGGGACGGGTGTCGAGCTGGGACCAGACCGGCGGGAACACCGACAACATCCGGCTGCAGCCGGGGGAGAGCCGCGAACTCGCGCGCCTCACCGGGCCGGGGGCGGTGACCCACATCTGGTGCACCGTCGCCGTGGAGGACGGGCCGCACCGGCCCGAGGTGGAGGGCGACTACCTGCGCAGACTCGTTCTCAAGGTGACCTGGGACGACGCGGCGCATCCGAGCGTGCTGGTGCCGCTGGGGGATTTCTTCGGCATCGGCCACGGGCTCACCGAGAACTTCACGTCCGCGCCGCTGCAGATGAGCCCGCAGGACGGCAAGGGGTTCAACTGCTGGTTCGCGATGCCGTTCGCCGAAGGCGCCCGATTCGAGTTGATCAGCGAGATGAGCCTCAAACCGGTGATCTTCTACTACTACATCGACTACGAGCAGTATCAGCAGGCCGACCCGGAACTCGGCTACTTCCACGCCCAGTGGCGTCGCGAAGACCCGACCGACGGCGTGGAACAGGGCGATCAGACCAACGACGAGTTCCTGTTCGGCGGCATCAACCTCGACGGGACCGGCAACTACACGATCCTGGAGGCCGAGGGGCGCGGGCACTACGTCGGCTCGGTGCTCAACGTGCACAACCTGCGCTCCACGACCGACTGGAACTGGTACGGCGAGGGCGACGACATGATCTTCATCGACGGCGAGCCGTGGCCGCCGCGGCTGCACGGCACCGGGACGGAGGACTACTTCAACACCGCCTGGTGTCCCAGCCAGCCGTACCACGCGCCGTACCACGGGCTCACGTTGCCGGGCGGGCGGAACTGGAGCGGGCAGGTGTCCTACTACCGGTTCCACGTGGAGGACCCGATCACCTTCGACTCCTCGATCCGGGTCAGCATCGAGCACGGTCACGCGAACAAGCGCAGCGACGACATCTCCTCGGTCGCCTACTGGTACCAGACCCTCCCGTCGAAACCCTTCGGCCTGCTCCCGGTGCACGACCGCCTGCCCCACCCGCTCTGATGCCGAACGCCGGCCCCGCCGCCGGGGCCGGCGTCTCCTCAGGACTGCTCGAACGACGCGGCTCGCGCGCGAGGCCGTGCGGTGGAGCCAGGGGTGCGGGCGGGATCGGGGGGAGATGTTCGAGCGCGTCCCCGAGCCGAAGGCGCTCGTCGACCATCCCGGCCGGAACCACGAGATCCGCCCCGCCGCTTCGGCGAGAGCACCGCTCGCTCGGCCGAGTCGATGGCGGAGACGCTCGCCGAATGACCGCTGCACGCTCGGCCGTTCTCGCGCCGATCGGATTCACGTCGTGCGCGCTCCGGGGAGTCGTCAGCCTCCCCCGGGCGGTTGTGCACGGCGAGCGCCCAGACCACCGTCACATCCACGGCGATGATCAGCAGTGACCACAGTGGCTGGTACGGGATGAACAGGAACGCGGCGAGCGCGCTGAGCCCCACGACGATCACGGCGGGGACGGGGATGCCGGGCAGGCCGGTCAGCAGCGCCGCACCGGCCACCGCCGCCACCGCGCCCAGCGCCAGGTGCACCCAGCCCCACACGGTCACGTCGTAGCTGAACACGTAGCTGTTGAGCACCACCGCGAACGACTCCTGGAACAGCGTCGCCACCGCCACCGCCAGGTGGAACACGCCGATGATCACCAACATGATCCCGGCGAACAGCGCGAGCCCGTCCTCCCGGCGCACGGCGTGCGCACCTCCGTGCCGGGCCTGAGCCATCCGGATCATCTCCTCCGATCACGTCCGCGAGCACGGGCCGAGGGTGACCGTCCGTGCACCTTCCGCCGCAGCCCGGCAACGGCGGCCGCCACCCGCCGGGCGCACCCGAACAGGCTCGCGTCACGCTGCGCACGGCCCCGGAGCCGGACACATAGGACAACGCACCAGGTGCCGATGACCAAGGGGCGAAGGTCCCCGCGCAGGCCGCGATGCCGTGACGGGGAGTGTCGGTCGCGCACGTAGGGTGGAGCCGTGGCCGACCCGTCGACGTACCGCCCCGCACCCGGAACCATTCCGGACGCGCCCGGCGTGTACCGCTTCCACGATGCCGAGGGACGGATCATCTACGTCGGCAAGGCGAAGAGCCTGCGCAGCCGACTCGCGAACTACTTCGCCGACCTCTCCGGGCTGCACCCGAGGACCCGCCGGATGGTCACCACCGCCACCGGTGTGCGGTGGACCGTGGTCGGTACCGAGGTGGAGGCGCTGCAACTGGAGTACTCCTGGATCAAGGAGTACGACCCCCGGTTCAACGTGCGCTACCGGGACGACAAGTCCTACCCGGTGCTCGCCGTGACCTTGCACGAGGAGTACCCGCGACTGCACGTCTACCGCGGCCCGCGTCGCAAGGGGGTCCGCTACTTCGGCCCGTACGCGCACGCGTGGGCGATCCGCGAAACGCTCGACATGCTGCTGCGCGTGTTCCCCGCCCGCACCTGTTCCAGCGGTGTTTTCAAGCGCCACGGCCAGATCGGGCGTCCCTGCCTGCTCGGCTACATCGGCAAGTGCGCCGCGCCGTGCGTGGGCCGCGTCGACGCCGACGAGCACCGGGCGATCGTGGACGACTTCTGCGACTTCCTCAGCGGCCGCACCGACACGCTGATGCGCAAGCTGGACCGCGAGATGAAGCAGGCCTCCGCGGAACTCGAATTCGAACGCGCCGCCCGGCTGCGCGACGACCTGGAAGCGCTGCGCCGCGCCATGGAGAAGCAGGCCGTGGTGCTCGGCGACGGCACCGACGCCGACGTGATCGCCTTCGCGCAGGACGAACTCGCCGCCGCCGTGCAGGTCTTCCACATCCGCGGCGGCCGGGTGCGCGGGCAGCGCGGCTGGGTCATCGACCTGGAAGCGGAGACCGGACTCGGCGAGCTCACCGGGCGGTTCCTCAGCCAGTTCTACGGCGAGCAGGCCGCGCTCGCCGATCAGGCCGACGCGGGCGGCACCCCGGTGCCGCGCGAAGTGCTGGTCCCCGAACTGCCGGAGGACGCCCCTGCGCTGGGGCAGTGGCTGGGCGAGCTGCGCGGGAGCCGGGTCGACCTGCGGGTGCCGCAGCGCGGCGACAAGCGGACCCTGATGGAAACGGTGGAGCGCAACGCGAAAGAGGCCTTCACCCAGTACAAGCTGCGCCGCGCGGGCGACCTCACCGCGCGCTCCGCTGCGCTGCAGGAACTGCAGGAGGCGTTGGCGCTGGACACCGCGCCGCTGCGGATCGAATGCGTGGACGTGAGCCACGTGCAGGGCAGCGACGTGGTGGCTTCGCTGGTCGTGTTCGAGGACGGCGTGGCGCGCAAGTCCGAGTACCGGCGGTTCTCGGTGCGCGAAGGCGCCGAAGGCGGCGACGTCGGTTCCATCGACGAAGTGGTGCGGCGCCGATTCGCCCGCTACCTCAAGGAAACCGGCCCGGACGCGACCGAGTCCGAAGTGGACGCTCCCAACGTGGCCGCCTCGCACGGCACCGGAGCGGATCAGGCCGAACCCGCAGCGGCCGGTGAACCCGCCGACGGCGGCACCGCACCCGGCATCGACCCGGAAACGGGCAAGCCGCGCAAGTTCGCCTACCCGCCGAACCTCCTGGTCATCGACGGCGGCGCACCGCAGGCGAACGCGGCGGCGGACGCGCTCACCGAACTCGGCATCACCGACGTCGCCGTGATCGGCCTGGCCAAGCGCCTCGAAGAGGTGTGGCTGCCCGCCGAACCCGACCCGGTGATCCTGGCGCGCACCAGTGAGGCGCTGTACCTGCTGCAACGAGTGCGCGACGAGGCGCACCGGTTCGCCATCAACTACCACCGGCAGAAGCGCTCCAAGCGGCTCAGCCGGTCCGTGCTCGATTCGGTACCCGGACTTGGGGAGGCCCGGAAAACCGCTCTGCTGAAGCACTTCGGTTCGGTGCGGAAGCTGAAGCAAGCCGAAATCGAGGACATCATGGCGGTACCCGGCTTCGGCCGGCGGACCGCCGAGACCGTGTGCGCGGCCCTGGCCACTGAGGCCGGGGCAGGCAGGGGAGACACCAGCACTGAAGGGGAGAATCAGTGAGCGAGGAGAAATCGGGCATCGAGGTCGCCGTCGTCAGCGGCCTTTCCGGCGCCGGGCGCAGCACCGCCGCCAAATGCCTGGAGGACCTGGGCTGGTTCGTCGTGGACAACCTGCCCCCGGAACTGATCGCGACGATGGTGGAACTGGGGGCGCGCTCCAGCGGCGCGATCACCCGCGTCGCGGTCGTGATGGACGTGCGCAGCCGCGCGTTCACGGAAGATCTCGGATCGGTGATCAAGGATCTGGACGCCCGCGGCTACAAGCCGAAGGTGTTGTTCCTGGAGGCCACCGACGAGGTGCTGATCCGCCGTTTCGAGCAGGTGCGCCGCGGCCATCCGTTGCAGGGCGAGGGGCGGCTGGCCGACGGCATCGCCAACGAGCGCGCCCTGCTCTCGCGGCTGCGTTCGGAAGCGGACCTCGTGGTGGACACAACCGGGCTGTCCGTGCACCAGTTGCGCACCAAGATCGAGGACGCGTTCGGCACCGAAGCCGAGACCCGCACCCGGGTCACCGTGCTGTCCTTCGGCTACAAGTACGGCCTGCCGATGGACGCCGACCTGGTGATGGACTGCCGCTTCCTGCCGAACCCGTTCTGGATCCCGGAGCTGCGCGAGTTCAACGGCCTCGACGAGGAGGTCTGCAACTACGTGCTCGGGCAGGAAGGCGCCGAGGAGTTCTTGGAGAGCTACCAGGGACTGCTGCGGCTCGTCGGTGCCGGCTACCACCGGGAGGGCAAGCGGTACCTGACGCTGGCGCTCGGCTGCACTGGCGGCAAGCACCGCAGCGTCGCGCTCGTCGAGGAGATGGCCCGCAGGCTCGCCGACGACGAAGGGATGATGGTCAAGACCGTCCACCGGGACCTGGGGCGCGAGTGAGCGCGGCCGCACCACCGCACGACCCGCCCGCCGAGCGCCCGCTGCGCGCGGTCGCGCTCGGCGGCGGACACGGTCTGCAGGCCACGCTCGCCGCGCTCACCCGGCTCACGTCCGACGTCACCGCGGTGGTCACCGTCGCCGACGACGGCGGTTCTTCCGGGCGGCTGCGCCGGGAACTCGGCATGCTGCCGCCCGGTGACCTGCGCAAAGCGCTGGCCGCACTGGCCGCGCCGGACGACAACGGCCGGCGTTGGGCGCAGGTGTTCCAGCACCGCTTCGGCGGCAACGGGGCACTCGCCGGGCACGCCGTCGGCAACCTGCTGCTCGCCGGACTGCTCGACGTGGTCGGCGACCCCGTCGAAGTGCTCGACGAGGCGTGCCGACTCGTCGGTGCCCGTGGCCGGGTGCTGCCGATGTCCACCGAACCGCTCGACATGGAAGCGGAGGTCGTCGGCCTCGACGCGAATCCGGATGCGGTGCGCACCATCCGCGGCCAAGTGGCCATCGCGAGCACCCCCGGCCGCGTCAAGCAGGTCCGCCTCGCCGCGACCAACGGTGAGCCGGGCACTCCGCGCGGCTGCCCCCAGGCGGTGCAAGCCGTGCTCGACGCCGACGTGGTGCTGCTCGGGCCGGGTTCCTGGTTCACCAGCGTGCTGCCGCACCTGCTGGTCCCGGAACTGCACGAGGCGCTCGTG